>OZ252004.1:0-1140000 GCA_965247235.1 Pyrinomonadaceae bacterium
GACCGTCAGCCGGACGGGGATTTTCAACGGACAATCGGCAGTCATTAATCTCGCGGGCGAGACGGTTTCGGAGATCGTCGTTAAATCGCCGGTCGCTGAACATCTGACGTTTGCGACGCTCCAAACCGGACAATTTCCGACCGCGCTTTTCGGCACATTCGCGCAATTTCGCCAGATGATGCTCGACGCGCAGCGGCTTCAGGCGAATCAAAAAGCCTACGCCAAAGATTCGCGCGGAATGCGCCGCCCGGAATCGGATAAATCGCTCGAAGCCTTGATCGGACTGCTCAACGGGCAGATGCCGATTGTTTTTAACGCCAATTCCGAACGCGAAATCGAACGCGCTTTGGACTTGCAAAAAGAATTCAGTCTCAAAGCGATTATCGCGGGCGGACAGGAAGCCGGAAAATTAACCGACCGATTAAAGGCGCAAAATGTGCCGGTTTTACTGTCGCTGAATTTCCCGAAACGCACTGCCGCCGCGTCGCCCGAAGCCGATCCGGAACCATTGGAACTGCTCCGGTTTCGCGCCGAAGTGCCGAAGACTGCCGCCAAATTGCAGCAGGCTGGCGTAAAATTCGCCTTTGAATCGGGCGGACTGACAAATCTCGCCGACTATTTTACGAACGCCGGAAAAACTGCCGAAAACGGTTTATCCAAAGATGCGGCGATCAGGGCGATGACCTTGAGCGCGGCGGAAATCTTGGGCGTTGACAAACAACTGGGTTCGATTGAAAAAGGCAAAATCGCCAATTTGACGGTCGTGCGCGGCGATGTTTTCAGCAAAGAGCGTTTCGTTTCACAGGTTTTCGTTGACGGCAGATTATTCGAGCAGAAGGAACCTGCGAAGAAACCGGCGACCGCACCGAACGGCGGCGCAGCACCGACCGGAAATGCGTCTGCGTTTGCGAGTGTCGGCGGCAATTACAGCATTACGATCCAAATTCCCGGACAGCCTTTGAACGGCACACTCGCGCTCACGCAGCAGGGCGAAACGCTTTCCGGCACATTGCAGACACAACTCGGCAACACGCCGATCAAGGACGGCAAAGCGACCACGGACGGATTTAATTTCGCCGCGACCGTCGAATTCGGCGGCTCGCAGATTGATATTTTCGTCAAAGGCACGCTCAACGGCAGCAACATCAGCGGCACGATTGATTCGCCGCAAGGTCCCGTGCCGTTTACAGGAACGAGAAACCCGTAAACAAATGGAAAATGGAAAGTGGAAAATGGAAAATGATTAAGCCGAAGCAGCTACTTTATTGATTTACAAATGTTCCGCAAAATGCAAAAGATGTTCGAGTAATCGGTAATAACGATCACCAAAAACGATTGACGATGACTTTTTAAGAGGAAAAAGATGAGAAAAGCTCTGGTTTTTATATTGATGTTCGCCGTTCTTGCGATTTCGCCGACAGTTGGTTTAGCGCAGGCGAAGGTGCAGGTTTTGATTCGCAACGCGACGGTTTTGACCGCTTCGCACGGAACTTTGGAGAATACCGATATTTTGATCGAGAACGGTAAAATCTCTAAAATCGGCAAAAATTTGAACGCTTCGGCGAACGCGCAGACGATTGACGCGACCGGGAAATTCGTTTCGCCCGGAATTATTGACTGCCATTCGCATTCGATGATGGACGGCAGCATCAACGAATCTTCCTACAACGTGACTTCGATGGTCAGGACGCGCGACATTTTGAATCCGACCGACATCACGATTTACCGTGCGCTCGCGGGCGGCGTGACGACGGCGAATCTGCTGCACGGTTCGGCAAATTCCATCGGCGGACAAAACACGGTCGTCAAATTCAAATGGGGCAAAGACCAGTCGGAATATCCGATTGCGGACGCGCCGCCGGGAATCAAATTTGCGATGGGCGAAAACCCTAAACAGACCAACGGCGGCGGTCGCGGCGGCGCGGTGCGTTACCCGCGAACGCGGATGGGCGTGATCGAATCTATGCGCGAAGAATTTTTGAAAGCGCGTGATTACAAACAATCTTGGGATGATTTCAAAGCCGGGAAAACCAAGACGCAGCCGCGCCGCAATCTCGAACTCGAACCGCTGGTCGAAGTTTTGGAAGGCAACAGACTGGTTCACGCACACGGTTATCGGTCGGATGAACATCTCAATTTAATGTTGCTCGCGGACGAATTCGGCTTTAAAATTGCCACTTTGCAGCACGGTCTCGAAGCCTACAAAATCGCGCCGGAAATCGCCAAACGCGGCACGGGCGTTTCGATTTTTACAGATAGTTGGGGCTACAAACTCGAAGCCTTCGATGCGATTCCGTATAACGCTTATATTTTGTGGAAAAATGGGGTTAATGTTTCGATCAATTCCGATTCCGACGAACGGATGCGCCGCCTGAATCTCGACGCGGCAAAGGTCGAAAAATACGGCGGTGTTCCCGAACAGGACGCGCTCCGAATGATTACGCTCAACCCGGCGAAACAACTCGGCATTGATAAACGAACCGGCTCGATTGACCTAGGCAAAGACGGCGATCTCGTCATCTGGAACGTCCATCCGTTCAGCGTCTATTCACACCCGGAAATGACTCTGATCGAAGGCGAAGTTTATTTCGACCGCGCCAAAGATTCGGCGAATCGCGCTAATTTAGTTAAAGAACGCGAAATGCTCGAAAAGATGGATGTCAACAAAGCTCCGGGCAGCGGCGCGACTCCGCCGAAAATTCCGTCCGACAAACGTATCGAAGACCACGACGAAAACGACGGGGGAAACTGATGAAAATGGAAAATGGAAAATGGAAAATGGAAAATTCGGGATTCGAGATTCAAGATTCAAGATTTGAGATTCAAGATTCAAAGTCTGAAATTACAGTTTTAAAACACATCGGTTTCGCGCCGGTTTTAACTTTTATGAAATCATTTCTTTATCTGTGTTTATCCGTGTTCATCTGCGGTTCAATTTCTTCCGTCTTCGCACAAAACGACGGTTCGGAACAAAATGTAATGGGCAAAGCGGGAACTTTTGCCATCATTAATGCGCGAATCGTGACGGTTTCGGGCGCGACGATTGAAAACGGCACGGTTGTCGTGCAGAATGGTAAAATCGCCGCCGTCGGTGCAAATGCGGCAATTCCGTCGGGCGCGGAACGAATTGACGGCAAAGGTCTTTCGGTTTTTCCGGGAATGATTGACGCGGGAACTTCGCTCGGACTTTCGGAGATCGGTCTCGGCGTTCCGGGTTCGGTGGACGCGGCGGAAACAGGAAATTTGAATCCGAACGCTAAGGCTTTGAAAGGCATTAATCCGCATTCGACACATATCAACGTGACGCGCGTCAACGGCATCACGACCGTTCTTTCGCTTCCCGGCGGAAATTTAATTGCCGGTCAGGGCGCGATTATCAATCTGCTCGGTTCGACGCAGACGGAAATGGCTCTCGTCCCGCAATTCGGTCTGGTCGTCAATTTTCCGCGCATCTCGACCTTCGGCGGATTCGGGCAAAATTCTCCGCAAATTGATTTTAACGAAGCCGTCAAACGCCGCGACACGCAGATTGACGATTTGAAAAAAGCCTTCAAAGATACCGAAACCTTCGCCCGTGCCAAAGAAGCCTACGCCGCCGACAAAACTCTGCCATACACGCCGAACGACATCCGGCTCGAAGCGATGATTCCATACGTTCGCGGTTCAAATCCGGTGATTTTCACCGCCGAACGCGAAAGGGACATCCGCGCCGTCGTCAAATTTGTCGAAGAAATGAAGATCAAGGCGATCATTTTGGGCGGTCAGGAAGCGTGGAAAGCGGCGGACGGATTAAAGAAAAATAACATTCCGGTCATCTACACCAACATCTATAATTCGCCGGTGCAGGACGATGACGCATACGATTATTTGTTTGAAGCACCGTCGAAAATGCAGTCGGCAGGCGTGAAATTCTGCATTTCGACCGGCAACGACGGACCGGAAATCCGCGATCTGCCGTATCACGCCGGACTCGCGGGTGCGTATGGTTTATCAAAGGAAGACGCGCTCAAATCGGTAACGCTCTACCCGGCGCAGATTTTAGGTTTGAGCGACAAACTGGGTTCAATCGAGATCGGCAAAATCGCTAATCTCGTCGTCACTGACGGCGACATTTTAGAGCCGCGCACCAACGTCAAATACGTCTTCATCAACGGCAGAATGATCCCGCTGACGAGCCGCCACACCGAATTATTTGAACAATTCAAAGACAGAAAATGATTTTTAAGTGTCAGTGATGAACGGTGAGTGGTGAGTAAAAGAAATACTCTTACACTCATCACTCACCACTTACAGTTCACCGTTAATAAATTATTTCTGCGGTATTTCCGTGCCTTCTGCAAAAAATTCGAGTGCAGCGGAATTCAGACAGTAGCGTTGTCCGGTCGGCGGCGGACCGTCGGGGAAAACGTGTCCCTGATGTCCGTCGCAGCGGGTGCAGCGAATTTCGATTCTGACCATTCCATACGAAACATCCCGAATATCTCGCAAATGCTGCGGATCGAACGGCTGATAAAATGAAGCCCAACCCGTTCCCGAATTAAACTTTGAATCCGACGCGAACAACGGCAGACCGCACATTCGGCAGGCGTAAACGCCTTCTTCCTTATTGTCGGTGAGCGTTCCGCAAAACGCCGGTTCAGTGCCGTGATCTACCAAAACCCGATATTCTTCCGGCGTTAAATCCTGCGCCAACTGGTCACGTTTCTCCGTCGAAATCGGCGTAACGTCGTAACCTGCCGCTGAAATAATTTTCCCGTCTGTTTGTGTTTCCGGTGTCATAAATTTTTTACTCCTTGTAATAATTAATTTAACAATCCAAGTCGGTAAAGACAACCTATATATCTGAGAGCATTGCAAAATATTTATCAATCATCTAATAATCTACATCGGGCGGACGTTTTCCATAATCATCCAAAAACCAATAGTATTTCTCAACTACATTTCCATTACTATCAAATGCGAATGCCCAGCTTTCAGTAACTCCGTGATAAGTAATTATTTCAGCACAATTACCGATATATTTGTTTAATCCTCCATAAATCGGAAAATTACAAACTCTAATTTCTGAAGCATTGCCCATTGAATTTATCACTGTTTCTTTCGATTGTCCTGTTTTCACCAATGAAAAATTATCGCGGCGATGCTTTATCCGAAAACCGTAAATTATAATAAAAATCAAGAAAATAATCGCAGTCGTCCCAATTAGCGATAATATAATCTTAAAAATTCTCATTTAACTTCAATCCAAAATCCAAAATCCAAAATCTAAAATCAGTTTATCCCCACCAAAACGAAGCGGCGATGATGAAATATAATCCGATTAATGCCAAACCTTCGAGCCAGATTGATTCGCCGTCGTAGATCACGAACGCCGTGACAATCGTCGTCAGGCAAAGCGCGACGACCAATAACGGCGATAACACGAATGTCAAAACCGAACCGCCGATCACGAACGAGAGCAAAACGAGCATCGGGAACAGACCGAGCGCGATTTGCAGCGAACTGTTCAAGATCACGCTGACGGCATAATCAGCCTGATTTTTCCAAGCCAATTGAATGCCGATCAGGTTTTCGATGGCGTTGCCGGCGATGGCGACGATCACGAGTCCGGCGAAGGTTTCGTTGATGCCGAGCGAATTCATCGCGGGCTGCAAGGCTTCGACGAACCAATCGGAGACGAACGCCGCGCCTGCGCCTGCGCCCGCGAGAACCCCGATTGTCAAAGGCATTGACCATTCGGCGTGTTCGTCGCATTCCTGCGCGTTCGGGCTGATCGCCTTGTCGCCTTTGATCGAAAAATAGACGCTTGCCGCGAGCGTGATCAGCAAAACGACGGCGAGCGCGATGTCGAGATGATCTATATGATTGGCGGCGGGCGTGTGCAGTTGTTTCGCCAGCGTCGGCATAATCAGCGCGGAAACGGCGAGAACCATCAGCGTGACGATCATTCGCGGCGTTTCCGATTTGAATTTCTGTGTGCCGTTTTTCAGTCCGCCCAAAAAGAGCGCAAGTCCGAAAACGAACAGGGAATTGCCGAGAATCGAACCGACCAGCGCGGCTTGAACGACGTGCGGCAAACCGGCGCGAAGGGCGAAAATGCAGACGAAAAGCTCCGGCAGATTTCCCAAACCCGATTGCAAAATGCCGGTCGCCGCCGGACCGAGACGACTGCCGAGTTGCTCGGTCGCGTCGCCGACGATCATCGCCAGCAGCGCGAGAGCCGCCGCCGTCATCGTAAATGAAAGCACCGCATTAGCTCCCGCAAAATGTAAAACTCCCGCAAGAATCGTCGCGGCAATACTCAAAGCAATGATAATTTTCTCTTTTTTTTCCATAAGGTTGAGGGGGATTTTACAATAAACTAAAAAGGAACGCGAACATTCCTGTTCGCCGGTCAAGTTTTTAATTGTTTTGAGCAAACTAAAAACTGACCGGCGAACAGGAATGTTCGCGTTCCTTTATGAATTTTATCAGCGCGTCGCTGTAAAATTGAAATTGCTGATGTTTTGCTGCAAGTTGATGACGCTCGATGATTGGGCGAATTGATAGCCTTTCGCGCTCACCGCAACGATATAATTTTGTCCGCTTGGCAAACTCGCAAAATTAAAATTGCCGAAATTATTGGTTCTGACGGAAATCGCCCGACCGCTCGAATCCGTCAGTTTTAAGGTCGCCTGACTGATTGCTCGCCCGTTTGCCGTCAAAACTCTGCCCGCAATCGAAGACGAAGCCGCCGTCGGAACGGCTTGTCCGAGCGTCCAATCCGAAAAGCTGCTGATGTTATTGATCGTCGCGGTGTTTGCCGTCGTATCAATAATCACGCTCGTCGGCGCGTTCGGATAAACCGCCGTGACTGCGCCGTTGTTGATTTTGATCAGATTGAACAACGCTTCATTTGGTCCGACGACATCGCTTTGCAGATAATTGAACGTAAAACTCGCCGTCATTCCCGTTCCCGTTATTGTCCAGTAACGCGCGATTGCCGAACCCGGCATCGGGACATTCGGATGAACGCCTTGCGTCGCATTGATGGTTAATGTGCCGCTGCCGCTCGAAACCGTCGTATTAACCGGCGAATAACCGTTGGCAGTTCCGACCGGAAAAATCAAACTTCCGGCTCCGCCGAAAATTTTCGCCACCTTGCCGATCACATAACCGTTCGTCCGGCTGACGCTTCCGGCTGAACCGATTGTCAGGGTGTTTGCGCCCTGCGAAAAAGTTCCATTCGTCAGGGTTAAAATTCCGTTGACAGTGCCGTTTTGACCGAATGTCACGCCGGCTGCATTATTGATCTGCAAATCATTAAATATCGTCGCTGTCGTGCCGTTAATGTTTTGCGCGACCGAACCGTTCAACACGATTTTTCCGCCCACCGTCGGTGCCAGCAATGAATTGGCGAAACTTCCCGAAAATGCCCCGTTATTGGTAAAATCTCCGCCGACATTAAGCGTATTTCCGGCGAGTGTCAGCGTCGTTCCGGTTCCGATTAAAACACTGCCGGAAACCGTCGTCGAGCCAACTAATGTTTTCGCGCCGCTCGTCGAAGTTCTCAGATTGCCGTAAGTCAGCGCGTTAATGGTCTGCGCTCCGTTTCCGAAGTAATCAACCGTCAGATTGGTCAGTGATTTGTTGGTAATCGCATATTGATTCAGGAAATCCGCCGTCGCCGCAATTCGCGTGGCGCGAGCCGTGCCGCTTCCGGTCAAAGTTCCCGCGCCGCCGATAATGACTGTTGCCGCCGGATTCAGAATCGCATTTGAATTGATCGTCAAAGTGCCGTTCGTATTGGCGTTGTTAATAACCGACAATGCCGCCGCCGTATTTGAATCGGTCAGATTGAAAAATGTCGGAACTGCTCCGCCGGTGATTTGCTGGGCAACCGTGCCGTTGAAATTTACCGTGCCGCCGGATTGCGAAAACGTGCCGGATGAAAATGTGAAATCTCTGCTGAGATTCATTGTACCGGGAATTGAAACCGTGCCGCCCGCGTTTGTCAGACCTCCCGTAACATTAGCGGTTCCCGCAACGGATAATGTTCCGCGACTGATGAAAACGCTGTCGCCGCTGTTGACGTTGACCGTGCCTTGCAGAGTCATCGTCGAACCCGTGCCGCCCGCATCGAGCGTCTGGTCAATGCCGTCGCCGCCGCTTCCTGCCGTGTTATTGTCAACCGTGATTCCGTTAAGAATAGTCAGTGCGCTCGAGAAATCTACATTTGCCACGCCGCCGCCCGAAAGCGAAGCCGTATTATTTGAAACGGTCGAACCGCTGTTAATCGTTAATGTTGACGTTCCGCTGCCGCCGCCGTTAAATACCCCGGCTCCGCGGTCGGCGGAATTACCGCTGATCGTGGTATTGGAAACCGTCGCCGAATAAACCGAATTGAAATAAACGCCGCCGCCTTGTCCGGCTGCTCCGGCGGTCGCAATGTTGTTGTTGACAGTCGAATTAGTCAGCGAAATAGTCGGTGTAAATCCGGCAACGCCGGTTTCGGTAATGGAAACGCCGCCGCCGGTCGCCGAGCCTGAACCACTCGAATTTGATGTATTGTTCAGAATGGATGCGCCCGTGATGCTGACATTTTCATTTGCAAAGATATTTATTCCTCCGCCGGTGCTTGCCGAGATGTTGTTTTGAATCAAGGTTGTGCCGCTGATCGTGACAGTCCCGCCGAATGAGTGTTCGATTTCTATTCCGCCGCCTCTGCCGTTCGTCGCAATCAACGTCTGATTGCCCTCCGCCGCAGTCGGTCCGCCGAATGTGCAGCTAGTGACATTTACATCGTGTTTGTCAGCCGCGAGATTTAGTCCGCCGCCTTCCGTATCGCTCCTGTTTCCCGTGAATGCAACATTTGTAAATGTCACAGTGCCGGAACTCGCGCCGCCGACAGTTTGGGTATTCTGACTATCTACATTGATGCCGCCGCCGTGACTTGCCGTGGTGGTCGTCGTCGAATTATTTCTCACAATGACATTGGTCATCGAATAGCTGTATCCCGTCCCCATCAAAAAGAAATCGCCGCCGCCGCCCGTGTATTGGAAACTTCCGTCAAAGGCTGCCCGATTGACACCGTTTTGAATTGTTACGCCGGTGAAACCGACCGCCAGACTAGGAAAAGTTCCATCCTGATTAACACCGAAGACCTTATGATCGTTATTGCCCGTTGCCGTGTAGGTCGTGCTGAGAATCGTCGTCGGCGCGCCGTTGCCCATGACGGTCAAACTGCCGTTGATGTCGAGGTCGCCGCCCGCGCCCGAATTATCATTTCCGACAATAGTCAGTGTCGGAGTGTTATTGGTGAAAGTAATCATATCTGCGCCGACACCGTTACCGTTAGCTTCCTGAACCGCTTCGCGCAACGAGCCGCTGTTGTTTGTTCCGTCTGGAGTCGGGTCGCTGACATCCGAACCGGTCGTTACATTAAATGTTGCTTCCGGTGCTGCAACCAACAGAACAGGATCGGTTTTCGCCTGATTTAACAGAATCAGTCCGGGCTGTTCCATTACGCCGAGTCGCATCGGTAATGCCGCTATCGGGGCGTTGTTGGTTTCAATCGTCATGCTGCCGCGCTGCATCGAAACCAAATTCCCGGTATGCAGATCGGTATCATTCATCAAAACTTCGACTTTTTGAGCGGCTGAATTAATCACCAGAATTTCGTCGCCCGCCGAAGCCGCCAGATTACCGCTCGTCAGCAAAATTTTTGAAGAAGCAAAATCTTGCGATGAAACATCGAGAGCAGTTGTTTGAACTTCGTTCCAAGTCTGTGATTTTCCCGCATTCCACGCCGAATAATCGGCAGTGCCGAAGTTTCCGCTTCTTCGCATTACTTCCGCTTTTTGCCGTTTTTCAAGTATTTCGGCGGCAGTGAACGGTCGCGTGTCGAGGTTTCCCAAGGCTTCAACGTGAATCGCGCCGTCATTTGAAAGCACGGCTAATTCCATCTGATTTTGGCGGTCGGGAATAAAATCACCGATGACGACATTGGAATTCGGCGTGATTTGCAGATGTTCGATCTGCGATTGATAAAAATCCGCCGAATCGCTTTTCAGAGTTTTTTCGCCCGAACCGTGAATAATCAATACGTCATTGCCGGTTGTGACCGCGAGATCGGACGGAACTTTGGTGTCCAACTGATTAATCGCAATCGAATCGGCGGGTGAAGCAAGATTATAAATTGCCGGAGTTTCTTCAAAAACGCTTTTCGTCGTCGAATAAAACAAAATCTGCGCTCCCGCACCGCTCAACACGCCGACGGCTAAATCGTCAAACGGCGAAGTGCTGTCGCGTCCCGTCGCTAAAGTCGTGATTTGTCCGGGCAATGAAATTGTGCGCCGCAAGCCGAAAGGTGTTTTGCTGCCCGAATTTTTGTCTTCCGATAAAAGATAAATTTCCGAACTGCCGCGTGCCGCTGTTAAAATATCCAAATTGCCGTCACGGTCAAAGTCGCCGACGGCGAGAAAATCAGGCGTTCCGGGAAGATTCAAAGCCGTCGCGTCAGGCAGAAACGAAGCCGGAAAATTACCGTTTTTGATGCCTTCGATGGTTTCGGGTCGGGTCGGTCCGAAGGCTTCGGGATCGCCGTATCGGATGACTGCCAAACCGCCGTTTGCGCCGGCGTAGCCCGTCACCAGATCGGGAAAGCCGTCACGATTAATGTCCGCCGAAAAAAGCGACAGCGATTTGGCATTTTCCATTCCGGCAAGCGCGGCATTTCCGTCATAAAAAGCCTTTGAATCATAGCCGTCTTTGAGATTCATCCACGGACGACCGGATTGTGTGATTCGCGCGGTAATTCGAGAAGAAGTTGGTTTTTCGGGTTTGGCAGCCTCGATCCAAGTTCCTTTAATTAAAAAAACGACAAAAACTGCGGCAACGGATAACAAAAAGGCGTTGACGCGAAAACGGTTTGAAAACATAATTTTACTCCTACACTCAGGTTAAAAGAAGTAGTTGATACTTCTGCTGATTAAATAATAAATATATCGCCCCCGACAAAAATCGTGGACAATTAAAGTTGAGAATTGACGACAATTAGTAAATCGTCCGGTTAGTCAATAGTTAATTTTACAATCGGAGACAAAAAGAATGATGTCTCGTCTTCATATCAAAATTTTTTTTGACGGCTATGTTACCGTCAAATGTTGAAGAGCGTCTGCGGGCATCCGGCTTCGCATTAAAAGCTCCGTCGCCGCTGATGCCGGTGAATATTTCTGCTCTTCAAAATATCGGCGGTCGCTCAAACTTGCCGTCCAATAATTACTTTTGTGCGTCAGCGTAAGTTTGAAATTTACCGCGCCGCGTTTCGCCTGAAACGGTTTGATCCGGTAAATCATCGGCAGCCACGAAGTCGTCTGATTCGTATTCAGGCTGACTTGATCGGTCAAAACCGCTTCCGCCCAAACCGCAAAACAGTTTATTTCTCCGGTTTCAGGCATTTCCCAATTTGCCGACATTTCGCTTAAATCCGGCATTTCGCTCATCGTTCGCAGATC
Organism: Pyrinomonadaceae bacterium; assembly: GCA_965247235.1. Lineage (GTDB taxonomy): Bacteria > Acidobacteriota > Blastocatellia > Pyrinomonadales > Pyrinomonadaceae. Next base: position 11,496 of record OZ252004.1, read on the forward strand.
GGTCGTAATCAAAATTTGCGGTTCGCTCAAAATTTTCAACTGCGATTTATCACGCAGCGGCAGCGGAATATTCAATGCAAGCGACTCGAAAACCGAACAATTCAGCGGGATTCCGGCGGGCATTTTTTCATCCGCATTTTCAAGATGCGCCGCCGCCGCAACCAAACTGACGCTTTGCGGAATCATTATCCCGCCGGGTTTGAGAAATCTTTCCCGCGCGTCAATCATTATCGAACCGATTGATTCGTCAAAAACCAGATGTCCGATGGTTTCCGAAATTACGATGTCAAATTCCCGTTCAAGCTGTATTTGTCGGGAATCGCCGCAGATGGTTTCGATCCTGCCGGCAACGCCGTTTTCCTCTGCTAACGCCTTGATCACGCCGATCAGCAACGGTTCGTATTCGACCGCGACGACCTTTCGTGCGCCGAGCAGAGCCGCAGTCACCGCCCAAATTCCCGTTCCCGAACCGATGTCGAGAACCGTCGAATCATTCTTAACGACATCGCTCAACGTCCGGTAAAACGCCTGATTGCGTGCGCCGTCACGCAGCAGACGCTGATGTCCCTGCAAAAGCAGATCGGTATGATTATAGAGCCTGATTTCGGCTTCCTCGGTTTCCGACATTCTGCTTCAAACTACGGACGCTGCGGGAAAATTCCCTGCAATGCAATAATAAAAGTTAAAGCGAGATACGGCGACATATTGTTATGCGGCTGACCTCCACCTGTTACCGAAAGTGCGCTCGGACTCATTTGCGTATTTTGCGAAGCGGCGTAAAGCGGCGGCGGGCTGCGCGTTCCTCCCAATGTTGACCAAACATTGTTAACCGGAGACGCTTGATTATTGCCGCCGGCATTTGCCTTCGCCAGATGATTATGAACCGGGATTTGGTTTTGGTTCAGCGTTACCGTCGGTGTGCCGGTAATTTCTCCCAAAACATATTGGCTCAGTCCGCCGCCTTGTCCCGGATGGAGCGGCGCACTTCCCTGCAAATTCGGCAGCGCGAAAGTGACCCGCCCGTCACCGCCGTAGGTCGTGCCGAGCAGCGAGAACAATGCCGTGTTCTGGGCTATCGGCATTATTTGCCCATCACAGGTCGCCCAACCGCGGGGCGCAAAATTTCCGGCGAATATTCTGATTTCAGCTACGAATTGATCTGACATAATTTCTATTTCCTCTTTTAGTTTCGGCTTGGGAAAATTCCCTGAAGCGCAATTACAAAGTTTAAGACAAGATACGGAGTCCAGTTTTCGTGCGGCTGGCTTCCACCGTTCGGCAATATATCATTCACACCCATCGCGCCGTTACCGCTCGGCGCGTATGATCCGGCTGCCGACCAAAAGTTGTTTGCCGCACTTCCCTGATCCGCTGCTCCGGTATTGGCAGTCGCGCCGTGAAAATGCTGCGGCAATTCCGTGACGGTTAAAGTATGGGCTGCCTCGCCGCCCTGCTGACCTAAAGTAATGCCCTGCCCAATATGCAGCGGCGTTCGTCCCTGTAAATTCGGCAGTGCAAAATTCGTCGTCCCGTTACCGCCGTAAGTCGTTCCCAAAATCGAAAATAAAGCCTGATTTTGAGCAATCAGCAAAAGTTGTCCGTTACAAAACGCCCAGCCGCGCGGCGGGAAGTTAAACGATACTGCTCTGATTTCACCAACATATTGGTCGCCCATAGATATTTTCTCCTCAAATTATTTTTACAACATCCTGAAATTTCAAAAAACATCTGCAATCCGCAAATGTTTAACTCGGTGTCGGAAATATTCCGAACAGGGAAATGATGAAATTAATCGCCAGGATCGGCATAACATTTTCGTGCGGCTGGCTGCCGCCGGTTGCGCCTATCGCCTGTGAATTCATATTTACCGAAGGCGCGGCATCCGTATAGATATTCTGCGCCGATGCCGCCCAAACACTATTTGTCGGATTGGTTGTCGAGCCGGTTGCCGATTGCGCCGCCGGCGGATGTGAATGCGAAGGCATTTGCTGCGTATTAAGCGTCACCTGTTCCGCGCCGCCCATTTGAGCAAGCGCATAACCTGATCCTTGGTGAATCGGAATCCGACTTTGTAGATTCGGCAGCGCAAAAGTGGTTTGCCCGTTACCGCCGTAGGTCGTTCCGATCAAATTAAAAAGCGCATCATATTCTGCAATAGACAAAGTTTGCCCATTGCAAAACGCCCAGTCAACCGGCGCAAAATTTCCGGCGAACATTCTTATTTCTCCAACGTAGGGATTTGACATAAATAGTTTCTCCGTAATTGCCGACAGCCCGCGCTGACGGTTTTAGTATTTTGTTTTTTGATCGCAGTGACGATAAGAAATACTTATCGGCGATAGTATCTGATAACTTGGTTTTTTTAGAAATTAAATCAACAACTTAAAAATGCCGGATAAATCTGCCTGTCTTTATCGCCGGGTATAAAATACTTGAAAAAATTATATGCCGAATTTCCGAATGAAAAATCCGGGAGAAATCATTGATTCAAAAAAATGCGAAAACAGGTTTCCGAAAAGCCGACGTAAAACTGCCGGTTTTTTGCAAACTTAAAAAAAATATTCGGAGTTTTTCAGGCGAAAAAGTTGTAATGTCTTGTTGGTGCTGCGCTTTGAATCGTGATCGGGCGACGGCGTTTCGGTCTTCACTTCTCAACAAGAGAGCCGTTTTGACGGCGCATCGGTCGAAGTAAAGAGAAAGCGGAAACATTTCATTAGAACGAGTTGTCGGGGAAAAACTCAGTCTCATAATTTAGATTTGCGGATAAAGTTTGAATAATCCTGCGATTGAATATAACCGATTTTTGCGATTTTGCAAATAGTTCTTGCATTCTTCGTCAATCTTCGTTACTTTGGCAGAATCACCCACGCCATAAGGAGATTTGAAATCCAATGAAATTTTCCAGAAGAAACTTTATCAAACTCGGCGGCATTTCCGCGCTCGCGGCGCAAGGTTTTTCCGGTTCGGTTTTCGGACAGACCCGGAACAGCGCGGATTTGCTGAAATCGTCGCGCCAAATCAGCACGTTGGTCGGCACGGATTTTTACATCGTCAGCGACCGTGTGCAGACCACTGTCAAACTAATGAACGTCAAGGATTTTCCGCACAAAACCGTCGGCGGCGAATCTTACACGATGGAGTTCAAAGTGCCGCAGCGATTGGCTAAAGAGGATACATATCACGTCTGGCATCCGCAGATGGGAAACTTCGATCTGTTTATGACCGAAGGCAGAAACGGCAGACAAAAAACTCTGATGGCGATCATCAACCGGCTTTAATCAATCAAACGGTTAAATCCCGCTTCATACAGAAATTCGGCGGCGTTTTCGGCGATGGGAACGAGAAAAATCTCGCCCTCGCCTAATGCCGCGTGGCGCAGACGATAGATTTTTTGTTCGAGAAAATTCTCTTTCGCCCCGGCAAAAGTCAGTGAAAATAGTTCCTGTCGTCCTGATAATTTTTGTTCGGAAACTTCGCGCAGTTCGATTTCGATGGACGAACCGGCAATCGCAAATTTTGTCCCGACGGCGTTTTTATATTCTTCGTAGTTTAGATTATCCAACATTTTTCCACTCCATTTGCAGATACATTCCTTCATCAGCGGTGACGGCAAAACCGTATTTTTCATAAAGCCTGATCGCGCCTGCATTTGTTTTGAAAGCCGATAAATTTACCTGTTTCGCTTCGATTTGCAATTTTTCAATCAACATTCCGCCGATGCCTCGACCGCGAAAATCTTTGAGCAGAACGATGTCAATCAAGTGGATTTTTCCCCCGTTCCGGTCAGTCAGTATTCTGCCGATTGATTTTCCGCCGCATTCGATAATTTGGTTTTCAGCATTCGGATAAGCAAGTTCGTATGATTGTTTCTGAGCCTGAAATTGCATCGCCAACAGCGGTTTGAGCTGCATCTCGGACAATCCGGCGTTGATAAAATCCGCGCTTCTGTCTTGATAAAAAAGTTCCGCGAGAAAAATCCCGTCGGCGGCGCGGCTGTCTCTTAAAGCAATGTTTTCCACTTTTATGTCAGAACCATCTGCGTCAGCGGATGGCTTAATCGGAATGTTTGTCGTGTTTGGTTTTGATAATTAAATCCTGCCTTCGTCCATCCGCTGACGCAGACGGTTCTGACATTATTTTAACATCAGTCCCGTTCCGCGCGGATAACTGCCGATAGTGATCGGCAGTTTGCCTTTGAACGCGCTTTTGCCGGTGATTTTATCGGCGGCGGCGCGTTGCAGACTCGCCATATCACCGTAGGCGACGGCGTAATTTTTTATTTCGGGAAAACCGAGCAGCAAATATGGATTGCCGAAACTGACGGAAATAGTTTTCGCCCCGCTTTTTAAGACTTCGCGCAAAACTTTTTCGCCGGCTTCGGGCAAACCGATAGAATTTTTCGCGCCCGAACGAACGCGCCCGTAAAGACCTGCAACGACGAAATCGGCTTTTTTCGATTTGCTGATCGCGTCTTCGATTTCCTTCGTCGTCGAGCGTTCGTCAATGACGATTCGTTCGGGTTTCAAGCCGTTCTGCCGCAATGCCGCTGTCAAAGTGTTGCCGACAAAACCGCGATCTTCACCGTTCGTAATACACAAAACCGCGACTTTTGCGCCGGTCGGCAGCGGCAGGAAATTATCGTCGTTTTTAACCAAAGTGAGCGCGTCCTGTGCGATTTCGTCGGATAATTGCCGCGTTTCTTTACCGGAAATAATCGTGTCAATCGCGTCGAGCGCAGTAATTTTATTGTCTTTCAAACCGAGTTGGTATTTCCATGCGAGAATCTTGCGAACCGATTCATTGATTCTTTCTTCGGTAATTCTGCCCGATTTGACGGCTTCACGAATCCCGCGCATCGGCGCGTCCGAATTTGCCGGTTTAATCAGCACGTCATTGCCCGCGAGAACGGCGCGGACGGCGGCTTCTTCGGGGTTGAAATAAAGCGTCAGTCCGCTCATATCCATCGCGTCGGTGACGATCAGCCCGTCGAAATTCATCTCTTTTTTTAGTATTCCCGTGACGACGACGGGCGAAAGCGTCGCCGGAATCGTCGCTGCTTCGGTAATCACCTGTGAATCGGTGTAAGCGGCTTTTTCAGAGATTTTGAGCGGCTGTGCCTGCGTCGGATCGAGCTGCGGCAGCGAAATATGACCGACCATTACCGCGCCGATGCCGTTATTGACGAGCGAGCGAAACGGCACGAATTCGGTTTGTTCGAGCCGTTCGCGCGAAAAATCTATGACCGGCAGACCGCGATGCGAATCAACTGCCGTATCGCCGTGACCGGGAAAATGTTTCGCCGTCGCCAGCACGTTTTCGCTCTGCAAGCCCTGCATAAACGCCGTCGTCAGATGCGAAACTTCCGAGGGATTTTCGCCGTAGCTACGGACGTTAATCACCGGATTATTAGGATTGTCATTGACATCGGCATCCGGCGCAAAATCCCATCGGACACCGACGGCTTTGGCTTCGCGTCCGGCAATCACGCCTTCGCGCCGCGCATAATCGGCGTTGCCCGTCGCCGCGACCGCCATATTCCAAGGGAAATTGACCGCATCGGGAAAACGCATTCCGACACCCGTTTCAAAATCGGCGGAAATCAGCAAAGGAATCTTCGCGCTCTCCTGCATCCGATTCATCAAATGCACCGTTTCATAAACATCGCCGACAAAAACCGTGATGCCGCCGACGTGATTCTCGACGACCTGCCGCTTTAATTCCTGAAATTCCGCGCTGTCCTGACTCAAAAACTGCGCGTTAATGCCGATATGAATCATCTGCCCGATTTTTTCGTCGAGAGTCATTTTTTTAAGCTGTTTGTCAGCCCATTTATAAGCCTTTTCCGATGGACGAAATTTCGCTGCGGTCTGCGCCTTCGCCGGAATTAATCCGAATTGAAGAAGCAATATAATTGATAAAAGTGCCGTCGTTGTTCGATACAAAAATAATTTCATTTTATAGATTTGATTTAAATTAGCGAACTTCGCGCCTTTGCGGGAAACTTTCTTCCGCAAAGTTCGCTAATAATCTAATTGCTGCTTGTTTCGATATTTCGCGTTGACGGCGCGATCATACTGACGACGTAGCCGACAAACAAACAAACCATCGTGCCGATTAACACATACCAAGTCCACGCGATTGTCGTATAGAATTTGACGCATAACATTGTCGTCAGAGATGCCAGCATTCCGCAGATCACGCCGGTTTGATTACCGCGTTTCGTCAAAACGCCGAGCAGAAACGCTCCCAACATCGTGCCGTAAACGATTGACGCAATCGTCAGACCGACCGTGAAAACCGAACCCCAACCGCGTGCGAAAAAGGCGATTAAAATTAAAATTACGCCCCACGCCGCCGTCAGCCAGCGCGATAATCTTAGTAAAGATTCTTCGCTCGCGTTCGGATTTATTAACGGTTTATAAAAATCTAAAACCGTCGTCGAAGCCAGCGAATTGAGCGAACCCGACAGATTCGACATCGCGGCGGCGAAAATCGCAGCAATCACCAAACCGGAAATTCCGTGCGGCAGATGCTCGACGATAAAGCGCGGGAAAATCTGGTCGCATTTGACATTTGCCAGACAACTGCCCGACGCAAGTGTCGAATCTTCGAGCGGTACGTTTTGATAATAAGCGTAAAGCATCACGCCGATGAGCAGGAAAAGCGCGAATTGAAACAGCACGACGAAGCCGCTGAAAACGACGGCTTTCTGACTGTCGCGCTCGTTTTTGCAGGTTAAAAGTCTTTGCACCAATAGCTGATCCGTGCCGTGCGAAGCCATCGTTAAAAATGTGCCGCCGAGAATTCCCGCCCAAAACGTAAACGGCAGACCGAAATCCCATTTGAACGAAAAAATCTGAAATTTGCCTGCCGCTGTTGCCTGCGCCGCGATTTCCGTCCAGCCTCCGGGAACGAGCGTCACAAGCATATACGCCGCGACGAGCGAGCCGCCGATGTAGATAATAAGCTGAATCAAATCCGTCCAGATGACGGCGGAAATGCCGCCTTCAAATGTATAAATCAGCGTCAAAACGCCGACGATGACGATTGACCAGAGCGTTAAGTTCGGAAAATCCGGCAGACTCGCGCCGAGAACCGCCGTCAGCACAATCGAAGCCGCGTAGATTCTCACGCCTTCCGCCAACGCCCGCATCACGAGAAAAAGCGACGCGGCGAAATTTTTAGTTTTCACGCCGAAACGGTTTTCGAGCAGTTGATAAGCCGTCAAAAGTTCGCCTTTGAAATACGCCGGAATAAACAAAACGCTGATGATAAAACGCGCGATGATATAGCCGAAAACGACTTGCAAATACGTCAAACTGCCGCCGAGTTCGGGCGCGGCATATTTTGCATAAGCAATCGCCGGAACGCCGACAAGCGTCAAAGTCGAAGTTTCCGTCGCCACAATCGAAAGCGAAATCACGAGCCAATGAATATTTTTCGCGCCGACAAAATAATCTTTGACGGTCTTTTGCGACTTACGAAACAACACGCCGAAAATCGTGATGCCGACCAGATAGGCGATTAAAACCGCGTAATCAATAGCTGAAAATCCCATAATTATCAGAAGAAAAACCGGAGAAATTTAGTTGTATAAACAAATATCGAACTTCAAAATGTATTCTGCAAACTCAAAATCGAGTCGGTTTTATCAATAAGAATACACGAAAGACTTTCGGAAAGCGATAAGAAATTCTTATCTTGAAATCAGCGCGAGGTCAAACCTTTGGTTTGTTTTTTTTGTTAAAACGAATAAGTTCTCGACTGATCTTGCAAACTCAACAGCTTTTAAAATCACAAAATCGTTTTCAAATTTGTAAATCATTGCTTTATCGGCAAAATTCGTTCTAAAATTAAACTGAAAGGAGTTTTTACGATGATCGAACAAACATTAATTCAGGAAATTCACACGCTGCCCGAAAGTCTGAAACAGGAAGTTTTGCACTTTGTCCAATTTTTGAAACAGAAACAACAAGGCGCAACAGAAACGAAAAAACGTCAGCCGCGCAAAGCCGGAAGCGCGAAAGGCGAAATTATTATGGCTGATGATTTCGACGCTCCGCTCGAAGACTTTGCGGAGTATATGTAATGAAATATTTGATTGATACTCATATTTTTATCTGGTTTATTCAAAGTTCTCCTAATCTGAATATTACGTCCAGAAGATTAATTGAAAACCCGAACAATCAAATATTTCTCAGCATTGTCGGTTTGTGGGAAATTTCCATCAAAAATTCACTCGGAAAACTTCACCTTATCAGAGGTTTTGAGGCAATGACGACATATTTACAAGATAATTCAATCGAGATTCTACCGCTCGAATTCGCTCACACGGTTGAAAATAATCGTTTGCCGTTTCATCACCGCGATCCGTTCGACCGAATTATGATTTCGCAGGCAATTGTCGAAAACATAGATTTTATTAGTGCCGACGCGGTTTTTGACGATTATTTGAAAGGCACATCAATCAGCCGAATTTGGTAAATTTCCAACCGCTTTTTCAATCACGAAATCATTTTCAATCAAAGCCGTTTCCGCAACTTCACGCGAAACGTCAGCTTTCTGCATCACAATCGCCACGCGCAAATCATTGTTCGCTTCGTTTAAAATTTTATCCGCCGAATCTTCGTCCAAATTCGTTTCCGACATCAAAATTCGCAGACTTCTTTCGCGCAGTTTGGCGTTGGAAGATTTGACGTTGGTCATCCGGTTGCCTTTGACATAACCCAATTTAATCATCGCGGCGGTTGAAATCATATTCAGGATCATTTTTTGCGCCGTGCCGGATTTCATTCGCGTCGAACCCGTGATTGCTTCTGCGCCGACGACGGCGACAATCGGAATTTCGCACGATTTGGTGATCGCCGAATCGTGAACGCAGGTCACGCAAGCCGTAAAACAGCCGAGTTCGCGGGCGAAATCCAACGCGCCGATGGTGTAAGGCGTTCTGCCTGACGCGGCGAGACCGATGACGACATCCTTGGCATTGATATTGCGCGTTTGCAAATCGGTTTTTCCTGCGTCGTAGTTGTCTTCCGAAGATTCGGTCGCTTTGTAAAGCGCGTCGTAACCGCCCGCAATTATTCCCTGAACCGACTCGTAGGACACACCGAACGTCGGCGGAATCTCGCTCGCGTCCAACACGCCCAAACGCCCGCTCGTGCCTGTGCCGACGTAGAAAAGTCGTCCGCCGTTGTGCAGACGTTCGACGATTTTATCAATGCTCGCGGCAATTTCGGGCAAGACTTTTTCGACGGCAAATGCGACGGTTTTGTCTTCGTCGTTAATCAAACGAATTGCGTCGAGCGTCGAAACGCGGTCAATCTGCGTCGTGTTTGAATTTTCCTGTTCGGTAATCGGCAGCATTATTTTTTTAGTAAATTGTAAATGAATATTGAACAGCTTTAGTGACTGTCACCGCTATTCCGTTTCTCACCGCCGGTTCAAAACGGATTGCTCGCGCCGCTAAAATCGCCTGTTCGGTCAAACCGAACGGCAGGCGATTGACGGGACTGACCGAACCGATTTCGCCGCTGGCGAGAAATGTAACTCTGAATAAATTTTGTCCGCTGATTTCATAAAATCCGGCTAAATCAGTGTAATTGGCGCGTGGTTTCGACAAAATAGTGACTCCGGCGTTGACTCTCTTGGAGATCGGCAAAGCCGCCATTGATTTATCGGTATCTGCCGAATTCATCGGATTTGAATTATCTGAATTACCGTTACCGGCATTAGGCTGATTGACTACTTTTGAGGGCAGACGGACGACATCTGTTTTATCTACTTTGTCAGCGGCGGCAGGACTTTCACTAATTTTCAAATTGGCAAAAAAACGATCTGCCGACGGATCATTTGCGGTCGGGCTAATCGTCTGGAAAACATAAACGCGATAAGCGGTTTTTGCCGTGATAACCGTGTGATAAAAATTTTCAGCGTCGGTGAAAACAAATTTTTCGGTTTTCGTGCGATTGTTTTTGCCCTTTTCACCGCTTGGCTGAAAGGCTTTAACGAATCTCATTACAAAATCGAACTGCTCGGGTTTTTGCACTGCGTCCGAAGAAATAAAAAAATATGTACCGTTGAAATTGCCGTAATAACGCCGCTGATATTTTTTGAATGAATAGTCGGCTTTTTCCGGCATCATTGGAAATTCAATCGAAAATTCTTCCTTTTCGGGCGCGTAAAATTGCCAGTCAGCCGTTTTTGCTTCGGGCATTTGCGCGAAGGCGAAAATCGAATTGATGAATATAACAAATGTGAAAATTAATAATTTATTCATTTTTTTACTCCGTTGAAAAATTGCTCGAAAGCCATTCGCGCCGCCGCGTCTGCCGGATCGAGTTTCGGTTCGCTCAAAAACGCTTTGGGCGCGATTTGATGGACGGTTTTGAGCATTGCGTCGGTGATTAGTTCGCCTGATTTAAAAACGCTGCCGACACAGCCAATGGGAAATTTGCTTCTTTGCAGTTTTAGTTTTTTTATCACGGCATACGCCGCCAAGCCTAATTCAAATCCACCTTCGCGCAGGATTTCGACGGCGATTTTATCACCCTTTCGCGCGGCTTCGGCGACATATTTTGCGAATCCGGCGATTTTGGCATTGTCGGTTTGCGGCGAATAGATGGCGACGATTAAATCTTCGGATTTGGCGGTGCGAAAATATTCGGAAGCGTAGCGGCTCAGTTCGGTCGGTTTTGCGCGTCCGTCCGAAGCCTTGGCGATTGCCTGCAACGCCCTCCGCGCAATTCCTGCGCCGCCGCCTTCGTCACCGGCGAGCGGTCCCCAGCCGCCTGAAGTAAATTTTTCGCCGGCAGCATTTTGCCCGTAACAGATCGAACCCGTTCCGGCGATCACGACCAAACCCGATTTGCCGAGAGTCGTGCCGAACAGAGCGATTTCGGCATCGGTCACGACCTCGATTTTTTTGACGGCGATGACCCGGCGAAAGCTGTCGGCGACCGTTCGGCGAATGTCGGCGCGGCGCACACCGGCGAGTCCGAGCGTCGCGGAAACGATGTCGCTGCGGCTCAGATTTCCCTGATCGCAAGCCTGATCTACGGCGTTTGAAATGTTTTTAACGGCATTTTCGATCCCGACGCGCAGCGGATTCGACGCGCCCGCTGTGCCTTCGCCGACCTTCGCGCCGCGATTGTCAACCAACACGACGCGCGTCTTCGTGCCGCCGCCGTCCGCGCCGAGATACAGATTATGCAGCCCGATTTTCGAGCTTGTTTGACTGCCGATTTTCGGCTTCAATTTTTTAACCGTCCGTCTGTTAACACTCTTCTATTTTAACCCGACTTGACATATAATCAATCTCAACCGATTTTATATTATCAATAAGAAACAGTTATCAGTGAACAGTTATCAGTAAACAGTTAGCAGTTAGCAGTTATCAGTGAACAGTTATCAGTTGTTTTAATACTGAATCTTTTTGATAACTGTTCACTGTAAAAGATTATGGAAATTAGACAACTCAAGGCTTTTCTGGCGATTGCGGAAGAGAAAACTTTTACTGCCGGGGCGCGGGTGATGAACATTACGCAGGCGGCGGTTTCGATGCAGATTCGGCAGTTGGAAGACGAGGTTGGTGTGCCGCTTTTTTCGCGCACGCCGCGCCGCGTGATTTTGACCGAAGCGGGCGAACGTCTGATTAGCCGCGCCCGAAAGATTTTGCGCGAACACGATACCGCGCTTGCCGAATTGTCTGAAATCGCCGGTGCGGAACACGGCAGACTGCGAATCGGTTCGGCTTCGGCGATGTTTGCGACGATGCAGATGCCGCGCATTTTGCAGGAACTCAAAAAAATCTACCCTTTGTCGGAAATCACCGTCAGTTCCGGCACGAGCAGCATACTGAGCGACAAGATTCTGCACGGCGAGGTTGATGTCGCGTTTGTTTCTCTGCCGGTCGAAAGCAACAATTTAACGACCGAATTATTGTTCAGCGACGAAATTGTCGCCATCGCGCATCCGCAGCATCCGCTGGCAGGTGAAAAGGTTATCAGCGCGGCGAGTCTCGCGGGTGAACACCTGATTTTAGGCGAAAAGGGCGGCAACACGCGGCGGATGATTGACGATTTTTTTTCGGCGGCGAGCGTCAAACCGAACGTCATTATGGAACTTTCGCGGCAGGAAGCAATCAATCAGATGGTCGAAAACAATATGGGCGTGGGCATCGCCGGAGTCAAAACCATCGCCGAAGAAATCCGCGCCGGAAAACTGATTTCGTGGCTTATCGAAGGCGCGGAACTGAAATGGGATTTAGGTTTGGCGCGTCTGCGCGGCGGTTATTTTTCGCCGGTCGGCAAAGAATTTATTCGTCTCTGCAAGGAAAGTTTTAAAAAACGCGAAAAGGAACTGAAAGCTAAAAAATAATCCCGGCGGAAATCTTCAAACGAAAAACAAAAAAACCGATAACCGAATACAAAAGCGGATTTATGAAAGCATTATATCTAAAATTCTTCTTTGCATTTTTAATTTTCAATTGTTCATTTTCAATTGTTGCGGCGCAGGGTTTGCCGGTCGCCGCGCCGAATTCGGTTGGAATGTCGGCGGAAAAACTCGATCAGATTGGCGGCTTGGTTGAAAAAGACATCGCCGACAAAAAACTTCCCGGCGCGGTCGTTATCATCGGACACAAAGGCAAAATCGTCTATCGCAAAGCGTTCGGCAATCGTGCGCTTGTGCCGAATGTCGAAAAAATGACGGTTGACACGATTTTCGACATTGCGAGTCTGACGAAAGTCGTGGCGACGACGACCTCGATAATGATGCTCGTCGAACGCGGGCAGATTCGTTTGAACGACACCATCGGCAAATTCATTCCCGAAATCGAGGATGAAAACGTCAAGAAAATCACGATTCAGCAATTATTGACGCACGTTTCCGGCTTGGCACCCGATTTTGACCTGCAAAAAAAGTGGACGGGACGCGACGGAATGCTGAACGCGCTTTACAAAGAAAAACTGCGCCAGCCTTCGGGAACGAAGTTTGTTTATTCGGATATAAATTTTATTGTGCTTGGCGAGATTGTTAGCAGAGTAAGCGATGAAATATCAGTAAAGTATTTCGCAAAAAGAAATATTTTTGAGCAATTAAAAATGGATGACACAAGTTTTATTGAACACATCGCGGCTCAAAATATGACTTTGAAATCGTCAACCAGTTTAATGGAATTAAATCCTTACGTTTTGAGAAATCGAACTTCAAGAATTGCTCCAACCGAAAATATCAAAGGACAGCAAAGTTATCTCGGAAGCGAATTTGACGGCAAAGACGGCGATAAAATTTTACGCGGAAAAGTTCACGATCCGACCGCTTTTAGAATGGGCGGCGTTGCCGGACACGCCGGACTTTTTTCGACGGGCGACGATTTGGCGAGATTTTGTCAGATGCTTTTGAACGGCGGAATTTTGGACGGCAAGCGCGTTTTGTCGGCAAATACTGTTGCGCGAATGACCGCGCCGATTGTCGTTTCGGAAGACGGCGCGACGCGCGGACTCGGTTGGGACATCAACACCGCGTTTTCGTCGAATCGCGGCGAACTTTTCCCGCTCGGCTCGTTCGGACACACCGGATTTACTGGAACTTCGATCTGGATTGACCGCGTTTCACAAACCTTCGTCGTCTTTCTGTCCAACCGCGTTCACCCCGACGGCAAAGGCGATGTCACGCCTTTACGCGCCAAAATTGCGACGGTCACGGCTTCGGCAATCGAAGATACGCCGATTGAAGCATTTCGCCTCGCCGAATCAGCTTATGCTTCACAAGTCGCGGCGCAAATTCCCAAATGGAGCGCGGACATCCTTGTCCGCCAGTCGTTGGCGGACAAGGATGTCCGCGCTCCGTCGGCGAATGTCCTAAACGGAATTGACGTTCTCGAAAAGAACAATTTCAAAGAATTAAACGGCTTGAAAATCGGACTCGTAACCAATCAAACCGGCAAAGATTTAAGCGGCAATCAAACAATTGACGTTTTAAAAGCCGCGCCGAATGTAAAACTGACCGCACTGTTTTCGCCCGAACACGGCATTCGCGGCGAACTCGATCAGTCGAAAATTGACGATTCAAAAGACGAAAAAACAGGCTTGCCGGTTTACTCGCTTTACGGCGAAACGCGCCGCCCGAAACCTGAGCAATTAAAAGATTTGGACGCGATTGTTTACGACATTCAGGACATCGGCGTTAGATTTTACACCTACGAAGCGACGCTTTTGAATGTTTTGGAAGAAGCCGCGAAAGCCGGAAAACCCGTGTTTGTTTTAGATAGACCGAATCCGTTAGGCGGCGAAATCGTCGAAGGCGCGAACGCCGACGCAGACAAATTATCGTTCGTCGTCTCGCACACCGTTCCGATTCGTCACGGTTTGACCATCGGCGAACTCGCGCAGATGATGAACGTCGAAAAAAAAATCGGCGCAGACGTGCGCGTAGTCAAAATGGACGGCTGGACGCGCTCGATGTGGTTCGACCAAACGATGCAGACGTGGACGAATCCGTCGCCGAATATGCGGAGCTTAACCGAAGCGACGCTCTATCCGGGCATCGGGCTGCTCGAAACAACCAATTTATCAGTCGGACGCGGCACGGACACGCCGTTTGAAGTCGTCGGCGCACCGTGGATTGACGGACGTAAACTCGCCGCCGCACTCAACGCCAAAAATCTCGGCGGCGTGCGCTTTGTGCCGGTTAAATTCAAACCGAACGCTTCTGTTTTCAAAGACGAAAACGTCGGCGGCATCAACATTATCATCACCGACCGCACTCAATTTAAATCCGTCCAAACCGGCATCCAAATCGCCGCCGTTCTGCGCGAACTTTATCCGAACGATTGGAAAGTCGAAAATTATAACCGTCTGCTCGCCAACACGGAAGTTTTTGAGATGATAAGACGCGGCGAAGAAGCCGAAAATATCGAAAAATCGCGGCAGAAAAGTTTAGAGAATTTCAAAAATCGTCGCGCACAGTTTTTGCTTTACAAATAGCAGGTTGAGATTATAACCTTTGAGTAGATTCCAAAAGTTTTCAGAAATTTAACAAAATCAACGGTTTTTTAAATCTTCCCATATTTTTATAAAATTGTTGCCATAACGAAAATTTGAAGATTTGTCCAAAAACCTAAATTATTTTTATAGCTTTGGGTTTACTAAAAAACTTTCAAAATGAGGAAACAAACGATGACCAATAACTCCAGAAAAATTTTGCAGACAACTTTTTTTGCCCTTATTCTTTGTCTTGGAATGAGCGGATTTGTAGAAGCGCAAGAGGAAACGGCAGCCGCTATAA
The DNA here is from genome assembly GCA_965247235.1 of Pyrinomonadaceae bacterium. Classification (GTDB taxonomy): domain Bacteria; phylum Acidobacteriota; class Blastocatellia; order Pyrinomonadales; family Pyrinomonadaceae. The sequence goes on from OZ252004.1 coordinate 26,784, forward strand.
CCGGACAAGTAACAGATTCGACCGGTGCATCTGTTCCGAATGCGACAATCAAAGTGACGAATACGGAAACCAGCACCACCCGGCAGGTGCAAAGCAATGAGGATGGTAACTATAATGTCACTTCGTTGATGCCGGGAAGCTATACTATCACGGTCGGGCAAAACGGTTTTAAGCAATATGTTCAAAATATTACTCTCAATGTCAGAGATCGTCGTCAGGTCGGAATTGTTTTAGAGGTCGGCGCACCGAACGAAACAGTAACAGTGACTGATGAGCCGCCTTTGATTCAGGAAAGTGCGACCGGACAAACCTTGATTAACAACAAGCAAATAGTCGAAATCCCGTTGGTCAACCGCGACTTTACAAAACTTCTCGAACTGGTTCCCGGTGTCAGTTCGGATTTGTCAGACGAAACCGCCCTCGGATTAACCGGACGTGCCAGTGTTTCAATCAATGGCTTGCGGCGCAACGGAGTTAATTTTTTGGTTGACGGCGTAAATAATACGGACGGCGGTTCAAATATTACTTTGCTTTCAACACCGACAATAGATTCGATTCAGGAATTTAAAGTTTTAACATCAAACTACACGGCTGAATTCGGTCGCTCGGCAGGCGGCGTGGTAACGGTTGTGACAAAGAGCGGAAGCAACGACTTTCACGGTTCTTTATATGAATTTGTTCGCAATGACCGATTTAACGCTAATACATTTTTTAATAATCAACTCGGACGCGGACCTGACGGCAAGCCTTTAGCAAAAACCCCGCGACTTCGCTACAATACGTTCGGCGGAACATTTAGCGGACCGCTTCCTTTTTTGCATTTCGGCGAAGGCGGACCGTTCTTCGATTCGGGTAAAAACAAAACATTCTTTTTCTATTCGCAGGATTTTCGTCGCATCAGCCGTGCTTCGACAACCAATTCGGTAACTGTTCCGACGGCGGCTGAACGCGGCGGCGATTTTTCGGCTCGGCTCGGCTTGCCTCTTTATTTACAATCGAACGGGACTAGTGGAACGGTTGTCACAGCTACGCCGTTGTTTGTCACAGACACGAACGGCGCGACAATTCAGGCGCGTGCAAATCAACTTTTTAATACCGCAAACCGCGCGTATGCAGGAAACATCATTCCGGCAACCGACATCAGCCCGATTTCACGGGCGTTGTTAAGTGCCTATCCGCTGCCGAATACGGGGGACAGCAGTTTTGTTTATAATGCTAATACAATCCAAAACACCCGTCAGGAAGTCGTTCGGATTGACCATACAATTAACGGTAACAACTCCATATTCGGACGTTATACTCACGATTTGAATGAAACTCAAGAGCCGGGAGGACTTTTCAACTCGGTTGCGCTGCCGAATGTTGCAACTACCGATACGAAAGTTCCCGGACAACTTCTAGCTATTACTTTTAATAGTGTTTTAAATTCGTCCGTGATCAATGAAATTTCCTACAATTTTTCGCAAAACCATATCAATACGCTTTTAGTCGGTCGCGGAAGATTAGCCGATTATGGTTTAGCAAACGGTTCGGGAGGAATCGGACAGGCATTTCCTGAAAACAATTTTGGTGCAATACCAACTATTGCTATTCCCGCAATTGCAGGTTTTGGTTCGACGCAGGGTTATAATATCCGCTACCGAAATCAGACTGTCCGCGACAATTTAACTTGGACGGTTGGCGATCACATACTGAAATTCGGAGGCGAATTAGCCTATGAAGGCAAAAATGAAAATGCCAGCAACAACACGCAGGGAACCTACAGCTTCGATCAAATACAATCACGCGGCAACGCTTTAAACGGCGCGACTAGTGTTCCGTTGACTCAGACCGGAGTCGGACTCGGCAGTTTTCTACTTGGTCGGGCAAATTCTTATTCCGAAGATCAATTTGATATTACATTTAAATTGAAATTGGGAAGACGAGAATTCTACGCGCAGGATACTTGGCGTGTGCGTCCAAATATTACGTTAAATTACGGTGTCCGTTACCAGTATTATCTTCCGGCAATTGATAAAAATAACGTCGAAAGTTCATTTATTCCAAATCTCTACAGCGCGTCGAAAGTTCCGACCTGTGCCAACGCCGCTTGCAGTTCACTTTTGCGAAATACCGGCGATCCGCTCAACGGAATTGCCGTCGCCGGCAGCACTTCACCATATGGAAACACAATCGTTCCGCGCGACAAAAATAATTTCAGTCCGCGCGTTGGTATAACTTACAGTCCGAAATTTGAAAAAGGAATCGGTAAAATGTTGCTCGGTGCGCCGAATAAAACGGTTCTCCGCGCCGGTTATGGTTTTTATTACGACCAGATTGCGACTTTCCTGTATCAAGACCCGACTACTCCTAATCGCCCATATAACAATCGCGCAACTTATACCAGCAGTTCGGCAGGAACGATTACCTTTGCCGATCCGACTGCCGGAGCATTAGGAAACTTGCCGGTTATTGCCTTAGGCGGTGTAAGTCCTGATTTAAGAACACCTGAAATTCAGCAATACTCGGTCGGCATCCAGCGGGAAATTTTCAAAAACGCGGTTATTGACATCAGCTACGTCGGAACGAGAGGCGATCATCTGCTGCGAACACGCAATATTAATTTCGTCGAGCCGTATAGATTTTTTGTTTCGAGAACGACTTCAGCCGGCGCGGTTATTCCGGTTCTGCCTAACGGACAGGATGCTCCGGCAGGCTGCACGGTCGGTTCGACCGGCTGTATCAATTTGTATCGTCCGTATCTTGGTTACGGCAACATCAATGTTTTTGAAACGGCGGCACGGTCGCGTTACAACGGCTTGTTGACAAGTTTCAATTACCGTTTTGCCAAAGGCAGCACAATTACGGCTTCATACACATTCAGCAAAACCTTGTCAGATTTTACGAATGACCGCGATAGTGCAGATGCGCCGCAAAATCCTTTGAATCCGTCGGTTGAATATGCTGAGGCGAGAACGTCGCGTCCGCATATATTTTCAGCGAGCTATGTCTATGAATTTCCGTTCTTTAATAAACTGGGTAACAAATTCCTGAAAGCGATTTTGGATGGTTATCAAATCGGCGGAATTACCAATATCGAATCGGGACCGCCGATTTCCCGTGTTCTCGGAATAACGACCAGCGGAGGTTTGAGGGGAAACCGGGCAAATTTAATCGGTGATCCGACCGGCGGTGTCACAGGAACAAACGATCCGGTGACGGGACTGCCTTATCTTTTCAATCCGGCTGCTTTTGCAACTCCGGCACTCGGTACTTTTGGCGATTCCGGTCGCGCAATCTTTCGTCTGCCGGGACGAAATACGACGAGTTTGTCGCTTTCACGATATTTTTATTTCAGTAGTGACAAGGGCAGATATTTGCAGCTTCGTGCTGAAGCCTTTAACGTATTTAATCACACACAATTCTTGTGTTGTTCGGGTAATCAAAATTTAGCCGAAAATCCAGTTACGGGACTTCCGAGCGGTGCGCGTCTGCCGCGTGAATTTCAATTTGCGGCAAAATTTAACTTTTAACTCAAAAGTTGAATGTTGGTCATAATTATTCCGCGTTTTGCTTAGGTAAAACGCGGATTTTTATTGAGATTTGACAGGAAAATTAATTTCTTCGCGTTTGCGTTGAGCGTTTTTCAGATTTTGAGCATTGAGCATTTCGGCTTTGGATTCGTCGCGTCGTCCGGCGCGTTCAAGAGCGCGTCCCAGATGAAAATGTCCTTCGGCAATGTCCGGTTTAAGATTAACCGCTGCTTGCAGTTGGACAATTGCCGCATTTGTCTGCCCGGTCGCCATTAAAGCGCGTCCGAGGGCGAATTTTGTGTCGAACTCGGCGGGAAAAGCCTCGGCTGCTGTTTGCAGATATGGGAGTGATTTTGCAGCGTCGCCTTTTGTTAAATAAATATCGCCAAGATTGAACGAGGCGCGCGGATCATTCGGTTGAAGAATTAAAACCTTTAAAAGTTCGCGTTCCGCTTCTGTATATTGTGTTAATTTCCAATACAATGCGCCGAGAGCGTAATGCAGTATTACCGAATTCGGTGCTATACGAACGGCATTTTCGTAAGCTGAAACTGCCTGAATAGTTTTCTTTTGAGCGTCAAGCGCATCACCGTAGAGCGACCATAATTCGGCACTTTCACTGCCCAATTTCAAACGTCTTTGCATCACGGATTCGGTTTCTGCAAAGCGTTTTTGCCGCCAAAAACATTGCGCTGCCAATTCCAAAAGTTTCGCATCTTTCGGCGACAGAGCAAGTGATTTGGCTATTTCACGGCTCGCTTCGGGAAATTTTTCGATCCCGATCAGTGCAATCGCCAAACCTCTATGTGCCGGGTCATTGTTCGGCGAAGTTCTCAAAACGGTTTGAAATGAAATAACCGCCGCCGCATAATCCTGATTATTGAGATTGCTTAAACCTTGCTGATAATAGTCGGAAGCAGCGGGTGTTTGAGATTGGCTAGGGGAAAAGAAAACAATAAATGTACAAAACAGTGAAACAAAGGCTGAAAATTTTAATAAACCCTTCGAGCGCAAATTAGTATGAAATTTATTATCAGCGTAAAATAAATTTTGAAGAAATAACATTTTCATTTAATTTTCCGAGTTACGATATGTTGATTAAAAACGCCAGACCTATTTTACCACAAGCCGAATCATCAATATATTTCGTCACAATTGAAGAAGCCAAAATTGTTAAAATTCATTCGGACGAAGTAGCTCATCATTTTGATAAAAATCAGATATTTAATCTAAATGGATCATGGCTTGCTGCCGGATTTATAGACGTTCACATTCACGGCGCGGTCGGTGTTGATGTCAATGCGGCGGCGGCGGATGATTTGCGGAAAATGGCTAAGTTTTTGGCTTCAAAAGGCGTGACGGGCTGGCTGCCGACATTTGTGCCGGATTCGGATGAGGTTTATCGAAAGGTTGTTGAAGCGATTGATGAGGTGATGGCGACGCAGGATTTGCCCGACTCTGAACCGGCGGCGCGAATTTTGGGTGTTCATTACGAAGGCGTTTTTGCCAATGAAAAAATGTGCGGTGCGCTGCGTCCGCAGTATTTTAAAAGATTTACGGGCGACGAAATCGCGCAGCTTCCGCGTTTGAAAAAAGGTGTGCATCTGACGACGCTTGCGCCGGAAGTGGAAAACGGGATTGCATTGATCGAAAAACTGGTCGCGGAAAACTGGATCGTTTCCATCGGTCATACGAACGCGAAAACCGAGATTCTCGATGCGGCTTACAAAGCGGGCGCACGGCATTTGACGCATTTTTTTAATGCGATGACACCGATTCATCACCGCGAAATCGGGGTTGCGGGTTGGGCGTTGGCGAATAAGGATGTGACGTTCGACATTATTGCCGACGGCGTTCACGTTGATCCGAAAATGCTCAAGGTGGCGATTGATGCGAAAACGCCGGACAAAGTTTCGCTCATCAGCGATTCTGTTTTGCCGACCGGTTTGGGCGACGGCGTTTACGCGATGTGGAACGAACAAATCTCGGTCGTCGAAGGCAAAACGCGCAACGAACGCGGCGGCATTGCCGGTTCGGTCATCACGATGCTCGACGCGGTGAAAATGCTGCGGTCGCTCGGATTTTCAGAAGCGGAAACTTCGCAAATGGCGAGTTTGAATCCGGCAAAACTGCTCGGTTTGGAAAATGAATACGGCTCGCTCGAAACCGGCAAACGAGCCGATTTTGTCGCGTTTGATAAAGACGGAAACGTCGAAATGACGGTGATCGGCGGCAGAATCGCTTATCAAAAATGATCGTTTAAGAATAAAAGAATTTCCCGCAAAGGCGCGAAGGCGCGAAGAAAAGACGATATTTGTAAAGAATTGTAAAAATGTCCGGGATTGTTGAAATTTAAATTATGATTGATGTTGAAGTGAATTTTGGCGGTAATTATTGAGAACTACAAATATAATGCAGAAGCCGGGAACGCGGGCGGTTCCTTGCCTGCCTGAGCATTCGCTTCGGATGCTCAAACAAAGTGAAATTTCTCCGGTCGTTCGGATAGTTAATCTTTATTTGAGTGATGGAAGCCATCACTCACGCAAGCTGGCAGCATGCGCTCCGGCTCAGGAAAGTATTTTTCTATTTAACTTATGAATCGCGTTTTAATTATTGATGACGACGAAGACCTTTGCGAACTGGTTTCCGAATATTTGACGGGCGAAGGTTTCGTCGTGGAAACGGTTCACAACGGCAGAAACGGATTAGAAAAAGCATCAGCAAATGAATTTGATCTGGTGACGCTCGATGTGATGCTGCCGGCGATGAACGGTTTCGAGGTGCTGCGCGAGTTGCGGAAAACATCGAACGTGCCGGTGCTGATGCTGACGGCGCGGGGTGAGGAAACGGAAAGAATCGTCGGATTGGAAACCGGCGCGGACGATTATCTGGCGAAGCCGTTTAATCCGCGTGAACTGGTGGCGCGAATCAGGGCGGTTTTGCGGCGTGTGCAGGGCGAAGACGAAATGCCCGCGCCGGAAAAATTCAGCGTTGACGATCTCGAAATCTCCGAAACGGCGCGTTCGGCAAAACGCGGAGGCGAAGAGCTGCCGCTGACTTCGGTCGAGTTCGATCTGCTCGTCGCGCTGCTTAAAGAAGCAGGAAAAATCGTCAAAAAAGAAGATTTGAGCCGAACCGTTCTCGAACGCTCGCTTTCGCCGTTTGACCGCAGCCTCGATATGCACGTCAGCAATCTGCGAAAAAAACTAGGCAAACGCACCGGCGGCGACGAAGAAAGAATCAAAACGATCCGGTCGGTCGGCTATATTTACACGGTTGTTTGAGTTTCAGGTTTCAGGTTTCAAGTTTTAGGTTGGAGACAGAAAATTGGCGGTTATAAATTACGTCTTAAAACCTGAAACCTGAAACTTGAAACCTGAAACCCGCTAAAGAATGAACCTTTTTGTAAAAATTTTTCTATGGTTTCTGGCGGCGATTGCTTTGATGGTCGGCGTGGTAATCTTTTTGACGTGGACGACCCAGAGCGAGCCGGTGGTCAGCCGCTGGCAGACTTCGGTGCGAAATCAGACGATGATTTATACGGCGGCGGCGCAGCAGATAAACGGGCGCGAAGGCGAAAACGGTCTGCGCGAATTTTTGCAGAGCGTCAAAAGTTCGGAAACTATCGAAGAAATCGGGATCGTCAACGCGCAGGGAAAATCGGTTTCGGCGGCAACAAATTTCGAGATTATCCCGACGGATTTAATTGTCAAAGCCGCGCAGAGCGAAACGGTCGAGATTGATTCGGAACAACCCGACGCAATTTTTACGGCGAAGAAAATCGCGCTGCCGAACGCGCCGAACGCGGTGTTTGTCATCCGCTGGGATCGCCCGAAACCCGTGCCGTTTTTCGGCGAAGCCAATTACCGATATATGCGTCTGCTCGGTTTGATACTGACTGCGCTGCTCGTCTGTTATGTGTTTGCGCGGTATCTGTCCGCGCCGATTTTCAGGTTGAGCGAAGCGGCGAAAAGCCTCGCCGACGGGCAACTGCAAACGCGCGTCGCGCCGGAAATCGGCAGACGACACGACGAAATCGGCAGACTCGGACGCGATTTTGACGAGATGGCGGAACGCATCGAGGCTCTGATCGTTTCGCAAAAGCGTCTGACGCGCGATGTTTCTCACGAACTCCGTTCGCCGCTCGCACGTCTGAGCGTCGCACTCGAACTCGCGCGGCAGAAAGCCAATCCCGAAACTTTCGGTTTGCTCGACCGCATCGAACGCGAAGCCAAACAATTAAACGAGATGATTTCTCAGATTTTGAAACTTTCAAAACTCGAAAGTCAGTCGGAAACGATTGAAAAACGCGAAGTTAATTTGTCGAAACTGGTCGAAAAAGTTGTCGCGGACGCGAATTTTGAAGCGGCGGCGCAAAACAAAAAAGCGGAGATCGTCGGGCAGACAAATTTTGCGGTGTCGGGCAGTAAAAACCTGTTGCAGAGCGCGATTGAAAATGTGCTGCGAAACGCTTTGCGCTACGCTCAAGAAAAGGTCGAGGTGAGCGTCGGGAAAAATAAATCGAATATCGAAATCAAAATCCGCGACGACGGCGAAGGCGTTCCCGAAGATGCTTTGGCAAACCTTTTCGCGCCGTTTTTCCGCGTCGCCGATGCCCGCGAACGCAAATCCGGCGGCGCAGGTCTCGGTCTCGCCATCGCCGAACAAGCCGTCATTTCGCATAAAGGCAAAATCACGGCGCGAAACGCGGACGGCGGCGGATTACTGGTCGAAATCAAACTTCCCGTAAACGGCGGGCATCCACAAAAGATTTGACGCAGAGCGCGACAAACAGCAGGCAAATCAAACTCATCAAAGCCTGCGTAAGAAATGCAAATGAAAGCTGAAGATCGTTAACCTTCGACAAAATTCGTCCGAGCGGCACGACAAAACCGATCAAACCGATCAGCACCGCGACGTGCATCAGATGTTTTCGCAAACTCTCCTTCGACTGCGAAAGATGTCCCAAAATCATCAAAATCAACCCGAACGCCGCCGGAATCAAAGCCGTCAGGCTCGCCGCGCCGTTCATCAATCCGTAACCGTAACCGATAATTCCGAGCAGAATCAATATTCTGCCGAACCAAATTGCTGTTGTAGGCATAGTGTATAGAGTTTCAAGTTTCTAGTTTCAGGTTTCAAGTTAGGAGTCTTCTTATAAACCTGAGACTTGAAACCTGAAACTTGAAACTTTTATTTTAAGACGGGCAATTCGAGCAGCGAACCGCTGCTGCCGCCGTAGTAGATTCTTTCGGTCGCTTTTTGAAAATCCGCCTGTGTTCCGAGCAGATAATTATCCATAAATTTCTGCGGATTACGCGCGACGAGCGGAAACCAGGTGCTTTGAATCTGCACCATTATTCGATGTCCTTTTTTAAAAGTGTGTGTGATTCCCGGCATCTCGTAGCGAATCTTCGCGGGTTCGTTCGGCTTGAGCGGTTCGGGTTTTTCAAAGCTGTTGCGAAAACGCGCCGGGAACGGTTCGCCGCGCAAGAGCATTTCGTAACCGCCCGGTTGAAAGACCGAGAACGCCGATGTTTCCGGCGGTTTGACGCGCTCAGGTTCGCCGTTCGGCAGCTTTTTGCCGGTTTCCGGGTATTGATAATCGTCGGGGAAAACGTCAATTAATTTGACAATGAAATCCGAATCGGTGCCGCTCGACGAGACGAAAATGTTCGGGTGAATGTCGCCCGCGACTGTCAAATCTTCGGTTAAAATATCGCTCTGATAAACCAGAACATCAGGTCTTTGCGCGGCGAACCGCTGATCTTCGGTCATAAAATCGCGTGGATAATTGGACGTAACTTTTTGCGTATATGGAACGGGTTTCATCGGATCTGAAACGTATTCGTCAAAGCCGCCCGCGCCGGTCGGTTTTGTAAAAGATAGTTTGCCGCCCGCCGCCAGATAAATCTGCGAATCGGTAATATTCGCCTTCGGGTCCCAACCGTCGAGTTCGCGCCAGACGTTTGCGCCCGTGTCGAAGGCGTTGATTTCCTTAATCTGCGAAATATCGCCTTTGTCTTTTAAGAAATGATTGAAAAAGGGAAGTTCGTATTTTGCGCGGTAATCAACGCCGGTTTTCGCGCCGAAATACGCCGTGCCGAGCCAATCGCCGTCCGAGCGTTCCCAACCGCCGTGAAACCACGGACCGAGAACCAGCACGTTGAAAATTCCCGGATTCAATTTCTCGATTGATTTATATGTTTTCTGCGCCCCGTATAAATCTTCGTTGTCATACCAGCCGCCGACGGTCATCACCGCCGCTTTGATATTTTTCAATTTCGGCAGAATGTTGCGGTCTTTCCAGTATTGATCGTAGTTCGGATGCTGCATCATTTCGTCCCAAAATTTGATGCGAACGCCCAAACCTTTTTGATAATTGTCGGCGATTTCCTTGAGTCCGCCGGCGTTGAGGAAGTATTTGTAATCGTCGGGCGTGCCGAAATCGAGCGTTTTGAAATATTTTTCCGAAGTCGGCACAGGACGCGCTTGCCCGAAAAAGTCGAAAAAGTGATAATTTTGGGCTAAAAATAATGCGCCGTTGTGGTGCATATCGTCGCCGCGAAACCAATCGGAAACCGGAGCCTGCGGTGAAATCGCCTTGAGCGCGGGATGCGAATCAATCGCGCCCGCCGAAGTGTAAAATCCCGGATAAGAAATGCCCCACATCCCGACGCGCCCGTTGTTGTTCGGAATGTTTTTAATCATCCATTCAATCGTGTCGTAAGTGTCGGTTGATTCGTCAATTTTCGTCTTGTCGGTATTGTCAATATCCGGTCGCACATCCACGAATTCGCCCTCGGATTTCCAGCGACCGCGCACGTCCTGATAAGCGAAAATGTAGCCTTCTTTAGCAAACAGTTCGTCCGGTCCGAGCAAAGGTTTAAATTTGCCGTCGCCATACGGCGCAACCGTGTAAGGCGTGCGGTCGAACATTATCGGATATTTCTGCGACGCATCTTTCGGCGCGTAAATCGAAGTAAAAAGTTTCACGCCGTCGCGCATCGGAATCAACACTTCGCGCTTGGTGTAATTGGCTTTGATATAATCGGCAAGCTCAGTCTGCGCGGGCGTTTGAGCGGAAACAGCAAACGCCGAACCGAGCAACACGCAGATCGAAAAAAACAAGACGGACGGACGAATGTTCTTCATAATTTCTCCAAAAAAATAAAAGCGGGATATTTGCTTTTATTTTCTCGCATTAAACTTTGAATGACAAGCGTCTTAACTAACATCAATCTCAACGACCAAAACTACCTGCGAACGAAAATCGAGCGAACCGCCTTCGACCGGAGTTCTGTAACTTAATCTATTGCCGACGGTTGAAGCTGCATTTGACATCATTTTGCTTTCATCGCCGGAACTCGACGGCAAAATCGGTGCGCCGCCTTCCCGAGATTCGACAACTCTGACGATTCTGCCGTTCAAGGATTTGGCAATCGCTTCGGCTTTGACCAATGCCTGTGCCGTTGCCGCCGCCAACGCGTCGCCTTGCGCCGGAGATGTTTCGCTCAGTATAAATCTGATGCCGTCAACACTGTTTGCCTCGGCTTTGGTTGCTGCATCAATGATCGCGCCGGTTTTGGTCAGATCGGCAACCGAAACGACGACCGAATTTCTCACTTCATAGCCGGCGATTTTGGGAAGTTTGCCGGAATAATCCTGTTCAGGACTGAGATTATAATCGTCGGTTTTAAATTCCGTTTTGACATTTTGCGTGACGGCTTCGACGGCTTTTTTGACGGCTTCGCTTTTTTTTGCATTTTCCTGTTGGGCAGTAACCGCTTCGGCGGCTTGCGTAACCACCGAAAAAGACAGCAGCGCAGTATCGGGCGCGACCTTCGTTTTGGCATCGCCGATCACGGTAATGCGGGAAAATTTAGAATTTACCGGGCGATAAACAAACAGCGCGACGGCAAATAACAGCAAAAAAACAAAGAGCGCGACAGACGTAAAAACATTCTTTTTCATAATTAAGTTTCTCCTGAATTTTCGGTTGAACGGTCAGCGGCAAAATATCTTGCAGGTTTATTTTGAAGACTTCTAGACAGTCGGCGCGATGAATCGTAAAATTGTAGATTGCATTGGAGAAAATATGATTAACAAAGCAGGCAGAATAATTTCCGTCAGTCCGTCTTATGCGATTCCGGGCGGCGAAATTTCGATTGAATGTGAAGGTTTGCAAGCCGGAATCAAGAACGATATGCGGTGTCTGATCGGCGAAACGTCGGCGCATATCGTCGCGGCTTCGTCCAACCGCGTGTTGGCTATCGTGCCTTCGGGACTGACGGTTTCGAGCGTCGAAATCTATCTCGAAAGCGGCGGCGACCGCAGCGAATACTACAACTACACAATCGGCAAAATGCTGGCTGACGATCTGCACATCGTCGCAAATCCGGCGGTTGATCCGAAGGATAATTCGATTATCGTGACGCGTTCGGGTTCGCGCGGACAGCAGATGCCGGTGACGCTTTTGCGGCTCGAACCCGACGGTTATTTGAAGGAAATGCCCGCCGAAATGCTCAATCCGACGGGCATCGCCTTTAACCGCAGCGGCAATATGTTCGTCACCAATCGTGCCGAGGGCGAAGTCAGCCGCATCAACCGCGACGAGGAAGTCGTCCCATATGCGAGCAATCTCGGCGTGGCGACGGGCATCGCGTTCAGCCCGGACGACGTGATGTATGTCGGCGACCGCAGCGGCACGATTCATCGCGTCAAAGAATTCGGTGCTTCCGAATCCTTCGCCGTTTTGGAGCCTTCAGTGGCGGCATTTCATCTGGCTTTCGGGCAAAACGGCAAACTCTATGTGACTGCGCCCGGACTGGCGAGTTTCGACTGTATTTATTCGATTGACGAACACGGATTCGAGGAAAAAGCCTTTCGCGGATTCGGCAGACCGCAGGGCATCGCCTTCGACCGCGACGGCAATCTCTACGCCGCCGCATCATACAAAGGCAGACAGGGAATCGTCAAAATCACCACCGACGAAGAAAAAATCGAACTCTTCGCCGCCGGTAAAAACGTCATCGGCTTATGTTTCACCCGCCAAGGCGAAATGATCGTCGCCACCGGCGATTCGATCTACGCATTGCCCGTCGGCGTTTACGGAACGCTTTTGAGTTAGATAAAAAAAAATTAAGCGAATCAGGAGCAGAAGTTTTAGTTGTCAACAGCATCTTTTCTTTGCGTCCTTTGCGACTTGGCGGGAAATTTACTTTTCGATTTAATGATGATTTTATTCGGCGAACGGGAACTTCTCCCGCCAAGTCGCAAAGGACGCAAAGTTTAAGTCAGATTAATTTCCGGTAATCTTGAGCGAAATAGAGAACGTCTGAGGCAAACAGTCGGTCTCTTTTTTAGTTTTCAGGAAAATCATAAAAATCGGGAAACTTTCCGCCGCAATTGCCGATAATATTAACGAAGAGAATTATTTAACTTAAAATGCGCCGGATGGTTCGGCTCAAAACTTCAGGATAATATATGGGCGGAAAAATCAGTATTCAAGAATTCGTCGCCGGTTCAGGCGGTAAATTTAACGATTTGCCGGACATCGTTAATACGCGAACCGGCGGAGTAAATAACAGTCGTCAAGTCGAACGGGCGATGTCGAATGTTACCGAAAAGGTCAACGATAACAAGGTCGGCAGCACGAATCTCGAACAGCGAGCCGCTAAATTGTCGGAAGTATTTTCCGGCGGCGGAATGCGCGATTATGAACGAATCAAACCGTATCTAGACGGATTAAGCCCAGCCGAAGCAAAGCAACTGCAAACGATTTACCGGCAAAAAACCGGACGCGATCTGCTTAAAGATGCCGATTTTTATCTGCCGCTCGACACGAAAATCCGGGCGTTTGAACGGCTCGCGCCCGAAAGAGTTCATCACCAAACCGAACCGCTCGGACTCGACACGGGCGGCAAAGGAATCAAGATGAATCCGCCGACAAAGGAAGTTTTAACCGGCTCCGAAGTCGAATATACGCTTGATTTGCAGGGCGAAACCGGCGGCGGGCGGCGCGTCAGCCATTTGATTCAGGGCGAACAGGCGAGAATCGAAGAAGAAGGCGCGGGTTTTAAAGCCGACTACAGCCGCGTCGAAGGCGACGGGACTTACCGTGCGACGTTTCAGGTCAAATACAACAATGATTTGCCCGAATTTTACACTTACGACGTGAAAGTCAGCAAAGGCGAGACCAAAGCGGCGAACGAACTCAATAATTTAGAAGCGACCTCGCCCGACAGCGAACTTTACCTCAATTATCTCGACGGACAAATCGCCGACATCAGGCAGGCGATTACCGAACTGGAAACGAAACGCGATTCGATTAACAACGATATTCGCAGCGGCAACGGCAACAGTGCCGCCAAATACACGGAAGTTCGCGGTATCGAAGACCAACTTAAAACTCTCAAAAGCAAACTGCCGGAAATGGAAACCGCCCGCGCCGAAGTTGCCAAAGCATTGACGGAAACCGGCGAAAAACCGATTCCGCTGAAAGCCGTCCTGATCGCCCGCGAAAACGGGCAGACGATTCCGCTCCAGCTTTACGCGAAAAATCTGGGCGACGGAAAATGGGCGATTGTGGATGTCACCAACCCGTCGAAACCGCGAACGTGGACGGGCGAAGGCGCATTGCCGGCGGACGCGCTCGATCAGGCTTGGAAAAATTTTGTCGGCGGCACGAACGATCTGCCGGCGGGACAAATCGCCGCCTTCCATCCGCCGGGACTCGGATTTCAGACGGGCGCAAACTGGAACGCCGCTAGTCTCGGCACGAGTTCGCTGAAAAGCTGGTCGAACAGGCTCGGAGCCGGTTCAATCGCGCTCGTCGTGTTAGCGGGCGCGGCGGCAATCGCTACCGAAGGCGCGGCGATTCCGTTGCTGCTCGCGTCGGGCGTGTTGGGCGGCGCATCAGCCGGATTTAATGCGGCGGACAGAATTAACAACGGCACGTTTCGATTAAAAAGCACGGAAACGGCACTCGATCTGCTCGGCATCGCAGGCGGCATCGCATCTGTGGGCGGCTTGGCATCGCTGACCGGCGCGGGCAGAGCGATTCTGGCGAACGGCGCAAAGTTTACGGTGCAGAATCTCGGCAATGTGACGCGCATCGTCCAAGTCGCCGAACGCGGCGCAAATGTCGCAGGCAGCATTTTAATCGCCAATCAATACGTTTCGGCAATGGATGAAATCAGCCGCAGTGCGATGTCGCCCGAACAAAAAGCCACTGCGACGCGGCAAATCATCGCGCAGGCAATCGCAGCGGGCGGCTTGATGATTCTCGGTGTCGGTATCGGCAGAAAAATTGCCCAAACTACTGAAACCGAATTAAGCGTTTTATTAAAAGAAGCCAAACTCGGCGGCAGTCTGGAGCAAACCGTCAAAAATAATGAGGCGGTGCAGAAGTTTTTTGTCGAATACGGCAAAGAAGAACTCAATACCGCCTACAACGAGTATTTACTCGGCACGAAAACAGGCAGATTGAAAGCGAAGAGTTTTGAGGATTATCTGGAACAGCGCGTTGTTAGTCTGACGACAGGCAGAAGAACTCTGGATTCGCACGAAGGCGTGTCGGGCGTGATTGAAGGCAAGGACATCGGACACGGGATTTTGAAGCACGTCGGGAAATCCGAAAGGTGGCTGCAAAATAGAGTTAGAAATGAAGGCGTAAGAGAAGCCTCATCGTTTTATAATTACGAGGTCGGTAATCGAACAATCGGCAACTTCAAAAAGCAATACGAAACAGAAATCAATCAATGGCTGAAGAGTAAAGATACAGAGCCATTTAAAGCGACAATAGACATGGAGGAAAATATCGGGTTAGTTGTTAGTCGCAGTAAAAAAGGAACGCCTCTTCCGGCAGAAAAGGCAACAAAAGCGGAAGTTATTTTAGTCAAAGATAATTCGCAATGGGGCTGGCATTTATTTACCGTCAAATTAAAAAAATAAAAATTATGCCGAAAAAAGTAGAACAAGGACAATATTCTAAACGGTTTCCACAAGTTGCCAAAATTCTTGGTTTGTATTTTCACGAAGATATGTTTGACGGATACGAATGGAAAAATATTACGCCAAACTATAGGTCTGTTATCAGGTATATAAAATCAGTTCAGACAGAGGCAACTCTTTCTGAAAAGATTAGTGAACTAAATGAGTTTCTCATCTTAAGCCGCGCATGGAACGAAGATAAATTAAGTGAAGTGTTAGGTGAAGACTTTTCTTGTATGTTTTATGCGCCATTCTTCAAATTGTCATACAGGGAATTTCTCAAAGAAATTTTAAATATTCTGGAAGAACCAATGGAGAAAACAAAAAGCGAATTTATTCCAAAATTCATTGGGTGATAAATAGTAATCTCACTCAACCAACAACACGACTCAATACTCATAAATTGCGATAAAAATAACCAAACACGGCTTACAACGAGTATTTACTCGGCACGAAAACGGGCAGATTGAAAGCGAAGAGTTTTGAGGATTATCTGGAACAGCGCGTTGTTAGTCTGACAACGGGCAGAAGAACTCTGGATTCGCACGAAGGAGTGTCAGGAGTTGTTGAAGGTAAGGACATTGGACATACTGAACTCAAGCACGTCGGCAAATCTGAAAGATGGCTGCAAAAGAGAATTATAGATGAAAATATAAAGTCCGCATCGTCATTCTACAATAAAGAAGTCGGTAATCGAACAATCGCTAGATTTAAGAAACAGTATGAAACGGAAATCAATCAATGGCTGAAAGGCGATAATATGAGACCTTTCAAAATGACGATAGATATGAAGGAAAACATCGGCTTAATTGTCAACACCAATAAAAAAGGCACACCGCTTCCGGCGGAAAAAGCAACAAAAGCGGAAGTCGTTTTGGTTAAAGACAACTCGGAATGGGGTTGGCATTTGTTCACAGTCAAGCTACAAAAATAAAATTATGGCAGAACCCACAAAAGTAGAGCCGAGAAAATATTCCCAGCAATTTCCAGAGTTAAGTGGATTGCTAGGCGGATATTTCCACGAAGATATGTTTGATGGTTTTGATTGGAAAGGAAATCAAAAAAGTTACCAAGCGGTTATTCGTTATCACAAATCTATTCAACCTGAAAAATATGTCAAAGAAGAAACAAGAGAACTGAAAGAATTTCTCGCCTTAAGTCGCACTTGGGACGATGATAAAATAGACGACATTTTAGGAGATGATTTTGGGAATTGCCTTTTCGCGCCCGCTTATGGGATGACTTACCGTGAATTTCTCGAAGGCATTTTGGAGATTTTGGAAGAGCCGATGGAGAAAACAAGAAGCCAGTTTATTCCAAAATTCATCGGTTAAGGACGAAGCGACTTTTACCAACAGCGCAAAGTTTACGGTGCAAAACTTGGGCAATGTGACGCGCGTCGTTTAGGTTGCCGAACGCGGGGCAAACGTCGCGGGCGGCATTTTAATCGCCAATTAATACGTTTCGGCAATGGATGAAATCAGCCGCAGTGCAATGTCGCCCGAACAGAAAGCGACGGCAACCCGGCAAATCATCGCGCAGGCAATCGCGGCGGGCGGCTTGATGATTCTCGGCGCAGGCATTTCCACTAAGTTGTCGAGAGTTACCGAACCGAAACTAAATCAATTATTGCAGGAAGCCAAACTCGGCGGCAGTCTCGAACAACTGGTTAAAAATAACGAAACGGCGCAGAAGTTTTTCGTCCAACATGGAAAAGAAGAACTCAACACCGCTTACAATGAGTATTTACTCGGCACGAAAACGGGCAGATTGAAAGCGAAAAGTTTTGAGGAATATTTAGAACAACGTGTTGCCGGGATGACAACCGGCAGACGAACGCTCGACTCGCACGAAGGCGTGTCGGGCATAACACAAGGCAAAGATGTTGGTCACGCAATATTAAAGCATATTGGGAAATCTGAGAAGTGGCTGCAAACCAGAATTATAGTTGAAAAAGTAAAGTCCGCATCATCGTTTTATAATTATGAAATTGGAAATCGAACGGTTGGTAAGTTCAAAAAACAATATGAGTCGGAAATCAATCAGTGGGTGAAAAGTGAAGAAACTATTCCGTTTGAAGCAACAATAGATATGAAGGAAAACATTGGCTTGGTTATCAACACAAATAAAAAAGGAATGCCGTTAGCGGCAGAAAAAGCGACGAAAGCGACGATTCGATTAGTCAAAGACAACTCGGAATGGGGCTGGCATTTATTCACAGTCAAGTTACAAAAATAAATTATGACAGAACCGACAAAAGTTGAACTGACAGGATATTCAAAGGAGTTTCCAGACCTGCGATTTTTATTAGGCTATTTTCACGAAGATATGTTTGATGGTTTCGATTGGCAGGGTAGAAAACCAACATATAAAGAAATCATTCGACATTACAAAACGACAGCAAATGCTGACCGAGTGCAGCGGGCTTTATCGCAACTAAAAGAATTTCTCGCCTTAAGTCGCACTTGGGACGATGATAAAATAGACGACATTTTAGGAGATGATTTTGGGAATTGCCTTTTCGCGCCCGCTTATGGGATGACTTACCGTGAATTTCTCGAAGGCATTTTGGAGATTTTGGAAGAGCCGATGGAGAAAACAAGAAGCCAGTTTATTCCAAAATTCATCGGTTAAGGACGAAGCGACTTTTACCAACAGCGCAAAGTTTACGGTGCAAAACCTGGGCAATGTGACGCGCGTCGTTCAGGTTGCCGAACGCGGGGCAAACGTCGCGGGCGGCATTTTAATCGCCAATTAATACGTTTCGGCGATGGATGAAATCAGCCGCAGTGCAATGTCGCCCGAACAGAAAGCGACGGCAACCCGGCAAATCATCGCGCAGGCAATCGCAGCGGGCGGGTTAATGATTCTCGGTGCAGGCATTTCCACTAAGTTGTCGAGAGTTGCCGAACCGGAACTAAATCAATTATTGCAGGAAGCCAAACTCGGCGGCAGTCTCGAACAACTGGTTAAAAATAACGAAACGGCGCAGAAGTTTTTCGTCAGTCAGGGCAAAGAAGAACTCAACACCGCTTACAACGAGTATTTACTCAGCACGAAAACGGGCAGATTGAAAGCGAAAAGTTTTGAACAGTATTTAGAGCAGCGAATTGAAAGCCAAATTACCGGCAGAAGAACTCTGGATTCGCACGAGGGCGTGTCGGGCGTGATTGAAGGCAAGGAGATTGGTCACGGGATTTTGAAGCACGTCGGGAAATCCGAGAAATGGTTACAGAACAGATTGGTAAATGAGCCGAATACGCCGTCGGCATCCTCGTTTTACAACAAAGAAATCGGCAACCGAACAATCGGCAACTTTAAGAAACAATACGAAACAGAAATCAATCAATGGCTGAACAGTAATGACACAGAACCATTCAAAGCAACGATAGATATGGAGCAAAATATTGGATTGGTTGTCAATCGCAATAAAAAAGGCACACCGCTTCCAGCAGAAAAAGCGACAAAAGCGGAAGTAATTCTAGTAAAAGATAATTCACAATGGGGTTGGCATTTGTTTACTGTGAAATTAAAGAAATAAAAATTATGTCAAAAAAAGTCGAACCGGGGAAATTTTCCAAACAGTTTCCGCAAGTTGCCAAAATTCTTGGCTTGTATTTTCACGAAGATATGTTTGACGGATACGAATGGAAGAATAATAAGCCAAACTATCAAGCCGTAGTCAGATATATAAAATCAGTTCAACAATCAGAACATCTGTCTGCAAAAATTAGTGAACTCCGCGAGTTTTTGATATTCAGCAAAGAATGGGATGAGGACAAATTGGAAGATATTTTGCTTAATGATTTTAGTGGCTCAATTTATGCACCGGGAATCGGGATAACATATCGTAGGTTTCTCGAAGACATCTTAGAGATACTCGAAGAGCCAATGGAAAAAACCAGAAGCCAGTTCATACCAAAGTTTATTGGTTAATTTATTCGCCAACCAATATGTTTCTGCAATGGATGAAGTCAACCGCAGTTCGATGTCGCCCGAACAAAAAGCTACTGCGACGCGGCAGATTTTGATGCAGGCAATCGCAACGGGTGGACTGATCGTTCTCGGTATCGGCATTTCAACGAAATTATCGAGAGTTGCCGAAGCGAGCAACTTCAAAGAAATTGAATCGAACTGGTTGAACAAGCAAATCAAAGTCGGCGATCCGTTGCCCGAAGGCTATAACTGGAAAAACAAACAAATCAGCCGCAATCCAAACAAAGCGGTAGAAAACTATGTGCCTTTGACGACGGAAAACGGTAGAATTGTCGTCAGAGAAAACATCGAACGCCTGAGCAATCCGAATGTGATGCGGAATAATTTCAAGGCGGAAGTCGAAAACCGCTTAAAGACGCGAGGTTTAACGGGCGAAGCGTTACGGCGCGGAGTCGAGATGGAAATGAGCCGCGTCCAGATTCATCACATTATTCCCGACGAATTAGTCAGAAACACGGAACTTGGTAAGGCGGCGCAGAAAGCAGGTTACAATTTGGATGAAGCGGGCAATTTGAAGGGAATGCCGCGCAAATCGGGCGATAAGCTCGGCATCGAAGACATCGAACATCGCGGCAGTCATCCGCAATATACTCAAAGAGTTCAAGATAGAATGGAACAAATTGAACGCCAATTAATTAAAAAGTATAAATCTTTAGATAATGTTCCTAATGAGATTATTAGAAAGAAAATGAAAGACTTAGAAATTGAATTCCGTAATTCAATTGAAACTAACCAAGTTCCAAACAGAGACGGAAAACTTGCATTTCTTCCATCACAAAGAATGCTTCACGGAGGAAAATATGAAATCAGAGTTTGATCAAACAGCATACGAATTGACTTGGGATGTTGATCATTTTCAGGAAAACGGAATTCTAGATTGGAATAGAGATATTCTGATTGAAAAATATGATAGGTATAATAAGTTTTCTCTTTGCGATACAACTCCTTTTAAGCATCCGAACCTAGTGATATATCAGGGTTATTTAGATGTGGTCAAAAATATTGATTATCCTTATCCCGACAACTCTTGGAATGTAATGAGTCGCAGAATGTATGAAACGCTTATTTCTGTTAGCAAGTTTCCGCATCGTATTATTCCACTGGCTATTGTTGATTGGAAATTATCAAGAGAAGATTGGTTCAATGAGGATGGAAACTTGAAACAGAGAGTTTATTTATCAAATTATCTGGCTCTTCAATTAACCGAACATTCAATTATTTTAGACCGTGAAAAATCCAAATATAGTATTGATAAGGAAGAAGATTTTATTGATCGGATTGAAGAATATGTTTTCAAAGTTCCCCCAATTGGACTCCCGCCCATTTTCAAAATACCTGAAGCCGACACGAAAATCTTTATTTCTGCTGCTGCACGTTCGTCATTAAAAAAGGCGGGCATTAACGGGACTGCCTATATTCCGCTAAATGGCTACAAATTTAATAAAAGTAATGAAATAGACGTTCCAATTGTCTTGCCCAATGAGATTTATCAATCATAACAAAATAAATAAGCCTGAAAAGTCACAATTCAATTACAATACGATTCCGACAAAAGACGGCAGACTTTCGTTTTCTCCAAATATCAGATTGATGAGAGGGGGAAACTATGAAATCAGAGTTTAAGGAAGTCGCCTATAAGTTGAGCTACGATGTTGAGCATTACGAAAAATGCGGTCTTGACTGGCAGGAAGATATTTTAATCGAAAAAATTGATAGTTATGTCAGCTATAAATATTATGATGCAAAGCCTATTATTCATCCGAATCCGGTGATTTTTACGGGTTATCCTGATGTCGTCAAACACATAGATTATCCCGAACCGGATAATAACTGGAATGTGATGAGTAAAAGAATGTATGATACCTTGCTTTCCATCGGAAATTTTCCGCATCATGTTATTCCGGTGGCAATCGTTGATTGGCGAGTGCAAAAAAAAGATTGGTATAACACAAGCGGAAATCTGCGAAAAGAAATCGCCTTATGGAATTTTGTCGCAATTCAGTTAACCGAACATCTCGACATCTTCGATTATGAAAAATCAAAATATACAATGCGCGAAGATAAACCGGACGAAATAAGTATGATTGACGAGTTTGTTTTCAAAATACCCGAAACAGGTTTGCCGCCTATCTTCAAAATTACAACAGAAAGTTTTTACACATTCGTTTCAGCCGAAGCGCGCCAAGCGATGAAGGACGCGAAAACAATGGGAACACGTTATCAACTGTTGACTGCTTTAGGAACTTCATTTGTAGATACGCCGATTGTTTTGCCTGACGAAGTGTATCAATGAGCTATAGAATTAACCCGCTTGCCGGAGTCGCGGCGGTCGCTACTGAAGGCGCGGCGATTCCGCTGCTGCTCGCGTCGGGCGTTTTAGGCGGCGCGTCTGCCGGAACGAACGCCGCCGACCGCGTTAACAACGGCACTTTCAAGTGGAAAAGCACGGAGACTGCACTTGATCTGCTCGGCATCGCGGGCGGCATCGCATCTGTGGGCGGCTTGGCATCGCTGACCGGCGCGGGCAGAGCGATTCTGGCGAACGGCGCAAAGTTCACCGTCCAAAATTTAGGCAATGTGACGCGCATCGTCCAACTGACCGAACGCGGCGCAAATGTCGCAGGCGGCATTTTGATTGCCAATCAATACGTTTCTGCAATGGATGAAGTCAACCGCAGTTCGATGTCGCCCGAACAAAAGGCTAATGCAACGCGGCAAATCATCGTGCAGGCAATCGCGGGGGGCAACAAGTAATGTTTCAGTTAAGACAGTTTTATCGAATAATTTTCTGCTGTTTTATTGAATGGTTTGAAAACTTATGAAAGCTAATTAAAAGCGGAATCTTTGTGTTGATAAAGATTCCGCTTTTTATATCATAGACTCAATGTTTTAATTTATTCATCATCATCGTGAGTGCGAATTCTGCCTTCGGCGCGGGCTTGTTCGATGACTTTGCCGGCAAGATTTCCGGGCAGCGGATCGTAATGCGAAAACTGCATATGGTATGAGCCTCGCGCCTGCGTGACGGAGTTTAGTTTCGATTGATAATCGAGCATTTCCGACAAGGGAACCTGCGCTTTGATGATTTGCTGTTTGCCGCGCACGTCCATTCCCGAAACTCTGCCGCGACGCGAATTGAGATCGCCCATAATGTCGCCGGAAACTTCCATCGGGCAGAAAACTTCAACGTCCATCACGGGTTCGAGCAAGGTCGGCTTGGCTTTTTCCATCGCTGCGCGAAAGGCTTTGCGTCCGGCGGCGCGGAAACTGTGTTCGTCCGAATCTACGGCGTGAAAGCTGCCGTCAATCAGCGTGACCTTAAAATCTACCAGCGGATAACCGGCGACCGCGCCCGTCTGCGCGGCTTCGACGATGCCTTTTTCGATTGCCGGACGAAAATTGTTCGGCACGGAACCGCCGAAAATCTTGTCAACCCATTCAAAACCTTTGCCGCGTTCGAGCGGTTCAAAAATACATTTACAGTCGCCGAACTGTCCGCGTCCGCCCGATTGTTTTTTGTGTCTGCCCTGCACTTCGGCGTTTGCCGTGATCGTCTCTTTATACGGAACTTTCGGCGGATGGAGCGCGACCTCGACGTGGTAGCGTTTATTCAGTTTTTCGACGACGGTTTCGATATGAAGCTGTCCCGAACCGGACAAAATAAACTCTTTGGTCTGCGCGTCGCGGTCGAAATGAAGGCTTGGGTCTTCTTCTAAAATTTTGTGCAGCGCGGCGGAAATTTTATCTTCGTCGGCGCGTGATTTCGGTTCGATGGCGAATGAAATCGCTGCTTCCGGGTATTGGACTGACGGGTAAACGATTGAATTGTTTTTATCGGCGAGCGTGTCGCCGGTCTGCGTGTTTTTTAATTTGACGACCGCGATGATGTCGCCGGTTTGCGCCGATTCGACCTTTTCGAGATTTTTGCCCTGCAAAATGTGCAGTGCGCCGAGTCGTTCGACAAATTCGCGGCTCGAATTCAGCACCGCTTCGTCGCTCGAGATTTTGCCCGAAACTATTTTCATCACATTGATTCTGCCCGCAAACGGATCGGCAATCGTGCGGAAAACGTAGGCTGAAAACGGTTCGTCGTTAGAATATCGGCGCGTCGGACGCTCAAACAGACTGCCCGCGACGGCGTTGCCGATTTCCATCTCGTGCGCCGCCGGATTCGGGGCGAATTCGACGATGTGATCGAGCAGAATCGAAAGCCCGACGAGCGTCGTTGACGAAACGGCATAGACCGGACAAAGTTTGGAATTGGCAATCGCGCGGGCGAGATTCGGGTAAATGTCCGATTCGTCGAGCGTCCCGTTTTCAAAATATTTTTCCATCAAAGCGTCGTCCGATTCGGCGACGATTTCGATCAGACGTTCGCGCGTCCGCTCGAAAATCTCGCGCCCGGTTTCGGGCATCGGAACTTCTTTTGCCTTGCCGTTCGCGTCGAATTCGTAGGCTTTTTGATGGACGACATCAACCACGCCGCGAAAATTTTCTTCCTGACCGATGGGCAGCGTAAACGGCACAATCGAACGCGCAAAACTGTTCGCCGCCGTGTCGAGCGCGTGACCGAAATCGGCGCGTTCCTTGTCCATTTTGTTGATAACCATCATTCGCGGCAGCATAAATTCGTTGGCGTATTGCCACGTTTTTTCAGTCTGCACTTCGATTCCGTTGACGGCATCAACGACGACCAGGGCGCAGTCGGCGACGCGCAGCGCGGGACGTGCGTGTGAAACAAACGCGGCGTAACCCGGTGTGTCAATCAAATTTATTTTCGTCTCCTGATGTTCGAGATGGGCGAAATTGTTATTGAGGGAAACTTTCCGCGCAATCGAATCTTCCTCGTGATCGGTTGTGGTCGTGCCTTCCTCGACCTTTCCCCAACGATTCGTCGCGCCGGCAACGTGGAGCATCGAACTCGTTAATTGAGTTTTACCCGCGTCGCCGTGTCCAATGACAGCCAGATTTCTGATGTTTTCAGTCGTATATGCTTTCATAACTCGGCAAAATCTCCTTAAATTAAAATTTTAGTCATTCGTTTTTCGTCATTCATCCTTTGAAAACCCAAGTTTAAAGCCGACAAATCACGGCAGCTTTGCAAAAAAGCTGCCCGCAAACAAAGATTACAAAAGAAAAGCGACAAATGTATGGCTAAAATTTAATTTATACGCAACTGAGAAAAAGGGCAAGAATAATTTTTGTTTAGACGTTAAGACTGGAGTGAGAGGCATCCCTGCTTGCAATGAGCGTTTGCTTCAAATGCGAAAGAGCGGTTAGCCCGCTTAAATCTTAAATTGAATCAAACGCCTGTGCGCCGAGGCTTTAGATTACATTCAACTCGTTGAATGATAAACGCTTGTGAGCGGTAAAAGACACCGCTCATTGCAAGCAGGATGCTTGCGCTCCAGTCAAAAGTGATAATTTTTATCGAAACTTTTAATTGCTTCTACTCGGTTTTATAAATCGTGTAATTTATTAATATCAAAACTCCCCATAAAACAAGCATCGGCGGAATTAATAAAATTGCCGGATAACCACAATTCTCAATAGGATTAAGAATTATCTTAATAAAATCTTTACCTGGGAGTGGAAGAATAATTAATGAGATTAAGGGCAACAAAACCAATATGATGAGTATGGAAAACTCATTAAAAATGGATAATTGTAAACCTTTCGTATAATCTACCGCGTAGAAAGTCAAGACTCCGCAAGCAAAACTGGAGATAACAGTTGCTACCAAAATGCCGACAACAAATATTGTCGGCACATCCGGGTATAACTTCAAACAGGAATATAATACCAGAAAAGCAACAATACCGTAGCCTAAACCAATTGCTCCGGCAAATTTTGGACTGTTTGAGTTTTCGTTGATTACCTGCAAACTGATGATACCGCCAATAATCATTCCCGCCCAAGCACCAAAAATTGAAAAAATTAAGGCATAAATTTCCGGGCTTTCCATATTAAAAAAACCGCCTCCGCGCAACGGGCTGTTTTTTGCGTGAAAGTAAGTGATAATCGCCGCGCAAATGGAAAACGTGCTGGCTCCAATAGCTTCGCCCAACAAAATAGTCGTTAGTTTGCTCATAACCTTTTTGAAAATTAATTAATAGCTGTCAAATGTTATCCGTAAAATTCATAACGAAAAAAATAATCTTTAGTAATTTAAACATCAAGATTGGCACATTATTTCCATAATTTGAACCGCGACGGAAAGCAGTCTGCACAAAATTACGGCAAACTATCAAAACCGGAACGTCTATCTGAGTTAGGTTATCCATCCGCCGGACTTGTCATCCGGCGGCAGTCAAGTTAAATTGATGTCAAATTCTTTTGAGGGAAAAATGGTAAAACAAATTCGTTGGCAGAAAAGTGCGGTTTCGTTATTTTTGATTTGGCTGATGCTCGTCGGCAGTTTGCCGATGAAGGCGCAGGATTTGATTCAGGTCAGCGATATTACCGGCGGTTCGAGCGTCTTTGTTTTTCACGCCCGCAAATCCGCGCCGCGCAATTTTACTTCGCAGCGCGTTAAAAGAACGGTCGTTCAGCGAGCCGTGACGGTTAAAAAAGTCACCAGACAATACACGGTGATCGCCAAAACCGCGCCGAAACGAATCCGCGTCAAAGATGTTGATCCGACGAAGATTCCCGCCAACGCCAACAGTCTGCCGCCCGCCAAAGGCGCGGTTGTTTTTGCCGGTGTCGGCGAATATTACATCAATCAGGAAGATGCCGAGAACGCGCTCAAATTTTTCCGCGCGGCAGCCGAACTCGATCCGAAAAATAAAAACGCGCAGAACGGTCTGAGCGACGCGCTGACGCTCAAAGGCAATCAGCTTTTAGTCGCCGAAAAACCCGATGCCGCCCGCGCCTTCTTTGATGAAGCGGTTAAAATTAATCCCGATAACGGCGGCGCATATTACGGTTTGGGCGAGGTTCTGGACGAACTCGACAAACCCGACGAAGCCATCGGCAGTTACGAAAAAGCTCTCTCGTTTAATAAAGATTTGACGGCGATTTATGTCCCGCTCGGCATTCTTTATTACCAGAAAGGCGAGATTGCCAAAGCCGATCAGCTTTTATCAAAAGCCGATTTGGGTGCGCCGAACGATCCCGAAACCGAATATTACGTCGGCGCGATTCGCTACACGCAAAACCGCAACGACGAAGCCTTAAAATCACTGCAAAAAGCGGTCGCCGCCGATCCGTCGAATGCTCAGGCGCATTATTTCCTCGGCAAAACGCTGCTCAGACTCAATCGTCAGGCGGAAGCGTTGACCGAATTAAAGCAAGCGATCAGGCTCAAACCCGATTATTTTGAAGCCGATTTCGATGCCGGATTAGTCAGTTTTGAGACGGCGAATTACCCGGAATCCATCTCCGCCTACAAAGAAGCCGCGCGGCTCAAAAATACTGACGCGCAGACGTATGCCAATCTCGGCGACGCATATCGTTTGAACAAGGATTACAACAATGCCGAAGGCAGTTACGATCTGGCTTTGAACTTTATCCAGCGCGATAAAGGCACATTCACCGACGACGACATTGCCGCCATCCACAGCAATGTCGCGTATGTTCTCGGCAGTCAGTGTGAAATAAATCAGCGGACAAACCGCGCCTGCAAATGGGATAAGGCGATTACCAATCTCGAACAATCGGTCGCCATCAGCCCGAACGCTTCGGATTACGCGAATCTCGGCTGGGCATATCTGAGCGCGTCGCGGCTCGATAAATACGCCGGACGCAAAGCTGAAGCGACCGCCAAACTCGAAAAATCACGAGACGCTTCGCGCAAATCGGCGGAGATGAATCCGGCGTTCATCGAGGCTCCGCTCGTTAATCTCGGCACGGTTTTAATTGATCTTGCCGATTACAAAGGCGCAATTGACGCGCTTAAACGAGTGACCGAAAAACGCAAAGACTGGAAATTTGCCTATTACGCGCTCGGGGTCGCTTACCGCAAATCCGACGATTATAAAAACGCCGCCGAACAATTTAAATCAGCGGTCGGATTAGACCAGACTTACGTTCCCGCGCTCGCCGGTTTAGCCGAATCGCAGTTTCGCAGCGGCGATAAAAAAGCTGCTCAACAAACGATTCAAAAATTAAAACCGCTCAACGCCAACGAAGCCAAAAAGCTGGAAGCATTAATGATCGGCAGCAAATAAATGCAACCGGAACGCGCACCTTCCGGTTCGCGTGTCAGCCGCAAAGAGTGCTTGCATTAAATTAAGTATGTTTTTTGAATGTCCAGATTTTATGTTTTTTGACACGCGAACTGGAAAGTTCGCGTTCCGTCCGCAGTTGGAACGCGAACTTTCCAGTTCGCGTGTCCAATTAAAAAATTCGCGTAAACGATAAATGTTGATTTGAAATCATAAAATTTACAAATCTTTGACACGCGAACCGGGAGGTGCGCGTTCAGTTCGTGATATGAAACACTCCAATTTAAAAATAATCTGCGCCGCGATGTTAATCTGTTCGATTTTTTTCTGCGCTCTGCCGGTCAGCGCACAGGATTTGATTTCGACTTCGGATATTACGAACGGCACGAGTATTTTTATTTTTCGGCAGGCGAGCAATAAACAATCAAAACTCGCCGCAAAAAGTTTCGCCACGCGACCGAAAGCGTTGAGAATTGCGGCGAAAAATAATCTGATCGCCAAACGGCGGGTTTCCGCAGCCGTCAAACGTCCGGTTAAAAATATCCCGATCACCGTCGCACAAAACAGGAAAACGACAATCAAAAAGCCCGTCGGCAAAAAGCCGTCAAACAACGGCGCGTCGAAGATTCGCCAGTCGGACGCATTCGCCGAAAACGGGCGGAATTTTCTCGATCAAAAAGATGCCGTTAAAGCGATTGAAAGTTTCAAAAAATCGCTCGCGCTCAATCCGAATAATCAGCCAGCCAAACTCGGTTTGAGCGATGCCGAGACGCGCCGCGCCGACGCGCTCGACGTTGACGGTAATGCGTCGGCGGCGATTCCGCTTTACCGCGAAGCCGTCGAACTCGATGCCGATAATGCCGCAGCGTTCGGCGGTTTGGGCGACGCGCTCGACGAAACCGGCGACAAGGACGGCGCACTCGAAAATTATTTGAAGGCGTTAAATCTCGACGGGACGCTCGAAAATTACAACGCGCCGGTTGCCGCGCTCTATTATCAGAAAGGTTTTTACGCGCAGGCGGAAACGTATCTCGGCAAAACGCTCGCCAAAAATCCGGCTGACGCGGAGGCAAATTATTTTCTCGGCTTGGTCAAATACAAACAAAATCAGAACGCCGAAGCCGCTAAAATATTCGAGCAGAATATCAACGCGCATCCTGAAACGGCGGAAAATTATTATTATCTCGCGGCGGTTTACGACCGTTTGAACCGCGCCGATGATTCGGTCAATCAATACAAAAAGGCTCTCAAGGTCAATCCGAATTACGCCGAAGCGTGGTTTGATCTCGGTGTGATTTACTACAATCAGGCGAATTATTCCGAAGCAGCGATTGCCTACGGCGAAGCGATTCGCGCGAACAACGATTTTGCAGCCGCGCACGCCAATCTTGCGAGCGCGATGCGGCAGCTCAAAAATTACGAACAGGCGAACGC
Organism: Pyrinomonadaceae bacterium; assembly: GCA_965247235.1. Lineage (GTDB taxonomy): Bacteria > Acidobacteriota > Blastocatellia > Pyrinomonadales > Pyrinomonadaceae. The sequence goes on from OZ252004.1 coordinate 55,888, forward strand.
CGAATATGCGGCGGCGGCGAAGGACATCAAAAACGATCCCGATTTATACAGCGAATGGGGTTTCTGTCTGGGCAAAGTGAACAAGTGGGAAAAAGCCGTCGAGCGCGTTAATTCGGCGGTCGCGCTTGCGCCCGAAGCCTTTGCGTATTCCAATCTCGGCTGGATTTATTACAACGCGGCGCAGACCGATTTGCAGCAAAATCAAAAAGACGCGGCGGATGCGAAACTTCTCAAAGGCAAAGAAGTTTTGCAGAAAGCGACGGAAATAAATTCGGAATTTGAACCGGCATATTTGAATTTGGGTGTCACCTTAAATGGCTTAAACGATTTCGCGGGTGCGGTTGCCGCGTTGACGAAAGCCGACAGTCTGCGTGATAATTGGCTTCCGGCGATAAACCAACTCGGCGTGGCGTTTCGCCGCAGCGGAGATTTGAATGCGGCGGTCACGCAGTTTCAAAAAGCCGTCGGACTCGATAAAAATTTCGCCGAAGGTTTTTATAATCTCGGCGAGGCGCAATATCGTCTCGGCAATAAAAAAGAAGCGAAAAAAGCGCGTGAAGCTCTGCAAAAACTCGATCCTGATCTGGCGCGAAAACTCGACGACGTGATCGCCGGGAGAATCGTGGACGCGGGAACGAACAAAATTAAAAACGAAATTCAAAAGAAAAATCCTTTGAAGAAACTGCCTAAGCTGCCGTTTTAATAAAGAAGATCGTCCACGAAGGACACGAAGGGAACACGAAGTTCAGAAAAAATTAGATTGTGAATGAAATAATCCAATTGTTTGCGATGTCAGCCAAGTAAGAAAAAAATATTCTAATAATCTGGATTATTCGGTTGCCACCGCGAAAAGTTCCGCAGATTTATTTTCGTGTTTCCTTCGTGTTCTTCGTGGAAAAACTCAGAAAATGCTTAAAATACTAGAAAATATCCCGCTTGCGCCGCTCACGACGCTCAAAATCGGCGGCGCAGCGCGTCTTTTTGTTCACGCTGAAACCGAAACGCAAGTCGTCGAAGCCTTTAATTTTGCCGATGAACACAATCTCGAAATGTTTATTTTAGGCGGCGGCAGCAACGTTTTGATCGCTGACGAAGGTTTTGACGGACTCGTCATCCAAATCGCGCTCAATGGTTTGAAAACGATGGAAACATCTGACGGAAAAGTTTTAATCACCGCGCAGGCGGGCGAAGATTGGGACGAATTCGTCAGTTTCTGCGTCGCAAAAAATCTCGCCGGTGTCGAATGTCTGAGCGGAATTCCCGGATTGATCGGCGGCACACCCGTTCAAAACGTCGGCGCATACGGTCAGGAAGTTTCCGAAACGATCAAAAAAGTTCGCGTTTTCGACCGCAAATCAAAACAAATTCTCGAACTATCCAACGACGAATGTAAATTCGCCTACCGAACGAGCATTTTAAATTCGACCGGCAAAGACCGCTTTATCGTCTTGTCGGTAGATTTTGAACTGTCTGAAAACGGCGCACCGAAAATAGTTTACAAAGACTTAGCCGAATTTTTCGACGGCAAAACGCCGACGCTCGCCGAAACGCGCGATGCAGTGTTAAATATTCGCCGTGCCAAATCAATGGTGATTGACGAATCGGACATCAATTCACAGAGCGCAGGTTCGTTTTTCAAAAATCCGGTTGTTTCCAAAACTATGTTCGACGAAGTTTCGGCAAGATTCGGCAATAAAATCCCGTCATTCCCGGCGGACGAAAACTCCGTTAAAATTCCCGCCGCGTGGCTCGTCGAACAGAGCGGTTTTTGCAAAGGTTTCATTAAAGGCAACGTCGGACTTTCCGCCCGGCACACGCTCGCGCTCATCAATCGCGGCGGCGGCACGGCGCGTGAGATCATCGAATTAAAAAATGAAATTCAAACCAAGGTCGAGCAAACATTTCGCATCGAGATCAAACCCGAACCGATCTTTGTCGGGTTTTGTTAATAGAATATCGGGTGCCGGACAAGAATTTTGTGTGTAGTCGGAACCGCCTGCGGTAGCGGGCGGTTCTGACAAAACTAAATTAACGCATCGCAGATCAGTCAGCGGTAATTTAAGAATAATCGAGATAACCTTTGAGGCTTTCCTGCCAGACTTTGCGCGTGTCGAGTTCGAACACGCCGATGCCTTCGCTGCTGCCGGTCGGGTTTGAATTGCCTTCGAGCGTGATTAATCTGCCGCCTTCGATGCGTTTGATGATGCCCGTGTGTCCGTGTCCGTGTCCGTGGTCAATGATGAAAATATAACCGGGCTTGAGCAGAGTCGGATCGTTACGCGCGTCTTTGGCGGAGATTTTTTTCGCCTTCGATTTGTTCCAATGATCGAGACAGCCGCCGGTTTTAGCGAGCGGATTTGCGATGCCGAGTTTGGCTGCCGCTTCGTTAAAACAAAAATAGACGAATGCACAACACCACGCATCACCGGGTGAAATGCCGACGCTCGCCTGATATTTTTGAACTTCCGCGCCTTTGTTCGATCCGGGCGGTTTTTCCATCACGCCGACCTGCGACTGCGCGAACGATAAAGCCTCGCGCAGCAGATCGCTGTCGGGTGTTGAGATCGGCGGAAAAGTCATCTTGAATAAACTTTCCCACGTCAGCGGTCCGATGATGCCGTCCGCTTCTAACGGGCGATTATGATTGTCGCGGTTGAGCGTCTGGAACAATTTTACGCCGCCTGCCGTCTGGTCGCCGTAATCGCCGTCCACGTCAACGCCGGTAATGCCGCGTTTGCCGAGCTGCGTTTGAATCGCTTCGACCAATGTTTTGTCGGGTTCTTTTTTCTGAATAATATGTTTGGGATAATTCATACTTCTCCTTTTATTTGTTAAGTTGAAGCCGTTTTTATTCGCGCTTCGTGTGCCGAACCGTCCGGCGCAGAAGACTTTGCAGCACCGACGGAAGTCCGATTGGGAAAGTGTCGCGTTAGACAAATTCGCCGGTTGAATGTTTGTATTTTTTGCCGAATTTCCCGGCATCGGTCAGCGACTTGATGACACCGCGCACGGTGCTGATCCGCGAAGCATACAGCGGCTGTCCGAGTTGGAGCAGGCGATGATAAGCGAGATCGAGGTTGCCGTTGGTGTCGAGCGCGTTGATGATATGCTGGCTTTTCGCTCTGCCCTGATGCCTGATGTCGCAGATAATCTGGCAGATATTCGCCGGATAACCGTCGAGATTATAGCTGTCGGCGTAATGCTTCATATTCTCGCGGAAATGTTCGACCGCTACTTTGACCTGTAATTTGCGGTGTTTCGCGTCGTTTGTCGCCCAATGAACGAGCCGCGCGGCGCAGATCAGTTCCTGATTTTCGATTTGATCGAGCGTCGGGTTCAGATAGTTCATCAATTTGACGGTCGTTTGATCGTCTTCGAGCTGCGTCAGCGTTCCGCTCGCTTCGCGGTAGCAAATGCGTTTGTCTTTGAGGGCGAGTTTCGGAAAATAATCTTTGGCGGCGGGCAGCGCGAGCAGTTCTTTGAAAAACTTGACGAAATCGCCGTTCGGAACGTGCGCCGCGTATTGCATAAAACTGAACGTGAACCGCGCACGGTCGTAGGTGTTCAGACAGACAAACGAATTACCGCTCTCGGCTTTCGCCGTCGGCGCGAGAAAATAAGCCCAAAAACCGTATTCGCCCGTGTAATCATCGGGTTTATAAGCGATGCCGTCCGGCACGGACAGATTAAATAAACCGTGCAGAGTCTGTTCATAAACGGTTTCTTTGCCAACCAGAAACTTCGGCGAACTGCCGCCGATGACCTGCGCGAAATGCGAGATTCCGCTTTGCGAAAAACTGAAATTGATTGCCATTATTTAAAACCTCCAAATGAAAATTAGTGGAAAATAGGTAAAACGGGTTGTCGCCTCCGCATTTCAAAAGACTTTGTTCAGCCCGTTGAAAACGCAGGGAATCGCACACGGCTATTGAAAGCGCAATGCTCTTTGCCGTTGGACGTTCGGCGCGGCAAAAATTGCCTGAAATTGTTCCGGGTAGAATGCGGAAGGCGTGGAAGTTATGTGACGGCGGACGTTAAGCCGTTAATCCATTCGATTATTTCTGCGTGGTTTTTTTCGTTTGACGATTAGCCACAGCAGTTTTAATATCAGGATCATCAATGATCTGGCGTATCACGGAAGCGTCAGCCGAAACTGAAAACGAACCCAAATTTTCAAAGATATTGACATCTTCGGCTTGCGAACCCGCTCTTTCCTGGGCGCGTTGCAAAACCCGGTGTGTCGTATCTTCGACCTGTTTCGGATCGAGCAGTTTTTTCAACGGCAGATCGAGCGAAAAGACCGCTTGAATCTGCTCGTTATCGGCTTTGACCGAATCAATTTGTTTAATCAATTCAGGATCGGTTTTCGTTTTTTTGTTCGCCGTCATAATAACTTCAACTTACCAAATTCCGCAGCTTATAGCAATTTCAGAGCCGTCGCCGCGTGCGGGAAACCGCGATTGGCACGCATCTGCGACATCCCTGACGAAAGCCGGCACGAACCGAAGATCGCCTTTTCGATTTGATTGACGGTCGCGTTCGGTTTTGCTTCCCAGAGCAGCGCGGCTAAACCGGCAATATGCGGAGTCGCCATCGAAGTGCCGCTCATCATTTGGTAATCGCCGCCGGGTTTGGCGGAAATTACGCCTTCGCCGGGAGCGACCAGATCGGGAACTATCGAATCACGCTTGCGTTTGAAAAGCTGGCTCGAAGAAAACTCGGAAACTTCCAGTTTTTCATTGCAGGCTCCGACCGATAATGACTGCCAGTAGTTACCGGGTGAACGGCTCGTGCCGGCAAAATCGTTACCGACGGCGAAAACCGGCAGCACGCCGCGAGCGCGGAGAATTCGCGTCAGACCGAGAAAATCAACCCACCAACCCGGAAATCCGAGCGACATACTTAAAACCTTGATGCCTCTGCCGACCGACCAATTCATCCCGCCGATCACCCTGGCAACCGCGTCGCCGCCTTCGATGACGAGTGCGCTTGCCAGTTTTGCCTGCGGCGCAACGCCGACCGATTTGCCGCCGACGGCGCGTCCGGCAATCGTTGCCGCCGTATGTGTGCCGTGTTCGTCGCTGTCGTGCGGTTTCGGTTTCGGCGTGATTTCTTTGCCCAAAAAATCGAATTCGGTGAAATCGAATATCGCGTCTCTGAGTGTCGGGTGATCGCCGTCAATGCCCGTATCGAGATGTCCGACCAGCACGTCTTTGCCGGTCAAACCCTGCGCCCACAAATCCTTCACGCCGAGAGCTTCGATGCCCCACGTTACGCCTGCTGACATCTTGGCGGGAGCGACTTCTCTCGGTCGGATAAATTTTAACTGCGGGCAACCGACGACTTGTTCGACGTTCGTTTGATCCGCCCGCAAAGCCGACAAACCGGCGCGGTCAACCGTGCCGAGCGCGATTCCCAGGTTCGGGTAATAACGCATCTTCTGCACGTTTGCCTCGGTAAAATCGCTGCTCGCTTCGGCAATCGAACTGGCGACGCTGTATTGTGATTTGGTGAAATGCCCTTCGATGCTCGATCTCACCGAAGATGCCGAATTATGAGCAGTCGGTTTCAGATAAACCAAAACCTGCGCGACTCCGCTTGCCTTCATATCCTGAGTTATTTTCTCTGACATTGTTAAATTTCTCCTTTTTAAGTATTTGAACACTGCCCTTGATCTGAAACCGCTCGATCTGCGCCCGTCTAAAACGCTCACGCCGCCGCCGGCAGACTCGTTTTCCATTCGTTGCACAGGACTTTGCCGCCCGCGTCGAAAAATAGTTTGACGACAATCGCGGCGACAATCGCGGCGACGGCGGCGGCGATTGCCAAATGTGCGACGAGCAGCGCGGTCAGCGCGGTGATAATCACGTCCCTGCCCTGACCGACAACTTTTTTGAGCGCGTCGCTGCCGTCCGCCGTGCCGCAGACGACACCGAACGCGCCTTTGCTCAGTTCCTTGAAAAAATCCTTCCCGATCTGTTTCAGTTTGGCAACGCTGTCGGCGACGATACCCAGACTCAGCACGTCCGCGTCGAATTTGAAATTACCGACCGCGTCCGCATTGACGTTGAGCTGACCGCCCCGCATCAGCGACATTTCGGCAAATCTTTTTTTTATTCCGAGTTCTTTAAACAAGTCATCGGTATCCATTTCAGCTAAATTTTTTATTTCGTTCGGCATAATTTTTCTCCGGTGTGCGTATCGTCAGAACCGCCCGCTACCGCAGGCGGTTCTGACAATACGATTTTTTTTAAGGCTTCGGACAGAAAGTGTCGGCGATGCCCATCAAAAGTTCGATGGCATCGGCGACCTGTTTGCCGAATTTCGGGATAAAACGAATAAAAGGCAGAGCCTTTTGCAGGATCGGTTTGATCTTGTTGTATTCGGCGCAGGGATTGACGCTCGCCGCCGCTTTGCCGCCGTGCGCCTGATCGAGTTCAGCCGCGATTTTTTCGAGATTTTTTAAGTTCTCATCATTTTTATTTGTTTTTGTTGTTTTTTCCTGACTCATAATTTACCTCTTGATTGATTAGTTTAGGGTGATGAATCACACGGCTGAAATAAGAGAGATAATCAAAAATTCAGCCGTGCGGTTCAACTAATTGGACAATGCCTAATCATCATCCAAACTTTTTCAACCCGGCACTAAACGCGCCGGGGATGTGCCGGCTTCGCCGGTCATTAAACTTTTTTCCCGGTGTCCGGGAGAACCGTCGGTTTTTTCCCCGCAGTCCGCGCAACGTGACCGGCACTTGCCCACGCCGCGAGCTTTGACGGGTTATCGCGGTATTTGTTGGGGATGATCGCCCGCAGACGGCGCAGTCCCGACAAACCTTTGTCCACCGCCTCGCCAATCGAAGCGGTCGCGGAAACCTTTTCGCCCGTCGCATTGCCTTTATCGGTGACGGATTGCTCGAAGGTTTCGATGTCGGTTTTCAAGTCTGAAAGAAAATCGGCGGGCATTTCAAACGCGATAAACTTCGCTTCGAGCGGCGCGGCATTAGTCAGAAACGAACGCGCGGCGGCAAGCAGATTTTGTGTGCCGCCGCCCGCAGGCATCTTAAATAAATCGCCGATTCCTGCATCATCAACCGCGAGCGAACGCGCCGTCCGGCTGATCGCCCGCAAATCTTCGCGCAACGCCGCCAACGCCAGCGATTTCGCCGTCGCCGTCTGCCGGCTGACACCCGAACTCTGCGCCGCGCCAGCCGCTTCCATCGCGCCCGCCGCCGCGCCGACGACCGCAAAACTCTCCGCACCAACCGACCCGACCGGAAAATCCGCCGCGTTCTCCAAGCCGAAATCGCGCACGCTGACAAATGTGTTGTAATAATTCCTTTCCAAATCATTCATAAGAATTTTTCCTCTCTAATAATTCATTTCGAGTTTAAGCAATCCATTTTTAGCTTCCGACAACCCGCCCCGACCAATCACCGCAATATCCCGATCTCTCGTCAACCTATCTCAAGTTCCCGACAAGTGATTTCAAGTTCCCGACAAGTCATCTCACGCTCTCGACAAGTCATCTCACGCTCTCGACAAGTCGTCTCACGCTCTCGACAAGTCGTCTCACGCTCTCGTCAGAGCATTTTATGTAACCGACAAGTCATTTTATGCAACCGATAAATCAATTGACGCGACCGACAGCGCGTTTTGCACAAACGATTGGTCATCTCACGCGACCGACAAAGCGATTGACGCAATCTGCAAGACCATTGAATTAAGTAATAGGACAATTTATGTCAGCTAAACGTCGTCTTACACCGACATCTTACTCCTCAATAAAATGTTTATTAGAAAAAGAAAAGTTATTTGGATTTTAATGAATGTGCAGACCAAAACTTTATGCTCTTTTGAAACTAACTTTAAAAAATTGGAAGGCTGCAAATACGTCAAAATTTCTCTTTCAATATGTAATGACTTTTTGCGCCGGTTTCTGACAAAAAAAAATGGAAGAAGCGGAAGTTTTATAAAACTTCCGCCGCTCGGAGGTGAAGGTGATCGGGAATTTTTGTAAGGTCAACGAGGGGCGAATCGGGTTGCGGGAGGCAAAATCTCAAAAAAATTACAACATTCGATAGTTATGACTTTTGAGAGGGTTTTCTTACAGAAAAAATAAAAAAATAAATTTTAACTCAACTATTTTCAAATAAGGTTGTCAATCGGCGTTTATTTGTGGTATCAATTCACTAAGTTTTTCGACCGTAATTCCCCGATCAATGAAGAAAGATAAGAACCTGACCCAACAGGATTTTGACGTTTTGCTTGGCTGGCTGTCCGCCGACCGTGATGAGGCGGGGGTTTTGTATGAAAAAATCAGGCTCGGATTGATTAAATTTTTTCGCTTTCGCGGGTGTCTCGATCCGCAGATGCTTGCCGATGACACGATCAATCGCGTGGCAGTCAGAATTCCTTCGTTCGATACATCAAAAAACGTCAAAGCGGTCACCTATTTCTACGGGTTTGCCTCGAAAGTCTTTCTCGAATATCTGCGAAGCGTGCAAACCCGCGAGATTTCACTCGACACGGAAAATTTTCCGAAACCTCAGAGTTTTTGGTCAAAGAATGATGCGGCAGAGGTCGAACATCTCTGTCTCGAAGACTGTCTCTCGAAACTTTCGACCGAAGATAATCGTTTGGTCGTTGACTATTACTGTAAGGAAAAGGACGAAAAAAATCAGGTGCGCGAGGGTTTGGCGAGAACGCTGAATTTGAAAATGCCCGCGCTTCACACCAAGGTTTTCCGTCTGCGAAGCGTGCTGCGCGACTGCATCGAAAAATGTCTGGAGAAAAAAAGTTTGTAAGAAACACACGGTTTTACGCATTACTGATTGGAGAGGATTTGTTGCAGGGGGAGCGGTAAAATGGAAATTAAGGAGTTGAAACGGTATTTGTTGGGCGATCTTGCTGCGTCCGAACTCGAAAGAATTGATTTGGACGTGATCGCCAACGACGTTTCGGAAGATGATTTACAATGGGCGGAAAGCGAATTGACGGAAGATTTTCTGGAGCGGAAATTGACGGCTTCGGAAGTCGAAATGTTTGAAAAAAACTTTCTCGTTTCGCCCGAACGCCGCCGTCATCTCGGACAAATCGCGCTCATCAAGACTCACGCGGCGCGGACATTGGCGTTGCTCGAAACAGAAGTTTGCGAACCTCGAACGGAAAGTCTGCTTGTCAAAGTTAAGAACTTTTTTTCGATGAATATGCGCCCGTCAATAGCATTAGCGGCGTTGGCGTTGGCGGTTGTCGGCATTTTTACCGTTTATTATCTGACGGCGAACGGGCAAACGGCGCAGGAGAAAGAATTTGCCGCCGTTAATCAAGCCGATTTGGGCGATCCGGCGCGATTGAAAAATGACTATTCCGTCAGTTTAAACGGCGGAAATCTGCGTGATGTGAACGGAACGGTCAATAAAGTATCTTCGGCAAAACTTACGGATAAGGTTTTATTCAGACTCGCTCTGCCGTTTGCGCCGCAGACGACGGACGCTTTTAAGATTGAACTCGTGCGCGATCAAAAAATTCTTTTTACGCAAAATAATCTGCGTTTTTACAACAACGGCAGCGGTCAGGAACTGCGTTTTTATCTTCCAGCCGCGCCGCTTGTCAAAGGCGAATATCAAATCAAAGCCGCCAGACAAACTGCCGCCGAATCAACTTTTGCCTACAATTTTGCGGTTGAATAAACGCCTCCGAAAAACGTAAATTACGCCGAGCGCGAAAGGAATTATCAGCAAACCGTAGAGCCTCGAACGACTGCCGCCGGAGATTTTCGGCGCATATTTGATAATCGCCCTGCGCGGTCAACGCCGCCCGGTAAAACGGCGACTGATACTGCGGATTTTCGCGCAGTTTGATCTGCGCCCGGCGCAATGCTTCCGCCGTCGGAACATCGCCCTTCGCCATTTCGCGGTAAAAGTTTTTCATCAATTCACGCGTCGCTTCGTCGTCAACCTTCCACAAACTCGACACCACGGTTTTCGCGCCCGAATGCAAAAAAGCGTTGTTCAGACTCATTTTTTAAGATGTTTTTCACCTGAGTATGCGAAATGCTTTGCACCAATTCCAACTCGACCGCTTTATCCGACAACAGGCGCAGGAGTATGGACAATTAACCAAAGTGTAGAAATGGATAATCGGTGATTGGCACTTCTGGAAGCCGTAGTTGTAAACGTAACTGAGTTTTTTTGTGCTAACTCGTCGTAGAAAATACCGCAATCGCGGTTGAGGTTCGGATTGTCATTAATCCGGCTGGCGGATTGTGTAACTTTGAAGTGAACTCTCGTTTGTTGATGAAAGATGTCTAATATCCTCAAATAAAAAATCACAAAAATAAAAACGGTTTGGCAGAGTCCGAACTTGCAATTGTATTTGCCTTGAAGTAAGATGATCGCGTTTACCGATATTGTAATAAAAATTCGTATTTTAACCGGCATTTTTTAAATAAAAGTGTAGAACTTTTGTTTAGAAAAATAAGGTTGACTTAACAAATTCAATTATCCCCTGTGTAGTATCGAAGGTTTATTGATTTTTGTCTGAGAAAGATAAATAGAAACCCGCTTTCTACTCGTTTTTCTTTCTTCTTAAAGAAGTGTTTCTTAAGAAATAATCGGATTTCATCTATTTGATTATCCCCGAAATTGCAGTTTGATTTCTTTAGATAATTACCTGTCCATCTTTCTTTCCGATAAACCTAATATTATCGGGAATACAAACCCAATCAAGAAAGAGAGATTTATTCAATAAATTGTTTATTGGAAGTTGCCCGAATGCGCCACGCATTCATTAGCAATCCCCCCAAAACATTTCTGACAACGGAGCAAAAATTATGCATAAAGAACAAAATAATGAACAAAATAAGCAGCTAAGAGAAAGTAATGCAGAAACTAAAAAGCCGAACAGACGAGCTTTTTTAGGACATTTATCAAAAGCCGGAATTGCCGCAGCGGTCGTCGGCACGGTCGGTATCAAACCGTTTTTCGGCGGCATTGATTCGGTCGCACAGGCATCGGTCGCGGGCTATAACTCGACTAGTCGTTCGTCTATGAGTTTCAAATACCGACGGCGAACGGCGCGATCCGAAAGGATTGATGTCGGAGTGCAGGCGGACAACGGCGACAAAGCGCGATACAGCGATTTTAGCGGACTCTACAGTAAAGGTTTGGTTCATAACGCGCTCGGTATTCCGAATCCGGCGGCTGAACTGAGTTTGATTCACGCATTTGAAACCGGCGATCCGGCGGATTTTGCCAATATTCTCGTCGGAACTCCGGGCGGCGGTCCTAATTCGAGATTTAACGGACCGCAGGTTGCGCTGGCGTTTGACTTGGAAGGTCTTGATTCGCACGCGACCGTTATTCCGGCAGCACCGACGACCCGCAGTTCACAAACTGCCGCCGAACAGGTCGAACATTACTGGGCATCTCTGCTGTCGGATGTGCCGTTCGCGGAATATTCGACAAATGCACTGGTCGGTCAGGCTGTGACGGATATGAACAATTTGCCGTTTCTGCAAAGTTCGGCAAACAATCAATTTCCATATCCGGTGACACGGCAAAATCTGTTTCGCGGACGAATTGCGACAAACGACGGTAACGTCGTGGGACCGTATATTTCGCAATTTATGGTTCAGCCGACATCATATGGCGCACAGCCGCTTAGTCAGCAATACCAAACTTTCTTGCCGGTCGGCGGCGGCGGCAGCAACTATATGACTACGCCGAGTGAATATCAATTGGTTCAAAACGGCGGCGACTCCGGGCGCACCGTCGCCTTTGACCCGACATTGCGGTATCTGCGAAGCGGTCGAGACCTTTGTGCATACACCAGAGTTGATGTTCTTTATCAAGGCTATTTCACCGCTTTTCTCGTTTTGGCGGGACTTGGCGCGGGACCAAATCCGGGAAATCCTTATATCGGTTCGACGACCCAAAAGGCTTTTGCGACCTTCGGCGGTCCTGATGCTGCCGGAACGCTGGCGGAAATGGCGACCCGTGCGCTCAAAGGTGCTTGGTTTCACAAGTGGATTAAAGATTTGCGGATGCGACCGGAAGAATACGGGGCATTGGTTCACGCCAGAAAAACAAACGCCAGTCCGATGCCGCAAGCCGCCGCCGAACTGCATCCCAGCGTTTTGAATTCAGCGGCACTTGCCCAAACTTTCGCGTCAACCGGCAGTTATTTATTGCCGCAGGCTTTCCCCGAAGGTTCGCCGACGCATCCGTGTTACCCGACCGGACACGGCACGGTTGGCGGGGCGTGTACGACGATTCTGAAATTCTTCTTTAACGGCGCACAGAAACTTCGTCCGCTGCTCCAAGCCGCCGGACGCGATGTGGTTCAACCGAGTTCCAACGGACTTTCACTGAACACCTACACGGGTGCGGACAGAAATACCATAGACATCAACGGAGAACTGAACAAACTTTGTTTTAATATCACGTTCGGTCACGGAATTCTCGCCGGAATTCATTTCCGCAGTTCGAGTTACTGGTCAATTCTGTTGGGCGAACAAATTGCTCTGAGCTGTCTCCGCGACCGCGCAAGAAGCTACAATGAGCCGTTCAGTATTAACATTACGAAATTCGACGGCACAACGGCAAACATCACCAATATGAGTAATGATGATGATTACCGCAATGACAATGATGCGTATTAAGCGAAAGTGCTAATTAAGAAAAGAAGCTGTCTGAAAAGGCAGCTTCTTTTTGTTTGCCGCGACTTACTAAAAATAATCCTCCGGCAATAGGTGAATATAACATCGTTTGGAAAATTGCTTCATCGGCGGTTTTTAATCCAAAAACGACGAATGAGATATAAACCCGGAACTATCAGCGCGAACAGCAATAAATTGGTTAGCCCGAATTTTTTGTCGGAAATGTGCGGGACGTTTTGAAAATCGCCCTGAACGGTGAACGCCGCCCAGTAAAACGGTGAACTATATTGCGGATTTTCGCGCAGCTTGATTTGCGCCGAACGCAAAGCCTGCGACGGCGTGAGATTTTCATTCGCCATCGCGCCGTAGAAATTCTTCATCAATTCGAGCGTCGCGCCGTCCTCGACCTTCCACAAACTCGCCATCACCGATTTCGCGCCCGTTTGTAGAAAAGCGTTGTTCAGACTTATCAAACCTTCACCTTTAACTTCCTTGCCGATGCCCGTTTCGCACGCGCTCAAAACGACCAGATCGGCATTCAGATTCAAACCGTAAATGTCCTGAATGCGAAAAAACTCATCAAGTTTCACGCCTTTTTCATCAAACCGCGAAAGCACGATGCCGGAAAGTTCGGGACGTTTTTCGTCCGTCAAACCGTGCGTCGCAAAGTGAAGAATCTTATAATTTTCAGCTTTGACGTTCAAAAGATTTTCGCGCGTCGCCGCAAAACCCGCGTAATTATCGGCTTCGGACGCGCCGACGATATTCGTAATCGTTTCGCTTTCGTCCTTTGAAGCCGCCAAACGCGGCAGATTATTTAACGATTCGACAAATCTAAACTTATCGGTTTGCGCTGCCGCATTCGCATTTTCGACAGGTTTATTTCCGTCGGCAAAACGCGCATCGTCGCCGGTAAAAACCGGATCGGAAAAGATCAGCAGATTTTTTTTCGCGTTCAAATATTGATTTCGGCTTTTGGCTAGGATTTCCAATGTTTGCGCCGAAGGTTCGTAGATCGTTTCGTTGGTCAATAAAATCGGTTCGTCCGTTGTGAAATCGGGCAACGGAAGCGCGGCAAACGGTAAATAATGCAGCTTGCCGTCAGCCACGATAATCAATCTTTTACCGCTTATTTTACCGCCAATTTGTCCGAGCAACCGTTTGCTTAAATCTCTCGCTTCCGTCCAATATGCAGCTTCAGCGGTGGCAATTCGCGTTTGATATTCTTCAACTGTTTCATTCGGTCTTGTTTCATTTGAAGCAAGCAGTCCGCGCAAAGTCTCAACGGATTTTTCGATCTTTTCGCGCGGAGGCAACACATACGAACTAAATTCATTTTTCCCGACAAGCCATAAATAACTCTCGTCATTGCCGAGTGAGAATTCGAGCAGCAAAGAATTATCGTCCAACATATTATGCTGAAATTCGGCGACATCAAACGGTGCAGGGATTTTGATTGCCGAGTAAACCGGACTTTTTTGTTTGAGATCGGTTTTGATAACTTCCAGTTGATTTTGCAGATCGTCGATCTCACCATCCAGTTTGGTAATCTCACTTTTTTCGCCGCCGCCGCCTAAAAGGTTCGTTAAATTATCGGTTTTCGCATTCAGCAAAGCACGGATTTCATTGGCATTGGCGATGGTTTCTGGCAAAGCGTCCTTTGTCACGGCGGCATCGGCAAGTTGTAAAGTTTCAAGCAGCGAACGCGCTCTCGATTTTTCGGAAGCCTGCAAAGCCCGAACTGCGAATTCCTCTGCCGATTGTTCGCGGTGATTTTTCATCAGGCGATTGATGTAAATTTCATAGCGGTCGAAGACGGAAGAAAAATAGGTTGTTTTGAGTTTCGTGTTGAGAATGTCCGAATTGAGATTTTCCGTCAGCAGAATCGAATTTTCGATTGAGTTCAAAGAGTTTTTATCATCGCCGCTTGACGCGTCAACTTTAGCGAGTTGATAAAGCGTTTCAGCTTCGGCAAATTTATCTTTGATTTCGCGGTTTATTTGCAGAGCCGAATTGAGGTTTTCTATCGCCTTTAGATTTTCGCCGCTTTTTGAAAATGCTTCGCCGAGCCGCTGTGATAAGAGTGCGATTCCTTTTTTGTTCTTGTATTTTTGAAAGATTTTCAGGGCTTGCGAATAATCTGCGAGAGCTTCACCTGTCGAACCTTTGAGAAGTTTTTCGTTACCGGAAATCTCCGAAGTATAAGCCGAAAATATTTCATTTTTGAGTTTTTGCGACAATAAATTTACTTCGCCGCGATATTTTTCCGCTGTTTCGGGATTGTCTGTCAGATAGTTGAATTTAATCAGAAAAGGCAACACGGAAAGTTGTCCCATCGGATATTCAGCCTGCCGAAACAAATCGTATGAGCGTTGAAGAAAGTTTTTAGCCGGAACAAAATCATTATAATTACTGTAAATCGAAGAAAAGCCGGTCAATAAACGGGCATGCTCGATCAGATCAATATCGGTTGGAAACAGCGATTCGGCAGTATTATAAGCGGTCAGCGCAGTTTGTTCGCGGTCTAACATTTTATATGCCAAACCCATTGCCGTGTAGCTAATTGCCTGTCCTCTGACATCGCCGATTTCCTTCCATTTTTTAAGCGAACTGCGGGCTGTTTTCAAACCTGCAACCGGATTGCCGTCCTTACAATATGCGTAACTCAAATTCAAAAGGATTTGAGCGAGCAGTTCATCGTCGCCGGATTGTTCGCCGAGTTTTAGCGTTTCTTCATAAAGTTTGACGGTCGCTTCGCTGTCGAGATGATAATAACCGTATTCGGCTTCGCTCAAATGTGCGGTGGCGAGCGCGGCAAAGTCATTCGTGTTTTTGCTGGATTCGATTGCCTTTTTATAAAATTTTTCGCTTTGATCGTTGTCGCCTTCGTCTAAAAAAATCAGCGCAAGCATTCCTTCGGATTTGGCTTTTCCCGCCGGATTTCGTGCTTTTTCATCAATTTCGATGGCTTTGAAATACTGGAGTTTCGAGTTTTTAATGTCGCCGAGCAGATAAAACATTCGTCCCGCACGGCGCAAACATTCGGACGAATCGGTATATTCACGAAGCTGAGACAATTCCTGCGCGGCTTCGAGAAAAAGCCGGACGGAGCGGTTATAACTTTCGCCGCTCCAGTTCCTGCCGAGTTTTTTGGCTTCGCTTTCCTTAGCCAAAGCATTGTCAAAAGAATTTTCAGCCGCCGAAATTTTTTCAATGCCCGCAATGCTCAGGCAAATAAAAAAAACAAACAAAGCCGCGATAACATTAACCGTTTTGCGGAACTTCAATCTCTTTTTCATATTTCTTGTCCTTTTCAATATCTTTGGTAAAACCCGAAATATACCACGGCGTTTCCACATTCTTAAATTGCGTCAACATTAAAAGAGCCAAGCCTTTATCATTAGCCAGATGATTGTTTCTATCGTTGACTAAATGATTGTTTTTGTCGTTGGCAATATGGCTGTTTTTATCGTTAGCAAATAGATTATTCTTGTCATTTGCCGTATGAATGTTTTTATCATTGGCTAAATGATTATTCTTGTCATTAGCTAAATGATTATTTTTATCATTGGCGGTGTGGCTGTTTTTATCATTAGTCCAAAAACCGCTTTTGTCATTGGCTAAATGACTGTTTTTTTCAGCCGGATAATATACGGTTGCCAGAATATTATTACCGTTGCCGGCGATGTCAGCGGTGTCCGAAACAAATTCCGGTCTTGCCGGACGCATTGTTTGAATTATCAGAAAGTTTTCAAGAAACGCCTTCCAATTATCAAGTTTATTTTCATAAAATTCATCCGGCTGATTTCGACGTTCATCGCGGTCTGCGGTTTTCGTAAAAGCATTTAAGTTTTCATAAGTTTTTAACGACCCGTAATATGAAAGTGCCGTCCACGGAAAGTAGATCGAAATGCCGTTCGAATATTGATACCTGCCGCCGCTGAAACCGCATATCAGGATACATTTATCAATCTGTTCGATGACAAGTTCGCAAAGTTTGAGCAGTCCGTTTTTGTCATCGGCATCGCATTCGGCAATTTCTGCATACAGCATCTGACAAAAGTCTTTGAGATCAACATTCTGCTCGAACAAATAAGACTGGCAACTCCAATGACAATTTAGCAGAATCTTTTTAAGAGAAATAGTTTGTTCGGTTTCCTCATTATCCAGAATTTCATTTAGTTTTTTCCCCAAATTGTCGGTTGCCGAAACTAATTCGCCGACAACAGACAAATTCCACGCCGCCATATCAACCGAAACGCCGCCAATCGCGTATTTATTTTGACGATTAATAAAGCGTGTGACGAATCTTTGTGCAACCTGTTTTTCATCCAGATTTTCATTTTTACAAACCAAATCGGTCAGAATTTTGCCGTAAGTCCATCCGGCACTCGGTATATTTCCCTCAGAGGCAACCATCGTTTTGGCGTATTTGCTGAATTCGTAACCGAGTTCGAGCATTCCCATCACGCAACTGTCGAATCCCAAAACATCAATATTCTGCTTGAGCAAAAGCGGATTTTCCTTGAACTGTTCGGTGCGCGTGATTTGTTCTAAAGCCCAACTCATTTTGGGAATTGTCATATAATAATCGGAACTTTCATCAACGAGAAAACTGATATTTTGAAATGCCGAACTGTGTCCCGAAAAAATTAAGGCGTATTTATCGGCTCTTCTGCCTAGGTTAATATCACTGTCAACATCTGCGTCAACATCTTTCGTGTCATTGACGCACCAATTTACAAAATTCAATATCGAATAAATAGTTGCCGAATTTTCATTTATTTGAGCGGCTGATTCAGGATCGCCATCAGGTCTTTTTTTATATTCAAAGCCTTTTTCGACAAGATATGCGGGTTTGTAGATCGGATTGGCGAGATCGGAAAAATCGCAATAGAGCGTCGGCGCACCGATGGCACAACTGTCGTAATAAACCATTAAATTAATTTTCTCGCTGTTTTCTTTGACGTTGACAATCTCGCTGATTTGTTCGAGGGCATAAGCCATATCTGCACTCAAATTATTATCGCCCGCCATATAAATCATAATCGTCCATGTGTTTCCGGTTTTATCTGACATAAATTTAGTTGTCTCCTGTTAGAAAATAGAAAAATACTTTTTGTTTCGAGTAAAGATACTTTACTACAATAAATGTTTCTATTTGTATATGACGTTTTTCAAGGTTTTCTTACGAGAAATATTGAAAAAATTACTTTTTTCCCAATTTCGCGCCGAAACGTCCAATCAGTTATAATTTTTGAAACTTTTATTTATCAAAAATGCCAAAAAGAACAGACATCCACAAAATTTTAATCATCGGCTCAGGTCCGATTGTCATCGGTCAGGCTTGCGAGTTTGACTATTCGGGAACGCAGGCTTGCCGTGCGCTCAAGGACGAAGGTTTCGAGGTGATTCTCGTCAATTCCAATCCGGCGACGATTATGACCGACCCGGAGATTGCGGATAAAACTTATATTGAGCCGCTGACTTTGGAAACGGTGACGGCGATTATCGAGAAGGAGCGTCCCGACGCGCTTTTGCCGACGGTTGGGGCGCAGACTGCGCTTAATTTGTCGGTTGAATTATTTGAAAAAGGCGTGTTGGAAAAGTTCGGCGTGAAGCTGATCGGCGCGAATGTTCAGTCAATTAAGGTTGGCGAAGACCGCGAATTATTTAAAAAAGCGATGGACGAAATCGGGATTCCGTCGGCGAAGGGCGGATTCGCGCATAATTGGGCGGAGGCGCAAAAACTCGTCGAGGAAACGGGTTATCCGGCGATTATTCGACCGTCTTTCACGTTAGGCGGAACCGGCGGCGGCGTGGCTTTTAACCCGGAAGAATACGAAGAAATTGCCAAAGGCGGAATTTCCGCGTCGCCGATTTCGCAGGTTTTGATTGAAGAATCAATTCTCGGCTGGAAGGAATACGAACTCGAAGTGATGCGCGACCTTAACGATAACGTCGTCATCATTTGTTCGATTGAAAACTTCGATCCGATGGGCGTTCACACGGGCGATTCGATCACGGTCGCGCCCGCGCAGACTTTGACCGATGTCGAATATCAGCGGCTCCGCGATATGTCAATCGCCTGTATTCGCAAGGTCGGCGTGGAAACGGGCGGCTCGAATATTCAGTTTGCGGTCAATCCTGAAAACGGTGATGTGCGTATTATCGAGATGAATCCGCGTGTCTCGCGTTCTTCCGCGCTTGCAAGTAAAGCGACGGGTTTTCCAATTGCGAAAATCGCGGCGAAACTGGCGGTCGGCTACACTTTGGACGAAATTCCGAACGATATTACGAAAATGACTCCGGCGAGTTTTGAGCCGACGATTGATTATGTCGTCACGAAAATCCCGAAATGGGCGTTCGAGAAATTTCCCGGCGCGGAAGACGTTCTCGGAACGCAAATGAAATCGGTCGGCGAAGTGATGGCGATTGGACGCACGTTTAAGGAATCGTTATTTAAAGGTTTGCGCTCCCTCGAAGCCGTTAAACCTTTGCGTTTGGAAGGCATTCCCGATCACGTTTTACAAAGAAAATTGGCGCGTCCGAATTCCAATCGTTTTCAGTATCTGACTTATGCTCTGCAAAACGGTTATTCGATTGCCGAAGTTCATCGCTTGACAAAGATTGACCCGTGGTTTTTGGAGCAGTTGCAGGAAGTGATGCTGCTGCAAAAACGCATCGAAACGCGCAATCTGAACGATGTGCCGAGCGAAGTTTTACGCACGGCGAAAGAATACGCGCTGTCGGATCGGCGCATCGCATATTTGACGAATTCGACCGAAACGGAAGTGCGAAAACGGCGCAAAGATTTGAACATTACGCCCGTTTACAAGCGCGTTGACACCTGCGGCGCGGAATTTGAATCGCACACGCCGTATCTTTATTCGACCTACGAAGAAGAATGCGAAGCCGAGCCAACCGACCGCCGAAAAATTATGATTTTAGGTTCGGGACCGAATCGCATCGGACAGGGAATTGAGTTCGATTACTGCTGCTGCCACGCTTCATTTGCCTTGCGCGATGCCGATTTTGAAACGATTATGGTCAACTGCAACCCTGAAACCGTTTCGACCGATTACGACACTTCCGACCGACTTTATTTCGAGCCGCTCACCTTTGAAGACGTGATGAACATCGTCGAAACGGAGAAACCGGAAGGCGTGATCGTCCAATTCGGCGGACAAACGCCTTTGAATTTGGCTGACCGTCTGCACCACGCCGGAGTTCCGATTATCGGCACGTCGAGCGATTCAATCGGCTTGGCGGAAGACCGCAAAAGGTTCAGCGCATTACTGCAAGAATTGAAAATTCCGCAGCCCGAAAACGGCACGGCGATTTCGTCCGAAGAAGCGAAAGTCATCGCCAACAAACTCGGTTATCCCGTCATCGTGCGCCCGTCGTTCGTGCTTGGCGGACGCGCGATGGCGATTGTTTATGATGAACAGACGCTCGACGATTATATGCGTTCAGCCGTTGACGCTTCGCCCGAAAAGCCGATTTTAATTGATAAATTCTTAGAACGCGCCGTCGAAATTGACGTTGACGCGCTCGCCGACGAATCGGCGGTCGTCATCTGCGGAATTCAGGAACACATCGAAGAAGCGGGCATTCATTCAGGCGATTCAAGCAGCGTTTTGCCCGCGCAAAAAATCGCCGCCGAACATCTCGAAACCATCAAACATTACACGATTAATTTAGCGAAAGCCTTAAAAGTCGTCGGCTTGATGAACCTGCAATTAGCGATTAAAGACGACCGCGTTTACGTTATCGAAGTTAATCCGCGAGCATCAAGAACCGTTCCGTTCGTTGCCAAAGCAACGGGCGTTCCGCTCGCCAAAATCGCTTCATTGATTATGGCGGGCGACAAAAAATTGTCCGATTTCAACTTGCCCGACCATTTAAGCGTCCCGAAAATCTTCGTCAAATCGCCCGTTTTCCCGTTCAAAAAATTCGCCGGCGTTGATCCAATCTTAGGACCCGAAATGCACTCGACGGGCGAAGTGATGGGCGTGGGCGACACCTTCGGCGAAGCCTACGGCAAAGCGATGGAAGGCGCGAGCATCGTCCTGCCAATGTCCGGCAAAGCCTTCATCTCCGTCAACGATTCCGACAAAGGTCAAGCCGTCATTTTAGCCCGAAGGTTAAATAATCTCGGCTTCGATCTAATCGCCACTTACGGCACCGCCAAACGCCTCACCGAAGTCGGCTTGCAATGCGAAACCGTCTTCAAAGTCAACGAAGGTCGCCCGAACATCGCCGACTACATCAAACAAAGCGAAATCAGCCTCATCATCAACACGCCGCTCGGTCAAACCTCGCACTACGACGAACAATCAATCCGCAAATCGGCTTTGCAGTTCAACGTCCCGACCGTCACCACAATGACCGGCGCGGAAGCCTTAATCGAAGCAATTGCCACGAAAAAATCACAGGCGAAAATCGAAGTCAGAAGTTTGCAGGAGATTCATTCAGGTAGTAAATCGTTAATCGTCAATGGTTAATTCTCAAAATAATGGAAATCGAAAAAAGCGACAATTTGTTTGCTGAAATCAGAGATGCGATTCTCAAGGCGCGTTCACTTGCTTTCAAAAGCAGCAACGCGATTTTGCTGAATATGTATTGGGAAATCGGGCGCATTGTGGTCGAAGATGAACAGCAGGGAAAATCGAAAGCCGAATACGGCAAAGCGACGCTCAAAAATCTTTCCGCGCAACTGACTTTTGAATTCGGCGCGGGATTTGATGAGCGTAATCTTAACAATATGCGGGCGTTTTATCGTTCGTTTCCAATTTGGAACGCAGTGCGTTCCGAATTGAGTTGGACGCATTATCGAATCATCAGCCGACTTGAAAATGAATCGCTGCGTCTGCAATACATCGAACACGCGATTGAAGGAAATTGGGACACGCGCACCTTGCAGCGCAACGTCAAAACACAATACGTCGGCAGAATTTTAGACACTGAAAGCAAAGAACAAACTCCGCCGAACTTCATCAAAGACCCGTATATTTTCGAGTTTTTAGGTTTGGCAACCGACAGCAAACAGACGGAAAACCGCATCGAAACGGCTTTAATTAATCATCTGCAAAAGTTTTTGATGGAACTCGGCAAAGGTTTTGCATTCGTCTCACGGCAGCAGCATATCGTCACCGACACTTCGGACTTTTTCATAGATTTGGTGTTTTACAATTATTATCTCAAGTGTTTCGTCCTGATAGATTTGAAAACCGAACAATTGACACACGCCGCCATCGGGCAAATGGATATGTATGTGCGAATGTATAACGACCTCAAAAAAAGCGCGGATGACAACCCGACCATCGGCATCATTCTCTGCACCGACAAAGATGAAACAATCGTCAAATATTCAGTCTTAGCCGAAAACGAAAAACTTTTCGCCAGTAAATACCGACTTTATCTGCCAAAAGAAGAAGAACTTGCACAATTAATCGAAGCCGATAAAATACAGTTTGAATTAAATAACGAAGACGAATCACAAGGCGATTGTGACGAAAAAATCACAGGCGAAAATTGAAGTCAGAAGTTTGCAGGAGATTCACAAGAAGCAGATGTAATTAGAGGACAAAAATTAACTTTAATCCGTGTGTTATATACTTTGTGATATGTTTATGAATGGGTAGGATTACAATGAATATTGAACTCAAAAATTTTGGACCAATTGAATATCTAAATATAAATTTCGATAAAAATCTTCACTTGGTTTACGGGAAAAATGCGATTGGAAAATCTTATGCGATTTATTGCATTTACTGTTTGTTAAAGAGTATAAAAGGTAAGAATTCAGGGTATAATCAGAGAATTTTTTCGATGGTTGATACCAAAGAAATTGAATATGCTGACTTATTAAAATACCTAGAAATTGAGGATTTCGATTTAACTAACTCAGAGTCTATTACTAAATTTTATGTAGAACGTATTGCGAAAGATTTAAGGGAAAGTGTTCTAAAGGAATTTCAGAACTCACTTCTAAATACATTTTCTTCGATTAAAAACTTAAAGAATAGATATAATAATAAAAATTTTGAAATAATCATCAATATTCCACAATCAGAAATTTGCAAAAAGATAACAATCTTTTCTAAAAATTCTGAAAATCTTGACTTCCACATTGAGCTTTCAAATAAGAATTTAGAATTAACTAAAAAGAATAAAGGAAAAAAGAAATTTGAAATTTTCATAAATGAAAATAAATCAATTGTTGCAAATTCAGAAGAAGAATTAATTGTTAAAGTATTTGCATTTATTTACAGTCAATTAGACGGAATTTATCACGAACTAAACGCTGGAATGAAAGAAGTCTACTTTCTTCCAGCTTCAAGGTCAGGTTTATATCAAGCCTTAAATTCTTTTGCTCCAATTATTGCAGAATTAGCCCAGAACAGATTTTTCACAAAAAGTAAAAAAATAGAACTGCCTGCTTTATCTGAGCCTTTGTCTGATTATTTTTTGGATTTATCAACTATTGACAGGAAATATGACAATAAGGAATTTCAATCTTTCGTCAATAATCTTGAAGAAACCATTTTGAAAGGTAAAGTAGATTTTAATGAAAAGACTAAAAATATAACTTATAAACCCAGTGGATTAAATATAGAACTAAATCTTTCGGAAGCCTCTTCGATGGTTGCTGAACTAACTCCATTAGTCTTATATCTGAAACATATTATTAATCATAAATTTACTGGACAGGATGACTTCTCACTTATATTTGGAAATTCAAAAAGGAAAGGCGGCTTTGACGTTCTTTTCATAGAAGAACCAGAAGCACATCTGCACCCAGAAGTGCAGGTTGAATTAATGAAAGTATTCGCAAAACTTACAAAGCATAATCTCAAAATATTTATAACTTCTCACAGTAATTATATGTTTCACGAACTCAACAATATAATTTTAGAGAAAGGAATTGATACGAAGAATATTGCAATCTACCACCTAATCCAATCTAAAAATGGTTCGACGGTTAATTTAGATATGAAAGTAACAGATGAAGGTATTGATGATGAAAACTTTCAAGAAACTTCAGAAAAATTATACGAAGAAAGGATGAGAATTCTTGAAGAAGCGCAATGATAATTGAAAATATAAAATCTCACGAAACTCTAAAAAACTTTTTGGTTGAAGAATGTTGCGAGAATGATGTCAGCGTAACCTTTCATCCTGATATTTTAGAAAACTCCTATATCATCATCAAAGTTGATGATTTTTATAATTCGCTGAAATTAGGAAAACAAACTCCTCCTTCTTTGGATTGTCTGATTATCCGTCGCTGTTTAAACACAGGTTTTGGAATTACACTCGTTGAATTAAAAGATATAAATTCATCAAAAGGATTTACATTTGAAAACTTAAAAGCAAAATTTGAAACTTGTCTGAATGATTTTATGCAGGATCGTTTCAAAGATTTATTGGATAAAGATTATAAATCGGTGAAACTCTATTTTGTAACGAACATTGAAATTTATAAACGAGATTTGGGTTTGAAATTGGATACATTAATCAATGTGAGATTTAACTTCAGAGGCAAAAAATTAATGATCGAACCAAAAATGCCTCATCCAACAATTACGAATTGCCATTAATTACAAAATATTTATTCGAGTTTGATAAGAGTCTGAATTATGGAAGTAATTCTAAATTTACCCGAAAATGTCTATCGAAATTTCAGCAAGTTGGCTGAGAAAAAGCATCGGCGCGTGGAAGAAGTCATTACTGACCGGCTGCAAGATGATTTTTCGGCGGAAACGGCAGATTACGAGAAGTTAATTGCGGGTTGGTCTGATGAAGACGTTGCGGGATTGGCTAAATTAAAACTTCCGAAAGAGCAAGCCGAACGAATGAGCGAGTTGTCGGATAAAGTTCAAAGCGGAACGATCAGCAAGGTTGAAGAAAACGAACAGGAAATTTACCTCGAAATTTATAACAGTGCCAATCTTCGTAAAGCCTACGGCATCGCCGAAGCCGTCAAGCGAGGTTTGATTGATTCGCCCGCCGATTTGAAATGAGCGTTATCTCCGATGATTTGAAAAATAAAATTCGTCAAACGGCGCGAAATCGCTGTGGATATTGTCTGACTCCGCAAGAAATTGTTACGATGCTGTTTGAAATCGAACATATTTGCCCGGTTTCCGAAGGCGGGACTGATGCGAAAGAAAACTTATGGCAGCGTGTCGAAACTGCAACGGTTTCAAACACGCCAAAACTCACGCCATTGACCCGCAAACCAAAGAAGAAACGCGGCTCTTTAACCCGCGCACTCAAACTTGGAAAGAACATTTTGAATTCAACGGGGACGAAACCGAAATCATCGGCAAAACACCTTGCGGACGCGCTACCGTTATCGCTTTGCGATTAAATTATGACCAAGCCGTCAATGCCAGAAAAGTTTGGACGAGTTTTGGGTTAAATCCGCCAAAAGATTAACGAAAAAATATGTCGAAAAAATTAAAAGAGATTCCAAAATTTAAAACTGAAACGGAAGAGCGTGATTTTCGGACGGAAAACGATTCGACCGAATTTGTTGATTGGGAATCGGCTGTATCCGTGATTCTGCCGAAACTGAAACCGACGACGAGAACCATTTCGATCAGGATTTCTTCATCAATGCTCGACAAAATCCGTGTGGTCGCCAACAAACGCAATGTGCCGTATCAATCATTAATCAAATCTTTTTTGCAGTAACGAATTAACGAAGAACTAAAACTCGCAAAAGTCTGAAAAAGATATTGCGACGAAAAAATCACAGGCAAAAATCGAAGTCGGATGCTTGCAGGAGATTCAAAAGACGCGAATTCTTTTATGGCAAATGGATGACGTTAGTTTTCAAAATTCTTACCGGCGTTTCATTTAACGGGAGCGTTTTCGATCAGCGAATTTGCCAGCGCGGTGATGTCTTCGAGCGGGGCGCGTTTGAGGCTGACGGCGTATTGGTTGCCTTGCCCGTCGAGCCAGAAAAGGCGTGTGCCGGTGACGGCTCGCGGGTTGTCGGTCGCGGGAATGTAAAAGCCTTTGATGCCGCCGGCGAGCGCGACGGTTTTCGCGTCGGCTCGAGAAAATTCGATGGCGGTGGTCGAAACCGGCGCGGCGGCGGAGTTTTTGATGCCTGAAATGCGCCCGTAATTGCAGTTCGGTCTGCCTGCGCAATCGGGTGTTGTGTCAACGGACAGAGCGTATTCCGAATCTTTGGCGGTGATGACCGCCGAATAAAATGACAGTTCGGTTGCGCCTTCGTTGAGCGGCAGAATTTTCGGCAGAAATTTCGGGTCGGGAATCAGCGACGGCAGCAAAACAGGCACGTTTGTCCGACCGGAAATCTGCGCGACTGCTGAATTGAAGATCGGCAAAATCTGCGGCGTGACGGGTTTGACCGCGACGGCGGCGGCGGCGATTTCTTTTATTTCTGCGCCGTTCCATTCGTCGAAAAGACGTTTTTCAGGCGCGGCGGCAGAGTTTAAAATCAACAGACGGCTGTCGGTACGATATTCGCCGAACGAAGCGGATTTTGATGCGCCGAGCGTCAGATTTTGAAGTTTTGAAGGCAGAAAGATTTTTCCGGTTTCGGCATCCGTAATCGCATAACCGACGCATTGTGCGCCGCAGTCAAGAGCGGTCAAGATGTAATGCCCGGCAAAATTAACACCTTTTTTAACTGAATTATTGATGGCTTTTTGATGGATTTTCGTCTGCGGATTCGTCTTAAAGTCGGGCTTTTTCGGTTTCGTCTGCCGTATTTCCGCCGGATATTGAGTAAAATCAGGAGATTGCTGGGCGAAAACAGGGAATGCGGAGAGAAAAAACAGACAAGAAACGGCAAATTTATAATTCATAATTGAGCGATTTTTAACATAAACCACGAACATTTTCAAATCGAAAACGGTTCGTTAGAAAGAATTTCGTTTTAACAAACTAATAGACATCTTTCCAAAATAATCGAAGATGCAAATAATTTAACAAGGCATAATTATTTTGGACAGATGTCTAATGAATAAAAATTAGTCTTGCCGGAGTTCGCGGACAAAATAAATTAATAAAATTTCAATTTCCGCACATTTTTTATTGGTTTGAATCTTAAGTTTATGTTAAGATTTGCACTCTCAAAGAGAAAACTAATTCCCCTCTAAAATTCCGGGCATTTTATCGTCGTTAAATGACGAAAATGCTCTAATGTAAAGGATAAAAATGACAAAATCGCAAAAAAGATTGACATTGTTCGTGACAGTTGGCTTAGTGTTATCAACTGCTTTTTTCAGCTTGCTGCCGTCGGCGAAAGTCAGCGCACAAAATGGCAAACCCGGCATTTATAAGCCGGTTGACAGCAATATTTCATCGGCAACCGCGATTAATGTCAAAGAAGCCGCTGAGAGAGAATCGTATTCCCCGGCGGCGGCTTTGCCGTGGCTCAACGTGATTGCCGCGCCGAAAGGCAAACCGCCGGTCAGAACTTCGTCCCTGCCGATTGTCCAGCCGACCAATCAAAACGGTTCGCCAAATATCATCGCCGCGCCGACACCGACGTAAATGAATCGGATTTTGTTTTTGCAAGTCCCGCGACTGAAGCACTCGGCGTTACGCCGCAACTCGGTCCGGCAGGTCCGCAGAATCTGGATTCGCCGATTAATTTCGATTCGAGAGTCAGGCTTAATTTAATTGACGAAACGGTTGCATTGGATGCCGCGCCAAATCAGGTTCGGGATTTGACAGCCGTGACAAACGGGGCAAACGGAACGGTTCAGGTTCGCAGAAGTGTAACAAACACGGCGAATTCACCGCTAACCCGTCTGCGTTTCCGCGTATTTAATTTCTCGACCGCACCGAATACGACGCTTGATTTACGTCTCTTGTCGGCTTCAAATGTGACGGTCACGAGCAATGATGCTTCGGTTTGCGGCGTAAATCCCGTGCCGTGCAGCGTGATGGCTCAAGGCTTGACGCTCGAAGAACCCGCGACACAGACAAACGGCGGCGGACTGAACGCTTCGGCTTCGGCGGCAACTGTCACTTTTGCCAATCCGATTCCGGTCGGGGGCAAAATTCAGGTCAACTTTTTGTTCGGGGTGCAGGCGGGAAATCCGTTCTCGGCTCTCGGCGGACAAAAAACTTTGGCTGGCAAGTCTAATATCATTCTCGCGCAGCAAGCATTATTGCCGTTCCGGTTTATCGCCGAAGCAGTCAGTGCTGCGCCGGCAATCGTGACGGCGGCGGCAACTCCGGTCAGCGGTCGTGTCCTGACAAACAAAGGCAGCGGCATTAGTGGTGCAGTCGTCAGAGTAACCGGGAAAGACGGTAAAACGGTCAATGCGACAACTAACAGTTTCGGCTATTATCAGGTTAAAAACCTGAATGCAGGCGAAACATATGTCTTTGCCGTGACTGCTAAACGCTATAGTTTTGCTCCGCAGGTCGTGCAGATTTCACAGGAGTTGACCGATCTCAACTTCATCGGAAGATAAAACAACCGGCAGACAAACACCAAACAAAAAAGGCGCGGAGATTAATTTCCGTGCCTTTTTGAATCTGTAAATAATGTTTTTAGCTCAAAACTGATTTTGCAAATTTTTCTATCTGAATCCAATTTCAGGCATTTAAAGAAATGCTTTTTCTGAATTTAGGCTTCCATCCGAAAAACATCGAATTCTTTGATTTTTCTTTTTTCGGTTCATAAAAATTTTCCAGAAAATCAATCGCCGCAACTTTTAAACCGACATCGCGTTGGAGGCGTTCGCCGATGTTCCATTTGTGATCTTGAATGCGTTCCCAGAGATATTTTGCCTCGTCTTTGGCGATTGTTTCGCCGGTCAGATTTTTTAGAAAACTCTGTTCGGTGGTCATTTTCTGTTGTAAAACTTTTTCGATGGTGTAGTCTAATTTGTATGTAAACATAGATATAATTCCTCGCTTGTAAATAATAAAAATAAAATTTCGACCGCCATTTTTCGGCTGTCTGATATAAGTATAGATGAATTTTTCGAGGGTTTGCCAACTCTAATTTTTCATCCGTATGATTAAAATGATTAATGTCTGTGGTAAAATGTCCTGATAAAATTTATGGAACTGTGGCATTTGCGAACATTTGCGGCGATTGCGGAAACGCTTAATTTTACGAAGGCTTCGGAGAAATTAAACCTCACGCAGTCGGCGGTCAGCCATCAGATTAAGGCTCTCGAAGAAGAATTGCGCGTGCCTCTGTTCGTGCGCGGCAAGCGCGGCGTGATTTTGACCGACGCAGGGAAAACCGCGCTCGGCTATGCTTTGCAGATTCTCGATTCGGCTGAAGAAATGCGCGAAAAAGTTGCCGGACGTGAAAAATCTCTCGCCGGTCGGGTGCGCGTGGCGGCGGCGACGCAGGCTCTGGTTTATCTGTTTGCGCCGCTTTTTGAAGAGTTTATGGACACGCGCGAAAACGTCGAACTCGTGTTTCGGACGACCGTTTCGACCGAGCAGACGGTCGAAGATATTTTGAACGGCGTGGCTGATGTCGGTTTCGCGTCGCTCGCGGTTTATTCGCCGAATTTGCAGGTCACGGAACTGTTTTACGACGAGCTTTTGTTAATCGTCGGAAAGAAACACCGTTTCGCCGGACGCGCTAAAATATCGGCGCAGGATTTGGCAAAGGAACGCTGGATTTTATTCGAGCGCGGAGCTTCGATTCGCCGCGCAACCGACGATTTTTTCAAAAAAATCAAGATCGAACCCGAAACCGCGCTCGAATCAAACGACACATATTTCGTTAAATTGATGATCGAACGCGGGCTTGGTGTCGCGCTGCTGCCATCGTGGGCGGTGCGCGAGGAAGTTGAAAAAGGCAGTCTGGCGCAGATTCGCATCGGCAAACACGATCTGCGGCGGACGGTCGCAATGGTATCGCTCAAAAGCGCAAAATCCGCGCCGATTCGCGCTTTTTTGGAATTTATCTACGGCGAAAAAGAAAAACTTCAAAATGCGGCGAACGCCGGGAATCTCGACTGATTAATCGGAACGCGACTGGAACGCAAGCGGCTCGCTTGCAATGAGCGTTTGCTTCAAACGCGAAAGGCGCGTAAATTTCTCCAAACATTGCATTTATTAAGCCTCGTTTGAGCGGCGGAAGCCTTCGCTCATTGCAAGCGAGCCGCTTGCGTTCCAGTCTTGAAGCCGCTTGCGTTCCAGTCTTTTGGTAATTTATGAATCACAATGAAATGCCCGATATTTTCGAGCCGTTTGAAAAGCTCGTCGAGATCGAGATCGGCGGCGAAAAATATTTCGTTCCCGAAAACAACACGCTGCTCAGATGTTTTCAGTATCTCGCGCTTGAAAATATCTCACGCGGCGATTTTTGCTGGAACGGCGATTGTCTGAACTGCCGCGTCTGGATTGACGACGGCAAGGGCGAAAAAATGCTCGTCGCCTGCCGCGCCAAAGTCATCGAAAATATGCGAATTATCAAGACTGATGCGGCAATCGAGTTGTAAAAAATTGCAGTCAAACGGTTTCTCTGATATAAAATAAGTTCACTCGTCCAAAAACAACCGATTTATAATAGCTGTATGAAAAAAGTAACGGTTTCGACCGGCAAAATGCTGTTGATTTTGTCCATCATCGTTTTAAATATTCTGACAATTTCCGCGCAGATTACGGAAACTTCGGTGCGCGGCACAGTCACCGACGGCACGGGAAATGTAATCGTCGCTTCGGCGGTGGTTGCCCAAAACGACCAGACGGCGCAGATCAGCACGACAACGACCGACAATAACGGCGATTTTGTGTTTCCGAGTCTGCCGTCGGGCAGCTATACGATTTTCGTCCGCGTCGCGGGTTTTAAAACCTACGAGCTGAAAAATCTGAAACTCAATGTCGGTCAGACTTCGCAGTTGAATATCAAGCTGGAAATCGGCGAGATTCAGACGGTTGTCGAGATCGGCGGCGACGAAGCGCAGTTGAGCGTCTCGCCCGAAGCGCGGATTTCCGATACACTGACCCGGCGCGAAATCGTTGATTTGCCTCTGCCGCAGCGCGATGTTTTTGCGCTGACCAAACTTTCGGCGGGCGCGACGGCGATTCCCGGCGCGGCAAATTCGACCAAATTGTCTAATTCGCCGGTCGTGACCGTCAACGGCAACCGCTATCGCGGCAACAATTATGTGCTGGACGGTGCGCTCAACGTCAATCCGAACAACACGGGCGAGCCTTCGATTGTGCCGAGCGTCGAGGTGATCGAAGAAGTGCAGGTGCAGACGAATAATTTTTCCGCCGAATTCGGGCGCGGCAACGGTGCGGTCATCAATATGCGGACGAAATCCGGCACGAACGATTTTCGCGGTCAGGTTTGGGATTACCACCGCAACGCCGCTCTGAACGCCCGCAATTTTTTCGCCGCCGAACGCGCCCCGCAGGTTTTCAATCAATTCGGCGGCAGCTTCGGCGGACCGATTATCAAAAAGAAAACTTTCTTTTTCGGCAGCTTTGAAGGTTCGAGAAACGCCGTCGCCCGCGCGTTCTCGTTTCAGGTCGAAACGCCCGAACTGCGAAATTACGTTTTGCAGACGCGCCCGAATTCAATCGCCGCGCAGCTTTTCAAAAATTACGCCGCGCCCGCGCCGAGCATCGTCGGCAGCGGTTATCAAAATCAAACATCGCTCTGTTCGCAGGTGACAACGGCAAATCCCTGCACATTGACAAGTCCTTTCTTGTTGGTGGCGGCGGCAACCGGGACGGCGAACATTAATCTGCGCGATTATATCCGGTCGAATCAATATTTAGGGCGGATTGACCATTCGTTTAACGACCGCGACAAACTTTCCGGTCGCTGGATTGCCGAATATCAGCGCGATCAGGGCGGCACGAATTCGTCGGCGACGGCGAACGGCAAAGCGGTGCGCGGCGAACGCGGATTTTTCGACGGCAAATTCGGCAATTTGAACGTCGGCTATACGCACACGCTCGTCAAATCGGTCAACGATCTGCGCTTTTCCGTCGGATTGATTAACGCCAATCGCGGCAACAACGACGCGGTTGTTCCCGAAGTGACGATTACCGGAATTACCGCGCCGTTCGGCGATATTTTCAATTCGCGCACCAAACTTCGCACTTACGAACTGCGCGATACTTTTTCGCTCGTTTCGGGCAATCACACGATTCGCTTCGGCGGCGAAGGACGCAGAATCTACAAAGGTTTGGCAATCGGTCCGGCATCGGCGGGGAATTATACGTTTACGAGCCTGCTCGGTTTTATCAACGATCAGCCGTTTCGCCAAACTCTGACGGTTGACCCGACGACCGGCAAAACCGTCGGTTTTCCGCGCTATTTCAAAGTCAACGAAGCCGGACTTTTCGCGCAGGACGACTGGAAATATAATCAGCGTTTGAATTTTAATCTCGGTCTGCGCTGGGATTATTTCGGCGATGCGAAGGAAAAAGACGGTTTGCTTTCCTCGATTATTCTGGGCGCGGGAAATACTTTTCGTGAACAGCTTGCAAATGCCGCAATCGGTCGCGTCAAACGGCTTTACAAGCCGGAACTGACAAATTTTTCGCCGCGACTCGGCATCGCGTTCGATCCGTTCGGCGACGGTAAATCTTCGATTCGCGCCGGATTTTCGCTGGCTTTTCAGCCGCATCACGGACAATCAATCGCCGGTGCGAGAGCATTGTCGCCGGATGCCGTTTCAATCGTCGCACAGCCCAACCCGTCGAATCCGGGTCTCGGTTTCGGAACGCAGATTCTCTACGGAATTCCCGTGCCGTTTAATCCTGAATTCGCTCGCGGTTTGAATCAATTCGGCGGCATCAATCCGCTGCCCGGACAACGTGCGCCGCGTCCGACCGGATTTGTCGTCAACCCGACGATCAAAACGCAATACAGCGAAAGTTTCTTTTTAAATGTGCAGCGCGAAATCTTCAAAGGCTGGATTGCCGAAGTCGGCTACAACGGCACAATCGGCGTAAATTTAGAGAGAATTGACGATGTGAACCGTTTCGCCGGAGATTTGCTCGACGGCGTGGAAGACCGCATCAATCCGAATTTCGGGACGCTTTTATTTGTTACTAACGGTGTCACCTCGACTTATCACGGCGCGACCGTCGAGCTTCGCAAAGGCTTTGCCAAAGGCTTTTCGTTTCAGACGAATTATCGTTTCTCGAAATGGATTGATACTTCGTCCGACACTTCGACCGGGCAGTTTGCCGACAATTCCGAACCCGGAAAAGGCGCACAGGACGCAGCGTGTCTGAAATGCGAGCGGGCGCGTTCGCTGTTCGATATTCCGCATCGCTTTTCGTTTGCGGGAATCTGGAATCCCGAATTTTTCAAGAGCAGCAACGGTTTAATCGGCGCGTTGGCGAAAAACTGGCAGATTTCGGGCATCGTGACGGCGCAATCGGGCAGACCGTTTTCGGTTTGGAACGGCGCGGCGGCGACGATTCTGCGAACTAACGGTGTCATTACCGGATTTTCCGGCGGCGATTATAATTTGGACGCGGGCGGCGGCGCAGTCGGCGGCGGTTTCTACGACCGACCGAACGCGGCAGCCGGATTAAATACTAATTTCAACCGGCAAAATTTCCTGAACGGCGTTTTTCCGGCGACGGCTTTTAGTGCGCCGACGCGCGGCACGAACGGTGATTTAGGCAGAAATACATTTCGCGGTCCGCGCTACACGACGCTCGATCTCGCCGTTTCGCGCAAAGTTTTATTTACCGAAACAAAATCTTTGATCTTGAAAATCGAAGCCTTTAACGCGCTCAATAATGTCAATTTGTATCTGCCGAACGCCGATTTGAGTCTGCCGACCTTCGGCAAATCAACCCAAGCCTTCGAGCCGCGCAACGTGCAGGCGAGCGTTAAGTTTTTGTTTTAGGTTTGGAAGAATAGCACGCGGATGAACGCGGATTTAGCGGATTGGCACGGATTTTCAGGAAATAAAATGGCGGCGGAAATCCGTCGAATCCGTGTTAGAAATAGTTATGAAAATTCTACAAGTTTTATTTTTTATGGCGGCTTGTTCCGCCGGTTTGCTGGCGCAGGATTGGCATAAAATGTCGGATGCGGAACTAAAAAAAATCGTTCCCGAAAAAGCTCCGGTCATTAAGGAAAATATCGAAACCGAACTGCGGACGGCGACCGGCATTTCCGACGGGAAAAACAATATTTTCGGTGTGGTGATTATCACTGCCGGTTATGAAGCCGACGGAAAATATACCGATTTTTTTAAAACCGACCGCGCTATCAAGGTTGGTGATTTGCCGCTTGCCAAGGGCGAATATATTTTCGGCTCTCAGAGGCTCGACGCGGAAACTCTGCGCGTGACGTTTTATAAAGCCAAAGACGGCGAATTAGTCGGCGCGATCAAAGCCAAAGTCGAACCGAAAAAAGGCGCGATTTATTCATTTCTAATCACGCCGCCCGTCGCTAAACAAGGCAAAATTTACATCGGCAGATTTACGTTCGGCTACAGTTTGGAGTAAAGACTGGAACGCAAGCGGCTCGCTTGCATGAGGGCGAAAGCGCGAAAACGAAGCGTGAATATCTCCAACTTGAATTAATTTGACGCTTCGTTTGCGTCTTGCGACGCATGCAAGCGAGCCGCTTGCGCTCCAGTCTATGCAGGCGAGTTGCCTGCGTTCCGGTCATAAACATTATGAAAATTTTATCAATCGCAATTTTGATTTTATTGTTCTCCGTTTCGATTTACACGCAAAAACCGAAAGTTGAAGAAGTCGCTCCTCCGGTGTCACTAGAATTACTGTCTAAACTGACTTTGGCACAAAGTATGCCATACACGAAACCGCGCGTGACGCTTGCGGAAGTCAAAGAAATTAAAAACGCCGACGCGCTCGAAACCGCGAATGTGCCGAATTATATTAAAGCGTTGGCGCAGAACACGAAAGCCGCGCCGCAGTTTGCGAATATGGTGCAGGCGTTTTTGTTCGGCGGCACAGTCGCGCCCGAAACGAAGATGGCGATGGGACTGAAAATCGCGCAGATTTATAACAGCCCGTATTTGTTCGCGCACACGAATCGTTGGCTTCGTGCGTCTGACAAAGGACGGAATCTGCTGAAAAGTTGGGATAATCAAAAAGATTACACGGACGCAGAAAAAATCGCGCTCGAATATACCGAAAAATTAACCAATGATATTCACGGTGTTTCGGACGCTGATTTTGCGCGGACACGAGGCATTTATAATGATTCGCAAATCATCGAACTGACGATGACGACCTGTTTTTTTAATCATTTCGTGCGTCTGGTCGAAGCGATAAATCTGCCGGTTGAAGATTGGGTTTTGAATGACAAATCGCCGAAACTTGCCGATTCGATCAATAAAACCGTTGCGCCGTCAGCCCGCATCGCGCTCGTTTCCGATAACGAAATGGCGCAGACACAAGTCGTTTTAGAAAATGCGAAACAGGCGCAGACTCCGGCGCAAGGTTTGGGTTTAGGCATCGCCAACTCGCAAAGGGCGTTTCTGCGTGTTCCCGCGCTCGGTCAGGCGTGGCGCGATTTCGGGTTTGCCAACCGCACGGCGTGGACGATTGACCGCAATATTCAACTGCAAATCTCGTTCGCCGTTTCGATGGCAAACGGCTGTCGTTACTGCACGCTGCATCAGGTTTTGGGTTTGCGAAGATTGGGCGTTGATCCGAAAAAACTGCTGGCGATGAAAAAAGACGATTCCGCTTTAACGCCGAAAGAATTAACGGCGGTCGAATTTGCCCGAAAACTTACTAAACAGCCGAATTCAGTGACCGACGCTGATTTTGCCAAACTCAAACAGGAATTCGGTGAACAGGGCGCGGTCGAAGTCGTCCTGCAAACCGGCGCGTTCGCCTTTATGAACCGCTTCACCGACGGTCTGCGTTTGCCGTCCGAAGACGAAGCCGTTAAAAATTATCAGGAAGTTTACGGCGACGGCGCGTATCAGCAATGGAAAATGGAAAATGGAAAATGGAAAATGAAGAGCGAAAAATAAATAATTACTCGTTGGTATTATTTCTTAATTTTCCATTTTCCATTTTCCATTTTCCATTCAATTCAGTATTTCGGCACTTTCGGATCAACCTCATTCGACCACGCGGTAATGCCGCCTTTGAGATTTCTCATTTCGCCTTTGAATCCGGCTTGTTTAAGTCTTTCGATGGCTTGTGCGCTTCTGCCGCCGGCTTTGCAGTGGAGAATCGTTTCGCGCGAATCGTCGAGTTCGTTGATCCGCCTGACAATCTCGCCGAGCGGGATGAGTTTCGCGCCTTCGATGCTGGCGAAAGCATTTTCGCCGGGTTCGCGCACGTCAATAAGCTGTATGTTTTCGCCTGAATCCATTTTGTTTTTGAGTTCGGCGGCGGTGATTTCCTGCATAATTTAATCCTCTCTGCAATTTTTATTCTGCTTCAATTTTATAAACTTCCGAATCGTTTTCCGCAAACCGCGCGGATGATTTTAACATTTTCCTTTCCGCCCGATTTACAAAAATTTACACAAAACTATTCATTTGATAAAACTTAGTGTTATACAATTAACATCTTAGACTAAACTTTATGAGTTTCAATTTTTTATCAAGGCGGGTTTTTACCGGGCAAATTTTAGTTTGCACGGCAATCGCAGTTTTTGCCTGCGCCTGCACCAAGACTTCATCAGCGGACACCAAATCAAATTCCAACAGTCAAAGCGGTAAAGATGATGCGGCGGTTTCCGTCACCACGGCGAAAGCGGAAGCACGTCAGATTCCGGCGTTTATTCAGGCAACCGGAAGCCTTGTCGCGCAGGAAACTTCGGATGTCGCGCCTAAAGCCGCCGGAAAAGTCGTTAATGTTTCAGCGAATGTCGGGCAGTTTATTTCGCAAGGCAGCGTGATTGCCAAAATTGACGATAATGACGCGCTTTTGCGTCTGGCGGAAGCAAAGGCAAGCGTCGTGCAGGCACAGTCGGGTGTGCGCCAAGCCGAAGCGCGATTGGGACTTGCGCCGAACGGCAATTTTTCGGCGGCGGCGATTCCCGAAGTTCGCGCCGCCGGTGCAAATGTCGAACAGTCGCAGGCGGAACTGCGTCAGGCGGAGGCAAATGTCCGGCAGGCGGAAGCCGTTCTGCGGCAGGCGGAAGCCAATGAAAAGCGTTACCGCGAACTGGTTGAAACCGGCGATGTGCCGATGATTACATATGAACAGTTTCGCACGACGCGCGATACCGCCCGAACTGCCCGCGATGCCGCCGCTGCTGCGCGTGACACGGCTCGCGCCCGTCTGAACAACGTCAAACAAAATCTGGAAACCGCCATTAACACCGCCAAACAGAGCAATCAGGCGATTAAATCGGCGCAGGCGGCGGTCGAAGCGGCACAGACGCAAATCGCCGTCGCGCAGGCGGCGGTCGCCGATACGGTCGTTCGTGCGCCGTTTTCGGGTTACATCAGTGCGCGTCCGGTCGCGGTCGGCGAATATGTTTCGTCGGCTTCGATTATTGCAACAATTTTGCGGACGAATCCGGTTAAGGTTCAGATTCAAATTGCCGAAGCGGATGTGCCGTATATCGGCATCGGGCGCGGCGTTTCGATTCAGGTTGATGCGTATAAAGACCGTAATTTCGGCGGCACGGTGACGGCGGTTAATCCTTTGATTGAACCAACTTCGCGTTCGGCGGTCGTCGAAGCGCAAATCGAAAATAATGACAACGCGCTGCGTCCGGGAATGTTTTCGACCGTCAGAATCACACGCGACGGCGGCAGTTTAGGCGTTTTCGTCCCGAAGGAAGCTGTTTTAAGCGATCAGGCGACGCAAAATCAGCGCGTTTTTGTCATCGTCGAAGGAATTGCCAAACTCCGCACCGTCCAAATCGGCACGGAAGAAAGCGGCAGCGTTCAAATTCTCAACGGTGTCGCCGCTGACGAAACGGTTGCGACGAGTAATTTACCGCAGCTTTACGAAGGCGCGAAAGTGGCATTTTGAGGGATGAAGGATGAGGGATGAGAGATGAATGGAAGCACGGGAAAAGATTTTGAGAACAAACGGCAGGATTTAAAAAAGCGTTTGAAACAGTATGCTTTGCGGATTGTTCGGCTTTATGAATCTCTACCGAAAACGGGTGCAGTTCACGTTATTTCACATCAACTTATCAGGTCGGGAACTTCGCCCGGAGCGCAGTATGCAGAGAGTTGTCGGGCGAAATCAACCGCTGATTTTATTAGTAAAATCGAAGGCGCGTTACAGGAATTGGAGGAGAGTTTATATTGGTTGGAACTATTGATTGAAGGCGAATTTGTTACTGAAACACTGCTCAAACCGCTTTGTGAAGAAACAGACGAACTAATCGCAATCTTCGTCACAATAGTTGTAAACGCCAAAAAAAGGATCGGGAAATAAGGATATAGACAAAAGGATTTGGAAAAGATGAGCAATGAAAACTAAATTTTTCATCCCTCATCCCTCATCCTTCATCCCTCAAACATTATGCAATGGTTAGCTGAAATATGTGTGCATCGTCCGGTTTTTGCGACTGTCATCGTGATGTTTTTAACGGTCGTCGGCGGGTTTGCGTTTTTTACGCTCGGCGTTGACCGTTTTCCGAAGATTGATTTGCCGACGATTTCGATTTCGACGAACAACACGGGTTCTGCCCCGGCGGAAATGGAAACGGAAGTCACCGACATCATCGAAGGCGCGGTCAACACCGTTCCGGGCATTGACCAGATGACTTCGACATCTTCGCGCGGTTCGTCCAATGTCACGCTGACGTTTAATCTCGATAAAAATCCCGATCAGGCGTATCAGGAAATTCAGCAGAAACTTTCGGGAGTCGTCAATCGCCTGCCGGAAACCGCCGATCCGCCGCAGGTTCGCAAATCCGATCCCGATTCTCAGCCGGTTCTGGTTTACGCGATTAGTGCGCCGAGCAATATGAATCTCGTGCAGCTTAATGATTTCGTCGAGACGAACATACAGGAACGTATTCAGACGGTTGACGGCATCGGCGAAGTGGTGATTTTCGGCGGACGCGCACGGCAGATCAAAATTTATGTTGATCCGACGCGGCTTCGTGCCTACAATCTCTCGATTACCGAAGTTTCAGCCGCGATTCGCAACCAAAATATCGAACTTCCGGGCGGCAGTTTAATCGAAGGCGCGACGACTTCGGGACTTCGCACGATCAGCAAATTAACCGATGTCAACCAATTTGCCGAAATCGTCATCACTTCGCGCAACGGATTTCCAATCAAAATTAAAGACATTGCGCGTGTGCAGGACGGCGGCGCGGACGCGACTTCGGCGGCTTCGCTCGACGGTGTGCAGTCGCTCTATCTCGGCGTTCGCAAACAATCCGGCTCGAATACGATTGCCTTGATTAACGGTGTCAAGACAAAGATGAATCAGATTATCCCGACGCTGCCGCCGGATATGAAAATCGCCGTGACGCGCGATCAATCTGAATTTATCGAAAATTCGCTCCGCGCGATTGAAGAACATCTCGTCTTAGGCGGAATTTTTGCGGCGGTGATCGTGTTTCTTTTTCTGTGGAATATCCGCACGACTTTTATCGCGGCGTTGGCAATTCCGACTTCGATTATCGCTTCGTTTGCGATTATCGCTTATCTCGGTTACAGCCTGAATCAAATGACGATGCTCGCGCTGACGCTAATGGTCGGCATCGTGATTGACGACGCGATTGTCGTGCTGGAAAACATTTACAGGTTCGTCGAAGAAAAGGGAATGAACCCGTTTCAGGCGGCAATCGAAGGCACGCGCGAGATCGGTTTAGCTGTTTTGGCAACCACTTTGAGCTTGCTCGCCGTCTTTATTCCGGTCGGATTTATGACGGGAATTGTCGGCAGATTTATGTCGTCGTTCGGTTTGACGAGCGCGGCGGCGATTGCAGTTTCGCTGATCGTTTCGTTCACTTTAACGCCGATGCTCGCGGCTCGTTGGATCAAACCTCGCAAGGAAGAAGAGGAGAAAGGGAGAGCGGGAGAAA
Source organism: Pyrinomonadaceae bacterium (assembly GCA_965247235.1). Taxonomy (GTDB): domain Bacteria; phylum Acidobacteriota; class Blastocatellia; order Pyrinomonadales; family Pyrinomonadaceae. Next base: position 95,499 of record OZ252004.1, read on the forward strand.
GGGAGACGCAAGCGCAAATTGACGGCGACGGAATATTGACGAATGACGAAGAAAATCCGCAATCCGAAATCACCAATCCGAAATCGAATGAGTCAAAAGACAGTTGGTTTTACAGCAAAATTGACGGCACATATACTTGGCTTTTGAAAATTTCGATGCGGTTTCGTTGGGCGGTCGTGCTGATTTGCGCGTTGGTAATTATTTCGATTTATCCGCTTTTCAAATTAGTCGGGATGGCGTTTTTGCCGGATGAAGACGAATCTTCATTCTCGATTTCGCTGCGCGGACCGCAAGGAACTTCGCTGTCGGGGACTCAGTCAATTCTCGACCGCATCGCCCGCGACATCCGCGAACAGCTTCCGGGCGTGAAAAATACGCTCGTTCAGGCGGGCGGCTTCGGTAACAGCGGAACGAATTCGGGCAACGTCAATGTCAGCCTCGTTTTGCCCGATCAGCGCAGTTTTTCGCAAGCCGATCTGATTAATCAAACACGCGGGATTTTGAAAAAATACCAGTCGAAGGATTATCGCATTAACGCTTCGGCTCAGAGTTCGATTTCGGGCAGTCTCGGTTTAGGGCGCGGCGGTTCGGGTGTCGGTTATTATCTGTCGGGTCCCGATATGGATCAGCTTCAGAAATATGCCGATCAACTCGTTGAAAAGATGAAACAAGACCCGACGTTTCGTGAACCGGACAGTTCGTTCGACGCGGGAACGCCGGAAATTCAGGTGACGATTGACCGCGACAAAGCGGCGGATTTAGGCGTTAAAGCCGGCGATGTCGCTACGGCTTTAAATACTTTCGCCGCCGGTCAGCGCGTCACGACGTTCAGCCAAAATAACAAACAATACGACGTTGTTTTGCAGGCAGACGAACAATATCGCCGCGACCGCAATAATTTACAGTATTTCACCGTTGCTTCGACTAACGGCGGCACGGTCGGATTGGAGAAACTCATCAAACTCGAAGACGGCAAAAGTCCGGCTTCGATCAGCCGTCTAAACCGTCAGCGACAAATTACGGTTTCCGCCGGGTTGCCGCCGAACGCTTCGGAATCGGATGCCGTGGCGAAACTCGATACTTTCGTCAAACAATTAAATCTCCCGGCGGAATACACTTCGGGCGTGACCGGCACGTCAAAGGAATTGCAGCGGGCGTATCAATCGTTTTTGTATGCGTTTTTGCTGTCGTTCGTCTTTATGTATCTGATTTTGGCGGCGCAGTTCGAATCGTTTATTCATCCGATCACGATCTTGCTGACCTTGCCGCTTTCGATTCCTTTTGCGCTCGTTTCGACGCTGATTGCCGGACAGACTCTGAACATTTTTTCCGCGCTCGGAATTCTGCTTTTGTTCGGAATCGTCAAGAAAAACGCCATTTTGCAGATTGACCACACGAATACTTTGCGGGCAAAAGGAATGAATCGTTACGACGCGATTATTCAGGCGAATCGTGATCGTCTGCGCCCGATTTTGATGACGACGATTGCACTCGTCGCCGGGATGATTCCGCTCATCGTCGGCAGCGGCGCGGGCGCGGCAACGAATCGCTCAATCGGAATCTTAGTCGTCGGCGGACAAAGTTTGTGTCTGCTTTTAACTCTTTTGGCAGTTCCGGTATTTTATTCGCTGTTCGACGACGCGCAGGAAAGTCATCTGTTTCGAGGCGTTTCCAAACAGACCGAAAAATTTAAAATCGGGGTTCTGCGTCCGGTTTATGAAAGATTTGCTTCACTGTTTCGTCAGGCAAAATCGCCGATTAAGCGAGAATCGAATCCGGGAAATACAAGTGAAAGTTATGTCGAGTCAGGATCGGGAAAATAATTTGAGCAGGCAAAGACGCAGATGTCAACGAGCAACTTTTGCCGGGGTTTTTCGCCGTATGAAAAAACTTAAAAATTTGAGACGCGCCGGATTTTACCGCGCACCGTTAAAATCGCTTTACCGTAATTTCGGAAACATAAGTTCAGCCGCGCTATATCTGCTGATTTTCGCTTCGTGTGCCGTCGCGCAACAGACAAATCCGCCGCCGACTACGCCGCCGCCGACCACCGAACCGACGACTACGCCGACGACGCAGCCGCAAACAAATCCGCCGACTGCCAATCAGCCGAGTCAAACAAATCAGACGAATCAGACGAATCAGACTGCCGCTCCGACTCAGCCGAGACAAACGCAGACGACTGCGCCCGGAGTTACGCCGAGCGGCACGATTGCTAATCCGTCCGCCGTTATTCCGGCTTCGCCAACTCAAAGCGTCGGCACTTCGGGCGTTGCACCGGCAGTTTTGCCTGACGATCCGCCGCCGGTTGCGCCGAATTTTGAAGCTCCGATTCGTCCTCTGCCGTCCGCCGAACGCGTCGGTGTGGACATTATGAACCAGTTGCCGCTGACGCTCGACGAGGTCATTGAGATGGCTCTGCAAAACAGCAACGACATTGATGCTTCGCGCAATACGGTGCAGATCGCCGAATTTAATTTGCAGGCGGCTCGCGGCATTTATGATCCGAATTTGACCACACAAAATTACTACGAACGGCGCACGACACCGACCGCTTCGACCATCGGCGGCGCAACCAACGGTTCGGTCACGCAGAGCAGTCTGGTCAACGATTTCGGCTCGAACGGCTTTTCGCGTTACGCGGGCGGTTCGTATTCGGCGGATTTTTCGTCGTCACGGCTCAACAGCACGAACCAGAACGCGACACTCAATCCGCAGTTTCCGACGGCTTTGACGTTAAGCTATACGCAGCCGATTTTTCGCGGTCGAAAGATTGACAATAATCGGCGGCAGATCGAAATCGCGCGTAAAAATCTGAGCCTGACCGACGCGCAGTTTCGTCAGAAAGCCATCGAAGTAATCGCGCAGGTCGAGCAGGCGTATTGGGATTTGACGTATGCGCTGAGAAATTTGCAGGTGCAGATTGATGCCGTCAAACAGGCGCGGGAACAACTCGAGAGCAATCAGCGTCTGGTCAGCAAAGGCGTGCTTGCGCCGATTGATATTATCGCCGCCAATTCGCAGATCACGACGTTCGAGCAGAGCGTCTATACAGCGCAGGAAGATGTCACGCGGGCGGAAAATAATCTCAAAACGATTATGCTGCCCGACCGCACGTCGGCGATTTGGTCACAGCCGATCACGCCGGTTTCCGAAGTCAGTCTCGAAGCCCCGCGTGTGCCGCTCGATTCGGCGATCTCCGACGCGCTCAAAAATCGCCCGGAACTCGCGCAATTGCAGACAAACGCGGAAATTAACAAAATTGATTTGCGTTATTACAAAGATCAAACCAAGCCGCAGATTGATTTGATCGCCAGCTACACTTCGCAGGGACTCGCCGGAACGCAGCCGATTCGCGCCGGTTCGACGACCTCGACGACTTCGCTTCTAACGCAGCGCGTCAACGATTTATCGGTTCGCGCCGGTTTCGATCCGCTGCCGGTAACGACGACGACCGCCGCGACCGTGCCGCCGAATCTGGTCGGCAGTTACGTCAAATCGCTGACCAATCTGTTTCAGCAGGATTATCCGACTTACCGCCTCGGCGTGGCGATTAATTTGCCGTTCGGCAATCACGTTGCCAAAGCGAATTTAGGCAGAACTCTGGTCGAAGGCACACGGCTCGAAAATCAACGCGCCCAGCAGGAACAGGTGATCGAAGGCGAAGTTCGCAACGCGCTTCAGGCTCTGCGCTCGTCAGAGGCTCGACTTGCTTCCGCGCTCGCTTCGCGCCGGTCGTCCGAACAGCTTTACGCCAGCCAGCAGAGACAGTTTCGCGCGGGAACGGCGACATTTTATTTGGTGTTGCAGCGGCAAACCGAACTGCTCGCGGCTCGCGGCAGGGAACTTCAGGCGCAGACCGACTTGAACAAAGCGATCTCCGAATTTCAACGCTCGACCGGCACGACGCTTTCCGCCAACAACGTCACCGTCTCCGGCGGCGGCAGTCTGCAAAAAACCGGATTCCGCCGTGACACGGCACTCAATGTGCCGGTTCGCACGAAGGCAAAAACCGAAGAATAATAGCCGCAAAAAGGCGCAAAAGTCGCAAAAAAAGATTAAGAAAAAATAAATCAAAAAAGAGTTTTTGCCCATTGATTAAACGAAACAGGCAAACACTTTCTCAAAGATTTTTCAATTTTTCTTGATCTTTTATGCGACTTTTGCGCCTTTTTGCGGTTATCAAACTGCTTAAATCTTAAACCCGTTGCGCGTCAGCAGCGATTCAAAGTTAGTTTTATCAACGGCTTTGATATAAGCGTCGCGCGGTGCGACTTTGCCGTTTTTGACGAGTTCAAACAAAGCGTCGTTGAGCATCACCATTCCCAGTTGTTTGCCGGTCTGCATCGCCGAGGGAATCTGGAAGGTTTTGCCTTCGCGGATCAAATTGGAAATGGCGGGCGTGACGATCAAAATTTCGAGTGCGGCAACGCGCCCGCCGCCGATTTTCGGCAGTAAAGTTTGTGCAATTACGCCTTTCAGAGATTCCGAAAGCATCACGCGAATCTGTTGCTGCCGGTCGGCGGGAAATTGGTCAATGATGCGGTCAATCGTCGAAGCGGCGGTTGTCGTGTGGAGCGTTCCGAACACTAAATGCCCGGTTTCCGCCGTTTCAATCGCAATCGAAATCGTCTCCAAATCGCGCATTTCGCCGACGAGCAGAATGTCCGGGTCTTCACGCAGAGCGGCGCGGAGAGCGTCTTTGAAACTGTCTGTATGATTGTGAACTTCGCGCTGATTGACTAAGCATTTTTGATTTTCGTGTGTAAATTCAATCGGGTCTTCGATGGTGATAATGTGGTCTTCGCGCTCTTTGTTGATGCTGTCAACCATCGCGCAGAGCGTCGTTGATTTGCCGCTGCCGGTCGGTCCGGTGACAACCACCAAACCTTTGGAAAGCGAACATAAATCCATAATCGCCTTGGACAAACCGAGCTGTTCGGCGGTTAAAATTTTCGTCGGGATGATACGAAAAACGCCGCCCATTCCTTTGCGGTCGGCGAAAATATTGGCGCGAAAACGTGCCAAGCCCGGAATTTCATATGCGAAATCCGAATCGCTGCGGCGGTCAAATTCTTCGCGGTTTTTAAACGGCATAATCGAACACAGCAATTCGCGCATTCGTTCGGCGGAAACCACACCTTCGGAACATTCGAGCTTCTGCATTCTGCCGTCTTTGCGAATCATCGGCGGCATCGAAACGCTCAGATGCAGGTCGGACGCGCCGGCATCAGCCATCTTCTGAAAAAGTTCGTTCATCATCGCCTGCGCCTGCGGGTTGTCGCCCATATTTGCGGTTAAAATCTTTTCCGGTTCGGCGGATTTGGCAGATTGATAAAACTGTTCCGGCGGCGCGGAAACGGGCGGCAATGGTCGTGCAAACTCTTCAACTTGCGGAGTCGGCATTAACACCGGCGCGGCGGCGGCAGTTTCGACAAACGATTGATCGGCGTAATTTTCAACTTCAAATTCCTGCACGGTCGGCGCATTGTATGAGTTGGAAAAATCCTCGACGGGAGCAAAATCGTTCGCTTGACTGACGGCAAAATCATCGCGTCTGCCGGGTTCTTGATATGTCGAATTGTCGGAAAACTCCGTAGTAAACTGCGGATCGTTGACCTCGACGATATTCGGATCAATCGTTCCGCCTTCAAAATATACGTTTTCCGATTTGGCTTCTTCGACGACTATTTCTTCATCAAATTTATACTCTTCAGCCGTTTCAAACCGCTTGTTGAGCGAAGAACTTTCAAATTCCGAACCGAGCGGTTCGGGCGGCGGCGTGACAAACAAAGGTGTCGGATTATTAAAGAAAGTATTGACATTCGGCGCGGCGGGTTCGTTCTGATTCGGCGGTATCGAATTTTCTAAAGCAGCATCGAGCTGCGGTGTTTCAGGAAGTGTCGGGTTGATCGTCACGTTAAATCCCGTCGGCGATTTTTTGACCGAGAAACTGAAATTTCCGAGATTGTGCGGATGTATGAAATGAACTTCCGATTTATCGGGCAATTCGCGCTTCACTTCCGGCGGAATCAGCGGGAAGATCATCATACTGATCTGCGTGCCGAGCATCGGCGTATTGGAAATATCCTTGCTGCCGTGAGCCGAAATCAAATAAGGATTGCGGTTCGGTTCAAGATGGAGTTCATAGCTGCACGTCGAGAGCAGCGTTTGCAAATATTCTTGTAATTTTTCCATATTTTATCGGATGAAGATTCCGAACAATGTTTGAAGAGTTTTAGGATTTGGAAGTTGAGTAAAGCGGATAACTCAATGCTACTGTAACATAGCCGACAATGTTTGTCACCAACTTTTTTTTGGTGAGTGATCCGGCAATTTTGACGACGCACAAAAAAACGCCATTAAAATGACGTTTTCCAAGTTTAGAAAATCTTTAACGATTATTTATTCTGGTCGTATAAATATAAACCTAACCCGAATTTGGCGGCGGCGCGGCGCAAAGCCATACTTTCGGAATTGCTGGACGAATTTCCGTATGATTCCAAATCTTCATCTTCCTGTCCGGTCGCTTCGCGGTAAACGATGCCTTCCAAACACGGAATCGAAATCCGCACGATCATAATTAATTTGCCCGCGACCGATTCCATCGAACGGATTTCATAATTCCAACCCGCCGCATAATGATCCAAATATTTCACCGCGTCGTGCCACGCCAGATAGAGAATTTCCTTGCCGCCCTGTTTGCGTTTGCGAAGATGTTTCTGGGCAATCGGCTTGGACAAATCTTTTACAATGTCACGAATCGAACGCTGTTCATAACGGTTCTCCGGCGTTTCAACAATTTCCGATGCTTTTTCTTCAGTTTCTTGTGCTGTCATTAATTTAATCCTTATATAATTAGATCGTGGTGCGTTTCATCTGTGAAACAATAACAAAAATCAAACTAACAATCAAATTTACTAATTCACCTGACGCAGTTACCGTATTTTGCGGCTGTGCCGCCCGTTGTGCGGAAAGGCTCTGCCTTTCCGTTCGGTTGCTCCATGTTTTATGAGGCTGCGCCTCAGACGGTATTTTCAATGTTGACCACGCCGTCAACGGGCGTGGCTATAAGCGTGCGAAGCGCACGAAAGCCGGTTGTCACAGGCTGAAAACCGTTAAATTCCAACGATTATTTTGGAAAGATGTCTATTTTATAAATTGATTATTGATACATCTTACTGAAAAACTGAATCATAAATTCAAATGCGCGGAAAGATTCATCGAAATAATCACGAAAACGCTCGACCATCAACGGCAAAATAATCAACACGACCGCGATGCCGAGCCACATTTTGACCGGCATACTGAGAAAGAAGACGTTGATTTGCGGCGCGACACGGTTAATTAAACCGAAAAATAAATCTGTCAGCAACAATGTGACAATAATCGGGACGGCGATTTGAACGCCGATGCTCAGGACATTGCCCGTAATTTGCGTGATAAATTCAATCGCCGACATTCGCGCCGCTTCCATATTCGGGAATTTCAAGACCGGAATATAGAGAAAACTTCTGACCAGCGACGCGATGAAAAAACGATGTGCGCCGGTTGAGAGAAAGATGACGATGGCAAGTTGGAATTTAAATAGTCCGAGTTCTGAAACTTTCTCCTGCAACTGCGGCGCAAACAGTTCGCCCATTGATGAACCGCGCTGCATATCGGCGATTCTGCCGGCGACCGCAACTGTTTCAAACACTAAAGAAGCAACAAAACCGAGCGTGTAGCCGACGAAAAATTCTTTGGCGAGCAGACCGACAAAACCGACCGCCGTAAAACCGAGCAAACTGCCGTCCGGCGGAATCTCCGCGAGCAAAGCCGGAAATGTGATGATGACCAGAGACATCGCCGTCGCCACTTTGACCTGTGAAGGCACGGATTGTCCGCCGAAAAACGGCACGATTGTCACAAAAGCGATAAACCGCGCGAAGCAAAGCCCGAACAAAACCAGAAAAATCTGCGGATTTTGCCCGACTTCAAATGTTTTCAGAACGAGTTCGAGTAATTGGAGAAATTCCTTCATCGCATTACGCTGATGTGAAGCATCATTTCAAAGGTTTCTTTGGCAAAATCCTGCAAATTCTGCATCATCCATCCGGCGGTTATCATTATGACCAGAATCGTAGCGATAATTTTCGGCACGAAAGTCAGCGTCTGCTCCTGAATCTGCGTTAAAGCCTGAAAAAGACTGACCAGCAACCCGACAATCAGACTCGCCAACAGCGGCATCAGCGAAAGCATCAGAATTAGCCACAAGCCTTTATTTGCAACAGTTATAAAGTTATCCATAAATTTGCCCCCAGTTTGATAAATCGTCAGATGTAGCCGAGAACGAGATTTTTAATAATTAATTCCCAACCGCCGATCATTACGAAAAGCAGTAATTTAAACGGCATGGAAATGATCGTCGGCGAAAGCATAAACATTCCCATCGCCTGCAAAATGTTGGCGACGACCATATCAATCACCAAAAATGGAATAAATAAAATAAAGCCGATTTGAAAGGCTTCGGTCAATTGGCTGGTGACAAAAGCGGGAATAATGACGCGAAAATCCTTGACCGTGATGAGATTCGGATCGTTTTGATTTTTGACCGCCATATTTTGCGCGAGATCGAAAAACAAAATGCGGTGTTCCTCGTGCGAATAGCGCGTCAGAAAATCCCGCAGAGGTTCTTTGCCGCGCTCCGATGCCTCGAAAAGAGTTTTGACCGACGTTTCGGAAAATATCGCTTCGGTGTTTTGAAGCGTTCCCGATTGCGAATACATTTTTTCGGCGACCGGCGACATAATAAACACCGTCAAAATCAGCGAAATGCCCGTAATTACCTGATTCGGCGGAACTTGCTGTGTGCCGAGCGCGTTTCGCAAAATTGACAGCACGACGGCGATTTTGACAAATGATGTGAGCATTATCAACCCGAACGGCGCGAGCGCGAGTGCGCCGATAATGATAATCAGAACGACGGGATTTGCTGTTTCCGCGCCGGGTTTTGTCGGCAGTTCGGCGGCGTTTTGCGACCACGCGCCGAGCGGGAAAAGCCCGAAGATAAAGAACGCGCCCGTTAAAAACTGCAATATTTTACGCATAATTTATAACCTCATTATTTGCGGCTGATGACTTCACTGAGTTTATCGGCAAAAGTTTTTCCGCCCGAATTCGGCTGAATGCGTTGGCGCAAAATCGCTTCTTCGGCGACTTTTGCCGTGTTCGCATCGAGTTCGCTGATTAATCTGACACCGTTTTCCGAAGCGGCGACGAGCATCCATTTACCGGCAACTTCGATCACATACAAACTTTTTCGCGCATCCAGACCGACGCGGTCAACCACGCGAACCATATTATTGCTGCCGTTAAAACTCGTGCCGAGCTTGGGCAAAATCACCCTAAAAATCAGGTAAGCCAAGCCGCAGACCAAACCGAGCGCGGCAAAAGTTTGCAGCAGCATCCATATAAAACTTAGAGAGTTACCCATAAAATCAATTTACCAAGCAGTTGACAGAAAGTTACCGTGGTTTCAAGTAGTTGCAGATAGTTGAAAACAAATAGTTAAACCTGAATCAAAAGACCCGATAACATTTTTCATCCCTTCTCAAATGAATATTTTGGTCAGACGAACGCCAATTTGTCCTTCGATTTCGACCAGTTCGCCGGTCGCAATCGGCTGATTGCGGTCGTCGGTAAAAAGCTGCACCGGATCGGTCGGACGACAGCCGAGCGCGATGATTTGTCCGGCGCGAAAATCTTTTAATTCACGCAGACTGACTTTTCCTCCAGCCATTTCGACGCGCAGACTGACCTGCACGTTTTCGAGTGCCGTGAGATTTTGTTCTTCGGTATTATCTTCCGCGTTTTCGTCGCCCGACATTTGCGGATCGGCGGACGGCTGTTCGTTTTCTACTTCTTCGTTTTCGTTGACATCCATTGTAAATTTGGCAAACGGCACACCGCGCCGCTTTTCCTCGCTGATAAATTCTTTGATTCTGAAATTTAGCTTGTCTTCGACTGATTCCGCGATAAAATTTCCGGTCAATCTGACGTTTGTGCCGCCGCCGACAAAAACCTGATGCATCGCTGACGGATCAATCGAGAGTCTTTGAAAATTAGGATTTTCAATCAAAATAATATCTTCCGGCTCTAAAAATAAAAGATGATCGGCATCGAGTTTGGTCGTTCCGGCTAACAGGTTCAAATTAACTTTCGGCGCAATTTTTTCAAGCCGCCTAATCTGCTGTTCGGTTTGATTTTTTTGAAGCGACATTCCCGCCTGACGCTGAAAAGTCTGGATAAAATTTCCCGTCGCCAGCATCGTGATTATTCCGCTAATCGCACCCGTTTCGATTCGGAAAACCATTTCCGCGCCGCGTTCTGCGGCTTTAAAGTCTTTCGGTGCTTTATCTTCGACCGATTGCAGACAAAACAAAGTTTGATTCGCCTGTTCATTAATTTCGCTGAAAATGTTGATCGTCAAAAATTCGATAATAGTTTTTTCGATTTCAGAGATTTGTTTGTTGGTTTCCGGTTCACAATCTTTTACTCCCAAAACCAAGCTGATAATCGAAGAAGCCAGCGCGGTATCGAAAGCAACGCAGCCCGCGCTTTTAACCGGCATTTGACAGCCGAAAATTGAAAAAATCTGCGGAGTTTTTGCCAGTTGACCGACTGCTTTTCGGAGATTAACTTCGGACACTGAAATAATTGAACATTTAACTTTTGAAGGTTCGGCGAAAATGTAATGCGCCAGTTTCCGGCTGAAAGATCGAGTAACAATTTCGGTCAGACGCGCCGGAAAACTTTGCAATGTGTTTGAAGATTCGACATCATCTCTGGAAAATTTCGGAAGCAATGCGAACCAGTCTAAGCGTTTTTTTTGTTTGGGTTTCGGCGAATTGCCCGGAGCGGAAGATTCGATTTCGTGAGTCGGTTCGGCGGTTTCGACACGCGGTCGAACGCCAAAAAAATCAACGGCAAACGGATCGAGCGGCGTTTCATTTTCCATTGTTCTTTCCCTCCGCGTTTCGTTCAAAAGGTTTGTAATGTTGATTGAAGAACATTTCGGACTTTCGCAAAACTAAAACTAAATGGCAATGTTGCTTTGATTAAAGAACATTATAAACCATCTTGAGTTGTTCTTGACAATGGAAAAGCATAAAAAACTGCCGTCATCATTTCAAAAAAAGCAGTCGGGCAAAAAGTTTTGAACGGAGCGCAGGCACTACATTTCAATTAAAATTATTTTTGCCTGAATATCGAGAAATATTTAACCTTGTGTAAAAGTCCCGATTTGGCTGATCGTATAATCCTGCATCGCCAGCATTTCGTCGAGAATATCGAGCATTCGCGCAGTTTTATCGAGTTCGCCGGTCGCGCGGGAAATCTGCTGTCGGTCTTGTTCGGTCGGTTCATTGACGACTTCGAGAAAACTTTCGCGCCCGAAATCTTCGGCTTCATCGTCTTGAGATTCGTCTCGCCGGTCGCGCAGATAACGGGCGAGTCGGCGCATACGTTCGCGCTGTTTGGCGAGCATTTTTCGCATAATCGTCCGCCGCTGTTGGGGCGTGATGTGACGCAGGATTTCGCTGTTTCCCGGCGGCGGCGAAAGTGCGCCCGTCATCGTCGGTCGCAAATCGAGTCCGAGCAGTTTGTCGGTCGCCGAAACGCCGCCGAGTGAGCCGAGTTGTTTCGCCGCCTCAAACTGCGTCGCGTCGCGTCCGGTCGTCGCGTCGGTCAAAATTTTCTGGGAAACCGTTTCCTTCGCCGCATCAATCGGCTGACGAGTCTGCTGCGTCTGACCGACAGGAAATTCCGTCTGCGATTTCGCATTCGTGTGAGCCGTGCGCGGCGCGTCACGGTCATTGATTTTGTTATTATTGATGCCCGGAGTTTGGTTTCCGCCGCTGCGATTGACGTTTTTTATATCAGCCATAGTCTTTGAAATGGAAAATGGAAAATGGAAAATGGAAATTCTTTAAGAAATTTTGTTTTAATCATTGCATATACTTTTGACGAAATGGATAACTCATTGAAATTTACATTCAAAATTAATTTTCCATTATCCATTATCCATTCTCAGTTGGTCTTCTCTTCCATCGCATAAACCCATTGGAGGACGACGGCGACGGCTTCGTAGAAATCTTCGGGGATTTCCTGTTCGAGATCAAATTCGTAGAGCGCACGGGCGAGCGGAATGTCGCGTTTGATCGGAACTCCGGCTTCGGCGGCGATTTCGCGGATTTGCGCCGCCATTAAATCCGCGCCTTTGGCGACGATAACCGGCGCAGTCGCTTCGTTGCGGTTGTATTTGAGCGCAACTGAAATATGCGTCGGGTTTGCTAAAACTACATCAGCTTCGCGGACAGCCGCCGCCATACTTTGAGATAGTATTTCGCGGTGCAGGAATCTGCGCTGAGATTTGATTAGCGGATTTCCTTCGGTTTCCTTATATTCCTGTTTGACCTCGTGTTTGGTCATTTTCATATCGTGACGATGCAGATATTTTTGGAGGAAAAAATCGCCGCCGCCGATAATTAAAAAAACCAGACCGATTTTCAGACAAATATTGAGAATCAAACCGAATGTAAATCCGGCGATAACTTCCGGCGATTTGACGATTAAATGCGAAACATCTTCGCGTGCGCCCCACAGCACAAAACCGGCAACCGCCGCCGTAATAGCGATTTTGATGATTGTTTTGGAAAGTTCGACGTATGGACGCGCCTTGAGAAATTTGTTTTTGAAACCTTCAGCAGGATTTAATTTGTTAAAATTCGGCGAAATCGCTTCAAACGAAAAGATCGAACCGATTTGCAGATAGTTTGCCAAGATCGCAAAAACGACAATTACTGCGAACAGCGGCGCAAGGGCAAAAGCCATTCCTTTGACACCTTTGAACAAAACTTCGTAAGCCGTCGCGCCCGTAAAATCGCCGTGAAAAGACACGGCAAATTCGAGCTGCTCCTTCATATTAGCCTGCAAAATGCCGCCGACGTAGCCGCCGATCAGCCAGATGACACCGACCGCCGCGATCATCATTGCGGCTGAGGTCAAATCCTGACTTTTAGCAACCTGCCCTTTTTTCTTGGCATCTTCCAGTCGCTTTTCACTGGGTTGCTCGGTTTTTTCTCCTGATGAACTGGACATTTCGTTTTGTTCGGCTTTTCGCTGAATATGTTTTGACTGTTATTTTATAATTTTGAAAATTCTTTTGGCAAGCATTTTGAAAATTATGAAATGCAAAACTTAAAATTGAACGTGCAGATGATCGCCTTCGTTGATGACCGTGCCGCCCATCTGACTGACAGTGCGGCGCAGCGCGTCTTCATTGGTATCGGTCGAAACATCCATCGCGCGGCTTCGCAGATGCGAAGAAATATACACGCCGTCGTTGACTTGATTTTCAATCGTGCGCGTCATCGCATTGACCGCCGCCTCACGGCTTCCGCTGTTGTTGCGATATGCGCCGATGATTTCGTCAGCCGCCGCTTTATTGGCGTAAAGATCGTGAATATGCCGAGTTCCGTTGTTAATAATCAGATCATACATCGCCGAAGCCTGACGCGCAGGCGGACGATAACCGCTCGTCAAATGCAGATTTCTACCGGTTTCCTGAAAATAACGATTCGCTAATTCTTCGGCTCTCGGACGGAGCGCGTCGGTCATTAAAATTCCCGAATTGACCGTGTAATGTGTCCCGCCGGTCGCAACTGAAAAATTTCCGCCGCCCGAATTATTACTCGTCGGTGTAGAAACTGCGCTTTTGGCATTAGCTGAAAAAAGTGTGCGAAAAGTCATTTCGCCGACTCGCCCGGTTTGCTGAATCCCGTTATTAGCCTGAAAACGCTTGATCGCCGCTTCGGTTCGCGGTCCGAACGTGCCGTAACCCGTGTTGACCTGTCCGCGCGTCAGATAACCGAGCGCAACCAGACGATCCTGCACGCCTTTGGTGACGTTGGAATTTTTAACGGCAGTATTATTTCCCAAACTCAGCTTAATTTCCTGCATTGCGCGGTCGGTCGCAGGCGAAAGTTTGCCGGTGACTTCGAGATGTGCGCTGCGCTGAAAATCTTTGAGAGCCTTTTCCGTGCGCGGTCCGAAAATGCCCGCGCCGGTCGCTTTCTGTTCCTTGGTCATAAAACCGAGCGCGATCAATTTGTCCTGTAAATTTTCGACCGCTTTGCCGCGACTGCCGATTTGAAGCTGTGCGGACGAAGTATTGACCGGCGGTTTGATAACGACCGGCGGTTTGCTGCCGGTCGGCGCGGCTAAACCGAACAGGGCGCGTCCGGTTGCATCGTTGAGCAAACCGTTGGCGTTTAATTTTTGCGAACTTTGAAATCCGGCAAGCGCGGCGGAAGTATTTTTTCCCCATTGACCGTCGGCGAAATTGTTACGCTGATTGGCGGGAACGAATCCGAGATCAAGCAGTCTCTGCTGAACATTCCTGACACCGCCGAACATTCGTGCCGCCACCGGCGTGACGGCTTCACCCGCCGTGATCTTGCCGTCGCCGTTCCAGTCGAGCGGATTTTGCTGATACGCTTTCGACGGGCTGGTGAACAAAACATCATCAGGATCGGTTCGCGCCTGACCGCTTAAAACTGCCGTGTATAAACCTTCGAGCGTACCGAGTTTACCTTTAAACGACGGCTGATCGAAATATTTTTCGACATATCTAAGCTGTTCGGTCGGCGACATACGGCTTAACGCGTCGGTCGTCGTTCCCAAACCGATGGCTGTCGAGGGCAAAAATTGAATCAGTCCGGTCGCGCCGATGCCGTTTGTTTTCGCCGGATCGAACGAGCCGCCGGATTCAAAACTCATCACCGAAAGCAGATATTCAGGCTTCGTGCCGAGCCGCGTAGCGAGCGATTCAACGCCGCTTAAAAATTGACTCGAAACAAAATTGTTGCCTTTTACGCCCTGTATTCCCTGAAAATTAAACGATGCGTTATTAGCGGCAAAGTTATTATTCAGCCCGATTTTGACAAAACCGTCGCGGTTAAAAATGGTCTTGGTTTCCGAACCGAACGGCGGGAAAAAATTGTTCGTTTCTAACGGTTTTGTTTCCGTCAGGATGCTTTTTTCGGGTTGCTCGCCGCCGAGAATTTTAGATACGTCGTTGCTGAAATTTGCAGATTCTACTTTCATTTGCGCCTCTCTAATTTTGAATTTGAATGCTCTGCAAGAGTTATCGGCGGCAGCGCGAAAAAGTTTCCCGTTATTTTCGTTGAGGGCAAATAATAAAAACTGCGGCGTTCAAATCAATGAACGTCGCAGTCTTTTTGAAAATTTGTAAATTTTGGACAGATTATTTGAGTTTTTGGAGAACGCTCAAAATCTTTTTGTGCAGAAACGGGTCTTTTGAAATATAAATGCTCAAATCGTCCGAAACTTTTTTGCCTTCGTGAGAATCACGCAAATCTTCTTTAAGACGTGATTTAACCAGAAAATGCGCCGAATCTTTAACCGCCGACATTGCGCCGTCGGGCGTGTCGAGATTGGCTGATTGCGCGATTTCCTGAAAAGCCGAACGCGTCGGCGAAGTTGATTCGGTTGCGCCGGCTTGTTCGATTTCACCGGCAACCTGCGCGAGCGCGGATTCAAAAGTGCTTTCCGTCTTTTTGCCGCGAATTTCTTCCTTGCCGCCGAGTTGATCCAAGGCTTCCGCGCCGCTGCTTAATGGTGATCCTGTTTTTTTAACTGACATCTGTTTTACCTGACTTTATTCAAATTTTGTAATTGAAATATGAAAATTAAATTAATTCACACTAATTATTATCGGCATTTTCACAAAAAAGTTTCGTTCTATTTTGATCTTGAGTAGTCGTGCAAAATAAATTTGAAGTTTTTCTGCGATGGTCGGCGGGTTCGGCGCGACGATTTTCTGGTTTCCCGCAGAACAGGCTGATTCCCGCAGATTTATTTAACATTTATGTTTCAATAAATGAATAAATTTATCTTGCACGACTACTTATGATTACATTAAAAATTACTTAAAAGCTGTTTGAAAAGTAACGCGAACGTCCCGTTTGCAGTATCGGGCGCGTCCCGCGTCCGTGTCAAAACGGCGGCGACACACGGACGCGGGACGCGCCCGATACTGACAGGCAGGATGCCTGCGTTACTTTTCAAACAGCTTCTTAGCAATTCAGCACTCAAACAAATTTTACCCGACAATCAAAAATTTAGGAAACTTATTCGATTTTCAACCGATAACTTGATCGGACATACTAATAAATTACAGGCGAAATAAAAGTTCGGAGAATAAACAATGGGTTTAGAAAAAATAGGTTCTTCATCAATCGTTCACGAAATAACCAAACCGCTGGAAAATGGAATCGGCAAACAGGCGCAAAGTTCAGTTAAAAACGAAATTGGCGCGGCGGTAAAGTTTGTCAGGAATCCGGCTGACAGTCTGAGCGATGTCTTTGCTTCGCGCACCGGCATTTCGACTGCGCTCAATCCCTTCAAACTCCAACTGGCAAAAACGCCTGAACCGCCGAAAGACAGACAGTTTGACGGTTTTTTCGTCGGCAACGGCAAACAAACTTTTGCGCCGAATACTCCGCTTTCGCAGATTCCCGCAGTCACACCGAAAAACGGCATCAGGAATAACGAAACCTTGATTTATGTCAACGGCATTATTACCAATGTCGCCGGACAATCGAACAGTTTGCAGGCAGTCGCCGATCAGACGGGTTCGAGAGTAATCGGCATCCACAATGCAACCGGCGGCTTTGGCGCGGACGTTTTGCAGAGCCTCGGCGATAAACTCGACATCGGCAGAAATCCGGCGGTTGATACGATGGCAAACGCCGTTTACAGCGAACTCAAAGCCGGACGCAGTGTCCATCTGATTGCGCATTCGCAAGGCGCGTTAGTGACGAGTCGTGCATTAGCGGATGTCAAAAATCGCTTAATGATTGAAGACGGAATGTCCAAAAAAGCTGCCGAAAATCTTTTGAGCAATGTCAAAGTCGAAACCTTCGGCGGCGCATCGAGACGTTTCCCGGACGGTCCGCGCTATGTTCACTACGTCAACCGTAACGACGGTGTGCCGCAGGCGTTCGGTCTGCGTTCGTGGCTCAACCCGTTCGCCCACGCCGGAAACGGTGCGGTAACACATTATTTCACGAGCGGAAAGCCGGTAATTTCGCACGGATTTGAAGAATTCTATTTGCCCGAAAGAGTGCCGTTTGAACAGGCGATAAAAAATCAGTTCAAATAAATCTTGCGGTAAATTGAAAAAGTTGTAATGATTATCAGGTGGATGATCGAGGCTTAAAATAACTTTCATCCGCCGTCAAAAATAATTTTTAAATTGTAATCCAAAAATCTCTCAGCCATTTAAATTCAGAAGAAATACCAAATGAACAGAGAATCAGCCCAACAGCAAATTGCCGGATTTTTTAGCAGGATCGGATTAAAAGAAACAAAACTCGATACTAAAGATTTTATCGAAGCGCGAATCGGCGAATCGTTTGTCGGCTTTGAATTTGACGAAAGCGACGAAGTTTTGTCGGCGCAGAGTCTGATTTATCGTTTCCGCGAACAGCCGAAAGACGAGGTTTTAGACGCGCTCTTTGCCGAAGAATCAGTCGCTAACAATGGCGGCGGGCGACTTGTTTTAAACAGCGAAACCGATTCTTTTTATCTGCAAAAAGATTTTTATGAAACCGAACCGGACGAAAAATTTTATTTTGAAGTCAACGAACTGGCGCAGGCAAGTTTGATTTGGAGCTATGAAATCCTCTCTTCGGTTGCCGAAAAAGTAAATTCCGCAGTTTAGCATTAACCGCAGAGACGCGGAGACGCGGAGAAATATATTAAAATAAAAACTTGCGCCTGAGCGTCAATGCAGTTGTAATTTTTCGTCCGAAATATATTCAAAAACTCCGCGTTTTCGCGTTTCTGCGGTAAAATTCTTAAAACAAATTTATTAATTTTTGGACGGCGATTTCCGACGGCATCGCTTCGTGAGTCGGCTGTTTGAGAAAATCGTTGACCGCCTGAATCTTCGAGATGGCGTAATCGGTTTTCGGGTCTGAGCCTTTTTTATATGCGCCGATCAAAATTAAATCTTTGTTAGCTTCATAAGTCGCCAAAACTTCGCGCAGTCTGCCCGCCGCTTCGATGTGACTCGCATCGGCAACGGCGGTCATCACGCGCGAAACGGATTCGTTAATATCAATCGCCGGATAGTGATTCTGCGCCGCCAGTTTGCGCGACAAAACGATGTGACCGTCGAGAATCGAGCGCGTTTCGTCGGCAATCGGTTCGGTCATATCGTCGCCTTCGACCAAAACCGTATAAAAAGCCGTGATCGAACCGCGATCAGAATTTCCCGTGCGTTCCAGCAGGCGCGGCAGTTCCGAGAAAACCGACGGCGGAAATCCGGCGCGGGCAGGCGGTTCACCTGCCGCTAAACCGACTTCACGCAGGGCGCGGGCAAAGCGCGTCACCGAATCCATCATAAACAAAACTTTTTTGCCCTGATCGCGGAAATATTCGGCGACGGCGGTGGCGACATACGCGGCTTTGAGACGAATCAGCGACGGTTCGTTGGACGTGGCGACGATCACGACCGAGCGTTTCAAACCTTCAACGCCCAAATCCTGTTCGAGAAAATCGCGCACTTCGCGTCCGCGTTCGCCGATCAGCGCGATGACGTTGATTTCGGCTTCGGTGTTACGCGCGAGCATTCCGAGTGTGGTTGATTTACCGACACCGGCGGCGGCGAAAATGCCGATGCGCTGACCTAAACCGACCGTCAAAAGTCCGTCGAGAGAGCGAATGCCGGTTTTTAGTTGTTTGGTCACGCGCTGACGTTTCATCGGATCGGGCGGACGTGCGGCGACGGTTTTTTCGACCGCATCTTCAATCGCGCCTTTGCCGTCAATCGGTTCGCCGAGTCCGTCGAGAACTCTGCCGAGCAGATTTTCGCCGACGCGAATCGTCAGGGAAGTTCCGGTCGGCACGACTTCCGCGCCCATTGCGACATCGGAAACATCGCCCAGAGGCATCAGCAAAACTTCGCTCCCGCGAAAACCGACAACTTCGGCACGGAGAGTTTTCGCACGATGCGGCGAATGAATCAGACACAATTCGCCAACCCGCGCACCCGGAACAGCCGCGCGAATCAGCAAACCGATCAATTCCGTGACGCGCCCGCGCACCTCGACCGACGAAATCCAGTCAACTGCGGAAATATATGGCTGTAATTTAATTGTCATTTAAGATTCAAGATTCAAGATTCAAGATTCAAGATTCAAGATTCAAGATTTCAGATTCAAGATTCAAGATTCAAGATTTAAGTCTTTTCTTATTCATCCCTCATCATTCATCACTCATCCCTCAAACATCATCCCTCATTGGCTTCGCCTTCGGATTGAGCGAGCAAAGCGCGTTCTAAAACTCTCAACTGTGTTTCGAGCTGCGCGTCAATCGTGCCGACTTCGCTTTCGATCAAACAACCGCCGGACGAAACTCGCGGATCGGCGGCGAAGTTGAGAAATGCGCGTCTCCCGGAAGTTTTGAAATTTTCCAATTCCTGTTCGACGACCGGCAGATCGTGCGGATTGACGCGAATCGTCAGTTTTTCCAGTCCGCGAGCGTTTTGCAGTGCGGTCGAAACGATGGAGGCAATCGCGTGGTCGTCGTTACGGATTTCACGACCGAGAATCTTTTCCGCCAGACGGACGGAAAGCCGCAGCAAATCCTGTTCGGTGTCGCGCCAAACCTTTTCGCGGATTTCACGAATCTCGATTAAATTTAATTCAAATTCGGAAAGTGCCTGATCCGTCCCGGCGCGGTATGCTTCGGAACGCAGATTTGCGGCTTCGTTTTCGGCTTCGCGGCGGAGATTTTCGGCGTAATATTCGGCATCGGCGACGATCTGCGCGGCGGTTTCGCGGGCGTTGACGATCTGATTTTTGACGACGTTTGAACCGCGCACGACGGACGCGCCGCGTTGACGGTTTTTTATTAAATTGCCGTGATTCGGATTGCTTTCGTTCATTTATAAATTTTTCGTCTGTTCAAATTTCTGCGCCAGTCGTTTGACGACGCTGCGGCGTTTATCAATCGAAGACCTTTCATCATCACTAGCGTTTTCGATTTCCAGTATCGTTTCAGCGAGAAATTGTGTCCATTTTTCCGCGTCGGCGATGTTTAGTTTTTGCGCCGTAAATTTTTGCGCGGCGGCATCGCGGTCGGAATAAGCGAGCGCGAAAAGTTTCAGTCCGAGCGTCGTCAGCAAATCGTGCGGTTTGAGATTGTTCGTCCACAGATTTTGAATCAGACGATCAGCCTGAAAAACCCAAAACGGTTTGATTTTTTCAAGCTGCGTAATAAATCGTGCGATTTCGTGTGCATCTCTTTTGTCAAAACGATTGAGAAAAACCGCCAGCGATTCCTTTGATTTGATGCCGCGACAGGCAATCGCAGTTTCGCGGATGCCGAGCAAATAGATGAAACCGGAAATCTCCGCGAAACTGAAACGGTCGGTTTCCTGCGGCTCGAAAATATCCTCGAAAGCGTTAAAATGGCTGAGAAACTTTCTTTTGACAAGTTCCAGAATGTCTTCACGAATTGTTGAAGGCAAATTCTGCGCGGAATTTATTTTGAGTTCGGCGGAAATCTGCAATTGAGAATCGGTCGGCAGATTGCGAATAATCAAAGCCTGCACGTTTTTCGGTTCGGACTTGAGAAAACTGACGATCTGCGACGGGTGAATCAACGCATCGAGCCTTGCGGAATAACCGCGCCGCTTAATTTTTTCAAGCCAGTAATTTTGCCAAACCTTCTGATTTTCGGCTGAAAGATTATCCAACCCGACGGCGCGTTCCCGCCACGACAACAAATCGGATTCAGTAGTAACAAACGCCGTCTTTTGCGCGAAATGTTCGACCGACGCAACCGCATTCAACGATTCATCCGTCGTTTTTCGCTCTAAAATCCGCGAAAGGGCGAGTAATAAATCCAGTTTTTCAGTTTTCGAGATTGTTGCCGTCATTATTTATCAATGATGTAAAAGAATGCTTAAATGTCTGAATATACACACTTATTGGGTCAAAATTTACATAAACTCAAGGTAAATTTATGCCGTCGTTTTCATCGTCTTCTTCAAAATCGTAGCCGTGTTTCAGCAAATTAGCGTTTTTATCCGTATTTTCTTCTTCAAAATGTTCCGCGATTTCAGCCTGAGCGGTTTTTCGTCTTTTTCTCTGCATTAAAAAAATGATCGAAACAAAAGCCGCGATAGTTGCCGCGCCGATTCCCGCGACGAGCGCGACGCGTGTAAAATTTTCGGACGAATGAAGATTCGGCAAAGGTCGAAGCGGTCTCGGAGTGACAACTACCATTATGTCTTCGAGTTTAAGCGCGGGAACGCTGCCCGACACCAAAGATGCAATTTGCTCGTTGGTGAATGGAAAAGTCGGTGTTTTATAAGTGACCAAAACTGAAGCCTTCGAAGCATAAGGGTTAATTGCCAGAGTGCGATCCTGCGGCGGCACGAAGTTGACGCTCACGCAGGTTACTCCGGGCAGTTGTCGAAGCTGTGATTCGATGCCCATTCGCGTCCGCCGCTCGTTGCGGGCGCGTTCGACTTCGAGTGATGTAATAACCGATCCGCCTTCAATCGGGGCTTCTTCGACGCGCGGCAGGCAATGATCTTCGAGCAATTGAATTGCCGCTTTGAGTTCGGTTTCGCCGCCGTCAACCAACACATCGTAGGTTTTTCGTTCGCCTTCGCCGGTTTCGGTTTTGTGCGATGTGACACCGTTTTCGCTCAAGACATCAATGATCTCGTTAGCTTCGGCTTCGACCTTGACGGTTTGCAGTTTTTGAGTCGCGCAGCCGCTCAAAACTATCGAGACGGTTAGGGCGAACATCAATAGCGAATTGCGCGATGCCAATATATTTTTAGGGAAAATTTGCATTTGATAATTTAAATTTTTAACCGGTTAATTCTTCGTATCCTGACGGATAATCGCCGTCCGACAAAGCGGCAAATTCGCTGTCGAAACTGCCGAAATTATGATCCATTCCGACCGGACGCATCGAGATTCTGCCGATTGGCTGAATGTTCAGTTCGGGTGTTAATTCCTGATATGAAAGCACCGCAAGGCTTGAAAATTCGAGTTCGACCATTTTGCGGACGAACCGGCGAAGTTCCATATCGGTGACAATTACGGGCTGCTGCGCGGTCGGCGGCTGATCGGCGATTTCGCGCCGAATCGCGTCGAGAATATCGTGGGCAATCGTCGGATCGAGCGATAAAAACGAACCCGTCGAAGTTCGCCGAATCGCGCCGCGAATGACATCTTCGATTTCCGGGTCGAGCAGATAGACAAACAAAGTATCGCTGCCGAGCGCGTAGCGAAACGAAATATAACGACGCATCGCCGAGCGAATATGTTCGGTCAGCATCACGGGGTCTTTTTCGATGCGTCCCCATTCGCTCAGAGCGTCGAGAATAGATTTCGTGTCGCGGATCGAAATTCCTTCCTGCACGAGTCTTTGCAGAACGTCGGTAAATTGATGAATCGTGACGACTTTGCCGATCACTTCTTCGACCAGTTTCGGCATTCCGCGTGTAATGAAATCGAGATAACCCTGCGATTCCTGGATGCCGAGAAAATCGTGCGCGTAACGCCGCATCACACGCGAAAGATGCAGCAAAATCACGTCCGCCGGTTCCCAAACTTTTAGTCCGGCAGTTTCGGCGATGTGTTTTTGATCCGCCGGAATCCACGAACCGGGACGCAAATCCGCCGGATTGCTGACGTTTTCGCCCTCGATGCCGAAGACGCGAATGTTCTCCGCCGAATCATTAACATAGACACAGTTGGCGCGAAGCGAACCCGTCGCCACCGGAACTTCCTTGATGGCGATATAATATTCGTTCGCCGCAATCGGCGCGTCGCCGCCGATGTAGCAAAACGGAACCATCACTCCGAGATCGAAATAAAGCGCGTTTCTTAATCGCGGCACTTCGGCGCGAAACGCCGCGCCTTCCCTGGTGTTTTTATCAATCAAATAAGTCAGTTCACGGCTGACGATAACCGCCATCGGAACCGTAAAACTCATCTGCATTTCTTCGACATCGCTGCTCGAATTTCCGATTACTCCCGCCGCGTCATTTTCGGCGAGAACCTGTTTCTGGCGGCGATGGAGCAAATACCCGATTCCGGCAGTCAAACCGCCGACGGGAATTAATAAATAGCTAATCGGAGTCAACAAAAGCATTACGCCGCCGGTGATTAAAAATGCTCGCGGCGAGGCGAAAAGCTGTTCGCCGATGTCCGAACCGACGTTTGAATCTTCATCGGTCGAAGCCACACGGGTGACGACGATTCCGGCGGACAGCGTAATTAAAAGCGAAGAGATAATCGCCGCCAAACCATCGCCGAAAGTGGCAATCGTATATTTACCGGCGGCTTCTGAAAACGAAAGCCCGTGCATTAACACTCCGGCGGTGAGTCCGGCAACGATGTTGACGATGGCGATGATAATCGTGCAAATCGAATCGCCTTTGACAAATTTCATCGCGCCGTCCATCGCGCCGTGAAGCTGCGATTCTTTGCCGAGTTCCATTCGCATTCGCCGCGCCTGATCTTGGGCGATCAAACCGGCGCGTAAATCCGCATCAATCGCCATCTGTTTTCCGGGCATCGCATCGAGCGTAAAACGGGCGGCGACCTCGGCGACGCGCTCCGAACCTTTGCTGACGACCAGAAACTGCACGACCAGAATAATAATAAACAAAACCGCGCCGGTGATAATACTGCCCTGCGCCGTCAAATGTCCGAGAGCCTCGACAACCGAACCGGGCGTGCCGTAAGACAAAATATTGCGCGTCACCGAAACGCTCAGGGTCAGTCTGAAAATGGTGGTTAAAAGCAGAATCGTCGGGTAAGAAGTCAATTGAACCGGCGAATTTATAAACAGGGAAGTTACTAAAATCGTGATCGAAGCTGCCAGATTAATTAAAATCAAGACGGAAACGATTTCAGGATGCAGCGGAATAAAGAGCGTGCCGATGACGAGCAGCAAACCGACCGGAAGCAGCAAATCTTTATGTTTGGCAATTAATCCGGTCCAAGTTTCAGGCTTCAACAACGAATTATA
Organism: Pyrinomonadaceae bacterium; assembly: GCA_965247235.1. GTDB lineage: Bacteria > Acidobacteriota > Blastocatellia > Pyrinomonadales > Pyrinomonadaceae. The sequence goes on from OZ252004.1 coordinate 119,631, forward strand.
ATCAATTGTTCCGGCGATGGATTTCATTGTCTTAAATTTTCCCCCTGCAATCTGTCGGTTTTGAAAAGTTTAGCAACAAACAGTCAAAATTGAAAGGAATTAGTTTTGGCGAAGGTTAAAACAAAACTAAAAATATAAATATCAAAGCTGCTGTAACCAGTGTCCCGATTGTCATTATGATGATTTCGGAGAACGTGAAATAGCCGAAAATTTTTCTGGCTTGACGTTTATTGAGGCTTTTCGATTCTTTTGCAATTTTACCCGTTTCATTCGGCGCGATTGCCGTCGGGCGACTCGAAATCTTTTGCAGAGTGCCGTTTTGATTGATCGAGACGGGTTTCGGCAACTCTTTCGGCAAAATCGAATCAAGCACCAGAAGCGCGGTCGGTTCGTGAAATTTGACCGAAGTTCGAGTATTCGATTTGATATCGGGCGGCAACTGTAAATTTAAGCTGTCGTTGTTTTTCAAACGATACGGTTCGTCGAGAATTGCGTCATTGACGCGAACGGTTTGCGGCTGATTGGGATATAACACAACGCCGCTCCAATCTTTTCTGACCTGCGCTCGCGGCGTGGAAATTTCCGCCGGATTTTCGCTGACGATGCACAAACCGGCGTTCGTCCAGCCGAGCCACATTTCGTCGAAATCTACATAAATACGACGTTTCCCGGCAACTTCGTCTTCAATTAGAAAATAAAATTTTTCATCAGCCCGCAGGTTTTCCAGAACATCGTTCATCGTCGTATGAATCGGAGAATCTGTAATTTCAGGTGCTGACTCTTTTCCGGGTATCGGTAAAATTTCGGCAGATTCGGCAATTTGCTGAGGTGCAATTTGATTTTCGACTTCAAATTCCGCAGTTTCCCTATCGGTAATTAAAATTGAATGTGTGCCGATTGTGATGAGATCATTGGTTTCGAGCGGCTGCAACGCCCCGGCAGCGAGCGGTTTTTGATTAACAATCGTTCCGGCGGCGCGGTTCAGCAGTATAAATTTTCCTTCTTCGCAGACGATGATAAATTGTTCCGGCGCAACCGCCGAATCAGGCACGGATAACGTCGCAAAAGGATCGCTGCCGACGCTGATTATACCGTTTGCGGGAATCTCACGGGTCGAATCTCGAACTATTTGATCGTTTTTTTTCAGCAGCAGTCTATTGGGCATTCAACTTACAAAGTCCTTTTTGCTAAAATAAATCCTCAGGTTAAGATTTTAGCATAAAGCGAAATTTAAGTGGATGGCTTTGGGATTTAAATTATGAATAATAATAGCTTGGGGGAATCTGCGGATGCTCTGCCGTTTGAACTGACGGAGGAAGATATGAACAAACTTTTTAATTATCCGTCAATCGGCGAGCTTTTTAATGACGGAGATTTGTATCTGCTCAACGATTTTCGGAATCGTTTGAACGGCACAGGAGAAAAATTAGAGAGATTGATTAGAAACGGAAATCGCATCGAGGCGGAAAGCGCGGAAAAAGCCTCGAAAGCCGTCAAAATTACGCTCGGTTTTCTCGAATCGCTGGAAAAAATGCGGGCGGAAGAAAAAAAATAAAAAAAACAGGAAACTTTTTCGACAAACCGCCGATAATGTTTATGAACGGAAAATTAGAATACTTTACTTATCGTATTCATAACGTAGCTTTGAAATTATAATTTGTTTGACGAACAAATGGAGGAATAAAAATTATGCCTAACAATGATCCAATGATTACACCGACCAGCCAGCAATTACCGCCGATAACGACCGTTTACCCGGATGCCGGCATCGCCACACAGCAGCCGAAACAGCCGAATAAGTTTATGAAAGTTCTCGGCGGCATCGCCGGCGGCGCGTTAAATTTGGTTGCGCCGGGTCTCGGCGGCGTTCTCGGCAGCGTGATTGGCGGCGGCGGTTCGACGAGCGGTTCATACGGCGCATTGGCGACGCAGCAGCAGCAGTTTGATGAAATGCAGCGATATAACCAAATATCAACCGCGATGCAGCAGCGTCAGCAGAATCAGATGATGAATCAGCAGCAAGCCAATTCGATGAATCTGATCGGCGTTCAGCAACGCGTCAGTATGGATGCACAGGAATTTACGAGCGTTTCAAATCTGCTCAAATCGCGCCATGACAGCGAAATGTCGGCGGTCAATAATTTCAAATCATAAGGTTTTGAAATTATTGATAAACTTTTCGGCAGAGGTGATAAAATTGTTGTTTCCCCTCGAAGCAACTCTATTTCGTTTCACTTCTGCCGATTTTTATTTCAAATTATGAATTTGCCGAATGTCACCGTCAGCGATCAGGAACTCCGCGTAATGCTCGAAACCGCGTATATTTTGCGCGAAGCCGCGAGGTTTGATGAAGCCGAAACAATTTTTCGCGGCGTAATCGAATTTCTGCCTGAATCGGACGTTCCGCAGGTCGGTCTGGCGACGGTTTATTTACAGCGCGGCAAATTTGAAACGGCGGAAGAGATGTGCGCGAAAGCGATGCAGATCAATCCCGAAAGCCTTTACGCCCGCGTTCATTACGCCGAAGCACTGCTCTTTAACCGCGAACGCGAACGCGCCGAAAGCGAACTGCATAACATCATCGAAACCGATCCGAACTCACCGCACAGTCACACCGCGCAGGCTTTGCTCGATGCCGCCGAAGTTATTTCCAGACGTTAAATTATTCCGCCGAAAGCTAAAATTTTTGTAAAATGATAAATTAAAAATTATCATTTTCTTTTCTATTTTAAATTATGCTGACAGCAGAAATCATCGCCATCGGTTCGGAACTTTTAACGCCGGACAAAACCGACACCAACAGCCTTTGGCTGACCGGGAAACTCAATGAAATAGGTATCGAAGTCAAACTCAAAACCGTCGTCGGCGACGATGCTTTGCGGCTTGAAGAAACGATTCGGGATGCAATTAACCGTTCGGACATCGTGATTTCGACCGGCGGTTTGGGACCGACCGAAGACGACATCACGCGCCGCATCACCGCCAAAGCAATCGGGCGCGAACTCGTCTATCACGACGAAATCGAAAAGGATTTGATCGAGCGTTTCAAAAAATGGGGACGCGAGATGCCGGAAATCAATAAACGGCAGGCTTTTGTGATCGAAGGCGCGGAGATTTTACCGAATCCGAACGGTTCGGCAGTCGGAATGTCGGCGGAGATCGGCGCGAAAATTTTCGTCATTCTGCCCGGACCGCCGCGCGAAAATCAACCGATGTTTAACGATTTTATTCTGCCGAAACTAAGGGAAATGGCAGGCGAAATCTACGTCAAACGCCGCACTCTGCGCGTTTCCGGGATTGGCGAATCAGCCGTTGACGAAGCGGTTGCGCCGATTTATAAAGAGTATCAAACCGTTGACACTTCGATCTTATTTAACAAAAGCGAAATTGAAATCCAACTCGCCGCCAAATCCGATTCCGAAGCCGAAGCCGTCCAAACTCTCGACGAACTTTCCGCTAAAATCGTCGAAAAACTCGGCATCGCCGTGTTTGCTTTAGATGGCGAACAGATGGAAGAAATCGTCGGCAAACTGCTGCGCGAAACTGGCAAAACAATCGCCTTCGCCGAAAGCTGCACGGGCGGTTTAGTCAGCCAAAGACTGACCGATGTCGCGGGCGCGTCTGCTTATTTTATCGAAAGTTTTATCGCTTACGCCAACGAATCGAAAATAAAAACGCTCGATGTCGCGCCGGAATTAATCGAAAATCACGGCGCGGTTTCGGCGGAAGTTGCCAAAGCGATGGCAAAAGGAATGCGCGAAAAAGCCGGCACGGATTACGCTGTTTCGGTCACGGGAATCGCCGGACCGGACGGCGGCACAGATGAAAAACCTGTCGGTTTGGTCTTCATCGGTTACGCGGACGAACATTTGAACAAATCTCTCAAAATCATTCTTCCCGGCGACCGTTTTTTAATTCGCTGGCGGGCGAGTCAAGCTGCGCTCGATTATTTGCGAAGACAAATTTTGAAAAGGCAAAATCAAACGTCTGTAGAGACGTAAATGAATTTTTATCAAATAAACTTCGAGGAAATTATAGTGAAAATAAAAATTTTATGGGCGGCAATTTTAATTTTTGCCGCAGTTATCGGCGTTACGGCGCAATCCACAGCCAAGATTTTTCGCGGGTTCGTCAATGGAATCCCTGTCCAGATAAATTTAACGAGAAAGGGCAGCGAACTTTCGGGAAATTATTTTTATTCGCGGGTCGGCAAAGAAATTCAACTTGCCGGAAAAATCAATCAAGACGGCAGTTTTAACCTCACCGAAACCGATGCGGACGGCAAAAAAACCGGCGAATTCAGCGGCAAATGGACAGAAGAGGCGGAAGATAACGGCGCATCGCTCGAAGGCGAATGGCGTAAACCGGGTGATAAAGAGCCGGGAAGTTTTGTCGCTTCCGAACAGATCATCGAGTTTTCAGGCGGCGCAAAATTCGTCAGCAAACAGTTTGCGGAGAAAAATAAAACCAAGCGTTTTGACATTGATGTCGAATATCCGCAGCTCGAAGGCGCAAATTCGCCGTCGGTCGGGAACTTTAATCAACTCGTCAAAATGCGGGCGATGGCAGGCGTTGCCGGATTTCGCAAAGATATGCTCGCAATGTCAGCCGCCGATTTAAAAATTTTGCCCTCAGGAACCAATAATTATCTCGACATCGGCTACGGCATCGAATGGGCAAATGACGACCAAATCAGTGTTTTATTCACTAATTCGGATTTTACGGGCGGCGTTCATCCAAACTATAATTTCACGGTTTTAAATTACGATCTGAAAAACAGCCGCGAGATAACATTTGCCGAAATATTCAAGCCGAAAGCGAAATATTTAAAATTTATCTCGGATTATTCGATAGATGTTCTCAAAAAACGCTTTAAGGAAAACGGCGACGATGAAACAATCAAGAGCGGTGCAGCGGCAAAAGCGGAAAATTTCAAAAGTTGGAATCTCGTCAAAAAAGGCTTGATGATAACTTTCGATCCGTATCAAGTCGCGTCTTATGCTGAAGGTTCGCAAACTGTAATTATTCCATATAGTAAGTTAAGCCAAATTTTACAACCGAAATATGTGAGTCGGGATTTTAAAAAGTAAATGTTTTGGAGGGCATAAATCTTGCAATAAATAAAATTCCTACAAAATATATTTATTCTTTAATCGTCATTACATAGCACTGTGTCTCTGCGTCTCTGTGGTGAAACTTTGCTGATATTCAAAATTTTCGCGTGAGAATTTGCCGGTAAACTTCCGCGTCAACATTGCCGCCGCTGACGACGGCGCAGATTTTTTTATTTTGGAATCCTACTTTATCGTTCAAAATCGCGCCCAAGGTTAATGCGCCGGTCGGTTCTGTTTTGAGGTTGGCGAGCAGAAAATAAAGCCGCACGGCTTCGGCGATTGTTTCGTCGGCGACTTCGATGATGTCGCCGACACCGTTTTTGATAATTTCCCAGTTAAGTCTGCCTAAGCTGATCGTTCTTGCGCCGTCGGCAATCGTTTGCGGTTCGGTTTCGTTCGGGATGATTTTTCCGGCTTTGAGCGAACGCGCCGCGTCGTTCGCCATCAGCGGTTCTGCGCCGAAAAGTTTCGCGTGATGACCGCTGCGGCATAAACCTTGCGAGATTCCCGAAATCAATCCGCCGCCGCCGACAGGCGAAATTATCACATCAAAATCCTTCTGCGCGAGTTCGTCGCCAAGCGTCGCATTGCCTTCGATGACGAACAAATCGTCGTAAGCCGAAGCCACATAAACGTCCGGCATCTGTCCGGCAAGCTGCAATACTCTTTCATTTCTGCCGACTTTTTTCGTATCAACCAGATCAACCGTCGCGCCGTAATTTTTGACCGCTTCGATTTTCACGACGGCGGAAGTTTCGGGCATCACGACCGTGCATTTTTTGCCGACAATTTTGCAGGCATAAGCCAAAGCCTGACCGAAATTTCCCGACGAAGCGGTTAAAATTTCATCATTCGGCACGTTCGATGCCAAATTATAGGCGGCGCGAAACTTAAAACTCCCGGTGTGCTGAAAGGTTTCCGAAGCAATTGTTAAGTCTAAGCCGAGAAAAGTTTTCAGTTTTTCCGATTCGATAAAAGTCGTCGGGCGAATGGTTTCGAGAAGCGATTTCATTTGGTTAAATTATTGGCTCTGTTTTTGAGAGCGCAACAGCATTTTCAATCACGGATTCTAAGCGGAAAATTCAATTTTATCCTAATCTTGGAAAGTTTATTTTACGGGCGAAATTTTCACAAGTATAATCGAAAAACTATGGAAAATGCACAATTCGGAATGGTCGGACTTGGGACGATGGGCAGAAATTTTCTGCTCAATGTCGCGGAACACGGTTTTGTCTGCGTCGGTTACGATTTGGACGCTGAAAAGCGCAAATTGCTGACGGAAGAAGGCAAAAATTACAAAATCGGCGCGGCGGAAACGGTCGCCGAATTCTGCGCCGCGCTGGAACGTCCGCGCAAGATTATGATGCTCGTGCCGGCGGGCAAAATCGTTGATGCAGTAATTAACGATTTACTGCCGCATTTAGAGAAAGGCGATATTTTGATTGACGGCGGCAATTCGCATTTTACCGACACCGAACAGCGCGAAAAAACTCTCACCGAAAAAGGCATCGAATTTATGGGCGTGGGCGTTTCCGGCGGCGAAGAAGGCGCACGACACGGCGCGAGCATAATGCCCGGAGGCAGCGAAGAATCTTACAAACACGTCGCGCCGATTCTCGAAGCCGCGAGCGCAAAGGTCAACGGCGAACCGTGCGTCGCGTATATGGGCGCGGGTTCAGCCGGACATTTCGTCAAAATGGTGCATAACGGGATCGAATACGGTTTGATGCAGATTCTCGCCGAAACTTACGATTTTATGAACCGCGTTTTGAAAATGAGTTATGACGAGATGAGCCAAACTTTTGCCGAATGGAACAATGCCGAACTCAATTCTTTTTTGGTTGAAATCACGGCTGAAGTTTTGAAAAAAACTGATGACAAAACAAAAAATCCGCTCGTTGAAATGATTCTCGACAAAGCCGCACAGAAGGGAACGGGAAAATGGACTTCGCAGGCGGCGATGGATTTCGGCGTGCCGATCCCGACGATTGATTCGGCGGTTTCGATGCGCCAAATCTCATCGCAAAAAGATGCGAGAATCGTCATTGCCAAAAAATACGGCGACGGCGAATCGGAAATCACGAATCCGCCGAAAGCCGACGCGGAACAAGTATCGGGCAAATTGGAGACGGATTCGGCAAAAGCACAACTCGAACAGCAAGCGGCGGAAACGGTCGTCAGCGAACATCACAAAGCAAACCTCGACGCGGAAAATGTCGGCGATAAAAGAGAAATCACGACCGACAAAGCGCACGATTCCGCCGTTCGTCAAGAAGTTGAAAAAAACAGGGACGAATTCCTCGAACTTCTCAAACATACGCTGCTGAGTTCATTTATCGTCACTTACGCACAGGGAATGTCTCTGCTGCAAACGGTTTCAAAGGAAAAGGAATATAATCTGAAATTGTCTGACATCGCCAAAATCTGGCGCGGCGGATGTATCATTCGCTCCGAACTTTTGGAAGAAATGCGCCGCGCTTACGACAAAAATCCTGAACTCGCCAATTTGATTTTAGACGATGAATTCGCCGGAATACTCAGTAAAAACCGCGATTTCTGGTGCAAAATCAACAACGAATTTTCAATCAGCCAAGTGCCTTCGCTGTGCCTGTCATCCGCGCTTTCCTACTTTGACGCATTTCGTTCGAGCCGCTTGCCGGCGAATTTGATTCAGGCACAGCGCGACTTTTTCGGAGCGCATACTTATCAAAGAATTGACGAAGAAGGGACTTTTCATACGCCCGATTGGAACAAGTAAAAAGTTAAAAAAAGCATTTCGCAAAGTTTTCCAAATTATCATCGAATCGGCAATTATAAGAAGATGATTCGATGATAATTTGATTTTAGAAACCTATCAAAAATATGTTTGATTAAATTCTTTTGCAGTCGGAACGCAGGCAGTTTCTTGCCTGCGTATTATCGGATCAAAAAGAAAACACGCAGGCAAGAAACTGACTGCGTTCCATTCGATCAAAAGTATTTTTGATGTAGTGCTTAGAGTCTGTTTAAATTTTCCTTATAATTCGCTGAAAGCGATGAATTTAACAGCGGCGGGCGCAATGTCACCCGCCGAAGCTGACTACAAAATTTCGCTCGCTGAAAGTGAGCCACAAAACGCGCTGTTAAGTTCGACACTTTCAGCGTCGGGGGATTTGTTTATAACTAACGTCGGGCGGCGTAAAAACTCTGCCCGACGCTATTAAATTCGTCGCCGTCAGCGACAAGAATCAGAAAATCTAAATTTTAAACAGATTCTTAAATGTATTTGAAGATCAATCTAATTGGTATAACCAAAATTAATTCAAGTTTATCTATATTTATGCCGCCTTCTAATTGCCGAAAGTCTGAAATTTTGGTTTAATTTGTCCAGTCATTTCCATAAATTTCAACAGGAGAATAATTTAAATGAAATTCAAGTCATTATTTTTATTGATGCTTGCGATCTTGGCGGCAGCCTGCGTCAATACGCCGCCGAATCAAACCGACACGAAGGCTGTAAATTCCGGCAATTCCGCCGCGCCGACCGATCCGAATAAAAAAATCAAAATCGGTTTTTCGATGGCGACCGTCAAAGAAGAACGCTGGCAGCGCGACCACGATGCCTTCCAAAAACATTGTGACGATCTCAAAGTCGAGTGCGTGATCACCGTCGCCAACAACGATTCGAGCCGTCAGTCAAACGATGTCGAGAATCTTTTGACGCAGAAAGTTGACGTGTTGGTGATCGCGCCGAATGACGCGACGCAGGCGGCTTCATTGGTTGATAAAGCCAAAGCGCAGGGCGTTGCGGTCATCAGTTACGACCGTTTGATAAATTCGGACAAAATTGATTTATATGTTTCACACCAAGTTCCGGTCATCGGTCGCAAAATCGCCGAATACGCTTTGCAGAAAGTTCCCGAAGGAAATTATGTGATGGTATACGGTTCAAGCACCGACAACAACGCCGTGATTATGAAAAAAGAACAGCTCGACGTATTGAAACCGGCGATTGACAGCGGCAAAATCAAGATTGTCGCCGACAATTTTATTACCGACTGGAAACCCGAAGAAGCCTTGAAAATGGCGGAAAACGCGCTCACGCAGAACAATGACAACATCAAAGCGTTCGTCGTTTCCAACGACGGAATGGCTGGCGGCGTGATTTCGGCACTGGAAAAGAAAGGTTTAGCCGGAAAAATTCTGGTCACGGGACAAGACGCGCAGAAAGATGCTTTGCAGAGAATCGCCGAAGGCAAACAGTCAATGACGATCTACAAACCGATCATTCCATTGGCGAACAAAGCGGTTGATTCGGCAATTTTGCTGGCAAATAAACAGCCTTTGACCGAAGCCAAACCTTTCAAAAACGACAACATCGGCAAAGAAATTCCCGCTATACTGCTCGAAATTCAAGTCGTTGATAAAGACAATCTGATGACGACGGTCATCAAAGACGGTTATTCCAAATTTGAAGACGTTTACGCCAATGTTCCGGCGGATCAAAGACCGAAACAGTAAGCAAGTTTTCAGGGAGTTGACAGAGTTGACAGAAAGTTTTCAGAGTTTTCGATGTAATTGTAATTACTCGAGAAATCTTTTCATTGCACCAACTCTGCCAACTCCCTGAAAACTCAGTCAACTCTGCGAACTCTGAAAAACTTATGAAAACATTACTCGAAATGCGGGAAATTACTAAAGAATTTCCCGGTGTGAAGGCTCTCGACGGTGTTAATCTCGATCTTTTCGAGGGTGAATTTCATTCGTTGGTCGGCGAAAACGGCGCGGGGAAATCTACTTTGATGAAGGTTTTGTCGGGCGTTTACCCGGCGGGAACTTACGGCGGCGAGATTTTTGTGGGCGGCGAATTAAAGCAGTTTCATAATATCCGCGAAGCTGAAAACGCCGGGATCGCCATCATTTTTCAGGAACTTTCACTGGTTAAAGAGTTGACGGTCGCCGAAAATATCTTTCTCGGCAAAGAACCTTCGCGTTTCGGGATTATCAATTGGTCGGAAGTTTATCAGAAAGCCGGACAGATTTTGCGCGATTTGAATCTGCCGCTCAATCCGCGCACCAAGGTCGGCACACTCGGCATCGGTCAGCAGCAATTGGTCGAAATCGCCAAGGCTTTATCGCAGAACGCGAATATTTTGGTGTTGGACGAACCGACGGCGGCTCTGACCGAATCGGAAGTCGAAACCTTGTTTGAAATCTTGCGAAAACTCAAAGCGCGTGGTGTCGGGATGATTTATATCTCGCACAAACTCGACGAGGTTTTTGCGATGAGCGACCGCATTTCCGTCCTGCGCGACGGCAAAACGATTGCCACCAAAAACGTCGAAGAACTCGATAGAAACAAAGTCATCGCGCTGATGGTCGGACGCGAAGTCGGTGAGATTTTTCCGCAAAACACTCACGAATTCGGCGAAACGGTTTTGGAAATTAAAAACTTAACCGCTTACGATCCTGAAAATACGAATCGCAAAACCGTCAACGATGTTTCGTTCAGCGTTCGCAAAGGCGAAGTTTTGGGCATCGCCGGTTTGATGGGCGCGGGCAGAAGCGAACTTTTAATGGCGATTTTCGGCGCGTGGTTCGGCAAAACTTCGGGCGAAGTTTATATCGAAGGCGTTAAAGTAAAAATCGGCTCGCCGTCTGAAGCGATTGAACACGGTGTCGGTTTCGTAACCGAAGACCGCAAGCGATTCGGCTTGGTTCTGCCGCAGACGATTCTCGATAATATGACGCTCGCCGGATTGAAAAGAATTTCCGGCGCGTTTTTGACCAACCGGGCGCGTGAAACCGTCGCCGCCGGTGAATTTATGAGTTCGCTCAAGGTCAAGGCAAATTCTTCGATGACTGTCGCCGGAACGCTTTCAGGCGGCAATCAGCAAAAAGTCGTGCTTGGAAAATGGCTTTTGACCAATCCGAAAGTATTGTTTTTAGATGAACCGACGCGCGGCATTGATGTCGGCGCGAAACAGGAAATTTACGCGGTTATCAACAAACTGGCGCAGACGGGTTTGGCAATCGTGATGGTTTCGAGCGAACTGCCCGAAGTTTTAGGTTTGTCTGATCGAATTCTGGTGCTTCACGAAGGCAGATTAACCGGCGAATTTAATAGAAATCAGGCAACGCCCGAAAAGATTATGGCGGCGGCAACCGGCGAATCGAAGGCTTCGCTCTAATAAATTAAAATTTCCGACAGGTTTATTTTCATTTTGCCGTAATTGGTTTAATATCTAAAAATATTCAATTCCATTATTGCTCCGGCAATCTTTTTTTCGAACTGAATTAATTAAAACTTTGTTTGGAAAGCGTATCAACATTTCTCAGATGTTAATTGTCCGGCTGTTTTTATTTTAGAAATTCTAACTTTAAGAAAATGAACGAAATATCCGAAAAAAAGAAGTTTAATATCGAAACTTCTTCACTCCGCGCTTACACGATGCTCGGGGCGTTGGTCTTAATTTGGCTTTTCTTTCACTATGCGACCGGCGGCATTTTTCTGACACCGCGCAATTTGTCGAATCTGATGCTGCAAACTTCCGTCACCGGGATTTTGGCGGTCGGAATGCTGATGGTCATCGTTTCGGGCAACATTGATTTGTCGGTCGGTTCGGTTCTCGGTCTGGCGGGCGGCGTGGCGGCAATTCTGCTGACGAATATGCAATACGGTTTGCCCGCCGCGATTCTGGCGGCGATTGCCGTCGGCGTAATCGTCGGGTTGGTGCAGGGAACTTTGACCACTTATTTAAATATCCCGGCTTTTATCGTGACGTTAGGCGGATTGCTCGCGTGGCGCGGCGTAATTAAAGGCATTTCGCATAGTGAAACGATTCCGATTGCCGATCCTTCGTTTAAGCTGATCGGACAGGGCAACATCACGCCGATGTCGGGTTGGGTGTTGGCGATCATCGGCATCGCGTTCGTGTTATATCTCGCTTTTGCCCGCGCCAAATCTCAGAAAACTTACGGTTTGGGCGAAGCCGATTACACGCGCGAAATGCTCAAATCGCTCTTTCCGGTGCTGGCGATTATTCTGTTTATTTATGTCATGAACGCTTCGGAAGGTGTGCCGATTCCGGTTTTGATTTTTATGGCGGTCGCGGTTCTCGGACTTTTTATGACCGATTCGACGACCTTCGGGCGTTATCTTTACGCTATCGGCGGTAATCAGGACGCGGCGCGGCTTTCGGGTATTGATACCAAACGCAATGTGCTGAAAGTTTATATGTTTCTCGGTGTTTTGACGGGAATCGCGGCAGTAATTTTTACGGCGCGGCAAGGCAGCGCGTCGCCTGATGCCGGTGTGTTGAAAGAACTCGACGCGATTGCCGCCTGCGTGATTGGCGGTGCGAGTTTGATGGGCGGACGCGGCACGATTTTCGGCGCGTGTCTCGGCGCACTGATTATGGCGAGCCTCGACAACGGAATGTCTCTGCTCAACGTCCGCGATTTTATGCAGGAAATTATCAAGGGAACGATTTTAGTCGCCGCCGTTGCCGTTGATATGGCGGGCAAAAAACAACAGTAAATTTTAACGATTGATCGGTATTTGGGTGATCTTTCGGCGCGAATCGAACAGCCGGGGAATAATTAATGATGGAGAAAATTGTTTTAGCGACCGATCTGGGCGGAACTAATCTGCGAATGGCGGCGATCAGTCGTGAAGGCGAAATTCTATTCAGAACCAAACACGAAACGCCCAAATCAGACCGCGCCGAAGAAATCGTTTCGCTCATTAGTCAGGCGGCGAAGCTGTGCCGGGAAGGTGTCGGCGACAGCGGCGAAATCTCCGCCATCGGCATCGCCGCGCCTGCGACCATCAATTCGGCGGAAGGCATTTTGATGAAAGCTCCGAATCTGCCCGCGCTCGACGGGTTTCGGCTGTCGGCGGCAATCAAAAACGATTTGAATTTGCCGGTCGTGCTGGAAAATGATGCGAACGCGGCGGCAATCGGCGAAAATTGGATGGGCGCATCGAAAGGTTTTCGGAATTCGATCTGCGTCACGCTCGGCACGGGTGTCGGCGGCGGAATCATTATTGACGGCACGATTTTGCGCGGCGTTGACGGTTCGGCGGGTGAAATCGGGCATATCTGCGTCGAACCGCTCGGTGCGCCGTGCGGCTGCGGCAGTCGCGGCTGTGTCGAGCAGTATTCATCGGCTTCGGCGGTTGTCAGGTTAGCGCGAAATCTCGAAAATCAATATCCGAATTCACTGATTCTGCAAAATTCACAGGTGACGGCTTTGAGCATTTATGATGCCGGACGAAAAAACGACGAACTCGCGCTCGAAGTTTTCCGGCAGGTGGGATTTTATCTCGGAATCGCGCTCGCGGATTTAATCAATGTGCTGAACCCGGAAGTAATCGTGATCGGCGGCGGCGCGGCGGCTGGCTGGGATTTATTTGTTCCGCAGATGAAAGACCAGATTCAAAGCCGCGCGTTTCGTGAATCGGTCATCCGAGCAAAAATAGTTCGCGCTCAACTCGACGATGACGCGGGAATTTTAGGCGCGGCGAAACTGGCGTTTGAAATTATTTGAAATAAAATTTATTGTTTTATTTTCAAATGTTATAAACTGCGAACTTATGGACGTTTATCAAAAACTTTTGTTAAGACTCTACGAAGAAGCGAAAGGCAAAGATTCGGAGAATGTCGATTTCACCGATCTGATTAAACGCGAAGGTTTTTTCTCGAATGTCAACAATATTCTCGATCATTTTCTCGCCCAGATTTGGATCACGCAAGGTTCGGGCAAAAATGTCAGGCTGACGCATTGGGGCGTTGCCGAAGCCAAAAAACTGCACGGTGCATCACCACAGAGCGCGAACGATTCCAAAAAAGAAACTAATTCGGCAATTGCGGAAACACGCGAATTATTATCATTGCTCGAAACATTTGCCGGTGAACAATCGGCGGAAAATCTCAAACGCGCTGAAAAAAAACTCGCCGAAATAAAATCCGCCTTCGACAAACTAAAATCAGAATAAACTCATTATAAAGGACGTTTTAACTGCTTCGCTTGCAAAGCGGCGGTCGTTTCGTGTATGATACTCGTTTCCTGCAATGCGTAGGAGCGTGTCAGGTGGGTTCGCGCCCACTTTTTATTTTGGGCAAAACAACGTGATGAATCAGAACCCGTTCAACGATAAAATTCGACAGATTGCCGAAACTGCGGCGGTTGAAAACGCGTTGGAATTCGTTCATTCGGAAGTTTTAGGCTCGAAGAAAAGTTTCACGGTCAGAGTTTACATTGATAAGCAGGGCGGCGTAACGGTCGAAGATTGCTCGACGGTTTCGAGAAAAATCGAAGCCGCGCTCGATGCCGATGATTTTATTCCGGCGGCGTATATTCTGGAAGTTTCTTCGCCGGGAATCGAACGCGAACTGTATAATTTGGCGGATTTTGTTAAATATAACGGCAGCGCGGCAAAGATCAGAACTCATACGCCGATTAACGCGCAGCGAAATTTTCGCGGGAGTATTTCCGGCATCGAAGGCGAAGAAATTATTTTTGAAGACAAAATCAACGGCATTGTCAAAATTCCGTTCGAGGCGATAGCCAAAGCGAATTTGGAAGTTGATCTTAACGAAGAGTTGAAAAATAGCGGTAAACGTCCGGCGAACGATTGATATTCAAAATCTTTTCAGCGGGCGATTAGACAAAAATTTATGACATCTATCGGACAGAGTATCGAAACATTGTGCAGCGAGCAGGGACTTGACCGCAATATGGTCATCGAAGCGATGAAAGATGCCGTCAAAGCGGCGGCGCGAAAACAGTTCAAGTCTCAGGATAAAACCGGCGAAAGCATACAGGTTGAATGGAATAACGAGGAAGGCGCGATTGAAATTTCGGCGCAGAAAGAAGTCGTTCTCGAAGTCGAAAATCCGTCCGCCGAACTTTCACTTGCCGAAGCGCAGGAACTCGCCGGTGATGAAATCGAGGTCGGCGATATGCTTTTGATCCCGCTGCCGACCGAAGAACTCGGACGCATCGCCGCGCAAACTGCTAAACAAATTCTCGTGCAAAAGGTGCGCGAAGCGATCCGCGAAAAAGTTTACGACGAATACATTGACCGCAAAGGCGAATTAATTAACGGCACGGTCAAACGCTTTGAGCGCGGCGATATGGTGATTGATCTCGGCAACAATCTCGAAGCGATTCTGCCGAAAAAAGAACAGGCTCGCGGCGAAATGTGGAATCAGGGCGAACGCATCCGTGTCGTTATTCAGGACATCACCAAAGAGCAGAAAGGACAGCAGATTCGCGTGTCGAGAGCTTCGTCCGACTTGCTCAAACGTCTGTTTGAAATGGAAGTCCCGGAAATTTACGACGATACGGTCATCATTAAATCAGCCGTTCGTGAACCCGGCGACCGCGCGAAAATCGCGGTTGCATCGAACGAAAAAGATGTTGATCCGGTCGGCGCGTGTGTCGGGATGAAGGGATCGCGCGTCCAGTCAATCATCAAAGAACTGCGCGGCGAAAAAATTGACATTATCGAATGGTCGGATGAGCCTTCGATGTTTGCCGCCAATGCGCTTTCACCGGCGAAAGTTTCGCAGGTGCGAATCACCGACATTAACCGGCGCAAAATGGAAGTGATCGTCGGCGAAGATCAGTTAAGTCTGGCAATCGGCAAAAAAGGTCAGAATGTCCGTTTGGCGACGAGACTTGTCGGTTGGGACATTGACATCGTCAGCGAAGAAGTTTTGAAGAAGGAAATCGCCAACCAGATGAACCGGATGATGGCAGCCGGGGAATCAGTTCCGCTCGCCGCTTTGCAGGGAGTTTCGGCTTCGCAGGAAGAAATTTTGGCTGAAAAAGGCATCACGACCGTCGAAGGTTTAGCCGCCGCTTCGGTGGATGAATTAGTTGATTGGCTCGATCTGAGTTTGGATCAGGCGGAAGCGATCATCAATTCGGCAAAATCAGTAGTCGAAGCGCGGACTGCCGAAGACGGTGCTGAGGCGGAAGATTCGGCGGAATCAATTGAAACCGCCGACGATCAAACAGCCGAAGTTAAAGAAGATGCAGACTCCGAAGCGGAAACTTCGGAAGAATCATCAGTTAAATAATATGGATAGATATTCAACCATCTATCAGAGAAAAACCGGGCGTGAACCCGGATGATTTAATAAATATAAAATATGCCGATAGCTAAGAAAGTTCGGATTTACGATTTAGCACGAGATTTAAAGCAGGACACGAAACGCATCATCGAAGAGTTGCGACGAGAAGGCGCAGATGTGGACGTGGCTTCAAATTCCGTCAGTTTTGAGATAGCGGAAAAAGTTCGCAATCGTTATTTTCCGAAAACGGAAGCTCAACCCAAAAGACTGATTAAGGTTATCAAAAGGGAAAAAGTTGCCGATAACGGCGATGAATATCCTTTGGAAGCGGCGCAACCTGAAGAATCTACCGCTTACGAAGCTGAAACCGCTCACGTTCAGCCTGAAACTCACCCGCAGCCGGAAACTGCGAGGGAAAACGTCCGCGTCAAAGTATTGGAGCGCGTCAAACCGCCGGTCGTCGAAACAGTCGAACCGCCGGTGGCAGAAGTTTCAACTCCTGTTTCTGCATCCACTTCCTCCGGCGAAACCGTTAGAAAAATTCTCAAGCCGCGCGATGTCGTGCAGACTGCACCGGCGACCGAACAGGAAATTTCCGAACCGACCGTCGAAATCGAAACATTCGGCGAAGACGAAGCACAGACTTCGGAAATTACAACCACTCCGGTCAATCCGTCGCCTTCAACCAAAGTATTCAGACCGACCGGAACGAGCGTCAAGGTTTTGACGCTGACTAAAAATGCGCTCGAAAAAGGCATTAAACCCGGCGAACGGGTCGTCAGCGAACTGCCGACGCAGACCGGCAAACTCGATCCGGCAGTCGCCCGCGAACAGGAAAATAAAAACCGCCGTGACGAACGCAAAACCGGCGGCGGCGGCGGACGCAAAATCGAATTTCGCGGCACTCCGGGCGAAAACGCCCAACCCAAAACTATTTACATCCCGACTGCCGACAATAAACGTCGTCCCGGACGTTCGGGCGGCGGCGGCAAAAAAGGCGGTAAAGGGGCGGATGACAGGGGCGGCAGATTCGCCGAACGCGATTTTGCGGTTCAGCGTCCGAAAACAATCGAAGAACGCATCATTGACCAACTCGGTCGAATTGACCGCGAAAACCTCAAACAAATTCGCCTGACCGAAGGCGCGACCGTTCGTGAATTTTCCGAAGCCGTCGGCGTGACTCCGCGAGATGTCGTGCAGTTGCTGGTCAAAAAAGGAGTTTTCGCCACGCTCAATCAGCCGATAGGCGAAAAAATGGCGCAGGATTTAGGCGCGACTTACGGCTTCGATGTCAGCTTCGTCGCGTTTGAAGAAATGGTCATCGAGCAGGAATTCGAGCAATTAATTGCCGCCGATTCCGATGATGTCGAGGTCGAACGTCCGCCGGTCGTAACTGTGATGGGACACGTTGACCACGGTAAAACTTCTTTGCTTGACGCGATTCGTTCGGATAATGTCGCTGAGGGCGAAGCCGGGGGAATCACGCAGCATATCGGTGCATATTCGGTGTTCGTGCCGAATTCCGACAAAAACGATCCACCGCGACGGGTTGTTTTTCTCGATACGCCGGGACACGAAGCCTTTACGATGATGCGTGCGCGTGGCGCGAAAGCGACCGATGTCGTGATTCTCGTCGTTGCCGCTGATGACGGCGTGATGCCGCAGACTATCGAAGCGGTTGACCATTCGAAAGCCGCCGGTGTGCCGATTATCGTGGCGATTAATAAAATTGATAAACCCGGCGCGAATGCCGATAAGGTCAAACAGGGACTTGCCGGTTTAGGTTTACAGCCGATTGAATGGGGCGGCGATGTCGAAATGGTCGAAGTTTCAGCTAAACAGCGCACCAATCTCGACACTCTGCTCGATACGGTTTTGCTTCAGGCTGACATTATGGAACTGAAAGCCAGCCCGACGAGACGCGCTTCCGGTGTTGTTCTCGAAGCCAAACTCGACAAAGGTCGCGGTTCGGTGGCGACGGTTCTGGTTCAGCAGGGAACTCTGCGCGTCGGCGATCCGTTTATCGCCGGACAATTTTACGGCAAAGTTCGTGCGATGTTCTCCGATAAAGGAACCGCCGTGCTGGAAGCCGAACCTGCAACGCCGGTCGAAGTTCTCGGTTTGCAGGGCGTTCCGCAGGCGGGCGACACTTTTCAGGTCGTCTCTAACGTCGAACAGGCACAGACGATTGCCGGTCAGCGGCAGATGCAGGCGCGTCAGGCGGCGATGCTCAAAACGACCAAACGCGGGATCGAATCGCTCGGTCTGGCGGAAGTTAAAGAATTGCTCGTCGTTCTCAAAGCCGATGTGCAGGGTTCGGTCGAAGTTCTCCGTTCGACGCTCGAAAAACTTTCAACCGAAAAAGTCAAAGTCAGAGTTATCCGTTCCGGTGTCGGTGCAATTAATGAATCGGACGTGCTGCTTGCCTCGGCAACGCAAGCCGACAGCACACAGATCGCGGTCGTGATTATCGGATTTAACGTCCGACCCGAATCGCGTGTTTCCGATATTGCCAAACACGAAGACGTGGATATTCGTCTGCATTCGATCATTTACAAAGTCGAAGAAGAAATTCGCGCGGCGATGATCGGAATGCTCGATGCGATTGAAAAAGAAGTGATTTTAGGCAAAGCACTCGTGCAGGAAGTTTTCAAAGTTTCCAAAGTCGGCACGATTGCCGGCTGCCGCGTGACCGACGGTTTAGTTCGCCGGCAGGCAAAAGCGCGTTTGATCCGCGACGGCGTGGTCGCGTGGGAAGGCGACATTGCTTCGCTCAAACGATTCAAAGAAGACACCAATGAAGTCCGCCAAGGTTTTGAATGCGGTATCAGCCTCGTCAATTTCAATGACCTCAAGGTCAACGACGAAATCGAAGCCTACATCATCGAAAGAACTGCGGCAACAGAACTATAATAATGAAAAACTGAAAATGGAAAGTGGAAAATGAATTTAATTTTACATTTTCCATTTTACGTTTTCCATGTAATTTATGCGTCGTCCAGAAAGATTAGCGGAATCACTGCGTGAGGAAATTGCCGAAATTGTCGGCTTTGAGATGGAAGACCCGCGTTTGCAAAACGTGACCGTGACCGATGTCCAGATTTCGGAAAATATGCGCGATGCCAAAGTTTTTGTGTTAGTCAGCGGGACCGAAAGCAACGTCAAAGATACGATGAAGGCGTTGATGAACGCCGCGACTTTTGTGCGCCAGCAGATAGCGATGAATTTATCGCTGCGACACGTCCCTCACTTGCATTTTGCCCGCGATACGGCTGAAGAAAATGCTTCCCGGATCGCCGGGGTTTTAAGCCGACTCGAACAAAAGGGAGAATTTGCCGAAAAAGAAATTGATAGTTCGGAGGCGTAATCGTGAGTCAAAATAGTTTCCCCTGACTATCATTCCCGACTCCCGACCTTTAAGATGTTAAGCCAAGTTGTAGAGTTAATTGAAAATAAAGAGAAATTTGCGATCACCACGCACGTCAAACCGGACGGCGACGGAATCGGTTCGTCACTCGGATTATTCTGGCTTTTGCGCTCGCTCGGTAAAACGGCGGAAGTGATTGTCGGCAGCGAAATTCCCGGTTCATACAATAATCTGCCCGGAGCGGATCAAATTCGTAAAATTCACGAAATAGATAACCGTTACGATGCGATTTTCGTGATCGAATGTTCGGGGTTGGAACGTCCGGGAATCGCCGGATTAAATCAAGAATTTACCGTCAACATTGACCATCACGCAACCTGCGCTCATTTCGGCACGGTTAATTGGATTGATTCGACGGCATCGGCGGTCGGCGAAATGATCTACAATCTGTGCAAAGCCATCGGCGGACGCGTCACCAAGGAAATTGCCGATTGTCTATATCTTGCACTCGTTACCGATACGGGTTCGTTCCACTTTCCAAACACGACCGAACGCACACTCAAAGTCGCGTCCGAACTCATCAAAGTCGGGGTCAAACCCGAAAAAATTTCCGAAGCGGTTTACAATTCATATACTTGGTCACGAATCGAATTGATGCGCGAAGTATTAAATACGGTCAAACGTGATGCCAGCGGTCGCATTGCGTTATTGCGGCAAACGCTGGAGATGCGAGAATCTGCCGGAATGCGTGACGGTGACAATAACGGTTTCGTCAACATTCCGCTTGCCGCTAAAGAAATTGCCGCCGCCGTCTATATGCGTGAAGTCGAGCCGAATTTTTATCGCGTCAGTCTGCGTTCCAAAGGCGACATCAACGTCGCTAAAATCGCCGAAAAATTTGACGGCGGCGGTCACAAAAATGCTGCCGGATGCCGCATCGAAGGCGATTGGGACACAATGGAAAAGAAAATCGTCGCTGAAATAATGAAAGCGGTGAATGAGTTGGAAAAAAATATTTACGAGACAGCCGAAACGAATGGTTTAATTTTGACTTAATTTTTGAAAGATTTAACAAAATGGCGGAAACACAAGAAAAACGCTACAAATGGCGGCGCGAAGGTTACAAGGAAAACACTAAAGGTCTGCTGATGGTCAATACCGGCGACGGCAAGGGAAAAACGACTGCCGCGCTCGGTGTGCTTGTGCGGGCGGCGGGACGCGGTATGAACTGTTGTTTGATTCAGTTTATGAAGTCTAAAACCGACCGTTACGGCGAACACGAATCGCTCGAAAAACTCGGCGTGGAAATCCATACGATGGGCGACGGATTCACTTGGGACACGCAAAATAAAGATCAGGACATCAAAACGAGCGAGGAAACCTGGGCGTTATGCGTCGAAAAAATGCGTTCCGAAGATTATGATTTGCTGGTTTTTGACGAACTCGTCTATGTTCTCGATTATAAATTTTTAGATTTGCAAAAAGTTTTGGACGAAATCAAAGCCGTCCGCGCGGTTCAGCCGAATCTGCACATTATCGTGTCAGGCAGAAACGCGCCGCCTGAATTGGTCGAAGCCGCCGATCTGGTCACGGAAATGAAGGAAATCAAACATCCTTTTTATGCCGGGATTTACGCACAGCAGGGAATCGAATTTTAAGTCGGTGCATCGGTTTAAGCAGACGGTTCAATATATTTCCGAAAACTTCAATGCTCGGTTTCAGCCGTCCGCTGACGCAAACGGTTCTGACAAAATGAAACAATCAATTCCCCAACGAAAGCCGGAAAATTTCCTCGATTATGTCGGGCTTGCAATAACGACGTTCGGAGTCGGTTATCTGCCGCTTGCGCCGGGAACTTGGGGTTCGATGGTCGGCGTATTGATTTATCTCGGTGTTCGCGCTCTGGAAAATCAGTTTGCCGCCGGTTCGGTGATTCAAAACACGAATCTTTTCCAAATTTGGGCGTGGCTCGATGCGTTTAATTTATTGATTTTTATAGTTTTTTGTCTGATCGGAGTTTGGGCGGCGGGACGTTCGACTTCGCTTTTAGGCAGCAAAGACCCGTCACAGGCGGTCGTGGACGAAGTGATCGGGCAGTTGATAGTTTTTATGGTCGTGCCGTTTGATATTTCGTGGAAGCTGGTTGTCGCCGGTTTTCTGCTGTTTCGTTTGTTCGATATTTGGAAACCTTACCCGATTCGCTCACTCGAAAATTTGCCCGACGGACTTGGCATCTGCGCCGACGATATAGTTGCGGGAATTTATGCAGGCGCGGTTTTGAGCTTTATCTATGCGGATGTTTTATCGTTTTGAGACGGTTTCGACTTTCTTTTTCTCCTCATTTTAGAAAAATCAAATTCCGATTCCGGCTGTAAAATCCAACCTTTGCGCCAGAAATAGAAAATCAATCCGGCGGCAATTAAGAACATAAATAAAATCGTCACGAAATAACCGTCCTTCGTGTGAAGTTCGGGAATATTTTCAAAATTCATCCCGTAAATTCCGGCGATCAGCGAAAGCGGCAGTATGATCGCCGAAAAAACCGCCAAAACTTTCATTACTTCGTTGGTGCGGTTGGCAACGACGCTCAAATGTATATCGAGCAGTCCGCCGATCAGATCACGATAATTTTCCGCCATATCCGAAATTCTTTGCAGATGGTCGTAAATATCACGAAAAAAAGGCAGATGATTTTGTTCGATCATCGGAAATTCGCCGTGCGAAAAGCGATATAAAACATTCATCTGTTTAGAACTCGTGCGAATCAGACGCGCGACATTGCGCTTGAGATTCATAATTTCCTGCAAGGCTTCGTTGCTCGCGCTGTTCATTTCAAAAATGCGGTCTTCGAGATTGTTTATCACATCGTCAAAATCATCAATCACCGGAATATACAGGTCAACCAAACGGTCGAGAATCTGGTGCAGCAGATAATCTGCGCCGTGTTCGCAGGCAAACGGGCTGGAGCGAATCTGTTTTTTGACCGAATCAATGCTGTCAAATTGTTCGTGATGATAGGTAACGACGAAATTTTTGCCCAGAAAACCGTCGAGTTCTTTGGTCGAAAAATTTTGAGAATTAGTTTCCGATTTTACGCCGTGAACGATGAAATAGAGATAATTCGGAAACGCTTCGACCTTCGGCTGATTGCGCGTTTCGCGGGCATCTTCGATGGTTAAAGGGTGAAACTTAAAGACATCAGCTAAAATTTTATCATCGTCGAGAGACGGATGATCGAAATCAACCCAGACGATATTTGATTGATCCTCCAAAAGTTTCGGTAAATCGGCGAGTTTAAAACCTTCTTCGATACAATCCCGACCTTTTTTATGAACAAAAATTTCCATAAGATAAGTTGTCGCTTAACCGTAAATACGGCGGTCGAGGGCGTATGAAGCGACCAGTAAAACCAGCGCGATAACCGGCGCGAGAACGCTTTCACCGGCGTTGGCGTGAGCCGCCAGCGCGAGAATAAAATCAAAGAAAAATCCGGCGTAAGCCCATTCTTTGAGCGTTTTTGATTTTTTTGTCAAAATGGCGATGACACCTAAGATTTTAGCGGCGGCTAACGGGTAAACCAGATACGGCGGATATTCGAGATGCGTAAAAATCGCCGTAACCGTTTGATAGTGAACGATATACATTCCCGCTGCGACAAGCATAAACAGACATAATAAACCCGTTATAATCCAATAAATAATCCTCAAAGATTTCATTCGATATTCTCCGAACTAAATGTAAAGTTTTCCCGTAATGATAAAATAGAACAAGTTCTCCAAATACTAAAGTTTCAGCACTAATAAATCAATCGGATGAATGCACACGACACGACTTTAACGGTCGAAAATGTTTCCAAACGCTACGACGATTTTACGGCGGTTGACGATTTGAGTTTCTCGGTCAAAGCCGGCAGAGTTTTCGGTTTCTTAGGTCCGAACGGTGCAGGCAAAACCACGACGATTCGGATGATCGTCGGAATCACCGCGCCGGACGAAGGCAAAATCGAACTGTTCGGCGAAAAAGTTTCCAACCGGACGCAGAATCGCATCGGTTATCTGCCTGAAGAACGCGGACTTTATAAAAAAATGAAGATTGCCGATCAACTGCGATATTTCGCCGCGCTCAAAGGCGTTTCGGGCGCAGAAGCCGAAAAACGCATTGATTTCTGGCTTGAACGGATGAAACTCGGCGAATGGAAAAATAAAAAAACTACCGATTTATCAAAAGGAATGCAGCAAAAAATCCAGTTTATTTCGACGATTCTGCACGATCCCGATTTGCTGATTTTAGACGAACCTTTTTCCGGTCTCGATCCGGTCAACGTCGAATTTATGATGGACGTGATCGCCGAATTCAAAACGCGCGACAAAGCGATAATTTTTTCGACGCATTTGATGGAAACCGCCGAACGACTGTGCAGCGACATCATTTTAATCAATAAATCGCGCCGCGTTCTGTCGGGAACGCTCCGTGAAGTCAAGCAGAGTTTCGGTAAAGATATGATCGCTTTGCGCGTTTCCGGCGGCGAAAACGTGTTGGCGGACAAAACTCTGGCGGCAAAAATAACTGCTCACGCCGACGAAATTCAGGTGCAGCTTGCAGCAGGCGCGAATTCGCAGGAATTGCTCAAAAAATTGATCGAAAGCGGCGCGGTCGTTTCCAAGTTTGAAGAAATCGAACCGAGTTTGAACGATATTTTTATCGAAAAAATCAAATAAATTTTTATGCAGAAATTTCTCGCCGTCGTCCGGCACGAATACAAAAAAATCGTCTATAAATGGTCGTTTTTAATTGCCACGCTCGTATTTCCGCTGCTTGCCGTTGCTTTTGCGTTTGTTCCCGCGCTGATTTTTTCGGTTAAAAGCGAACCGACGCGGCTCGTCATCGTTGATCCGACCGGCAAAATCGCGCCGCGTATCAAGGCAAATTTGGCTGAGGATAAAACGCAAAATGACGGCGACGAAGAACTGACTCCAGCCGAAAGAATGCAGACTTCGCGTGCCGAACAGATGAAAAAAAGCGCGGATTTGATGTCGGGCGGATTTATTTTCGACGATTATCAAACCGCCGGCAAAACGCCTGAACAGATCAGCGGCGAACTGCTCGAAGAAGTGACCGACAATAAAATTGACGCGTATTTGATCGTGCCGCCTAATTACGATTCGTCCGCCGCACAGTTTGAATTTAATTCGCGCAAAGCGGGCGACGATTTTGCTTCCAAAAATCTCACTCAGGCAGTTAATGCGGCAGTTCGTTCGCAGCGTTTGGCGGACGCTAAAATTGATGAAGCGCAGCTTGAAAACCTCAGTAGAAACATCAAGTTGTCGGTCAAAAAACTCGACGAAAACGGCAATGTCAAAGATAATGACGGCATTATGATTTTGTCCTTTGTCATCGGTTTTATGATTTACCTGACGCTGTTGCTCTACGGGCAGCAAAT
Organism: Pyrinomonadaceae bacterium; assembly: GCA_965247235.1. GTDB lineage: Bacteria > Acidobacteriota > Blastocatellia > Pyrinomonadales > Pyrinomonadaceae. The sequence continues at coordinate 144,618 of OZ252004.1, forward strand.
TTTGGCGGCAGTCGTCGAAGAAAAGGAAACACGCATCGCCGAAATTTTATTTTCGTCCGCCAAGCCGTTTGAATTGATGATGGGCAAAATCGTCGGCGTTTGTCTCGCCGGTCTGACGCAGATTGCGATCTGGATTTTGTCGCTGGCGATTTTAGTCGGCGCGGGCGCGGCGGCATACAGCGCGTCGCTGATGAATTTTAGTTTCCCGGACATTCCTTTGATTGCTGTCGCCTGTTTTTTTATCTATTTTCTGCTCGGATTTTTTATCTACGCGACAATTTACGCGCTCATCGGTTCGATGGTCACGACCGTGCAGGAAGGCGGACAATTTGCGCTGTTTCCGGTCGGGTTGCTGATGATCGGCTTTTATCTGAGTTTTGCAGTGATTCGTGATCCGAATTCGTCACTCTCGTTCTGGGCTTCGATTGCGCCGTTTTTCGCGCCGTTGGCGATGCCGGTGCGAATCGTCGCCGAAATGCCTCCGCTCTGGCAAATCGGCGTTTCGGTGGCGGTCAACGTGCTGACAATCGCGTTTCTCGTCTGGCTGGCGGCGAGAGTTTACCGCGTCGGAATGCTGATGTATGGCAAACGCGCGACGATTCCCGAAGTCTGGAAATGGATTCGACAACGCTGATAAAATATTTTCGATGATGAACAAATTCGATTACACGCTCGATTACAAAAATCTCGATTTGCGAAAAAATACCGAACTTTACCGCGTCGGCAAAGGCGAGCAGGGCGTTTTGTCGGTCGAACCTTACAAAAGCGAAATCCTGCCTCATTGGAGATTTAAAACGCCGGAAATCGCCCGTGAATCTTCGCAGAAAATTTACGAAATGTTTCTCGAATATAAACGCGAAAAAGATTTCGTCGGGATGGATATGGCGCGAAAATTCTTGCAAATGGGCATTACCAGAGCGCGTCGCTACGCCAATCATTCGTCGGGACAGAAATATAAAGGCGCAGTTCCCGCCGACAAAAAAGGCGTTTCCGGCGCACACGGTCGCCCGGAACTGCCAAAGGAAATTGACGAAGAAAAAGCCGTCTGTGCAATAATATTTTCGGAAAAGTATTATTTGGCAAAAAACGATCAACTCTATCAACAGTTAAAAAAAGAACATCAGGACAAATACGAAAAATAAAACTCATTTTTCAGAGCATTGACAACTTGCTCATCGGGCGCAACTCCGCTCAGAGTTTTCTTCGCCCGCCTCTCGAAAGCGTTGCCGCCTTTTGCGATGCCTTCGACTTCGCCCGGATTAGTCGTGGTTTTGATTCTAAAATCTTCGGGCGTAATCATTTCCGCTTGCGGTTTGATCGTCGGCGGTTTGTCAAAAATATCTCCCAATTTATTAACCGTCGAATTCGGCGCGGCAATTTCGATTTTAATCACCTTCTGCGTTCCGAACAGTTTTACCCCAAACGCCCACGCTGAGGTTGTAAGCCGATTATTTTTGTAGTTCTTCTTTAGGTTTCAATTCATACTTTAGATTCGCTTCATCCAGAGCATTTCTTAACCAGTAAAACCATTTCTCTTGAGCGACTTGAATTTTGCCGCCAATTCTTTTCAAAATCGGCGTGTCAACAACATAAAAAAATATTGCATCTCCCTTTTCTTGCTGAAGAATCAAGGCAATGGCTTTGCCCATCACTCTGTTTCCCGTTCCGTATTCGAGGTCTGAATCTTCATCAAAAGTTACAGTGAAATTCACTACAGTTTTATACCTTTCGTAAATATAATTCCCAAATAATTTTTCAACTTCAAATACTCTACCGAACAAGCCTTCAGCTTTCATTTGATCATATTTTGCTGGTTGCATTCCAACATTATTCGACAACAAACTATTCAGTATTTCTTCTGCCTTGCGTTGTGAGTGAAACTTCAAACTGTGCGTTAATGACATAGCGTGTTAATCCTTGAACGGGAAGAAATTTGTTGTCTTTCCATCTTTAATAGTGATGATTTGTTCTAATTCCTTAATTGGATTTTGCAAGATAATTTTCTTCAAATCACCCAAGCTAGTCGCATTATCATCCAAGTTTAGAATGATTCGTCGTGTTTGCCCTTGATTAACCTTTTCTACAATGTGTCCACGTATTTCAAACCCGATTAAATTTTTACTTGGCGAGTAAGCATCAAAGATTTCACCCTCGACTTTAAAATCCGGCTTCTTTTCTCTCTTGAGCCACGGATTGCTCATTCGATCAATATTCTTAAGTTGCGGCTTTTGTTCGACATTGTAGCCGTTCTTGGCTAGGGTTTCCGCCGCTTCGTTTTGGCGTGTTAAGCCCCGCACCAATTCGTCTTCCGCTTTCGCTGGAATCTTTTCCGCCGTGCCGAGCGGTTTGTTGGCGGCATTTGGCTTTGTTGACGGCGAAACCTCAAAAGGCTGTCTGACTTTCGGAATTTTTGTGCCAACGCTGGCAACTACTTCATCACTTTCATAGCCGCCGCTTCCGCGCATTTCCAAAACCGGATTTTCAATTGCCTGCAAGGGTTTTGTATTTTGCGGAACTTTGACTCTGAAACCGTTCGGCGTAACCATTTCGGCTTGCGGTTTCGGCGTATTGTTTTTGAAAATATCGTCGAGTTTATTAACTGCCGAATTCGGTGCGGTGATTTCGGCGTTGATGACTGACCGTGCGCCGAACAGTCCGCCCGTGACGCGTACACTGCGTTCAAACAGCGGCATTTGGCGGGCGTTGCCGTTCTCGTCGGTTTGCGTGATGTCTTTGCGTTTTATTATGGAAGACCAGCTTTTAATACTGTTCCATCAAAAGAAACATCAACTTTGATCGCGTGTCCGGCAAACAAGTCAGCATCATCATAATAAACGCTTACCTGTTCAGTTTTTTCGTTAAAAGTAATTGAGTCTATTTTGATGCGCCGAGCAAATTCTTCTTCCGTGATTTGTTCGCCTTCTGTCCAAGTATCATTGTAAAGTTCGAGTAAAGATTCGGCTGAGGCACGGCGAAAATCAGTATCTTTTGTTGGAACAATCTTTAAAAAATCGTGAAATTTTTTTGGGATTTTGTCTTCAATTAAATGAACAAGTATATTGACCGAACCCCAACGTCCTTCAAAACGATCAAAATCGTCGGTTTTTTCTAAAGTTCCAATCACTGAATCGTGAATTATTTTTGTCATACTTATTTGTCGGGGCTAACCATTGAATTTCGGCGTGAAAGCGATCCGCCGCCCGTATGCGAAATTTTATTGTTCAAATCTTTTGGAACGAGCAACATTGTTTCGCGGTCTTCGTGATGATGCCACGTCAGGCTTTCGTCACTCCTCATTTTAGTTACCTTTCCTGCATCGGGCGAACCGTCTGCTTTAAACCATTTATTTTGAGTAGCGAACAATTCATCGGCATCTTCAAAATCGCTCGTATAGTTACCTTTCATATTTGGAAGTTTTACTTCACCTTTTGACCAAGGAGAAAAATCGGGGAAGCCGTTCTTAAATTCTACGGATTTTCCTTTTGTCACGGCGATCACTTCCGGCTTTGTAGATTTCCAACCTGAATTACCAACTTCACCTTCCCAAGAACCGTTTGAAGACGGAATTCTAATCCCCGGAAACCCATTTTTTCTCGACTCTAAAACAGTTGTATTTACTGATTTGTTAGTTTGCGGAACTTTGACTCTAAAACCGTTCGGCGTAACCATTTCGGCTTGTGGTTTCGGAGTGTTGTTTTTGAAAATATCGTCGAGTTTATTGACTGCTGAATTCGGCGCGGCGATTTCCGCGTTGATGACTGACCGTGCGCCGAACAGTCCGCCCGTGACTCGTAAGCCGCGTTCGAGCAACGGCATTTGACGGGCATTGCCGTTTGCGTCGGTTTGCGTGATGTCCTTGCCGCCGATGCCTGCGCCAATATTGTAGGCAGACTCCGTGCCGAGCAGGAATCTGCCCGATTGCGTTGCCAACGCCCGCGAACCTGCCATTCCGCCGAAGGTGATGGTCGCGCCGATTTCCGCGCCTTTGTTAATCAGCATTCGTCCGTCTTTGTTCCAATATTCGCTCCGTTCGGCGACCTGCATTCGCGGGATTTCGGGAATGTAACTCGTTCCGAACAATGCTCTTTCACCGGCTCTGAACGGTTCGCTCAAGCTATTGGCGATATTGACCGGAGCATTGACAATCGGCTGCACGAATCCGCCGATTGCTTCGGGCGCGTAACGTCTTGCATACTCGGCTTTTGCGTCATCGCTCAAGGATTGATATTCGCGGTATTGCAAAACAGCTTGTCCGCCGCGTTGTGCGCGTTCAATCATATAATCGGTCGTGAAAAGCGGTTTCCCGCTGCGCTGATCGTTTTGCAGACTTGCCAGATCAAAACCGTAATATTTCACTTTCAAACCTTGATCGGCTAATGCGTCTTCGGACGTTTTTATTTCATCGTCGGTCAGCATTCCCAAGCCTGCCTGTTTGTATTCGGCGCGGGTTAATGCCGTTTGATAATCTTTAACCGTCATCTGTTCCGGCGGTTTCGGATATTTTACGTCCAGATAAACTTTCTTTTCCTTACCCTTTTCTTCGAGCGGCTGTTTAGTTAAAACGTGACCGAGAAAATCGCCGACGGTTTTATTCGTTCCCTTGGTGTCCGGTTTTTTGACAGCCATCCGGCGATTCAAATTTTCTATTGCATTCTGATCTTGCCTAGCCGAATTTATTGCCGATTCATCTGTCTTTTGCCGTAATTTATCGGAAATCAGGGTAATTGATGAAGGTTGATTCGCGCCGATTTTTAAGGTCATTTGTGGAAATTCTCCTTGATAAAACTTATTATCTTAAATTATCGGCAAAAATCTCCAAAAGTTTCCTGTTTTTATTGATTATTTAATCAGTTGACAGCAAGTTTTCAGAGTTTCGGCTAGTTTCAGATAATTGGCAAAATTATCGTGTAATCCGCCGCTTATTGAAATATGCCGCCGAAGTATTTTATTTTCACCATTGATTATAACTGTTTGCTTTTGCTCACGCCTCTTAGAAGGTTCAAACGATGCCGTTGCAGAGGTTGTGAAATCAACAAATTTTGCAGCTTTGACAGTCGAACACGATATTTATCACGGTTTAACAAAAAATTCGGGCAGCCGGACGGGAAAACGATTAAAGCCGTATTTTAACTTTGATGACTGTTTAATACATTCAGGATTTCATTTATCAAAACGTCTGGATCAAAAGGTTTAGTCGTATATTTTTGAAAACCCGATTCAAATGCTTTGCGCTTATTTTCAGCAGTAGCGAACGCGCTCAGAGCGATAGCGGGAATTTTTCCGCCTTTTTCCTCAGGGAAATTTCTGATTCGGCTGATTAACGAATAACCGTCTTCCTGCGGCATTGCGAGGTCGGAAATAATCAAATCGGGAAGCCGAAAGTTTACTGAATCAAATAACTCGACAGCTTTGGCGGCAGACGCGGCGGTTTGCACTTTTGCGCCGTATTGTTCGAGAAATAAACATAAAACCTCACGCGAATCGTCGTCATCTTCAACCAGAAAAATCTCGAATTTATCGAGCGGTTTTTGATCTTCGAGGTTTGACGAAAACTCGGCAGTATTTTCCGGCGGCGCAGTATTTTCCTTCGTTGAAAGCGGCAGATAAACCGTGAAAGTCGTTCCTAAACCGAGACCTTTGCTTTCGACCTGAACGGTTCCGTTGTGTTTTTCAACCAAAATTTTAACGATTGAAAGTCCCAAACCAAGCCCTTGCTTGTTCATATTTTCGCTGGAATTTGCCTGTGAAAATTGATTGAAAATAAAAGGCAGCATATCGGGATTGATGCCCTGACCATCGTCTGTAACCTTGATGATGGCTTTGGCGGAATCGTTTTGCAGCGAAATTGAAATATTGCCGCCGGACGGAGTAAATTTGACGGAATTTGAAATCAGATTGTTGAGAACCTGTTGAAGTCGAACCGAATCGGCAATGATCGGCACGTTTTCAGGAGCGGCTCGGATCGTTAGATTAAGGTTTTTTGCTTCGGCGGTCGGTTTCTGCGTTTGATAGACGGATTCGATGATTTCATTCAAATTAACGGGACTAAATTCGAGACGCAATTTACCGGAAGCGATTCGCGCCGAATCTACCAAATCATTAATCAACTTTGCCTGAGCGCGTGCGCTGCGTTCGATGGTTTCGAGAGCGTTTTTCTGTGTCGCTTCATCAACCTTTTTGGACAGAAGGATTTTCGACCAGCCGAGTATCGCGTTGAGCGGCGAGCGCAGTTCGTGGGAAACAAAGGCGAGGAAAAAATCTTTTGAACGATTGGCGATTTCCGCGTCGTCACGAGCTTTTTTCACGCGGTCGTTGGTATTTTCCAGTTCCTGCTCGAACAGTTTTTGATCGCTGACGTTGAAGACTACGCCCATCATTTTAAGCGGCTGACCGCTTTCATCCAAAAATGTTTTGCCTTCGGCGGAAATCCATTCGATATTGCCGTTAGCGCAGACAACGCGAAATGTTTCGTGGAAATCAGAGCCGGTCATTTGCGAATTTTCTAAAACGCTTTCCACTCTCGCCTTGTCGTCCGTGTGAAGACGTTCGATAAAATTTTCGTAAGCAATCGAATCAAACGGCGAAACTTCAAAAATCTGATTGCATTTCGGAGTGGAATAAACCGTGTTGTCCTGCAAATTCCAAGACCAAAGCCCGATTTCCGCGCTTTCGGCGGCAAATAAAAGTTGTTCGCTGCGCTGGCGGAAAAACTTGATTTGTCTTTCCTGATTGGTGACATCATACGCATAAAACGAAATTTGATGTTGATCGGCAGGATCGGCTGGGCGCAGATTTAATTCGACAAACAGTTTTTCGTCGGCACTAACTCTGAAATCGAGCAGATTTTTGGAAAACATACCTTTGGCGGAATTTCCGACCGCAGTTTCGAGATTGCGCGGAGTTTGTTCGGAAGCCTGCCAAAAAACCGTCTCAGAAAATTTCTGACCGATGAGAAGCGCGGGATTCAAATTCATCCGTTCAAAAATTTTACCTTCCAGATCAACCACCAAACCCTGATCGGTCAATTTTCCATAAATCACGAACAAATCATCAAACAAAGTGTTTTTTGACACCGACTGTTCAATAAAATCAGCATCAGGAAGGTTGGATTCGGTTGAATCTGTCATATTTTAAGTTTAACAAACGATTTCAGGAATGATAAATAAACGGCAAAACCCCGCTTCGATTAACGAAACGAGGTAACTTGCCGGTAATGGAACGAAAGTAGAATTTATCCGATAAAATCAGAAATTATTTATACTACTTTTCTGCCCTGCAAAAGGCGAATGACCAAAACTACTAACGCAATGACCAACAGTAAGTGAACTAACGGTCCGATTGAAGCACCGCCGATGAAAAATCCCAAAGCCCACAACACAACCAAGATAATAATAATCGTTTCCAACATAATTTTTGTCCTTCCTTGTTCTTTAATGAAAATCTTAAAATCAACTGTCTGACATTCACCAATACAAATCTTGTGCCACAAAAAAATCGTTGAAAAATAAAGAGTTTGCAGTTAAGAGTCAATATAATTTTAATTATAAAGTATGGAATTCGTGCAATAGATATCTTAAATCGCTTCGTAGATAAAGTTTTGCCGAAAGTTTAATAACAGACAAATTTCCAAAATAATATGGCTTATTTAAGTATTTGAATCTTCAATTCTGGAGCCTGTTATCACAGGCTCAAAAGCATTAAAATCAGAGGCTATTTTAGAAAGTTGTCTAATAAATTATTCGTTTTTATATAAAGCGCGACAAAACGCGGTATTTTTCTCATTTTAGATTTGCTACAATAATCCACTTGACGGAAAAATATGGCATATAAAGCATTAGTAATTGATGATGACAGGTCAACTCTCGACCTTTTAAAGTTCCAGTTGGAATCGGCTGATTTTTCGGTCGTAACCGCCGATTGCGGGATTGACGGCTTAAAATACGCCGGGGCAGATACGTTCGATATTATTTTGACCGACCTCAATCTGCCGGACATCAGCGGTTTCGAGATGGTCAAACGTGCCAAGGAATTTTCACCTGAAACCGAAATTATAATGATTACCGGCGACGGTTCGATGGAAAAAGCGATTCAGGCGACCAAAGCCGGAGCTTTTTATTATGTCGAAAAACCGTTCGAGTTTGAAGAACTGCTGGTTTTGATCGAAAAAGCCGTCGAACGCAAACAACAGGCGGCGGAAATTAAAGAACTGCGCGGCAAACTCTCTACGCGGACAGCCTACGAAGGCATTATCGGCGGCAGTCGTCCGATGGAAGACATTTTTGAAATCATCGAAAACGTCGCTGAATCCGATGCCAACATTTTGATTTTGGGCGAATCGGGAACCGGCAAAGAAGTGATCGCCAACGCCGTCCATTATAAGAGTCATCGCTCCAAAAAGCCTTTCGTTAAAGTAAATTGCTCTGCTTTACCGAAAGATTTAATCGAATCGCAGTTGTTCGGTCACGTTAAAGGTTCGTTTACGGGCGCGATCAGCGACAAGTCGGGATTTATCGGTCAGGCGAACGGCGGCAGTTTGCTGCTTGATGAGATCGGCGAAATGCCGGTTGATTTGCAGCCGAAACTTTTGCGGGTTTTGCAGGACAAAATGTATTACCGGGTCGGCAGCGATAAACCTCAGGAAGTGGATTTTCGCCTGATTTCGGCAACTAACCGCAATCCGTTCGACGCGATTGCCGACGGCAATCTGCGCGAAGATTTGTATTACCGCATCAATACGATTGAAATAAAAATTCCGCCGCTGCGCGAGAGAATGGAAGACGTGCCGATGCTTGCCGAACATTTTCTGCAAATCTACGCTGAAAAATATCATCGTCCCGATGCGGCGTTTTCGCAGAGGGCGTTTGATCAAATGCTTAATTATAATTGGCGCGGAAATGTCCGTGAATTGCAGCACGTTATCGAACGCGCAGTTTTGTTGAGCAAAAGCAGTGTAATTTCTAATCTCGACGTGCCGAGAAATATGGAAAGTAACATTTCGCTGCCGGAAATTCGCCGCAAAGAAACTGCGGTTTTTGAGCAGAAAGACGTTACGCCGGAAAATCAGGTTTCATATCAACGCACCGAAATCGTCAATGCGATCAACCACAATCTGTCGGAACAGGAAATATTTGAAAAAATCGGCAGAATGATCGTCGAAAATATTCCCGAACCGAAAGAAGGCGCGGAACAGACGGATATTTTTAATGAACTGGAAAATGTCGTCGTGACGGCAGCTTTAAAACGCACCAAAGGCAATAAACAGGCGGCGGCAAATCTTTTGGGATTATATCGTCCGAGACTTTACGGGATGATTAAAAGGCATAATATTGACGAGAAAAATTGAATTAACCGATTTCAAAAAAAAGCGCGGCGTGAAACTTCACGCCGCGCTTTTTTGTTTGCTTTCTCGATTTATTTAGCTGCGGGAACAGCCGGTGCGGTGACATTGATGTCAATTTTTTCCTTTTTGGTTCCGCCCAAAAATCCGCTGTAATATTAAGCTCCGGCAATAATCGCCACGATAATAATCATCGCAACCGCCCAAATCATATTGCTTCCGGTATCGTTTCCATCTGACATATCTTAATAATCTCCTTCTGATTTTCTGTTGTAGGTTTTGAACAGCGTTACTTAAACATCAAGCAATCTTGTTTGAAAGCCAATGCAATTAAAATGCCAATGCCATAACATACAGTCTAATCAATAAGTTAATTTTGCAAAAATGCGTCCTGAGCAAAACTAAAAGCGCAATTTATTAAAATTACTTTCAAAATCGTATCGTTTTGATGCGAATGAAATCTAATTTAGCTGCGGTGTCGAAAGAAGGATTAAAACAATCGTGCAAAGTCTGAGGCATAAGCATTGCATTAGAGATAACCGAAAGTTAAAAATCAGGTCAAATCAATGCAGATTGTCGGGGAACAAAATGAGTCGGGAAGCAGTAAAAAATAATCCTCAAAGTTGGAAAAAATTATCAATAGCGCATTTGATCCTGCTGTTTCTGGTGCTGCTGACTTTCTTTATCACTTTCGTTTTTTATAAAAGTTCGAGCAACAAAGATTTGGTCAGATTTACGGATCAAAAGGCGCGTCTGCATTATTCAATCGAAAATAAACTGGAACTTTATACAAATTTACTAAAAACCAGCCGTGGTTTTATTGACACGATTCCGGTTCTGACAAAAAAAGATTTTAAAAAGTTCAGCAGCAGTCTGAATTTTGACGAAGACCTCAAAGGCGTTCAGGGACTCGGTTACGCCGAAGTCGTGGCAACTGACAAGTTTGGCGATGTCGCGCGGAAACTTTCGGGCGAAAGCGGAAACGAGTTTAAGATTTTCCCGGATTATGCCGATAAATTTCACAGCGTCGTTTTTTATCTCGAACCGGAGAGAGAAAACACCAAATCCGCTCCCGGTTTTGATATGGCAAGCGACGCGGACAGACGCGAAGCGATGCTCAAGGCTTGCGACAGCGGTGAAGCGGCGATTACCCGGAAAATCGTGCCGATTCAGTTTAAACCGGAAGATGATAATTTCGGCTTCCTGATTTATCTGCCGATCTACAAAACCGGCAATATACCTTCGACCATCGAAGAACGGCGCGAACAAATTCGCGGATTTATCTATTGCCCGTTTCGCGCCAACAAATTTCTCGAAGAAATCTACCGCGATCAAAAACAAAATGACATTGCGGTTAAAATTTATTCTTCCGAACTGAAACCCGAAAATCTTTTGACCAATTCCGTCAGCGAAAAAAATGACGGTAAAAACCAATTTTCTTTAAAAACTTATTCGTTTGATGATGAACTGCCGGTCGGCGGCGGAAAATGGATTTTGTCATTCTCGACGCTGCCTTTGTTTGATGAACAATCGAGTTTGGTGTGGACACCATTGATTTTAGTCTCCGGTTTGGTGTTTAGTTTTTTAATATTCGGAATGAGTCTCTGGGAAGCAAAGGCTTTGGAAACCGTTAGATTAACGGCGGCGGAACTTCTCGAATCAGAAAAACAGCGGACGATTTTGCTGGAGAATGAAAAGCAGGCACGCAAATTGGCTGAAGATGCCAACCGTTCAAAGGATGATTTTATCGCCATCGTTTCGCACGAACTGAAAACACCGCTCAATGCGATTGCGGGTTGGGCAAAGATTCTCCAGCTTCAGGGACATAACGACAACAGCCGGCAAATGGCGATCAGCAAAATTACCAGAAATCTGCGTTTGCAAACCGCTCTGATCGAACAATTGTTAAATTATTCGGATTTAACTTCCAACGATGTTCGTCTGAATCTCGAACAGGTAGATTTTGTCGGACTTTTTGTCGAAACCTGTGACGAAATGACACCTCTTTTTGAAGAAAAAAATATCGAGTTCCAAATTATCAATGAAGTCGCCGTCGGCATCGTCAAAGGTGATGCCGAGAAGCTGAAAATGATGATTTACAGTTTATTTTCAAACGCCCTGAAATTTACGCCCGAAAAAGGCAGGATCAAAGCCGAACTTTCGAGCAGGAATAATTTTATTACTCTGCTCGTGCAGGATAGCGGCAGGGGAATTGACAAGGAATTTTTGCCGTTCGTGTTTGACCGTTATAAACAGGCGGAAAAACCGAACGTCAGAAATTACGGCGGCTTGGGATTGGGAATGACGATGACCGAAAAAATCGTCAGAATCCACGACGGAGAAATCACCGCAGAGAGCGAAGGCATAGATTCCGGCGCAATTTTCACAGTCAGAATACCTTGTTGCGATTGCCGCTAACCGTAATGTTTTAATACGGTTTTTTTAGATTATATCGAGATTAATTATTTCTTCATCACATTTATATTTCGGCTAAGTAACCGAAAACAAAGCGCAAAATCATCTAGATCATTGTTGGCACGAACTTTGCAAGTTATGAAAGCAACGGTGCAAGTTTTTATGCTTTCCCTTATTGCATCTAAAAAATCCGATAGGAGAAATCTATGAGAACATATTTATCCGGGCTTATTGCCATATTTTTACTTTTTACTGCGACAGCATATCAAACGAACGCGCAGACACCTTACAGGGCGACCGACCGTCAGGTTCAGTCGCTTTTGACGCGCATTCAAACCAGAGAAACAAATTTCAAGCAATCGGTTAGTTTGGCGATTGATAACAGTTCGCTCAACGGAACAGCGACGGAAGATACTTTCTTTGAAAATATCAGCGATTTTGAACAGGCGAATGATCTTTTGAAGCAAAATGTCAGAAGCCGAAACTCGACCGTCAACGATGTCAACGATTTGCTCGATAAGGCTTCGATAGTCAATCAATTTATGACGCAGAATCGTTTATCGGTTTCGGCTCAGACACAATGGCGGAATTTGAAGACGGATTTGAATACTTTAGCCAAATATTATAGTGTCCGCTGGAATCCGAATGTGACAAATTCCAACAATACGAATAATAATTACCCGTCAAATAATCCGTATAACACTTCAACCGGCAATTTGACGAGTCTGGTGAGTCGCCTTCAATCGAGAACCGATACATATAAACGCGAACTGAGCTATGTCGTTGACCGCAGTATGATTAACAACACGCGCAGTGCAGATTCGATAAATGCTAACGTCAACGATTTCGTTTCGGCGACCGTGCAGCTAAAACAGAATGTTGATGCGGGGCGTTCGACAACAAATGATGTTCAGAATGTTTTGAACCGCGCTTATTTTATTGATTCGTTTATGCGCGATTATCGTCTCGGCGCAGGCGCGGAAACTCAATGGAATTTGATCCGCACGGATTTGAATACGCTCGCAAATTATTACAATGTCAGTTGGAAGTGGGACAATAATAACAACAACAACAACGGCACATTCGATTCGGGCATCACGGGAACATACCGTCTTAATCCTAATCAAAGCGACGACGTGACCGCAATCGTAGATCGCGCCGCCGGATCATATACGACCAATCAGCGTGATAATTTCCGCCGCAATCTCGAACGACGCTTAACGCCGCCGGATGTGTTGGCGATTCAAAAACGAGGCGCGAGCGTGACGATTGCTTCGAGCCTTTCGCCGCAAATCACGTTTCAGACTGACGGCACGAGCCGCACCGAAACGACGCAAAACGGCAGAACGATCAAAACGACTGCCAATTCGACTTATAACGGCATTGATTTGAGCTACGAAGGCGACCGCGTCAATGATTTTTACATCAATTTCGTGCCGGTCAATAATAATCAATTGCGCGTCGTCCGCCGCGTCTATCTCGAAAATCGCAATGAAACCGTGACGGTTTCGAGCGTTTACGACAAGACCGATAACACCGCGCAGTTTTCTACCGTTACCAATAACAATAATAACGGCGGCTACAATAACGGCAACGGCGTAGGCGATTCCAATTCGCTCAATACATTTGTCGTGCCTAACAATACGGCGATCACCGCGACTTTGCAGACGGCGATTGATACGAAAGTTTCGCAGGTCGGCGACCGTTTTCAGCTTCGCGTAGATTCGCCGTCACAATACAGCGGCGCGATCATCGAAGGCAGAATCACGAGCGCAGATAATTCGGGACGGGTTTCGGGTCGTGCCAGCACTTCATTTGAATTCGACACGATTCGGTTGACCAACGGACAAACTTATCGTTTTGCCGGAATCATTAATACCGTCAAAGCATTGAACGGCGACAGCGTTTCGGTCAACAATGAAGGAACTGTTCGTGACAGCAACCAAACGACGAAAACCGTCACTCGTGCAGGCATCGGCGCGGCATTAGGCGCAATTATCGGCGCGATTGCCGGCGGCGGACAGGGCGCGGCAATCGGCGCGGGCATCGGTGCAGGCGCAGGCGCAGGAACGGTAATTTTGCAGGGCAAAGACAGCATCAAACTCGAACAGGGTTCGACATTCGGTTTGACCGCTTCAGCACCGGCAAGTATTAACTAACCGTCAAATCAGCAATAAAAGGGAACGCGAATTATCGTGTTCCCTTTTTTCTTATAAAATTATGAATCTGAATTCTAATAACAAAGATGAAAAAATAGTTGTCAGCCGGGAAGGTTGGAGCGGCGAAGAAATTGCCAAACAATCGAGCCAAATAGACGAAGACGAAATTCAAAGACTACTGAAACGCGGAGACGAGTCCGAAGGCAATCCCGATGATCGTGATTACGCGGGAAACGCTGAAAAAAATGACACACCGCAGGGACGCGAAGAATCCAAACTAAATACCGAAAAGCAGTAACATTCGAGTTTTATTGTCAAAAAAAAAGGGTTGAAATTTAACTAAACTTCAACCCTTTTTTTATTTAAGTCATCATACAGCCGGGATGTTCACAGCCGCAGCTTATTTCCGTAATGTCCTGTCTGCCCGCTTCACGGCAATATTCGCTGCAATAATCCGTGCCGTCAGCCGTGCTGCAGGCGCAAGCCGAATGTTTACATTCATTATTTTCGTTTTCCATTTATTTTCTACTCCTTGTTAATTTAATTTGACCGGGATGTTAATTGTAAACCCTTATTTAGTGAATTTCCATTAAAAAATAGATTTGTATAAATTACTTAACCTCGACTAAGATGAATTTATGTTGAATCAGGAAACCGGCAATCATAGAAATTTTGATCAAGAAAAGTTAGAAGTCTTGGCTTTAACCGGCATTTATACAGCAGTTACGACATTTTTCGGATTGCTTTTCAAGGATTCCGTTTTCACTCAGCCATTGGGTTTGATGGCGGCAATCGGTTTCGGATTTTTCGTTTTCTGGTGGTGTCGTATTGACAGCGACGAACGAAACCAACCGATGTCTTACGCTTTTTCGATATTCTTGGTAATTTTCGGCGCAATCGGATTGATTTATTATCTTTTGAAATCGAGAAATTTGAAACAAGGATTACTTTCGATTGGCTGGGTAATCGTGTTGTTTTTCGGAATGATCGTTATTAATGTGCTGGTGCTGATGGTTCACTCCGCAATTTTTCAGACTAAAATATAATCTGTGTTTCAGTCGAGACAGCACCAAAACAATGTGCTGGAAAAAAAGTCGCAAAAAACTTTAAAAAGATTTTTTATCTTGTTCTTTTTTGCGTCTTTTGCGTCTTTTTGCGGCTATCAATTTTTAAACTATAAAAGGCTGCATTCTTTGATGAATGCAGCCTTTTAATCTTGGAACTAAACTGTCTGAAAGTTTCAGACTACATTCCCATTCCCATTCCGCCCATTCCGCCGCCCATTCCGCCCATTCCGCCGGAATGATCGTCTTTTTCCGGGACATCGGCGATCATCGCTTCGGTCGTCAGCATTAATCCGGCAATCGAAGCCGCATTCTGCAAAGCAGTGCGCGTTACTTTCGCGGGATCAATGACACCGGCGGCAACCAAATCTTCAAATTTTTCGGTTGCAGCATTAAATCCGAAGTTTTCATTGTCTTCCGAACGAATTTTTTCGACGATTACCGCGCCTTCTTTGCCGGCGTTTCCGGCGATTTGGCGAAGCGGCTCTTCGACGGCGCGTTTGATGATATTGACACCGATATTTTCGTCCATATCGTTGCCTTCTTCGACCTTGAAATTGTCGAGAACTTTCGCCGCACGAACCAAGGTCACGCCGCCACCGGCAACGATTCCTTCTTCGACAGCCGCGCGGGTCGCGTGCATCGCATCTTCAACGCGGGCTTTTTTCTCTTTCATTTCGGTTTCGGTCGCCGCGCCGACTTTGATGACGGCAACGCCGCCGACTAATTTGGCGAGACGTTCCTGCAATTTTTCACGATCATAATCCGAAGAAGTTTCTTCGATCTGATTACGAATCGTTTTGACGCGACCTTCGACCGCGCCCGGATCACCGTTGCCGTCAACCAGCGTCGTGTTATCTTTGCTGATCGTCACGGTTTTCGCTTTGCCGAGGTCTTCGATAGTGACAGTTTCGAGCTTGATTCCCAAGTCTTCGCTGATGACTTTGCCGCCCGTTAAGGTTGCAATGTCTTCGAGCATCGCTTTACGGCGATCACCGAATCCCGGTGCTTTAACAGCCGCGACATTCAAAGTTCCGCGCAGTTTATTAACGACCAAGGTTGCCAACGCTTCACCGTCAACATCTTCGGCGATAATCAAAAGCGGTCTGCCCATTTTCGCTACCTGCTCCAAGATCGGCAGCAAATCGCGCATATTCGAGATTTTTTTCTCGTTGATGAGAATCATCGGCTCGTCCAAAACGGACTCCATTCTGTCCGGATCAGTCACGAAATAAGGCGACAGATAGCCGCGATCAAACTGCATTCCGTCCACGACTTCGAGCGTCGTGTCCATCGTTTTCGATTCTTCGACCGTAATCACGCCGTCCTTACCGACTTTATCCATCGCTTCGGCAATAATTTCGCCGATCTTTTTGTCGCCGTTTGCCGAAACCGTGCCGACCTGTCCGATCATATCGCCGGAGACGGGTTTGGAAAGACGGTGAATTTCTTCAACGATTTTAGAAACCGCCTGATCAATGCCGCGTTTGAGAGCCATCGGATTGGCACCGGCGGCAACCGTGCGAACACCTTCTTTGAAAATCGCCTGCGCCAAAACCGTCGCGGTCGTCGTTCCGTCACCGGCAACGTCCGAAGTTTTGGAAGCAACTTCGCGCACCATCTGTGCGCCCATATTTTCGAGCGGATCTTTCAATTCAATCTCTTTAGCAACCGTCACGCCGTCTTTGGTAATGGTCGGCGAACCGAATTTTTTATCAATAACGACATTGCGTCCCTTTGGTCCCAAAGTAACTTTGACTGCATCCGCCAATTGATTAACTCCGCGCAAAATCGCCGCGCGTGATTCTTCTCCGTGAATAACTTGTTTAGCCATAATAATTTATTAAACTCCCTTTGAAAATTGGTTCATTTATTCATTTGTCCATTGAGTCATTAAAATTGAAACAATGAATATAATGATTCAATGAATAAATTTAGCTCGCGTTTGCTCCGGCGCGGCTGATAATTCCTAAAATTTCGTCTTCGCGCATAATCAATAATTCTTCGCCGTCAATTTTGATTTCCGAACCGCTGTATTTACCGAACAAAATGCGGTCGCCGGTTTTGACATCCAAAGTCTGACGCGAACCGTCTTCTTTGTATTTGCCTTCGCCCGCCGCGATTACTTCACCTTCCTGCGGTTTTTCCTTTGCCGAATCGGGAATGAAAAGCCCGCCTGCCGTCTGATTAACATTGTCTTCAATCCGGCGCACGATCACGCGGTCGTGCAATGGTTTAATCTGTGTTGCCATAAATCATTTGCTCCTTTTGAATATAGATAAAAGTTTTGGATAATAACCGTTGAAAGGCAAAAATAAATTTTTTAGCACTCTCAACCTGATAGTGCTAATTTACAAAAACAAAGTTTAACTGTCAAGTCTAAGCGATAACATTTAGATTATCTGACAATAGTATTATCAAGTTTATGTCGAAAATTTCATCAATAAACATTTATCCGATCAAATCTCTAGGCGGAATATCATTGGAAACTGCCGAAATCGAACGACGCGGATTAAAACACGACCGCCGCTGGATGTTGATTGATGAGAAAAACAGATTTCTCACGCAGCGTGAATTTCCGAAAATGGCAACTTTGAAAGTTGAGATTGCCGACGGAAACTTGAATGTATTCGACGATTCCGAATCAGTCGAAATTGCCGTAAACCCTGATGGAAATGAAACAGCGCGAGTGAAAATCTGGAGCAGTTTTTGCCGCGCGGATGTCTATGATAAAGCAGTTAATGAATGGTTTTCAGAGGTTTTGCAGGCTCAATGCCGTCTGGTTAAAATGCCCGACGAAACAATCAGAAAAGTCAGTTATTTTTATGCCGTTAATAAAGATGATCACGTTTCATTTGCCGACGGTTATCCGTTTTTGCTGATTGGCGAAGGTTCTTTGAATGATTTGAATCGTAGATTGGAAACGCCTGTGCCGATGAATCGTTTTCGTCCCAATTTTACGGTTGAAAATATCGAGCCGTTTGCCGAAGATAACTGGCGGAAAATAAAAATCGGTGAAAATATTTTTCACGCCGTCAAACCTTGTGCGCGTTGCGTGATAACGACCATCGAGCAGGAAACCGGACAGAAACAGGGCGTTGAACCGCTCAAAACTCTGGCGGCATATCGAATTCCCAAACGCAGCGTGAAAAAGAAAATTCTCTTCGGACAAAATCTGATTGCTGAAAAGGCGGGCGGAATAATCAGCGTCGGGGATCAAATAGAAATTCTCGAAACGAAAAATTAACGCGAACGGCGGGAAATCAGGCGTTTGGAAGCGACCGGCGCATTATCATAATTGGCAACTCGTTTGGAAAGCGTATTTCGATGAATGCCGAGCGCGTCGGCGGTTTTGGAGAGATGCTTTTGATGGCGTTCGAGTGCTTTTTGAATATAAAGTTTTTCAAATTCGGTCATCGCTTCATTAAGAAAAATCTGCCCTTCGAGCATTTCCTCAATCAGCTTTTCCATTCTGTTTCTAATCTGCATAGTCAGTGACGAAAGACGAATGACGAATGACGAATTGTTTTCAAAATCAAACTTGAAAACAATCAATAAAACCTGATTCGTAAATTTTTACAAAGTTTTTCCGGTCAGTAATTTATAAGCCGCTAAATATCTTTGCGAGGTGGCGGCGGCGATTTCCGGCGGCAGCTCAGGTGCCGGAGGTTGTTTGTTCCAATCTAAAGTTTCGAGATATTCGCGGACGTATTGTTTGTCGAACGATTTTTGCGCTTTTCCCGGCTGATAATCGGCGGCAGACCAAAAACGCGAAGAATCGGGCGTGAGAACTTCATCAATCAACAAAATCTTGCCGTCACGGTCAACACCGAATTCAAATTTCGTGTCGGCGATGATAATTCCTTTTTCAAGAGCATATTCGTTCGCTTTTCTATAAATTTCCAAAGAAATATCTTTTAACTGTCGCGCATTTTCCAACCCGATAATATTTGCGAATGTTGCTTCTGAAATATTTTCATCGTGACCGCTCTCGGCTTTGGTCGCGGGCGTAAAAAGCGGTTCGGGCAATTTATCGCATTGCCGCAGATTTTCCGGCAGTTGATGACCGCAAACTGCACCGTTCGTTTGATAATCTTTCCAACCCGAACCTTCGAGATAACCGCGCACGATACATTCGACGGGGAAAACTTCGGTCTTTTTGACCATCATCGAACGATCTTTCAGTTCTTCGTGACGGCGGACATTTCCGGGCATTTCATCAAATTCAGCCGTCAGCAGATGATTTTCAACCGTGTTCGCCAAAAAATCGAACCAAAACACGGAGATCGCGGTTAAAATTTTGCCTTTATCAATTATCGGGGTCGGCAAAATACAGTCGAAAGCTGACAGACGGTCGGTCGCCGTCAGCAGCAAAGTATTTTCATCAATCAAATAAATATCGCGCACCTTTCCGCGATACGAAAGCGATAAATCCTGCAAATCAGTTTGTGAAACGGTCGTCGAAGACATAAATTTTAGCGGCAAATCGTTCAGGGATTATCTAAACTTTATTATGAAACACTAAATTGGTAAAGGAAGTCAGGAGTGAAAATAATCAGCCGGTTAATCAAATTTAACAAAACAAAATAAAGTTAAAAAATTAATGACAAGTTTGCTTAAACTATGTCATAATAAACATCGGAAAAGTATTTAGAGATTTTCCGGTCTCTAATTTGCACAAAAAACGACTCCCGCAGCATCCCGTCAAACCCTAAATATGTATCAAGCAAACAAACTCAAATCTACTCAAATTGTTGTTCTCGCAACGATTAATCTCATTGCTTTGCAGGTGTCGGCGCAAATGCCGTCCGTCAAAGTTCCCGCGCAGGTTCCCGTTTCAACTCCGCCGGCTGAGGAAACGTCAATTCTATTCTATATCGTTTTGGGCGTTTTATTTACTTCGCTGGGCGGCGCGATTGTCTGGTGGCTGACTTCAAAAAAATCGCAATCTCAAACGGTTGAAGAAAAACATCAAAAAAATAAACAAGCCAACAGCAAATGGGAATCGGAAGCGGTTGATGCCGATAAAGAGATGGAATGGTATCGCAAGAATCAAAAGGTAATTAAAGGCGGGAAAGATAAAAAATATCCCGGCAATCTGCCGAAAACCAGTAAAGTATTGGCGAAAAAAGCGATAGTTCAACCGACATTCGATGATTTGGCAGAGGAGATGACAATGGATAAAAAGACCTTGCACGAAAAAATGAAGAGATTCCAGTTTTCGCAGCTTCCGATCAATTCGATTAACGAACTCAAACCCGCCAAGAAATACGATCTTTTGCCAATCTCAAACGATTCCGATTTGATGAGCGCGGTCGAACAGGCGCAAGATGAATATGAAGAAGACGATCAGGTGCGCGATTTGGCTTTGAGAATTCTCGCGGCGTTCAGAATGAGAAATTCGGTCGAATCATTGGGACAAATCGCTTTATATGACGTTTCGGCAAACTTGCGTTCCAAAGCAGTCACGGCTTTGACTGAATTCGATCACGAATCCGTGTTTGAAAATTTACTGCTCGCCTGCGCCGATCCGACCAGAGAAGTTCGCGCCGCCGCCGCTCGCGGTTTATTTCGATTGAGTTTTGATCGCGGCGATTCTTGGGCGCGAATCATCGAATCGAACGATGAATTCAGAATGCGTCAGGCAGTCAGAGCCGCGTCGGAAGCCGGATTGGTCGAGAGATCGTTTGACCGTCTGGTTCACGAAGACGTGAAAATTGCTTACGAAGCATTCGTCTTTACGACTTTGCTGATTAGATCGGGCGAAACGAAATTAATTTTTTCAACCATCGAAAATCATTCTGAAGACAATGTTAAGTTAGCTCTTTTGCAGGTGCTTTCGATCATTAAAAGCGAAGACACGCTGCCGAATCTTTTCGACTTGCTCGACAAT
This sequence comes from Pyrinomonadaceae bacterium, assembly GCA_965247235.1. Classification (GTDB taxonomy): domain Bacteria; phylum Acidobacteriota; class Blastocatellia; order Pyrinomonadales; family Pyrinomonadaceae. Next base: position 165,486 of record OZ252004.1, read on the forward strand.
CAAAAACTTTCGGAACAAGTCAAAATCAAGACTGACGAGGTTATCAAGAGTTTTGATCTCGTCCCGGCATAAAAACCGAAAATCTGCCGCTGACAGATGAATATGTTTTCCCTAATACAAAATTCAACAAATCAGACAAATAATAGTAACCCGGACATTATCGAGGTTGGAAAATCTGCGTTAGATTTCAGTCTGACCGACGAAACCGGCTCGGTGTGGAAACTTTCCGAACAAAAAGGAAAAGTTTCCGTCCTGCTTTTTTATCCGCAGAATGAAACTTTGGTCTGCACGAAACAACTCTGTTCGGTGCGCGACCATTGGCACGATTATCTGGCAACCAAAGCTGCAATCGTCGGGATTTCATCAGGCACAAATGATGAAAACAGTTTATTTACGGGAAAATACAAGTTTCCTATCAGATTATTGTCAGACAATAATCGCCAAATCACAGGACTTTACGGTCGGCATCACTTTCTGCCGTTAAATTGGACGCGGGCGATTGTGCTGGTTGATGCAAAAGGGATTATCCGGTTCAGGAAAATAATGCTCCGCGCTTTTCGCCCGACTGATCGAAGTCTGCTGGCACAAATCTACGCTGCCCGCGCCGACGCGATTTACGCCCAATACGAAACACTCAAAACTTCATTTTGGAAACGAAAAAAAACGTCGGAATAAACATTCAAAAGAGTTTGCCGTCAATGGATTTTGTCACGAGTTCGCGGTAAAATTTATGAATGAAATTTCGTCTCGTTTCTGAAAATCAACCGAAAGGCGATCAGCCGGCGGCAATCGAACAAATCGTTTCCGAACTTAATTCAGGCACTAAAAATCAGGTCTTGCTCGGCATCACCGGCAGCGGAAAAACTTTTTCCATCGCCAACGTGATCGAACAAGTGCAGCGTCCGACGATTGTTTTGGCTCACAATAAAACGCTCGCCGCCCAGCTTTATCAGGAATTTAAAACTTTTTTCCCCGAAAACGCAGTCGAGTATTTCGTTTCCTATTACGATTATTATCAGCCGGAAGCCTACGTTCCCGCGTCCGATTTATTCATCGAAAAAGAAGCGACAATCAACGAAGAAATTGATCGCCTGCGCCAATCGGCAACCCGTGCGCTTTACGAACGGCGCGACGTGATTATCGTCGCGTCGGTTTCGTGCATTTACGGTCTCGGCGATCCCGACGCATATTACGGGATGATTTTTTTCGTCGAACCGAAACAAAAGATCAAGCGCGAAGAATTTATCCAACGTCTCGTCGAACTGCAATACGAACGCACCAACGTCGAATTCGAGCGCGGAACATTTCGGGTGCGCGGCGATGTCGTCGAACTTTTCCCTTCGTATCAGGAAATGGCGTATCGTTTCGAGTTTTGGGGCGACGAGATTGATTCGGTGGCGACGATTGATCCTTTGCTTGGCGAAGTCATTAAAAAGCACGATTCGCGTCTGCCGATTTATCCGAAAACGCATTACATTATGTCGAAACCGACGATCAAACGCGCCGTTTCGACCATCAAAGCCGAACTCGTTTGGTGGGAAGAAGAACTCATCAAACAGGGCAAAGTCGTCGAATCGCAGCGGCTGCATCAGCGGACGATGTATGATCTCGAAATGATCAAAGAGATGGGATTTTGTCGCGGCATCGAAAATTATTCGCGTCATTTGACCGGCAAAGAACCCGGCGCACCGCCGCCGACTTTGCTTCATTATTTGCCGGACGACGCGCTGATGGTAATTGACGAATCGCATCAAACCGTCCCGCAACTCGGCGCGATGTATAAAGGCGACCGTTCGCGCAAGGGAACGCTGGTCGAATACGGTTTTCGTCTGCCGTCGGCGATGGATAATCGTCCGCTCAATTTTGAAGAATTCGAGTCGCGGCGCGGTCAGACGATTTACGTTTCGGCAACGCCGGGAAATTTTGAACTCGAACAATCGGGCGGCGAAGTCGTCGAACAGATTATTCGCCCGACCGGATTGCTCGATCCGATTGTCGAAGTGCGTCCGGTCAAAGGTCAGATTGATGATCTTTTGAGCGAAGTCCGCAACCGCACGGAAAAAAACGAGCGCGTTTTGGTCACTACTCTAACGAAAAGAATGTCGGAAAACCTGACCGAATATTTTGCCGAAGTCGGAGTAAAAGTCAATTATCTGCATTCGGATATTGATACGCTCGAACGAATCCGCATTCTGCGTGATTTGCGGCGCGGAGAATATGATGTTCTCGTCGGCATTAATTTACTGCGCGAAGGTTTGGATTTGCCGGAAGTTTCGCTCGTCGCAATTTTGGACGCGGACAAGGAAGGATTTCTGCGTTCGGAACGAAGTTTGATTCAAACCATCGGACGCGCGGCGCGAAATTCGGGAGGCAAAGCGATTCTTTACGCCGATAAAATTACCAAATCAATGAAGGTGGCAATGGACGAAACCGAACGACGGCGCAAGGTTCAGACGGAATATAACACCGAACACGGCATCACGCCGACGACCATCATCAAATCAATCGAATCAACTCTCGTGACTGCATATGAAGCCGATTATTTCAAGATTCCGCTCAATTTGGATGCGGTTGACGAATATTCTCCGAAGCAGATCAAGGAAACCATCGGCAAACTCGAATACGATATGCGCGATGCCGCCAAAAATATGAAATTTGAACAGGCGGCGGAAATTCGTGACCGTCTAAAATACCTGCGGGATCGGCAATTGACGATTTCTTAGAAGTTGTTTGAAAAGTAACGCAGGCATCCTGCCTGTCAGTATCGGGTGTGTCGCCGCCGTTTTGACACGGACGCGGGACGCGCCCGATACTGCAAACGGGACGTTCGCGTTACTTTTCAAACAGCTTTTTAGAATAAGTTGAGATTAATTTTTAATTTAGATTCGGTAGATTCGGAATAAGTGATAAGTGAGAAGTGAAAGAATGTTCTTATCACTTATCACTTATCACCTTTCACTGGTTCCGAATTTGAAAGCCAATTAGAATAAAACCGATTGGATATTTCGCGTCTTTCGCAGGTAAAATAAGATTATGCAGGTTAAAACACAACGCGACGAACTCGAAAATTATTTGATTGACGCGAGCAATCTTCCGGGCGGACACGCCGAAAAACTATTTATACCCGAAACCGTCGAAGAAATTGCAGAGATTTTGAAGGATGCGAACGCACATAACATCTGCGTAACGGTTTCAGGCGCAAGGACGGGAACGGTCGGCGGCGCGATTCCGTTTGGCGGTTATGTTGTTTCGCTCGAAAAATTTAATCGCATCAAATCCATTGATATAGATAATCTTTTTGCAGTCGTCGAAAGCGGCGTGATCTTAAACGATTTTCAGAAAGCCGTCGAAGCCGAAGGTTTATTTTATCCGCCCGATCCGACCGAATGGAGTTGTCAGATCGGCGGAACGGTGGCGACCAACGCAAGCGGTGCGCGGAGTTTCAAATACGGTGCGACCCGCGATTTTGTCGAAAGAATCGAGGTCGTCACGGCAACCGGCGAAATTCTGCATTTGAAACGCGGCGAAAACTTTTCCAAAGACGGCGAACTCAAACTCAGCACGACGAGCGGCACTGAAATTAACGTCAAACTGCCGACTTATGAACAACCCAACGTCCGCAAAAATGCCGCCGGATATATTTCAGGCGAACAGATTGACGCGATAGATTTATTTATCGGCAGCGAAGGCACGCTCGGCATTATTACCGAAATCGAACTGAAAATACTGCCGAAACCCGAATCGTTTTTCAGCGGAATTGTCTTTTTCGACGATGAAAAAAATCTCTTGAATTTCGTCAGCGAAGCCAGAAAAAGCTCGTTCAATAAGCGCAAAGAAGAGTTCGCAAATCGCAAATCGCAAATCGCAAATTTACTGGATGCAAGTTTAATCGAGTATTTTGACGAGAACGCTTTGAAATTTATCAGCGAAAAGTTTCCGCAAATTCCAGCAAATGTTCAAGGCGCGATATTTTTTGAACAGGAAACAACCGCCGAAACCGAAGACGCTTTGCTTGAACAATGGAACGAACTTTTAGAGAAATATCACGCCGATTCGGACGCTTCCTGGTTTACGACGACCGAAAACGACCGCCACAAAATGCGTGAATTTCGCCACGCGCTGCCGGTTGCCGTCAACGAACGCATCGTGCGCTACAAACAAAAGAAAATCGGCACGGATATGGCTGTGCCTGACGAACATTTCGCTTCGTTTTTGAGATTTTATCAGGAAAAACTCGATGGTTCGGGCTTGGATTACGTCATCTTCGGACACATCGGCGACAATCATCTGCACGCCAACATTCTGCCTGAAAACGGCGACGAAGCGATCAAAGCCAAACATCTCTACGGGCGATTTATTGCTCAGGCGATAATGCTCGGCGGCACGATTTCTGCCGAACACGGCATCGGCAAACACAAATCAAGGTATCTTTATGTTCAATACGGCGAACGCTATCTCAACGAAATGGCACAGCTCAAACGCGCTTTCGATCCGAAAGGCATCTTGAGTCGCGGCAATATGTTCGACGAGAAATTTTTATAAAAACAGAAGTCCGCGTGAATGAAAAGGATAAAGGATGAAAGATTAAAGATGAGTCAAAACTTTTCCTCACTCATCCATCACCTTCAACAGTTTGCCCGGAGCGTTCATCAAGGCTAAAATACTAAACAAATTCAACATACGAGGAATTAAAACGGACAATGATAAAAGCGATACTAATGGACTTCAACGGGGTCATCATCAACGATGAACGCATTCAGATGCAGGCTTACAGGGAAGTTCTCAAACAAGAAGACATCGAGGTCACGGAAGATGACTATTTTTCATCTTTGGGAATGAATCACGAAACATTCATCAACAAAATCTACAAACACGCCGGGAAAACGCTCGAAGGCAATAAAAGTCTGGAGATTTCGACTGCCAAAACCAACCGCTGGCGTGATTTGATTGCCGACGAACTGCCGATATTCGACGGCGTGGAAAACTTTATTCATAAAATGTCACAGGAATTTGCGCTCGGCATCGTTTCGATGTCGAAACGTGAAGAAATAGTTTATGTTCTCGAACGCGCAAATCTGGCGAAATACTTTTCCGCCCTCGTTTCGGCTGACGACGTGACCGAATGCAAGCCGAACCCGCAATGTTACCGCGCCGGATTTCGGATGCTCGACGCGTGGCGCACGGCGCATAAACATCTGTCGATGACGCACGAAGACTGCGTGGTAATCGAAGATTCACCCGCCGGAGTTCGCGCCGCCAAAGCCGCCGACTTGTTCGCACTCGGCATAACTAACACCGTTTCCGCCGAACAATTGCGCGAAGCCGGGGCGGATTCCGTTTCAAAAAATCTAAACGATTGGATGCCCGCGACGTTTCGGCAGGTTTTTGTATAGAGTTTATGTTCGGGAATTGGAGAATCGAACACGGATAAAGCGGATTCGGCGGATTGGTGCGGATGTTTTGATAAATAGATTAAATATGACATCGCCTCAATTATTACTTGCAGGAAAGCAGCAGGTTAAAAAGAAGAATTTTGTCTTTTTGCCTTTTTTGCGTCTTTTGTGCCTTTTTGCGGCTATCAATTCCCGATTTAATTATATCCGCGTTAATCCGCCGAATCCGCCAAATCCGCGTTCAAATGTTTTTTCCATCACAACAATATGACTGATTTTCAAGTATCGAAGACGGCAGCGCAGACTGATTTGCTCGCGGCGGCGGCGTATTTGGCGGAGCATTGCGAGAGCGGCGACGGTTACGCGGCGGCGATGAAACATCTCGTGCCGATATATCTGGCGCAGGATAATGTTGATCTTGCCGCCGAATTTGCCAACGGGATTGACGACCCGTTCGACCGCGAAAAGACGATGGCGAAGGTGATCGTCAAATGCGCCGAACTCGGTGATGACGAATATGCCTTTCAGCTTGCCGATGTGATCGAAGACCCGAACGCCCGCGATGCCGCCAACGAATCAATCGCCGTCGTCAAGGCTTCCAAAGGCGAATTTCCCGAAGCGTTGAAAATCGCCCGTGCGCTCAAAAATCCCGACAACGCCTTGAAACATCTCGCCGTTCAAATGAATATTAGCGGCGATGAAACCGGCGCAAACGAATTGCTCGCGGAGATTGATGATCCCCGCACCAAGACCGAAATTCTCACCCGCGCTGCGCTTCATCATATTGAACAAGGCGACAAAGCAAAGGCTTTAGATTTGCTCGAAGCAGCCAAAAACACCGCCGAAAACATTGATTATCCAACCGAACGACTGCAAGCCTTTCATTCCATTTCCTACGGTTTTCATCAATCGGGCAGAGCCGACCGCGCCATCGAAACGCTTTCGGAAATGCAGCGCGAAGCCGAAAATATCCAGACGTTCGACCGCGAACCGCATCTGGCGGAAATCAGTCTGGCGTTTTTTGAAGCCGGCAGTATTGATCTGGCTGATCGTGCGCTCGACGACATCAAGGACAAAACCTTAACCGCCGACGTTCTCGCCGGATACGCCCGCGAATACCGGAAACGAGGCGAAAAAGCTGACGCGCTCGAAGCACTCCGCGAATCTTCGGAAGTTTTACAAAGCCAGCACGAAAAGGAAACACGCGACAGCGCGGCGAGTTTTAAACTGTCCACCGGACTTGCCGTGATGTTTGCCGAATTCGGTGAACCCGAAACCGCCGTCAACGCCGCCGACCGCATCATCTATGAACCCGAACGCATCAACGCGCTAATCGGCATCACCCGCCAAGCCGCCGCGCAGGATCAACCGGAAGTCGTGCGGCGAATTCTGCAAATGATTCCCGACGATTCCGACCGTCTGACCGCGCTCGTTCTCGCCGCCGATGCCGAATCGGAAAAAAACAACCGCGAAGAAGCCTTGAAATTTCTCGACGAAGCGCATCAACTCGCCGAAACCGTCCCGCAGTTGAGCGTTCGTTCAAACATCTTCAACCGTCTCGCCGAACGCTTCGCCAAACTCGAAGAAACCGGCAAAGCGCACCAAATCGTCAGCGAAAACCTGCAAACCGTCGCCCAAATCCGCGACCAAAGCGTCCGCGCCATCACACTTGCCGACGCTGCCGAAACCGCCTAAGCCGTAGCTTTCACGCTCAACGAACAAGACACGAGGCTTCTGCACACGATTCTCGAACGCGCCGGATAATCCCGAAGGCACAAATTAATTGCGCGAATTAAAAAGTAGTAAAAAAAAACTGTGACCGTTTGCGCTTATGCATTAAAATAAATTGAACTCGGCAATTGCATTTACAATCCAATTTCCGTAACTCGAATTAAAGGAGAAAAATATATGTTAAAAAAAATCGGCTTTCAACTCTCGGCAATTCTGTTCGCGGTCGTCGTTTTCGGCGGCGCGGCATCAGCGCAAAAAGCGACGCGCATTAACTTCAAACGCGGCGCAAGCTCGGCATCCGTCGCGGGTTCGCTGCGTCCCGGCGGCAGACGCAGTTATGTGATGCGCGTCCGCGAAGATCAGGAAATCAACGCCGTCGTCTCCGGCACAGGCGTTTCGCTCGACAACGGACAATTGACGATGACTTACAACGCCCCGAACGGCGACAATTACATCCAAGTCATCAACCGCACCCGCAAAGCCACCAAATACACATTAACCGTTGCCATCCAATGAGCCGACGAATCTTAATTCATATTAAACACGCCGCTTCAGCGCGTAGTCGGCATTAAATTAAAAACACGAAGGGCGTTTTAACGTCCTTCTAAGCCGAAACAACCCGAATTTATGTCGCGCCGAGCATATTCCGAAATCAATTTTCACATCACTTGGCACACGAAAGGGAATTTGCCATTAATCAAATCAGTAATCGAGCCGAAACTATATGAATTCCTCAGCAAAAAAATGCTCGAAACGCCCGAAATCTTTGTTCACGAGGTCGGAAGCATCGAAAATCACGTTCACATCGCTGTTTCCGTGCCGCCGCAAATTCAACCCGCCGACATCATCTCTCATCTGTCATCCCTCAACCTCCCGCCTGTCACCAAGTTGACGACTTGTAAATAACGGCGCGGGAAAAGTCTGGCGAAAAAGCTCAGGGCTTTGGCATCTGCGCCGATCAAGATTCGTGTGTGTTTTGATTTGATGCCTTTGACGATAGTTTCGGCGGCTTGGGTTGGTGTCGTGGCGGCGAGTTGTTTGTTAAATTTTTCGAGTTTTGCGCCGAGTGCTTCTTTGGTTGCGCTGACACCTGCGCCGATTCGGGCTGAATTGGCGATGTTGGTAGCGATGCCGCCGGGATGAACGGTCGAAACGGTGATGTTCGGATTGTCGTCGAGTTCGTGGCGCAATGATTCGGTAAAACCGCGCACGGCAAACTTGCTCGCCGAATAAGTTGCGTTTCCCGGCGGCGCGACGATGCCGAAAATACTCGAAATATTGACGATGTGCGCCGATTTCTGTGCGAGTAAGTGAGGCAAAAAAATCTTCGTGCCGTAAACCACGCCCCAGAAATTAATACTCATCAGCCAGCGCATATCTTCGAGCGAAACTTCCGCAACTCTGCCGCCAAGCGCGACCCCGGCATTATTGACCAGATGCGTGGCGCGTCCATGCTGTGCGATGACGTTTTCGGCAAAGACGCGAAAATCGTCTTCATTAGAAACATCGAGCGTGTGCGTCGTCAGTTTGACGCGCGGATTTGAAATTAACGCCGCAGTTTCGCTGATGCCGCTTTCATTAACGTCGGCGATGGCAATGCCCGCGATATTTTCCTCCGCCAGTCTGACTGCCAAAGCCCGTCCGATGCCCGATGCCGCGCCCGTGATGACGACGACGCTTTCGTTGGTTAAACTCATAATTTTTTTTTGAACGGAACGCAAGCAGTTCGCTTAAACCGGGCATTACCTTTGAACGTGAACACGACGATTGTAAATTTGAAAATTGGAGTTGTCAAAGATGTGTTCTTTTCAGGTGACTTAAACGAACGATTTGCCTTCCGATTTTTTTATTTTAACAATTTGTCTTTTTTTATGTTTCGATAGTATTATGTTTCATCGGTGAAACATTTACAATCCAACAGGAGAACAAATAAAATGGCAACAATCAATCCATACTTAAATTTCAAAGGCAATACGGAAGAGGCATTTAACTTTTACAAATCGGTTTTCGGCGGCGAATTTGCGATGTTACAGCGTTTCGGCGAAATGCCCGGATGCGATGAAGCGTCGGGCAATAAGATGTCAGAAGACGACAAATCGAAAATTATGCACATCGCGCTGCCTATCGGCGACAGCGTTTTGATGGCGACCGACGCGCTCGAATCAATGGGACAAAATTTGCAGGAAGGCAATAATTTTTCGATCTCGATCAACACCGAAAGTAAAGAAGAAGCCGGGAAAATTTTCAATGGTCTGGCGGAAAACGGAAAAGTCGAAATGCCGCTCGCCGATACATTTTGGGGCGCGTATTTCGGAATGACGCAGGACAAATTCGGCGTTCGCTGGATGGTTAATTACGACGAAAAATACGTTTAAAGTAAACAAAGGAGGTAACAAAAATGGGCAAATATGTTGATGGTTTTGTCCTGCCGATCAAGCAGGAAAATATCGAAAAATATACGGAAATGGCGCAAAAAGCCGGCGAAGTCTGGAAAAAGCACGGCGCGTTGGATTATTACGAAGCGGTCGGCGATGATCTTGAAAGTGAAGGTATCCTTTCGTTCAAGAAAACTGCCGGGGCAGCCGATGACGAAACCGTGATTTTCGCGTTTATCGTCTATGAATCGAGAGAACACCGCGACAAAGTAAACGAAGCGGTGATGAGCGACCCGCAATTGAAGAAAGTGATGGAAGCGCACGGCAATCTTTTCGATTTCAAACGGATGGCTTACGGCGGCTTTAAAACTCTGGTGACATTCTGAATAAAGTGGGGAAATGAAAATGACGAAAGAATTATGGATAAATCTTCCGGTGAAAGATGTTAAAAAATCAAAGGAATTTTTTATTAAAATCGGTTTTACGCCGGAAGAAGCGCACGAAACGTCGGATATGACTTGTGTTAAAGTCGGGGAAAAAAACATTGCGGTTCTGCTTTTTGCGGAAGAAACTTTGAAAGGTTTTATGAAAACCGAAATTTCAGATACGAAAGCAGGATCGGAAATGATGATTTCGTTTGATGCCGAAAGCCGTCAAGAAATTGACGAAACGGCAAGCAGAGTCTTTGATGCAGGCGGCACGATTTTCAGCGAACCGGCGGAAATTCAAGGTTGGATGTATGGTTACGCGTTTTGCGATCTGGACGGACATCGTTGGAATCAGATTTTTATGGATTACAGCAAAATGCCGCAAAATTAAAATGCTGCGCTGAATCCGAAGCATCAATCACTCTTCGGAGCAACAAAAAAAAGGAGAAATATGAACAGCATCGGATATTTTGAAATTCAGGCAAGTGAACCTGAAAAAGCATCGGCATTTTACACGAATATTTTCGGCTGGAAGTTCACGGAGCAAAGCGGTTTACCAATTAGATATTGGCTGATCGAAACCGGCGGAATTCGCGGCGGATTGCTCGAACGTCCCGTCAAAACGCCGCCGACCGAATACGGCACGAACGCATATACCTGTTCGATGGAAGTCGAGAATTTCGATGCGACGGGCGAACTGATTATGGCAAACGGCGGACGAATCGCTATGGCGAAGTTTGAAATTCCGAATGTTTGCTGGCAAGGTTATTTTATTGATACAGACAACAATACTTTCGGAATCTTTGAGGTGCAGAAATAATTTCGAGGAAAAAATTTATGAAATATGCAGTAATTATTGTTCGCGTTCTGGTCGGATTGTTATTTGTCGCTTCGTCGGTGACATATTTTCTCAACGTCGCGCCGCCGCCCGCAGGTCTGACGGGCGATACGAAAACTTTTTTTGACGGCTTGGCGGCTTCGCATTATATTTTGCCGGTGGCGAAAGTGTTTGAATTGTTGTGCGGTTTGGCGTTTTTGTCAGGCAGATTCATCGCGCTCTCGGTCATCGTGATTTTCCCGATTGCGCTCAATATTTTGCTGATTAATGCGCTGCATCTGCCGTCAGGATTAGCGATTGCGATTCCGCTGATGTTGGCGATTCTGTTTCTTGCCTACGTCAATCGTGAAAAGTATTCCGCTTTATTCGAGGCAAAATAATGAAATATCAATCAATCGAAGCGTTCGTGCCGTCGGGCGCGGACTTTAAAAAGTCGCGTGAGTTGTTTCTCGAACTCGGCTTTAAGATCAATTGGGAATACGATGATGTCATCGGCTTTGAAAATGAAGGCTGCAAATTTATTTTGCAAAAGAACGATTCAAAAGAGTTTGCCGAAAACTATATGATGAGCGTCAAAGTCGCCGATTTAGACGAATTCTGGCGCGAAATCAGCACGTTGAATCTGCCCGAAAGATACGGCGTTAAACTAAACGAACCGAAAATTTTCCCGTGGGGCAGAGAAGTTAATATGATTGATGTTGCAGGAGTTTGCTGGCATTTTGCATAAAAGTTTATTGTGGGTAAAATGAAGAACGGATCAGAAAATTGAAATAATTCACATTAAAACTATGAAAATTAACCGCCGCGATTTTTTAGCTGCCGGAACTGCCGCCGGAATTTTGGCGACAACGGGTTTGCCCGCGTTTGCCGCTGAAAATGCTACGAATGAAAGTTCGATAAATTCAATCTCCGACAAAAAAGTTTCGGTTTATACGACCGCCGAAAATACCGATTTGCGAATGTCGGCGACCGATTCGCTCGAATTCAAAACGCTCGCACAGCCGCTCGAAACGCAGATTTGCGTGTTTGTCGAACCGAAACGCACTTTTCAAACTTTCCTCGGCATCGGCGGTGCATTGACGGACGCTTCGGCGGAGACTTTTGCGAAGTTATCGCCTGCGAAACAGGAAGAATTTTTGACGGCGTATTACGACGCGGACAAAGGAATCGGCTATAAATTCGGGCGGACTAACATTCACAGTTGCGATTTTTCGAGCGACAGTTACACATACATTGACGAAGGCGACAAGGATTTGAAAACCTTCGACATCAAGCACGACCGCCAATTTCGTCTGCCGTTCATCAAAAAAGTGATCGCCAAAGCGGGCGGAAAATTGACGATGTTCGCGTCGCCTTGGAGTCCGCCGCCGTTTATGAAAACTACGGGAACGATGCTCAAAGGCGGAAAATTGAAACCCGAATTCGCCGCGTCGTGGGCAAATTATTACGCGAAATTCGTTAAGACTTACGAAAAAGAAGGAATTCCGATCTGGGGAATTTCGATTCAGAATGAACCGATGGCGACGCAGAGTTGGGAATCGTGTGTTTACACGGCGGAAGACGAGCGCGATTTTTTGAAAAACCATCTCGGTCCGGCGATGAAAAAAGCCGGTTTGAGCGACAAGAAAATCATCATTTGGGATCACAACCGCGATTTGATTTATCAGCGCGTCAACACGATTTTGAGCGACCCGGAAGCCGCAAAATACGCTTCGCACATCGGTTATCACTGGTATGAACCGTGGTCGGGCGGCGAAATGATGTTCGATAACGTCAAACTCGTGCGCGAAACTTTCCCCGATAAACCGCTGATTTTCACCGAAGGCTGCGCTGATTCGTTCGATTATAAAAGAATTAACAGTTGGAAGTTAGGCGAACTTTACGGCAATTCGATGATTCACGATTTTAATAACGGAACGATTGCGTGGACGGATTGGAACGTGCTGCTCGACGAAAAAGGCGGACCGAATCACGTCGGCAACTTCTGTTTCGCTCCCGTTCACGCCGACACGCGCACCGGCGAATTGATCTACACGAATTCATATTATTACATCGGACATTTCTCGAAATTCATCAAATCCGGCGCGAAACGCATCGCCGCCTCGCCAAGCCGCAGCGGTTTGATTTCGACGGCATTTCAAAACCCCGACGGCAAAATCGCGGTCGTCGTGATGAACAAAACCGATAAAGAAATCCCGTATTTATTATGGATTGACGGACAAGCCGCCGAAACAAAATCGCCGCCGCACTCGATTCAAACTTTAGTTGTTTAGACAAAAAATATGTTTTCACCCGAAAAAGCCAGAAAATTTATGTGGTTCAGTCTCGGCATCGTCGCTGCGTTGTGCATTCTGCTTGCGCTGCAAAAACTATTCGGTGCAAATGAATAATTGAAACAAAATGAATAATCAACAGGCATATAATTCGTGGTCGGAAACCTACGATTCGGTCGAAAATAAAACGCGCGATTTAGAAGCGAAGGCTTTACGCGCAATGATTTCGGGCGAAAATCCCGACGTTTTGGAAATCGGCTGCGGCACGGGAAAGAACACCGAATTTCTCCAAACAATTGCCGAAAAATTAATCGGCGCAGATTTTTCCGTCGAAATGCTTGCGTTAGCCAAACAAAAAATCACGGCGGGAAATGTCGAATTCCGTCAGTTGGATTTGCGCGAAAGTTGGGATTTTGCCGATGATTCGTTCGATCTAATCACCTGTTCGCTCGCGCTCGAACATATCGAAAATCTCGGTTTTATCTTTGCCGAAGTCAATCGCGTGTTACGAAGCGGCGGCAAATTTTACTTCGGCGAACTGCATCCGTTCAAACAATATCAAGGCTCGAAAGCCCGCTTTGAAACGGGCGAAAAGGTTTTTGAACTCGAATGTTTTATTCATCACGTTTCAGAATACTTCAAAGCGGCACAGGAAAATAATTTCACCGCAATCAGTCTGCAAGAATGGTTTGATGACGGCGATCAGCGTCAGATTCCCAGACTTTTGACGATGATATTCCGGTTGAAAAAGTAATATCAATGCGAATTGTCTGCATTTCCGACACGCACAATTGTCACGAACAAATTTTAGTTCCCGAAGCTGATATTTTGATTCACGCGGGCGACGCGACCGGACTCGGAACGGTCGAAGAAATCGCTGCATTTAATCGTTGGTTTAAGCATCTGCCGCATCAATACAAGATTTTTGTCGCCGGGAATCACGATTGGCTTTTCGAGAAAAATAATTCGCTTGCCAGACAAATGCTTGATGATTCGATTATTTATTTGCAGGATTCGCACATCGAAATCGAAGGCTTGAAAATCTACGGAAGTCCGTGGCAGCCGCGATTTTACGATTGGGCATTTAATCTTCAGCGCGGCGCGGAAATAGCTGAAAAATGGAAACTGATTCCGAACGATATTGATATTTTAATCACACACGGACCGCCGAACGGCGTTCTCGACGAAGTTCCGCGACAGTATTTTACGGAAAATACGGGATGCGAGGAATTGCGAAAAAAAGTCGAAGAACTTTCCGCTTCCGGCAAACTGAAACTTCACGTTTTCGGGCATATCCATTGCGGTTACGGGCAGGCTGAACAATTCGGCATCAAATTTTTCAACGCTTCGATTTGCAATGAAGAGTATTTTCCGGGAAATGCGCCGCTGATTTACGAATTCAATTAATTAAAAGTGAAATTAAAAAGTAGAAACCGCAAGCGAATTGCGTCCTTGCTCACACGCGGCTTCTGCCTGATAAACGCAAGTTATATGCTGTCTTTTCGTTCAATATCGGAGCGCAAATAGAGATTTTCAGCGCATCTTGATAATATCAATGAGGAGATTAAAAATGAATATCGAAAAAATCGGACGAATTATTTTCGTGTTGATGTTTTTGGGAAGTTCGATGTGGTTATTTGCCGGGAATTGTCAGGCGCAGACGGCGAAAAAAAAGAAATATTCCAATACACATCACAAAAAAACGACTCGAAAAGCATCAAATGTAAAATCTGTGCCGCCTAAAATTGCACCCGTGAGAATTATGCCGAAAACCGAACAATTTCAAACAGTTGCCGCCGGTTCGTGGGGCGCGACGGGAATCAACCTGTCAATCGGCGCGGGTTCTTCGCAGATTCAATTCGACTGCGCCGATGCCGAAATCACCGACGTTTTGCAGATTGATTCGCAGGGAAATTTTACGGCAAACGGTTATTTCGTGCGCGGAACTCACGGTCCGATCAGAATTGATGCCGCGCCGAAACAAAATCCGGCGACCTTTACCGGGATGATTGCGGGCGATTCGATGAACCTTAAAATTACGCTGGTAGAAAGCGGCGAGGTAATCGGCGAATACAGTTTGGGGAAAGATGCAATTGGCAGAATCCGCCGCTGTTACTAAATTGATGAACGAACAAACGCGGGATTTGCAGACTGTCGAGCAGCAGAATCTCGAAATCTCCGACCGAACTCAGCTTCCGACTGCCGGAGAACTGTCCGTTCTCGATACGACGGAAAAAATCGGTTTTCATTTGACCGACCGGATGAATCGCGGCGCGTGGAAAACTTTCTGGACGTTTTCCCAGCGACACATCGGTTCGCTCTGGATAAAAATCTGCACATACAATTTGATGAATGTTTTCGGACTCGAAAACATCGAACAGACTTCAACCGAAAAACCTCTGCTGCTGGTCGCTAATCATCGTTCGTTTTTCGATATGTATACGGTTTCGAGCGTTATTTTCCGACAAACGAAACGCCCGATAAAGTTGTATTTTCCGGTGCGTGCCAAGTTCTTTTATACGAATCCGATTGGTTGGGCGGTCAATCTGATAATGGGTTGGTGGGCGATGTATCCACCATTTTTTCGTGAAGAAAGGGAAGTCAAAAAACGCGAATTCGACAAATATTCGATGCGCCGTCTGGTTAATTTGTGCAGCGTCGGGCGCAATCACGTTATCGGATTTCATCCCGAAGGCAAACGCAATTTGAACGATGATCCGTATAGTTTTCTGCCTGCACAGCCCGGAGTCGGCGCGGTAGTTATGAAAGCAAAGCCGCAGGTCGTGCCGGTTTTTATCGCCGGTTTGGGCAACGATTTGAAGAAACAGGTTTTGGGAAACTGGACGGGCGGCGAAAAAGTTCGCATTCATTTCGGTCAGCCGATTGATTTGAATGAATTTTACGGGAAAAGCGACCGTTTGCGAACGCACAAAGAAATTGCCGATTTCATAATGACCAAAATCGCCGATTTAGCCGAAGAAGACCGCCTGACTTTCGGTCAAAATTAAATATTTGAACAAAAAAGGGAAGCATAAGAAATTAAAAGTGGAAATTACAACTGAAAATACGACGGATAATAATCCGATTATCAAAAGACCATCACTCGAAATGTCGTCGAAACGGCGTTGGGCGGTGACAATCGGCGTGATGACGGGAATGTTTATCGCCGCACTGGAAGCGACGGTTGTCGGGACGGCAATGCCGACCGTGATCGCCTCGCTCGGCGGGCTGAATCATTACAGTTGGGTTTTCTCCGCCTATATCGTGACCTCGACCGTGACCGTGCCGGTGTGGGGAAAACTGTCGGATTTATACGGTCGGCGGGTTTTGTATATTATCGGCATCGCGGTTTTTCTGCTCGGCACGCTGCTGTCGGGATTTTCGACTTCGATGGATCAACTGATTGCCTTCCGCGCCATACAGGGATTGGGCGCGGGCGCACTCGTGCCGCTCGGTTTGACGATTATCGGCGATATTTTTACGCTCGAAGAACGCTCGAAAATGCAGGCGTATTTCAGCGGCGTGTGGGGACTTTCGAGCGTTATCGGTCCGATCATCGGCGGTTTTATTACCGATCAGATTTCGTGGCGTTGGGTGTTTTTTATTAATTTGCCTATCGGGATTGCCGCCGCGATTATTATCGGAATTTCTCTGAAAGAGCCGAAACTGACTGAAAAACCGAAGATCGATTATCTCGGCGCATCGGTTTTGATGCTTGCGATCAGTTTGCTGATGCTCGCGCTGGTCGAGGGCGGCGCATCGCTGACAACGCTTTTGACGACTGAAAATTTAGCTTTGATTTTCGGTTCGACAGCACTTTTAATATTATTTTACTTCGTCGAAAAACGTGCGCCCGATCCGATTATTCCTTTTGAATTGTTTAAAAATAAAACCATTTCGGTTTCGGTGATCGCCGGTTTTCTGGCAGGCGTGGCGATGTTCGGGGCGATTTCTTTTGTGCCGCTTTTTGCACAAGGCGCACTCGGAATGACGGCGACGCAAGCCGGTTCGCTGCTCACGCCCTTGATGCTCAGTTGGGTTTCGATGTCGGTGATTGGCGGTCGTCTGCTGCTCAAAGTCGGTTATCGTGCCATTTCCATTGCCGGATTCGTCGTTTTGAGCTTCGGTTTTTCAGCTTTGACAGTTTTTGAGAGAACATCACCAAAATATCTGCTTTATTTCGATTTGGCTATGATCGGTGCGGGTTTAGGATTAACGATGCTGACGTTGCTGATCGCTGTTCAGCAGGCGGTTGATCGTTCAAAACTCGGTGTCGTTACTTCATTAACGCAATTTTCGAGGGCAATCGGCGGCGCATTCGGTGTCGCGGTGATGGGCGCGTTTCTCACCGCCGGACTCGCGTCGCAACTGAGCGCGGCAGCCGAACGCGGAGAAAATTTGACCTCCGAACAGGCTGCGGCATTCGCTTCAAATCCGAACGCATTAATTGATCCCGTCGCTCAAACTGCTTTGCCGCCGGCGACACTCGAAGTTTTGCGAAATTCGATGGCGCATTCGATTAACCGCGTATTTCTGGTCGGCACGATACTCTCGATTTGCGCTTTTTTCGCTGTGTTATTTTTGCCTAAAAAAAACGAGAAAGTCTCGGGAAGTCAAACGGATAACGAATGCGGCGAAAAAATGCTGATGGCTGAACAGACGGCAATCAACAAGCGAAATCAGCCTGAATCTTTCTCAGAGTGAAACAGACTGCAACTCTGAAAACTGTTTAATTATGGTTTCGTCTGCTTTGCGGCGTTCGGATCAACAGCGGCGGTTTGAGTTTGAGATTGTTGTTCGGCTTGAATGTCTTCAGGTGATTTCCAACCGGCTTTTTTCAATAAATCCACCGCAAAACGAATCGGAATTGCCATATTTGCCGCCGTGCTTTCGGTGAAAACTCCGAAATTAACGCCGATTACTTTGCCTGATTGACCGAACAGCGGCGCACCCGAACCGCCTTCGGCAGTTTTTGCATCGTGGACAATGCGTTTCGTGTCGAGATCGGTAATCGCGCCTTGAGTCATCAGCGGAACAATTTTTTGCGACTGCGCCAGATAATTAATCAAAGCTTGACGCGAACCGCCGAATTTGGCGTTGATTGTTTTCGCTTCGTCATCATCAACCATTGCCAGCAAACGGTCGGGACCGTTCGGATAACCCATCGTCACGACGGTTTTTCCGACCGCCGCCGAATCGGTCGAATTATCGAGCGGCAAAACCGGAATATCAGGCGATACCGAATTCGGATCAATCGTGCTGACAGACAAATCTTCCTGTGTGCCGACTTGCCGAACTTTAAGCGGAAACGGCTGAGGAAATCCCGGGAAATAGACGACTAATCTTTTAATCCGGGCATTTCCGTTGGAATCGCGCATCATCTGTTTGACGAGATCGTCTTCTTTCCACGGTTGGACGACGTGGCGGTTGGAAACGATATAGCCGTTGCCGACGTGAAAACCCGTGCCGATAAAATCGTATTCGACCGGCGTGCCGTTGCCTTCGGTCGTCAAACCGGATTGCTGCGGAAGATTTTGCGGAATACCTTCTTCAGTCGTGATCGGCGGTTCATATTGATTCGACTGCAATTCCTGCGGATCGGGGTAACGCAAAATCTTCCCGGTTTTGCGGTCAACCAGATCATAAACGCCGACGATCAAACAGATGCCGTTGCCGTATTCGACCCGCAGATTCGGCGCGAGCGAAACGGTTTTAATCATATCTTTGTTGCTTTTATCGAGCTGTCCGAGCTGATCGTTGGTTTGTCCGAGTTTTTCTTCCAATTTAGAAATTATCTCGCTCTGCTGCTGCGACTGTTCGCGGCTGCTCCGCAATTCACCGCTGACCGAATAACCGAGATAAACGATTCCGCTGATCAAGCCGACTCCGAGAGCCAACAACATTAATTTGGTCGCCCAGGTAACTTCACGCGAGAGTTCGCGGACGAATTCGCGCAGAAACATTTTCGCTTCGTCGCGTTTCGGCGAAGTTGCCGAACCGATTGCCGCCGCTTCGATAAATTGGGCGATATGAGGCTGTTCGCGGTTGGTCGTAATGATTGATGATTTTGATTCGAGCGAATAAAACGTGAACGATATATCCGTATCTTTCACCGAAATCGAATCGCCGTCGGCAATCGCGGAATATCTTCGGAGCGGATTTTGATTGATTAAAAGCTGTAGATTTTCATTTAAATTGATAATTCGATACGAACCGTCAGCGTTTTCGAGTTCAAACCAGACACCGCCGTCGGAAACCTCGCGGGTATGAATCTGCAAATCGCAGAAATCATCCGAACCGACGCGAATACGCTCTTCCGAAAAAAACTCGGTGCGTTTCTCCGTGCCGATTGAAATGTGAATGATAATGCCGATTGCCATCTTTGACGAAAAACTTCCGCTCGTGACTGCAATGTTATCATATTCAAGAGCTAATTATCATCATTGAATAAATCACGAAAAACAGCGTTGGAAAATTTATTCGGAAGAGAATTTTAGATGTGAGATGATAATGTCTAAAGATTTTGCGGAGAATCCAAACGATAAATTTTTCAAGACGGAGCGCGGGCAGCCTGCCCGCGCTCCGTCGGCAATAGATTTCAATTAAATTTACCTTTGTTGTCGTGTTAATTGCAGACAGTTTATTCTTTGTTCAACGTTGAGAGCAATGTGCGGTAATCTTCGATTGCCGCGCCGATAACTTCGTAAGACTTTTCGCGTCCGTAGGTTGCAGAAATTTCACATTTAGCAACTTCTCCCGGCAATTGCTTGTATGTTAAAAAATAATGCTGCAAACGCCTGACGATGCCTTCGGGCAGAGCCGAAAGATCGGAATAATTTTCGTAAACTTTGTCGCCGACGAGTGTGGCAATGATTTTGTCATCCGCTTCACCGCTGTCAATCAAACAAAAACCGCCGATTGGTCGCGCCTTCAAAATAATGTCGCCGCGCGGAATATGATGTTCCGACAAAACCAGAATATCGAGCGGATCGTGATCGCCGGTGCTGATCTCAAATCCGGCGGATTGTGCGCGGGCAAGTTCGGCAACATTTTCGGCGCAGTAAGTTTGTGGAATAAACCCGTAATTTGCCGGCACGACATTTGAATATTGCTGCGGACGGTCAATTTTCAGATAGCCGGTTTCCTTATCCACCTCATATTTAACGGTGTCGCTCGGCACGATTTCGATAAATACCGTCACTACCGCCGGCATTTTGTCGCCAATCTTGATGCCGTGCCACGGATGCGCTTTGTTGGTTCTAAACATTAATGGATATTTTAAACAGAAGCCCGCGCGTCAGCAAGCGGCGGATAGAATTGCGGCTTCAATCGCGTCTCCGCATCTACTTTGAAAACTCTCGATTTTTCACAGGCATCACTTTAAAGCTAAAATTCAATTGTGAATCAATCCGTTCAAGTCAACGAAAACAAACAATCTCTCGTCATAACTTTCAATCGTCCGACGCTCAGAAATCCGCTTTCGATAGTTGTTTTGGAACAATTAGACGCAATTTTAACGGATGCTTTTGAAAAACCGTATCTACAAAAAATCATTTTCACGGGCGTTGGAGATGTCTTCGCATCAGGCGCGGATTTGCGAGAGATTGCCGAAATAACCGGAGAAAACGCAGTCGAATTTGCCTTGCGCGGACAAAATTTAATGTCGAAAATTGCCGGTGCGCCGTGCCTGATAATCGCCGCTGTCAACGGTTTTTGCTTCGGCGGTGCATTGGATTTGGCTCTCGCCTGTCAAAGAAGAATCGCCGCGCCTGACGCAACATTTTGTCATCCGGGCGTTAATCTCGGCATCATTACGGGTTGGGGCGGCACACAGCTTCTGCCGCGTTTGATCGGCGAAGCCAAAGCATTGGAGATGCTTTTGACAGGAAAAATCGTCACCGCCGCCGAAGCATTTGAAGTCGGATTGGTAGATTTAATCGGCGTAAATCCTTTGCAGACAGCCTTGAATCTATAAAAATTTAATCCGTAAATTCCAAACGCAATCTTTCGATGCAGCGTGTTTTGCCTGTATTTTCATCAATTTCGAGCAAAATCGCGCAAATCCAATTTGTGCCTTTAGCGGGTTCGGCACGTTTGGCGGGAAATTTTGTAAATCTGGCAATGACATCGTTTTTCTCCATCCCGATTACGCCAGCATAACTTCCGGTCATCCCGACATCGGTGATATACGCCGTGCCGTTCGGCAAAATTCTCTCATCCGCTGTCTGAACGTGCGTGTGCGAACCGTAAACGCAGGAAACTCTGCCGTCGAGAAACCAACCCATCGCATACTTTTCAGAAGTTGCTTCGGCGTGAAAATCGAGCAGACGAATTTTGACATTTTCAGGAATTATTGCCAGACATTCTTCCGCCAGACGAAACGGATCATCAACCGGCGGCATAAAAACTCTGCCGAGCAGATTAAAAACGGCGATTGAATAACCGTTGATGTCGCCGACAAACAGACCTTTTCCCGGCGTTCCCGGCGGATAATTTGCCGGACGAATCATTTTCGGGTTTTTTTCAATGTAGGGAATTATCTCGGTTTTATCAAAAATATGATTGCCCGAAGTCATCAAATCAACGCCATTGGCAAAAAACTCATCGGCAATCGCCGGTGTGATCGAAAAACCTCCGGCGACGTTTTCGCAATTGATAAAAACAATGTCAGGCGCATAAGTGTTTCGTAAATTGGCAATTTCAGCCAACACGATTTGTCTGCCCGGACGCGCCACTACATCAGCAATAACCAGAATTTTCATATTTGTAAAACTACCTGAGTTCGGGTTAAGAATTATTCACCACCGAGACACAGAGACAGAGAGTTTTTGATGATGATTGTTAAATTTAACGACACTTTCTGACAAATAGATTATTTTTTCCCCGTATAAACTACGTTTGTATTCGGTTTTTTATATTTTTTCTCTGTGTCTCGGTGTCTCTGTGGTGTAACTTTTCTTATCCCGAATTAACGATAAAATAATAAAGGTGATGACTAAAGGGAAATAATTTTAACCCGTTATTCATCACCTTAAAATTGTTGGCGAAAGTAACCGCCGAGCCGTTCAAACGACTTGAATTGAACCTATAAAAAATAGGTGGGCGGCTTTCTGCTTGACGAATCAAACATCAAAGCCGAATTCTCCGGCAGATCTTTAGCTTTGAAAGACTGCACTGAATCACGGCATTAGCCTCCCGTTCTTCAAGTGTTGGCTCAATTATTATAGCGTCCGGTAGCGAACCCGGCAGTAACTCTTTCACCGTTTATAATTTTAACATATTGATTTAAATAGTAAATGCAAAAACAACCGTCTGAGATAATTTCAAACGGCTGTTATTAAATAAATAAATTTGTTTATTGTTCGACTTCGAGTTCCTGCGGCGCGACTTCTTTATGCTTCAAAACACGGTCGAGCATTTCGGAACATTCCGCGCTGCGCGAGGCAAGCTGCGCGTCGGTCTGTTGCTGCTGATTTTTCAGTTGATGGAATTCGTCGGCGATGTGCAGCGCGGCTAAAATGGCGACTTTGAGACTGTCAACCGTCAGCGTTCCCGACGAAATATCGCGCATTTTGCCGTCAACATATTCGGCTAACCGCATAATATATTCGTTATCACCGTCGGAACGAATGTTGTAAGTTTGGTTGTAGATTTCGACGCGGATTGATTGTTCGATTGCTTCGTTTTCCCCTTTTCCGTTGAGCATTAACCGTTACCTCCCGACCGCTTCGGCGACATCAGAATCGAGAATCGTCATCGCATCGAGCATCGCTTCGACTTTGAGTTGAATCGCATCGCGCTCGCTTAATAAATCTTCGACCTTTTCTTCGAGCCGCGTTTTTTCCGCCAAAAGACTGCCGACCTCGTGACGCAGCGATTTCATTTCACGCTCGAATTTTTCTTTTTCTTCGCGCATCTTTTTCGCCAACTCGATAGTTAGATAAATTTTATCTTCGAGATGCGAAAATTTTTCCATTCCCGATAAACCGTTCATAAGATTTTGCCGTCCTTCAAATGCAAACTTTCGGATTCATTATGTTAATTTTTACTCGAAACTTCAAGTAAATTCACCAGAAAGTTATTAAAAACGCAATTTTGCGCCCGTCTCCGATTCCAATTTTTCAAGAATTCGAGTGTGAACCGTTTCCACCTGTTCATCCGTCAAAGTCCGTTCATTACTGCGGTAAACGAGCCGGATCGTCAGCGAACGCTCGTCGTCGGCGATGCCTTTGCCTTCATAAATGTCAACAAATTCGACCTGCCGCAATAATTCAAAATTCTGCAATACAATCGTATTTTTAATTTCGGTAAAAGCAGTATTGCGTTTAATTAGCAGCGAAATGTCGCGTTCGACCGACGGGTAAACCGGCAGCGGACGATATAAAACTTTCAGTTGATCGGCTTGCAAAATCGTCTGTAAATCTATTTCGGCGATGAAAACGGGCTGTTTAAATTTATAACTTTGTGCGATTTCGTCCGCCAGTCGTCCGATTGTGCCGACCGATTTATCGTTCAGCAAAATTTCCGCCGACTGACCTTTGCGAAGATGTTTCACGTCAGCCGCTTTAAAATTTAAATTCGGTGCGTTCGTTGCGCCAACCGCATTTTCGAGTGCGCCTTTCGCGTCGTAAAAATCGAATTCGCGGACGTTCATCGCTTTTCCTTCTAACATTTCATTGCCCGTTAAAACGAGCGCGAAAAGCTCGCGTTCGTTCGGTAAATCGTTTTCATTTTTGGAAGCTGAAAAGACCTTGCCGATTTCATAAAGTTTCAGGTTTCGATTCTGAAAATTCAAATTCGTCCGAACCGCATCGAGCAAACCCGAAAGCAGCGTCGGACGCATTCGCACCGCGCCTTCGATGATCGAATCCTGCAAGGTCACAAATTTTTCGTTCAAGTTTTCCTCAACAAAATTCGGAATCAGCGCGAAAGTTTCATCAAATTTTGAATCAATAAAGCTGTAAGAAATCGCTTCGTCAAAACCGAGATTTGAAAGTGTCTGCCGCAGTTGAAATTTGCGCGTTTCGTTCGGCTGAAATTCGCCCGCGCCGAACGCCGCCGGCAATTCTTCGCCGATGTTGTCATAACCGACGATTCGCGCAAGTTCTTCAACCAAATCTTCTTCGATTTGCAAATCGTGCCGCCAAGTCGGAACGGTGAAGATTTGCGAATTTCGATTTGCGATTTGCGATTTGGCTTTGATACCAAGTGCATTCAAAATTCTATTAATTTCGTCATTTTCGACATCCAAACCAGTCAATCTTTTGACGGCGAATTGAATATCTTCTGATTCGATTGTTTTCGGCTCAAATTTTGTCGGGTAAACGTCAACGAAATCGGCGGCAGTTCCGCCCGCGAGTTCGCAGATTAATTCGGTTGCGCGATTTGAGGCGCGAATCAGGTTTTCGATGTCCACGCCGCGCTCGAAATGATGGCTTGCTTCGGTCGAAAGTTTCAAATTCCGTGAAGTCTGCCGAATATTTGCGCGGTCAAAATATGCGACTTCGAGCAGAACATCGGTCGTTTCGTCCGTGATCGAAGAATCGAAACCGCCCATAATTCCAGCGACGGCAACAGGTTTTTCCGCGTCGCAAATCGCCAGCATTGTTTCATCCAACTTGCGCTCGACTTCATCCAAAGTCGTAATCATCTCGCCCGGTTTAGCGCGGCGAACGACGATTCGATTTCCTGCTAACTTATTGAAATCAAACGAGTGCATCGGATTTCCGAGTTCGTGCATAACATAATTCGTAATGTCCGCGACATTATTAATCGCACGTTCGCCGATTGCTTCGAGACGTTTGACAAGCCATTCAGGAGACGGCGAAATTTTGACGTTACGGATAATTCGCGCCGTGAAACGATGACACAAATCCGCGTCCTCAATTTTTACCAAATTTGCTTCCGTTGGTAGTTGTTGATCTTCAAAATTTTTAATTTTTAATTTTGAATTTGTAATTGCCGCGATTTCGCGGCTCACGCCGAGATGCGAAAGACAATCGCCGCGATTCGATGTCAAATCAATATCGAACACAAAATCGTCGCCCGATTCGTGAATTCCTTCGACTGCCAAGCCGACATCCGTCAATTTTTTCGCCAAATCGCTCGGCGGCAAATTTATTTCAACTAAATCTTTCAGCCAGTTGTAACTAATATTCATAACAAAATTCTAAATCGTTTCGGGCATTTCCGATAAATCTTTTTCACCTTCCAAAACTTCCGCGCCTTTGGCAATTTTCTGCGCCATTTGGTCGAAAATAAAAAAATGAAACGGGTAAGAACTATACCAATAAAGCAGTCCGAACAAGCCTTTCGGCGCGAAAATCGCGGTTTGAATTAACTGCGTTTTGCCGTTTTTCGGGACGGCTTCAAATTGCAGCCACGCTTTGCCGGGAACTTTCATTTCGGCGCGGAGCAGAATAAATTGATTCAATTTCAAATCTTCGACGCGCCAGAAATCGAGTTCTTCGCCGATTAAAACTTCGGTCGGATGACGGCGACCGCGCGAAAGTCCGGGACCGCCGACTAATTTGTCCATCAAACCGCGCAATTTCCACGCCCAACCCCACGCGAGCCAGCCTTTATCGCCGCCGATTGACGTGAAACTTTTGTAAACCGATTCAGCCGAAGCGTCGGTCGTGACGGTGCGAACTTCCTTGAAAATTCCTTCGCGGTCGGTCATTCGATATGTCGGCGCGTCTTCGCCGTATGAACCGCTCCAACGAGTTTCGACGGCTTTTTCGTCAATTTTTTCGAGCGCGAGCGCGACGGCTTCGCGGTAACTCATCGGCTTGACTGCGGGGAAATATTTTTCGGCTTTTGATGTGTCCGCCAAAACCGGATTGATAATTCCTTTGACCAGCGGCACGGCGAGCGAATTCGGAATCGGTGTCACGAGTCCAACCCAAAGCCCCGATAAAAGCGGCGTTAAAACCGGCACGGGAATTATAATTCGTTTGAGTCCGCGCACTTCCGCAAAAATTTCCATCATTCCGCGAAACGGCAAAACGTCTGCGCCGATGTCCACAATTCCGAGCGGTTCGTGATCCAAAGCAGCGATCAAATACTCGATAACATTACGAACGGCAACCGGCTGAACTTCGTTTTTAACCCAACGCGGCACGATCATTATCGGAATTCTTTCCGTCAAATAACGCACCATTTCAAACGAAGCCGAACCCGAACCGATGATCGGACCGGCGCGAAATTCGGTCGTTTTGTTATCTTTGCGAAGAATCTCACCGACGGCGGCGCGACTCTTTAAATGTTCCGATTCATTATTTTCCGGCAGCAATCCGCCGAGATAAATTATTTTCCCAACCGTCTTCACTGCGCGGGCAAAATTTTCGGCAATCGTCTTTTCGCGCTCCGCAAAATCGCCGCCTTCATTCATCGCGTGAACCAGAAAATAAGCCGCGTCAACGTCTTTGACGGCGCGTGAAATTTCTTCGCGGTTTTCAAGGTCGCCGGTGAAAACTTCAACCTTCTCAAACCATTTGCGCCCTTCCAGCAGCCGCGCATCACGCACAAAAACGCGCACGCCGTAACCTTTCTCCAAAAGTTTCGGAATCAGCCGTCCGCCGATATAACCTGTCGCGCCTGTGACGAGAATTTTCACAAATTTATTTTTTCTAAACTCCGACTCCGAAACCCGTATAAGGTCGCTTATACGGCGCGTGAAAAGCTAACACGATGTCTTCTTTTGGAACGCCTTTTTCAATTAACTCACCAATAAAATCGTAATCGGTCAAGTTTTGCTGAATCCAAATTTTTTCATCTTTAATGTCAACGTGAATCGGACTTCCAAAAGTTCTTTTGTAACCTTCCCATCCGACAAACAAAACTTGATAATGATCGTTTTTCGTATCGAAAATCACTTGCGTTTCAAATTCGTCTGCTTTTTCTTCACCTAAACGGCGCGGACGCGCAAATTCGGTTAAAACTTCCTGAATTACCTGACGATATTTGTCTATTTTATCCATTTTGTAATCACCTCATCATTAGGATTATAAACCAGAATCCGAAGTTTATGTTTGCTTATTGAAGCCGAGATAAATGCGTCTTGAAAAAAAGTTTCGTAAGTGTCAATCGGCACAGCCAAAAACAGAATTCTATTCGGCTGTTTGATTTCAAGCGCGTCTTGATAATTGAGAAATTGACCCAAAGCGGTGTGAAATTCCGCAATATCCGAGTTTCCGGCGAAACTTTTCACCTCAACGGCAATTTTTTCGTCATCTTTTTCTGCGGCAAACATTTTTTCCGCGCCCAAATCAATATAAAAATCAACTTTTAAGCTGATTCGCAGATGCAGCGGATCATCGGTAATCGTCCAACCGTCTTTGATGAGCGCATTTCTAACTGCCTCATGAAATAAATCTTTTGCCGGCATAATTTAATCCTCAACATTTATGCACTTTCCAAAAATCGAATTCGCGCCGACCCAACCGTTTATGCGACCGCGATTGTTGCCGATTTGAAACCGTGCGCCCTGCATCGCTTTGATCAAATGCAGATATTCATTGCCGTTCACTTTGCACAAAACAATGTCGCCTTTTTCCAATTCGGTAAAATCCGCAATCGGCTCAACCGTGCAAAGCTGTCCCGATTCGATCTTGCCTTTCATCGAATGCCCGCGCGGACGAAACGAAACAGTTTCGCCGTTTTTCAATTTGCAATGTAAGGTGTTGCCCAACCCATTTTATAATTCAATAAGTTTGAAGTTCTCAAACCAATATTTGTGCATTTTTCCCAAAAACTCTTTGGTGATCTGATAATTTGAAACTGAACCAATAACTGAATCAATTCCGCACTTCGGACACAAAGCACATTCACCATTATCTATCCAATCTTGGATTTCTTTCGGCGAATAAATCTCTAAACAGTAAAAACATCCGCAAACATCGCTTTCAAGTAACTCCTCACGATGATTAGTTGAATGTTTATGCGCTCCAATTACTGGATTAAACTCGTCCATTTCTATCTTTACTGTTCCGAAAATACAAAGTCTTTTTTAAGCTAAGCGAAAATTATTTCTCATCAAAAACTCTTTCCAATGGAGTTTTGCCGTCATCGTCAAAGGTTGAGATCGGGTTGATTTTCGATTGTTCCAATTGCTGAGGGATTTTTTCATTTGTTGCAATTTCGTTGCCCCATTTGTCCATTTCGCAGCCGCAATTTGAACACGCGCCGCCATTCCAGGTTGCTTCTTTGAGTAAATCGGGAGTTCTGAATAGTTCGGTTTTTGTTCCGCATCTGGGACAAATTAAGGGACGCAGATTTACGCCTAATTCGCCTTTTCGATTTATCGTGTCAACAACTATTTTCAGAATGAATCCGCCGATGAAAAGCGCGAAGAGAAAAAAGAAAAACAAAAAAACTACTAACATATCTCTATATTAGCGGAATTGTTCCAAAAATCGCACGTCATTTTCAAACATCAGGCGAATGTCGTCGAGCGAATACATCAGGGCGCACATTCTTTCCAAGCCGAAGCCGAAAGCGAAGCCTGAATAAACCTGCGGGTCAACATTGCAAGCCTTCAAAACATTAGGATGAACCATTCCCGAACCGCCGAGTTCGATCCAGCCGGAACCTTTGCACGGGCGGCAGCGTTCGTTTTCAAATGTGCCTGAACCAATACATTTGAAGCACGAAAAATCGAATTCCGCGCTCGGTTCGGTGAAAGGGAAGTAGCTTGGGCGAATGCGGATGCGCGTTTCTTTGCCGAATAATCTTCGCAGCCATTCGGCGACCGTGCCTTTGAGATGCGCCATCGTGATTCCTTTGTCAACGCACAAACCTTCGATTTGGTGGAACATCGGAACGTGCGTCATATCGGGCGTGTCGCGGCGGAAAACTTTGCCGGGTGCGATAATGCGAATCGGTGCGCCGCGCCGTTCCATCGCGCGAATCTGCACGGTCGAAGTCTGCGAACGAAGTGCAAATCCGTTTGTCGTGTAAAAGGTGTCCTGCGATTCACGCGCCGGATGACCTTCGGGAATGTTGAGTGCGTCGAAATTGTAATAATCCGTTTCGATCTCGCGGTCGTCTTCAATCGCGTAACCCATCGAAACGAAAATGTCCTCGATCTGCTGGCGCAAAATCGTCAAAAGATGCAAATGACCGACTCGCGGACGACGACCGGGAAGCGTCACATCCAATCTTTCGCGCTCGGTTTTGGCTTCGGCGACGTAAGTTTTCAGACTAGTTTCGGTTTCGTCAATCGCTTCGACAATCTTCTTTTCGACCGACTGCACGAATTGACCGAATGCGCCGCGTTCTTCGGGCGCGACTCGTCCGATCAGCTTTTTCGCGTCAGCGATCTCCGACTTTTTGCCCGTGTGTTTGGTCTTGAATTCGCTCAATTCACGCTGAAGATTTTCAGCCGCCGCGAGTCCCAAACTGTTAATTTTATTGCGTAAATCAACAAAGCGTCCAAATTCCTGATTGAACGCTTCGCGGATTTTTTCAACTTGTTCTTTCTGCTCAATCATTTATTTCATTCACCCAATTTCTAACTTCTTTATTCCAAGTTAAAAAACTATCCTTTAAACCTTTATGTAAAAATTCCGTCGCTTTCTCAGACGATAAAAAAGGAAATGCAACGCTTATCGGAATTTGTTGATAAAATTCGCCGTAGAGTTTGTAAAACTCTACTTTTTCGCCTTCATAAAGCCAAACTTCGCCAACGCCAAGAGCTGCATAAATCGGCATTTTGTTAAGCGAAGGACTTTTAATGTCAACTTCTATCACTAAATCGGGCGGCGGATCGTTTTCTAGATTAATATCTATTTTGCCGCGAACCTTTGGTTCATTTTGAATATAAAAACAAGTGTCCGGCTCAACGCCTTTTGCTTTAGCGCGTTTGCGAAATGTGGTCGAACCGGCATTGATTAAATTAATTTCTTTTTCAATACAAACTGCCGTGACTAAATTTTGCAAAATTCGATTCGCAGTTTCGTGTTCAAATAAAGGCACTTCAATCTCCAAAAAACCGTCGTCATACGCAAAATGAAGCGCATTAGAATCTTCAAATTCACTTAAAATTCGCTCGTAAAAATCCCAGCCGACACCTTGCAGAATCAACTTTTGATTGATTGCCGCCTGCGCCATTTCTTTTAATGAAGGATTAAGAACGCTTTGCATAGCTAAATTTTAACACAATTTTTTATCAACGAAAATTATTTTATCAAAAAACAAAGCGTCCGAATTTCTCCTCGAACGCTTTGCGGATTAGATAAATTAAAATTATAGCTTCTGTATGTTTAAGGAACATTAATTTTCAAATTTCTTTTTTGTTTAATCCACGAATATAACTGGTAGCTGAATAAAATTGAGAGGAACGCAAATTCTGTTCTGACAATTTTCAGCGCAAAACCTCCACAGGAAGTTTCAAAATATCCAATCATTAAAAATCCTGTTATTAAAGACACTAATGCAATTAAGATGATCCTAAAAGTTTTTCTTCCAGATAAAAAATACATAGAAATTATCGCTGAAAACAGAAGCGAAACTATGAGTGCAAAAATTGTTTCATGAGAATGATGTTCATCAGTTAATTTCTGCCGAATAGGACTCAATTCATTTGCGTATGAACGAGCATTAACAATTCCGGTTAAATTTTATAAAACCGGAATCGTTAACAGTGTCAGTATAAATTTTGACTTCAGCACTATATTTCTAAATGAAGACCTAAGCTGTCGCTGTTTGTTTGCTGCTGATTGCGTCTTTTGCCTGACCGACAAGTGTCGCAAAAGTTTCGGGCTGTTTGACGGCTAAATCGGCGAGAACCTTACGGTCGAGTTCGACACCGGCAAGTTTCAGACCGTTAATAAACTGCGAATATTTCATTTCGTTCAGACGGCAGGCGGCGTTGATTCGCACGATCCACAGTTTGCGAAAGTCGCGTTTTTTCAGCTTTCTGCCCGTGTAGGCAAAGTTTAATGCGCGTTCAACCGATTCTTTGGCTGAACGATACAGTTTCGATTTCGTTCCGCGATAGCCTTTGGCTAAAGCTAATATTTTTTTGCGCCTTTCGGTGCGCTTATTTCCACGTTTTGCTCTTGGCATTTCTCACTCCTTTCAGTCGTTAGGGATGAAGGATGAAGGATGAGGGATGAATAAATTATTTCATCCTTCATCTTTCATCCCTCTGCCCTCAAATTAGTCCCGTCCGTATGGCAGCATTTTTTCGACGCGCTTTTGATCGCCTTCGGATACTAAAGCGTCAATGTCGAGATTGCGTTTACGTTTGCTGGTTTTTTTGGTCAAAATATGACGCGCGTGCGAATGTCCGCGTTTGAACTTTCCGCTGGCGGTCGAGCGAAAACGCTTTGCCGCGCCTTTGTGTGTTTTTAATTTTGGCATTGTTTCTCCTTTAATCGAGTAGTTAGGAGATAGTAGTTTTGTAGAGATAATTTCAGTTTCTACAATCAAATGACTACTTTTTACTAACTACTATTTACTAATTTTCTTCGGCACATAAATCGTGAACATCTGATAGCCTTCCATTTTCGGATAAACTTCGACATCCGCGAGATCAGCCAAATCTACAGTCAATTTCTTTAAAATCTTTGCGCCGAGTTCACGGTGCGACATTTCTCGTCCGCGAAATGCGATAGCGGCGCGGACTTTATCGCCGTCGCCCAGCCATTCGCGGGCGTGTTTCATCCGGTATTCGTAATCGTGATCGTCGGTTCCCGGACGAAACTTAATCTCTTTAACCGAAACCGTGACCTGTTTCTTTTTCGCTTCGGCAGTTTTCTTTTTCTCTTCGTAGAGAAACTTGCCGTAATCAATAATGCGGCAAACCGGCGGTTTGGCGTTCGGCGCGATTTCCACCAAATCAATGCCCATATCACGCGCTCTCTGCACGGCATCGCGGACATCCATTACGCCGAGCTGTTCGCCGTCTTCATCAATCACACGCACGGCGGGAACGCGAATTCTTTCATTGGTGCGGTGCAGCGGTTCGCGGCTAAAACGTCCGCGATTTTTATTAAAAGGCTTTCTTGCGATAAATCCTCCATTCTTAAAGTTTTCAGCCGGTTAGCAGAAAGTTTTCAGAGTTGACAGAGTAAATTGTTTCATAACTCTGCCAACTTGCTGTCAACTAACTGCCAACTCGCTGTCAACTTCGTAGCTAACCAAAGCGCGTGTTTCGTTTAATTTTCGCGCCATTTCCATAAAATCCTGCAAATTCATCGTGCCGATGTCGCCGGCTTTGCGTTCACGAACCGCGATTGTGTTTTCTTCGAGTTCCTTGTCGCCTAAAATCAGCATAAACGAAACTTTCTGCATCTGCGCGTCACGAATCTTTGCGCCGATTTTATCTGATTTTGAATTGAATTCAACTCTGAAACCCGATTTTTTTAATTCGGCGGCGATTTTTTTCGCATATTCGTTGATGCGGTCGGTAATCGGCAGAACCGCAACCTGCACCGGCGCGAGCCAGAACGGAAACGCGCCTGCGTAATGTTCGATCAACACGCCGAAAAATCTTTCGACCGAACCGAACAGAGCGCGATGCACCATTATCGGGCGATGTTTCTGCCCGTCATCGCCGATAAATTCGAGTTCAAAGCGTTCAGGCAAATTAAAATCAAACTGCACGGTTGATAACTGCCAGAGTCGTCCGATTGAATCTTCGACTTTAATGTCAATTTTCGGACCGTAAAATGCCGCTTCGCCTTCGATCCGTTCGTATTCGATTTCGCGTGTTTTCAAAGCGCGAACAAGCGCGTTTTCGGCGTTCGCCCAATCTTCATCCGAACCCAAATAACCTTTATTATCCGCGCCGCCGCGCACTGAAAGTTCGACTTTGAATTTCTCGAAACCAAAAGTTTTGAAAACATCGTAAGCAAAATCCACACAGTTTCCGGCTTCGGATTCGACTTGCTCAGGCGTGCAGAAAATATGTGCGTCGTCCTGCGTAAACCCGCGAACACGCATTAGACCGTGTAAAGTGCCGGACAATTCGGCGCGATAAACCGTTCCGAGTTCGGCATAACGAATCGGCAGTTCACGATACGAACGCGGATGCGATTTGTAGATTCCGATATGAAACGGGCAATTCATCGGTTTGAGACGAAATTCCGTATCTTCGCCGAATTTGGCGGGCATTCCCATCGGTTCAAACAGCGAATCGGCGTAGTTTTGTTCGTGTCCCGAAGTCTGCCAAAGCTGTCGTTTAGCGATGTGCGGAGTGAAAACCATTCCGTAATCGCGTTTTTGCAATTCGCCGCGCAGATAATTTTCCATTTCGGTGCGAATCGCGCCGCCTTTCGGATGCCAAAAAATAAATCCCTGACCGTAATCGTCCTGAATCGAAAATAAATCCAACTCTTTGCCGAGTTTACGGTGATCGCGTTTTTCAGCTTCTTCGCGTTGTTTTAACCAAGCGTCGAGTTCTTCCTGTGTCGCAAACGCAGTTCCGTAAATGCGCTGCATCTGTTGGTTTTCCGCGTCGCCTTTCCAATACGCGCCGGACAACGCAAGCAATTTAAATGCTTTCAATTTGCCGGTGTGCGGAACGTGCGGTCCGAGACAAAAATCAATAAACGGCGAACCGTCAATATAATAAATGCTCGCTTCGCCGGAATCCAAAACTTTTTCGCCGATCAATTCACATTTGAGCGGTTCGTTGCGCTCTTTGAAAAGGTCTAAAATGTGCGATTTGGCGACGTTTTCGCGGCGATAGACGAGATTGCGCTTCTGCATATCGCGCATCTTTTTTTCGATTAAAATCAAATCAGGGTCCGTTAATTGTCGCGGCGCAATCACATCATAATAAAAGCCGTAACGCGGGTCTTCCATCAGCGCGGGACCAACGCCAAGCTGTGTTCCCGGAAACAAATCAAGCACCGCTGCCGCCAATAAATGCGCGGTCGAATGGCGAATCAACTCCAAACCGTCACGCGATTCGGCGAAAATCGGTTCAATTGATAATACTTCGTCGGTTGCGCCAAGCTGTTTATTCAAATCAACTTCCGCGCCGTTTAGTTTTGCCGCGATTGATTTTTTCGGCAGATCGCGGTCGAAAATTTTCAAGGCATCCGCCACACTCGCCGGTGCGGGAAGCGTTTTTTCGTTTCCGTTATATTTGATGTTTAAATCGCTCATAAAAATGTAAATCGTCAATCGTGAATTGAAGAATCAACCCGGATTAAATTAAACAAAGACGGTTTTAGGTAAAAATCGCGTCTGTTCACTATTTACAAATTTTTATAGTTCACTACTACAAAAAGATTTGATCCGATAAGAGCGATTTTGCCTTAGCGTTTTATAAAAAACGCCGAAATACGCGCCGTGTTTAGCGCGTCGTAGTAGTTATTTTCGTAACTGCAAAATTCTTAGAAAGCATCTTATCAAAAAATAAAAATGGTAGTCAGTAACAGATTTGAACTGTTGACCCCTACCGTGTCAAGGTAGTGCTCTACCACTGAGCTAACTGACTAAAATCCGCCAATAAAAAGCGAATTGTAAGAATAGCTAATCGAACCGAAACCTGTCAAGCATTGAAGATTAAAACAGTTGGAAATCGAAATAAAGCACTCCGACAAACAAAAAGTTTAATTTATTGGAACGCAGACAGCCTTGCCCGCGTTCCGTCCGCCTTATAATTCATCAAATCTATATTAAAGATCAGCAGTGCGGAAGACGGTTGAGAAATCTGCCGTCGGCATTTTTCAAATAAACATAGTCGTTTTCTATTTTGCTGATTTGCAGCGGTTTATAGGAATATTCGTAGCCTAAACTGATGCCGATAATTGCCGCTAAAAATATCAGGATTGAAAAGCCGACATAGCCGAACGAGCCGAAAAACATAATCGCTGCGATTCCCGCCACGCCGCCGCCGATCAAAAACTTGCCGGTCGTTTTCCGTTCCGAGAGGTGATTGCCGCACAGCGGAATATCAACAGTCACGCGCTGACTCAAAACCGACGCTAAAATGGCGTAAATCAGCGGACTAATCAAGGCGATATAAACTAACGGATTATGCCAGCGATATTTTTGACGAACGTATGCGCCGCCGGAATGAGCGAGCTGTTCGCCGCATTTGACGCAGGTTTCGGGCAGCATCGTGCCGTATCTGTGCATCACGAGTTCAGTTCCGCGCCGCCAGACGGTTTGTGTGTTCGACGGAACAAAATTCGGCGGATAAATCTGCGGCTGAAAATTATTGACCGGCGGAAATTTCGTCTGCGGATTCTGCGGATTCTGCTGATTGCGCCATTGCTCGAATCCCGTCTGATTTTGCAGTTCGTAGCCGGAAATTTGGCTTTCGTTAAGTTTCTGCGTTTCATTCTGCAAAGTTTGAAACTGCGGCTGCACGTTCGGCTGAAATTGCGGCTGTGTTTGATTTCCCTGATTTAGCCGAATTTGCGGCTGAACCGGCGTTGGGAAATTGATATTGATATTG
This sequence comes from Pyrinomonadaceae bacterium, assembly GCA_965247235.1. Lineage (GTDB taxonomy): Bacteria > Acidobacteriota > Blastocatellia > Pyrinomonadales > Pyrinomonadaceae. The sequence continues at coordinate 200,944 of OZ252004.1, forward strand.
ACCGTCGGCGGAACGTCGGCATTTGAGTGATTCTGCAAATTGTTTTTACAGCGTTTGCAAAATTGTTCTGTGGCGAAATTAACCAGTTGACAGTGCGGACAGCGAATTGATGGGTTTGGTTGGTTCATTATAAATTAAGAAAAAATTAAAAAAATATTTCTACTTCGTCAGTTAAATTATATTCTATGGGAAAATTTCGTGTCAATAAATTTTTATCGCGCTATTTGCAGTAAATAAAAGCCGAAAATGAATTTGAGGTTCAATAAAAAAGTTGTATGATTAGGCGTTCCAAAAAGTATTAAAAGTTGTATCGAATACATACGAAAAATATGTCGTGAATTTTGTTTTCTCTTGAAAAATGAATAAAATGGGCTTAATTCTTCGTAAATTGATTATGGCATAAACTTTGCAATAATCACGGTAAGGTCACAAACCTAAGTTAAAAGAAAAGGACATTGGAGGAAGGATTATGATTTCATTAATAATATGGTTGGTTTTAGGGTTTTTAGCGGGTTATTTGGCAAAACTGATTATGCCCGGACCGGACGGCGGCGGCGTGATTTTAACGACGATTCTCGGCATTGTCGGTGCGGTTATCGGCGGTTATGTCGGCGGTTTGCTCTTTAATGCACCGATGGCTAGTTCGTTTAATAACATCGGTAATTCATTGACTTCGTTCGTGTTTTCGATTATCGGCGCAATTGTCGTGCTGGCAATTTATCGTCTGGCAACGGGCAGAAGTTTGCGGACATAATTAAAGCGCGAAGAATTTTTATCATTGAAAAGGTCGTTAATTTTTTAACGACCTTTTTTTATTTTTGAGCCGCGCAAAATTTGTGCATTGCAATAGCGACGAGTTTCGCAGTCCGCGAATCAATGTCGAAATTCGGATTTACTTCGGTAAATTCGATTAATTTGGTATTTACCAATTTCGCGGCAAAATCTACGATATTTAAAAATTCACCCGAACGCAGACCAATCGGACTCGGCGCAGACGTTCCCGGCGCGTCTGACGAACGCACGGCATCGAGGTCGAATCCGAAAAACGCCGTCAGCGATTCGCTGTGCGAGATAAATTTTTGACGCATTAATTCGCGCAGTTCCAAATCGGAAGTTTCCCGCGAACGAAGCTGATCGAGGCTGATTAAATTAACATCGAGATTTTGCAGATAACGATAATAAACCGGCGATGCGAGCTGCGGCTGAAAGCCTGTTTCATAAAAATAATCGGGACGAACAAGTTTTTCGTCTAAAAGCTGACGATACGGCGTGCCGCTGTTGCGCCGGTCGGCAAGACGCACATCGAAATGCGCGTCAACATTGACGCAAAGCCAGTTTCCCGCGCCGAAAACTTCCGCCATCGCGCGTCCGTCAGCGTAAGAAATATCGTTGCCGCCGCCTAAAACGATTAACTTTTTGCCGTCGGAGAGAATTTCTTTGACGATTTCAGTCAAACTATCGTGAGTTTCTTCGAGCGAATTTTGAAAACTCAAATCCCCGGCATCGCCAATTTTCGCATCAATGCCGAACGGCGTAAGTTTATAAAACTGTTCGCGGATCGCCGCCGGCGCAAGTGCAGCCCCGTCGCGTCCGCCGTTGCGCGTCACGCCGTCGTCCTGCGGACAGCCGAGAATGACGACTTTTGCTTCCTCATATGAAGTTTGCGGCACTATCTCGCCGAGCCGCACATCATTTCGATCATTTTTGCGAAAATATAATTTTTCGTCAGTCGGCGTAAGTTTTTCAAAAGTTTTGCTCATATATTTGCCTTAAAATTTCCGTTAAGTTATAAATTGATAATAGCAAAAAATTATTTTATGAAAACTCCAAAAGCCGCATCAATGTTGCAAAATCTAAATATCTGGCAAAAAATATAAGAGTTTTCTAACTGCCGGCTTAAATCCGTCGAATAAAGTTTTAGAAAACCTGCGGCAATTTAAAATGCGGCAGGTTTTTTAATTGGCAGAAACTTTTAAATATCGAAATAAATGAACATTTTTCAAAATTATAATCTCAGCCGACCGGCTTGGTTATTGCCGCATCGCACGGACGAACCGCCGGTCGAAGGCTTGCGCGATTTACTTTTACGTCTGATGCAGGGCAAAAATCTTTCGCGGGCGGAAGCGAAGTTTTTACTCAACCAACTTTTGCAGGGCGAAGCGACCGACGCGCAGATTTCCGCCGCGCTTGTCGCGTTGGCAATCAAAGGCGAAACGACCGAAGAACTGGCGGGAATGGCGGAAGCAATGCGCGAAAACGCCGCGAAAATCAAGACGATTCACACGGATTTTATAGACACCGCCGGAACTGGTTCGAGCCGCGTCAAAACCTTTAATGTCTCGACCGCAGCAGCGTTCGTAATCGCGGGCGCAGGTTTGCCGGTGGCGAAACACGGCAGCCGCGCGGCGACTTCTAAATCGGGAAGTGCCGATGTGCTGACTGCTTTGGGTGTTAATGTCGCGGCTTCGCGTGAAGTTTCGGAACAATGTCTGAACGAGATCGGAATCTGTTTTATGTTCGCGCCGCTCTATCACGCTTCGACGGCGAGAGTTGCCGCCGTCCGCCGCGAACTCGGCATTCATACGACGTTTAATTTGCTCGGTCCGCTGACGAATCCGGCAAATGCGCCGTTTCAGATTATGGGCGTGTGGCACAAAGATTTGGTCGCGCCGATTGCTGAAACCTTGCGTTTATTGGGAACAAAACGCGCTTTGGTCGTTCACGGTTTGGATGGTTTGGACGAAATTACGGTTTCCGCAAAAACTTCGGTCGCCGAAATCACGCCTGAATACATTAAATTTTACGAAGTTTCGCCCGCCGATTACGGCTTTGAACTCGTTGAAAACATCGAACATTTACGCGGCGGCGATGCGGCGCAAAACGCTCAAATTATTCTTGACGTTCTGGAAAATAAACGAACCAACGCCGCGCGAAATTTGGTTTTAATGAATGCGGCGGCGGCAATTTTCGTCGGCGGCAAAGCCGAAAATTTAATGGAAGCCGCAAAACTTGCGAAAGAAAGTTTGGAAAGCGGAAAGGCTTTGGAAAAATTGGAAAGTTTGAAGGAAAAAACTAAAGAAAATTAACCGTCCAGCTTCGCTTGCACACGGATAAACACAGATTTTAAGGATAAATTTTATGAATTAAACCTTGCTTCTAGCTGTATTTATCTGTGTGCATCCGTGGTAGAAAAACAAAATGTTTCTAACCGAAATCATCGAATTGAAGAAAAAACGTCTCGCAATTGCCAAAGCAAACCGCGATTTTGACGAATTGAAACGCGCGGCAATTGCAAAACGCGAAACGGCGAAAAATCATCGTTTGCGCGAAAATTTGCAGCGCGGTCAAATCAATATTATTGCCGAAATCAAACGCGCTTCGCCATCGAAGGGCGTGATAAACGATAAAATTAATGTTGCCGAAGTCGCCCGAAGTTACGAAAACGGCGGCGCGTGCTGCATTTCGGTTTTGACGGAAGAAGACAGATTTAAGGGTTCACTAAAAGATTTGCGAACGGCGCGAAAAGCGGTTAAAACGCCGATACTGCGGAAAGATTTTATCTTTGACGAATTTCAAATCTACGAAGCCGCCGAAGCGGGCGCGGATGTGATTTTGCTGATTGCGGCGATGTTGGATGATTTACAATTATGGCAACTGCACGATTTAGCTGAAAAAGATTTGGGACTCGACGCGCTCGTTGAAGTTCACACTCTGGAAGAATTGGAGCGCGTAAAAAAAATCGGCGCGAAAATCATCGGTGTCAATAATCGTGATCTGCACACGTTCAAAGTGTCGCTCGATGTTTCGCGCGAATTGATAAAATACGCGCCGAAAGATGCTTTGCTGATTACCGAAAGCGGGATCTCGACGCGGGACGAGATTTTAGAACTGCGTGAACTCGGATTTGCGGGATTTTTGATTGGCGAAACTTTGATGCGAAGCGGAAATGTGGCGGAAGAATTGAAGAAGTTAGCCACGAATTACACGAATGAACAAGAATAAGAAAAATTTAAATTTTTCTTATTCTTGTTCATTCGTGTAATTCGTGGCAAAAAATCTTATGACGAAAGTTAAAATTTGCGGCATTACAAATCTCGAAGACGCATTGCTGTCGGCGAAATTCGGTGCGGACGCGCTCGGCTTTAATTTTTACGAGAAAAGTCCACGCTACATCACGCCCGAAAATGCGCGTGAAATTATCGAACAACTGCCGTCGGAAGTGTTGAAAGTCGGCGTTTTCGTTAATGAAAGTTTGGACAAAATTATCGAAATTGCGGAAACTGCAAAACTCGACGCGCTCCAACTGCACGGCGAAGAAACGCCCGAATTTGCGCGTGAATTAAAGTTGAAAACGAATCTCGAAATCATCAAAGCCTTCCGCGTGTCGCCAGAATTCAAGCCCGAAGACGTTTTGCAATATGAAGTTGACGCGATTTTGCTCGACGCTTACAACCCGCAGGAACACGGCGGCACAGGCGAGACTTTCGATTGGGAAATTGCGAAAACAGTGCAGGAGATTTTTCCGAAAATGTATCTCGCGGGGGGACTTTCGGCAGATAATGTTGGAAGCGCAATTCGAGCGAAAAAGCCTTTTGCGATTGATGCTTGCAGCAAACTAGAAGTTGAAAATGGTAAAAAAGACAAAATTAAAGTTATCAACTTTATCAGGAGAGCAAAAAACGTAGATAAAACTCTTGAGGAATCGAAAGCTATCGGAAATCAGCGATTAAGACCAATAATAAAAAAAGTTCCAAGAGGCTATTTTTTCGATATGATAAGTGATATTCACTCGCTACCGGAAGTTTATATTGGCAAAAAATCACTAAGTTTATTAATGATGTATTTGGATGGTTATTATGACGCAACCCAATATTTTGGAGTTGAATTTGAGAATGGATTTTTTCCTGAAATAAGTAATTGGGTAAGAGATAAGCTGGTAGTTAAAGATAAACTTTCACTTCATTACAGCAATTTTATCTTAGAAGAATCTGAAGGTGATGAAAAAAAAGCATTTGACCTTTTCTTTGCACTTTTAGAAGAATTTAAGTTGGAAAAAGAAGATTTAGGCGAAAATTGAGTTGTGTTAAAATCTAAAATTATGACAACAGTTGAAGCAATTTATGAAAATGGCATTTTTAAGCAAGTTTCGAGTGTTCCGGCGAATCTGAAGGAACACGAACGGGTGAAAATTATCATTGAAAGCGAAATTGATGAAGATTTAGAAAGTGAAATCGCACAGTGGGAAGCGGCAAGCGATGAAGATTTTTTGAAATTTGAAAAATCAATTCAATGAGGTGAAAAATATGATGACGACGACCGAAATTTTGAACGAGATTTACAAATTACCGGCAACTAAAAGACACGAGATAAAAGTCCGCCTTTTAGATGAAAATGAAGCCAAAACACAAATCTCGGAAGAAGAATTTTTGCAAAAGTTGTTGGCTGAAGGATTTATCAGCGATATTCCCGAAGGAATGACCGACGAAGAAGACGATTTTGAAACGATAGATTTTGAAGGCGAACCCGTTTCCGAAACGATTGTCAGGGAGCGTCGCTAGATGAGTGTTTTTTATATTGACAGCAGCGGTTTGGTCAAAAGATATTTGACTGAAACCGGCTCGAAATGGATTATCGGATTATTAAAACCTTCGGCGAAAAATGCGATTTTCGCGGCGCGAATTTCAGGTGTTGAAGTCGTTTCCGCGATTGCCCGCCGGAGAAAAGGCTTGAGCATTACTCAGCCGAACGCGAAGAAAGCGATTTTCCGTTTTCGGAGAGATTTTCGGAAGAAATTAATCAAAACAAATCTAACTCCGCTACTTGTCGAAGAAGCGATGTTAATTGCCGATAAGCACGAACTTCGCGGTTACGATGCAGTCCAACTCGCTTCTGCGCTTGAAGCGAATCGTTTGCGTTTAGCCGACAGTTTATCACCAATTACTTTTATTTCCGCCGCCGACAATCTGAATTCTGCCGCGATTGCCGAAGGTTTGGCGGTGGCTAATCCGTACAATCACTAAAATTTTATGAATTACCAACCAAACGAACGCGGTTATTGGGGCGAATTCGGCGGGCGGTTTGTTCCCGAAACGCTGATGTCGCCGCTTGAGGAATTGACGGACGCTTATTATTCGGTGCGCGACGATGCTGATTTTCAGGCGGAATTTTTGCGGCTTTCGCAGGATTTTTCGGGTCGTCCGACTCCGCTTTTTCACGCGAAAAGATTGTCCGAACAACTTGGCGGAGCGCAGATTTATTTGAAGCGAGAGGATTTGGGACACACCGGATCGCACAAAATCAACAACGCCGTCGGGCAGATTTTGCTCGCGCGTCGAATGGGCAAGAAACGCATTATTGCCGAAACCGGCGCGGGACAGCACGGCGTGGCGACGGCGACGGTGTGTGCGCTATTCGGGCTGGAATGTGTGGTTTATATGGGAACCGAAGATATGCGGCGGCAGGCGTTGAATGTTTTTCGGATGCAGCTTTTGGGCGCGGAAGTGCGCGGCGTTGATGCGGGCGCGAAGACTTTGAAGGACGCGATTAACGAGGCGTTGCGCGATTGGGTGACGAATGTTGACGACACATATTATCTGCTCGGTTCGGCGTTAGGTCCGCATCCGTATCCGTTAATGGTGCGCGATTTTCAGTCGGTGATCGGCAAAGAAGCGCGTGAGCAGTTCATCGAAAAAACGGGCGAATTGCCGACGGCTCTGGTCGCCTGCGTTGGCGGCGGTTCAAATTCCATCGGGCTTTTTCATCCGTTTTTGAACGACGAATCCGTCAGAATGATCGGTGTCGAAGCGGGCGGCAAAGGCAATAACTTAGGCGAACACGCGGCACGATTCAACAAAGCGGGCGGCGGCAAAATCGGCGTTTTGCAAGGCACAAAAAGTTATCTTTTGCAGGATGACAACGGGCAAATTGCGCTGACGCATTCGATTTCGGCAGGTTTGGATTACGCCTCGGTCGGACCGGAACACGCATTTTTGCAAAGCATCGGGCGCGTCGAATATGCAATGGCGACGGACGACGAAGCGTTGAAAGCGTTTCAAATTTTATCGCAAACCGAAGGCATTATTCCAGCTTTGGAAAGCTCACACGCCATCGCGCATTTATTAAAAATCGCGCCGGAAATGTCGGCGGCGGAAACGATTATTTGCAATCTTTCGGGGCGCGGCGACAAAGATGTCAATCAGGTGCAGGAAATGTTGTTGAAAAAATAATATGGATGAAAAAATAACGCTCGTGTTTCACGGATTTTTGAATTTGAACGCGAAACAGAAATTGAAATTAGTCGAAAACATCAACGTTTATTTCGATTCAAACGAACGCGAGCCGATTCGCGCGGCGAATGACGAGCAATTCGAGGAAATTCGATTTGATGCGAAAGACAAAACTTGCGTCTGTTGCGGGAGATGAAATTGTTAGGCAGATAAGAATAACTTTCGCCGAATTTTCGTTGAAGTTTATATTCGCTATCGAGGCAAACTGCCGGCGAAACGCGGCGCAAAAGTCGCGTAAACGCAGGATTCTAAACTTATTCACTTAATTATTGTCTGGGTAATTTGCCGACGAAATCTGAAATTTCCTCGTATGGAATATAACCTTCGACTTCGGTTGCGCCGACCGGCACACTGAGTTCTTTTTCGAGAGTTCCGGCGAATGATTTCTTGAAAATGACGGCTGAAATCGTGCGGTCAACAATGCTGACATCGCATTTCCAGGCATAACCGGGAATGGTTCTCGAACTGACAATGTAATTGCCTTTTTTGTATTGAGTGCATTTTCTGATGACAACCGTCTGCACTTCTCCGGGTGTTTTGGCTTTGATGTCTTTTACTTTTTCATCGAATGATGAAGTGGAAGCAAAATCATTGTCGAGCAGCCAAACCGGATCGGTTTCCCCGATTTCGACATCACGATTATAAAACGCAACTTTGCCTTTGATATAAGGTTTGCCGGTTAATTGAACTTTTGAAGGCAACTTGGTGAATTCGGCTTCATACGAACCAAAGGTTTCGCGGCGGTCGGAATCCTGTTTGTATAAATCAGGCGTTGTTTCAGGCGAAGGCATCGGCGTTGAAGTTGCCGAATTGGAATCGTAAACCGTCAAACTGCGGTTAGTATTTGAACGCAGATAAAATAAAATTGCGATTCCGCCGATTCCCAAAAGGAAAATAACCCCGACAATGCCAAGCAAAACGAACGCCAAACCGTTACCGCCTTTGCTGTTGCCGACCGCCGACTTGGGTTGATTTGTGGCGGGAATCGGCGGAGACGAAACCGCCCCAACTTTCTGCGGAAACAACACATAGAGCGGCTGCCACGCACGATCACCGCTGCGGATAGCCATATCCTGCGGTGAAACCTGACCGGCGCGGAGCATCTCCGACACCTTATTTTCGTCAAACGGTCCGAGCTGCCGGTTGTTTTTGCTGATATAAATTTGCATAAAATTATCGCCTCGATCAGTTTCAGATATTTGTTTGTAATTGAAATGCCGAAAAATGCAAAATTATCGGCTGTTCTTTCGTATCGCTGCGACTGACAGCAGATTGATGTGTGCCGTATAGACGTAGATGATATTTTTTTTTGCGAAGGCAAAAGGATTTTCGGCTAAAAAAATTAATGTCAATACAAATAAACGGGTGAATTTTTGCCGGAAGATGATTATTGATATTGATTTTTGAGGTTGGGTGAGTAAAACTTTTATCAGCTATAACATTAGAAAAACAGAAACTCAAAATATATAAAATGACGAATCGAGTGAACGCAAAATTCAGACAATTGAAAACTGAAAATCGCGGTGGATTTATACCTTTTATTGTCGCCGGTGATCCTGATTTAACGACGACGAAAGACCTGATTTTGGAATTGGCAGCGCAAGATGCCTGTGTCATCGAACTCGGCGTTCCGTTTTCCGATCCGGTCGCGGACGGCGTGACGATTCAGGCTTCGGCGGAACGTGCGCTGCGAAATCCGATTTCGGTTAAAGAAATTTTGCAAATAGTTGCCGGTGTTCGCGCTGAAAAATGTGAAACGCCGATTATTTTGTTCAGCTATTTTAATCCGATTTTGCAGTTCGGTTTGGAAAAGTTTGCTGAAAAAGCGGTCGAATCAGGCGTTGACGGCGTTTTGATAACCGATCTCGTTCCCGAAGAAGCCGAAGAGTTTCGCGCAATTCTGGCGGCGCAAAATTTGGCGTTAATAATGCTTGCCGCGCCGACTTCGAGCGATGAACGTCTGTCTAAAATCTGCGAAAAAGCGAGCGGTTTTGTCTATGCGGTGTCACGCGCGGGTGTCACGGGCGCGAGAAACGAGACGAGTTCGGATGCGAAAAATCTCGTTGACAGGCTCAGGAAATTTACCGATTTGCCGATTGCCGTCGGATTCGGAATTTCCAACGCGGCGCAGGTTGCCGAAACCTGGAAATACGCTGACGCGGCGGTCGTCGGTTCGGCGATTGTTGCGGAAATGATGAAACTTGCGCCGAATCCTGATGAAGTTACCGATGATTTTGCTGCACGAATCGGCAAATTCACGACAAATCTATTACCCGATTAATTGTGTATCAAATCATTGCAAAAAGCTTTGGTTCGGATGTTTTTGGCGGTTAAATCTACGGAATGCAAATTGCGTTCTCATTCACATAATTAAATTTCAAGTGAGGGAAACGTATGAAAAGCAAAAATTTTAAACAGGAAGATGAGAAAAATCTTCTCAAAGGCATCATTGCAGGTGCAATCGGCGGTTTGGTCGCATCGTTTGTGATGACGCAGTATCAGAGCGCAACCGCGAAATTTGCCGAAACGCCGGCGGATAAAAAATCTGCGAAAAAAGCACCGGAACCGGCAAACGTCAAAGCCGCCGAAGCCGTCTCGGAAAAGTTGTTTGACCATCAACTCAAAAAATCGGAAAAAGAACCGGCGGGCGAAGCGATGCACTATTTGATGGGCGGCGTTTCCGGCGCGATTTACGGCGCAACCGCCGAATTAACCGGCGCGGCAACTTTTGCCGAAGGTTTGCCGTTCGGTTCGGCGGTCTGGGCAATTGCCGATGATGTCGTCATTCCCGCGCTCGGTCTTTCAAAACCGGCGACCCAATATTCGCTTTCGACACACGCCTACGCGCTCTCGTCGCATTGGGTTTACGGCTTAGTCACGGAAATCGTCCGAAAAGCCGTCAGAAAAGCACTATAAATTGGCAAAATTATTCAGGTCAATGGATGATTTTAATAAATTCGAGCATTAGCGGGATGCAGAATCTACAGTCGTATTGCGCCCTTGCTAAGGCGCGGGTTTATGTGTCGAGACTAAATAAATTTATCGTTTTCATCTAATATTAAACTTTTATATTTTGTGTAGAGAAACGAAACGATCAAGAGAATAATGCCCAGAGAAATAAAGACGACGGTTTTTGAAATCGTGCCGAGCGAGGTAATATCGTAGAAGAAAAGTTTTGCCAAAGTGACGGCAAATAAGACGATTGCGCCGAGGCGAAGATGTTTTTTTCTTTTGGCGATGCCGATCACGACGAGTGTCAGCGCGTAAAATCCCCAAAGAATACTCAAACCGAGTTTGTAAGAATCTTCGACCGCGTAAATACTCATCCAATTCAACAATTCACTGCTCGTCAACCACAAAACTGCCGGATAAAAAATAGTGTCGAAGGTTTTCCCGAAATTTAAATCCGGTGAGTATTTTCTGATAAAATCCTGACGGCAGACGGCATAAATCGAAGCGATCAAACCGGCGGCGAAAAAGTAGGAAATGTAACGAATTATCAGATGATTTGTGCCGCGAGCAAACAATTCTGCGTCCGTTCGATTAAGATAATTATCACGCAGTTGACCGATGGCGAGTAATCCGGCGGTGAGGAAAATAAATAGTATTGATGAATTTAAGCCGAGACTGATTACGCCGAAAATCTCGCTCTTAAACTGTTTGATGTTAGCAATTGCCAGCAAACTGACAAAAAACATCGTGTAATTGATCGACCAGACAGTATTAAAAAGTGAAAGTGATGAATCTGTGACGGTCGGGTAATCGGAAAACGGATGCGAATTGTTTTCGGCGGCTGTCATAATTGTTTGATTGTGGAAATAATGACCGATTTCGGTGCGAAAACTGTTGTAAAAAACGAGCAGACAAACCGTCGAAGCGATATATTTTACATACATTTGCCAATTGGCAGCGGTCGAATTTTCTTCCTGCTCGATTTCATTGACATACCAAACCATGGCGCAGGCGGCGGCAAATATAATTGAAGTCAAAAACGCGCCGTTGAGCAGCGGCACAGCAACGGGTTTATTTTCAATAAGCGTTACCAGTAAACTCGCAGTTGCCAAAAACATCAGCGGGAATGAAAATACCTCGATCATCGTCAGCCGTTTCAGCCTGCCGAAAACGAATAGAAACAAGGCTTCGGCAGTCCATAAAAGAGTAATCCATTGACCGTCGAATTGAACCGGAACGGCAATCGTCAAAAATGCCAGCGCGATCCCGACGGGCAAATATAAATTGATCCTGCCGCCGAGTCTGTATTTGTGAACGACAAAGGCAATCAAGCCGTGAAAACCGGCGTTAATTACAGTAAATAAACCCAGATATTGAGATACAGACGGATTATTGTTAATCATCAAAGAGCCGAAACCGTAAAAAATAAACGAATCGAGCAGAATCAAACCGACAATTTCAGCATTGAAATCTTCGTCGGCAATCAGCTTGTAGCTGATAAATGTCAGATAAAACGTCAGGAAAAAAACTGTCAGAAATCCGAACGCAGTCGGAAAATCTTGGGCAGCGTGATAACCCGAAAAATACCAGCCGGAAAATATCAGCCAGGTGAAAATAAAAGATGTGTAATATAACGGTTTCCAGAATTTTTTGACCGAGACGAGCAAAATTCCGAAATTAACAATCGTCATATAGCCGAACAAAATATCGTATCTGCCCGAATGATTGCCGAGCAGAAACGGCACGGCATACGCGCCGACCAAGCCGATATGAGCGATTATTTGCCGGTTAAAATTAATCGCCGCCAGAACCGTCAACGCCGTGATGCAGAGCATCATCAAAAACGCGATTTTTTGCGGAATCAGTTCATAAAAATCGTAAGCAAAATAGGTCAGAAAATACATCATCGCCAACGCGCCGCTCATCAAAACCGCGCTGAAGTCGAGATATTTGGATTTCAGGCGAAATCCTGTGCCGAACACGCCGAAGGCAAACAGATAACCTAGAACTATTCGCGCCGCCGGACTGATTAAATCGCGGTCAATCGCATATTTCGCGCCGATTCCGACACCGAGAATCGTGATAATAATGCCGATCAAACTAATCAAATTTCTGCCGATGAAATCTTCCCAACCCGAAGAAACATTCGCCGTTTGAAATTCTCCCGCCGGTTCATTAACGGGTTTTTCAGCGATGTTTTCGCGGGTAAAATTTGGCGATTTATAAGTTTGATTTACTGTGCGAACAGGTTCGGCGATTGGCGTATTTGTAAGTTTTGCGGGCGGAATATAAAACGAGGTGTTTTTGTCAGTTGACGGCTTTTGAGAAAAATTATCGGATAATTGATCGCCGCTTTTTTCGTCATTTTTTTTGAGTTTTTCTATTTCGACGCGAATCAACTTTGTTTCACGGTCAAAATAATTTTGATATTCGACCATCTTATCGAGCCGAAATTGAAGTTTTTCGATCTGATCGTTTAATTCGGGCATAAATTATCATTGTAGAAAGTTTCGTGGAGTATGCGTAAGACTTGAAACGCTTATAAAGTTTAATACTGCCGAACAATAAATAATTGATTTTTTTGCTCTTTAAAATAATAGAAATAAAATACTCAGGCAAAGATCGAAACCGATTACAAAGTTACAATTTCAAGATCGTAAATTCGATGCGGCGATTTTTGATTCGTCCGGCGGGTGTCGAATTATCGGCAATCGGTTTGGCTGAACCGTAACCATGCGCCGTCAATGCCTCGGAACGGATGCCGAGTTTAATTAACTCCCGGCGAATGTTTTCCGCCCGGATTTGCGTAAACTTTGCGGCACCGTCAGCATTCAGGCTGTTGTCGGAGAAAACACCGATCTCGACAATCGTCGTTTTCGGAAGATGTTTCAGAATATCCGCCTGTCGGTTGAGCATAGATAAAATGCCGGGTGTAATGTCGGCAGAACCTGATGTAAAGAGAATCGGCTCGGCATTAACCTGCTTCATCGTGCAAACTGTATTTTGGAGCAATTCGATCTGCCGGTCATCGTTAAATTCCTTGACATCACGAAACTCAGCCGCAATTCGGGTCAGACGAGCGGCAAAAAAATCGAAATATCGGTTTAAAATTTGAGCAAAACGGGCGCGATTAACCACTTTGTTTTGATAATTCAGAGTTAATTCGCCGACCTTAAAGCCGTCTTTGCCGCACGTCGGCTGAATGTAGAACGCATTATTCAAAATATCGGTTAATTCCTGTTCCGAATATGTTTTTTTCGGATTGTAAACTCCATCGGAGTTCAGCAAATCTTTGCCGAAACCGTATTCTTCGATAAGACGCTGCATCGCTTCAAATTCCTTGAGCGTCGGCGGCAAACCTTTCGCCTGCGAAGTGGAAGAAATCTCCAATCCGTTGAGCGGTGTCGAATTAACGGAATATATCAAAAGTGTCGAGGAAAGATTGTTTTTCTCGGTTTCGGACATCTTTGACGCTTGAATTTGCTGATCTTCAACGGCGATCAATTCATTTAACCGATTGGCTCCGGCGTTTAAAATTACGGCAAATTGGCGGTTCGATAAAGCGGTTTGCGGAAAATAATTTCTGCCGATTTCCGACTTTGACGGTCTCGGCGTGACATCTTCAGCGGCAAAATCCAAATCATCCGTGCTGCCGATTGCGCCGTATTTTTCAATTAAACTTTGTAAATCCGCATAATAATTGTCGGTCGGTGTAACGTCTTTCAGTTGTGAAATACTCGTAATTTGGGCAAAAGAGGAAACACTTAAAAATAAAACCAATGCTATGATAATGAGCGGAAATTTCAAGTTTTTCATAACGGCAATAATAGGGAAGCAGGCTGCTGATGTCAAACTAAATTGCAGTATGATAAATCAATTAAACCCGGCAATTATTAAATTATGAAACGAAATATCAAAGCTCCGACCGGAACGACTTTAACCTGCAAAAACTGGCTCATCGAAGCCGCGTATCGAATGATTCAGAACAATCTCGACGCAGATGTTGCGTTTGATCCCGATAATTTGATCGTCTATGGCGGACGCGGAAAGGCGGCGCGGAATTGGGAATCATTTGATGCGATTTTGGACAGTTTGAAGAATTTGGAAGAAGACGAAACTTTGCTCGTGCAGTCGGGCAAGCCCGTCGCGGTTTTCAAATCGCACACGGACGCGCCGAAGGTTTTGATTGCGAATACGAACATCGTGCCGCATTGGGCGACGCAGGAACAGTTCGACAAATACGAGCGCGAAGGGTTGATGATGTATGGGCAGATGACCGCCGGAAGCTGGATTTACATCGGCACGCAGGGCATTTTGCAGGGAACTTATGAAACTTTCGGCTCGCTGGCAAGGCAGAATAATTGGGGAAGTTTAGCGGGCAAGTTTGTGTTGACCGCCGGTTTGGGCGAAATGGGCGGAGCGCAGGCGCAGGCGATAACTTTTAACGGCGGTGTCGGGTTGTTGGTTGACGTTGATAAATGGCGCATCGAGCGGCGTTTGCAGTTGAAACAGGTTGATGTCGAAGCGCGAGATTTGGACGATGCTTTACGACTCGTTAAAGAGTTTACCGATAAAAAAGAAGCGAAATCAATCGCGCTTTTGGGAAATGCGGCGGATGTTCATTGGCAGATTTTGGAACGCAACATTTTGCCCGATGTCGTGACCGATCAGACTTCCGCGCACGATGTTTTGTTCGGTTATATTCCGCAAGGTCTTTCAATCGAACAGGCGAATGAATTGCGAAAAGAAAACCAATCCGAATACGAAAAACGCGCGATGGATTCGATGGCAAAGCACGTCGAAGCAATGCTCGAATTCCAACGACGCGGCGCAATTGTCTTCGATTACGGCAACAATCTGCGCCAGCGCGCCAAAGACAACGGCGTGGAAAACGCCTTCGATTATCCGGGCTTCGTTCCCGCCTACATTCGCCCGCTGTTCTGCGAAGGCAAAGGACCTTTTCGCTGGGTTGCGCTGTCGGGCGACAAAGAAGACATCTACAAAACCGACGAAGCGATGATGAATCTGTTCCCCGAAAACGACCATTTGATCAAATGGCTGACGATGGCGCAGAAAGAAGTCGAATTTCAAGGCTTGCCCGCGAGAATCTGCTGGCTCGGCTACGGCGAACGCGCCAAAGCCGGACTCAAATTAAACGAAATGGTTGCCAGCGGCGAACTCAAAGCCCCAATCGTCATCGGCAGAGATCATCTCGACTGCGGAAGCGTGGCAAGCCCGAACCGCGAAACCGAAGCGATGAAAGACGGCTCGGACGCAATCGCCGATTGGGTTTATCTCAACGCAATGATCAACGCCGTCGGCGGCGCAACGTGGGTTTCGCTCCACCACGGCGGCGGAGTCGGCATCGGCTATTCGCTCCACGCCGGACAAGTCATCGTCGCCGACGGCACACCCGAAGCCGCCAAAAGAATCGAAAGAGTTCTCACCACCGACCCCGGAATGGGCGTTGTCCGCCACGTTGACGCGGGTTATGATGAGGCGATTGAATTTGCCGAAGATAATGATGTTAAAATACCAATGAACAAGTCAAGGAATTAATTATGAGTATTGAAGAAGACAAATTACAGAACCAAGAAAAAATAACTGACAAGATTTCTGAAACTTTAGAAGAATCCAACACTACAAAAGATAAAGAATATCAACAGTTGCAATATGATGATTTATTTAAACCACCAGTTCAAGGATTTCTTTTCACACTACAATCAAAGTTTTTTCTAGTTCTATTATTATTCGGTTTTTTTGGTATATTGCTTATATTTATAGCTATACTCATTGAAAACGGAGGTAAAGGATTAGACGGACACATTTTAATACCTTTTCTAAAAGAAATGGGGATATTATTATTTGCTGTTGTAACAACTACACTCGTCCATGAACGCTTTTTGAAATTCCATTCTTTAAAAGAGATTCAAAAGGCATTGACTGTACAACTTCAAGAAGTTGTTATCAAATCTCTTCCAAATGAAATTACAAAAGTTATAAGCGACCAACTTCCGAAAAATATAGATAATTTAAAAAAATCAGGGATTATTGATGCATATCCAGATTTAGACACATCAAAAATATATCTGAAAATAAAAAATTTAAGAAAAAATTCAGAAGTTTTTATCTTAAAAATTTGGTTGCCGTCGATTGATGATTTAGGACAAATGGTAATTGAAGCTATAAGAAAAGGATGTAAAATTAAAATAATAATAGCTCACCCCGATCAACTTGAAGTGTTTGAAAAAAGAGCTAGATTCTTACAGATACATACTTCAACATTGATGAAAAGTAAAGTTTTGGAAAATATTGAGAAGTTAAAGTTAATAAAGGATGCTATAGAAAAAAATACAAATATTAGTAACGAATTCAAAAGTAATCTTGAAGTAAGGCTTCATAGAGATTTTGTGACGGTTGCAATTTTTGGATTTGATGAAAATATATTGGCAGGATTTTATTTGCACGATAATATTTCTGAAAATAATGTGCAGCTTAAAATTAAAGGCAAAGATACGAAATATTATCAATCTTTCAAGAATCATTTTGAAACGCAGTGGAATTCACCGAATAATGAAACTTTAGAAAACTATTTAAGTTTTCAATCTTCATTAAATCCAACATTAAATGCCGAAACTTCAACAGAAATTTAACCTTTAGAAAATGATAAGAATCAAGGCTGAAAATTATAGAAAATTGCAAGCAAATTAAAATTATTGAATTTCAAGTTTTTACAGCGAAAGATGGAGTTGGGCGGCTTTTGTTTTGGAGTTGATTATTTTCGCAATCTTTTCGTTTATTTATACCTTCACCGAATTTCAGGTAACGCTGATTTTACTTATCATTTATCAATAAAAGTAGTTGGCGATTCGGCGTAAGTTTATGCGGTGAAAGTTATGATAAAATCGCAAATGAGGTGAAAGATATGTTAAAGCTAATCGAGGCGGTTTTTGACGGCACAGTTTTTCGTCCTGAAAGTGAGGTTGAGTTAAAGCCGAATACCCGGGTTGAAATTACGGTGACGGTTAAAAATGTCGAAGGAAAACCGAATAAATTTCACATTAAAAGTAAACATCTCGGTTTTAGAGAAGATTTAAACTACGACAAAATAAACAGTTTGCTCGAAGAAACTGAGGACGCTTCATAAATGATAACGCCTGATGCAAATATCGTTTTATATGCTTATAACGAGGACGCGCCACAACATTTCGCGGCAAAGAAATGGCTCGAAGAACAACTTTCTTCTGCCGATGATTTCGGTTTGAGTTGGCAGGTGATAACCGCTTTCTTGAGAATTTCTACAAATCCGAAAGCGTTTCCGCAACCTTTCAATTTACAGGAAGCGACTGAAATAGTTGATGAATGGCTTGCACTTCCGAACGTCAGGATTCTAACACCGACGGCAAATCATTGGAAGATTTTTCAAAAGTTAATCAACGAAGGACAGACCAAAGCCGCTTTAATGATGGACGCGCATCTTGCCGCATTAACCATCGAACACAATGCAACACTCGCCACAACCGACAGCGATTTTCAAAAGTTTTCAGGCTTGCAGACAATCAATCCGCTAATTCCATAAACTTACACACCGGACAAGTAATCGTCGCCGACTGCCGCGCCCGAAACCGCCAAACTAGATGAAAAAATAAAATTATGACAAAACTTAAATTTGATTTGCTCGATGATGAGTCGGCGATGGAAACTATTGAAACGGTTGGAAACTTAGCCGATGAAAACAATATTGATTGGGCATTGGCGGGCGGATTGGCGGTGATTCTTTACGGGAACGACAGATTGACGAAAGATGTTGACATCATCGCGTCAAAAAAATTGCCGCTTGAAAGCGAAGGTAATTTGGTTCAGGGCGGTGCGCGTTACACGATTAAAACGGCGAAAAGAGATGTCGCGGTTGATTGGATTACGAGAACCGACGAAGCCAAGAAGTTTTACGAACGCGCTCTCAAAGATGCCGTGTTGATTGCCGACACGCCGATTCTCACGGCTGAATGGCTGGTAATTTTGAAATACATCGCCGGACGTTTCAAAGATCAGGAAGACGGCGTTTTCCTTTTGCGTAAAAAAGATTTGGTTGACCGCCAAAAAATCAAACAAATGGTTATCGAAATCGGCGGCAACGAAACTTGGGCGGCTTTCAAATCAGGCTTAGAGCGTTGGTATGAATTAGCCGACGGCAGAAAAACTCCCGTTAAAGAAGGCTATATTGATTCTTAAAACATCCGCCACTCTGACGCGGATTACACGGAAACGATTGATTTTACTGAAAAGAATAGTGTCAAAGTGCCGATGATGGATTTAGAAAGAGGTGAATAAATGCCGAAGGAATGTTTTTGTGGAATTGATATTCCCGAATTTATGAAACCAACTGTTCGTTCAGCGGTTTGTAGAGAACTTGAACCAATTTATGAAATGAGCGGGGAAAATTACTGTTTGCTTCATCTTCCATCTAAATCTAAAACAAATGAGTTCGAGAAGGTTTTGGATTTACGCTTGGCGTTTCAAAACTACAATTTCAAAGGAGTTTTTTTTCCAAACGAAGTTGATTTAGCACACTCTAAAATTGAATGCGAAGCAGATTTTAGTTACGCAATCTTTTCTGAGCTAACTAGATTCGATTATGTCAATTTCAGTCAAGAAGTTAGATTTAATTCAACGGTATTTAAGGGAAATACTTCTTTTGATAATGCAAAATTTACTGAAAACGTTACATTTTGGTTAGCTGATTTTCAAGGTAATGGGCTTTTTAGGAATACAAAATTTTGCTCTGAAGCAGATTTTAATGAAGTTGTATTTGATAATGGGACTGAGTTTGATGGTGTTTGCACTGAAAAGAAATCACGCTTACTTTTCAAGCAGACAACATTCAATGATTTTTTAAGTTTTCAAGAGGCTAAAATCGAAGGGCAAATACATTTTTTTGGCGGAAAAACTTCTGAGCTTATTGATGATGAAATCGTTGATGTTTTTACGACTTGTTTTGAAGAAGAAAATTTCTATCTAAGTTTTGAACATGCGACAATTGAGAATCCAGAGAAAATCAATTTTCATAGTGTCAGGCTTAGACCAAGCTGGTTTGTAAATGTAGATTCAAGAAAATTTAATTTTATTAATGTAAGTTGGGAAAATTCTGACTACTTTGCCAAAGCAAATGTCGTTAGAGAACTTGAACACCAAAAAGAAAATAGTTCTGAATTTACGAAAGAAGTCTTTAAAGTTACTTGTCGTCAATTAGCTGAAAATGCTGAAAATAATAATCGTTTTGAAGAAGCATCGAATTTTCGGCGAATGGCTTTTGAAACGGAATGGCTTGAGAAGAAAGAAAAGATTTGTAATTGGGTAAAAAGATTAGTTTGTGAAAATGAAAAACTGAAAAGACGTTTTGGCGGTTCAGCGAAAGAAGAAGATAAACCTATTCTGCCGACAAATTCATTCGGCATTTTACGCAGAAGCGGCGACTTTTTTATTCACGGACTTTATCGAATCACGAGTTTTTACGGCGAAAGTTGGAGTTGGGCTTTAGGTGTTTTGTTATCGCTGATTTTGGTCATCTTTCCAATCATTTACACGCAAATCAATTTTCAAACCTGCTCAAAAGACAGACTGATTGCCGCGAGTTTAACCGTTTGCGAATCGAAAGATGAAGAGATTAGCAAAAACTGCACTTGCCGCACAGACCGAATTACTTTGCCGGATGCCATCGTCCAAAGTCTGACAACCGCGACCTTGCAGAATGTCGAATACCGCAAACCGCTGACAGGTTGGGGCGAACTTTGGATAATCTTGGAAAAGATATTCTCACCGTTGCAAGCGGCGTTGTCGGCGTTGGCGATTCGGCGGAAGTTTATGAGGTAACATTTAACATTCATCATTTATCATTGATTTTATGACTAAACGAAAAATAAATCTTGACGTAATTGATGAAGATTCGGCTTCGCAGGCGATTGATTTTGTCAGCAAAATGGCGGAGGAAAATAATATTGACTGGGCTTTGGTCGGCGGTTTGGCGATGAATTTTTACGGCAGCGACAGGTTGACCAAAGATATTGATATGATTTCCAATCAACGCCTGCCGATTCCGAAAGAAAAAATTGTCGGACAATTGCGGCAGGGCGGAGAGCGTTTTCGAGCCGAAACCGATAAAAAAATCGTTTCAATTGACTGGATAATTCGCAACGATGAATTTAAGGCATTATTTCAAGATGCGCTGGCAGAAGCGGTGAAGATAGACGATATTCCGATTCTCACACCTGAATGGTTAGTAATTTTAAAGTTCATTGCCGGACGATTCAAAGATCAGGAAGATGCTGTTTATTTATTGAGCCGAAAAAGTTTGGTTGATCGTGAAATCATTAAAGATAAAATCATCAAACATTTTGGAAACGGTGCGTGGGGTTTGGCAAAACACGGTTATCAGCGTTGGTATGACATTGCCGACGGTAAAACCCGCGAAGATGAACGCAACGAGAAAGACGGTTATATTGATTCATAGAAAATACCGCAAACTGCGGACAGTTCGGGGCGAACTTCGGACTATCTTGTAAAAAGATATTCGCATCTTTGCAAACGGCGTTGCCGGCGTTAATAAAGAAATTGCAAACGTGTTCTCTTCAATATGTAAATTTTTCTCCAATTAAAGACGGAAGCCCGCGCGTCAGCAATAACGCAGTAAAATTACTGCTTTTGTATCGTGGTTCAACCTATTTGGTTACTTTCAAATTCGCAACTTTAATAATTTTGAGCGGAATTTTTTCATTCGGATCAAATTTTAACACGGTCGGTTTGGCATTCGTTTTGAATGTAAAAACTTCCTGTTGATTTTTAATGACAAAATTTTCAATTTTTGTCGAGGTTCTAGATTTTATTTCAACTTCAAACGGCAGCATAAAAACCGGCGGCGTGATACCGTCGTTTGCCTGTGTTTGTTTGATTTTGACAGTCAGCGTTTGATTCTTTGCCGAATATGTCGGTTCGATTTCGAGTCTCGGCATTCCCGCACCCAAAACCCATTGTTTGAAAAACCAATCGAGTTTTTGCCCTGAAACTTCTTCCATTACCGACTGCAAATTGGTGTAATCGACATTTTGATATTTATATCGGTTAAGATAAACATTGATCGCTTTCCAAAACGCCTGATCGCCGACCGTTTCGCGCAGAGTGTGAACCACCAATCCGCCTTTTTTATACGTCGTGACATCAAATAAATCCTGAGAAGTCGGATCGGGTTTTGGATTATCGAGCGCGTGACGATTTTTGCCGATAGCTTCGTCGGCTGCAAATTCCTGATAATCCTGTCGCAACGCGGTGAGATAATCGGCGCGTCCATACATCTTTTCGCGGTAGGCGGCTTCCATAAATGTTGCAAAACCTTCGTTTAGCCAAAGATTTGACCAGTCTTTGCACGTCACCAGATCGCCGAACCACGAATGCGAAAGCTCGTGTGAAACCAAATCTTCGGCGATCCGTTTGCCGAAAGCGTAATTTGCCAGCCGAATGTCGGTGTCCGCCATCGTCGTCGCCGTGATGTTTTCCATTCCGCCGAACTGAAAATTGGCGACCATCGTTTGGTCGTATTTATTATATGGAAAATCAACGCCGGTCAGTTGTTCGTAAATCTCCAACATCTTTTTCGTCTTGCCGTAAGCCGTCGGAACGAACGATTCTTCGCCGGGATAGACGTAATAACTTAAATCAACATTTTTATACTTTTCAGAAATTTTTGAATATTTACCGATGACAAAAGATACTAAATAAACCGAATGCGGAATGCTCATTTTGTAATGAAAAGTCTGTGTTCCGTCGGGATTGGCGATTTTCTCGATAAATTCGCCGTTGCCGATTGCCGTTTCATCGTTTTTGACCGTGATATATTCTTCGCTTGCCGCTTTATCGTTCGGAAAATCGTAAGACGGAATCCAATATCGCGCTTCTTCGGCTTCGCCCTGCGTCCAGATTTGCGCCGAATGAATCTCTTTTTTATGGTCAATAAAAGCATCAACAAAATACACGCCTTTCGCGGGTGAAGTCGAGTATTTGAAATGCACGGAGATTGAATCCGAGGGTGAATAAGTTTTATCGAAAATAACCGAAACTTTGCCGTTGTCAGCGATAAATTTAAGATTCTCGCCGGACGGTTCGAGCGTTACCGAATCAAACAACAAATCAACCGCATCTAGTTCGAGACGATTAAAATTCTCCGCCAAAGGTTTGAATTGAACAGTCGTATCGCCGAAAACTTTTTTGTGTGAAGCGTCGAATTTGACTCGAATAATGTAATTTTGAACGTCAAAATCCGAGGTGCGTGTCGTTGAATTGACCGAATTTTGTGCAAATGCAGCAGTTGGTAAAAAGAGTAAAATACAGACAGTTAAGGCAAGCCAATTAAATGTAAAAAATTTCATATTTATTGAATACAAAAAACCGCGTCAAAGAAACCGCAGTTGCCGGCAGAGATTCTACGCCCGAATTCAAACATAAATCTGCCGTTGGTTGCCTTGGCGTTTTTGCGCCTTTGCGGGAAGTTTTACTTTGATAATTAGAATCAAATAAGAAAATATCTCCTGCAAAGGCGCAAAGTTGCAAAGTAAGAAAAGCAGAAAAAAAATTACGGTTTCAGATAATTACCGAACCAATCCAAAACCTGTCCATACCAGAAAACGGAATTTTGCGGCTTCAAAATCCAGTGTCCTTCATCGGGGAAAACTACCAGCTTCGACGGCACTTTGTTGAGCTGCAATGCCGTAAACAGTTGATAATCCTGATCTACGGGAACGCGGTAATCAATTTCACCGGCGGTGACGAGCGTCGGCGTGTTGAAATTTTTGGCAAATTTATTCGGCGACCATTTATCGTAAAGCGTCTGATTCTGCCACGGCATTCCTTTAAATTCCCAGTTGACGAACCACAATTCTTCGGTTGCGCCAGCCATACTTTCGAGGTTGTAAACTCCGGCGTGTGACACGAATGCCTTGATTTTGAAGCGCGGATCGTTGTTGTGACCGAGCAGCCAGTCAACCATATAACCGCCGTAGCTTGCGCCCGCCGCGCCGATGCGCTGTTTGTCTATGAACGGATTTTTGACGACTTCGGCAATGCCGTTGGTGATGTCAACAAAGGCTTTGCCGCCCCAATCGCCGGAAATATCGTTGACAAATTTCTGTCCGTAGCCGGTCGAACCACGCGGATTCGGCATAAAAACGACGTAACCGGCATTGGCGAAAATCTGCGGATTCCAGCGATAACCCCAATTATTATTCCACGCGCTCTGCGGTCCGCCGTGAATCAGCACGAGCAGCGGATATTTTTTATTCGGATCAAAATTCGCCGGTTTGACCAGAAATCCCTGAATTTTTGTGTTGACCGCGCCTGTCCATTCGACGCTTTCGGCTTTCTTTAATCCGGTAATTTCATTGTTTGCGCGGCTCAAATTTGTTTTCGGATATTCCCCGGTTGAAGACGCGATGAAAATTCCTTGAGTTGACGCGCTGTAAATTTCGGTTGGCGAAGTCATCGAATTCGACGCGAAAACCATTGTTTTGCCGTCGGACGCGAAACTCAAATTGCTGATCGTATCAATATCGAAAACTTTAACAACGAAGGTGGCGATTTTTTTGCGGAAATCGGGTTCGAGCGGAACGCTGTAAACCGGCGCATTGCCGCGCTCTCCGGCGATAAAATAGACGGTTTTGCCGTCGGGCGCGACGGTCATTTCATCAACCTGCAAATCGAATCCGCGTGTCAGTTCGACGGTTTCGCCGGTTTGACGGTTGTAGCGCATAATGCGCCATCGGTCGGCTTCAAATCCGGCGGTCGCCTGCGAACGAAACAAAATATATTTGCCGTCGGCGGTATAAACCGGCGAAGCGTCGTAACCTTTGTTTGATTCGGTGATATTCTTCGCCGCGCCGCCGCTGACGGGCATTACATAGATGTCGCTGTTGGTTGAAATCGCTTCGATTGAATCGGGATTTTTGAGGAAAGCGATTTCCTTTGAATCGGGCGAAAAGGCGTAATCAACACCGCTCGAAGCGGCATAAGGCGGCGCGTCGAAATCTCCGGGCGTTAATTCACGCGAGATTCCGCCGTCGCTCGAAACGACGAAAACGTGCGAGCGTTTGCGGTCGCGCCATTCGACCCAATGACGATACAGCAAACGGTCGGTGACGTGCGCCTGAACCTTGCTCGATTCGACGCGCGAGTCTTCCGCCTGATTGCAATTGTCGTCTTTGCATTCGGGGTAAACATCAGAACCGAACGCGATTAATTTGCCGTCCGGCGACCAGACGGGATTCCCCGCGCCGCTCGAAATTTTGGAAAGCTGAGTTTTGCCGCTGCCGTCGGTGTTCATCGTCCAGATTTGTCCGCCGGTCGTAAACGCGATTTTTTTGCCGTCGGGCGACCAGCGCGGCGAACTGCTCGATTTTGCGCCGTCGGTCAATTGTTTCTGATTCGTGCCGTCAGTCGTAACGGTGTAAATCTGCGTCAAGGTTTTATTGTCCTGCCGTAAGACATTGCCGACGGTGTAAGCGACCGTTTTGCCGTCGGGCGATAGCTGCGGATCGCCGACGCGTTTGACGTTCATTAAATCATTGATATTAAATGCGGTTTGCGCGTTGACCGCAAAAACGACGCAAAACGTCAGCAAACCCAAAATTAAAAAGCGTTTCATAAAATTTTCCCTTTAGAAATATAGAATATTCGTAAATCCGTTTGATTATCGCATAGATATTTTGAACTTGAAAACAATTGGGCTATCATTAAACTTAATAAATAAGGAGTTTTCGATATGAACAGACCGCCGCCGTATTTTCCCCAAAATCAACTTTCACCGCCGGATGAAAGCCGTTACCGCAAATTTAAAATCCTCGTCGGTTTGGGAATCGCATTCTTGGTGCTTTTGCTGGCTGGTGCAGGTTACGGTATATTTTTGCTGATCAGATCGTTTTTATAAATATCTTTCATATAAGATAATAAAAAAGCCGTGAAACATTCACGGCTTTTTTATTTGATGTGACGGCAATTAATTGTTGCCTTGTTTGGGTTTCAAATTATTAACTTTCATTCCTTCGAGTTCCAACTGTTTTGCCTGCGGCAGCAGTTCGATGGCTTTCAAAAGTTGATTGTCATATTCGTTAAAAACCTGATTAGAAGTCGTCGAACCATACGCGGCAGTGACGAATTCGCTTCGCATATAGCGTTCGATGAAAGCGCGTTCGCGGTCAATTTGCTGCGGGGTGAAATTATATTTTGCCGCCGCAAATTTTTTGAAGTCTTGAAAAACCGCTTCGCTGATCGGGAAATCGTTAGCCTTGATGTCATATTCAAACGAAATCGGGCGATCAACTTTGTATGTATCATAACCGGCGACTTTGCCGAATGATAAGTTCAGAACATAAGCGAAAATCGGGTTGGTTAATTTTTGTTCGAGTCGCGCCGTTTCGTTGGTGATTGTCTGCGGTTTGATAATTACGTCGGGCATAATCCCGCCGCCGCCGAAAACAGGTCTGCCGGTGTCGGTTAAAGTTTTTTCGCCGGTCGGCGGCTGGGCGGCTTTCTCGTCGCTCAATGTTCCGCCTTTGGTGTAATAGTCGTAAAGATTGCCGTTTGAATAATCGCGTTGAATCAGTCTGCCGGAAGGCGTGCGGTATTTGGCAATCGTCAGAAGCAGCATCGAACCGTAATCGAGACGGAAAGGATTTTGCACCAAACCTTTGCCGAAAGTATTTTCGCCGACGATCAAAGCGCGGTCGTGATCCTGCATCGCGCCTGAAAAAATCTCCGAAGCCGAAGCCGTATTTTGATTGACGAGAATGACAATCGGGGTGTTGTCGGGCGACGGATTTTGCGAAGTGTAGGAATCTTCCGTGCCTTCGAGCCGACCTTTCTGCGTGAAAATCGTTTCGCCTTCGGGCAGAAAAGTTTCGGCAACTTTCAGAGACTGACTGACCAAACCGCCGCCGTTGTTGCGTAAATCCATAATCAACTGCTTCATTCCCTGCGCTTTGAGGTTGCTCATCGCTTCGGCAAATTCCTGATAAGTAGTCTGATTAAAGCCGCCCGTCATCGCTATGTAACCGATGCCCGGACGAATCATATACGCTTCGGGAATCGAAGGCTGCGAAACCGCGTCGCGGATAATCGTGACGGTTTCGGGTTTGCCCGTGCCGTATCGTTCGACGACGATTTTTGCCTGCGTTCCGCGCGGTCCGCGAAGCAGTGCGCTGACGGCGGCGCGATCTTTGCCGAGCATCGAAATGCCGTTAATGTCAACGATTTTATCGCCGTAACGCAGACCGGCGCGATTTGCCGGTGCGTTTTCAAAAGTCGCTTTGATAAATGTCGCAATAACATTGCCCTTGGCATCCGACAAATCGCCGATGATCGCGCCGATGCCGTAATATCTCGAACTCTGATCGGTCATAAACTCTTCGGTTTCCTTCGCGTCGAAGTAGTTTGAATGCGGATCGAGCGTATGCAGCATCGAATCCATCGAAGATTTAAAGACCAGATTATAATCCAGTTTGTTGCCTTTAACGTGATGATCCTGAATAATCGTCAACGCTTCGGCGACATCATCATCAATTTTTGCCGTCGTCGTTTTCACAGGCGCGACAATTGGAGGTTTTGATGGACGTAATTTATTTGTTGTCGGCGTTTGACCGAATAAATTAGCATTGGAAAATGAAAGTAATAAAAAAGCGGTAAACAGAATAGAACTTTTTTTCACTGCAAAAATCTCCTGTGGATGAAATGACGAAATAGAATTTTTCTCAAAAAATGATAACATCTCTTTGAAGATTTGACGATTGATTTAGTTGCTTGATGATTGTTGAAAGTTGACAGAAAGTTTGCAGAGTGGCTCAATTGCCAAGTTATTGGTCTGGGTTCAAAAGATTCGCCTGATTTGCTGTCACTTAAACCCCACTCATTTTAATCTGTAAAAAACTATTTAATTAATGACCCATTTACTCGAAGTTCAAAATTTGCAGACTCATTTTCCGACCCGCGCCGGTTTGGTTAAATCGGTTAATGACGTGAGTTTTTATATTGATGAAGGCGAACTATTAGGTTTGGTCGGCGAATCGGGCTGCGGCAAATCTATCACCGCGCTTTCGATTATGCGTCTGATTGGTGCGCCGGGAAAAATTGTCGGCGGTTCGATCAAATTTAAAGGCGAAGAACTGACAACCGCGACCGATGCACGGATGCGCGGGATTCGCGGCGACGATATTTCGATGATTTTCCAAGACCCGATGACTTCGCTCAACCCGGTTTACACGGTCGGCGAACAGATTGCCGAAGCGATTCGCCTGCATCAAAAACTCGACAAAAAAGCCGCGCGTGATGCCGCCGTCCAAGCGATGTCGGAGGTTTCGATTCCCGATCCGGCGCGGCGCGTCAACGATTATCCGCACCAGCTTTCGGGCGGAATGCGCCAGCGCGTGATGATTGCGATGGCGTTAGCGTGTAATCCCGAACTGCTGATCGCCGACGAACCGACGACTGCTTTGGATGTCACGATTCAGGCTCAAATTTTGGAATTGCTCGACGAATTGCGAACGACGCGCAAACTCGCCGTTTTATTAATCACGCACGATCTCGGCGTAGTCGCCGAAGTTGCCGACAGAGTTTGCGTGATGTATACGGGAAAAATCGTCGAAGAATCAACGGTTGAGGAGATTTTTGAAAAGCCGAAACATCCATATACGCAAGGTTTACTGAAAAGCGTCCCGAAACTTTCAGCGCACGACATCGCCAAAGTTTCACGCCTTTCAACCATCGAAGGCACAGTGCCGTCGCCAACCAATCTGCCCGACGGCTGCCATTTTGCGCCGCGCTGCGAACATCGAATGGACATCTGCACACGCGGCACGATTCCGCTTTACGAGCTCGCCAATCAAGTCAAAGTGAGATGCGTTTTATATGATGAAAAACGAAAATTCGAGATTGCACGGCAAAAAGTTCTTTCTGCGTTATCCGACGATTGACGATTGACAGGAATTTACGGCAAAAGCAAAAGCGAGTGCGAAAGATTTTCGATTATCAAGGAAGAATGGAAATATGAAAAAAGACTTCAAAATCCCGATGACAATTGAAGAATTTGAAGTTTGCGAAGTTCCTTTCGGTTGGAAGGACGAATATTGTGACGGCTTCGCATACATCACACCGCGTTCGCACGGCGTAATGATGAAAATTCCGGTCGAGCAAAGAATCTTCGAAACTGCGGTCGAAATTAAATCGCTTTCTGAAGCGGCGAAAAAGGATTTAGTCGCACTTTTTTACGATTCATTTGTTGATTCGGTTGAATACTTGAATCGGACAAAATCGGAAGTCAGAAGAAATGCGGCGCGTGAAATCAGAAACTTTTTCAAAGGCAGACGCGGAATTCCGCAGTTCGATCTTTGCAAAATTGCAGTTTTTGATAAGAAAATAATCGGCGCGTGTCTGGTTTCAAAATATAGTTTCGGCTTTAAAGACGAAATCATTTTCGTTCATCCGAAATATCAACGCAAAAATATTGGAAATGCTTTAGTTTCAACTGTTTTGAATGAACTCGAGGCACTTGGCGAAAAAGTTTTTTGGAGCGAACATCATATTTGTAACGAATTGAGCGCAAATTGGCATCGCAAATTCGGATTTGTCGAAGTGACCGATATTATGACCGCCAAGTTTCGCCGGAGATTTTACAGACACGAATTTTATCGAAATGAAAAACTGCAAAACAATGAGCAATTAAAGCAATTGAAAACTCTGTTAAAAAAGGCTGAAAAGGAAGTTACTCGATTGGTGAAGATTGAAGAGAAAGACTTTCAAGCGGCTTGGATGTCTTGGAGATACGATTATTAATGATGACGGCAGCACAAATTCAAAAAACGGAACTGGTCAAAGTAAAAAATCTCGTCAAACATTTCGCGGTCGAAAATTCCGATGATGTCGTGCGGGCGGTGGACGGCGTTTCGTTTGATATTTTGGCGGGCGAAACTTTGGGATTGGTCGGCGAATCGGGCTGCGGAAAATCTACGGTCGGACGCTGTCTTTTACGGTTAATCGAGCCGACAAGCGGGGAAGTTTTATTTGAAGGAAACAATCTCGTCGGACTGCCGAACAAGGAAATGCAGAAGCTGCGGCGCGAGATGCAGATTATTTTCCAAGACCCGTATGCTTCATTAAATCCGCGTCTTTCGATACTTTCGACGATTTCCGAACCGCTGAAAATTCACGGCATCGGCAATAAAACCGAACAAAAAGAACACGTCGCCGATTTGCTTGCCAAAGTCGGACTCGATCCGAACTATATGTCCCGTTATCCGCACGAATTTTCCGGGGGACAGCGGCAGAGAATCGGCATCGCCAGAGCTTTGGCACTCAATCCGAAGCTGATAATCTGCGACGAACCCGTCTCCGCGCTCGACGTTTCGGTGCAGGCGCAGGTTGTCAATCTGTTGCAGGATTTACAGGCGGAATTCGGCTTGACATATCTTTTTATTTCGCACGGCTTGGCGGTCGTCGAACATATTTCGCAGCGGGTTGCCGTGATGTATCTGGGCAAAATCGTCGAAATCGCCGATGCGGTCGAACTGTATGAAATGCCGCTTCATCCATATACGAAGGCACTTTTGTCGGCGATTCCCGTTCCCGATCCGAAGCAAAAGCGTGAACGAATCGTCTTGGAGGGCGACGTGCCGACACCGATCAATCCGCCGTCCGGTTGTCGTTTTCGCACACGCTGCCCGATTGCGATTCCCGAATGTGCCGACCGTGTGCCTGAACTGCGCGAAATCACGCCGAATCACACCGCTGCGTGTATCCGCATCGAAGGCTACGAATCCGCGCCGATTGCCGAATAAAATTGAAACGATATTTCCCAATCTTCGTAATATAAGACGATCTACCAAAAAAAAATCTGATGCGGGAATTGAAATGTTGTCAAACACGATATTTCCGCACATAAATGAGGAGAAAATTATGACAGAAGATCGAATGCCGACCGAATGGCAAGCACCGCCGCCGCCCGAAAAAATCGTGCCGCTTGACCCGCCGCAGATGTCTGAACTATCCACGCTTGGCGGGATTTTTTTCGAGCCGGGAAAAACTTTTGAGGATTTAAAGCGCAAGCCGAGATTTATCATAGCGTTAATCATTATGATTGTTTTAGGAGTGTCGTTCGCTTTTGCCTTCAAATATAAAGTCGGAGATGAAGCATTCAAAAGTTTCGCGCTCGAACAGATCAACAAAAGTCCGCAGGCGGATAATATGACTCCCGATCAAAAAAACAATGCCGTTAATATCAATATGACGGTTGTTTCGGCGATTCGATACGCGCTTCCGGTGATTATTTTAATTTTTACCGCGCTCGGCGGATTAATTTACTGGCTCGCGGCGAAGGCGTTCGGCGGCAATGGAAATTTTCTGCACGGTGTCAGCGTTTGGGTTTATTCGTCTTTTCCGCCGACGATTGTCAGCACGGTCGCAAATTTTATAATTCTCGCCTTCAAATCTGTTGACGATATTGACATCGCCACCAGCCAGCGCGGATTAGTGCAGGCGAATCCCGGAATTTTACTCGACGGCAAAGCGATGCCGGTAATTACTACGATAGTCAGCGTTTTCGATTTGTTTATTATTTGGGGTTGGGTTCTGGCATCAATCGGGCTTCAAAAAACCAATAAAATCTCCGCCGGTTCAGCTTGGGCGATCACGATTATTTTGGCTTTCATCAGTATCGCTTTTCGTGTGGTTGGAGCGTATTTTTCGGGGAATCCGAGTTAGAAATTAAGGTCAGCACGTTACTTAAACAGAAGCCCGCGCGTGAGCAAGCGGCGGAAAATGATTGCAGCTTCTATGCTGTAATTCAATTTTACGGAGAGACGCGGATTTGATTTAACGATTCTATCCGCCGCCTGCTCACGCGCGGATTTTTGTTTTATTCGTATCTCAGTGATTCTATCGGATCGAGCCGCGCGGCTTTCCACGCGGGAAACAATCCGAACAACACACCGATCCCGACGCTCGCAAAAAATCCGGCGACCGGCGCCCACCAAGGCACATACGACGGGAACACGAGCGATATCAGCAGCGTTAAAACCCATCCGATCATCAAGCCGAGCAATCCGCCGAAACCTGTCAGCGTCGCCGCTTCGATCAAAAATTGCAGCAAAATATCACTCTGCCGTGCGCCCAACGCTTTGCGAATACCGATCTCGCGCGTTCTTTCAGTCACCGAAACGAGCATAATATTCATTACGCCGATGCCGCCGATCATCAAACCGATTGACGAGATGCCGATCATCGCCAGAGCCACGCCCGCCGTTATCGAGTGCAGATTACTAATAATTCCTTCCGCCGTCTGAAGTCCGAAAGTGCTGGGAGTGTCCTGAGCGTCTTTGCGCCGAAAGCGCAAAAGATCGGTGATGGCATCTTCGGATTCTTTCATCCGGTCGGGTTTGGAAATTGCCAAAACAAATAAATCGTCGGCTTGCGGTTTAATTTTCCGGGCGGTTTTCAGCGGCATATAGAGAACATTGCTGTCGTCGCCGCCGCCGCCGAACTGCCCGCGTTTTTCCAGTAATCCGATGATACGAAACTCCCGTCCGCTAACTTCGAGAGTTTGACCGACCGCTGAACCGAAAGGAAAAAAATTATCCTGAACGCTCGACCCGATGACGCAGACGTTTTCCCCCGATTCGTTTTCACTCTGGGTGAAAAATCGTCCTTCAACCAGAATATCCCGTCCGGCGCGTTCATAATCGGGAATCGTCCCGTTCATATCAACCGAAGCCGAACTCTTGCCGTTTTTGCTGACGTAAGTTTTCGCGCCGAAAAAATCGCTCGAAACGTCGAGAATCGGAATGCTGAATTCGATGGAATTCAGATTTCTGATGGCATCCGCATCCCCGATTGTGATTGGTTTGCGTTTTCGCTCGGCGCGGGTTGGCGGTGCGCCGCCGACACTAAATTTATAGACGAAAATCGAACGTGTGCCGAACGATTCGATTTGTTTCGTAACCGCCAGATCAATCCCGCTGATAATCGAAGAAATAAGCATCACCGTTATCACGCCGATGACTACGCCGATGACGGTCAGGAACGAGCGCAGCTTGTTGCCGCGAATAGTGTCCAACGCCATCTTCAGGTTTTCATAAATGTTATTGCGGAAAAAATTAATCGGGTTCATAAAAATCAATTTTTTAATCGGTGCGTAACGCTTCAATCGGGTCTAAACGCGCAGCTTTCCACGCCGGAAATAAGCCGGAGATGATACCGATAACGGCAGGCACAAAAATACCGACGAGAATTGCCCAAACAGGAATATAAGTTTGAAATATAAATTGCGAGATTATTTTGCCGACGATCCATGCGATGACCAATCCGACAACTCCGCCCATCAAAGCCATTGTCGCCGCCTCTAATAAAAACTGCCGCAAAATATCGCCCTGTCGTGCGCCGAGAGCTTTTCTGATGCCGATTTCTTTAGTTCTTTCGGTCACGGCAACGAGCATAATATTCATAATGACGATTGCCCCGACAAACAAAGCTATTCCGGGAACAAGTAAAATTACGATATAAGCCGGACCTAAAACGCTGTCGCGCAGACTCGTAATCGCGTCGGGAGTGATAATGCCGAAATTGTCTTTTTCCCCATTGACGAGTTTGTGCCGAATACGCATCAACGTCCGAACTTCTTCAACAGAATCCTTAAATAGTTTTTCCGATTTAGCAGTAATGACGAAATAAAGAGATCGGTTGTTAATCAACGGTCCGAAGTTCGCGGCAAATGTTTTAATCGGCAAAAAAATAAAATTGTCCTGAGACATACCGAAAACCGAACCTTTGGCGGTTTGAACGCCGATAACTTTATACGGAACTCCGCGTATGGATATTTCCTGACCGACCGGCGAACCGTATGGAAAAAGTTTGTCGGCGACATCCGTTCCGATATAGCAAACCCGGATCGCACTATCATTTTCTATATCGCTGAAAAAACGCCCGTCGGCAACATCCAATTTCTCGATTTCGCTGATTATCGGCTGGACTCCTGAAACATTGATGCTTTCTAAAGTGATTGAACCGCGTTTGACATCAGCCGAAGTTCCGTTAGTTCGTGCGCCGATTTTGTCAATTAATTGAGCGCGGGACCTGATATATTCCAATTCGTCGAAAGTCAGTTCCTTGTTGCGTCGCTGCGCGGCGGCGATGGTATCCGTATCTTTGAAATCTTCAAAAAAATTAAAGCGGCGCAATGTAAAAGAATTCGAGCCGATACCGGCGATTTTTTCGTCAACATATAAATTAAAACCCTGAAGCACGGAAAGCACCGTCATAAACGCTGCAACGCCGACAATCATTCCGAGCAATGTCAGAAACGAGCGCAGTTTATGCGCCCAGATTGCATTAAAAGCGAGTTTTAGCGTGTCGAGAAATCTCATAATAAAAAGTCCGGCAGATTACTTAATTCTTTCATCCTTTTCGATCACGCCGTCGCGGATCGTGATGACGCGGTGGGCGCGTTCGGCGATGTCGTGTTCGTGCGTGACGACGATGATCGTGTTGCCTTCTGCGTGCAGTTTTTCAAACAGAGCCATAATTTCGTAGCTCGTTTTCGTATCGAGTGCGCCGGTCGGTTCGTCGGCGAGCAGAATCGAAGGATGATTGACGAGTGCGCGGGCGATGGCGACGCGCTGACGCTGACCGCCGGAAAGTTCGTTCGGGCGGTGCATCACGCGGTCGCCGAGTTCGACCGAAGCGAGCGCGGCTTGGGCTTTTTCGTGGCGTTCGGCGGATTTTAATCCGGCGTAAATCAACGGCAATTCGACGTTGTGCAGAGCCGTCGCCCGTGCGAGCAGATTAAAAGTTTGAAATACGAAACCGATTTCCTTGTTGCGAATTCGTGCGAGTTCGTCGTCGGTCATTTCGGCAACCTGATTGCCGTTGATCCAATATTCGCCCTGCGACGGCGAATCGAGACAGCCGATCAGATTCATCAAAGTTGATTTGCCCGAACCCGAAGGTCCGATGATGGCAAGATATTCGCCTTTTTCGACATTAAACGAAACGCCGCGCAGTGCGTGAAGTTCTTCCACGCCCATCTGATATGTTTTCCAAATATTCCGCATCGAAATCAGCGATTTCCCGCTGACCGCTTCAAAATGAGCGGAAGTTTCCGTTACGCCGTGTTCGTTTTCCATAAACCTATACATTTTTCAGTTATCAGTTAACAGTTATCAGTTATCAAATCGGTTGATAATTAATTGTTGATCTGCATTAAAAATAAACTGATTTTAACTTCGAGCAATTTTTTTACTCTGCAACTCTGCAACACTGCAAACTCTGTAAACTCTGTAAAAACTTAAGTTTTATTCGCCGCTTCGCTGTCTTTTTTGGTTTGCTTTTTGACGATTGCGCCTTCTTTGAGCGTGTTGAGAATCCTGCTCGGTCCGGTAATGACATCCTGACCTTCGGACAAACCGCCGGTGATTTCGATGTCGGATTCGCCGGTGATTCCGGTGGTTACTTCGATAAATTTCGCTTTGTTGCCGTCCAGCACGAAAACGCCTTTGATTTCTTTGGCTTTATCAACCGGCGCGGCGGGCGAATCGCCGCTAATAGTCGGCGACGGCGACGCATCCGGTTTTTTGGTGATAACCGATTGAAGTGGAACGGTGATGACATTTTGGACGGTTTTAGTCGTAATCACGGCGGTTGCGCTCATTCCCGGACGCAGGCTGTTGCGAATCGTTTCGGTTAAATCTTTGAGTTCGATGACCACGCGGAATTCTTTGGCTTCCTGCACGTTGATATTGGTTGAAAGTCCGCCGGAAGTTTGCGATTTACCGACGGCGAGCGGAGTTTTCTGCCGAACTTCGCCGCTGATTTCGATGCTGTTGAGCGCGTCAACTTTAACTTTGACCGGCTGACCGACGGCGACTTTATCAATCTCGGTTTCATCAACTTTGACTTCGACGTTGACCGTTGACATATCGGCGATGGTCAACAGAGGTGTCGTCGAAAGTCCGGCGACGGCGAACGTGCCGACTTTCGACGGAATATCGGCGATGATGCCGTTAATCGGCGCAACCTGCAAAGTCTTATCGCGCTGGCTTTTAGAACCGCGCAGAATTGCCGCCTGCTGATTAGCGCGGCTGACAGTCGAATTTGCGCTCAGGTTCGCCGTATCAACTCCGCGCCGCGCATCGGTGACGGCAGCTTGCTGTTGTCCGGCGCGGGCGCGTGATTCCTTGACTCTCGATTCGGCTTCGTTGACCGCCAACTGTGCGGTTTTTAAACGTGACTGAGCGTTCTGCAAAGCGACTTCGGCGTTTCGCAAAGCGGCTTGAGCATTAGCGACGCGATCTTTTGCCTGATCGAATTCGAGTTTTGAAGCGACACCGCTTTCGACCAGCGAAGTCGTGCGCGACAATTCACGATTCGCCGCATTTAATTCGACCTTGGCGCGGTCAATATCGGTCTGTGTGCGCGGAATTTCGGTTTTGGCTGTTTCAACCGCCTGCCGTGCCGAAACGACTTGTTGATTCGACGTATCAACTGTTGCCTGCGAAGCATTCAGTCCCTGTTGTGCCTGAGAGAGCTGATTTTGCGCGGCGATCACCTGTGAACGTGAAACCTGCGTTTCATTTTGAGCGGTTTGGAGAGCGGCGATCTGCGCGTCGGTGCTTGATTCGAGTTGGTTCGGATCGAGCCGCACGAGCGATTGACCTTTGGTTACGGTATCGCCTTCTTTAACGTAAATATCTTCGATTCTGCCCTGCACTTCACTCGTCAGATTGATAAACTGAATCGGTCTGATTTCGCCGGAAGATGTCACCGTTGACTGCAATTCGCGTTTTTGCTCGGTTTTGACGACGACCACTTCGGGCGTATCTTTGCGCGTGGCAAAAATGCCGGCGACAATGATTAATAAAACCAAAACACCGGTCACGATGCCGATAATAATTTTTCCTTTACGGCTGACTGCCATATAATAAATTTTCCTCGATGCGTGTATTTATTGGAGTAAAACGCAAAACAAATATGATTAAAGCGTCACTGCTAAACTACGAGTTAATTTTAAAATTTGTTTCAAAAAATGTCTGATCGAAATCAATTCGGGCAAGTTAATGCAGTCAAATGTCGAAATAATTTTATTTAAGCATTTGAATCGGGTCAGAAATTTACTTTTGGTTTTACGAACCTCGAATTACAAGGTAAAATACTTTTGCAATTTGTTCGGAACAGAAAAATCGCCCGATTAAACTAAGATGATTAAATGCCAAAGCTGCGGCAGAGAAAATTTTGATGAAGCGCGTTATTGCGATCAGTGCGGAACGACAATGGTTTCCGTCAACGGCAATAATCCGCATCAGCCCGAACCTGTGGTTAAAGTCGCATCGTCATACCCGGAAAGTCCGGTTTTTCAAGGCGCAAATGTCACTTCGGTCGGTATTCCGCCGATTGTCGAAGAAATCAAACTCGAACCGCTGCCGGTTTCCGAACCGGATATAAATGCGAACCACAAGAAAGTTCACGCGGTTTTAACCATCGAGCGCGGCACGACCGTCGGGAAGGAATTTTCATTGGCTTCGACCGAATCATATCTCGGTCGCTGGGATGCCGAAAACGGTGTGTTTCCTGATGTTGATCTCGACGCGCACGACCCCGAAGCCAAAGTTTCGCGCCGCCACGCACGGATTATCGAACGCGGCGGACAATATCAATTGGAAGATTTAGGTTCGACCAACGGCACATATATCAATCGCGGACGGCGTTTGCTGCCGGGAACGCCTCAGCCGCTCAATGACGGCGATGAAATAATTATCGGGAAGACTTTTCTCCGATTCAAAGTAAGCGAATAAAAAAACAATGGCTTTTTGTCACGAATGCGGCTCCGAAGTCGCCACAAATGATACCTTTTGCCCGTATTGCGGAATTGCGATTCAGAATTCTGCTGAACAATTGTCGCCCGAAACCGACCTCGATCCTGATTCGGCGGAGCAAAAAGAATTATCCGAACACACACAAACCGCAGATGCGGAAACGGTTCAAGCCGAAACAGCGCAAAAAACGCCTGAAAATCAATCGGGAGATTTTTCACTCCGGCAAACCGAAGAAGATTACGAAATTCCTTTCACAGATATATCGGTTCAGAAAGATTTGTCCTCCAATAATCCGGCGATTGGTTCGGAAGAAACATCAGCCTCGAAAAATGAAGTTCCCGAAAAGTTTGAAAGCGAATTTGCGGGCAATGACGATCAAACTTTAGAAGACAATTTCAATCCGACTTATCCGACAAATCCCGATCATTTATCATCTGAAAATAGTTTGGTCGGGAACCTGAGTTCGGAAAATACGGCAGCAGAAAGTAAAGTCGAAACCGTCTCTCAAAACGAATTGCCGGCAAATGATGGTTTATTAAATGATAAATTAAAATCCGAATTATCTTTCGATAATCCGTTACACGACAGTTCGCCGGAAAATTTAGAAAATTCTTCCGAACCGGCAAAAGACTCGATCAACGAAGCAGAAAGTGCAGATCAAAACGATGAACTTTCATTTGACTTCAAACCCGACGCACAGCCTGAACAAAATGTTGCTAATGCGGAATTAGACGAAACTCCCGCAACTGTTGAAACTAATTCGGAATCTGTTCCTGAATCTGAAAAACAAATGACAGTTGAACCGCAAATCACTAAACCGTCCGACAATCTCGAATCGCACATCAGCGAACCGCCTGCGTCACAGTTTGATTCGGTGCGGATTATGGAACATTCGGCGTTTGCCGGGATGAGCGTCGAGCCGAAATCGTCGTCCGCTGAGAGTTCGATTATTTTCCCCGAACAAGATGACGAAAACGCTTCGAACAATCTTAAAAGCGCACCGGAAATCGAATCGGTGCAGGAAATTCCGGCGGCGGTTTCAAGTTCGGTTCCCGTAGAAAATGCTGTCGCTGCGCCGGTTTCCGAAACCGCACATTCTTCGACCACGCCAAACTTCGGCGGTGATTCGGACAACAAAAAAGCCAAAAAACTAAAGCCTTTGGACGAAGGAACGGTTCTCAACAACCGTTATGAAATCATCCGCAAAATCGGCGGCGGCGGAATGGGCGCGGTTTATCTGGCGAGCGATAACAACCTCGGCGGTGTGCTTCGCGCGGTCAAGGAAATGGTGCAATCATATATCGAAGAAGAACAGCAGGACAAAGCGATCAATGATTTCAAGCGCGAATCAATGATTCTTTCGACGCTCGATCATCCTTCGATTCCGACGATTTACGATTATTTTTTTGACGAAATCGAAAGCCGTTTTTATCTCGTGATGAAGTATATCAACGGCGGCGATTTATCTCTCAAACTGCGCTCGACTCCGGCGGGCAAAATTGACGAAAAAACCGTGACCGAATGGGGAATTCAGATCGCCGATACTTTGGATTATCTGCATAATCGCCCGACGACGATTGTTTATCGTGATCTGAAACCGGCAAATGTGATGATTGACGGCAATTCGGGGCGCGTGATGCTGATTGATTTCGGCATCGCCCGTTCGGTCAACAAGGAAGAAAAAGGTGTCACGGCAGTCGGCACGATGGGCTATGCGCCGCCCGAACTGTTTAGCGGCAATGTCGAACCGCGTTCGGATATTTACAGTCTCGGTTCGACGATGTTTCATCTGCTGACCGGCGCAGACCCGCAAAGTAATCCGCTTTTGATCTTCGATTTTCAAAAAAATCCGCGTCCGCGCCAGATTAATTCACAGCTTTCCGATCAGATGGAACGAATCTTGATGCGATCCGTCGAATACAACGCCGTCGCGCGTTTCGACACCGCCGGGGAATTGCGAAAAACCTTGCAGGAACATCTGGAAAATCTCAAAAACAACCGCGTCAGTTACGGTGTCAAAGAAGCACCGCAGCCGGTCAGCCTTGAAAATCAGCCGGTTTTCTGCGGATTCTGCGGTCAGCGGATTATGGCGACCGATATGTTTTGCGCTTTCTGCGGCGCACGTCAACCGCTTTCGCAGAAAGGCGTTCATTCGGAAATTTATTCGCATTCCGCGCCGACGGCGAGATTTATGGTGATCGGCACGAACGAACTCGATGCGCCGGTTTATAATATCGAAAAGGAACTCAATTTGATCGGCAGACGTGATCCGATGTCGAATATTTTCCCCGAAGTTGATTTGTCGAAATACGATCCGCAAACTAAAGTTTCCCGCCGACACGCATTGGTCAAGATGAATGCCGGAAACTACACGGTCGAAGATTTGGGTTCGTCCAACGGAACTTTGATTATCAAGTCCAACGACAATCAATTGAGACTTTTGCCGCATCAGCCGCAGGCTTTGACCGACGGTGATAAAATCCGTGTCGGCGATACGATTTTGAGTTTTCTGTTAAGATAAATTTTTCTAAATAATTATGAGTGCCAGAACTGAAAAAATAGTTTCGAGTGCTAAATCGAATGGCGTGCAGAAGATTGTCAATTTCTCCGCCGAAGACCTCAAAGCACCGTTTCTGCTGCGCTGCGGAGCGTTAATTGTTGACTATATTTTAATCGTCGCGTGTCCGGTAATCGGAATCTTGTTCAGTCATTTTTCCGGCAATGACGGCGCAAAACTATTAAATAGTGAATTGAGCAATACGGGTTGGCTGATCGGTCTGCTGATCGGTTTGACGAATTTCATCATTTTACCGCTGTTCATCAGTCAGACGATTGGAAAGATGTTGATCGGACTCCGCATTGTCACCGACGACGGTCAGCCGCCGTCGCTCGGCAAAATTGTTTTCCGTCATTTAATCGGTTATCCGCTCACGATTCTCTCCGGCGGTTTAGGATTTTTACTGAGCGTTTTTAATATCAAAGGCAAAGCTCTGCACGATTTTCTCGCCGGAACAGTCGTCATTTACGGTCGCCGCCGGGTGCTTGATTAATTCTTCTAACCTGCATCATTCAACCAATTACAAAAAAATATGCCGCGCCTGATTATCAAAAATACTGAACGTCCGACCGAAAATATTACAATCTCGCGCCTGCGGACAACTATTGGACGATCTGCGCGTAGTGATGTCTGTATTCCCGATGCGTTTGCGTCGCGTCTGCACGCCGAAGTGCGTCAGGAAGGCGACGGTTTTTGGTTACAGGATTTAGGTTCAGCCAACGGGACACGCTTTAACGGTGCGCCGGTTTCGTCGTCCGTGCCGATGAAAACCGGCGACGAAATTCAAATCGGCGAAACGACGATTATTTTTGACGATGACCGGCAGAAACTCAGTCAAAATTCGACTTTGATCGCCGATAACACCGAAGCACTTAATCCGGCGATGACGATTTCGTTTACACACAAAACGAATTCGACTTCCGAAATGCTCGAATCGCAGTATTCTTCGCGCAGCGATTTGCTCGGTTTAATCAGCAAAGTCGGCATCGCGCTGCTGTCTTCGAGCGGTTTGGACGAAACTTTAAATCAGGTTGCCGCACTCGTTTTTGAAGCTGTCCCGGCGGAACGCTGTATTATTATGCTCCGCGATGAAACGGTCGAAGGCGGAATGAAGGTCAGCGTCGCGCGTGTGCGAGCCAACGACGAACGCATTGCCGAAGTCCGCATCAGCCGAACCGTGATGGACGAAGTTTTAAAGCACAGCAAATCGGTGCTGACTTCGGATGCCCAGCACGATCCGCGTTTTGCCGGTCAGACGATGGCTTTGCTCGGCATTCGCTCGGTGCTTGCCGTGCCGCTGAGTGTTGACGAACGCGAAGTTTTCGGTTTGATTTACGCCGATTCGCCGACCTATGAAACCACTTTTACCGAAGAACATTTAAAGATTTTGACGACGCTCGCCTCGGTCGCTTCGATTCGCGTCGAAAACGCCAGATTGCTCGAAGAGAGATTAATTCGGGAACGAATGGAGCGTGAACTCGAACTCGCCACGGAAATTCAGCAGAGTTTTCAGCCTGCCGCCTCGCCGAAACTGGCAGGTTACGAATTGCAGGGGATTTCTTTTTCCTGTTATGAAATCGGCGGCGATTATTACGATTTTATCAAAATGGATGACGGCAAAATGCTGATCGCGCTCGGCGATGTTTCGGGCAAGGGAACTGCCGCCGCACTTTTGATGTCGAGCCTTCACGCCGCCGTTCACGGTCAGGTCGCCGCCAAACGCACACTTTCCGAAACCGTTCACGCCGTCAACGGTTATTTGTCCGAAAATACGCCGTCAAACCGTTTCGTGACATTATTTATCGGCGAACTCGATCCGCCGACCGGAGTTTTTAAATACATCAACGCCGGACATAATCCGCCGCTGGTTGCGCGTCTCAACGGCGACATCGAAAAATTGACTGCCGGCGGTTTGCCGCTCGGATTGCTCTCGATGGCTGAATATGAAACCGGCGAATTGAAACTCGAAAGCGGCGAATCGCTGGTTATTTATTCCGACGGCGTTTCTGAGGCAAATAATCTGCGTGAGGAAGAATTCGGAATGGAAAGATTGATCGAAGTAGTCAAAAAGAATATCAACGCCTCAGCCGCCGGAATCCGCGACAAAGTTGAATCCGCGCTTTCGGCATTTACCCGAACCGCCCCCGCAAATGATGATATAACTCTGGTTATCGTCAAAAAAACGATCTGAATTATACATCTTCCGTCGAATCAATTTTCTTGTATTTAGCTTTTCTTCCCACCGGATGATTCTTCTCTTCTGATTTATCGCTCTCTATTTTTTTGGTTGGCGGAGCTAACGGTTTGCGGATCGAATTGAACAATTGATTCTCTTTATTTTTCTTTTTCGCTTTTTTCACGGCGTTTAATTTTTGACTTTTATTTAATAAAAATTCAATATGATGAAGTATTTAAGCGTTCCGTCATTCCTGAAGTGTCATTTCCGTTAAATTATCAGGTGAAAAAAATAAATTCAACTCAGATTCGACGAAATTCCGTGCCGCTCAGGAAAATTAAACCTCCTTTCTGGCTGCCCGCGCCGGGATTTTACATTGTTTCGTTGATTGTGAGTATTTTTTGCTTTTTGGTAATTCTCGGCATAATGATCGAAGGCAATGAAGATGAAGCATTAAATTTCGCAATGGCTGGCGGTTCAATAGTTTTGATGTCTGCGGTTATTTTGAGAGAAGTTATATTTAAAAATGCACGTCGCCGGTTTGTGGAGGCTCAAAAACAACTTGATTTTAACACCGACCGAATATCAAAAAATAAGCGGCAGGTTACAGTTAGTAAAATATCAATCGAACAGAACGCTGCGATAGTTAAGAATATTAAAGAAAAATCAAGAGCGGCAAAAGTTTTGTCAAAACTGCCGGACGCGCATCGTGAGGTGTTTGAAAATTGTCACGAATATCTTTTGTTGAGTGCGGAGCAGATTAAAAATGCCGGTGTCGGTTCGCCCCGTTTAGCGGCTTTTAAGAAAAGCCGCCAAGTTATTAAAGAACTGCATCGCTTTCATTTACTTGTATGGATCGAGTTTGAAACGCGAAACCTCTCGCGCAAATCCGATAATAGTGATACAATTTCAGAAAGAATTAACATCGCCGGTCACGCGCTCGATCTGCTTGACTCCGGTTTGCGATATTATCCTAACGAATCTCGTTTGACTGACTCACAACAATTTTTACAGGAATATATTGACGTTTCAAGGATACTGGCGAAAGTTGAAGAAGCCGAAAATGCATTTGAAAAAGGTGATTTTCAAAATGCTTCGGATTTATACAAA
This sequence comes from Pyrinomonadaceae bacterium, assembly GCA_965247235.1. Lineage (GTDB taxonomy): Bacteria > Acidobacteriota > Blastocatellia > Pyrinomonadales > Pyrinomonadaceae. The sequence continues at coordinate 243,910 of OZ252004.1, forward strand.
AGTTCGCTTTCGATGCTTGAAGATATATCGTTTGAAGTGCCTGAAAGAGAAGAACTGGCAGAAAAAATTTATAAGGAAATAAAAAAACTATCTACCGGATCAAAAGAAAAACGCAAGAATTTCAAGCGTCCCACGGATTTTGAAAAATTGATATGATTAGTCAAAATTGCCCGAAATGCACGAGCAGCAGAATAAAAAAAGGTTATCGCACAACACCTTTATGGTCTAAATTTTTATTTCGATACTATTTACTATGTGATAGCTGTAATTGGGAATTTAAAGGTTTTGCAGTTCCCGGAACGGTCAATCATCGAACATCTCATAAACGTAAAAGCATCGAGAAATCAGAAAAAAGTGCTTAACCGGAACTCTGTCAATATTTTACACCTCAACCGGACGTTACAGTGAATTTTCAGACATCAAACTACAAATACAACCAAGCCCTTAAGCACCCCAACAAAAATATGTTTGACCAAACGGAGCGCGGGCAAAAGAATTTAATTAAATATATTTTTGTGGGGGTGCTTAACTTGATTTGCACGATTCTTCTCGTGTCGGGCAGTGGATTTCAAATTGTTTACTCACAAATACCCGAAACTCAAATAAAGACGACTCGGACAATTGTATCCGAAGATGATCTTGTTCATTTAGGCGACTTGATTGACATAGATGTTTTGGGAAGTTTTGAATTCGACTGGCACGGCGGTTTGACACCCGAAGGTTATCTCGACAAAGCGGAGTATTCGGGCGACCAAATTTATGGATTATGTCGGGGCGTTGATGAAATTGCCGATTCATACAGGGAATCACTCGCCAAAATACTGAAAAACCCGCAAGTTTCCGTGAAAATAATTGACCGTTCAAATCGTCCGTTGGTCGAATTGCTCGGTTCGGTTAAAAATCCGCAAAGATTTCAGATCAAGCGTCCGGTTTACTTGAACGAATTGCTTATTTTAGCAGGCGGTTTAACTGAGAATGCGAGCGGCGATGTGCAGATTTTCAGACCTGCGAAACTCGGTTGTGTCAGTAAAAAGAGTGAAATTGAAAATTCAAACGACCTTAATCAGACGAACGAAACAAAAATAATAACTCTCAAAATCGCCGAATTGCTGAAAGGTAAAAAAGAAGGAAATCCGCAAATTTACAACGGAGATTTAATCACGATTTTGTCCGCCGAACCGATTTATGTGATTGGCGGCGTGCGTAATCCGAAACAAATTCCCGTGCGTTCGACTTTGTCTCTGCTGAGAGCGATTGACAGCGCAGGCGGCATAAGCAAAGACGCGCAATCAAACAAAATCGTCATTTACCGCCGACAGGACGGGAAAACGAATATCATCGAAGCTGATTTGGAGAAAATAAAAAACAATATCGCAGAAGATATAATGCTAAAACCTTTTGACATAGTAGAAGTCGGGCAAAAAAGCGGCGGCAAACGAAAATATCCGCCGGTTATCAGGCAAAATGAAAATATCAATCGAAATATTTCTTCATTGCCGCTGAGAATTATTGAATGAGATCGGAAAATGTGTCAAAATTGTCTGTTTACTTTCGTATTTTATAATCAAGAAATATTTATGGCAGAAATTACTCAAAAATACAGTCGTCGTGTCATCGCACTTTTCTGGTGTCTGGCAATCGGTATCGTTATCAGTTTGTTCATTTATTTTGAACAAATTGCGCTTCTTTATGTGTTGGCTACGTTAGCGATTACCGCGCTTTTACTGATCGTTGCTTCGGCTGATCTGCAAAATGTCAGTCGTGATGGCGATCAGGGATTTACCGCTAAAATTGACTGATGCAGAGTTGATAAAATGGTCAAAGTTCGGCAGTTATATCGAATAATTTTAATGGCGGCGTTTTTTTTGCTGCCTTTTAACATTTTCGCGTATTCAATTGCCGATAACAGGACTAAAAATCCGTTACGCTGGAAAACTCAGACTATTCCGATTGCAGTTTCATCTTCATTATTAAAAGATAACCCGAATATCAAACCTGACAGCGATGTCAAAAATGCTGTCAGGCGCAGTCTTCTTAAATGGGAAACGGCTGCCAACATCAAATTTGAAGTCGTCTGGTCAGACAAACAAACAATCAGTCCGAAAGGACGAATCGGTGACGGAGTGAGTTTGCTGACTATCGCGCAAACTCCTGAAAATCTAATTTTGTTTAGTCAAAACCCGGAAGAAAATCCCGCGCAAACCAGAGTTTTTTACAATAAAAAAGGTTTTATCACCGAAGCCGACATAGTTCTTAATCCGTATCAGCAATTTTCAACCGACGGTTCAATCGGAACATACGATCTCGAAACGACTATTTCCCACGAAATCGGTCATCTGCTCGGTTTAGAGCATTCTCCTGTTCTCGGCGCGTTAATGTATGCACATTATGCGAAAAACAACAGTTTCAGCGTCAACCGCAACTATAATAAACAACTCGATTTATCGGACGTTACGGCATTACGGTCGCTTTACGGTGCAAATTCCGAAGACGAGGATTGCTGCGGTAGTATTTCCGGCAAAATAATTTACGAAAATACCTCAACGACCGGAAAAATAGTCTGGGCTGAAAACGCCGAAACCGGACAAATTGTCGCACAAACCGTTATTGCAGGCGACGGGAATTATTTAATGAACGGACTCTCACCCGGAAAGTATCGTGTATTTTGTCAGACCAATTCCAAAACTTTGTTGGCTGTTAAAGCCATTGATTTCGGAACTGCCGAAGTTCGGAAAAACAAGGAAACCACGGTCACAAAAAATGCCGAGATTGACGTTAAAAACCCGATTTTCGACTATTTGGGAATCAACAGCGAACTTTCAAATATTTCGGTTAATGCTGCTCCCGGAACTAGTTTAACACTTTACATAGGCGGGAAATTGACGGATTTTAATAAATTGAAATTTGGATTCGATACCGGAAATATCAAAATCACCAGCCAAAACCTCATTCCGCAAAATTTCGGCGATAATATAACGGCTATCACATTTAATATTTCAGTTGCAGATGAAACACCGGGCGGCAGTTACAGTTTTTATATTGAGTCCGAAAAAGGGCAGCGGGAATATTTTATCGGTGCAGTCAACATTTCGACTAATAATTAACTGAATAATTTTGTCAGACTCTATAAGTAAAACTGATGAATTAACTTGCAAAGACAAGAAAATTATGAATAATTAAGAGTGTTCACCTCCCCGGTGAACACTCGGTCACGAGGGGTGAGGACTTGTGACCTAAGGGGCGACGGTGTGGAAGACGTCGCCCCATTATTTTTTTAAAACAATTTATCGCAAAATTTTAATTTTAATTTCAAGCGGTTTGACTTGATTGAATTCTTTAATTATTTTTAAACGACTATTTTAAACACCTAAATGAAAAAACCACAAGAATCTCGCCCGAGTCCGATTGCAAATTGGTTGTTTGAGGGAATAAAACAGAATCAGGCGGCATTTGCGGATGAGAAAAAACATCACGAACATCATCCGTGGTGGAAAGTGATGTGTCTGACGGGAGTGGATTATTTCTCGACGCTCGGTTATCAGCCCGGAATCGCATTTCTCGCCGCCGGAGTTTTGTCTCCGATTGCGACGCTCATTTTGGTTTCGCTCACTCTTTTCGGCGCATATCCCATATATAAACAGGTTTCAATCGAAAGTCCGCACGGCGAAGGTTCGATTTCAATGCTCGAAAATCTGCTTTCACGTTGGAAAGGGAAGTTATTCGTGTTGATTCTGCTCGGCTTCGTAGCGACTGATTTCGTCATTACGATTACGCTCTCTGCCGCCGACGCGACTGCACATATCATTGAAAACCCGTTCGTACACGATAAACTTTCATTCATCGAACATCCGGTGGTAATCACTTTGATATTGGTCAGCCTGTTAGGCGCGGTGTTTCTCAAAGGATTTAATGAAGCAATCGGGATCGCCGTCGTTTTGGTAATATCGTATCTTTTGCTCAATGTTTTCATTATTTTTGTCGGCATCTATCAAATTTCGATTCACCCCGAAGTATTATCTCAATGGAAAAATGCCGTCTTTCACAATCCGGTTGGTGACGGCGGCGGAACGCGAAGTGTCTTTGCGATTATCGGTGTTTCTTTATTGGTTTTTCCCAAACTCGCGCTCGGTTTATCGGGATTTGAAACCGGCGTTGCCGTGATGCCGCTGATCAAAAACCCGAATCGCATCGCCAACACTCAAAAATTGTTGCGGACGGCGGCATTGATAATGAGTTTTATGCTCATTTCGACCAGTTTTATTACGAGTGTCCTGATTCCGGCGCAGGAATTTCAAACCGGCGGGAAAGCTAACGGTCGTGCGCTTGCATATTTGTTTCATACATATATGGGCGATAGTTTGGGAACGGTTTATGACATCAGCACGGTTTTAATTCTCTGGTTTGCGGGTGCAAGCGCAATGGCTGGGCTTTTGAATATCGTTCCGCGTTATCTGCCGCGCTACGGGATGGCTCCCGACTGGGCGCGTGCGACGAGACCTTTGGTGTTGGTTTATACGGCGATTTGTTTTGTCATTACAATCGTTTTCAAAGCCGATGTCGAGGCTCAGGGCGGCGCGTATGCGACCGGGGTTTTGGTTTTGATGTCGTCAGCGGCGATTGCGGTTTCAATGTCGGCATTTTCGCGTAAAAACAAATGGGCGTGGGCATTCGCAGTAATTTCGGTGATTTTTATTTATACCACCGTGACGAATATTTTCGAGCGACCGGACGGCATTAAAATAGCTTCGCTCTTTATTTTTGGAATTATTGCGACATCGTTTGTTTCCAGAGCTTTGCGTTCGACCGAAGTTCGCATTGATAAAATCGAGTTTGACGCAACTGCCGAATCGTTTTTGGAAGATTTGACCGACGGCGACATCAGAATCGTCACCAATCGCCGCGAATCGGGCGATGTCGAGGAATATCGGTTTAAGGAACACGAAAAACGCATTGATAATCATATTCCGGCGACCGATCCGGTGTTGTTTTTTGAAATTGACATCAGCGATGCGTCGGAGTTCAAGGGTAAATTAAAAGTCAGCGGCGTTGATATTGAAGGTTATAAAATTTTACGCACACACGCGCCCGCCGTGCCTAATGCGATTGCCGGATTTTTGCTTCATCTGCGCGACAAAACCGGGAAAATCCCGCACGTTTATTTCGGTTGGAGCGAAGGCAATCCGATTCTCTATTTGATTCGATATATTTTATTCGGCGAAGGCGATACCGCGCCCGTGACACGCGAAATTTTAAGGCAGGCTGAACCCGATCCCGACCGCCGACCGAGCGTTCACGTCGGAGGATAGATTTTGTTAATTAGTCTCGAGAACCGTGGGATTCATTTGCAGATAACAGGAACGGCAAAAAACCGGGCGACCTTGAGACGGATAAAACGGAACGGTTGTTAAGGTTTTGCATCTGGCACAGTTGACTGAAACTTCGACTCTTTGCTTGATGCCGGAAGCCTGCGACGCAGTTATTGCCGCCAGTCTTTCATTTTTTGCCTGTTTGCATTCCTTGCATCTTTTGGGCGGATTTTGCAGTCCTTTGTCGCGGAAGAATGCCTGTTCGCCTACCGTCCAAATGAAATCTTTGGAGCAGTCAATGCAAAGTATCTGCTGTTCTTCAAGTTCACTATTGTCAACCGGAAACTGTTTTGGAATTTTTTGCGTGTCGGAAAAATCTGAAGTCATACGAGACACCCCTTTTCATAAAATTTTTGAACGATTAATAGTGAGTGAAGAAAAAAAAGAAATTTCAATTTTCAAAACTTTTGTAGATTTGAATTTATAATTTTAAACAATTAATGGGTTCAATTTAAAAATTATAGTTTAAAACTAACAGTGTCAAGTTTCGTAATTTAAAAGACATAGTAAAATGTCAATTAAACATTTAATATGAAAATATTAGTTATCGGTTCGGGCGGACGCGAACATACGCTTTGCTCGACATTTTCTAAAAGTGAGCGGGTAAAAAAAGTGTTTTGCGCCGAAGGAAACGCAGGTATTTCACAAATTGCCGAATGCGTTCGAATCAAACCTTCTGAAATCGGGAAATTGGCGGATTTTGCGGTCGAAAATTCGATTGATATAACATTTGTCGGCGGCGAAACCGCCTTAGCTTTGGGCATTGCCGATGAATTTGAACTTAGAAACCTGAGATTAATCGGTGTCAATCGAAAAACTGCGGAACTCGAAGCCTCAAAATCATTTGCCAAAGAATTTATGCTGCGCTATTCGATTCCGACTGCTGAATTTCGCATCGCTTCGACCGTTAGCGAAGCAATTGAAATTCTCAGAAGCGGAATTTTCGGCGATGAAAATTATCCGGTAGTTGTCAAAGCCGACGGTTTGGCTGCCGGTAAAGGGGTGATTGTCGCGGCAAACCGCGCCGAGGCAGAAAATGCCGTTTCGCAATTGGAAACGATTGCGGGAAAAGTTGCCGCCGACAAGATCGTTTTGGAAGAATGTTTATTCGGCAGGGAAGTTTCGCTGATTTTGTTTGCCGACGGCAAAAACTTCGCGCTGATGCCGTCGTCGCGTGACCACAAACGCATCGGTGAAGGTGATACAGGCGCAAATACAGGCGGAATGGGAACGATTACGGATGATAAACTGTTGAGTTCAATTCAAACTAACCAAATCATCGAAAAAATTATTAAACCGACTCTGGCAGGCTGTCAATCGGAAGGATTTGAATATCGCGGAATAATGTTTTTGGGTTTGATGATGACCGAAAACGGCGCGAAACTGCTCGAATATAATGTGCGGTTCGGTGATCCCGAAACGCAGGTCATTCTGGTCAGATTAAAAACCGATCTGGTGGAAATTTGTGAAGCAATCGGCAATCAAACGCTGGATAAATTAAATATCGAATGGCACAGAGGCAATTCAGCCTGCGTTATTCTCGCTTCCGAAGGTTATCCGCAAAATCCGCAAATCGGCGACCGAATCGAAAATTTATCTGGGGCGGAAAAAATAGAGAACATCCAAATTTTCCATAGCGGAACGGCGTTCGACAAAGAGAATAATTTAATCACCGCCGGCGGCAGAGTGTTAAGCGTGACCGCCACCGCTGATACATTGGAAGAATCACTAAACCTTGCTTATCAAGCAGTTAGTCAAATTAATTGGCGCGGAATGCAGTATCGGCGGGACATTGGAAAATAAATTATTTTCAATCGAAACAAACTTATCATTGAATAAACACGAATACTTTAACATTTGTTAAATGCTAATCATTTAACCGAATCTGCTTTTTTTTGAAATGATTGTGCTTCTGCCCTCAAGCCGTTTTGCAAGCAAAATTTTTCTAATTCCAAATATCTTTGGCGGACATCGGCATCAGTCAGCCACAAAATTTTCGCCGTGCATTCCGGGCAGGAATCCAAAGGATGTTTGTCGGTTTCGCCGAGATGATTTGCCCCGTTCATAACGCAAGAATATTTTGTGCAATGTCTGATCGAGAAAATATGTCCGGTTTCGTGGGCGGCGATTTTGAGCGTTCTGAGTAGAAATTTAGTTTGATCGGCGTGTTCGTGAAGTCTGTATAACGACCAAACTCCGATCCGGTTTTCGAGGCTTGCCTGACCGAAAACAAAAGCGAAGTTTTGATCCGGGAATAAATCGAGATTTGTGAAAGCGATCAAAGCAGCCGCATCATTCGGCAAATCAGGTAATAAAAGTTCGTTTAGGATGAAACCCGTTTTGACCTGCTCATTTACTCCGAACGGATTAAGCCGGCGATTTTTTAACTGTAAAGGCAGTAGAAAGTTTTTTTCAGGCAAAAGTTTGACAGGCAAATTATAAAACAGATGCAGAAATTCTGCCGTTTTATTAAGAATCTGCATTTCCTGTCCGTTTAATTTTCCCAATGGCTGAACGTATAAAATGTTTCTTTCGGCAGTCGGCTTATTCGGATTTTCATTGAGATATTCTCCAAATGTTTGTCCTGTTTCATTAAACGAAGCAAGCCATTCGTCCGGTTGCGGACTGTTCATTTTGAAAAAAAAAGGTTCGAGATTCGAGATTGTCTTTTAATATTTGTCGGGTATTTGAATCGGCTTTTTTTCCACGGTATCAGTCAATTTCGGTGAATTGGAATCTTGAATATTGCAGCCGTTCAGAAAGAGTAAATTTAGCGTAATTATCAAAATCGTCAAAAAGTAAAAATTGCGGAGCGCAATTAAATAAACGCTCCGCACACAAAAATAATTGAATTGCCTTTTCAATTTTGAATTTATACCGGCTGAAATGTTTTTGACCATTTGAGAAAATCAATAACTTTCCCGTTGTTTTCCAAAATCCATTGATGCGCGGTCCGGCTGCCGGTTTGTTCGAGAATCAATCGTCCGAGAATCGGGGTGTAACCTTGTGATTTCAAAGCTCTCAAAAATGGGAAATAAGTTTTTCCGACAAATGTATTTTGATTTTTTTTGTCGCTTGTTACCAAATCAATCAAAGTATCGATTTTTTTAATATAAATTTCATCTTCCGAGAGATTTTTATTTTCTTTAGCGTCAGGAACGGTTGCTCCGATCAAGCCGAGCAACAATGAACTGCCGCTGAAATCGCCTTCGTCTTTCGGTTCGTTCGGATCGAAAAAAATCGTTATATCGTTTGAATTCGGAGATTTCTTCGCGCCGCCAAGCAGCGCATTATTGAATATTTTGATTGATAGAGTTGTTCTATCCGTTCCGACTTCGAGCGAAATCAACCGCGTCGCAGCTAAAAGTGACGGGATTCGATAACCGTTGTCGGCGAACAGCGTCGCCAGTAAATAATTCGGACTCGGATAAGCAAAATTATGTGAAACGGATTTTTTGAAAATTTCACGGGCTTCCTTTATTTTCTTCTGCCGGTAATAGCTGATGCCGAGGTTGTAATACAAACTGGACAGACCGACAGGATAACTGCGCTCATTTTCGAGAATTTTTATGCCGTCGAGATAGATTTTAACGGCTTTGTCCGGCGCACCTGCATCGTCGAGATAATTTGCGATGCTTTGATAAAACAAAGGCAGTTCGGCGGCTTTGTATTTTGTGCCTTGCAGAGCGGTTTGCAGAGCCTGTTCGGTTTGCCCGGACGAAAAAAGCGAGTAGGAAAGTTCATACATCGCCTGTGTGCAGTCAGGATTTTCTTTCAATACCTGACGGTAAAGAGCAATCGCTTCACCAAAACTATTATGATCGTGAAGTTGAATTCCCCGGTTAATCAGATTCATCTGGTCAACCGTCGGTTTCTGAGACGTAAAAGTCGGTTTTTCAATTTTCTGTGCGGAGATTTGGACAACAAAAAATATAAAAAGCGAAAAAAAGAAAAGGTGGATTTTCATAATTATAGTCTCCAAAATTGTCTTGTGATTTAAGTTGACAATCTATTTGATGCCGAAAATCTTAGAAAGTTCCCGTCAGTAAATATTAATATTTCTTCAACGATTCGTTGTAAGCAGTAAAATTGCGACGCATTTCATCAATCGAATCGCCGCCGAATTTTTCGCGCATCGAATTGGCGAGAACCATCGCCAACATTGCTTCGCCAATCACCCCGGCGGCGGGAACGGCGGTCACATCCGAGCGTTCAAATGCGGCTAAATCTTCTTTTTTTGATGCAATATCAACCGAATGCAAAGGTTTTTTGAGTGTCGCAATCGGTTTGAGATAACCGCGAACACGAAGCTCTTCGCCGTTGGTAATACCGCCTTCGAGTCCGCCTGCGCGATTCGATGTTCTCGAAAACTGATCGCCCGAAAAATATATTTCGTCGTGAACCGCCGAACCGAACCGCGCCGCATTTTGCACTCCTTCACCGATTTCGACGGCTTTGACGGCTTGAATTGACATGACAGCCTGCGCGATTCTGCCGTCGAGTTTTTCGCTCCAACTCGTATGCGAACCGAGACCGACGCAGACGTTTTTCGCCACGACCTCGAAAATACCGCCGAGTGTGTCGCCGTTTGCTTTAGCCGTATCAATCAATTTAATCATTTCTATTTCAGCCTTTGCATCAGCGCAATTTAACTGTGAATTTTCAGAAATCTGCGAAATTTCGTCCCAACTTTTTTCCAAATCTTTTTCAGGCACATTGCCGAGTCTGATAACGTGAGATTTGATTCCGATTTGGAAATTTTGTAACAGTTGTTTGGCAAATGCGCCGCAGGCGACGCGGGCGGCGGTTTCTCTGGCGGAGGCGCGTTCGAGAATGTCGCGGAGATCGCGGGTTTGAAATTTTTGTCCGCCGGGAAGATCGGCGTGTCCGGGTCGCGGACGGGTGACAAGACGCGGATTTTTCGGCTGAACTTCGAGTTTTTCGCTCGACATCACTTCCTGCCAATGAACGAAGTCACGGTTTTCGATAGCGAGTGCAATCGGTGAACCGAGAGTTTTGCCATGCCGAACGCCCGATAAAATTTCAGCGCGGTCGGATTCGATTTTCATCCGTCCGCCGCGCCCGTAGCCTTGCTGCCGCCGCCATAATTCGTGATTAATTGCGTCAACATCAATTTCGACACCGGCGGGCATTCCTTCAATGACGGCGATTAATGATTTGCCGTGAGATTCTCCGGCGGTCGTAAATTTGAAAAACATAATATTTATTTCAATTTCAAATTTTCCGCTTTTTTACCCCGAAAAACAATCAGTCCGATACTCATAATAATTAAAAATCCGCCGAAAAGAGTCTGTCTCGGCAGTGTTTCGCCTAAAAAAAACCAATCTACCATAACTGCAATTAGCGGTGTCACCAGCGAAATCATCATCGCTTTAGTAGATTCGACCTTGTTAAGCAGCCAATAATAGAGCCAAAAAGCGATAATCGTTCCGAAAATTGTCAGATAAGCCAGACAAATCACCGCTTGCAGCGTCCAATGAAAATTTAACGGGTTGCCCTCGACAGATAACCCGTAAATAATCAAAAAGGGAAGCGCACAGAGCATTTGCCCGAAAACCAGACTTGCCGGATGAATATCGGCGGCTTTGGCTTTAATCAAGATCGAAGCCTGCGCTGCGGCGTATGATCCGCCGACGATAGCTGTGCAGGCGATGAAACCGAACCAGTTGCGGACGTGCAGTTGATCGAAAAATATGACGGCAACACCGACAATTCCCAATAATACAGCGGCGATTTTTAATTTCGTGATCTTTTCGGAAGGCAAAAATATCCACGCCAAAACCAGACCGAAAACAGTTATCATCGCCTGCAAAACCGCCGCCAAACCGGATGAAATGTATTGTTCACTCCAAAAGACCGCGCTGTAGTTGAGCGCAAACTGCAAAATTCCGGTCAGAGCAATTAATTTCCATTCTTTTTTCGTGTGCGGAAATTTGAGTTTTTGAAGTTTGATAATCGGCGCGAGAATCAAAATTGCCGACGCGAATCGAAAAGCGGCAAAACTGATCGGCGGCAAATCAGCCAAACCGAATTTGATAAAAATCCAGGTCGTTCCCCAAATCAGGCAAAGTAAAATCCAAACGAAAATTGTCATCGAGTTTTAATGGGATGTAATTTAAATCTTACGGCAATTAGTTTTTCTCATAAAAACTCAAATAATTTTCGCCTTGTTTGACGATCCGCCAACGGCGCAGTTCGCCGAGTGAATCAGGTAAAACGGTTTTGGCGTGGTGTTCGGCGATTAACAATCCGCCATCACTCAGCAAATTGTTCTGACCGCTGACAAATTCGATCAGCACCAAATTATAATCGCTCGAATACGGCGGATCAAAATAGATTATGTCCCACGGTGTGTCATTTTGACGGCTGACAAAATTTTCCGCTGCGAGACATAAAACTTTAGAATTCGATTCGGGAACACCGAGCAAATCGAGATTTTCTTCGATCAAAGCACAGGAACGCCGCGATTTATCAACAAAGCAGGCGAAACCTGCACCGCGCGAAATCGCTTCGATACCGACCGCGCCTGTTCCGGCGCAGAGATCGAGAAATCCGGTCGAATCGTTGATTTGCGGATTGATGATATTAAAAAGCGTTTCGCGCAAGCGGTCTGAAGTCGGGCGAATCTTATTATCGGCGGGGTTTTTTAATGTTCTGCCGCCGTAAATGCCGGAAATAATACGCATAAAAAATTGCGGTGATAATAAAAATTTTGTTTGGTTTCTGCAAACCTAATCGAAAATTTTTATTATAACCGCAATAAAAGTTTTACCGAAATCAGACTCTTTCAAAAAAACTAATCGCACGGTCGCCCTGCGCGACGACTCTCCAACGTCTTAGAACGCCTGATTTTTCGGGCAAAAATACTTCCGACGGATGCTCGATGACCAAAACTCCTTTCGGTGCAAGCGAAACTCCGCGACTTAAAATCCCTAATATTTCATCGTAACCTTCATCCGGGGTTACATCGAGATAGACGATGTCCCAGTTGCGTTTGCGTCTTGAAACCTGCGTTAAAAACGGTGCGGCTTCGATCTCGACGACATTGCCGTGACCTTCCTTGATCTCCAAATCTTTTAAATTGGCTTTGATAAAAGAACACATTTTAGAAGATTTTTCAACAAAAGTTGCCGTGATTGCTCCGCGCGAAATGGCTTCGATACCGATTGTTCCCGAACCGGCGCACAAATCCAAAACTCTGCCGGCGCGAACCTTGCGGCTCAAAATTTTAAACATCGCTTCACGAATGCGTCTGACAGTAATCCGGGATTTAGGGGAAACCGAATTTTTCAGATATTTGCCTTTGTGTTTGCCGTCGGTAATTTGTTTTTCGGAGACGATTTTGATGTCGTCTTCAATCTTCCATTTCGGGGAAGGTTTTCCGCCGGGTTGAAATTTCCCGCGCGGCTGAAATTTTCCTGCCGGACGCGGCTGAAATCCGCCGCCGCCGCCGCCGGTGTTCGGTCGGTAATTGCTCTGCCCGCCCCGATTATCTCGCGGATCGCCGCTGCGATTGTCCCGGAAATTACGATTATCCTGCCCTTGACGAGGCGGAAAATTGCTCCGGTTATCGCGGTTTTGATTCGGTTCGCTGCCTTCGCGCGGTTTGAATCCGCCCGGACGCGGCTGAAATCGGTCATTATTTTCGCGTGGCTGATTTTGATTGTTTGGATTGTTGTTGGAACGAAAACCCGAATTATCTCTGGGACGATTATCCTGATTGCGATTGTCTTGATTGCGGTTGTCCTGACTGCGATTATCTTGATTTCGGTTATCCTGAAATTTTCGAGGCTGATATGGTTTGTCTGTCGGTCTTTGGTTATCCATGATTATTCATCCTTATTTGTGAAAAGTATCTCAAATAAACTTACAAAAATTCGATTGAGAGTTATTAGTGGCAGGAAATTTTGTTGAAATTAGAAATTCGGCGTGAGATGACTGAATAAAAGAATTTTCAAAAAAATTTGCTGACAGTTAATAGCTGATTCAAAAGCAAACTTTCAAATAAAATATAAACCCAATGTATGACAAATAACAAATTCCGAAATTGAATTTAATTTTTGAACTCTGAATTTATCCGATTCCGGCAAGTTGAAAACGCGGATCGTTTTTGACGATTGTGACAAGCATTGAAGTTTCCTGTGTCAGTTTGCGCGAAGTCAGATAATATTCGGCTTCTTTGCGTGATTCTTCAAGAATTTCCAAATCACGAATAATATTGCCGATTTTAAATGTTTGAACGCCTGATTGCCGTGTGCCGAGAATTTCGCCCTGACCGCGAATTTCGAGGTCTTTTTCGGCGATGCGGAAACCGTCGGTCGTTTCTTCCATAATGCCGAGTCGTTCGCGGGCGACGGCGGTTTTTTTGTCGCCGGTCAACAAAACGCAGAAAGACTGTTCCGCGCCGCGCCCGACTCGTCCGCGAAGCTGGTGAAGCTGCGACAAACCGAACCGTTCGGCGTGTTCGATAATCATCAAACTGGCGTTCGGCACGTCAACGCCGACTTCGATGACCGTCGTCGAAACGAGAATCTGATTTTTATTGGCGATAAAATCCTGCATAATCGCTTCTTTTTCGTGCGTTTTCATCTTGCCGTGCAGCAGACCGATTTGATATTGCGGGAAAATTTTTTCGCACAGTTCTTCATACATTTTCGTCGCGGCTCTCAAATCAATTTTTTCCGATTCTTCAATTAAAGGATAGACGATATAAACCTGACGACCGAGATTGATTTCGCGTTCGATGCCTTTATAAACGCCGCCGCGCTGGTCTTCGCCGACGACGACGGTTTTAACCGGCGTTCGTCCGGGCGGGAGTTCATCAATCACCGACACGTCCAAATCGCCGTAAACCGTCATCGCCAGACTGCGCGGAATCGGTGTCGCGGTCATCACGAGAATATCGGGATTGTAACCGCGAGCGCGAAGTTCGGCGCGTTGCAGAACGCCGAAACGATGCTGTTCGTCAACCACCGCCAAACCCAATTTTTCAAATTCGACGGCATCCTGAATGATCGCGTGTGTGCCGATAATCGCCTGTATATCGCCGTTTGCAAGGTCGGTCTGCACTTTGCGTTTTTCGGCGGCTTTAAGGCTGCCGGTCAGCAAATCAACCCGATAAGGCGTATCGGCGAAAATTTTGCGGGCGTTGCGGGCGTGTTGTTCGGCGAGAATTTCGGTCGGAGCCATCAGCGCGGTTTGATAACCGTTTTCCATCGCGGCAAACATCGCTAAGAACGCGACAATCGTTTTGCCGCTGCCGACATCGCCCTGCACCAAGCGGTTCATCGGCGCGTTCGACTGCATATCGTCAAAAATGCGTTTGACGACGCGATCCTGCGCCCCGGTGAGAGTGAAAGGCAAAAGTTTTTGCAAACGTCCGCGCGTATTTTCGGTAATTTCGATAATTGTGCCTTTCGGTTCCTGCGTCCGTTCGCCGCGTTTGAGTTGAAGCGCAAATGAAACCCAGAAAAATTCCTCGAAAATCAAACGCCGATGCGCTTGGCTGCGGGCTGAATCATAATCGGCGATATTTGAATTTTCGGGCGGAAAATGAATCTGCTTGACAGCCTCGAAACGGCTGATGAGTTTTTGCCGCTTGACCAAATCATCGGGCAGAGTTTCTACGACAGATGATTTTTCCAGATTTTCGAGAATGGAAAATACAATTTCGCGCAGTCTTTTAGTTTGAAACTGACCGAATTTACGATAAATCGGAACTTGACGACCGGAATGAATCATCGCCAGACGCGGATCGAGATCGTCGTCGGAAAATTCATCATCGGATTGGTTGATGTCGGTTTTGACTGTCGAATCATCGTCGAGATTTTTCAATAAACCGAATTCATCATAATCGGCGGCTTCGGGCAAAATTTCCAGTTCGTCGGGTTTGGCAAGCCGCAGCGAATATGTGTTTTTGCGTCCGTCCCATTCCCATTTCCCGTAGGCGACAAAACGTGTGCCGCGTTCAAATTTTTTCTGCCAGTAATTGACGATATTAAACGCCGCTTTGCCCGAAATGAACCACCAGACGACGACCGGCTTGCGCGTTCGTTCGGCATCGCCGCCGGTGATTTCAAAAATAAAGAGCGGCGGAGCTTTCGGTCCGCGATTTTTACCGACCTTGAAACCGCCGGAAACTCTCGCATAAAGTTCGACTGACGCTTCCAAACCGTCATAAATTTCGTCAATCTGAATAAAATTCGAGCGGTCTTCATAGCGCATCGGGAAATAATTCAAAAGGTCTTCGACGGTCGCCTCGGTCAAATCCGTCTTAAAAGCAAACGCCGCCGCCGCGAGAGCCAGTTTACGCGCCATCGCCGCCGATAAATTGGCGGGTTCAAAATTTGAAAGTTCGATTAACGGCGTGTTGATTGAAATTTTCATACGAAGTTTGAGACAGATATAAAAACTATTCAAATTTTACCAAATCGAATCGTTACGATGTATGCGGAAATCAAGTTTTAAGTGTGAACGGATTAAAATCGGTGTCGGTGTCGAAATAGTCTTCGTGTTCGGCTTTTTTGAGGAAATTGACGATCAAATAAGTCAAAGGTGTCGCCAGAATTTCCCACAAAACTTTGAGAAAATAATTGCCGATCATCACGCTGATAAGTTGTTCATTTGACCAAATTCCGTAAAAAACCAACGGGTAAAATATTAACGAGTCGGCAATTTCGCCGACGACGGTCGAACCGATTGTGCGCGTCCAGAGCCGTTTTCCGTTGCTCCACAGTTTCATTTTCGCCAGCACGAACGAATTGACGAATTCGCCGAACCAGAAAGCCGTCAGCGAAGCCGAAACGATGCGCCACGTTTGCCCGAAAATCGAATTGACGGCGGAAATCTGTTCGGCAGACATCGTTTTGGCGGCAGGCAGAGAAGTCACGGCAAAAGCCATCAGCGACGCGAAAATTAGTGCGCCGAAACCTGCCCAGATCACTTTCCGCGAACGCGCATAACCGTAAACTTCGGTTAAAACATCGCCGAACAGATAACTGATCGGGAAAAATAAAACGCCCGTCCCGAAAATATATTGTCCGTAAAAAGGCAGATTAATGTATGAAACTTTTTGAACGCCGATCAAATTTGAACAAAGTAACACGGCGACAAACGCCGCCATAATCAAATCGTAGTATTTATAACCGCCGTTTCTGTTCATTGAATTTAAATTATGCAAATGAGCAAAGGCAATGCAACATTTTGGTTTTCGTTTAGAGTCCCGCCTTCAGGCGGCTTCGCCGGCGAAGCGCAGCGAAAATGCCGTCTCGAGACGGGACTCTGAACTTTTCGTAAAAACTCGAAAATTATGCTTGCCTGCGTATTTGATTTTTATTTCTACACCGAAATTACAACATTTTGCGATTTAAATAAAAAAAGGAAACAAACTTGCTTAAGGTTTGTTTCCGCAATTAAAAGGAGAAAACTATGAGTGTCGGATGAAAAAAACTATTTTGCCGCAGCAGTTGTCGCAACGTGTCGCGTCAGGCGCGATTTGTGTCGGGCAGCGGCGTTTCTGTGTAAAATTCCTTTATTGACCATTTTATCAATGACCGAAATCGTCGGATTGAGAAGTTCGGTTGATTGATTTTGATCATTGCCGGCAAGCGCGGAGCGCAATTTTTTGATTTGCGTTCGCAGTTTGCTGCGGTTATTGCGGTTGACCGCGTTTTTCTTGACGGTTTGTCTGATGCGTTTGACGGCTGATTTATGATTTGCCATTAGATTCCTCGAATAAAAATTAACTTTTCCCGTTGTCAACGAAATTCTAGAGTATAGGTTTGCAAACGGTGTTTGTCAAGTCGCAGAATTTTCCAGATGCGAAGCGAAAGCGTGCATCCCGTCAACCAGCAAAACTACCACCGGCGGATAAAAAATAAACTCGAAATTGAGCGAAGCCGAGAAAAATCCCGGCATCGAAGTCGTGATCTGGGTTGCGAAAAAATTTCCGATCAAAAGCCCGATTCCCAGACAAACCGCTGTTCCGAACAACAAAAAAGAGATCGCCGCCGCTCTCGAATACGGTTTGGATTCCGGTTCTTCGCCCGCCAAAATCGCATCGTGAATCGCTTCGTCATTGTATGTGTATCGTTCAAAACCGGCTTTGACGCGGCTGGCGATGTGAATCAAGCTGACCACGAAAAGCGAAATAAAAACTATTTTCCCGATAATCGCCGAATTAGCGAAAAAAACCGGCTTGAAAACTGCCACAATCAGCGTCGAAGAAAAGAGCGCGACCGTCGGGAAAATCGCTTTTTGAAACGCCAGAGTTTCGCGGCGTTCGTCGGCGATCATCCGGTCAATAATGTCGTTGTAGCGTTTTTCGTAGGCGCGTTGCCGCCATTTACGGGCGTGTTGATTTTGCGAATTGAAAACCGAACCGTCGGCGTTGATTTTATACTGCGAATCGAGCAGTTTGCGGTCGTAATCGGCGCGATTTTGCGGATTGCCGATAATTTCATACGCTTTGGCAATCGCGGCAAATTCACGCGCGGTATCTTCCGAACCGCCGTTGACATCGGGATGAAGTTTCCGCGCGAGACGGCGGTAAGCTGATTTGATTTCCTGGTTTGAAGCCTTGTTCGAGACTTTCAAAATCTGATAATAATCCGCCATTTGACAAACTGAACGGTAAGAAAATATCGGTTAAAAGCCAACTCTAACCTCGCCGATTATAACATATTCAAATGGCGGAACGGCAATCAGAACCAAGACTTAACCAAAGCCTCAACGCAAATCATCAATCTGCAAACTGATCGGACTTGCGCCGGAAAGTTTGACGGCATCAATCACTTTGACGACTTTGCCGTATTCAAATTTCTTCGGGGCTTTAATAAAAACCGTTTTTTCAATGCCGTCTTTTGAGCCGAATTCAGCCGACAAATTCAGATTCTGAGCAGCCACGCCGTTCGCTTTTCTCTCGGCAAAAACATTTTGCAGTTTTTCGGTTAATTGATGCGCGTCGTCGGCATTGCCGGAAATGTCTAAATTGTTAAGTTTGAGATTGGAATCGGCATCGAGCGAAACAACCAGCGTGTCGCCGTTTGGCTGATCAGGCGTTTCATTTTTCGGTTCGGCAGGAATTTTAGCTTTAAAACTACCGGGTTTGAGCGGCGAAATTACCATAAAAATAATCAGCAAAACCAACAAAATATCAATCAGCGGCGTGACGTTTAAATTCGGTTTGGTCATAAAAAATCTCCTCGAGTTTATTTTGGTCAAGGATTTAGACACCGAAATGAATTATTTGTTCCATAATTTCTAAAATTTTATGAAGATTGTTATGCTTGCGAGAAAAAAATCAACTGACGTTTATATTATTTTTAAGACAATTAAATCATCCGAACCTCAATAATCACTTCTACTATTTAATGAATTC
Source organism: Pyrinomonadaceae bacterium (assembly GCA_965247235.1). Classification (GTDB taxonomy): domain Bacteria; phylum Acidobacteriota; class Blastocatellia; order Pyrinomonadales; family Pyrinomonadaceae. The sequence continues at coordinate 262,675 of OZ252004.1, forward strand.
AACAACGCTTTGGCTTTCGTGAGCATTTCGTCGTATTCGCTTTCGGGTTCGCTGTCAATTACGATGCCGCCGCCGACATTAAATAACGCTTGATTTTCGGCGATTGTCATCGTCCGAATGGAGACTGAAAAATCGCAAACCGTCTGAAAAAGCCTGTCGAGATTGGAATTCATTTCGTCATAAGCAGGAAATTCAACATTTGCAAAAGAGAAACCGATTGCGCCCATCGAAAGATTTCGCGGCACATTTTCGAGAGATTCGATGATTTTCATTGTGCTGATTTTCGGTGCGCCGGTGATCGAGCCGCACGGGAAAACAGCTTGTAGTATTTCCGAAAATTTGACACCGGATTTCAACGCGCCTTTGACCGTTGAAACGAGATGAACGAGCGTCGGATGAATTTCCAATTGACAAAGTTTTTCGACGGAAACCGTCCCGAATTCGCAGACGCGACCGAGATCGTTTCGGAGCAAATCAACGATCATCAGATTTTCGGCGCGGTCTTTTTCTGAATTTAACAGTTCATTCTGCAATTTGCTGTCTTCCGACATTGTTTTTCCTCGCGGTCGAGTGCCTTTGACCGGCGAAGTTTCGATTATTAAATTGGAATTTTGGTAATTACTATCGGATTTTAAATCGGCGGTTTCGTAACTAATCTTAAAAAATCTTTCGGGCGAAGATGAAACGACGGTCGAAGTTTTCCTTTGAATAAACGCCGAAAACGGTGCGGGATTTTCGGTTCGCAAGCGTCTAAAAATGATTTGGGCGTTCAGCGTTTCAGGTAAATCCGCACGAAATTGCTGAGTCAGATTTGTTTGATAAGTATTTCCGCGACGAATTTCTTCTTTTATTTCGCTGATTTTTGAAATATATTGCGACTTGGTTAAATTGGTTGAAAGTTTTGTTTGCGGCAAATTTTCAATCTCGTAAAATGTCGGTTCATAAACTGAAAAATCTTGAATTATATTCTGTAAATCCGTGAATTTTGTTTCATTACCAACCAATGAAATTTTATGCGTTTGATAATCGTAAATAATCAGGCTGTCGAATATCGAAACAAAAACGTCAGGCTCGAAAATATTTTTCGTGAGATGTTCAAAACTGGAAATATTTTGAATTTTCAAGCCGAAATTATATGAAATCGTCAAAAATTTGAAAAGATTTGTTCGCTCTAAAATCTCATCCAATTGATCGGACGTTTTTTGAGAATCAGAATGACTTAATTCAAGTGTTTGCAAAGGTTTGATGCCCGCGATCAGGAAACGCGATTCGAGATAACCGACCGCGCAGCTATCGAGTAGAAAGATGTTTTCGACGAAAGTTTGTTGAAGCAAACCGTCAACCAATTTCTCCGACGAAATTTCCAAATCGAGATGTTTTACTTTTATTTCCACAAAAAAAATGATGTTAGCATATCGAAAATAAATTACGAGCGTGATTTTCAAAACTTGAAAAAACATCCCAAAAAAAAGTTTTCGCGTTTCGATTATCAAAAAAACAGTTGAAATGATATTTTGATAAAACGAAAAACATCGAATCGAAAAGAGAATATTTTCGGTTTTTCCAGCCAAATGCAATAAATTTATGCAGAAAGAAAAAATCACACTGGTTCGTGCGCTCGGATTGCTGGCGGCAGTTTCGATTATTATCGGCAACGTCATCGGCACGGGCGTTTTTTTGAAAGCGCGGGTGATGACGTGTAATCTGGGCAGTCCGACGTGGGTTTTGATCGCTTGGATTGCCGCCGGAATTTTGTCGCTTGCCGGTGCGCTGACCTACGCGGAACTTTCGGCGATGAAGCCGGAAGCGGGCGGCGAATATGTTTTTCTGCGCGATGCATACGGGCGCGTCTGGAGCTTTCTTTACGGCTGGATGCTGATTTTCGTCGGCAAAACCGGCGCACAGGCTTCGGTGGCAGTCGTTTTTGCAATCGGGCTGAATGATTTTCTCGACGGTAAGTTAAAGCAGACTTTATTCAAGACGGATATTTTCGGTCTGCCGTTTGAATTGACTTCGCTGCAAATTATCGCGGTCATGATGATTGTTATTTTCACGACGATCAACTGCGCGTCGGTCGCCTTGAGCGGAAGAATTGCGACGGTTTTAACGGTCGTCAAGATTCTGCTGATCGGCGGAGTCGGCATCGGCGCGTTTGTCTTTGTAACGGGCGGCACATTCGCTCATTTTTCGCTGATGAACACGGGCGGAACGTGTGAAGGCGTGTCAAGCGCGGTCAAATTCGGCTCGGCGGATTACACGTTTATCGGCGGATTCGGCGCGGCGATGCTCGGCGCATTGTGGGGTTATGACGGCTGGAATAATCTGACGCTGGTTGCCGGTGAAATAAAAAATCCGGGAAGAAACATTCCGCTTGCGCTGATCGGCGGCACGATTTTAATTATTTTTCTCTATGTTTTTGTTCATCTCGCCTATTTTTACATTCTCGATCCGACGACGATTGCGTCGGTTTCCAAAGATTCATCGGTCGCCAAAGAAGTCGTTTCGCGTTTTTTCGGCGGCGATTTGAAAACCTTCAGCACGGGTTTCGCCGTCGCGCTGTTTACGGTCGGCTTGATGCTTTCGTCAATCGGAACGCTCCATACTTCAATTTTGACGGGCGCACGAGTGCCGTATGCGATGGCGCAGGACGGTTTGATGTTTGAACCGATGGGCAGACTTTCGAGCGGCACACGCGTTCCGATAATCGCGCTGGTCGTGCAGGGAATCTGGGCGTGTCTGCTTGCGCTGTCAGGTTCGTTCGATACTCTGACCGATTATGTGATTTTCGGTTCGTGGATTTTTTACGCGCTGGCGACTTCGACGATTTTTGTTTTTCGGAAAAAATATCCCGATTCGGAAAGACCTTACCGCGCATTCGGTTTTCCAATCGTACCGATTCTATTCTTATTGGTTGCCGGCTGGCTTTTGATAAATACCGTGATTACCGCACCGACGCAGGCGTTAACGGGAATTTTCCTGATTTTGCTCGGATTACCCGTTTATTTCTATTTGACGGGCAGAAAAAAACTTCATACTGAGGATTAAAATGGCGATTATAGACAGACGAAGCGGACGCGACCGCCGCGCATTTGAAAGATTCAGCGTCAATATTGACATCGAATGGGAAGGTTTGGTCGGCAGAAAAAAAGGAATCGTCAGCGACATCAGCTACGAAGGCTGTTTCGTGCTGTCTTCGGGCGAAGTTGAAGACAACGAAAATATTAAATTATTTCTCCCCTTGAGCGACGGGATGAAAGTGCAGTTTTTAAGCGAAGTCGTCAATCACGTTTTTGAAATCGGTTTTGCCGTTAGATTTATCGAACTGAGCGAATCACAGCAGGATTTTATAGATAAATTCATCGTTGAACTTGTCAAAAAGAAAAAGTAAAAAGGAACGCGAACTTTCCGGTTCGCGTGTCGCTTTCATTTTATACAAGCAAATGTAAAATGCACCTGTCGGTTTTTAATTTTTACACGCGAACTGGAAAGTTCGCGTTCCTCTTTCTAATGCAGAGCTTCGAGAACGATTTCGCGGTCGTCGAAGTGAAATTTGTCGCTGCCGATAATTTGATAGGTTTCGTGACCTTTGCCGCAGATCAGCACGACATCATTTTCTTTGGCTTTGGCAATCGCCTGTTGAATTGCTTCGCGGCGGTCGGGGATAATTAAAAACGGGCAACTGGTTTTTTCCAGACCTTTTTCGATTTCGGCGATGATTTGCAAAGGGTTTTCGGTGCGCGGATTGTCGCTCGTGACAATCGCCAAATCGCTGTATCTGCCCGCTATTTCGCCCATCGGTTCGCGTTTGGTTTTATCGCGGTCGCCGCCGCAGCCGAAAACGGTGATGATTCTGCCTTTCGTCAAATCTTTGGCGGTTTTCAAGGTATTCAAAAGCGCGTCGTCCGAATGCGCGTAATCAACGACAATCGCAAAATTGCCTTCGTGTTCGACTCTCTCGAATCGTCCGGGCGCACCGGCGCAGGTTTTTAATCCAATCACGATTTTATCGAGATCATAACCGAGCGAAAGCGATGAAGCTGTTGCCGCAAGCATATTATAAACGTGCGGTTTTCCGACGAGCGGCGATTCGACGCGGCGATTGCCCTGCGGTGTTTTCAGGTCAAACGAAGTGCCTTTGAGCAGCGAAACTTCGATATTTTCCGCCGTTAAATCCGCCGCGTTATTTTGCGCGAAAGTGATAACATTTTGACCGCTGCTTCGCAATTCGGCGGCTAATTTCGCGCCCCATTCATCATCAATATTGATAATCGAAAATTCCGGTTTTTCGCCCAGACGACCGTCGAAAAGTTTCTTTTTCGCGTCGAAATAATTTTCCATCGTCAGGTGATAATCCAAATGATCGCGCGTCAGATTAGCAAAAATCGCCGTCTTAAATCGCAGCCAGTCGCAACGACGCAAATCAATCGCCTGCGAAGATGTTTCCATCACCGCCATTTTGCAGTTTTCGTCCAAAGCCTCGCGCAGGAAGCGATTGGTGTCGGATGCTTCGGGTGTCGTCCGAATCGCGGGTTTGGAATTTTCGCCGATGCGGTATTCGACCGTCGTCAGCATTGCGGGTTTTTCGCCGTTGGCTTCGGCAAGCGCGAAACATAAATAAGTTGTCGTCGTTTTGCCATTCGTGCCGGTGATGCCGACGAGTTTTAATTCGTGCGAAGGATTAGCGTTGATGACGGCGGCGGCTTTGGCGAGCGACTGCCGCGCATCCGCAACCTTGAGCCACGCGCCGTGAAAATCTTCGGGCATTTCGAGTTCGGAAATTATACCGACCGCGCCGCGCCGCATCACATCTTCAACAAAACGATGCCCGTCAACCGTCAAACCGCGCACCGCTACAAACAGCGAACCGTTTCCCGCCTGACGCGAATCGTGCGTCACATCCGTGACAATCAAATCATTATTTGAATCGTTTAACTCGGCATTTAGATTGTCGGCAACTTCCCGAACCGTAACTTGTGGCATAGATAGTAGTTAGTAAATAGTAGATTGAAAACAGTAGTCAGAAATCAGAAATCAGTAGTAGAGTCGAAATCTCAAATCACAAATCTTGAATCTTGAATCTTGAATTTTGAATCTTGAGTCACAAGACAAATTCGGATTATACGATTTTGCATTGATTTTGAGAAACCCGGACAATTATTTATGATGTATAAAGAGGTAAACAAATGAAAATGCTAAAAACCATTCTCGCCGTTGTCGGTGCAATCGCCGTGATTTTGATTGCATTGGGAATTTTCAGCTTTTTATATTCCGCGCTCTTTTATGTGATCGTCCTCGGCGCATTGGCGGGCGGCGGTTATTACGGTTACAAATTGCTGAAAAGCGAGCCTGAAAGACCACAGTTAAGCAGTCAGCCTCAGCCGGTGATTGTTGATATGGAAAAACACGACCGCACTCTCGAAGAATACAAACGCAAATATCTGCCCAAATAAATTTTCACACGATGTCGCCTTTCAATAAAATTATCCTGATTACAATTGTGATGGGCATCACCGTGACGATTTTTTACGCGCTCGTGGTGAGATTTTATTATTGGGGCGAACGCGGCAAACCGCCGCCGGGCAAGGCAGCAAAACGTCGAAGCAAAAAATAGTTCGCAGAGTGCCGGAATTGCAGAGTAAAAGCAGTAAAGAGTTTAGAGTTTTTGAATTTGGAATAATTTGTCACTCTTAAATATCAATTCAACTTCAAACGAGAGTTCCCGCACTCCAAAAATTTAATTTGATCCTTATCTATTATACTTTCTGCAAATATCAGAAACTCTGAAAAATTTCTGTCAACTATAAAAAAAATACAAGAATCGTGAAATATGACGTGCTAGACAATCGTTTCCAAATCCGATAAATTCAAGTTTGACTGATTTTTGCACAACTATTTTGCCGAGATGGTGTAATTGGTAGCCACGCTGGTCTTAGGAGCCAGTGGAGAAATCCGTGCGAGTTCGAGTCTCGCTCTCGGCATATCTTTAGATTTAAGATTTCAAATTCAAGATTAATTTTTATTTTTGAATCTTAAATCTTGAATTTTGAATCTTGAATCCAAAACAAATGTTCGTCGAGAAATTCTGACGGGCTTTTTAAAAACAATTATTTAGATGAAAACAGAATTGAAAGAAATTTCTTCGACCGAGAAGGAAATCAGCGTTGAAATTGACGCAAATACTATTAAAGATGCTTACGGCAAAGTCAGCCAGAAATATGCGCGTGCCGCCGTCGTTCCCGGATTTCGTAAAGGCAATGCGCCGCTCGATGTCGTGCGTGTTCGTTATAAAGATGAAATCAATAATGAAGTTTTGCAGGAAATCGTCCCGAAAGCCGTTTCCGCCGCTATCGAAGAACACGATTTGCAGCCGCTCGTCGAACCGCAATTGCATCTGGACGATCACGATGCGGTTAAATTGAACGGTTCAGAGCCGATTTCGCTGCACGTTCACGTCGAGGTGATGCCGGAAATTCCTGCGCCCGAATACAAAAATCTCGAACTGACGCGCCGCGTCAAGCCGGTCGAAGATGCGGAAATCGAAGATTTTATCAAGCATCGCTTAGAAGAACAGGCGGCGTTGATTCCGGTCGAGGATCGTCCGTCGCAGTTGGGCGATACGGTGATTGTTGACATCGAAGGCACGTTTGAAGGCGAACCGAATGCCGAACCGATCAAAGCCGAAGATTTAGAAATTCCGCTCGGCGACGAGAGCATCGAAAATTCGTTTACCGATAATCTGCTTGGGGTTTCGCCGGATGAAGACAAGGAATTTACGGTCGCATATCCGGCGGATTTTACTTCGCCCGCGCTCGCCGGGAAAACCGTGCATTATAAAGCCAAAGTTAAATCGGTCGGCACGATGGAAACGCCGGAACTCAATGACGAATGGGCGCAAAGTCTCGATGAAGAACATCAAACGGTTGACGATTTGCGGACGAAAACCCGCGAAGACCTGCAAAAACACGCCGACGCAGATGCCGACGCGCGTTTGCGAAACGAGGCGATTGCCCAATTTATCGAAAAACACGATGTCGAGATTCCGAAATCTTTAGTCGAATCTCAGGCTCGCAATCTACTAAACAATTTCGCGCAGGATTTACAGCAGCGCGGCGTTGATTTGAACGTCGTCGAAAAAGAATTCGTGCAGATGGCTTACACGCAAATGCAGACGCAAGCCGAACGCGATGTGCGCGGCGCGTTATTGCTCGAAAAGATCGCCGAAATCGAAAATATCGAAATCAGCGACGACGATTTAGACGCAGAACTGCAAAAAATGGCTGATTATTATCGTGCGACTGCCGACGAGATTCGCGCTTCACTCGACAAACAACCCGGCGGCACGGAAAATATCAAAAATAATCTGCGGACACGTCAGGCTATCGAAGTTTTGATTTCCAACGCCAAAGTCACCGAAGGCGAATGGATTGACGAACAGACTGCGCTGCCAGAATTTGACGGAGAAACGGAAAGAGCAGAAACGGTTGAAGATAACGAATCTAAACCAAAAAAAGCCAAAGCCGAAAACAAAGAAACGGCTGAAACGGAAGATAAACCGGCGGCAAAGAAAAAAACTGCAAAAGAGAAAAAAAAGTCGGCGGAGTAATCCGAACTTGATTTTTGGAAGAGAAGTTGTAAAATCAAAAACCGAAGCGGCTTTCAGACCGTTGATTCAACAACTTATCTTCCAAAAGCTAAGATTTTTCTTAAACAATTTACAAATTACGAATTTTAACTGAAACGAAGAGAGAAAAACTATGTTAGTTCCAATGGTAGTCGAGCAAACTTCGCGCGGCGAACGAGCTTTCGATATATATTCGCGGCTGTTAAAAGACAGCATTATTTTTATCGGCACACCGATTGACGATCAGGTCGCCAATCTAATCGTCGCCCAGCTTTTGTTTCTCGAAGCCGAAGACCCTGAGCGCGATATTAATCTTTACATCAATTCTCCGGGCGGTTCGATCACCGCCGGAATGGGAATTTACGACACGATGCAGTTCATCAAAAACGATGTCACGACGATTTGCGTCGGGCAATGCGCTTCGATGGCGGCTTTGCTGCTGACGGCGGGCGCAAAAGGCAAGCGTTTTGCACTGCCGCATTCGCGGATTTTGATTCACCAGCCGTCGGGCGGAGCGTCGGGACAGCAGACCGATATTAGGATTATGGCTGAGGAAATTTTACGGATGCGCGAAATGACTTCGAGAATTCTCTCGCATCATTCGGGAATGTCCTTTGAACAAGTCGAACTCGATGTCGAACGCGACCGCATCCTTTCACCCGTGCAAGCCAAGGAATACGGCTTGATTGACGAAGTAATCGAACACAGAGACAAGTAATAGAAAGGATGAAGGATGAAGGATGAAGGATGAATTAAAACGGGAAAGCCATTTTAACTTCATTTTTTCATCCTTCATCCTTCATCCTTCATCCTTCAATCTATGCCACAATTTCGACGACCTGAAGAACTTTTATGCTGTTCGTTTTGCGGAAAATCGCAGAATGACGTTCGCAAACTGATCGCCGGACCCGGCGTTTACGTCTGCAATGAATGTATAGACATCTGCAATGAAATCATTAATGAAGACGAGCAGACCGAAACCGCCGCCGTGCGGAGTGCGCTGCCGAAACCGCAGGAAATAAAAAGTTTTCTCGACGAATACGTGATCGGTCAGGACGAATCGAAAAAACGCCTCGCCGTCGCCGTTTATCAGCATTACAAACGCCTCGAACTCGCCAAACGCCGTTCCGACATCGAACTGCAAAAATCGAATATTTTATTAATCGGTCCGACCGGAACGGGCAAAACTCTGCTCGCTCAAACATTGGCGCGAATCCTGAGTGTTCCGTTCTGCATCGTTGACGCGACCAGTTTGACCGAAGCCGGATATGTCGGCGAAGATGTCGAAAATATACTTTTAAGACTTTTGCAGTCTGCCGGGAATGATGTCGAAAAAGCGCAAACCGGCATTATTTATATAGACGAAATTGATAAAATCTGCCGCAAGGACGACAATCCTTCGATCACCCGCGACGTTTCGGGCGAAGGCGTTCAGCAGGCACTTTTGAAGATTCTCGAAGGCACGGTCGCCAACATTCCGACCGGCGGCGGACGCAAACATCCGCAGCAGGATTTTATCCAACTCGATACGACCAATATTTTATTCGTCTGCGGCGGCGCGTTTATCGGTCTCGAAAAAGTCGTCGAAAAACGATACCGCAACAAATCGCTCGGCTTTTCCGCCGACATCAAATCGCACAAGCAGCGTCACGATGAAGCCGTCGGCAAGCTCGAACCCGAAGATTTGATTCATTACGGTCTGATTCCCGAATTCGTCGGTCGCCTGCCGGTCATCGGCACGCTCAACGAACTCGACGAAACCGCGCTCATAAAGATTTTAACCGAGCCGAAAAACGCGCTCGTCAAACAATATCAGCGCAAATTTGAATTTGATAACGTCTCGCTCAAATTCAGCGAAGGTGCGCTCAAAGCTATCGCTGCCGAAGCGTTTAAGCGCAAAGTCGGCGCACGCGGGCTGATGATGATTATGGAAGACGTGCTGCTCGAATCAATGTATGTTCTGCCGTCGGAAAAGAAGATCAAGGAAATCGTCGTCACCAAAGAAATGATCGAACGCAAAACTCCGGTTTTTGACATCGTTCATCCGATTGAGGAAGCAGCTTGAAAAATGGAAAATGGAAAATGAAGAGATTGTTTATTTGATTGTCGAAATTGTAGATAATGCCGGATAATTTATTAACCCGTCAACTTAATATTTTCCGTGCAATTATATTAAACACTGCTTCGTGCTGACATTTGCGCGAATAAAACCCGTAAAATTCTAAGAAATTATTTAAAAATTAAAATTACGCTCTCAATAATCATATTAGTTAAATACGGGTTAAGATGATCGCTCAAATTTTTTATGCTCTGCTATTGCCTTTACCCGGAAAATTTGCGTAAATTGACATATACAAACCCGAAATTTCAATTCCACTAAACAGAATTTGTTAGTTAAATTCCAAAAATATGCAAGAATTTTCAGACCAGATGCCTACTGATATTAAGCGTTTTCCAATGGTTCCGATTCGTGATGTGGTAATTTTTCCGTTCACCAAAGTGGCGTTCAAGATTGGTCGCCCCAGTTCCGTCCGCGCTCTCGAACAGGCGATGACGGGCGAGCGAAATATTTTTCTCGCTACGCAGCACGATGCGACGATTGACGAACCGAACGCCGAACAAATATACACGGTCGGGACGCTCGGCAGAATTTTGCAGGCGCAGCGACAGGAAAACGGGCAGATCAAGGTCGTCGTCGAAGGACGCGAACGCGGACAGTCGGTCAGAGTCGAACAGGACGACGACGGGATGTTTTACGCGCACGTTCGCAAAATCCAGTCGGTTGACGAATCGGGTTATCGAACCGACGGCTTGATTCAGAAAATTCATAACCTCGTCGAACAGTTTTTGCGCGTTTCGCCCGATTCATATACGGACGCGCTCCACGCCAGTCTGCGCGGAATTTCCGCCGCCCAAATTGCCGATTCGATGAGTTCGCATCTGCGAATCGGTGTGGACGAAAAACAGGATTTGCTCGAAACTTTTTCCGTGCAGGAACGTCTGCAAAAACTCTGTGATTTTCTTGAACAGGAAATTGAAAAACGACAACTCGACCGGACGATTCAGACGCGCACCAAAAAGCAGATGGACAAACATCAGCGCGAATACTATCTGAATGAACAGGTGAAGGCGATTCACAAAGAACTCGGTCGCAAAGACGATAAAGCCGAACTCGACGAATTGAAAAAGAAAATCGAAGAAGCTCAAATGACCGAAGAAGCCAAAGATAAGGCGATGCAGGAATTTGCGCGGCTCGAAGCGATGCCGCCGATGTCCGCCGAATCTACGGTGTCGCGCACATATCTCGATTGGCTGATAAATGTGCCGTGGCAGCAGCGCAGCGAAGAAATCAACGATTTGACTGAAGCCGAAAAAGTTCTCAACGAAGATCATTTCGGTCTCGAAAAAATCAAGGAACGCATTCTCGAATATCTCGCTGTCCGTCAATTGGTCAAAAATCCGAAAGGCACGATTTTGTGTTTCGTCGGTGCGCCCGGAGTCGGTAAAACTTCGCTCGGAAAATCAATCGCCAACGCAACGGGCAGAAAATTTGTCCGTCTCGCGCTTGGCGGCGTTCACGACGAAGCCGAAATTCGCGGTCATCGCCGCACATATATCGGCGCATTGCCCGGACAAATCGTTCAATTAATGAAACGCGCCGGGACGATTAACCCGGTTATTTTGCTCGACGAAGTTGATAAATTAGGCAGAGATTTTCGCGGCGATCCGTCGGCTGCGCTGCTCGAAGTTCTCGACCCGGAACAAAATCACACGTTCCGCGATCATTATCTGGACGTTGATTACGATCTGTCGCAGGTTTTCTTTATTGCGACGGCAAATGTCCTGCACACGATTCCCGCGCCGTTGCAGGATCGTCTGGAAATACTGAATCTTTCGGGCTACACCGAACGCGAAAAACTCGAAATAGCGACCAGGCATCTGCTCGCCAAACAAGCCGAAAACAACGGTCTCGACATCGAAAACGTCAAATTTACCGACGACGGCATTCTCGAAGTGATTCGTCACTACACGCGCGAAGCCGGGGTCAGAAATCTCGAACGCGAAATCTCTTCGTGTCTGCGAAAAATCGCCAGAAAATACGTTTTATCGGATAACAAAGAAGAATTTCGCGCCGTCATTGATGCCGAAAAAGTTCGTGAACTGCTCGGCACGATTCGTTTTCGCAAACAGGACATCGCGCGAAAATCGGAGATCGGCTTGGTCAACGGTTTGGCGTGGACGGAAGTCGGCGGCGACGTTTTACAGGTCGAAGCAACGCTCGTCAAAGGCAAAGGCAACGTCACTTTGACCGGCAAACTCGGCGAAGTGATGCAGGAATCAGCCCGCGCCGCACTGACCTGCGTTCGCACACGCGCCGAACATCTCGGCATCAGCGAAGACAATTTTCACAAAAAAGATTTGCACATCCACGTTCCCGAAGGCGCGATTCCGAAAGACGGACCATCAGCCGGAATCACGCTGGCAACCGCGATGGTTTCAGTCTTAACGGGCAAACCGGCGCGTCACGATGTCGCAATGACCGGCGAAATCACTCTGCGCGGCAAGGTTCTGCCCATCGGCGGACTCAAGGAAAAATTGCTCGCGGCGCATCGTTTCGGTTTGAAAACGATTATTATTTCAAAGGACAACGAAAAAGATTTAGCCGACATTCCCGAAGAAATCCGCGAAGATTTGACGATTCACACGGTTGACACGATTGACGAAGTTTTGAAATACGCTTTGGAAAACGCAAAATCTGAAGACATTCTCGAAACACCGCAAATCTGGACTTCCGACAAACCGGCAACCGATATTTCAGCGGCGATTGAGTAATGCTTAATCCTACCGTGTTTAAAACTAATTTTATAAATGATTAACCTAAAGTAGAATAATACTGATATTACTCTACTTCAGGTTAACAATGAGGTTGTCCTTCCGGCAGATTAACTTGAATTTCATCTCCATTGAGATGGAGTTTTCCATTGGTATCTGATGATATACTCAGACCTATTGAGAAAGTTGGTACATTACCTGTCCAGTCATTTCTATAAACGGAATGGTCATATTGTTCTGCTCCAACTTGAACTTCAAATCTTACCCCACTTCCTGCAAAAGCATCGTTTTTAACTTGTAAAAAAAGATCATTTCTATCGTTGACTTTAACAAGATCAGTAATATCTACCCAACCGGAATCCTGTCCGAATTTATAACTAAATATCGGTTTATTATTTAAATATACATCTGCAAAATCATCTAAATCTGAAATTCTAAATCTAATTCTTGTGCGAATGTCTAAAATATCTTCGGCAACGATTGCGTCAGATAAATATTTGGATTGAGTAATGCCATTAAGCAACTTTGTGTCAACCAGTTTTATTCTCTTTAGTAGAGAAATTGCAGATTTACTTAATACAGCATTCTGGTCTAATAGCTCCCTGTCATTGCTTTTTACTACTTCTCCTCTACATATTTTCGATTTCACATTGATAGGACGAGTGAAGCGAATTGCCATTGGAAGAGCATATTTTGGCGGTAGTGCAATATCTAGCGAATCAAGAAGTGCTGCTCGATCATTTGCTGAAGGTGCTAGAATTAATTTTCCAAGATAGTCGGATGCTAAATTCCGATTCAATGTATCAAAATTTAATTTCTGTGCAAATTCCTGAGATTTAGCTTGAGTGCTGGCAATATCTTGTGAAGTGCTGGCTTGTGTATCTGCAATATTTTTCGATGTAATAACTTGTGATGCGGCTATTTTTTTTTGAGTTTCGGTTTGTGCAGCCGAAACTTCCTTAGTAGATTTGCTTTGTAAATCAGCAATATCTTTTGATGAATTTATCTGTGATTGTGCAATATCTTTTGATGTGCTGATTTGCGCTTCGGTAATATCTTTTGAAGACTTAATTTGAGCATCAGTTATGTCTTTCGATGATTGTATCTGCGAATCTGAAATTTGTTTAGCTAAACTTTTCTGGGCTTTATCAATTGATAGTGTCACATAAAGCCCAAGTGCGACCAATAAAATCCCCGAAATAAGTTGCCCAATGACTCCCATCTTATCCCAAAAATCTTTCGATTTTGGTTCTTTTGTATCTTTAATCTCTTCTAAAGCCTTCAAGATTTCATCAAACTGCTTTTTGTTCTCAGTCATTGTTATCCAATTCCTCCCGAATATAAATTTAAAACAATCCTAAAATAATCTTTATCTGGAAAAATAAATTGCGATTTTATTTCAAATGATTATGAAAAACACGCTATGGGAAAAAAAAACTTCATCTAGTCGAATAAAAACTGCAAAGTTGGGGCAATTTGCTCCGAAGTTGTGGCAAAAAGGCGCGTCGTTGCCGTTATTTGCTCCAAAAATTATTCTGCCAGTTTCGTGTCGTCTTTTTTTGTCTGCGTTTGAAACGGTTGCCGATGAGCGAAACGAGATTGTCGAGATTTGCGCCTTTGCTGTTGTCTTTGGCGTTGCTGTAAACGTCGAATCCAGCCATTATCAGATCGCTTTCGGTCAGCATCATCATGTCGCCGACGGCTTCAAACAATTCTGTTACCTGTATCAAAACCGGCAGCATCATCGTATAAAAATCGCTGTCCTGCCACATTTTCGTTTTGTCGAACGTGCGCGGCATAAACGAATCATCCTGTTCGACCAAATTTAGTGTCCGTTCGACAAACGGGCGACCGTTATAGCCCATTTTGACAAGTGATTTTCGCTCGTCCGGCGTTGGATCCACTGAAAAAGGCATCAGCACACGAATTTGTATAATGAAATCTAAAATCTTATCGCGGTCGGTGGCAGAAATCGTCGCTTCAATTCTGTTTTGCATTTTGTTTTCTCCAATCGGTTGAAACGAACCTAAACTTCAAGTTCAGTGTTTGTTGATGAACTGTGAAGCGGAGAACTTATTTTGTAGAATTTCTCCGCTTCGTGGAAAATTGAGATAGCTCAAAAAATTAAAATGAAAAATTCCTAAGAAATATATGTGAACTGCCCTTTGCTGATTGAATGCGAATATCTTGCAATGAATTTAATCGTTTGTCATTAATTTTTTTACGACAAAGTTGACTTATAAATTCAATCGGCTAAACTTTTCAAATAAACAAATAAAATATATGAGTAAAGCCGAATCAGCGGATTTGATATTGAAATTGTATGAACTGCGACGCGAAGACAAAATGCGCGAGGCGAGAAATTGGATAGTTTCCTTTTTTCCCGAATCGGCGGCGGATGTGTTGCAGGTGATGATAAATCCCGAACATTCGGGGCATTTCAGGATGGCGGCGACCTATTGGGATATGGCGGCTTCGTTCGTCAATCACGGCGCGATTGACGAGGAAATGTTTGACGACTCGAACAGCGAACACATCATTATATTCGCCAAAATCGCCCCGTTTATCGCTGAAATCAGGCTGATGATGAACAATCCGAAGTTCTTGCTCAACCTTGAAAACTTAATAATGAAACAGCCTGACGCGAAGGAAATGTTGGCGCAGAGAAACGAAATGATGAAACGCTGGATGCAGGCGCGGGCGGAAAGCGGGAAATGAAAATAACTTCCGCCGAATTTATCAAGAGCGCATTTGCCCGTGAACATTGGACGACCGACGGTTTGCCCGAAATCGCTTTTCTCGGTCGCTCAAATGTCGGGAAATCTTCTCTCATTAACTCTTTATTAACCAGAAAGGGTTTGGCGCGAACTTCCAACACTCCCGGCAGAACACAGTCAATCAACTTTTTTTTAATCAACGAGAGCTTTTATTTTGTTGATCTTCCGGGTTACGGTTACGCGAAAGTTTCCAAACAGATGCGCGGCGATTGGGGCAAAATGGCTGAAGAATATCTCGCCGACCGCCGCGAACTCGCGCTTTCGATTCAACTGATTGATTCGCGGCATTTGCCTTCGGAATTGGATTGCCAATTAAACGATTGGCTGCGTTTCCATCAAAAAACGCATATCGTCGCTGCCACCAAATCAGATAAACTTTCGACCAATAATCTGAATAAGAGCATTGCCGAAATTAAAAAAACATTGCCGGAAAGCGAAATTTACACATATTCTTCGACCAAAGGAAACGGCAGGGAAGCGATTTGGGGAGAAATTTCACAAGCGGTTAAAAATTTTTAAGAAATAGGTTGATTAATCCGATTAAATAGAGTAATAATTAAACATCTCTTAAAACTCAAGATTTTTATTATCTTCGGGACCCGGCAGTTGAAAAACCGGGAACAATCCAACGAAATACCCTGCAAATTATTTAATAATCAGACAATAGCACGTTTGATTCAGAAGATTACAAAATACTGAACAACATCTGCTCGTGAATAATACGGAAAATAAAATGGCAACCAGAACAGCAAAAACGATCAAAAAAGCAAAGCACAGTTTGACGGAAGAAATGGCTTCAATCAATGTTGATGAGGTAATCGTCGAAGAAAATCACAAAAACGGACAGCCGGAACTCGATTTAACTTCGACCGACGAACAAAAACAACCTCAGACCGACAATAAAAATTCCAACGGCGATAAACCGCTCGATCTCGCCGGACTGAAAGAAATGTCCATCAGCGAATTGATGCACGTCGCCAAAGAAATGGGCATCGAAGGCGCAGGCGGACTTCGCAAACAGGAATTGATTTTCAAGGTTCTCGCCACGCAAACCGAAAAAAGCGGTTTGATATTTTCCGAAGGCGTTCTCGAAACGCTGCCTGACGGATTCGGATTTCTTCGCGCTCCCGAATACAATTATCTTCCCGGTCCCGATGACATTTACGTTTCGCCTTCACAAATCCGCAAATTCGATCTGCGAACCGGCGACACCGTTTCCGGGCAAATCCGTCCGCCGAAGGAAGGCGAACGATATTTTGCGCTGATTAAGGTCGAAGCAATTAATTTTGAAGCACCGGAACAATCGCGCGAAAAAGTATTTTTTGACAATCTCACGCCGCTCTATCCCGATGAACCGCTCAAAATGGAAGTCAGTCCCGACAAGATTTCGGGACGTGTTCTCGATCTCGTGACACCAATCGGAAAAGGACAGCGAGCATTGATCGTCGCGCCGCCGCGCACGGGCAAAACGATGCTTTTGCAGACGATTGCCAATTCGATCACCGAAAATCACCCGGAAGTGACGCTGATCGTTTTGCTGATTGACGAACGCCCGGAAGAAGTGACCGATATGCAGCGTTCGGTCAAAGGCGAAGTTATTTCTTCGACGTTTGACGAACCGCCGACGCGCCACGTTCAGGTTTCGGATATGGTTATCGAAAAAGCCAAACGGCTCGTCGAACATAAACGCGATGTCGTGATTCTGCTCGATTCGATCACGCGTCTGGCGAGAGCGCACAACGCCGTCGTGCCGCCGTCGGGCAAGATTCTTTCCGGCGGTATTGATTCCAATGCCCTGCAGCGTCCGAAACGCTTTTTCGGGGCGGCGCGAAACATCGAAGAAGGCGGCAGTCTGACGATTATTGCAACCGCGCTGATTGATACGGGTTCGAGAATGGACGACGTAATCTTTGAAGAATTTAAAGGAACGGGTAACTCGGAAATTCATCTCGACCGCCGTTTGAGCGATAAACGTCTCTTCCCGGCGATTGATTTACAGCGTTCGGGAACGCGCAAAGAAGAACTGCTCATCAGCAAAGAAGATTTAGCCCGTGTCTGGGTGATGCGCCGAGTCTTAAATCCGCTGTCGCCCGTCGAGCAGATGGAAGTCGTGTTGGAAAGGCTTTCAAAAACCAAGACCAACGCTGAATTTTTGAAATCAATGCAAAGTTAGTTATTAAAAATTAACGATAATTAGAGGATGAAGGTTTGAATCTTCATCCTTTTTTTATTCAAAAATTTCACTCATTTCGCATCATCCGCAAAATCTTAAAATTCAAAATAGTCAATTTTTACGCCAGCCGTTATAATAAACACGCGATATTTCAAACTGAAAATTTATGAGAGTTGCGGTTCTATCTGCGGAAGCTGTGCCATATTCCAAAACCGGCGGACTCGGCGATGTCGCCGGTGCGTTGCCGAAAGCGTTGCGGCGCGTCGGCGTGGACGCTTTTTTAGTAACGCCGTGTTATTGGCAGACGAAAGCAGAATATCTGTGGAACACGGCGATTGAAGATTTGCCCGTCGAATGGCGCGGCGGAACATATCACGCCAAAGTTTTCTACAGCGAAGCCAACGGTTCGCCGACTTTTTTAATTGACGCGCCGTCATTCTTTCACCGCGATTCGATTTACGGTTACAACGAAGATTACGAAAGATTCGCATTTTTCAGCCGCGCCGCGCTTGCTCTTCTCAAACATTTCGGAACGCCGCCCGACATCGTTCATTTAAACGACTGGCACACGGGATTTGCCGCCGTCGAACTCGCTCATTTGCGTTATTGGGATAACTTTTGGAAGCCGACGCGGACGGTGTTTTCGATTCACAACCTCGCTTACCAAGGCGGTTTTTCGAGCGATGAATTATGGCAGTTCGGTTTTTCAAGCGATTTCGAGCGTAACGCTTTCGCCTTTAACGGCTACGCTTCGGCAATGAAAGCCGGGTTAGCCGTGTCCGATTCGATTTCGACGGTATCGCCGCGATATTCCCACGAAATACGAACGGCGGCGGAAGGTTACGGTCTCGATTGGCTGATTCGCCAAAGATCGGATCGCCTGTCGGGAATCGTCAACGGCGTAGATTTCGATGTTTGGAATCCCGAAACCGATGAAACTCTGCCGTCGCATTTTAATGCGTTCAATATTGACGGCAAATACGAATGTAAAAAATCTCTGCTCGAACGGTTTTCATTGCCGGTAAATGTTGAGAAACCGATTTTTGCGAGCATCACGCGCCTGACCTCGCAAAAGGGAATTGATCTGATGATGCAGGTTGCAATCGAGATTTTGGCGACCGGCTCATATATCGTTTCGCTCGGTTCGGGCGCGGCGAAATACGAAGATTTCTGGCAGCGTCTGCGCGATTATGCGCCGCAGCAAGTCGGCGTTTATCGCGGCTATAACGAAGATTTGGCGCATTTGATCGAAGCCGGCGCGGATCTGTTTATGATGCCTTCGCAGTTTGAACCTTGCGGGCTGAATCAGATGTATTCACAGCGTTACGGCACGATTCCGATTGTTCACGCGGTCGGCGGATTGGACGACACCGTGCAGAATTACGATGCCGTCAGTAAACACGGCAACGGTTTCAAATTCGATGAATTTCGCGGCGATAAATTTCTGGAAAAAATCTACGAAAGTTTATTTGTATATTACGACAAACAGGCGTGGCGCAGACTGCAATTTAATGCGATGACGATTGATAATTCGTGGGAAAACGCCGCGCGAAATTACGTCAATCTTTATCGTCAAACGCTCAATCGCGGCTAAGTTCAACTCAAACGACGGATGAAAACTCTGGAAAAACTTTTTAGACGCGAAACGTCTTCCAAAGAATTTATTCCGATGATTGACGGTCTGCGGTTTCTGGCGATTTTGCTGGTCGTGCTGTTTCATATCAACGGTTATTTGATAACTAAAACGGAAAATATCAAATTTGCGGAAAACGCATTTTTACTAAATCAGCCGCCCGAAATTTTTAACTACGGCAATCAGGGCGTACAGCTTTTTTTCGTCATCAGCGGTTTCATACTGGCGATTCCGTTTATGCGTTTTTATTTGGGTTTGAGCGAAAAAAAGATGACGCTCAGAGATTATTTTATTCGCCGCCTGACGCGCCTCGAACCGCCGTATATTTTATCGCTGATTATTTTATTCGCGTTGTTATTGTTGACGGGAAACGGCAATTCGTTGATAAAATTGCTTTTATCGTTTCTGGCTTCGACGTTTTATGTTCACAACCTGATTTTTCCCGGACAACCGCCGCTGATTAACGTCGTCACTTGGTCGCTGGAAATTGAAGTCCAATTTTATATTCTCGCGCCGCTGCTGGTTTGGGCGATTTGTCTGATTAAAAATAAACTGCCGCGCCGGATCTTAGTTGTAAGTTTGATTCTCGGTTTCTCGATTCTCGGCTGGCTGATCGAAGTCTTTTGGGAAATAAAAATTCTTTCGGTTGCCGCGTATTTACAGTATTTTCTCACCGGAATTTTGCTTTGTGATGTTTATTTGACAGAGAATTTGGAAAAAAACGAGAGCCGCAATTTATTGGAGATTGCCGCCGGATTAGGATTGTTGTCGGGAATTATCTGTTTTCAAACGGCAAAATCGCCTGAATTTATATTGAGGATTCTTTCGCCTTTTTTGATTTTCGGGTTTTATTTAATAGTTTTTAAAAACAATTGGTGGCGCAAAATCTTCTGTCTTAAATGGCTGACGCTGATCGGCGGAATGTGTTACACGATTTATTTGTTTCACTATCAGATCATTTCGGCAATCGGCAGATTAACCGTTAATCGCTTGTATTTCAGCGATTTTACTATTTATTACATCGTGCAGTCGGTGATATTTATGTCGGCAATACTGCTGATTTCGGCGATATATTTTTTGGCGGTCGAAAAACCGTGTATGAAGAGAAATTGGTATCGAATATTTTTTCGTCAAACGAAAAATGATACAAATTCGGCGACTGTCGAAAATAAACAAATTTATCAATCGGAATAATAATTTATATGATTATCGTAATTATCGGCGCACAATGGGGCGACGAAGGAAAGGGAAAAGTCGTTGATTTGCTCGCGGACAGATTCGATATTGTCGCGCGTTATCAGGGCGGACATAACGCCGGACACTCGGTTTATGTCGGCGACAAAGCGTTCGTGTTGCGGCTGCTGCCGTCGGGCATTATTCACGAAGATTCGGTCTGCGTTCTCGGCAATGGAATGGTTATTGACCCGAAAGCATTCTTTGAAGAAGTTGACCAAATGCAGGCGCAGTCAATTTCGATCACGCCCGAAAGATTAAAGGTTTCGAGCCGCGCACACTTGATTATGCCGTATCACCGCGCACTCGATCACACATCCGAAGAACGCCTGGGAAACGAGAAAATCGGCACGACGCTGCGCGGCATCGGTCCGGCGTATGAAGACAAAGCCGGACGGCGCGGCATTCGCGTATCCGACGCGCTCGTTCCCGAACTTTTGAAAATTCGGGTTGAACGCAATCTCGAAGAAGCAAACCGCATCATCGTTCTCTACGGGCGCGAACCTTTGCGGGCGGACGAAATTCTCGCCGAAATCGCGCCGCTGGTCGATAGATTAAGACCGTTTGTCACGGAAACTTCGCATTATCTTTCGGAAGCTAAAAAACAGCACAAAAAAATCCTGCTCGAAGGCGCACAGGCGACGCTTTTGGACGTTGACCACGGCACATATCCGTATGTCACGTCGTCCAACCCGACGGCGGGCGGCGCGGCGGTCGGCGCGGGCATTCCGCCGCATCATATCACGGGCGTTCTCGGCATTGTCCGCACCTACGCGACGCGCGTCGGCGAAGGTCCGTTTCCGACCGAAATGCTCGACACCGAAGAAGAAATGGCGAATCTTATCCGCAAACGCGGCAACGAATACGGTTCTGTCACCAAACGTCCGCGTCGCTGCGGTTGGTTCGATGCCGTCGCCACGCGCTACGCCGCCGAATTAAACGGTTTCGATTCGGTTGCATTAACAAAACTGGACGTTCTCGACGCGCTCGAAGAAATCAAAGTCTGCGTCGGTTATGAAATTGACGGCAAAAAGATAGACACTTTTCCAGCCGTTTCGCTCGATTTAGCAAAAATCAAACCGATCTACGAAACGCTCGAAGGCTGGCAAAGCGAAACATTGGGAATGACCAAAATCAGCGAATTGCCGGAGAACGCGCGAAAATATGTCGAATTTCTTTCAAATTCAATCGGTGTCGAAATTGGTCTAATCTCGACCGGACCGGAACGCGATCAAACGATTATACTGGAAGAATCGGTAATGGAAGACTGGTTTAAAAGTTAATGAAATTTTGAGAAAATATTCACTTTCGACTTGCAAAGTTCATTTTCGGTCTGTAAAATCAAAAATTCGGTTTGAGGTTAAATTTTAACTTCTAGCGAAAGTGGTCCGATAGCTCAGTTGGTAGAGCAAATGGCTTTTAACCATTGGGTCGCAGGTTCGAGTCCCGCTCGGATCACCATTTTTAATAGTCTGGGGCATCTTTTACAGATGCCCTTTTCTTGTTTTCGGGTATAAAATCTATCGAATAATAAAATTATCTCCAAAATTTCAAATATCGTCCGAACCATTTCTGAACAAACGGCGATTTTAGAGTTTCGAGTGTTGCCTCAGTGCCGACTGCCTGCGTGATTTTGGCGAGTGTCGGGTAAACGCGGATGATTTTGTTGATCTGCGAGATTTTCAGGTTTTGCTTCATTGCCCAGACGAATTCGTGAATTAATTCCCCGGCGCGTTCGCCGACGATGGTTGCGCCGATGATATTACCTTTGTTGGTGACGACTTTGGCGAATCCCTGCGTTTGACTTTCGGCTTGGGCGCGGTCGTTTTGACTGAAATCCGTGTGATAAATTTTGACTGATTTGTCGCCGAATTTTTTGCGGGCTTCGTTTTCAGTCAGACCGACGCGACCAATTTCCGGTTCGGTAAATGTCGCCCACGGAACGACGCGAAAGTCGGTTTTTTTCTTGAAAGGGAAAGGCAAGAAGGTATTTTGAATGACGATTTGCGCTTCATAATCAGCCATATGCGTAAACTGAAAATGCGCCGTGACATCGCCTGCCGCGAAAATGTGTCTGCTGGTTGTTTGCAGATAATCGTTGGTTTTTATACATTTTTTATCGTATTCGACCCCGGCTTTTTCCAGTTCCAAACCGTCAGTATTCGGAACGCGCCCGACCGCGACGAGAATTTCGTCCGCTTCGATTTCAAATTTCTTGCCGTCAGTTTCACAGGTTAAAATCTTCGCGCCGTCAATCTGTTTTCGGGCTTTGATCGCTTTGGTTTGCAGTAGAAATTTAATGCCTTCGGCGGTCAAAATCATTTTCATATATTCCGACACTTCTTCATCTTCCTTGCTCAAAATTCGTTTGCCCTGTTCGATCACCGTCACTTCGCTGCCGAAACGGGCGAACGATTGTCCGAGTTCCATCCCGATTGCGCCGCCGCCGAGAACTATCAGGCGTTTCGGTAAATTTTTGAGATGGAAAATTTCTTCGTTGGTGACAAAACCTGTTTCGCGCAAACCTTCGACCGGCGGCACGAATGGATGCGATCCGGTTGCAATGCAGAATCTTTTTGCCTTCAAAATTCTTTTTTCAGATGTTTGTTTGCTCGTAACTTCGATTTCATTTTCGTTTAAGAACTCAGGTGTGCCGAAAATTACTTCAACGCCCATTTTTTCAAATACTTCCGGCGAATCGTGTGTTTCGATAATTTGAATGACGTTTTGAACGCGATTAGTGATGGCAGAAAAATCGTCGTCTAAAAATTTCGGTTCGAGTTTCTGAAAGCCGTAATTTTGCGCCTGACGCGCCTGAAAAGCGAATCGCGCCGACTTAATCAGCGTTTTAGACGGCACACAGCCTGTATAAAGACAATCGCCGCCAAGCGAGTTTTTCTCGATCAGAGCGACTTTTGCGCCCAACGTCGCCGCGCCGCCTGCCGCCACGAGTCCAGCCGATCCGCCGCCGATAACAATCAAATCGTAAATCTCAATCATTAAAATTTCTCCGGCAATCAAAAAGTCATTTTGACGCAATTTGTGACGGCATTAATTCAGCCATACCGAACTACAAATTTTCAACATCGGATTTAGTCCACGCCGAAGATTTGAAATAAAAAATTCGACGGTTCGGTTTCGGCTCGAATTTAATCGGATCGTTGACCGATAAACCGTAACTGCCGCGACAGAGCGGTTCGTTCCAGTCTTTGCCGGACGACAGAAATGAACGAACTCGCGGATCGTCTGCGCCCATTTCAAACGCCATCGGCACGGCTTCGTCAACCGGAAAATCGTTGAACCAAGCATCGCCGATGCACCACGAAGCAAGACCCGTCATCGTCAGAGGCATATTTTCCGCCAGATTCGGTTTTAATTTTCTCATCAATTCGCCGTAAAACTTTCGTTCGGAAACGACTGCATCAAAATCAATCTGAACGGCTTTGACGTTAAGTCGGGACGCGGAATTTTTTATTAATTCGACCAATTTTCCGATTTGCCCGTCAGATAATTTCGGACGTTTGTCGGTTTCTTTTTGAGTTTCGATGCGTGTTACCGCAATCAAATATGTCTCCGGCGAAACCTCCAAAGGCTGTCGTCGCGGCGTAAAAATGACCTGATCGTTTTCCAATGTCAGCGTTTGTGCGAGAAACGCCGCGCCAAATTTTTGCGGGTCTAGAAACCGCAAATCTTCGGGGCGTTCCCAAGCCCAAAGAAATTTGGCGGGCATTTGCGACGATAAATTTTGGTTGATTTCGCGTTTATGATAACAACCGCCTGCCGTCAGTAAAATGCCGAAAAATGTAATTCGGACGAAAAGTTTTATCAGCATAAGCATCACAACAAAAATATATTTAACCGCGCTCCATTCAGTCGAACGTTTTTCACAATCTAATCTGTTTTTGTCGGGATGCTTATTTCCAATCATTTTTAATTGTCAGCAAGCCGTCAAAAGATTTTGATGGTTTTTAACAAATTACCATATTCGGCTGATTATAATCGGAAAATTTGATATAATTTCGGCTAACTGAATAACCATTCATTTTATAAAAATATGATCGAACGCGAACAATTGGAAATGGACGTTGTGTTTGTCGGCGCAGGACCGGCGAATCTGGCGGCTGCGCTGCATTTGAAGAAATGTGTTGCCGAACATAACGAATTAGTCGGCAAAGGAAGAAAACCGGGACGAATCATCGAAGATTTGGAAATCGGGATTATCGAAAAAGGCTCATTTGTCGGCGCACATATTTTGTCGGGCGCGGTGATGGACCCGATTGCGATCCGCGAACTGATGCCCGATTTTCTGGCGGAAGGCTGTCCGGTTGATGCGGTAGTGACGAGCGACGCTTTCTGGTATCTGACCAAGAAACGCGCCATCGAATCGCCGATCACGCCGCCGCCGCTCAAAAATCACGGCAAATATATCGTTTCGCTCAGTAAAATCTGCGAATGGCTGGCGGAAAAATGCGAAGAAGCCGGAATCAATATTTTCCCCGAATTTCCCGGCGAAACGATGCTTTACGATGAAAACGATAATGTCATCGGCGTTCGCACGGGCGACAAAGGCGTGGGCAAAGACGGCGAACCGAAGGATAATTTTGAACCCGGCGTTGATCTGCTCGCCAAAGTCACGGTACTCGGCGAAGGTTCGCGTGGTTCGCTGGCAAAACAATTAATTTCGCGGCTCGGTCTGCAAAATGACAAGGAAGTTCAGGTTTTCAGTCTCGGCGTGAAAGAACTTTGGGAAGTTCCGGCAGGCAACATCGAAGAAGGTCGCGTTATTCACACGCTCGGATTTCCTTCGGACACCGACACTTACGGCGGCGGCTGGATTTACGGGATGAAAAACAATCTGGTCAGCATCGGATATGTCACCGGACTCGATTATCTCGATCCGCTGATTGATCCGCACGCCGAATTTCAAGCGTTCAAGACGCACCCGGAAGTCGCCAAAATTTTGGAAGGCGGCAAAATGCTCAAATACGGAGCGAAAACCATTAACGCCGGCGGCTGGCACACGATGCCGAAACTTTATTCAGGCGGCGTTTTAATCATCGGCGATTCGGCTTCATTTTTGAACGGTCAGCGCATCAAAGGCATTCACACGGCGATTAAATCGGGAATGCTCGCGGCGGAAACGATTTGCAGTGCTTTTTCAATCAATGATTTCAGCGCAAATCATCTCGAACTTTACGCTGAAAAAGTAAATTCGAGTTGGATTTACGACGAACTTCACCCGGTGCGAAATTTTCACGCTTCGTTTCAAAAAGGTCGCTGGTCGGCACTGGTCAACGGCGGTCTGCAATTTTTAACCGGCGGTTTGTCTTGGGGATTCTTGCCGAAGGAACATCATATTGCCGGACACGAACGGATCAAAAAACTCGAAGATTACAAATACGAAGGCGATGCCTCCGCGCAGCGTTATCCTGATTTGAAATTCGATAAAAACCTGACGTTTGACAAAATTACCGACGTTTTTCACGCTTCGGTCGCTCACGACGAAGATCAGCCGTCGCATCTGCACGTTCTCGATACTGACATCTGCGCGACGCGCTGCACCGAAGAATTCGGCAATCCGTGTCAAAGATTCTGTCCGGCGCAGGTTTACGAGATGGAATTTAATCCGAAGACGGAACGGCGCGAATTAAAGGTAAATTTTTCAAACTGCGTTCACTGCAAAACCTGCGATATTGCCGATCCGTATCAAATCATCAATTGGGTCACGCCCGAAGGCGGCGGCGGTCCGAATTACAAAGGTATGTAAATTGCTTTCTAAAATTTAAGTATTTTTTGTTTCAAAACAATACGAATCAATTTTAGGGAGAAAATATATGTCAATGATGAACAAGGACGAAGCCGAAGGAAAATGGGAACAATTAAAAGGAACGGTCAAAGATAAAGTCGGCGAAGCGACGGGCGACGGTCAACTCGAAGCCGAAGGCGAAGCGCAAAAAGCCGAAGGTCAGGGACAGGAAAACTGGGGCAAATTAAAACAGGGCGTTTCCGACACGGTTGATGCAGTCGGCGATGCGGTTAAAAATACTGCCGATAAGATAAATAAATAATCTTCGAGTTAGAAAAAAGCCGTTCCCGCAGCGGCTTTTTTATTTTATGAAACTTTCTGAAAGGTCACGTCAAAAAATTGAAAAATTCTTTCGTTTCCAGCTTGCAGACGAAAATTTCATACTTCCGAATGTCAAAATCTACAGCGGTTCATTTGCCGGTTTAGTGACAAAAATACTGCATATTCACGGCATTACAATTGGGAAACTGATTTTTATCACGCCGCAACTCATCGCCGTTAATAATAAAAAACAGAAATTTCTGCCTGACGATTTGATAGTCCACGAAATCGCCCACGTTTTGCAATATCGTGAAACCGGTTTCGTAAAATTTTTAGTGAAATATTTTCTCGAATATTACAGGAATTTGAGAAAGTCGGGAAAATTTAACGAGAAAACGCGAAATCTGGCGTATTTCAAACTTTCATTTGAAATTGAAGCGAGAGAAGCGGCGAATGAGTTTTTAAAATGGAAGAAAAGGCTTGATTAAACTATTTTGTTCTGAAAAGCCTTAATTGCAGTCGAAAGGCGCAAAAATCAATAAAGAATTTTGCGCCTTTCGGCAGATTAATGTCTTAAGTAAAAAAAGGAACGAAAACCAATTCACCTTTTTTTGTCAATTAAACAGTTAATTGTTTTCTAAAATATCGAAATGAATTTTTTTACCGTTAATTTCCCGTAACGCCACGCGGGTCGGTTTTTGCTTTTTCAGATCGGCTTCGACGCGCGGAACTGCGCCGCGTTGCAACTGTTTGCTGCGCTGGGCGGCGAGGATAATCATCCGGTATTTCGAGTCAATTTCAGGAATCGCTTTGGTTTCCTGTTCGATGGTTTGGTCGGTTTCTTCGGTGGTTTCTTTTAAATCTTCAGCCATATTTTCTTGAATTGATCTGTCTAAATTTTAGCAGTATCGAAACTATCTAAAATACCTTGAATCGCAGTGCTTTGTCTAATCCGTTTTTGTCTTTCCGCTAAAATGATCGTTTTCAAATCTTCGACCGCGTGTAAAACTTCCGTATTAATCACGACATAATCGAAGTTTTTAAACTGCTGGACTTCTTCAATCGAATTTTTCAAACGTAACGCCAGATTTTCGTGGGTTTCGGTCGCCCGCGCCGTCAGGCGTTCGCGCAAAACTTCAAATGACGGCGGCATTATAAAAATCGAAACCGATTCGGGTAATTTGGCGCGAATGTTCGCCGCGCCCTGCACGTCAATTTCAAGAATTACATCGCGTCCGTTGTCAATTTCGTCATCAACCCGATTGACCGAAGTGCCGTAAAAATTGTCGTGAACGGCGGCGTATTCTAAAAATTCGTCGTTTGCGATCAACTTTTTGAATTCAGGTTTACTGACAAAAAAGTAATCTTTGCCGTCAATTTCCCCGACGCGCGGCGCACGCGTCGTGGAAGAAACCGAATAGCCGATGTTGGGCAAAATCTTCAAGACTGCTTTAATCAGTGTTCCTTTGCCGCCGCCTGATGGTGAACTGATGATGATTAAATTTCCTTTCATTTGAAGTCGCAGAGTTAATAAGATTAAATGTGTTAAATTTCGATTTCGCTCAGAGTCCTGCGTTTAGGCAGCAATCGCCGGCGAAGCGCGGCGGAAAAGCCGCCTGAAAACGGGACTCTGAACCTTACTTTACTCGACATTTTGAATTTGTTCGCGGATTTTTTCGATTTCGCTTTTAATCAGCAGCGCATTTTCTTTGACGATCACGTTATTGGTTTTTGACGCGATGGTATTCGCCTCGCGGTTTAGTTCCTGCGTCAGAAAATCGAGCCGTTTGCCGACATCGTTCGGTTCTTTGACGATGGCGCGAAAATGTTCGATATGATTTTTAAGCCGCGTGATTTCTTCGGAAATATCGGCGCGGTCGGCGAGAAAAGCGGCTTCCTGTGCGATTCTCGATTGGTCAATTTCGATCTGCGATTCGCTTTTCTGCATCATTTCGGAGAGTTTTTTAGTCAGACGCAGACGGTATTCTTCGGCGACGTTTGATGATTCGCCTTCGATTGACGGCAGCGATTTTTCGATTTCCGAAAGTCGGAATTCCAGTTCCTTTTCGAGCATCGTGCCTTCGCTTTCGCGCATTTTTTCCAGATCGTCGAGCGCGAGATTGACGGCTTTTTCTACGCCGACGATAAATTCGGGGCTTAATTCTTCTTTTTTGGTATTCAGAACATTCGGCAGACGCGCAATGACATTTAAGTCGGGTTCGCCGCCGAGCGAAAATTCGTCCTGCATCTGCTTCATCGCCGAGAGATAACCTTTAATCATCGGACGATTGAGTTCGTAAACGATTTCGTCGCTGCGTTCAAAATTAAAATTAACGTCCACGCGTCCGCGCGACAGACGATTTGAAATCAGTCGTTTGATGACTGTTTCGAGCGATTGCAGTTCGCCGGAAATTCGCAGATTTACGTCTAAAAAACGATTGTTGACGGTTTTTAATTCGGCGGTGACGTTGAAATTATTTTCAGACACCGAACCGCGCCCGAAGCCGGTCATTGATTTCATATTTTTGCTTTTCGTTCCAGTAATTCTTCTTCGGCAAACTGTAATTCGTAAAGTTTTTTATACGTTCCGCCGAGATTTAATAATTCGTGATGCGTTCCCGTTTCGATGATTTTGCCTTTTTCCATCACGACGATTTTGTCGGCTTTGCGAATCGTCGAAAGACGATGAGCGATGACGATTGACGTTTTATTCTGCATCAGATTCGCCAAAGCTTTCTGCACCAGCCGTTCGCTTTCAGCATCGAGCGCGGAGGTTGCTTCATCTAAAATCAAAACCGGCGCGTTGACCAGCACGGCGCGGGCGATGGCGATGCGCTGACGCTGACCGCCGGAGAGAAAAACGCCGCGTTCGCCGACAATTGTCTCATATTTTCTCGGCAGTTCTTCGATAAAATTATCGGCAAAAGCGATTCGCGCCGCCTCTCTGATTTCGGCTTCGGTCGCGTCCGGTTTGCCGTAGGCGATGTTGTATCTGATCGAATCGTTGAATAAAACATTCTCCTGCGTAACAAGCGCGAGTTGTTTTTTGAGACTTGAAACTTTCGCGTCGCGCAGATCGCATTCGTCCCAGTAAATCGCGCCGTCGGAAACATCGTGCAGACGCTGAATCAATTTTATCAAACTCGATTTGCCGCCGCCGCTTTCGCCGACGAGTGCAAACATTTTGCCTTTCGGAATTTCCAATGTGACATTTCGCAAAATCGGTTTGGTGTCGTTTTCATAATTAAACGAGACGTTTTCGAGCTTGATGTGAGACTGTAAAACCGGCAATTCGACTGCATCAGGCTTTTCGGGCAGCATTTCATTGACATCGAGAATGCTCCAGACATCTTTTGCCGCCGCAAATGCCTTGGTGATTTCGTTATGTTGGCGCGAAATTTTCCGCATCGGATCATAACTGCGAAGCAAAAACGCGAGAAACATAAAAAACTGCGACGCATCCATATTGCCGAGATTGATTTCGCGCAGCCCGAAATAAAACAGAATGCCGATAGCGACAATGCCGATAATTTCGATGGTCGGCGGTGAAGTCGCGGCGATTTTTGCCGAACGCAGATTTGCGCGGGCAATTAATGCGGCGACGTTGCTAAAGCGCGTTTTTTCACGTTCCTCAGCCGAATACGCTTTGACAAGTGTTTGATATGAAAGCGTTTCCTGCGCCGTGTCGGTCAATTGTTTGTTGCCTTCGACCGATTCTTCGGCGAGTTTTCTCAACGCTTTACTGAACTTAGCAGTCAGCACACCGATAATCGGCGCGATGATTAACGCGCCGAGCATCAAACGCCAATTCAAATAAAATGCGCCGCCGAGGAAACAGACGAGCATAAAACTCTCGCGCAGAACGTCGCGCAGATTTGACGAAACGGCGAGTTCGATAGCCGCACAATTCGTCACCAGACGCGATACGAGAAAATTTGTGCGGTGTTTTTCAAAGAACGAAGCCGACTGTTTGAGCAGATGATCGTAAAGCTGTCGACGCAGATCGAGAACAGTCGTTTCGCCGATTTTCGCCATCAAATAAGACGAAAAAAATTCGGCGATGCCTTTGAGAACCGTAAACGAAATCAGCAAACCCGAAATCGTCAGCCAAGCCTGAAACCAATCGCCCTGCGGAATGAGTTTTTGTAAATTGTAAAGGGTTTTTGAAGGTGCGCCCGAATTATTATTGATAAATTGATTAAAAATCGGCGCAAGCAAAGCGACCAGAGCGTTTTCAAACAACGCGCCGATCAGCATCGCCAGAATTGCGAATGAAAACGTCACCCAATGCGGACGGAGATATTTTAAGAGTCTTTTGAAATCGTTCATCTGCAAAGCCGAAATTGAAAACTTAACATAATCCGGCTGAAAAGTGTAAAAGTGACGAAGATTTTCAAAAAAATCAGACCAATGTGAAAACACTTTCATCTAACCCGGATAACAATTCTTCGGCAACGAATTAGCGTCATCGAGGCATCTTCTTTTAGACTGTTGATCGGTCATGCAAAATATATGAAAAATTATCAGGCAATTAAATACACGGCAGTTTTATTATTTATCTTGGCATTTTCGGTCATTTCATTCGCGCAAGGCGATTTGGCGCGGCAGAGCGTGGCGATCACTTATCCGCTCAATGATCCGGTTGCCGTCCAGTTTCGCGGCACGACGCGCTTTCCGCGTATGAAAGGCGAGGCGAAGATCAAGCGGACGACGCATAACGGGACGGAAATCGAGTTGTCGGTTTCCAAAATGCCGCGCCCGTTTGAACTCGGCGCGGGTTATGCGACGTATGTTTTATGGGCGATTTCGCCGGACGGAACGGTTGATAATCTGGGTGAAATCAAGCGGCGCGGATTTTTTGAATTTGATTCCAAAGCATCACTGACGACCAAACTGCAAACATTTTCACTAATTATTACCGCCGAACCTCATTATCTGGTCAAACGTCCGAGTCAGGCGATTATGCTTGAAAATATCAGTCCGACAACTGCGATTAACGGTCGTATTTTGACGACTTCGCGGACGGCGACTTATTTCGGCAATTCGAGCGATTTTTTCCGCGATCCGCGCACACCGGAAATCGCCGAACTCGATTATTCAAAAACGCCTTCGACCATTTTACAGGCGAAACAGGCGATTGCACTCGCCAAGTATTCCGGCGGCGAACGCGATGCGACCGAGGATTTGGCGCAAGCCGTGACGCTCGAACAAAACGCCGAAAACGCCTGGAAAGCCGGCAGACGCGAAGATGAAGTTGACATCACGGCGCGGCAGGCAATCGGCGCGGCGGTCAAAGCCGAATCGCTCGCCGGTGAGCGCAAAGCGGCGCGTGAACAGCGCAACGAAAAAAGCCGACAGGATTCCGAGGCGCGGCAGCAGGAAGAAAAACTCGGTGACGCGCAGCAGCAGATTGATGGTCTCAAAGCCGAACTGAACCGCGAAATTCGCAACCGTGAACTCGCTGAACGCGACGCGATCAATTACTCAAACCAATTAAAAGATTTGCAGGCGGAAAACGGTCGTCTGCGCGAAGAAATCGGCAAAACCAAGGTCGAAGTTGATTCGGCAAAAAATCGTCTGACGGAAATTGAAAATCAGAAAACGGCAGAAGATCAGCAGCGCACCAAAGAAAACAGAATCGCGCAGATTCAGGCGAATCAAGTATTTTTGATTCAATCGCTGAAACGCTTCGGCGCGGTTTCGCAGACTGAACGCGGAATCGTTTTGACGCTGCCGGAATCTATTTTTTCGGGAACGCGCGTGAGCAGTTTTTCGCCGAGTTCGGAACTGAAATTAAAATCAATCGGCGATATTTTAACTCAAAACCCGGATTATAAAATCGCGGTCGAATCGCACACCGACGACAAAGGAACGCCTGACGAACTGCAAACGCTGACGCAGGAAAGAGCGCAGGCGATTTCCGATAAATTGCTGACCGACGGCATCGCCGAAGATCGTCTGCAAGCAAAAGGTTTCGGTGCAAATCTGCCGGTTGCCGCCAACACGACGCTCGCCAATCGAGCCAAAAATCGTCGTGTGCAGATAATTTTGTCGCTCAATGTTGAATAATTTTTGGAAGAAATTGATAGCCGCAAAAAGGCGCAAAAGACGCAAAAAAAAATGAATACGAAGACAAAAAAATATGATTCTTTAATTTGATTACTTTCTGTATGTTTTCGTTTATTTCGTGTGTTTCGCGGGCAAATCTCTTTTCTTTCTTTTTTGCGCTTTTTTGCGGCTAACTCTCTCTTCTCTGAATTTAACCTTTGAGAACGGCGATTCTGTCCGGCGGCAGACCGACCATACATTCTTCGCCGACTTCTAAACCGACGAGGCGCAAAACGAGAGCTTCGATTTTTAATCCGTTGGAATCGAGCCGGACAATCGTCGTCGGACCGTTAAATTTGATGTCGGTAATTTTGGCGCGGAGTAAGTTGTCTTCGGGAAACGACGCGCCGAACGAAAGGGAAATATGTTCGGGGCGAATCATCAGGCTGACGTTTTGATTGATTGCGCCGAGTGCGCCGCGAGATTCGATTTTCTTGGTAAACACGCGATGTTCGCCGTCGAGAGTCATAAATTCGGGCATTTCGGCTTTGCTGCTCGAAACGCGTCGGGCGGAAATGATGTTGTTTCTGCCGAAAATTCCGGCGACCTGCACGGAATTCGGGTTTTCATAAACTTCGCGCGGTGTGCCGAATTGTTTGATTTCACCGCCGGAAAGCACCGCAACCCGGTCGCAGAGCATTAAAACTTCATCGTAATCATTGCTGGCGATAATGACGATAGATTTATTACGGACGGCGTGAGTTTTGAGCTTTTCATAGTTTTCCGTCCGCAACAGAAAATCCATATAACAAAACGAATCATCGAGCAGCAAAACACTTTTAGCTTTTTCGATGGCGTGTTCGAGAGCTAAAACCTGACCTTCGCCGTCGGCAAGCTGCGATTTTTTTTCGGTTTTGAAAATTGTTTTCCAAAAAGATTCGTTGGTTAAGCGCGGAAGATGAAAATCACGATCTTCACAGGTGAGAGCCGTGACATCCGCCGTGTCGTGGTGAATCGTTCCCGAAATGGCTTTTTCACTGCCCGAAATTATTTTAATGAGCGTAGATTTGCCCGCGCCGGTCGAACCGAAAATGCCTAGAATCTCTCCGTCCTGCGCCTCGAAAGAAACATCGCGCAAAATCCAGCGATCATCATATTTTTTTGAAAGATGACTAATTTTCAGCGGCATATTGTTTGAAAGTGAAACTTTTCCGAAGATTGTTCGTGCAAACAAAAGTATGCTGTTGTCATCAAATTTAAGCAAGTATAAACTGAATCTATGGCACAGAAAAAAACAGATTTGAAACGTAAAATTGTCACCGCCGGAGGCTGGCGTTTAGCCCGCCGCGTTGCCAAATCAATTCCATACGCGGGAACGGCGATGGCAATCGGCTTGGTCGGTTACGATATAAAAAGCAAGGGAATGGTCGGCGGCATTATCAATTCGGGTTTGGACGCGATTCCGCTGGTCGGAACGGCAAAAAATGTCGTCGAATTTTTTACCGGCGATTTAATTCCCGATAAAACTGCGGCAAAAATCAAGGAAAAAAATGTTTAGTAAAAAGCATCTGCAAAAAATCGGGTTTGGCGCGTTGGTTTTGATATTTGCGAGCGGGATTTTCACCGCAGGTTTACAGGCGCAGACCGGCAAACACATCAAAAGAAAACCGCATAAAGTTCACCGAATCGCGGTTGCGCCGATTGTCGGTAATCCGCAGGATGCCGCAATTATCAGTCGAAATGATGATTTTGCGAATGAAAACAGAACTGCGCCGGCTGAGACAGCAGTTTCGCAAAATGAGCCTGAAACGCCGGTTATAACCCAAAACGACGATCCGAAATTCGGCGATCTGAGTTCGAGAATCAAGGCTCTCGAAAGCAAACCGTCAAACGATTACGACCAAAAACAGAAGCGTCTGTTGCTCAATCTCAATATTTTGACTGTCGCCGAAACTCGCGCCGATAATCTGCGAAAACAGTTGTTTGAAATGGTCGAAATGGAAAGCGAGATTCAAAATAAACTCGAACAAATAGAGAACGATTCGCGTCCTGAAAACATTGATCGTTCGGTCGCCTTCGCCGGAACTCTACGCCCTGAAGAACTTCGTGATATGCGGGCGAAAAATTTAGATTCGGCGAAACGCCAATTTCAAAGTAGGCTCACGCAAATTCAAGATAGGAAATCAAATCTCGAAATTAACATTACGAGAACCGATCAACAAGTCGAAAAACTTCGCGCTAAACTCGAAAAAGATATTGATGATGCTTTGGTGGAAGAACCGAAAAACTGATTGTGATTTTTCACGATTTAGCTTTGTTTCGAGTCCCGCGTTTACGCGGCAACAGCCGGCAAAATGCGGAGGAAAAATCATTAAAGTCGGAACTCTGAATTTACATTAATCACAACCAAATTAAATTCAAGTAATTGACCGGAGCGTATGCTGCCAACCGGCGCGGGCATTCGCTTCGGATGCTCAAACGAAGTGTAGTTTCTCCGGTTTTTTAAATTTCTAAACTTTGGTTGGGTGATGGAAATCATCACTCACGCAAGCTGGCAGCATACGCTCCGGTCATCCGGGTTATATTTTTTGGCAATCGTTTTTATCATTTAAGTTCAATTTATTTTGGTTGAAGTGATTATTTTAACTAAAATTTTCTGCAAGGTTCATTCATCAGCGTCGTTCTCTCAATTACAAAGTATTGCGTAAACTCTCTTCAACTCTACGCAAACTATAGTAATTAAAGGAGAATTCAGTATGAAATTAAAATTTTTGCCGAAGATATTATATTTGGCGGTCAGTCTGTTTGCCGGCAATCTTTTGTCAATTCAGGCGTATGCTCAGGGCGTAATCGTGCCGATTATCTGCGATTTGCGTCCGTGTCAGCCGCGACCGATTCCGCGACCCGTGCCGCTGCCGAATGCTTTGCCGGTCAAATCTATCAATCTCGATACGAAAATCATCGGGCAGGTAGCGACGACGCACGTCGAACAGATTTTTCGCAACGACACGCCTTACACGCTCGAAGGAACCTATTTTTTCCCGATTCCCGAAACGGCGGCGATTGTCGAGTTTGCGATCTGGGAAAACGGCAAAAAACTGGTCGGCGAAGTGCGTTCGCGTGAAGAAGCGCGGAGAATTTACGACGAAATCGTCCGCCGTCAGCGCGATCCGGGATTGCTCGAATACGCGGGCAAAAATCTGTTTCAGGCTTCGATCTTCCCGATTCCTCCGAACTCCGACAAAAAACTCGAACTGACCTATACCGAAGTTCTCAAAGCCGAATCGGGAACTGTCGCCTATCGTTATCCGCTCGGCACGGGCAGAAATGTTTGGGCGCGTCCGCAGCCGATCAGACCTTTTGACGATGTTGAATCACAATCGAACCCCGCAGCAAATTCGGGCAGACCAAATAATCAAAAGTTCGGCACGATTTCCGGCAAAATCGAGATTTCGGGCAAGGAAGCGATTAGAAATGTTTATTCGCCCTCGCACCAAATCGAAGTCAGCCGCAAAGGTGGAAATTCCGCCGTCGTGACGTTTGAAACCAAGTCCGACGATAATGATTTACAACTTTTTTACGGGTTGTCGAATGAAGATTTCGGCGTTTCGCTGATGACTTATCGTGAAGCCGGGAAAGACGGTTATTTTTTGATGCAGATTTCGCCGAAGGATAATTTGAGTGAGAAAGAACTGGTCAATAAAGACATCGTTTTCGTGTTGGACACGAGCGGTTCGATGGCGGACGAAGGAAAGATGGAAAAAGCCCGTGCCGCTTTGCTGTTCGGGATCAAAAACCTGCGTGAAGGCGACCGCTTCAACGTCGTCAGTTTTTCGGGCGACGAACATCTGCTCGAATCCAAGATGATCGCCGCTGATGCCGCCGGGAAGAAACGCGGATTGGAATTCGTCGAGAAACTCAAAGCGAACGGAGGCACGAACATCAACGATGCGCTGCTTGCCGCGCTCAAACAATTCGACAAATCGGAGCGACCGAAAATGCTCGTGTTTATGACCGACGGTTTGCCGACGGTCGGCATTTCAAACGTCGAAAAAATCATTCAAAACGCCAAAGAAATCAAGGTCGAAGATTTGCGCCTGTTCACGTTCGGTGTCGGTTACGATGTCAACACGCAGCTTTTAGATAAACTCGCCGCCGAAAATTCGGGCGCAGCCGATTACATCGAACCGAAAGAAGATTTGGAAGTCAAAGTTTCTAATTTTTTTACGAAGGTTAATTCGCCGGTTTTGACCAATTTGACGCTCGATTTCGGACAGGTCAAAACCGATTCGCTGTATCCGCGCCAATTGTCCGATATTTTCAAAGGCACACAATTGACGATTATCGGTCGTTATCAAAATGCGTCCGACATCGAAAACGCGACTCTGAAATTAACCGGCAAATCAGCCAGAGAAAACCGGACATTTAATTATTCGCATCTCGATTTCCCGGCGCGAGCCGACAAAAACGATTTCCTGCCGCGTCTGTGGGCGACACGGCGCGTCGGCTTTTTGGTCGAACAGATTCGCTCGAACGGCGAAAACAAAGAGCTTCGGGATGAAATAGTTGATCTCGGCACGCGTTACGGCATCGTCACGCCATACACTTCGTATCTGGCGACCGAAAATGAAAAAACGCCGGTTGATGCTTTTTCAACTAATCAGCCGATTCGCCGACGCAGCAGTGCGCCTTCGTCAAAACCTTCATTAAGTTCGGTTTCGGGACAAGTGGCGGTCGAAGCCAGTGTAGAAGCGAAAAAGAAACAGGAAGCGATTATGTTGGACGGCGCAGATGACAAATCGGACAAAAACAGTCAATTGAAAAAAATCGGCGCGAAAACTTTTTATCTCGAAAACGGCGTTTGGGTTGATTCCGAATACAAAGAAGAATCTGCAATGACGGAGATTAAGCTGAAATTTGCATCCGACGAATACTTTAATTTAATCGGCAAACAAAGCGATCTGGCGCAATTTTTCGCGCTCGGTGAACGCGTCGTCGTCGTGTGGAAAGGCAAAGTTTATCGCGTGACGAATTAAAATCAGACAAACCGTCAGGCGAATATAAACATCTGAAAAGGTGACAATTGACCGAAGAAGAGTTATCTTTATTGGTCATATTCACCTTTTTATTTTTTATAAAATTTCGGAGAGAAAATTGTGGTTCAATTTAAAAAACTGATTCTGTCGGCTGTTAGCGTGTTATTGATCGTTCAATTTGCCGCCGCTCAAAGCAATTGGACGGTCAACCGGACAAAAGCGACGGGCGATCTCGTGACTGTCTATTTTACGTCGAGCGATAAAGGCTGGGTTGCCGGCGACGACGGTTATCTGGCGTGGACAAATGACGGCGGAAAAAACTGGACGAAACAGGAAATCGGGACGACCGAAAATATCAACGAGATTTATTTTCGCAATGATGACAACGGTTATCTGGTCGCGGGCAAAAAACTGTTTATTACCAAAGATGCCGGTCGCAACTGGAGCGAAACGCGAATCTACAAATTAACCGATTTCAAAAATGTCGCGCCTGAATTTTTGAGCATCAGATTTGCGGACAAAAAACGCGGGATCGTCATCGGATCGCTGCTCAACCGCAAAAACGATGTCGTTGATTCGCTCGTGATGCGAACCGAAGACGGCGGGGAAACTTGGAAGCGCGTGATCGTGCCTTCAAAAACCGAACTGTATCATCTGGCTTTTGCGGGGTCGAATAATTGCTGGATTGTCGGCGACAGCGGGTTGATTTTGGCTTCAAATGACGGCGGCGCGAATTTTAACAAACAAATCTCCGGCTCGGACAAAGACTTATATAACGTGGATTTCCGCGACAGTTCCGAAGGCTATGTCGTCGGCAGCAAAGGCACTATTTTGCGGACGGAAAACGGCGGCGCAACTTGGCAAAAAGTGATTTCGACTTTTACCGAGACCTTTTTGCGCGTTGATTTTGCCGACGATAAAAACGGTTGGATCGTCGGTTATAAAGGCACGATTCTGCGTTCAAATGACAAGGGAAAAACGTGGACGAAACAGACGAGCAATACCGACAGCAATCTTTACGGGTTGTTTATGCAGAAAAAACGCGGTTGGGCAGTCGGCGGCACCGGCACTATTGTCGGTTATCAAAAATAATTTGATTGTAAGTAATTGAGCAGATTTAATTAAAAATGTTTCTACGACGGAACGCGGGCAGCCTGCCCGCGCTCCGACTTAAAATAATTTTGTCCATTGAGTTATTTAGGGGAAATTAATTGGTTATGAGCAACCAATAAAAAAGTTGAGGCATCATTCTATATTGACGATAGGTTAAAACTTTTGATGAGAATTAACAGTTGACGGCTTAGAGTCTTTCTTGTTCCTCCTGTTTCTTTTACTCGTTGAGTCTTGCGGCTCAACGAGTTTTTCATTTTTTAGCCGTCCGAAATTTTCGCGCGGTTTGTGCAAGTAGTCCGGCGCGTGGCAACGCTTCGACGGCGCGGGCGACCTGCGAATCATTTTCAACGACAGCTTGATTTGCCGAAACGCTGCCGTAAGCGGCGGTGGCGAGATTGATACGGATACGATTTTTGATGAAATTTCTTTCAGCCGCCAAAGTTTCTCGCGGCAAATCACGATATTTACCGTGAGATAAATAATTTGTAAATTCGATTAACAGTTCATCCGAAACCGCGAATTCGTTGGCGGCGATGCGCTGACCGTAATTGCCGTTTGGCATAACCCGCATTTTTTCGTGATTTTTAACCCTGCCGTTGGCGAGTTCGACCGAGAAAAAGAACAGCGGATCGAGCAGATTTGCCTCGAACGGTGACAGAACATCGGTTTTGACAACTTCGTCAGGCGCGATGCCGTCGCCGCCGTAAACCTTTCTGCCGGAAAGCGTAAAACTCTGAGATTTGGTTTTCGCCGATTCGGATAAATTTACTTTGTGATTGAAATAATCGTAAAAATCTATATTTGAATAATCACGCTGAATCGAACGTCCCGACGGCGTAAAATACTTCGCGGTCGTCAGCGTCAAACCCGAACCATACGGCAGATTGATGATGCTCTGCACCAAACCTTTGCCGAATGTCCGCTGACCGACGATCAAAGCGCGGTCGTAATCCTGAAGCGCACCCGAAACGATTTCCGAAGCCGAAGCGGTATTTTCATTAACCAACACGACCATCGGCATAGTTTCAGGTGATTTTTCAGCGGAACGCCAGACGATGTTGTCGCCGCGCAGTCGTCCGCGCTGCGAAACAATCGTGCTGCCTTCGGGAATAAATTTCTCGGCAACTTTAACCGCCTGATCCACGATTCCGCCGGGATTGTCGCGCAAATCGAGAATCAGCGATGTGACATTTTGACGATGCAGTTCTTTGAGCGCAGCGGTCAATTCTTCCGCCGTCGTATAATTAAAACCATTGGTCAGATCAATATAACCGACACCGTTTTTCAAAATATAAGCGTCGGGCAGTGAAGGCTGCGGGATTCTATTGCGTTTGATTTCGATGATTTCCGATTTTTTCGTGTCGGCGCGTTCGATGGTCAAACGCGCCGTCGTGCCGAGTTTTCCGCGCACACGGTCGCGCACGTCAGCCGAATCTTCGCCTGCGACATTGACACCGTTGACCGCCGTAATTTTATCGCCGAACCGCAATCCGGCTCTTTCGGCGGCTGAATCGGGATAAATCGAAACGACAAACGTATTGATTTCGCCGTTCAATTCATAATTAACGATGGTTGCGCCGATGCCGAAATATTCGCTTTGCTGATCGGTCAAAAGGTCTTCATATTCCGCCGTGTCGAAATAATGCGAATGCGGATCGAGTGTGCGAAGCATCGCCGAAATCGAATTTTTGGTTAGTTTATTGAGGTCGGATTTTTTGCCTTTGAAATGATTTTTCTGAATTAACTGCAAAGCCTCGCCGTAATCTGCTTCGATTTGTTGGTTTTGAGAATTTTGACTGCCGATATTAGGTTCGGCTCGCGGGGCAGATGCAGGTGCGACATTGAACGATTTTCCGCGACTGATTTGAAAAGGTTCGACCAGATTTTTGACCGGCGAAATCGCAGTTTTCGTGATTTGCGAAAAAACAGTAACGGTCGTCAACAATAAAATTGAAATTAGAAACAA
Organism: Pyrinomonadaceae bacterium; assembly: GCA_965247235.1. Taxonomy (GTDB): domain Bacteria; phylum Acidobacteriota; class Blastocatellia; order Pyrinomonadales; family Pyrinomonadaceae. The sequence continues at coordinate 303,175 of OZ252004.1, forward strand.
AACGCTGGATTTCATAAAGATACAACTCGATTTGGAAATCGGACAAATTATAAATAAAATTTTGGTGTGAACGCATCTTACAAAAACACCTCACCCGAACGCAAGCAAACGCTGCATTTCCCCAAAAAAAACAAAATTGATTTAGCCGAGTAATACGATTAATCGGCAGATTGTTCCAAATAAAACTGCGGGGAAAGTTTAATACCGGAGCGCGGACATCATTATCCGCGTGTCTTTCGGCGGCGGAAGTCTATTGAGTTGACAGACCGGCGGACAAGGATCTCCGCGCTCCGGTTGGAATCCGCCTTAAAAATTTGTCAAAGTTCAAAAATTCAGACAGAATGTTTGGTATGCCGGAGATGAATAACGAAACACTCAACGAAAAATTACAGCGATTGGTCGAGATTATTGATATTTCGGCAGTTTTAACCGATCCTTTGACGCAATCCATCGAAAATTTTCTGCGTTTTTCCGCCGCCGAAATGGATTCGGACGAAGCCTCGGTGTTGATTCGTGACGGTAATCGGGGCGATTTGAAATTTTTGACGGCAATCGGTCAGGTTGCCGGTTCGCTGCTCGAATTGAAAATTCCCGCCGGGAAGGGAATCGCCGGGTTCGTGATGTCTTCGGGACAACCGATGGCAATCGCCGATGTTGGCGCGGAAGAAAGTTTTTACAGCGAAGTTGACCGCCAGACGGGTTATTCGACGCAGACGATTTTAGCGACACCGCTTCGTTTTCAGGGCGAGATTATCGGCGTTTTGGAATATATCAATCGTCGCGGGCAACCGCCGTTCGCTTCGTTTACGCCGGAAGAGATGGATCGCGCCGCCGCCTTTGCCGAAACGGTCGCGCCGCTCTGCAACGCCTACGAATCGGCACAGATTTTAGATCGTTTCTGCACACAAACCGTCAATGCGGAAAAGATTGACAATTATGCGGAAGTCCGCCGTTGGGTAGCCGAACTGCGCGGCTCTGACGAACACAAGGCGACGATGGATTTGGCTGTTTTGCTGCACGAAGTCGCTTCGCGCGGCGATGCCGAAAAGCAGCTTTGCCGCGAGATTCTCGAAATGGTTTTGCGATTTTCCGACAGTAAATCGTCCGAAAATTACTTGGGTTTGTAAATTTTATGACGACCGTAACCGGATTTGAAAGTCAGAACGGCAGCAGCATCGCCACGATTTTCCAGTTGAATGACGACTGGAAAAAAGTTTCGGGCAAAAATGTCAGCGTTGCCGTGATTGACAGCGGAATCGAGACGACGCACCCTGATTTGCTCGGCAAAGTGCGCGGATCGGTCGAAGCGCGGGCTGAAAACAAGCGCGTCGTCTTTGATGTTTCGACTTCGGGAGATTCCGCCGGACACGGCACGGCTTGCGCGGGCATCATCGCCAAGATCGCGCCCGATGCGGAAATTTACAGCATCAAAGTTCTCGGCGCAGGCGGTTTAGGCGACGGACAGGCATTTCTCGCCGGTCTCGAATACGCCATTAACCAAAAATACCGCATCATCAATCTCAGTTTAGGCACGACCAAACCGCAATTTTTCGCGCCGCTTCACGATCTGCTCGACCGCGCCTATCACGCCGGCTGCATCGTCGTCGCGGCGGCAAACAATCTGCCGCAGCCTTCGTTCCCGTCGGTCTTTTCGTCGTCGCTGATCTCGGTCGTCAAAAGTGTGGAAACCGATCCGTTCAATTTCGGCTTTCATTACGGGCAGGTCATCGAACTGACCGCGCCCGGAGTCAACGTCCGCACGGCGTGGCTCGGCGGCGGCTACAAAAACCTGACCGGCAACAGTTTCGCGTGTCCGCACATCGTCGGCATCATCGCGCTCCTGCTCGAAGCGCACCCCGAACTGACACCGTTTCACGTCAAATCCGCACTCTATTCCATCGCCAAAGAAAACGTCCGACACTCCGTCGAACAAAATTAAGCGAATCTAAAATCTTTGTCGTATTAATTCGCCGTTATAGATGAATAAATTCTTTGATATAATTTAACCGTTATGACAGACATTCAATACATTTCAGACGCGAAAGGCAATCCGGTCGGTGTGTTTGTGCCGATAGAGATTTGGCACGAATTGGAATCGGAAAAGGAAACGGCGTATTTAACTAATAGCGTAACGATGAAAAAGCGTTTGCTTGAAGCTAAAAACCGTGACGAAGGAATGAGTTTGAAGGAAACGCTTGAGAAACTTGGAATTTGATCTGGCGGCGTTTGAAGATTTGGCGTGGTGGATCAAACAAGACCGCGCCAAAGCCTTACGCATCGCCAGCCTGATAAAAGAAATCGAGCGCGAACCGTTTGTCGGCATCGGCAAACCCGAACCGCTTAAACACGAACTCAAAGGCTGTTGGTCGCGCCGCATAAATCAGGAACACCGCATCATATATCAGGTAACAGACGACAAAATCAGAATTCTCGCGTGTCGTTTTCATTATTAACTCTTATGAACAAACTCTTCTACGGCGACAATCTCGATGTTTTACGCAAATTCGTCCGCGATGAAACGGTTGATCTTTGTTACATTGACCCGCCGTTTAATTCCAAGCGCAATTACAATCAGATTTACAATAACATCGGCGGCGAAGACCGCGCTTGAGAAGCAGGCGTTTGTTGATACTTGGACTTGGGACGACCACGCCAATGAATGTTTCGACGAGATTCTGACGAATAAAAACGGTGTGCAGACACAGCAGTCAATCGCGCTCATCAACGGTTTGGAGAAAGTTCCCGGCAAAGGGGCGTTGTTCGCCTATCTGGTTTTGATAGATACCGTTCAGTTTATTATTGTTTGATTAAAATGTTGTAAAACATCTTCTTTTATGATAATTTCATCTCAAATTAGTCGGGCAATTTAAGCTAATTGGACAAAGATTTATCGAGGTAATTATGTCAAGCAAATCGTATCACGTCATTGCCAATGTTAATGGCGGATGGAATGTAACAAGAACCGATGCCGAACGTGCGACGAGAAGTTTCACTTCGCAGAAAGACGCTATCGAATATGGAAGAAGTATAAGCAAAAGCCACGCCACAGAACTCGTTATTCACGGCAGGGATGGAAGATTGTCGAGCAAGGAATCCTTTGGGAAAGATCCGAATCCACTTAGGGAAAGCAACTAACGATTATTGATATGGCAATCTCACCCGATACGGATTTTGAAAAAAACGTATTTATCAATTGTCCTTTCGATGATGATTATACATCGCTTCTCCAACCTCTTTTATTCACGATTCTTTATTTGGACTTTAATCCGAGAATTGCCACCGAGCGTTCGGATTCGGGCGAACAGAGAATAGATAAAATCTGTGAACTGATTGAAATATCAAAGTATAGTATTCACGATCTTTCAAGACTTCAATCGAAAAAGAAAAAAGAATTTTATCGTCTAAATATGCCTTTTGAATTAGGTATTGATTACGGTTGCCGAAAATTCGCAGCCAATCATCATAAAGATAAAAAATTTCTCGTGCTTGAAAAAAGCCGATACGATTATGCTATAGCACTTTCCGATTTGTCAGGTGTGGACATTAAGAATCACGAGGACGACCCGATCAAAATGATTCGGATAATAAGAAACTGGCTGGCGAGTTTCGTTAAAGAAAAATTAACCGATGCGCCGGCGGTCGTTTGGAAGAAATTCAATCTCTTTATGCAGAATTTTGCCGAAGAAAGAATGGCGCAGGGATTCAGTAAAGATGATATTTACGAAATGCCGACGAGCGAATTTACCGGCTATATCAAACAGTGGCTTCGATAAAAAGCTAATCTAAAATTCGCACTTAAATCTTTACTATGAACAAACTCTACTACGGCGACAATCTCGATGTTCTCCGCAAATTCGTCCGCGATGAAACGGTTGATCTTTGTTATATTGATCCGCCGTTTAATTCCAAGCGCAATTACAATCAGATTTACAACAACATCGGCGGCGAAGACCGCGCACAGGCGCAGGCGTTTGTTGATACTTGGACGTGGGACGACCACGCCAACGAATGTTTCGACGAGATCGTAACGAATAAAAACGGTGTGCAGACACAGCAGTCAATCGCGCTCATCAACGGTTTGGAGAAAGTTCCCGGCAGAGGGGCGTTGTTCGCCTATCTCGTTTCGATAACTGCATAAGTGGAAAAATTGATTTTATATGAATTTCGAGTAATATATCTCAGGAGAAAAATTATGGTAAAAAAGGATGATAAAGCTAGAGTTCGCGTTTTCTTTGGTGAAATTGAAGGCGATAATGCCACCATCAGAGATGGACTTCGGTCAATAGCCGAAGCTGTAAACAAAACATTTCAACAGGAAACACGGACAGTGAAAGTCATTACTGTTGGTGGAACTCCAGATTCAAAACAACTCACCGCAGAACTAGAACAGCAGATTATTGAAGTTGAAGCAATTTCCGACGAAACTTCTGAAGCTTATAAGCCAAAATCGGAAGAACGCAAAGAGAAAACTAATCGTGTCTCAAAAGCTAAAAGCTACCAGTTTATCAAAGACTTAAATTTACGCCCTGAAGATAATAAAAGCTTACGAGATTTTTTCAGTGAAAAGAAACCATCCAGTCAACAAGATGAATTGGTTGTAGTCTTATACTATTTACATCGAATTCTTGAAATTGATAATATTACGGCGAATCATGTTTACACGGGTTTGAAAGACTTATCGGAGTTTGGTGTTCGTGTTCCTAAAGATATTCTTCAAGTAATGAGAAATGCCTCAAATAGAAGAGGTTTTGTAGACTCTTCCAATCACGAAGAATTAAAAATGGCGACTCCTGGTGATAATTATGTAGAACACGATTTACCAACCAACAAAAAAGCTGATTAATAACTTATGGACCTAAAACAATTTTGCTCTAATTTACAAAGTCTTGATTTATCGCACGCTCAAATGGCACTTTCAATACTTTGGTTTCACGATGAAAAAACTCCTGATGAAATTATGTCAGCAGGAGAGCTAAAAAAAATCATTTTTGAAATGGGACTCGGACATCCTAATTCAACAGGATTAGGGAAACAAATTAAAGCGACTAAAAAAACAATTATTTCAAAAAAGGGATTTCGATTAAAAGATTTATCTCGCGCTCAAATTAGAGAATGGCTTCATCCGATTTTGGGCGCAACCCATCCGAGTATAGAGCAAGATTTAGGCTATCTTCCTCGTGATGTTTGGAAAGATACAAGAGGTTATATTGAGAAAGTTTGTATCCAGCTAAACGGTTGTTTTCAATTTGAATTTTATGACGCGGCATCAGTTATGTTACGGCGATTAGTTGAAACATTAATTATTGAATGCTATGAACACTTAAAGCGCGAAAGTGAAATTCAAAAGGACGAAAATTATTTAATGTTGAAAGATTTGGTTAATCGCGCAAATAATAGCGGCGGATTATCATTAGGAAGAGATAGCGCAAAAGCTCTATCTGCTGTAAAAGAATTAGGAGACCGTTCAGCACACACGCGCAAATATAACGCAGTTCAAGCAGATTTGGAAAAAGTTCAATCACTTGTGAGAGTTGGCGTTGATGAAATGATTTCACTTGCCAATCTAAGAAAGGAAAATACTGATGTTGGAAACGCAACTACATAATTCGGTTGACGCGCTGATTCATAAAAAGGACGACCGCGTTCGCAAAGAGTTTGAAAAATGGGTTATTCTCACCTATTCGGACAATCGCGCCGTGATTCACGAGAAAAAAGGCGCGGACAAAGGCATTGACGGCGTTGCCTACACGGGCAAATCACGCGACGAAGTTTTGCCGGTGATGCTGTCGGTCAAATCGGGCAAGAACGTCGGAGTATCGGAAGTCCGCGAACTGTTCGGCACAGTCAAAAGCGAAGGCGCGGCGTGCGGCATCTACATCACGCGCACCTAACCGACCAAACCGATGATCGAATTCGCCAAACAGCAGGGACAATTCAAATCCGAACTTTTTTCGCCGTTTGACCGATTGCAGATCGTTACCGTGCAGGAAATCTTAGACGGCGCGAGAATAAATCTGCCGTTGATGGAAGAAGTCACGAAACGGGCGCAGCGGGCTAAAACTGATAATCAGGCAGGATTATTTGAAAAATAGTTTGTTTCCGTTGTCGCCGAAAGCGATTAAAACAACCATCGCCGCTGATTCATTTCAAATTTATCCGCGAACACCCGTCAAATGCGTTAAATCCTTCTTCTATTTACTGAATGAATTGAAACCCAAGAGTGGAATTTACTCAACGGAAAAACTTTTTAATTTCAATTTTTTTTGACCTTTCTTCGATAAATTTACTGCGTATCTGTTTGGAGGATTTATTTTAAATGAAAAATCGTATTTTGACAGGCGAGTATTTGTTGCGGCTGTGTCTGCTGACGGCGTTGTTCGGGCTTTTAACAACGATTGTGGTCGCGCAGAAGACGGCTGATAAAGTTTCGACGGCGCGAACGATGATTGATTCGACCGTGGGCGGCGATTTTACGGCGGCGGTTAAAATACTCGACGAAGCGATTCAAGACGAACCTAACCGCGCCGACGCTTACGCGACACGCTCACGCGCTTATTATTTGTGGGGCAAAAAAGATTTGGCAATGCAGGACGCGGACCGGGCTTTGAGTTTCAACCCGAACGAAACGGTCGCGCTCAATACGCGCGGCATTATCAAAAGGGAACGGAAAGATTACGAAGGTGCGCTTGCCGATCTGTCCGCCGCCGTCTTTGCCGATCCGCCGCACGCCTTTAAACCTTTATTCAACCGGGCGGTTGTTTACATCATTCAACAAAAAAACGATCTTGCCGCCGCCGATCTGAACAAGGCTCTGTCGTTGGCAAAAATTACAGACAAACCGCTGGTTTATAAAAAAAGAGCGGGTCTTTACGAAGCCGCCGGTAAATTCGACGCGGCGATTGCCGATCTGAGTCAGGCAATTCAAATAAATCCGAAAGATGTCGATCTTTACGGCAGTCGCGGCAACGACTATCTGAATTCCTACCGATTCGATCTCGCCATCGCGGATTACCGGAAAAATTTGGAACTCGAACCTAATAATCAGGGCGTAAAGTTGAATCTGGCAATGGCTCAGGCGCGTCGGAAATATCTCGAACCGGGAACGAAAATTGATTCCGCCGCCTCCGATGCCGCATTCAAAGCGGGCAACGCCGCATATTCCGCGAAAGATTACAGCGGCGCGGTCAAATACTTCACCGAATGTCTGAGAGCAACGCCGATTGCCGATGCCTGTTATTTCAAACGCGCCGACAGTTACCGGAATCTCGAAAAGTATGACGAAGCCATCGCCGATTATACGATTACCGCCGAATTAAACCCAAACAACGCGGTCGCTTTCGGGAATCGCGGACTGGCGTATTTCAGAAAGAAAGATTTTCAAACCGCGATCAAAGATTACGACCGTGCCATCGCGCTGACGCAGACCGAAGCCTATTATTACCTGAATCGCGGCGCGGCTTACGCCAATCTCGGCAGACCGGCAGACGGCGAAGCCGACATCAAAAAAGCACTCGCAATGTCGCCGAACGACCAATCAATCAAAGACGCGTTCGAGAACGTCGAATCGCAGCTTCATCCGCCGACACAAAGAGTGATTGACGGCGGCGCGGACACCGAAGATTTGGCGACCGGCGAAGAATATTCCGAACGCGGGGCGAAGCAGTTTGCAGACAAACAATACGAAAAAGCGGTCGCTTCGTTTTCCGGCTGCATTCGTCTCCAACCGGCTAATTACAGTTGTTATTATAATCGTTCCGTCGTTTATGATAACTGGGGCAAAACCGCCGAAGCCCTCGCCGATGTTAATAAAACTCTCGAAATCGAACCGGCTTACGCTCCCGGACGCGATGCCAAACCGAAACTCGAAAAACTACTCGCGCAAAAATCTTCGATGGAAACGGTCAGAGCGGAATATCAAAAATATCTCGATGAATATAATCGCGCCTCAGACCTCGACGCGGCGCAGAACAATGCGATGATCGCCGAATACAAAAAAAACACGGGCGCGTATTTGGACAAGGAACACCCGTCGTCAATTGCCGCCGCGCAGAAAACAATGGTCTGCGGTTATCTCGTCAAGATGAAGCCGCTCGAAGAACAAGCCTCGAAGATGATGGACAATCTGAAACAATTGAAAAGCTCTGGAAAGCTCGACAATAATCCGAATCTGCTTTACAGCTTCAAATTGCTCGAAGAAAACGAAGCCTACGATCCTCACTTAGTCTTTTTCCTTTACGAACCGCTCGGCTGTCATTAGTCTTTAGGCTGACTGACAATAATTAGAATTTGAACACGGATCGGACGGAACGGGCAGATTAACGCGGATTTAAATTAAAAAAAATATCCGCGTATATCCGCCCCATCCGCTTAATCCGTGTTCAGATAAGTTACTTCTGTCAGAGTCTCCGGCTTTTGCAATTTGGCGGACAAAATGTTTTGATTAAGGTTGTTTAATTGATTAAAAATTATGTCTGGACAATTTAATTTAGCTGAATTAAAAATCGAAGAATATAAACTTTCCAACGGTTTGCGCGTCGTTTTGAATCACGATGATGCGATTCCGGTGGTCGCGGTCGCGGTTTACTATGATGTCGGTTCGCGCAACGAGCGCGAAGGTCGCACAGGTTTCGCGCATCTGTTTGAACATATGATGTTTCAGGGTTCGGAAAACGTCAAAAAAGCCGAGCATTTTCAGCATATTATGAAAGCCGGCGGGACGATGAACGGGACGACTTCATCGGAACGGACGAATTATTACGAAACGCTGCCCGCCAATCAACTGCCGCTCGCGCTCTGGCTCGAATCCGACCGGATGCGGACGCTTGCGGTGACGCAGGAAAATCTCGACAACCAGCGCGATGCCGTCAAGGAAGAAAAACGGCTTCGCTACGACAATCAGCCTTACGGTCAGATTTTCGATTTGATTAACGAGATGATTTACAAAAATTTCGCCAATTCGCATTCGACCATCGGTTCGATGGAACATCTCGACGATGCAACGGTCGAAGACGTGCAGGAATTTTTCAGAATCTATTACGCGCCGAACAACGCCGTGCTGACGATCTCCGGCGCGTTCGAGATTTCAGAAGCCAAATCATTGGTCGGAAAGTATTTCGGCACGATACCGAATCAGCCTTTGCCGCCGGAATTGGATGTCACCGAACCGCCGGAAGTCGCGCAAAACTACAAGGAATACGAAGACAAACTCGCGCCTTTTCCCGCGTTTTTAATCGGCTGGAAAATACCGAAACGCGGCACGAAAGAATTTAACGCGCTCTATCTGGCGGGAAAATTATTATATGACGGCGACAGTTCGAGGCTTTACCAAAAACTCGTCAAAGGCGACGAATCGGTTATTCAACTTTTCGGATTTACCGACGAACGGCGTGGACCTTCGAGCATTTTCGTCGGCGCGATTCCGAAACCCGACCGCGATTTGAGCCAAATTCGGATGATTATTATGCAGGAAATCAACGATCTCGCCGCCGTCGGCGTGACACCCGAAGAAATGCAGAAACTTCATAATCAGCTGCTCAACGACACGATCAGAATGCGCCAGTCTTCGATGGCACGCGCCCAGCAAATCGCCGAATTTGCGCTCTATGACGGCAATCCGGCGAGAATCAATACCGAACTTTCCGAACTGTTGGCAATCACGCCCGACGAAATTCAAAAAGTCGTCGCCGATTACCTCAACACCGAAAACCGCTCGCTGCTCGATGTCGTGACCGTGCAAAAGAATTGAAAATGGAAAATGGAAAATGGAAAATAGTTAAAACAATTAATTTAACTGCAAACTTTCTGCCATTTTCCATTTTCCATTTTCCGCTTTCCATTTAAAAATATGTCAGAAACTTTTCGTCAATCTGCGCCGCAACCGCTTGCGCCGATTCCTTTTAATATCGTTCAGCCGTTTGAAACCGTCTTGGATAACGGGCTGAAAATTGTCGTCTTTGAAAATAAACGTCTGCCGCTGGTTAATCTTCGTCTGGCTTTTTTGACGGGCGAAGCGCACGAACCGCAAGACGCGACCGGATTGACGGCGGCGTTGGCGGCGATGCTTTCCGAAGGCACGGAAGAACTTTCGAGCCTCGAATTCGCCGAGAAAATCGAACGTCTCGGCGCGGGTTTGGGCATCAGCGCGTCGGATGATTTTACGGTCGTGTCGGCTTCTGCGCTGGCTCTGTATTCGACTGATTTGCTGCAATTGATGGCGCAGGTCGTGTTTACGCCGTCGTTTCCCGAAAGCGAACTGAAACTTTATCAGCAGAACACTATCGAAAGTTTGAAATTTAACCGTTCACAGCCGGGATTTCTGGCGAATGAACAAACCGCTCGAATTCTCTACGGCGAACATCCATACGGCACGATTTCGCCGCAGCCTTCGGACATCGAAAAGATCACACGGCAGATGCTGGTTGATTATCAGCGAAAAATATTTATCCCGAACAACGCAATTTTTATCGTCGTCGGCGATGTTGACCGAGAGCAGATCGTCGCGGAAATCAAGGAGAAATTTGACGGTTGGTTTCCCGTCGAGGCGGAAACGAAGACATTTCCCGCGCTGACCGCACGGACTGAGAGAACTCTGACAATTGTTGACCGCGTCGGTTCGGCGCAGTCGAACATCGTCATTTCGACATTGGCGATTGAACGTAAAAACCCCGATTATTTCCCGTTTTTGCTGACGAATCAAATTTTAGGCGCAGGCGCGTCTTCGCGGATGTTTATGAATCTGCGCGAAGACAAAGGCTACACATACGGCGCATATACGCGGCTCGATACCAAGATGTTAAGCGGCGAATTTGAAGCGACCGCCGAAGTCAGAACGGCGGTGACGGGCGATTCGCTCAAAGAATTTTTCTACGAATTAAACCGGATTCGTGACGAAAAAGTTTCCGAACAGGAACTGTCCGACGCGAAAAATTATCTGGCAGGTGTTTTTCCCATTCGCGCCGAAACACAGGAAGGTTTGACGAGTCTGATCGTTTCGCAAAAAATCGCCGGTTTGCCCGACGATTATTTGCAGACTTACCGCGATCAAATTAACGCCGTGACGATTGAAGATGTCGAGGCGATGGCGAAAAAATATATCGAACCTGATAAAATGGCAATAGTCATTGTCGGCGATGCCGCAGAGGTTTTGCCGCAGGTTAGACATTACGCGGAAAAAATAGAAGTTTTCGATACAGAGGGGAAATCAATGGATATAAACAATTATAATGAGGCGGCTTCACAGGAAAACGCCGACGTGAGCGGTAAATGGAATCTGACGGTTTCGGCATTCGGACAGCAGTTAAATCTCGCGCTCGATTTGACGCAGGACGGCGAAAGTTTTACCGGCAATCTCGATTCGGATTTGATGAAGGGAAATATCAAGGACGGTAAAGTTGCCGGACCGAAATTGACCGCTAATCTGACGACGAATTTTCAGGGCGATGCCGTCGAAATCGCCATCAACGGCACGGTCAACGGCGACAAAATCAGCGGCACATTAAACTCTTCGCTGCTGCCATCAGCATTCGATTTTAGCGGAACACGCGCATAAATCAGTTCAAAGTCCCGTCTTTTGACGGCTTTTCCGCTTCGTTTCGCTGGCGGTTGCCGTCAAAAGACGGGACTCTGAACGTAAAAAGGAACATCTTGCTATGCTCCTTTTTTTTGAAAAAAAATTACTAATCGGTTGTATCGTCGGTAGCTGCGTCGGGCGCGTTGGTCTTGACCGATTGGATGCCGTTGTCGCAGGCTGACATTGACGAATACATTTCGCTGCGTCCGATTTCCTGACCGTTTCCGGCTTTCAAAATGAAATATGGATCGCCTTTGGATGATTCCCGCTTTTCAAATCTTTTATCGTCAACGGCATTTTTCTTAACCGATTCAATCCCGTTGAGACACGCGGGTTTGCCGTCATACATTTCGCTCGACAATATAATTTGTCCGTTGCCCGCTTTTAAATTAAAGTGAAATTTATCACTTTTCGATTTTTTGATTTCAAATTTTCCAGCCATATTTTACTCCGTTTAGTATAAGTTTTTAAGATTTAGGGGCGTGACGAATTATCGAATAATAATTCGAGGCAAGATTAACACGAACAGTCGGAAAATCAAATCAAAAACAGCTCTCAAGCGGAACTTTCAAAAGAATTATTAAAGGTCGTTATTAAGCGCGAAAACGAGATTGTGAAGAATCGTGGTAATTGTCAAACTGACACGATTCCTCACAATCTCGTTTCAATGTGGAGGTTTTGAGTCACGGGTGAGATTAAGCTGGCTCCTTTGGAGAAAGCAGGACGGTAACCGCAACTCAAAACATTTGGTAATTACGAATTTTAGACGGTAACAAATTGGAAATATAAATTCGTCACCGTTCATTCGCAATTGAACTTAACCGGCACGTCGCATCGGCGTTTCGGCTTGCTGCTCTTTCTGCATATCCTGTAAATGCTGAATTAATCCCGAAGCGGCTTTTTTGGAAAGTTCGTCGGTTTTGCACTGCATCACGAGGTTGCATTCTTCGTCCGGGTCAACATTCATCTCGCGCGAAATAGCGCGGATCATTCCGAGTTGTTTCGCCGTCACCAAATCCGAAAGGCTTTTGGCAATCGGATTTGAAGGGAAACCGCCGTCATTATTGTTATTATTCGCGGTTGGAACTGTGCCGACGTGTTCGATGACATCCGATTCCTTTTTGTAAAGATCGCGGGCAATACCGAATTTGACCGCCGCCCGTTTGAGCGCATCGTGTTCGGCTTTTTTGATGCCGAGTTCGCTGTCAGCCGTTCCCGTGCCGATGCCTTCGCGGGTTACGCCGTCAATTGTAATCGCCACCGTAACCGTAAAAATATCGCCGATTTGACGAATATCTTTGACCGCGTGATTCCAGTTTGGCGCATTTACATCGAGAATATCGGCAACCGTGTGCCATTCGACATAATCAACATAATGGGTATTGCCGTTGCGGTCGCGCCAGCCTTCGCGTTGTTTGACGAGATTCGGATCAACATTTTTACGAAGCTCTTTTAACGTCGAAGTAAAATTCAAAACATTATTCTGATTGGCTTCAAAAGCATTTTCTTCGACCGCCGATAATGCGAGCGGCTGTAAATTTTCCTGTGTCATATTTATTTCTCCTTGCGTATATTCAAGCTGCCGAACTTCCGCTTCGACCGTTTCGGGTTGTCCTTGTTCCGAAACGTCAGCCGAAGGTTCGACGGTCTTCTGTTCGCCGTGCGCGGACATTGCGCTCGACTCAGTGTTATCTTTGACGTTTGAATCGGGTTGTTTCGACTGTTTGGTGACAGGTTCGGTATTTTTAGCAACCAAAGCATATTTGACCGCTAAAATATGTTCGCACCGAAAATTCGTGTCAGCCGCGAAACCTTCTTCAAACTCCAGACAATTGCAGCGTATTGTTCCGGTTTCATCACGCCAAACATCATAGATGCTCTGACGACCGCGCAGCGAAGGCGTAGAAACCTTGAAACGGTCGCCTTGACGATTGACCAAACCCATCGAAGCGATTGATTTTGCCCGTTTGTCGCGTTTTTCCGGGATGTTTTTTTCTAAGGTAATAGCTGTCATTGCTCTCTCCTCTGCATCGTGTAGTTAATTAAAATCCAATTAAATTCACTATCGGATAAAACATTCGTTTCATCTATGAAACATTGTATCAGGATAATTTTCTTGTTGCAAGCGTGAAACGGGGTATTGCAATTAAAATTTTAGTATGTTATGTTTTATCCGTGCAATGGAAACAGCATCTGTGGCACGAATGTTTGACTGAATGTGGAGAAATAAATATGGCATACAATAATGAAAGTTTGATTAATACTATTGAACTCGGTCGCGCGATCAAACGCCGACGTGAAGAATTGAGTTTGAGTCTGCGCGATGTCGCCGATGTGACGCAGGTTTCGGCTTCGACGCTTTCGCGCATCGAAAACGGCACGGGCAAACCGGACGCTGACAATATTGCGCGTTTGACCAATTGGCTCGATATGCCGGTTGATCGCGTGATGAAACGTCAGGGCGAGCAATCGGATGTCGAAGCGGTCGTTTATTACCCGCACGAAGCGACACCGGAAATCGTCGAAGCGCATCTACGCGCCGATAAAAATCTGACACCGGAAACTGCCAAAGCATTATCGGAACTGTTCCGCGTCGCTTATTCGCAGTTTAGCGGCACGAAGAAATAAAAGTTCCTGTCTAATGGCACGGAATTTGAGAGGGAATTACTAATTTCCCGCCGGTTGTTTTATTTTGAGACACATCTACCGATTTTAATGAATAACTTTATGAAAAGTGTTGCTAAAAGTGTAAGTTTCGAGGACGAAATAACCGCCGAAAACGGTTTTGCCATTGATACGACATTCGTATTATTTTTTCTGGCGGTCGAATTAGGACAAAATCTCGGAAGTTTCGCGTTAGATTCGGTGATGTTGGCGATGTCTTTATTGATGCTGCTGGTGTTGCCTTATTTTCTGACCGACGAAAAACCGGGTTTCGCAAATTGGGTTTTGGGCAGAACATTGATTGCAGTTTTCGCAATAATGATCGGCGTGATATTCCACCAAATTTTGGGTTCCGTTCTGCCGCAAACATTTAGTTTTCTGCCGATGACATTATTAATCGTCACGGCAATGTTGACCTGTTACATTCAGTTTTATAGTTTTTTAAAGGTTCGTTTGGCAAAATAGGCAAAAGGCGAAGCGAACAAAATAAAAAGCAGCGATGACAATCGGGAGAAATGTCATCGCTGCTTTTTATTTTTTAGAATAATCAAACCGAAGCGATTGCCATTTCTTCTTTGGCTAAGATCTCGTAGATCGCATTGACTTGATTATATAATTCGGCGTATTGATCGAGCGTCAGAGCCTGCGCTCCGTCGCATAATGCTTCTTCGGGATGCGGATGGATTTCGATAATCAGCCCGTCCGCACCGACTGCGACACCGGCGCGAGCCATCGGATTGACCATAAAATTTCTGCCCGTGCCGTGCGACGGATCAACAATGATCGGCAAATGCGTCATTTTTTGAACTGCCGGGACGATTGATAAATCCATCGTGTTACGGGCGTGTGTGCCGAATGTGCGGATGCCGCGTTCGCATAAGATGACATCGTAATTGCCTTCGGACATCACATACTCAGCCGCCAGCAAAAATTCGTCGAGCGTCGCTGACAGACCGCGTTTGAGTAAAACCGGCTTGCGTGTTTTGCCGACGTATTTGAGCAGCGAAAAATTTTGCATATTTCGCGCACCGATTTGAATACAGTCGCCGTATTTTTCGACCAGATCAACGCCGCGCTCATCCATCGCTTCGGTCACGATGTTCAAACCGTGCCGGTCGCGGACTTCGGCGAGAATTTTCAAGCCGTCTTCGCCTTTTCCCTGAAACGCATAGGGCGAGGTTCGCGGTTTGAATGCGCCGCCGCGAAAAAATTTCGCGCCGCTTTTCGCCACGGCTTCGGCGGCTGAAAAAACCTGTTCGACGGTTTCGACCGCGCAAGGTCCGGCGATGATTGCTAATTCGTCGCCGCCGATAAAGGCATTGCCGACTTTAATGACGGATTTTTCAGGGCGCAGTTCTTTGGAAGTCAGTTTGTAAGGTTTCGTCACGCGAATCGCTTCGGCAACGCCTTCGAGATTTTCAAAATGCGTCGGATCAACCGAGCCTTGATTGCCCGTAATGCCGATTGCCGTGCGGTTTGCTCCCGGCATCTGATGCGGGCGAAAACCGAGTTTCTCGATAATTTCAATGACGCGCTCGATATTTGACGAGGTTGCGCCGGGTTTCATCACAATTAACATAAATTAATCAATAAAAATTTCGGACAGTTTCAAGCTGAATTTCGGTAAAATATCTTCGCAGGTTAAAGTATCGGTTTTCGATAAAATAGTAGTTTTATCGGGCGAAAAATAGATTGTCAAAGTTTCTTTTTCGGGATTGATAAGCCAAACCTGTATTACTTCGGATTGAAAATAATCGTAAATTTTAGCTAAAACATCCTGATAAAAATCAGTCGGGGAAATAATTTCAACGGCTAAATCGGGCGCAAAATCCCAAAATTTCTGCGGTTCGCCGTCGGCGGGAATCTTTTTACCGGAAACAAAAGCCACGTCGGGAATTCGTTTATCTGCGCCGATTTGAAAATGCGCTTCGGGATAAATCCGCCCGACATTGTTTGTTTTTAAATAAATTCCAATTTCAATAACAAATCTTCCGGCGATTCCGCTGTGTTTGGCATTCGGCATATTTTTTTTCTCTAATTTTCCGTCAATAAATTCATAATTTTTGTTTTTCAGCAAAAAACGATTAACGGACATTTCGCTCCGCACACGTTTGTCGGCGGCGTTTGGACGCGGAATTTCGGTTGTTCGGGTTGTTTCGGTTAATGATTCCATTTTGAAAACTCCTAATTATAGAGAGTATTTTATCAAATTATCGGTGCAAAACTTACATTCTTTCGGGAACGGAAATTCCCATCGTTTTTAACGCCGTCGTCAGACTGTTGCGGGCGATGTCGGCGGCAACAATTAAAAGTGAGCGTTTGACCGGATTTTCTTCCGCCAAAATTTTGTGGTTGTGGTAAAAAAGATTAAAAGCCTTTGCCAGACCGAAGGTATATTTCGCCAAAATCGCCGGTTCGGTCGCCGCAATCGCCTGTGAAATCGTCTCGTCAAGCCGCGAAGCAAGCGTTATTAACGCCCAAACTTCATTTTCAGACTGCAAAATTTCGGAAATTTTCGCTCTTGAATTTTGAATCTTCAATCTTGAATCTTCTAAAGCGTTTTCGTCGAGTTTACGAAAAATCGAGTTGGCGCGAACTGCTGAATATTGACAAAAACAGCCGGTTTCGCCTTCAAACGACAATGCTTCTTTGAAATCGAAAACGATGACGGTCGTCCGCGTAAATTTGAGCAGAAAATATCTCAAAGCTCCGATGGCAATCAAGTGCGCGGTTTGACGTTTTTCGGCGACGGATAAATCGGGATGACGTTTTTCTACTTCGGCGAGCGCGTTTTCTTCCAGACGATCAAGCAAATCGTCAGCTTTAACGCCCAAACCCTTGCGACCGGACATTTCGATAAAAGGTTTTGATTTGTCATCGTCGGAAATTTGAAATCCGAGTTCGGCGGCGGCAGAAGGCGAAAGCGCGACCATTTCATAGCTCAGATGAACGCTTGCCCGTTCGCCTTTTTCCGGCGAAATCAGCGAAACGCCTTTTTTGACGACTTCCTGCGGATATGACTGGCGCGAATCAATGACGTTGTAAACCATTTCGCCGCCGCCGAAATCGGTGACGGGGGCGTTGCCGGTTTCTTCGTCGGTCGTTGTCCAGACTTCTTTGCCGTCGAAATATGTCTGAAAAAGTTTGTAATTAAAATCGAGTCCGAGTTCGCCGAGTTTCCAGAGTTGATACGCGATGTCTTTGCCCGTATATGTAACGGTGCCGTTAGAACGGACGAGAATTTTATTCGCGTCGTGTTCGTCGTTGCCCGAATGCAGATCGGTCGGCATCACCCAGCAGTTAGAGTTTTTACCTTCGATTTCAAGACGGATGACACCGAGACTTTTCATTATTTCAAAGGCTTTCGCCCAAAAATGCAAATGCAGAATCTCCGATTCGCGCGGCAGCAAATCGTATCGAATATCGAAGCGTTCCATCGTGTTCAAAATACATTCGACATTGCGCGTCGCCACATAATCGGCAAGTTTTGCCGTCTCATTATCGCCCGCTTCGATCAAATGCAAAACCTCGGCGCGTTTCGTTTTCAAACTTTCATTTGCCGGATATTCCTGCCCGACCTTGGCGTATAAATCCCAACAGTAATAATCGAAGGTTACGCCTTCGGCTTTCAAATTCGTGTCGAGATTCTTAATTTCTTCGAGATTTTTGCCTTCGAGATACATAAATCCGACGACGACATCGGCGACCTGAACGCCCGTGTTATCAATATAATTATGGACTTCGACATCTCTGCCGCCCGCGCGTAAAATGCGGACGAAAGTATCGCCCAAAACCGAATTGCGAACGTGACCGATATGCGCGGCTTTATTCGGATTAACCGACGTATGTTCGACGCAGACCTTAGTGAGGGATGAAGGATGAAGGATGAAGGATGAATCTGAAACAGCTTTAGTTTCATCAATTAAAAAATCTGCGCGGTTGTAGAAAACATTTAGATAACCTGCACCGGCAACTTCGACGCGCTCCACGAAATCGAAAATTTCGAGCGCAGACTTTAATATTTCAGCGATTTCGCGCGGATTTTTCTTGTCGCCGGTTTGCTGTTTGATTTGTTTGGCGAGTTCGAAGGCGACGGGAAACGCGAGATCGCCGAGTTCGGTTTTCGGCGGAATCTCGGCGGCGAAATGTCCGAGTTCGATTTGAAAATTTTCGAGTGCGGTTGTTTTGACCTGTTCGCGGAGCGCGAGTTGTAAATCGGATAAATTCATACAGTTTGCAAAACATAAAGTATAACGAATATCCGCGCGTTAATAAAATTGCGGCTTTGACCAAATGCTGACGGCACATTAAACTCAACAATAAATACGCCGCAAATTGACGGATTTGATAAAACGAAAATCTTAAAATTTCAAGCTGAAAATCGAGGAAACAGCCTTTTGAAAAGTAACATTGATCTCCAAAAAATAGCTGACGGTGTGCGCCTGATGCTCGAAGGAATGGGCGAAGACCCGAATCGTGACGGACTGCTCAAAACGCCGGAGCGCGTCGCGGATTTTTACGCCGAACTGACGAGCGGAATGTGGGAAAACGCCGCCGAACACATCGTTCCGCTGCCCGGAGATTCGCACGACGAAATGGTCATCGTCAAAGATATTTCCATCGCGTCGGTCTGCGAACATCATCTTGCGCCGTTCGTCGGCAAAGTTCACATCGCGTATATCCCGAAAAACGGGCGCATCGTCGGTTTGTCGAAACTAGCACGAATCGCCGAGATTTTTTCGCATCGTTTACAGGTGCAGGAACGCCTCACGCAGCAAATCGCGCAGACTTTGTATGACGAGTTGCAGCCTGTCGGCGTGATGGTCGTGATGGAAGCCGAACATACCTGTATGACGCTGCGCGGTGTTAAAAAACCCGGCGCGAAAACGATCACGTCGAGCGTTCTCGGCGGTTTCCGCAAAGACGCGCGAACCCGCGCCGAAGCGATGAGTTTGATTAAAGGTTAGTTGGTATATGGAAAAAATCGTTTTCACGAACGGCTGTTTCGACATTATTCATCCCGGACATATTGATTTACTGAGTCGCGCCAAAAAACTCGGCACGAAATTAATCGTCGGGATCAACAGCGACAAATCCGTCAAAGCGATTAAAGGCGCAGATCGTCCGATTTTGTCCGAACTCGAACGCAAAGAGATTCTTGAAGGTTTGAAATCGGTTGACGAAGTGAGAATTTTTGATGAAAACACGCCTGAAATTATGATAAAATCAATCAAACCCGATGTATTGGTCAAAGGCGGCGATTGGCAAATTAAAGAAATAATCGGCGCGGATTTCGTGTTGGAAAACGGCGGCGAAGTGTTTTCTCTGCCGCTGATTGACGGGTTTTCAACTACAAAAATCGTCGAAAAAATTAATCGGATGAAAGTTAGTGAAAAAAAGTATAACGATCAAAACGGTTTGATATTAAATTCATTGAATCAACATTTAGAAGTTTTCAATCAAGTAATCGCGGCAGACATTGGAAATATCGAAGTTTGCGCCCGATTGATTTTAGAAACTTTTACAAATGGCAATAAAGTTTTAATTTGCGGCAACGGCGGCAGCGCATCGGACGCGCAGCATATCGCCGCCGAATTTGTCGGGCGATTTGAGACCGAACGCATCGCTTTGCCCGCAATTGCTCTGACGACAGATACTTCGGCGTTGACGGCTCTGGCAAATGATTATGATTTTGAACGGATTTTTTCGCGTCAGGTCGAAGCATTGGCGCGTCAAGGCGATCTTTTAATCGCTATCAGCACGAGCGGAAATTCGCCGAACGTCATCGCCGCCGTGATGAAAGCGCGGCAGATCGGCTGTAAAGTTCTCGGTTTGACCGGCGCAAAGGGCAAAAAACTCGCGTCACTGTGCGATCAGGCATATCTCGCGCCTTCCGACCGAACCGCGCGAATCCAGGAAGTTCATATTACGGTCGCGCATATCTGGTGCGAAATCATTGATTCCAAAATGGGTCAATCATTACCGGAAAACTAAAAATATATGAGTAAAGAATTAGTCGTTATTGCCACGAGTTACGAGGTTTACGAAGCTGAGTATCTGAAAAATCAACTGGAAGCCAAAGGATTCGAGGTCTATCTCGCCGACGATAATCTGATCGGGATGAACAATTTTCTCGCGCCCGCACTCGGCGGCATCAAAATTAAAGTTCCCAACACGCAATCACTCGAAGCGCAGCAATTTATTAACGATTTACGAAATGCCGAAA
The DNA here is from genome assembly GCA_965247235.1 of Pyrinomonadaceae bacterium. Taxonomy (GTDB): domain Bacteria; phylum Acidobacteriota; class Blastocatellia; order Pyrinomonadales; family Pyrinomonadaceae. The sequence continues at coordinate 323,634 of OZ252004.1, forward strand.
TCGTTTACGACGAAAATTTTCCCGAAGGAAGTGACACTTAAAATATGAAAAAAATTATAATCGCAACCATTGTTTTATTGAATATTTGTTCATTGATAACCGCGCAAACAAAAGGCAAATATGTCGGTTTATTTGATGAAGCGAAAATAAAATCGGACATCAAATATATTTCCGACGATAAGTTTGAAGGTCGTGCGCCGGGAACGAAATCGGGCGAGGCGGCGGCGCAGTATTTGGCGGACGAATTGAAGCGTATCGGCGCGAAACCGGGCAATAACGGTTCGTATTTTCAGCCGGTTTCGCTGTTTGCGGTCAAGTCGAATCCGAATACGGTTTTGGAAGTCGGCGATACGAAATATAAATTCGGCGATGATTTTGTCGGTTCGACCGGAGCGCAAGTTGCGAATGTTAATCTTAACGCTGATCTGGTTTTTGTCGGTTACGGCATTGATGCGCCGGAGCAGAATTGGAACGATTTCAAAGGCGACGCGGCGAAATATCGCGGGAAAATTCTCGTGATGATGGTCAATGATCCCCCGGCGACGGCGACCGAACCGAATCTTTTCGGTGGCAAAGGCTTAACTTACTACGGACGCTGGACTTATAAATTCGAGCAGGCGGCAAGAATGGGCGCGGCGGGCGTGATTTTGATTCACACGACCGAATCCGCCGGTTACGGTTGGAATGTCGTGCGAACGTCGAACGGCAATTGGCGTTTCGATGTCGCGCACACACCCGAAGATAAAACGCCGTTTTTGCAGTGGCGTTCGTGGATGACCGAAGACACGGCGCGAAAGATTTTCACGAACGCGGGTAAAAATCTCGACGAATTGCGCGAAAAAGCCAAGTCGCGCGATTTTCAGCCGGTTGATTTGGGCGCGAAAGCAAAACTCGATGTGCAGAGCGAAACAAAGCGCGTCGAATCGAACAATGTCGTCGGCATTTGGGACGGTAAAGATAAAAAGTTGAAGAACGAATATATCGTTTATTCAGCGCATTGGGATCATCTCGGAGTCGGCGAAGCGGACAAAAACGGCGATAAAATCTACAACGGCGCACTTGATAACGCTTCGGGCTGCGCTTCGATTCTGGCGATTGCGGCGGCGATTACCAAACTGCCAAAATCCGATCAGCCGAAACGCTCGCAGGTTTTCTTTTTCCCGACCGCCGAAGAACAAGGACTTTTAGGCGCGGATTGGTTTGCCAAACATCCGATTTTTCCGCCGTCAAAAATCGCCGCCGACATCAACCACGACGGCGCGAACTTTTACGGTTTGACGATGGATTACGGCGCACTCGGCGCAAATCGCTCGTCGCTCGGCGATGTTATCAATGAAGTTTTAAGCGAACGCGGAATGACTTTTTCGATTGACGAACACCCGGAACAAGGCTTTTTTTACCGTTCCGATCATTTCCCGTTCGCCAAAATCGGTGTGCCGTCACTCAATGTCGAAAGCGGCACGAACTACGTCGGGCAGGACAAAGAAGCGGCGCGAAAGCGGTTTGAAGAATACAACACGCTGCACTATCATCAGCCGTCCGATAACTTTGACGAAAACTGGCGTTACGACGGACTCGTGCAAAATCTCGAGATTTCGATGGCAATCGGAATGAAAGTCTCAAACGCAAAAAAAATGCCCGCGTATAAATCGGGTGACGAATTCGCCAAAGCACAGCCGAACCGGAAATAAGGCAAAAGTAAAAAGTAAAAAGGCAAAAGTGAGCGGTTGAAAAGCCGTTTGCTTTTGTTTTTTGTGATTGGTTGAGTAAGTTAGCTAACTTGTGCGATAATTATTTTCGTGAGGTGGAAATTATGACGAAAGCCAATGTTCATGAGGCGAAAACGAATTTGAGCAAATTGATCGAACAAGCCTTAAACGGCGAAGAAGTCGTGATTGCAAAAGCCGGCAAACCGCTTGTGCGGCTCGTTCCGGTGCGCGATGAAAAAGAAAGTTGCTTCGGAATGGATGCCGGAAAAATGTGGGTCGCTGATGATTTCGATGATTTGCCGGAAGATATTTTGGCGGCATTTTACGGGGAAAATGATGAAAGTTTTGATTGATACACACGTTTTCCTGTGGTTTATGGAAGGCATTAGGTTGAAACAAAATTCCGTAGATTTTTTGAAAGACACCGTAACAAATGACATTTTCGTTTCATACGCAACTGCTTGGGAAATCTCGATAAAATATGGAGTCGGAAAGTTAAAATTACCCGACGTGCCGGAAATTTGGTTTCCCGACCGCATCAGACGCGCCGGTTTCAAGTTGCTGCCGATTGAATTACAGCACATTTTGCGCGTTCACAATCTGCCGTTGATTCACAGAGATCCGTTTGACCGACTTTTGATTTCACAGTCGAATTTTGAAAATATAACGATTGTCACCGAAGACCCGAATTTTGCTAAATATCAGGTAAAAATAGCTGATTTGAATAGTTTATAATTGCAGAAATTATGCCAAGTTTTTATATTACAACACCGATTTATTACGCGAACAGTTTGCCGCATCTCGGACATCTTTACACGACGATTGTTGCCGATGTCATCAAACGGCACAAAAAACAGCGCGGATTTGATACATTTTTCTTGACGGGAACTGACGAACACGGCATCAATATTCAACGCGCCGCCGAACAAAATAATCGTTCGCCGCAGGAACAGGTTGATTACGTTTCGGGGGAATTGAAACGGATGTTTCACGATTTTCGGCTCGACACGGAAAACGGCGGCTACGATATTTTTATGCGGACGACCGAGCCGTTTCATTACGAAGGCGTAAAAAATCTCTGGCGTGAAATTGCGAAAAATACAACGCCGAAAGGGAATTCGACGATTTACAAAGGCTTTTACGAAGGCTGGTTTTGTGCGCCGTGCGCTGAATTCAAAACCGAAGACGAATATTATCTAATCGAAGGTTCGAACATTCCGCTGTGTAAAATTCACGAACGCCCGCTTGATAAAGTTTCGGAGGAAAGTTATTTTTTCAGGCTTTCCGATTACGACGAAACGCTTTTGAAGATTATCGAAGAAAATCCGCTCAAACTGCGTCCCGAAGGTCGCAAAAACGAAGTCGTTTCATTTATCAAAAGCGGTTTGCAAGACCTTTCGATTTCGCGTGAAAGAAAAAATGTCAGTTGGGGAATTCCTGTGCCTGACGATGAAAATCACGTTATGTATGTGTGGCTCGACGCGCTCTCAAACTACATCACGGCAATCGGTTACGGCAATTCAGAGAAAAGCGGTTTCGATAAATATTGGCAAAATGTCACGCATCTGGTCGGCAAAGATATTTTGCGCCAACACACGGTTTATTGGTGGTCGTTTTTGCTGGCGGCAGGTTTGGAATTGCCGCAGACGGTTTTCGCGCACGGAATGTGGCTCGACGCGGAAGGCAAAAAAATGAGCAAAACGATTGGAAATGTCATCAGCATTGACGTTTTGGACAAACATTTTCAGATTGATGCGATTCGATATTTTGTTTTGCGCGAGATGGTTTTCGGGCAGGACGGGAAATTCGGTTATGAAAATCTGATCGAACGTGCGAACGCGGATTTGGCGAAAGGTTTGGGAAATCTGTCGTCGCGGACGTTTTCGATGATCGAAAAATATCGTGAAAGCCAAGTTCCGAGCGGCAAAATTCAGGAATCGAATTATTTGCTGGCAAAACGTGCGTCGCTCAACCCGGACGAACAGGAAATCGTTTCCGCGCTGAAACATACGCGCGATGAATTTGTGCGAAAGTTTAATAATTTCGAGTTCAGTCAGGCACTCGAAACGGTTTGGAATCTAATTTCGCGGATTGATAAAATGATTTCCGACACGAAGCCCTGGGAACTTATCAAAGACGAAAATCAAGCCGAAACGCTCAATGCGGTTTTGTATCGCGCAACCGAAACGCTGCGCTGGCTTGCAGTTTTGCTTTATCCCGTGATGCCCGGAGCAGCGCGGCAAATCTACGCGCAGATCGGTTTAAGTGACGATATTGCAATAATTAATCCTGAAAATTTAGTTTACGGAGAATTACAAACTGGAACAAAAATCGGCGAAACAAACGCCGTTTTCCCGCGAATTGATAAAACAAAAGTTATGAGTGAAATAATGGATAATTCAGCAATGGATAATGGAAAATTGAAAATGGATAATGAAGAAAAGAAGGCAAATGCTGAAATAGTTGAAACGTCGTCTGTCGCGCCGGAAGCGGTTTCAAACAACAACAAACTCGTGCCGTCGGAAGTCGCTGGAAATGAAGCGCAACCGACGGAAGAAAGTTTCATCACGATTGATGATTTTCTCAAAGTCGAATTAAAAGTCGGCGAAATCAAAGTTGCCGAACGCATTCCGAAAGCCGATAAACTGCTGCGTTTTGAGATTGATCTCGGCGAAGAAAAACCGCGTCAAATCCTCGCAGGTTTGGCGGAATATTACGAACCCGAAACACTCGTCGGTCGCAAAGTCGTCGTCGTCGCCAACCTCAAACCGCGAATGATGCGCGGACTCGAATCGCAGGGAATGATCTGCGCCGCGAGTTTGGAAGACGGCACCGGCGAAAAACCGGCGTTGGCGGCGTTCATCGAAAACGTGGACATTGGCGCGAGACTTAAATAAATATGCTAAAAACAATATTTTTTACAATAATTTCAGGCTTAACTATTATCGGTTGTAAAGATTCATCTTTGAGCGAATCTTCACAGTCGGCAAATATGGAGTCGGCGAACGCGCAAACAAACTCTCAAGTTGTAATAAAGTTAAAAGAGGAACGTGAATTGAAAGATGTTGTTTGGAAAAGGGGCGAATTTAATTTGAGATTTCCTTGTGAGATTTCAGAAAATGAGTCGGAGTACGAAAAAATTGTTGCTGCCACGAATGAGGAAATTGAAAAATGCGGATCAGGAAATCACACTTTCATAGCTTCTTCTAAAAAATCAAGAAATAGTTTGAAAGAAGAACTCGAAAAATTTGTCAAAGAAAAAAAAGCTTCCATATCAAAGCCCGGCGAACTTATGTTTGGAGAAACCTTTGAAAATACAATTACTCAAACTGGAACTAAACCGAATCTGAAAACAGAAAATATTGAAGCAAGAAAAACAAGATTATATAAAATTAATAATAATTGGCTGATTAGATTGGAAGTTGTGTGCAGTTCACCAATAAAGAGCGATTGTGAAGATACGACTGCTATCGGAACTAACAACAAAATAGACGAATTTTTCAATTCGATTAAGATTAACAAATAAAATTTATTGAAACACAACGCCAAATTAACGGCGAGATATAATGCAATTTGAATGGGACGAGGAAAAAGCCGCAAACAATTTTAAAAAGCACGGCGTGAGTTTTGCTGAAGCTGAAACTGTTTGGGATGATTATTTTTATATTGATGTTTTTGACGACGAGCATTCAATCGAAGAAAAAAGATTTTTGATCTTTAGCGAATCCGAACAAAACAGGCTTTTGGTTGTTTCATACACTGAAAGAGAACATAGCGTTAGAATAATTTCTGCGAGAGAATTGACTCCACAGGAAAGAAGAAATTATGAACAAGGACATTTTGAATGACGAATTGAAACCGGAATACGATTTGATGCAAATGCGAGTTAGGAAAGTTGGCGAAGGCAGAAAAATGCTCAATCAAATTCAGCTTGATGTTGATGTTGCAAAAGCCTTTCCCGATTCGCAGTCGGTCAATGAAGCCTTGCGATTTTTAATGAGAATTACGAGAGAACACAAAAGTGAATTAACTCATAAATGAATTTTATTGATTCACATTGTCACATTGACGGCGAAGCGTTTGACGCAGACCGCGATGAAGTCGTGCAAAGAGCGCGGGATTCGGGCGTGAAGGCGATGTTGGTCGTCGGGACGGGAAATCCGCACGACGGCGAGATTGCGAAAGCGGTCGAAACTGCCGAAAGTTACGAAAATGTTTTCGCGTCGGTCGGCGTTCATCCGCACGATGCAAAATTTTATGACGATGCGGCGGAAGAAACACTGATTAATTTAACAAAGTCCGAAAAGGTCATCGCGTGGGGCGAAATCGGGCTTGATTTTTATTACGATCATTCGCCGCGTGATGTGCAGCGGGAAGTTTTTATCAGGCAGATTCGGACGGCAAAAAGTTTGAATTTGCCGATTATTATTCATTCCCGCGATGCTGACGACGAAACGGTTGAAATTCTAACGCAGGAATGTTCATACGAAAATTTTCGCGGAATTATGCACTGTTTCGGCGGCACGGCGGAGATGGCGGAAAGTCTGATGAAGCTCGGTTTTATGATTAGTTTTGCGGGCAACGTGACGTTCAAAAAAGCTGAAAATTTGCGCGATGCGGCGCGGATTGTGCCTTTGGACAGACTTTTAATCGAGACGGATGCGCCGTTTCTTGCGCCGATTCCGCATCGAGGGAAACGTAACGAACCGGCATTTGTCGTGCATACGGCGCAATTTTTAGCTGATCTGTATGCGATTGAATTGGAGATTATAGCCGGTCAAACGACTGATAATTTTACCGGGTTTTTTGGTTTGTCTTTAGTCGATTAAAATTCCTCTTATTAACAACTTTAGATTAATTGATGGTTGCAAATTTTTTGACCCGCGAACAGGAATGTTCGCGTTCCTTTTTTGAGTAAAACGTCGAGGTGCTTTTTGAATCGGCAATGGTTTAGGTAAACTGTAATTATGGCAAAAGAAAATACATTCGATATTGTTTCAAAAACCGATTACGCGGAAATTGACAACGCGTTAAATCAGACGGTTAAAGAGGTTTCACAGCGGTTTGATTTTAAAGGCTCGAAGGCAACAGTTGAACTTGTCGCCAAAGATTTATTGATGTCGGCGGAAGACGATACGCGCCTGCGAAATATGAACGATATTCTGCAATCAAAACTTCTCAAACGCGGTATCTCGCTGAAAGCTCTCGATTATCAAAAAATCGAATCGGCGGCGGGCGGAACGGTGCGTCAAACAGTCAAAATTCAGCAGGGAATTCCGATTGAAAAGGCAAAAGAAGTCGTCAAATTTATCAAAGATCACAAATTCAAAGTGCAGGCTTCGATTCAAGGCGAAACCGTCCGCGTGTCCGGCAAAGACCGCGACACTTTGCAAGAAGTAATTACCAAACTCAAAGCGACGGATTTCGGGATAGATATGCAATTTGATAATTTCAGAAGCAATTAAATGCAGAGATTTGCCCCAATTAAAGAAAAACTCAATCCGCAGATTGCGGCGAAAAAGATTTTCGGCTTAGTAAAAACCGAAATGTCGCTGGTCGAAGAAGAATTTGAACGGCAGGCGAGTTCGAATATTCAGGTCATTAATTATCTCGGCGATTATTTGCGGGCATCGGGCGGAAAACGGATTCGTCCTGCACTTTTACTTTTGTCGAATGCGGCGGTCGGCGGGCATTCTGCTCACGAAAATGTCGTGCGGTTGGCGACCGTGATGGAGATGCTGCATACGGCGACTCTGGTTCACGACGATATTATTGATAATGCCGACACGCGGCGAAACCGGACTTCGATCAATGCGCGTTTCGGTAATCAATCAGCGGTTTTGATGGGCGATTGGCTGTATATGTCGGCTTTTGAAACTTCTTTGAAGGAGAGAAGTCTGGAAATTCTCGACATTTTGACGCGGCTGACGCGCAAGATGACCGAAGGCGAATTGATTCAACTGACGATGATCGGGCGCACGGATATTTCCGAAGACGAGTATTTTGATATTCTCAAACGCAAAACTGCGTATCTGTTTTCGGCTTGCTGTGAGATTGGCGCAATTCTGGCAAATACTTCAAAAGAAAGACAAATTGCCCTGCGCGATTACGGGATGAATCTCGGCATCGCGTTTCAACTCGCCGACGATTCGCTCGATTTTACGGCTGACAAGGAAGTTCTCGGCAAAGCATCCGGCGCGGACTTGCTCGAAGGAAAATTAACTTTACCGCTGATTTTATCGGTTAAAAAAGACAATTCGCTCAAACTCGACCTCGAAAAAGTAATGCGCGAAGGCGATTATGATCCGATACCGCGAGAATCTTTTTTGAATATCGTGACCGGCAACGGAACATTGGACGAAACGCGGCAGAGAGCGTTTGAATATGCTGACCGGGCGCGGCAAAACCTTGATGTTCTCGCCAAAACAGAGTATCTTACAGCATTGGAAGAAATTCCGGGTTTTATGATTGATCGCGTCAAATAAGACGGGCGCAAATCTTTCCGCAAAAAATCAAATCATTCCGCGAAAACGATTGACAAAAATATGGTTGATGAAAATCTGATTGCTACGCTCGAACAAAGTTTGCGCCAGACAAAGGCGGCGCAAAACCGTTTAATTACGAGATTAAACGAAGTCGAAGCCGAAGCTGATCGTTTAAAAGAGGAAATCGAAGCCCTGCAAAACAGCGCGGTGCAGACCGAAGCGGCAATTTACAGTTTGCTGGCGACGATGGGCGCGGGCAAAATTTCGTGGAATCAAGTCAATAAACAGCGCAACGAAAACGAATTTGAAGTGCCGCAGGAATCCCGCCGTCATTACATTCGTCAAAACCCGATGCCGCCGCAGCCTCCGCAACAACAGAATCAGCAAAATCAATATCAGCAGAATCAGCAGAATCAGCAGAATCAGCAGCAGCAATATCAGCAGCAACAACCGAGAAATAATCAGGCGAACAATTATCCGCCGAATAATTATCAGCAAAATAATTCGGTTGCATATCTCAATCAACAGCGCAACGTGCCGCAAATCAACCAGCATATCGAACCGATCAGCAATCGTTTTGTTGACCGCACGATCACGCAGGCTTGCACTTTGCTGCTCAAAGAATTCGGCAAATCGCTGCACGTCAACGAACTTTATCATTTGCTGGTATCGGGCGGAATGGAATTTAAAGGCAATAATCCGACGATTTCGATTGCCGTTTCGCTCAACCGAAACCGGCGATTTCGTAAGGTCGCGCCGGGAACTTTCGACCTCGTGATGCGAGACGCATCGCAGGCGACGGGCTGAACCAAATAGATTTTTCAAAAATTAATCAACTAAGAAGATTAGAGTGCAGAGCAAAAGGCTTGACTTTAATCTTTTTGTTTTTATGATTGCGTTATGAAATTAAAACTGACAATCAACAACGGTTCGCTTGCCGGTCAGATATTTGAACTGGAAAGCGGATTTTTAACCGTCGGTCGGAGCGAAAATTGCAGCGTCAAATTTAATCCGCAAACCGAGCGCATCGCCTCGAAACAACACGCTTTTATCGAAGCCAAAGCCGACGGATTTTATTTAACCGATAACAAAAGCACGAACGGCACATATTTAAACGGGCAAAAAATCACGACCGCCGAATTAAATTCCGGCGACCGGATTCAATTCGGCGCAAACGGCACGACCGCGAATGTGATGATCGAAATTTTCGCAAACTCCGTGCAAACGACGGATTCAGCCAAACCGCAAAATTCATACCGCGATTACCAAATCATTCAATTTGACCAAGCGGCGCAACAAGCTGATGTCAGCCGTAATTCGATTGCCGGACTCGGTTTAGGAAGTGTGCAGACCACTCAGAAAAAACCGGCGGGAAAATATATCGGCATCGGTTTGGTGATTTTTGCGATTGTTTTTTTAGTGCTGATTGTCAGTCTGATTTTGTTTGCCAGCGTCGGCATCGGCGCGGCGATTGCGGCTTCGTTCATCGCGTTTATCCCGGCGATGTTTTATATTCTGCCGCTCATTTGGCTCGACAGATATGATCCCGAACCTTTGTGGTTGTTGGCTTTGGCGTTCGCTTGGGGCGCACTCGTTTCGGTTATCGTGTCGTTTGTCGTTAATACGTTGATCGGTGCGGTTTTAGGACAATTTGTCGGTGCGGTCATTTCTGCGCCGATTTTTGAAGAAGGCTCGAAAGGTTTGGGTTTAATTTTGGTGCTGCTTTTATTCAGAAAGGAATTTGACGATATTCTTGACGGAATCGTTTATGCCGGGGTGATCGCGCTCGGTTTTGCGACGGTTGAAAATGTTTTATATTACGGCAGGGAAATCGCGGGCGGCGGTTCGAGTTTGGCATTACTGTTCATCATTCGCGGAATATTTTCGCCATTTGCCCACGTTACTTTTACCTCGATGACCGGAATCGGCTGCGGCATCTCGCGTGAATCACACAATCCGTTTATCAGAATTATCGCGCCGCTGTTCGGTTACGGCTGCGCGGTCACTTTGCATTTTATCTGGAATCTGTTGGCAAGCCTTGGCGGTTTGGAAACATTTGCCGCCGGATATTTGGTTTTGGAAGTGCCGTTTTTTATTATCTTTGCGATTTTTGCGTTTTATATAATGCGCCGTCAAAATAAAATTTTAAGAGAAATGCTGGCGATTGATGTCGCTCGCGGGATGATTCCGCAAAAAGATATGGACACGGCGACTTCCGCATTCAAAAGCACGAGTTGGCTGGTCGGCGGCGTTTTCAGCGGCAAATTTCGCGCCCGCAACCGTTATCTGCGGGCGATGGGAAAACTCGGTCTCAGCTATTGGCACATCCAACGAGCAACTACCGCACACGGACAAACCGGAAGTTTTCAACAAAATCCGATTCTGCGCGAAGAAGTTTTAAAGTGGCGCGACCAAGTATAAAAGGGATGAAGGATGAGAGATGAGGGATGAGTAAATTTTTATTCGTCCCTCATCTCTCATCCTTCATCCCTCAATTTGGTGAGTCGTGCTGGGATTGAACCAGCGACCCGAAGATTACTTACCACACTAACTCTCATTAGCCGTCAAACAATATTTGACGTTGTAGTCTGGACTATCTCATCACCCGCCGACGTATCGGTTTGGGTGTGCAGCGTATAGTCTCTGAGGGCTTTTTCAAAGTTCAAATAATCTTTAACGAAACGAACAGAAAGTTTCTGTTTGTTTTTAGTTTCTGATAATCTAAATTTAGAGCATTTACCGTTTTTAAGAATTTCTTGTGCAGAAACAAAAAAGACGAGATCACAATCAATAATATAAACTGCGAAAATATCAATTTGTTTCGTGTTATAAGTTGAATTATATTTCGGATTCAAACAGTTTTTTACCGAATAAACCGCAACACATTCATTTTTTGAAGTAATAGCTTTAACTTGAATTTTTATGGGTTTAAAATTTTCAGTCAGAATAATTAAATCAACTTTTGATGTGTTGCCGAATTCGACAAAAACATCAAAACCAAGTCTGCACAATTCTTTGCAAACGGCAAATTCTCCAAGAGTTCCTTTATTTCCGGGATTCTGTTCAATCATATTTTTCTAAATTAAGATTGTTTTGAAATTCCAAGAACTCGTCGAAAGTTGCCTGCTGATTGCCCAATCTTTAAGATTTTTACGTTAGAAACCGTACTTAAAGCTCTCAGGGGATTCCAGCATACAGCCGCATTTTCATTTCATTGTTTCCAATGAACGCTCCTATTTCAAAAAACAAGAGTCTTCTGCTCTACCAACTGAGCTAACGACCCAAAGTTCTCAGATTATATCAACTGAGCATAAAATTTAGCAAATACGAATAAAATGCAATATTCGGTGTTCTGCCGCGTTCACGAGTTTGGCAAATAACGGAAATTTAGACAAAATAGAACACGAATGAAAGAATGTCCGAAATGCGAAAATTGTTTTGATGATGAAATCGGCTTTTGCCCCTACGATCAAACGCCGACGAAACATACTTTACCGGGCGGACAAATGCTTGCCGAACGATATTTGCTCGAAAAACGATTGGGACGCGGCGCGATGGGACAGGTTTATCTGGCGAAAGACCGCAAGTTTGAAACGCGCAAAGTCGCCGTCAAAACCGTTCGACCGGATATTTTGAGCAGCGAAGATTTGCAGGACGGCGAGGCAATCGCGCGATTCGGACGCGAAGCACAGGCGGCGGCATCAATTCAAAATCCTCATACGGTCAGCGTGACGGATTTCGGCGAATCGGCGGAAGGTATATTTTATCTGGTGATGGAATACGTCGAAGGCGAAACTCTGCATCGCCTTTTGCGGCGCGAAGGCACACTCGAAGTCAAACGTGCGGTTCGTCTGCTGCGGCAAATCGCCGACGGTGTGGAAGCGGCACACGAAGTCGGAATTTTGCACCGCGATCTTAAACCTGCAAATATTTTTATAATGCAGAAAGGGAAATCAGGCGACGGTTTTATCAAGGTCGGCGATTTCGGGTTGGCGAAAATAGTCAATCAGACAATTACGGATGCAAGTTCAAATGCGACACCTTCGTCGCGCGGCATCATCGGAACGCCCGAATTTATGGCTCCCGAACAGATGCAGCCGGAACTCGGCGTTGATGTCCGCGCCGATCTTTATGCTTTGGGAACGATTGCTTATTTGATGCTCGGCGGCAAAACTCCGTTTGCGGGCGATATGATGCAGCTCGTGATGCAGAAAATAATGCACAAACCCGCGCCGCTTTCGACGCTGCGTTCCGATGTCCCGAACGATGTCGAACGCGTGATAATGAAAGCTCTCGAAATTGATCCGGCGAATCGTCCGGCAACCGTCGGCAAATGGATTGACGAACTCGAAGCCGCCGCCGAAGACATTAACGAAAATACTGACAGCGCAAAATCGCGGCTCGTCATTCTCGCGCCGGTCAACGCGGAAGTTTATGTTGACGACGAACGAAAAGGCAGCGTCGGCAGTTCGGGCAGAGTTATTTTATCGAACGTGCCAGCCGGTCGGCATATTTTGCGTGTTTCTAAGATCGGCGAAAAAGACGATGAACGTGTTATCGAAATTAACGACGCGGCTGAACAGGTAATTCAGGCGCAGCTTAAACCAATCGGCGCAAGCGGCGGGAAAACTTCACAATCGCAGGACGGTTCATCAATCGGCAGCGTGATGCCGGGAATTGTCGCCTGCACCAATTGTCAGGCGCGTTTTGCCGAAGGCGTAAAATATTGCGGACGCTGCGGCAATCGTTCATTTGTGACGGTTAGTCCGGGAAATCTCGGCGCAAATTCTTTTCCGTGTCCGAAATGCGGCACGTCTCTGCCGGCAAATTCCAAATTCTGCGGTCGCTGCGGTTTCGGGATCGGTCAAATCACGAATCGCTCGATCGGTCCGGCGATTGGAAACACCGCAAACAATACTGCAAATCAGCCGAAACAGGCGGAGAGAGTTTGCCAGCGTTGCGGCGGCACGTTTCCCGCCAACATCAAATATTGTGGTCGCTGCGGCAATAGTTTGAACTGACGAAACGCGTCAATGTCGAGTGTTCGGATTATTAAATTTCAATGTAAATGGGTATAATGTCTGCAATAACCGAATTTTTCCGAATCGTCATAAATAAATATGAAAATCTGCCCGAATTGCCAACAGACATATAGCGATGACAGCTTAAATTTTTGTCTGAACGACGGCACGGTTTTATCTCAGGTTCAGCCGCAGAACCGGATGCCGGAAACCGTTTTGATGAATCCGCCGGGAATTACTAATTCGCCGAATCAATATGCTGCACAACCAAATCCGGCGATCAATAAAAATTCAAATTCACCGATAAACTCTCGACCGGCGAAGAAAAATAAAACTTTTATCTGGGTTTTGGTCACACTCGGTTTAGTCGCGCTATTGTGCGGCGGCTCTTTTTTGGGTTTGCTCGGATTGTCGCAATTGCAGGAAAACAATTCTAATAATCAAAATTCAAAATTATCAACCAATACTGCCACCGGCAATCGAATCAATAATAACTCGACTCAAACTAATTCCGACGATCATATCGCTTATCAAACAGTTGATTTAAGCGGTTGGGTGCGCGAAAATTCCGACAGCGGTTTGACCGAATATGCCGATAACGAACTGACGATTGCCTCGAAAAAGAAAGGCTATTATTATGTATTGGTTGCGCCCCAAGACTACAAAACAGATGACGCAGCGACCAGAGTAACCGTCAGAAACAAAGATCAGATGAGTTCCGGTTTAGGATACGGGTTGATTTTTCACAGCAATCCGTCACCTTTGATTCAGGATTATGCTTTTTTAATTGATACGGTCAAAAAACGATTCCGAATCGTCTATCACGCGCCGCAAAAAGAAACCGCAGCCGTTGATTGGACAAATTCACGCGCAATTAAAGGCGACTCCGATCCGAATATTCTCGAAGTAAAAGATACCAAAAACGGGATGGATTTTTATATCAACGGACAAAAGGTCACATCGCTGCAAAATTCAAAAGGTTATCAGGATGGTGTTGCTGGAATATATTCGGGCGATGCGGCGAAAATATCTTTTTCAAATCTGGAAATAGACAAATAAAAATTGAATGTTATGAAGGTTTGCCCCAAATGTAATCAAAATTATGCCGATCAGGATTTGAACTTTTGTCTTAATGACGGGGAATTTTTATCCGAATATAAAGACGATGCGCCGCCGACGATTTTTATGGACCCGACGCGGACGACTAATCCCAACAATTGGCAGCAGCCGATCAGAGAACCGATGACCGCGTGGCAGAACCCGCAGGTAAATCTTCAAAACCAGCCGACGTATGCGCCGCCTGCGCCATATTATCAATCGCCGGATCAGGTTTTACCGATAATCTCGCTGGTTTTAGGCATTCTCGGCAGTCTTCTGGTGTGCTGTTGGGGCGGAATTTGGCTGGGCATTCCGGCGGTGATTGTCGGGTATATCGGGATGCGAAATGCCGACAGCGATCCGCAAAGATACGGCGGTCGCGGAATGGCAATCGCCGGAATCGTTCTCGGCGGAATCAGCATTTTGATGTTTTTCGGTTTTATACTGCTTAGTTTATTAGGCAATTCGCATTAAAATTCTCTATAATCGAATAGATGCAGGTAAAATTGCGCGTGATCGCCGGACCGCAGACCGGACGGCTATTCACGTTTGACCAACATGATACTTTTATGATCGGACGCAGTGAAGACTCTCATTTCTGCCTGCCGCACGACCGTTTTTTTTCACGCCATCACTGTATTCTGGAAATCGCTCCGCCGCAGGCATTTCTGCGCGATTTGGGTTCGACCAACGGCACTTTTGTTAATGGAATTAAAGTAGAAACCGCGCATCTGAAAAACGGCGACCGCATTCAGGGCGGCGAAACCGTCTTGGAAATTGAAGTGACAGCCGATCATAACGAGGCGCAGCCGACCGAAATGTATCGCGCTCAACCGGCAAATGTTCACCAAACGCATCCATCGTTCATTACCGTTCAATGTATCAATTGCGGGATGCCTTCGCAGGCGGAGGTTTCGCGTCCTGATGCGAAAGTTTCGTATGTTTGCGACAATTGCCGCGAAGTTCTGCGAAAAAATCCGCAGCCGATACCGAATTATCAGATGATTCGCGTTCTCGGTCAGGGCGGAATGGGCAGCGTGATGCTGGCGCGTTCGGTTAAAGACGGGAGACTGGTAGCGATTAAAACGCTTTTGCCGGAAGTTGCGGTCAGCGAACAGTCGCTCAAACGCTTTATGCGCGAAATCGAAGTCGCGTCGAAATTGCAGCATCCGCACATCGTCAGCTACATCGAACACGGGACGCACAACGGAATCGTCTATCTCGTGACGGAATATGTCGGCGGAATGGATGCGTCAAAACTCGTCAAACAACGCGGCGGCAAGCTCACGCCGCAGGAAGTCGTTAAAATTATCGAACAAACTCTCGCCGCGCTCGAATTCGCGCACAGCCTCGGTTTTGTTCACCGAGATATTAAAGAACAAAACATTCTGGTTGACGGCAATTTTCCCAATTACAATTCAAAATTAACCGATTTCGGATTGGCAAAAAGTTTTAAACAGACGGGAATGAGCGGTGTCACCATGGTCGGCGATGTTGCCGGAACGATTGCTTATATGCCGCCGGAACAGGTTCGAGACTTTAAGGAAGTCAAACCGCCGGCTGATATTTACGCAATTGGAATGACTGCATATAGTCTTTTGACCGGCGCACACGCGCTCGACATCAGCCCGCGAGCGGGAATTTCCGAAACGGTCAAAGCGATTTTTGAAAAACCGATTGTGCCGATTGCCAAAAGAATCCCCGATTTTCCGATTCGTCTGTCAGCGGTTATCGAAACCGCGATTGCCAAACAAGTCGAACTCCGCTGGCGCACTGCCGGTGAAATGCGCGAAGCATTGCTCCGCGCCGCCTCGGAATTTCGCTAACCTGACGGAACGCGCCCATTACTGTTCGCGTGTCAAAAAAATAAAAAAGTTGAAGTTAATTGATAAAGTGCAGCGAATCAAATATGACACGCGAACAGGAATGTGTGCGTTCCGTCGGATTATAAAGTTTTTGTCACTTTCGAGAGCGAGCGCGGCGCGTCGGGGTTGATACCTTTGGCTTCGGAGAGCAATGCGGCAAAAAGCTGCGCCGGAATAATGTAAGGAATCGGCGACAAAAATTCTTCCATTTGTTTCGGCATTTTTAGTGACCTCGAACTCGATTTAGCAATTTCATCATCATTAGTAATTGCCAAACTGTCGGCGTTCAAGTCCTGCAAACGGTGTAAAAGGTCGAGATTGCTTTGCCTCGTGACATCGTTCGGCGCAAACAAGACAACCGGAAAACGGCGTTCGACGATGGCGAGCGGACCGTGAAAAAAATCGGCGGACGAAAATCTTTCCGCCACCACATAACAGGTTTCCATTAACTTTAATGCCATTTCGTAAGAGTTCCCGTAGTTCATTCCGCGCCCGACAATCACGCAATTTTCCATAAAAACATAGCGTTGGACGAGTTCGGCGATTTCATTTTTAAAATTCAAAACTTCGCTGCAATAATCGGGAATTTTTTGGAAATCGAGTTTTTGATGTGACATTTGCTCCGCGAGTAAATAAAAATGCAGCATTTGCCCGGTATATGTTTTCGTAGCAGCGACCGATTTTTCGCGTCCGGCGTGGATCAGCAATGTTTCGTCGGCGATCTTCGCCATTGTCGAAGCCGATTCGTTGGTGATTCCGAGCGTGAATGCGCCGGATTTTTTCGCGTTCTCCAAAACTGTATTAATATCGTCGCCTTCGCCTGATTGCGAAACTCCGATGACCAGAGCGCGTTTTAAATTTAACTTGGCTTTATAGAGCGTAAAAACCGAAGGCGCGGCGAGCGAAACCGGAATTCCGGTGGTCACTTCGAGCAAATATTTTCCGAATTGACAGGCATTATCCGAACTACCGCGAGCGGCGAGATAAATCAAATCAATATCTTTCGAGCGGAGAAATTCTCCGAGTTTGGCAGTTTTTTCCTGTTCGGCGTTGATTGTTCGTTCTAAAACCGCCGGTTGTTCGGCGATTTCTTCCAGCATTAATGACATATCGAGATTATAAAAATTAAGTTCGCCGAGGTCTATCCGGTAAACTTAATTTATGGCAAAATCATTACTTTACCTTCGCCCTGCACGACGATTTCACCGCTTTCTTTAGTGCAAACCGTTTCAATCGTGACAATCGGTTTGTCTTCCCGAATCTCTTTAACCGTCGCGGTTGCTGTAATAATATCGTCAACAAAAACGGGTGCGATAAATTTGATTGTTTGCGAAAGATAGACGATTTTACGTTCTTTAAATTCGTTGCCGAGAACGGCGGAAATTAATGCGCCGCAAATCATCCCGTGAGCGATGCGCCGACCGAAAAGGGTTTTAGCGGCAAATTCATCATCTAAATGAATCGGGTTGAAATCGCCGGAAAGTTCGGCAAATGCGCGGATTACCGGATCGGTAATTTGTTTGGAAACGGTAAAACGGTCGCCTATTTTAATATCCATAAATTAATTGGTTATCGTGTCATCGCACGGCGGCAAAGGTTTTGCAATCGGATGCTCGATAATCGCGTTAATCAGACCGCCGATCAAAATAACCAGCGAAGTCAGATATAACCAGAGCATCAAAATAATAACCGCGCCGAGCGAGCCGTAGGTTTTGTCGTAATTATTAAAGAAATGCAGATAAAAACGAAATCCGCCGGTCAACAGAATCCACAAACAAATAGCGACGAGTGCGCCCCAACTGATCCAATGATAATCGCGTTTCGGTTTGTTCGGCAGAAAATTATAAAGCAAACCGAACATCGCAAAAAGCACGAAAATAAAGGTTATCCATTGAATAATTTGCAAAAATATGACCGATTCTATCGGCAGATTCAGGCTATTGAGCAGCACCGAAAGAAATTTCCAGCCGTAAAAAACAGTGCCGATCACAAATGAAATCAGCACGATTAAAACAATCGTCATCGTCAGCGAAATGGCTTTCGTTTTGAACCAGTTTCGTCGTTCCTTGAGACCGTAAACACCATTAATAGCAATTCGCAGACTGTCAATTCCGGCGGACGAAGACCAGAGCGCAACCAGCAAACCGACCGTGATTTTTCCGCCGGAGCTGTTTTCAGACACTTCGAGAATAGTTTTTTGCACCAAAATATAAGCCGAATACGGCATAATCTGGCGAAGGTAGGAAAATAATTCGAGCCGCAGGTCATCGGCTTGATTAACGATGATTCCAAAAAGGCTGACCAGAAAAAAAAGCATCGGAAAAAGTGCAAATGAAAGGTAAAAAGCCACTTGCGCCGAACTGCTCAAAACATCCTGATTAAAAAAATCATTGTAAAAACGAATGGCGAATTTTCTCGCTAAAACATATTTTTCGCCGAAATTTAAGTTCATATTGCTAACCGTTTGCACGTTTGAGTATATTTCTATTTTCTATTATCCGGGGATTTTTTGCCAGAGCTTTCAGTTCATAAAGTTTCATCATCGCTTCGACAGGCGAAAGGGAATCGAGATCAATCGCAGCAAGATTTTTCTCGATAGCCGATTCGATGCTGTTGCGGGAAACTGAAAAAGTCGCATTATCGCCGTGGCGTTCGTATTCGGTTAAAAGTTCCATCGCGCGGCGGACGACTGGTTTCGGCAATCCTGCACGTTTTGCCGCGTAAACGCCGTAACTTTTTTCCGCCGTGCCTTTGGCGATTTTGAATTTAAATACCAATTCGCCGTTGTTTTCTTCAATCACGAAATAAAGATTTTCGAGTTTGGGCAATAACTCATCGAGTTCGGCAAGTTCGTGGTAATGCGTGGCAAAAAGCGTTTTCGATTGCAGTTTCGGATGATTATGGATAAATTCCAAAACCGCACGGGCAACCGCCAAGCCGTCGTAAGTCGAAGTTCCGCGTCCGAGTTCGTCCAGCAAAATCAGACTGCGCGGCGTAGCGTGATGAAGAATTTCGGCGGTTTCGATCATCTCCGTCATAAAGGTAGATTCGCCCGCGCCGATTCGGTCATAAAGTCCGATGCGCGTAAAAATGCGGTCGCAGACACCGATCACGGCTTCATCAGCCGGAACGAATGAACCGATTTGCGCGAGCAAAACGATCAGCGCGACTTGCCGCAAATAAGTTGATTTGCCGGAAGCGTTCGGTCCTGTAATCAGCGAAATCTGCGCTGCACCGTTGCCGCCGAGACCTGAATCATTCGGTATAAATTGAATATTTTGAGCATTTAAGATATTTTCGACGGCGGCGTGTCTGCCGTTTTTAATTCGTAAAAGTGTTGTGTCATTGACCAACGGACGCGAAAAATTATATTGGTCGGCAACCTCCGCCAAACTGCCGATGGTGTCGAGAAAAGCGACTGTCTGCGCCGCCATCGAAATTTCGCGGCGATGTCCGGCGACTTCGGCGCAAATTTGGCGAAACAGGTTGTTTTCGAGTTCGGCGATTCTTTCCTGCGCGTGTATCACCTGCGATTCGTGTTCTTTGAGTTCGAGCGTGATAAATCTTTCCGCCGGGACGAGCGTCTGTTTGCGCGAATAATCGCGCGGCACGAGATGCAGATTCGATTTGGTAATTTCGATGTAATAACCGAAAACTTTATTGAAACCGACGCGCAAAGATTTAATGCCGGTGCGCTCACGTTCGCGTTTTTCGAGTTCGGCGAGAAATTCTTTGCCCGTCTGCAAAATTTTCCGTAATTTATCAAGTTCCTCGGAAAATCCGGTTCTGATAATCCCTGTTTGTTCGTTGTATCTAACCGGCAAATCATCGGAAATCGCCGCCGCGATGTATTCAGCCGCCGTCCGGCATTCGGGCAAATGCGCCAGCAGATGCCCGAAACGAAGCGCGTCGGTCTGCAAAACCTGTCGGACTTTTTCAATCATTTCAAGGCTTTTACCGAAAATTTTCAGTTCGTAAGCCGTAATGTAATTTACTCTCGTGCGGCTCAAAAGTCGTTCTAAATCTTTGATGTCGGCGAAAATTTCCGACAATTTAATTCGCGCTTTCGCATTATTTTTCAGCCATTCGAGATATTCCTGCCGCCGGTATATTTCCGTCGTATCGAGCAAAGGCTGCCGAAGCCAGCGACGCAATAATCTTCCTCCCATCGGCGTTTGCGTGCAGTCGAGCAGGGACAAAAGACTTGCGCCCGAAGTGCTTTCAAATATCTCCAAACTTCGCAGAGTGTTGCCGTCAAGCTGCATAAATTCGGAAAAATCATAACTCGTCAATCTCGTCAGTTGATCGGCGGCAGAACTTTGAGAATTTTTCAAATAAGCAATCAACGCACCGGCGGCGGCAACCGCGAGCGGCGTTTGTTCGAGTCCGAAGGGTTTGAGGGTGTTTGTTTGAAAGTGTCCAAGCAGAGATTTTTCGGCGGTTTGATAATCGAATTCAATCGGATCGAGACGTGTGACGAACTTCGGCAGATCACGATTGCTTAATTCTTCCTGAGTATCGGTAATTAAAATTTCTGCCGGCGCAAGCCGCGCAAGTTCGCCGAGTGCATCACGATTGTCCAGTTCGGTAGCGGCAAAATCGCCCGTCGTAATATCTGCAAAGGCAATGCCCGCGCGGTTTCCGTCGCTGAAAAACGCCGCCAGATAATTGTTTGATTTACTGTCTAAAAGCTGTGGTTCGACGATTGTTCCGGCAGTCACGACCCGCACGACATCGCGCTGAATCAATTTTTTACCGGCATTATTTTTGACCGGCGATGACGATGTTTGTTCACAAATAGCGACGCGATGACCGCGTGAAATCAAGGTGGCGAGATGTCGTTCGAGAACATAATGCGGTATGCCGGCAAGCGGCACACGCATATTTTTGCCCATCGGTTTCGAGGTCAGAGAGATTTCCAATTCGCGTGCCAAAAGTTGCGCGTCGTCATCAAAAGCCTCGTAAAAATCTCCGAGCCGAAAAAGCAAAATGGCATTTTGATGCTTTGCCTTGATGTCCAGATATTGCCGTCTAATCGGAGTTTCATCATTCATACTTTCAGGGGAATTTTGTGCTTTAAATTATTTTAGCTTACATAAATATTTAAGCAACATTCAATTATTCGGTTTGGAATAACATTGAACGGTAAGCAAACAAAAAATAAATTTTATGAATTCAGAAAATGCGGCAAAATTGAAGATATTGCTTGAATGTTTTCAAAAACGCGCTTGATTTCGGCAAAACTGAGAATGGCGATTACTTCGTTTAGTTCGCTGAATTCAAAATCGAGAGATTTAACGGCACGATTGGTGTCGCGTTCGCTGTCTAAAATTAAAAAAGGTTTTGATCTTTGAGCATCGTAAGCGCGTTTTAACTTGGCAAAAGCCGAATCGAGATTGCCTTTGCTCTGCACTTCAAAAACGTGGGAAATTCGTGTTGATTTGGATTTCTCACGCCAAACCGCATCATAATACTCAAATTCCATCTGTGTTTCGTAACCCAAAATTCGACCGATTTCACAGATCATCAGTTGAATATCTATGTGCGTCGGAGATTCGACGGATTTTGGAACGGCAACGATTCCTTCCGATTCTTCGGCAACAATTCGCCGACCTTTTTCGGTAATCGTCCAAATGCCGCGAACGCGACTTATTTTATTTTCATCATCGAGATTCTTTCCGGCTTTCTGCACCAAACTGCGCCACTTTTTTTCTCCACCTGATTTTATTAAAGCGATTTCTGCGTCTGATAACGAAGGGAAATAAGAAATTAATCTTTGATATAAAAATTTTATCTCATCTTTGCCGCCCAAAGCATTTAATTCATAGAGAATAGGCAATTCGATATTATTTGATAATGGAAACGGCATCAGATAATTTTTTGATAATTTTTAAGGTCTGAATTTATTATATCTGTTTTTATTTTATCGAGATTTTCAGTCAAAAGTTCAGATAAAAGCGCGATATTGATAGGTTTTGTCGTTGCTTTGGTATCACTTAGTTTGATGACATCTCCGGCTTGAACAAAAATTTCAGGTTTATAACTGCCGAGAAATTCATATCTCAAAGCTAAAGGCATAACATTGCATTCGCCGACCAGCGTCATAATCTTTTCCAAACCGCGAAAAAATGTCAAAGGTCTCGCATCATTGGGAATTATTTCGCCTTGCGGAAATATCCAGAGAGTCCGGGAAGTATTATTTTTTAATAATTTGACGGCATACCTCAAACTTTTGACGGCTTGTTGCGGCGATTCTCTGACAACTGAAAATGCGCCCAGTTTGCGAAACAACGGAAGATTTTTCAACTGTCTCTCTTCCATCATTATATAAAAATCGAGTTTCGCTGTCTGTGAGATTTCAAATGCAATCAAACCGTCCCACCAACTCGAATGATTAGCGTAAATAATCAGCGGTATTTTACGATCTCTGGAAACTAAATTTTCAAATTTAGAAACGCGCAATGAATTGAAGCGTCTTTTAATGAGATTTTTGTTGTAGATTGAAAAAATCTTTTCAAACCAACGACTTTTATTTGCTTCCAACATAAATGCGCGGCACACGGCGATTGATGCCGCAGGTTATTTCGTAGGAAATAGTTTCGGATAATCCGGCTAATTCGGATGCCCGAATTTGTAATCCGTTCTGTTCGCCGATGATGACAACCTCGTCACCGACAGCAATTTCCGGAATGTCTGTGACATCAACAATCGTCCAGTCCATCGAAACTCTGCCGACTATCGGCGCAAATTTTCCGTTGACCAAAACCCGTCCGCGATTGGATAAAATGCGCGGCAAGCCATCTTCGTAGCCGATTGGAATCGTGGCAATGAAAGAATCACGCTGCGTTTCAAATGTTCGGCTGTAACCGAGCGTTTCACCGCGCACAACTGTTTTAAGATGCGTGATTTCAGTTTTGACCGACATCACGGGTTTTAATTCGGGAACAGCCGTGTTTTTCGGTAGAACGTCATCGCCCAAACCATATAAAACGCCCCCAAGCCGAACAAGATTTCCGCGTGCCTGCGGATGAACAATCGCTCCCGGCGAATTTGCCAAATCTTTATATATCGGATTAATGCCGTGTTCGGCGGCGATTTTCAAACAATTTTCAAATCTCTCTATTTGCAGCGCAGTAAACTCGTTTTCACTCAAATTATCAGCCGACGCAAAATGAGTCATTATTCCTTCAACCCGCAAATTACCGGAATTCTCGAAGTGTTGAATTAACTGAGTAAATTCATCAAAACGAACGCCGATTCTGCCCATCCCGGTATCAATTTTGATATGAACGGCGGCATTTATGCCGCGTTTGTGACAGGCTTTGTTAAATAATTCGATTTGCTCCGGGCGATAAACAACCGGCGTTATATCCGCGTCGAGCAGAAGATTTTCCTGACCTTTCCAAAAACTGCCCAAACATAAAATCGGTTTGATAATCCCGATTTTACGCAATTCCAAACCTTCTTCGGGTAGCGCAACGCCAAACCAGTCAACGCCCTCGTTTTCCAACATTCTCGCGCAATCGCCCGCGCTGTGACCGTAACCATCGGCTTTGACGACTGCCAGATAGTTGATTTTCTCGCCGACAAATTTTTTAACCGAATGAAAGTTAAATGCTAAGGATTCAAGATTTATTTCTGCCCAAGTCGGACGTTGATATTTTATGACGGTCATCAATATAGTTAAAGTGAAATCTTAAAAATGCTGTCAATTACTGGAAATAAAGAGCTTGCACAACCAAATAATCATTTACATTAAGTGTCTATCAACAGACACTTAATGTAATATCTAAAGCGGAATGTTGCCGTGTTTTTTCGACGGATTTGTGTCTCGTTTATTTTGCAATAGTGAAAGCGCACGAATAAGTTTCGGGCGTGTCGCTGAAGGCTCGATAACTTCATCAATAAAACCTCGTTCAGCGGCGACATAAGGATTGGCGAATTTTTCTTCAAATTCAGACACTTTAATTTTGCGATACTCTTCGCCGCCGCCGGAAATCTCTTTTCTATACAAAACACCGACTGCACCTTCCGCGCCCATTACCGCAATTTCAGCCGTCGGATATGCGAAATTTATATCGGTTCTGATATGTTTTGAAGCCATCACACAATACGCGCCGCCGTATGCTTTGCGCGTGATAACCGTGATCTTCGGGACGGTCGCTTCGGCAAAAGCATAGAGAAGTTTTGCGCCGTGGCGAATAATTCCCAGATGTTCCTGATTTACTCCGGGCAAAAAACCGGGAACATCTTCAAAAGTTATTATAGGAATATTGAAACAATCGCAAAATCGAACAAATCGCGCGGCTTTAATTGATGCATCTATATCCAAAACGCCAGCCAAAAATGCCGGTTGATTGGCAACGATACCGACCGAAAATCCGCCGAGACGGGCAAAACCGATCACGATATTCGGTGCGAAGTGTTCCTGAACCTCAAAAAAATAATTTTCGTCAACAACTCTGTTGATTATGTCGCGGATGTCATACGGCTGATTCGCCGATTCGGGAATTAACGAATTTAATATTTCATCCATTCGGTCATTCGGATCGTTAGTAGCGACAAAGGGCGGATTGTCTAAATTGTTGGACGGCATAAATGATAACAATTCTCTGGTGATGCTTAATGCGTGTTCGTCCGAATCGGCAGCAAAATGAGCAACACCTGATTTTTGGTTGTGCGTCATCGCGCCGCCGAGTTCGTCCTTTGAAACTTCTTCGTGAGTGACGGTCTTTATTACATCAGGTCCGGTGATAAACATATAAGAAGTATCTTTGACCATGACATTAAAATCCGTAATCGCCGGAGAGTAAACCGCGCCGCCCGCACAAGGTCCGAGAATACAGGAAATCTGCGGCACAACGCCGCTTGCCAGAGTGTTCCGCAAAAAAATATCGGCATAACCGCCAAGACTAACCACGCCTTCCTGAATACGCGCACCACCGGAATCATTTAAGCCGATCACCGGCGCACCGACTTTCATTGCCAAATCCATAATTTTAACGATTTTCCGGGCGTGAGTTTCACTCAAACTGCCGCCAAAAACCGTAAAATCCTGAGCAAAAACAAAAACTTCACGACCGTCAACCAAACCGTGTCCGGTGATTACGCCGTCGCCCGGATATTTTTCATTTTCCAAACCGAAATCGTTCAAACGGTGGACGACGAATTTATCAAATTCTTCAAACGAATTTTCGTCCAGAAAAAACGCAATTCGCTCGCGTGCGGTCAATTTTCCTGAACTTTTTTGTTTTTCCAGTCGCGCCGCGCCACCGCCCTGTTCGGCTAGTCGAGATTTTTCACGCAATGTTTCGAGTTTTGATATTGGTTTTGATTCAGGTTGCATATCTTTATCATTCTAAACACATTGAGAAAGTTTTCAAAATCGAGAAAATATTCAAGTATTATTATTCAACAGGGAATTTTGGGTTGTGTGGTGATTCAATATATTTGCGTCAGCCTAATTCATAATCGTATTTTATTCAAATACTTTAAGTGAAAAATGTTTTATATATTTTGCTTTCGCCAAATTAGCTTTTCAGAGTTGTAATAATTGAAATCAGTTTAAATGTTGCAAACTTTCAATGACAGCCTTTCGTTTTATTAAATTATTACGCTAACGGGACGTAATAAGAAATTACCAAGATAATAAAAAAAACAATGAAACAAATCTTAAAAATCGAAAGCCGTGAAAATTCGAGAATAAAAAATGCGATTAAAACAAAACAGGGGAAATTAATCGGTTCGGTGTTCATAGAAGGTTTTCGGTTAGCGGAAGAAACTATGCGTTCGGAAGCAAAAATAACAATTTGTTTTTTGCTTAGTGGAATTTCAAAATCTCAGAAAATTTTGGATTTGATTGAAAAATTAATAAAAAGAGATGTAGAAGTATTCGAGGTTTCCGAGAAAATCTTTTCGGGACTTGCCGACACTAAAAACTCTCAAGGGCTGATTCTAATTGCTGTAACTCCGTCAAACGGACAAGAAATTATCGAAAATTCATTACAATCGGCAGAACGAAAGTTATTGATTTACTTGAATGAAATTAATAATCCTGCCAATCTCGGAGCAATTTTGAGAACTGCCGAAGCCGCCGGAGTCTCCGGGATAATTACCTCGAAAAATTCGACCTATATTTTTTCTCCCAAAACAATGCGTTCGGCAATGGGGGCAAATTTACGTCTGCCGGTTTGGATTGATGCCGGGTTTGACGAAGTTTTGGATTTAGCGAAAAAATACGATTTGCGAACGACAGTTGCAGATATTAATTCAGACGAAAGCTATACGAATATTAATTGGAAAATTCCGAGACTATTAATTTTCGGTTCGGAAGCGCACGGTTTATCTGCTGAAAAAATTAAATCGAGTGCTGAAAAAATATACATTCCAATGTCGAATAATGTCGAAAGTTTGAATCTGGCAGTTTCCTGCGGAATTATTTTGTTTGAATGGAAAAATAATCAATTGAACAAATAATCATCAGCTTCTGCCTGAGTATATATATGAAAAAAACGATTAAGAAAAAAATTTATAATTTCTTAATCGTTTTTATAATCGGCGACCTCGAAAACTTACGCTATGGAGTATTGGAATTTGTCGTAGCGGCATTAGAATTCGAGTTTGTGTTAGTATTTGCTGCATTTGCCGCATTTGCCACGCTCGAATTCGTAGTTGAATTATTCTGAGATTTAATCAGCGAAAAATCTTTTTCAAAGGATTTTTGGGCAAACGGGTCGTTGATAATTGCCATCGAAATCGCTATTTCATTCGCCAAAGTTTGACTGTTTGTTGCTTTCGCCTGAGCCAAACGATTTTTAGCTTCGTTGAATGCAGTTTTAGCCTCGGGATATTTCCCGGTTAAAAGATAAGCACGACCGAGCAGAAAATAATCCTCAGCATCTTGCGGCTGCGAACCATTAGCGGCGATAAAAGCCTGCGGATTTTTATCAACATTGCGGCGATTCTGCTCGAAAGCCGAAAAAGCAATGTCAGGCGTTTGCATTTGTGTAATCGGCGGCGGAGTCGGCGTTGTCGTCTGAACCTGTGAAGCAAAAGCGAAATAATATATACCGACACCGATAATTGCACCGGCAATCAAAAGCAGCAGAGAACTAAGCAATTTGCTGAAAAAACCGGAATCACTCTGATTTTCGAGACGATATGTCACTTCATCTTTGACAGGTGAAACAGGATTGTCTGCGATTGCCTGAGAGTTTTCAGTTGGAGATAAATTAATTTCAGTTTGTTCAATCGAAGGGATTATCCGGGATGTTTGATCAAATAAATTTTCCTTTTCAAATGTCGTATAATTGAAAGATTTTTCAGCTTCATTAAGTTTTGCAAATTCCAATTCACGGGTTTCGACATCGGCGAATTCATCAGATTGATTGATTGATTCGTCCAAGAATCGAGAGGACAAGGCATTTGCCGGACGAACAGCCGCAATCGTCGGCTCGTCATAATCCTGAACATTTTCAGTTGAAGCTGCTTGGTTTGAAACTCGAACTATCACCGCCGTTAGATTATCCTCTGCGCCGCGCTGGTAGCAAATGTTTTTCATACGGGCGCAGATGTGTTCGGGTTCATCCGGCGAGGCGAGCATCTCACGGATTTCAAAATCTTCGATGTGACGGGTGATGCCGTCCGAACAGATTAAAAATGTCGAAACAGGCTCAAACATTATGGTTTTTAAATCAACTTCAACGCCGGAGTCAGCACCTAAAGCGCGGCTGATGACATTTCTGCCCGGATGATTTGCCGCCTGCGCCGCCGTCATTCTGCCTGCCCGAACTTCCTCTTCGACCATCGAATGATCCTGCGTTTCGCGTAGCAAACTGCCATTTTTGTCCAAACGATAAAGTCTTGAATCGCCGACGTGTCCGACGGTAGCGATATTTCCCTGCAGATGAAGTGCAACCACCGTCGTTGCCATTGTTGAAAGTTGGGCTAAGTCGTGAGACATCTGGAAAATTGCTGAATTTGCTTTCTCGATTCCACGCTTCATTACATCTTCGGCATCGCCGTTCGAAGGCATATTAACGAAAGCCTCGCCGAGAATTTCCATTGCCATCTGCGAAGCGACATCGCCTGCCTGCGCTCCTCCGACACCATCGGCGACGGCAAAAAGTCCGACTTTTTTGAGTTCAAGGTAAGAATCTTCGTTTTGCGGACGTTTTTCGCTTAATCCCCGATCTGAAATTGCGGCTGATGTGAATTGAAAATTATTTTCCATGGTTTTAGAAAAATGCAGAGTTACATTATTGAAATTAAACGGCTAAATCAACGGCATTTTGATCAATGGCACGATCAACGGCATTGCGATGCGAAAAAGCCAGTAACATACCCAACATAAAAAAACTGGTAATTAAACTAAATCCGCCGTGTGAAACGAACGGCAATGTAATTCCGGTCATCGGCATTGCGCGTGTAATTCCGCCGATATTGACCAGAGCCTGAAAACCGATAAAAGCGGAAAGCCCGACTGCACAAAGTTTCCCGAACATATCACGGGAATCGAGAGCCGTGCGAACACCTGCGCTGACAAACACAATAAGCGCACAGATTAACAGCAAACCACCGAAAAGTCCAAGTTCTTCAGCGACGGCAGCGAATATGTAATCCGAATCGGCAACCGGAATAAGTTCCGGGAATCCCAAGCCTAAACCTCGCCCGGTCGTGCCGCCGGATGCTAATCCGAAGGTTGCCTGAGCAGGTTGAAAAGCAAGAATATCGAACCACGCATCAACATTGATGGATTTTTGTAATTCGGGATCATCTTCCAACATTTGCGGAAGATTCGGATCTTTTTCAACGAGCTTTTTATAATAGTTATCGTAATCCGATTTCCACCAGTCGGTTTCAGGTGTCGGCGGATCAAATCCATCCAACCAGAGATGAAATCGCTGTTGAATTCTATTTGGAAGAATCGTTTTGACAGGTTTGGCTAAAGTCGGCAGGAGCGGAATTTTCTCCTGAGTTTTAAGAGGCAAAGCCCCGACAACTAAAATTCCTACCACCAACAAAACGCTGCCGATCAATACAATTCTTTGAGGCAGGCGACGGACAGCAATAATATAAAGCGTGATATAAACCGAACTGAAAACCATCATCTGACCGAAATCTTTCAACACGAAAAACGGCACAAACGGCAAAATTGCCATCACGACCAATGGAAACACATCTTTGGCGCGAGGAATGCCCCAATACGTTCGAGCCAGATTTTTATATAAAACTGCCAAAATTGCCGCAAACCCGATTAGAAAGGGAATTTTCGCCGGTTCCCAAGGTGTCATATTACCGAGTGCTTTTCCTGCTCTCGAAGTAATAGCGGCGAGCAATAACGGGACAAGTGTCAGCAAAACGATAAGAAATCCGTTCTTTTGAAGAAATTCCAATACATCTTCACGTCGAATCAATATAAATGCTCCAATAAATCCGATAATTGCCAGAACCGGGTTGATTGTATTGCCTGAAAGCAAAACTTCCGTTAATCCTTCATTAGCCGGACGCGGCGTTTCCGCCGACAAATCTACCGGCGAGGGCGGAGTTGCCGGCAATCCCATCATTTGTTTTTTTTCAGCCGAATAATTTTCCTGTATATAATGCAGTTGAAGTGTTTTGATTTTTTCCTGCCGCGCTTCGGCTTTGTTTTTACGGGATGTATATTCAGGGTCACTAAATAATCTGTATTGAACTGTCAGACCGATCGAAAACAGTAATATAGCGGAAGTATAGATAGTCCAATTTCCTTCAAACTTGGCAAATCTTTTAAGAAATATCGGCAGAATGGCTAAAATTACCAACAACCCTAAATTCCGAAACGCTGTCAGCGAGGATGTTTCGTAACCGCGAATCAATGCTCCATAATGAATGGAGTAGTGCGAAATCGCCGTCAAAACAGTGATTAGCAAAAGTATAAAAAAATGTGACGATGTGCGATTTTTCATCTAATTATCAGGCAATTGTGTTAGCTATCTTTTATGCTTTTTGGGTTCGGCATTTGGAATTTGCAGTTTTGGTTTATATTGATCTCCCAAAAGTCCGAGATCGCGTGATTTCAAAATAATATTGGCAACAATCGGAGCAGAAACTTTAGCCCCGAAACCTCCGCCTTCAACAACTACTGCAACTGCCAATGTCGGTTTTTCAAGTGGAGAGATGGCAATAAACCAACTATCGGTACGTTCTGCCATTTGCGGAAATAGTTTATCTACAAGGTTTCCATTCTCATCTTTAACCTTACGAGTGAAGGTTTTTAACTTGCCTGTTTTTTCATCATAAACTTGCGCCAACTTTTCTGCCGTGCCGGTTTTTCCGCCGGTTCTAATTCCGGCGGCTCTCACATTTCCAAAAACCGAAGTTGCCGTTCCGCCGCCGCCTTCGGTCACGAGTGCCATAATATCGCGGATTTGTGCGGCTTGCTGCGATGACATAACTTGCGAAAACATTTCCGGCGGTTGATCTAATTCGACCTTTGTTTTCATTAGTTTACCTTCCATATTCCCGGCGGTAGCAGCAATTAGTGCCATTTGAAACGGAGTCATTTGTCCGGCATAACCTTGTCCCATTCCTTCAAGTCCGATGTCATACGCCGAAATGTTTTTTCCGGTGACAATAACGGACTGCGACGGGGCGAGAGCATTTTTTATCTGAGGGTTTGCGGAATTCAAAATATCCGGGAAAAACTTTGCATCATAAATATCATCAGGCGAATCAACTGCCTGAATGCCGAATAACCCGGCTGTTTCACGAATGCGGTCACGACCCAAATCAACCGCCATCTGTGCAAAAAATTGATTGCTGGAAGCCTCGAAAGCCTGTGCAATGTTCAAAGTCGTGCAGCCGTAAGGCGCCTCGCAGCCTCCATTTGCATCAGTAATCGGTCGGGAATTTCGAAAGGGAATAAATCCTTCTGCCGAACTGTTAAAAGTTTGGTTTTGTTTGCCGGCACGAAATGCGGAAATCATCGTAAAGGTTTTGAATGTCGAACCCGGAACATAATATTCTCTCGTCGCACGATTTAACAAAGGATTATTTTTTTTATCGCTTTCAAGTTTGAGCCAATCGTTGAGGTCGTTAATTTCGCTGAGGTTAAAAGAAGGATTGGAATATAGACTCAAAAGTTCGCCGGTTTGCGGATTTATGACAACAATCGCTCCTTTTTTACCTTCAAGTTGTTTCGCGCAAAATGCCTGTAAATCTTTATCAATAGTTAGCTTAACATCTCTATTTTCGTTTTCGGCGTGTTGTATTTCGGTCAGAACCTCCCAAGATTCGGGCATTGGATCGGCTTGTTTTTTGAAAAGGGTTCTCTCTAGTCCGGGCGTTCCTCTTTCAGTGCCAAGCAAGTGAGACATTTCTTTGTCAAGCGCAAATTCGCGCTCGATATTTTTGTCATTGTTGATTTTATAGTAGGCAAGTGCGCCGCCGAGTTTTCCCGTGCGATCAAACATCCAACCGCGCAGACTTGCGGCTGAAGTTCGGCGGGTTCGCAAATCTTTGTAGCTTAGTGCCTGAAATTGTTCGTTGGTATCTTCTGCGTAATAAGTCCAGTAAGCCTGAAAACTCAAAACCATTAATGCCAGCATAATAAAACAAAACTGCCACACTCGCAGGCTTCGGTTGGTGACGGTTTGAGTAATTTTACGAGTGACCTCTTTCGGCAGATCGTTTTCAAAAATAAATTTCGGTCGCCGGAAGTTATCAACAAACGAAAATAATAAAAATCCCACTAAGATTGCTCCGCCGATCAAATATATAATCGAAAGTCCCGCAGGTGTTCTTTCCAAAATCTGTGTGCCGAAAAAATTTTGTAAACTAAATTTATTCCAATCAATTTGTAAAATTAAATGTAGTAACATCGTATATTATTAATTTCAATAAATATTAAAAACATATTATTTCTCATCGTTTCCCAAATCTGAAATCGAAACATTTTGGATTGAGTTATTTACAAAAACGGTTTTACTGTTTATAACTTCTGTTTCAACGAACGTAGCCGAAATCTTTTCGTCTTCAATTTTATCGCTTTCGACCCGCAAAATATCTCGCTGTTCAAAACTGACATTGATTGATCCAAACTTTATTAAATCTTTTGCATTGATTGTCAAAGACTTTCCGTATTCAATACGCTGCTCGTTAATAAATGTTCCGTTGGTTGAACCGGTATCGGCGACTGTTAATTGATTTTCAGCATTGATATATAACGATGCATGAATTTTTGAAACACTGGGATCGTCAATTTGCAGATCATTTTGGGAAGAACGACCGACACTTAGCCTTTGATGTGCAGGGAATTTCAAGTTCTGTGTTTTCTCACGGTTATCAATCGCCCATCGAACTGTAAACATTATAATTGAGCCGGTCTGACCTTCATTTAATTGCTCTTTGATAGGTTTGTCCGATTCTGAAAGTGACATATTTATAACTTGTTCGTCACTCGAATCTTCATAGCCGGCATAAATTTCGACTCCTTTGACAAAATAATCCGTTTTGACCTCGATCTTTAGCGGCGCAAATGTGTGCAGATGAAAATCGTTGATGTAATCTACTGCTTTTGCCATCAATTCTGTTTTCAATTTTGCAAGGTTTTCTTCCGAATCGGTTGAAAATTTATCCCATTGGACTTTCAAAATAATATAATGCGGAACAAATTTCCCTTTTATATTCAAATCCCTGACATTGGAATCAAGCAGCGAAATCAGTTTTTCTGCTAACTCACTGGTTGCCAAATTGCTTGAAGGCTGCCATTTTCTGCCGGTTAATTTGTCGAAAATTTCGCCCAATCTCCCTAAAATACCTCTAATCAGCCAATCGGGAGTGAACGATTTTTTTTGATTTTGGTTTTTTTTTTCGGGCATCGGTTTTTTATGAAATAAGCGGTTTTATATACCGCAATTTTAGCTGAATCGGATTTATATTAAAAGTCAGAGTGTTAAAAAGAATTATAGTGTATAACAATTAAAATAATTGTTGTATATTGTTTAAAATAATGATATAAATGATACTTGATTGTTGGTTGGTTTGATTAATAAATCTAAGTTGACAGTCAATTAAGTTTATAAAAGTTTGCTTTCTTCCATCCAAACAATAATATTCGCCCTAAATTATTATGAGTAAAAATCTTGAATTGCCCAAGAATAGTCGGGAAAAAAAGGAACAGGGATTTTCAATTATCGAGTTATTAGCGGTTGTCTTAATCGGTACGATTATGGCGGCAGCAGCTATTTTGAGTTTTTCAACGCCAAAAAAGTTCGCCGCCGATGACCAGATGTTAAAAGTTCTGGATGTGATGCAGGAAGCCCGTCAAAGAGCGATCAATCAAAAATCTACGATGCGGGTAGAATTCAATGATACGACTAAGTCGGTTCGTTTAATTGATGAAAACGCAGCGGGTAATACGGCGGATGATTTAGTCATACGAACTTTGCCGATTGATATCGGGAACGTCAAACTCGGAACTCATCCCCAAAATGTTTCAATTACTAATTTACCGACCGCTACCTCGCCTGTGCCTGAATTGACATTTGCCGCTTCCAATTATCCTTCCAGTCAAAACCAGAGCGTCTTTACACTTTGTTTTATAAAGGAAGGAAGAGTTGTCCAAACCGACAATAACGGCTTATGTAATTCTTCCAACCCGCTTCGGGGTGCCACACTTTATGTTTATTCGAATCAAGATGCGGACGGCAAATCTTCAATTGTCAGGGCAATGACAGTTAGCGGATTATCGAGCGAAACATTGATATATAAATGTCAGGCTGACAGCACCAAAACCTGCACTTCATGGATTGCTAATTGATAGTGATAAAGATTATGAAAATTAACAACAAAGAAAACGGTTTCTCATATATAGAAACGATTATTTCGCTGGTTATTATTTCAATCGGAATGTTGGGCGCGATTTCCGCAATGACTTGGGGAATTTTTTATATTCAGGAAGCCGAAAAAATAACGAGAGCGAAAGAACTGGCTAATTCTACTATGGAATCGATTTTTGCCGTTCGTGATTTAACTGTCTCTACTTCAAATTCAAATTCCGGTTCGACATTAAACAGCGGCTGGAATTCGATAATGATTAAAGCGGGAGCGAACACCGGAATCTTTTTGGGTGATTCGTATCCGGTCAGGGAAAGTCCCGGAG
This sequence comes from Pyrinomonadaceae bacterium, assembly GCA_965247235.1. Taxonomy (GTDB): domain Bacteria; phylum Acidobacteriota; class Blastocatellia; order Pyrinomonadales; family Pyrinomonadaceae. The sequence continues at coordinate 357,954 of OZ252004.1, forward strand.
CGGACGGAATTTACGGAACTGCTGATGATTCCTGTGCGTCAGGTAACTCTTGCAATAACAATCCTGAGATTAAAGGTTATACCAGAGTAATTAACATCGCGGATATTGTTGAAAACAATGTGGTTCGTAAACGTCGTGTAGATGTGACCGTCAGTTATTTTTCGGGAACTATCCAGCGCAATCAGGTTCTCTCGACGATTATTTCCAATTTACCTTCAAATAATTAATTTGCCGGAAAGCCGACAGTATAAATATGGTTATCTTTAATTCAAAAATGTCATCGGAAAAGGGATTCAGTTTAATCGAAATGATGATTTCGATTGTAATTTTTTTGCTGGCGGTTGCGATGATATTTCAATTGATGAGTTTCGGTATCAAACAAAGAAATTTTATCAATAATCGCGTTGATTCGGTTAAAGGTGCAAGAATTGCACTTTCATATATCAGACGCGATTTGATCAATGCCGGACTCAGTTATCACGGAACCGGGGGAATTGTGCCTGATAACTTTACCAATAAAACCTTCAAAGCCGCCGCCGATGCCGACACCGCGCAAGATTTTCTGACCGGGATCACTGTCGGAAATAATGTCTCAGCCAATTCTTTAAACACCGGCAATAATATGGATGCAATCGGTTTAGTAACCAGAGACTTTAGTTTTAACGGGGGAAATTCGATAGATTTTACCTCTACCTCAGCTTCCGGTAACAAAGTAATTGTGCAAACCGTTGCGGGCGGGACAGTAAGTTGTAATGTTTACGATTTATATTTATTTACTCTCGGAACAACTACTCAGGTTGTCGGGATGGTGACCGAAATTGATGCCTCAACTAATCGTTTGACTCTGGATGTTTTTCCTAACGATCCTCTCGGCATAAATCTTGCTGCCAACGGCGTGGGAAACGCATTAAATCCCTTGGTTGTGTCAAGTAATTCGGGAACTTTTAAAAAGATAAATTTTACAGTCTATTCAATTGACAGCACGGGTAATTTGATAAGAACGACTTACGGAAATCAAAAAGATCAATTATCAACCAATCAAATCGTCAGCAGTCCGATTATATCAAATGTCAAAGATTTTCAATTGCGGTATTTGTTAGACGACGGCACATTTACCGACGATCCGACCAATGGAAATAACGGTCGTGCAAATCAAAGCCGGATGAACAAAGTTATTGAAGTAGAAGTCACAATCACGGTTTTGCAGGATTCGAATTCAAATGCCCCGGAAACCGTTAAAGAAGTAATCAGTACCAGAAATTTACAGTATAAAGAAGGTTAAACTCGGATTTTGAGAAATTGAAAAAATATATGTCGGTAAAAAAAATGAGTAATATAATCGCACAGCACAGACAGGAATTAGATGATCAGAGATTGATGCTGAAAAAAATATCAAAAGACCGGAGCGAACGCGGATCATCGTTGATTATCACGTTATTGGTGATGTTTCTCCTCTTGGGCTTTGTCGCGCTGACACTTTCAAGATCAGCCAATGAATCAGCCGTTTCATCTAACGACCAATCTGAAGCGAGAGCTTTTGAAGCGGCTCAAGCCGGACTAGAGGATGCGACAAGAGATTTTGCATCCGTAATGGAAACAAAATTATCACCGACAACCAGCGACATTAATCACATTAAAAACGATGATGTTTATGGATTTACCGATAAATTTACGATTACCAAGAACCCGGTTCTAATTACCAATTCATCGAGAGTAGTAACGATTGACGAAGGTCCGTTTCAAGGATTGATAAAATTGCAGGATGAATATCAAATTACGGTTTCTGCCAAAGAAAAAAACAGCGATGTTCAGGTTGATTTGATGAGACGATTTTATAACAATCGTATTCCGTTATTTCAATTCGGTGCTTTTTACAACGATGATTTGGAGTTAAATCGTCCTCCTTTATTCACATTCGGCGGCAGAGTTCATACGAACAGTAATTTTTTTGTTACTGCTAACAGTCCGAACGCCGGTATTTATTTTAGTGAAAAAGCCACTGCCGCCGGTGAAATTATCAATGATATTTGGAAAACCGGAACTACTCTTAGTTCGAACGATAACGCGGGACAGGTTTTTTTTCGTAATGCGCTGTTACAAAATGTCGAATTGAAGCCCGGTGAAGGCAGTGTTACCTGCACCAGCGCAACCGGCGGCGGAGTTCTGAAAAGTATCGGCGGACGCGGACGCGCTTATCCTTACCCGACTTGCCAGCTTAATCCTAACTGGTCATCAATTTCCGCTCACTTCGATGGTAATCTGACTGCCCGGACTAAAGAACTCAGGTTGCCGGTAGATCAGTTGACCAATGCGGACGGAACTAAAGTTGATCTGATTGAAATGATGCGTCGGGGCAAAAACTTGAAAGATAAGGTTGGTAACGGAACAATCAATCCGGCAGATGTGACGACTGCTAAAGTTGATGATCCGGTTTTATCAAAAGAACGATATGCCAACAAACCGGGCATTAGAATCTCTTTGGCAGATAGTCAAAACGAATTGCCGCAATGTGTCGGTGTGGCGGTGTGCGGCGTTCAGTTAGATGCCCCGTTAGATGCCACAAAACCTAATGAAAGTTTAGGCTATAAGCCGCTTCCGATGACCGACGGAGCGACCTATAAAACAACCGCCGTCAACGGCAATCGTTTAAAAGTCAACGGCAGACAAACTTGGATCAAGGTTGAATTGGTAAGTTACGACAGTGATAATAATATTCCTATAGCGACTGATGTGACACAGGATTTTCTTAGTCTGGGAATGACCGAGCCGGTTGATACTAATGATATGACACTATCTCCGTATCAAACTGCTTCGGGAACGAGTCCTCAGCAGGACAGTCGTTCGATCATCAAAATTCAGCAATTTTATACCGAAGGGAATTTCATTCCAAACGACAATAATTATTTGACTAATAAAACGATTGACGGCGTAAATTATAATTTTGTTGTCAGAACAAATATTGACCTGCCTACCAACCTGATTCAAAAACCCCTTTGCATTGCCGGTTTGAATTTACCCGTTCCAATTACTACAAGTTGTATTGAAACAGCTAAAAACGTTTACGCCGCTCCAGTCACTGATGCCGGACCATCGGTTTTCAGCGGCAACAGCACAGAGGATGCTCATTTCAAAATAATGAAACCTGTGGACAATTCAGTTACTTACAAAATCGTTCCGTTTCCGATTGAAATGTATGATTCGCGCGAGGGCAATCGGCAGGATTCAAGTTCCGGCATTTCTGGAAATAATGTTTTTAGAAACGGTGTGATGAGCTTGATTGATGTAGATGTAAAGAATCTAAAGCGATTTTTCGACGGTGAATTTGACGGTAAATTCCCGACCACTACGCCGTTCGCCACAGCTAACCTGAACATCGGATTAAAAAGTTCCAATGTTCCCGAAAATCGCGGCTGGGTAATGTATTTTTCAGATCGTCGCGGCGACAACGATTTTGACGGACGCTATGATATGGAAAAAGTTAGTCCGTTTTCAACGGCTTCTCTGGTAGATCAGGATTTGGATAATAACGGATTGCTTGATACTGATTTTAGCACGAGTGGAGCAGGCGGATATAATGGCGAGGCTCCGGCACTCGATAATCAGGTTGATCCGGGTTGGGCAGCGGTGACAGATCACGCTTATTACCGGCGCGGAGTGCGTCTAATCAACGGACGGCAACTTCCGGGAAAATACGATAAAAATAGTCCTGAAACGACTCAAGGATTTACGTTCGCCTCCGAAAATGGAATCTATGTTTCGGGTAATTATAATGTGGAAAGCGTGACATTAAGCGGAACAAACGCTCCGGCACTTTCTTCAAATTATTTTCCGCAGGGATCGAGTTCATTACTACAAGTCCCGGCTTCGATTGTCGGCGACAGCATCACGGTTTTATCGAATGGCTGGAACGATTCGGCAAGTTTTACTACAGCATTTGATTCAACTAAAAGAGTTGCTTCCAATACACAATTGAGATTTGCGATGATTTCTGGAGATTCATTAACCGCCCGAACAGTTCTCACGAATGGTAATTTCGACGGTTTGAACGGCGGTATTCATAATTTTCTCCGTTTTCTCGAAACTTGGAACGGGAAGAGATTAAATTACACCGGATCGCTGATCAATCTTTTCAATTCGTTTAATAACAACGGGCGTTGGAAATGCTGCACGACGGTTTATTCGCCGCCGACGCGTGATTGGACGTTTGATGATTCATTCAAAGACCCGAATCGTCTGCCGCCCGGATCGCCTTTTGTTTATTCTTTAACCTTGACCGGATTCCAAAGAATCAACGAATAAATTTTCTTCAAAATTAAACAAAAAAGGCTGAATAATCAGCCTTTTTTGTTTATCAGAACTTTGAATCTATAATATCGTATGTAGCAATGAAGTTTTGTTGCTTCAAACGATATAAATGAGTGAACTCTCTTTAAATAATTGCCGCCTCGACGGACGCTACAATATTAAAAAAAAGCTCGGACTCGGCAGTTATTCCGAAATCTACGTTGCCGAAGACACTCTCGCTTCGCCTCAATCGCCGCATAAACAGGTTGTTATCAAGGCATTAAATGTCTTTTTACAGAATGATTTCGATGTTGATTTAGAAAAAACCCTGGTTGAAAATTTTCAAAACGAAGCGATTGCCCTCGACCGCGTTCGCCATCCGAATATCATCAGCCGTCTCGGACACGGGACGGCGCGTGATCTGCGCGGGACGGTTTTTCATTTTCTGGTTCTCGAATATCTTTCCGGCGGCGATCTGGCGCGTTCGTGCCGCGAAAAATCGTTGACACTTGAAAAATCGCTCAATTATCTGGAACAAATCTGCGCCGGACTTGCCCACGCGCATCGTCACGGCGTAATTCACCGCGACATCAAACCGCAAAATCTATTGCTGACGGCTGACGGCGCGACCGTCAAAATCGCCGATTTCGGCGTGGCGCGTGTCTCGCAAACCGATACGCCGATTACCCGCGTCGGGACAAATATTTATGCTCCGCCGGAACATTCACCGATGCTGGCAAACGACGAAAACGCGATAATTTACACCGAACTGACACCGGCGGCGGATATTTATTCGCTTGCAAAATCGGCATATATGCTGATTACCTGCGAATCGCCGAGAGTTTTCGCCAATCAACCGATCAATGTACTTCCTTTTGAATTTCGACAAAAAGAGTGGGCGAGTGAATTTTTGCAAATCATTAATAAGGCTACCCAAAATAATCCGAAAAGCAGACAGCAGGATGCAAACGAATTTTGGCGTGATTTGTCAAAATTACTTCAATACAAAAGCGATGACGAAGCCCGAAAAAATTCGACGGTTTTTCAAAGCATTGATAAAACACCGCAGCCGCACGTCGCTCGCGGATACACGCCGATTGCGCCGCAAAAACCGCAGTTCAATACTTCGCGCGATCTAAAATTAAAAGATTTGCCGCTTTCAGCTAATGCTCCGTCAGTTGTTAAAATCGGACAGGGAAATGCCCTTGACGCAAATTTTGGACGACACGAAAGTCAATTAAAGCAGCCTTTTGTTTTCGAAGCGGAAGCCAAAGGCGAAAAATCATCTATCGGAAGCGATCCGGTCATTCCGCGTCGGAAAAAAAATCTGTTGCGGCGTGTCCTGACTTTTACGATTATTATGCTTGTGTTTGCTGGAATTCTGTATGGCACACATACATATTTGAGCGGACGCGGAATTTTGCCGAATCTGACGAGTATTTTTTCCAAACGAATCGTTGTCGTCAATAATGATCTCAACCTCAGACCGGAACCGAATACCGGAAAAGACCCGATTGGATTTATCACTAAAAACTCGCGTGTGCGGATCATCAATTCACAAAATAACTGGTATGAAGTTGAAATTGTCCAGCAAGGCAGGCAGACCGATACGCCGAATAGTTCCGATCACGGCTGGGTAAACGGAAAATTTTTGGATTTGGAATAGACTGGAATAAATTTGAGTCGGTTTGTCATAAAATCAACTATTAGGTAATAAATATGAGTGTTTTAGATAAGGTTAGAAATTGGATAGACGGCGACAGCGCGGAGATGGTTTTAGAAGAAGCGGCGAGAAACGCACAGATTAAACCGCGCAGTCAGTCGGAAGAATTTATCGTCAAAATCGCCCGTGCGGTCGAAGATGTAATGCAGCGCGAGATGGTTCCGCTGCCGCAGGGAACGACCATAATTCCGACCGAATATATGATTTTCCTCAGCAGCGAAGACGATAAAGATTGGCAGGGAATCAAACGCAAAGGTTTAGAACAGGGACTTTATCACATTCTGGCGGAAAGAGCGCGGGAGATTTCAGGCAAGAAAAAACTCGAAACTAAAACTTTTGTCGTCGAATTGCGCGTTGACGGCACTCTGGAAAAGGGCGACATTCGCATTCAGCATAGTTGGGAAGATTCGACCGGAAACAAAACGAATGTTCTGACGCGCCCGAAATCTGCTGATTTTCAAAACAATCAAAATTTTGCGGATCGTCAATTAGAAACACCGAATCCGCCAATGCTCAATAGTCAAAATAATTATCAACCGCCGCCGACTGCGCCGAATTTTGCCAATAATCAGACAATTTCTCAATTCAAACAACCTGCGGCTGAAAATGTTTCGCAGGCGATGTCTTCGGGTTTTAGTGAGCCTGAGGAAATGACGCAGATTCAGCAGCGGCGCAGGGAACTTTATCGCTTGGAAGTCTGGCGCGGCGGTGTGCGTCAGAGCGTGATGCCGATCTTTCAAAACGAAATTTCCATCGGTCGCGGCTCAAAATCTCAGCCGGTTGATGTTGCTCTGAGCGGTGATCCTGAAATCAGCCGCCGCCATATCACTCTGACGACTGACGGCGCGGGAAATTATTGGGTGACGAATCAGGGACGAAATCCGGCGATGGTTAATAATTTTGAACTGCCTGCCGGACAGCGTGTAAATGTTTCGTCAGGTCTGCCGATTTCCGTCTGTAGTTTTATTCTGAGAATTCAGCCGAGTTAAAAATCAGAGAGATATGCCACTTGCAAACCAGCTTCGTCCTCAAACATTAATAGATTTTGTCGGTCAAAAACATCTCGTCGGAAAAGATAAACCTTTGCGGCTGGCAATCGAAAACAGACATATTTTTTCGTTTATCTTGTGGGGAACGCCCGGAACAGGCAAAACGACTCTGGCGAGAATCTATGCAAAAGCGGTCAACGGAGAGTTTTTTGAACTTTCAGCAGTTTCCGCCGGAAAGGAAGACATCCGCAAAATTATCGCTCAAACGAAAATTGAAAACCAACCGAAAATATTATTTCTTGATGAAATTCACCGCTTTAACAAGGCGCAGCAGGATTTTTTACTGCCGTTTGTCGAAAGCGGCGAAATCGTTTTAATCGGCGCAACTACTGAAAATCCCGGTTTTGAAGTCATCCCGGCATTGCTTTCACGTCTGAGGGTTTTTGTGCTGAACGAACATTCGGATGAAGATATGTCCGAGATTATTGACAGAACCGATCTGAAAATGAATCTCGAAGCGAAAACCTGGCTGGTCGAGATGGCAAACGGCGATGCGCGGCAGGCGATTACGATGCTCGAAAATACCGCGAGTTTATACGATGAAATTACGGTCGAAACGCTCAAGGAAACTCTCCAGTCAAAGTTTTTGCGCTACGACAAAAAAGGCGAAGAGCATTACAACGTCATCAGCGCATTTATCAAATCAATGCGGGCAAGCCAACCCGACGCTGCGATTTATTATCTGGCGAGAATGATCGAAGCAGGCGAGGACCCGAAATTTATCGCCCGCCGAATGGTTGTTTTTGCTTCGGAAGACATCGGCATCGCGCAGCCGACCGCACTTGTGGTTGCAAATGCCGTATTCAGAGCGGTTGAAACAATCGGGATGCCTGAAGCCGCGATAAATTTAGCACACGGCGCAGTCTATCTCGCCAATTGTAACAAGGACAGAACAGCCTACGATGCTCTCAAAAATGCGATGTTGGATGTCAAAAAAACAGGCAATTTGCCTGTGCCTTTGATCCTCAGAAATGCACCGACAAAGTTAATGAAAGAGAGCGGTTACGGTGAAAATTACGAATTATACACCAAAGAAAATTTGCTTCCGTCCAAATTAAAAGACAAAAAATACTTGAAAAAGCATTAATAATCGAAAGGGAATTGACGAATCTCAACCATTCTAATCAATTCATTTAAAGCGTGATGCGCTTGTTCAATAACTTCGGCTGAATAATTAAATTTTGCCGAATTTTGTTTGAATTCATCTAAATCTAATATTCGGTAATTGTAATTTGCATCAACTATCAAATCGAGATCGAGATCAACATATTCAATAATCTTGCCGGAGAATATCGGCGGACAATTGATGTTACAATAAAAACATTTTAATTTGCCGCCGGGTTCGTGAAATCTGAAGACATTGAACCAGCGGTCGAGCCAAAAAAATTCATACGAAACAGTTCCGCGTCTGATAACGCCAATTTCAGGATGATTAACTTTTTCATTAAACACGCCTTCGAGAATAACCAAAGTTTCATTTTGCGAAACGAGATCACATTCCCAGCGACGGTTTAATGAACCGTCAAACTTTCTTGCATTTACCGTGATCTTTTGGTTATTCAAATTTACACCCAAACAAAAAGTCTGCGCGGAATCATTTCCACACAGACCTTTGTTTAATTCAAATGAATTTATTGATTGGCTTTTTTCCAATCTGCCATAAAACCGTCCAAACCTTTGTCGGTCAAGGGATGTTTGACAAGTTGTTGGATAACTTTAAAAGGAATCGTGCAAACATCCGCACCGATCAGAGCCGCGTCAACGATGTGCATCGGATGCCGGATCGAAGCTGCTAAAACTTCGGTCGTGTAACCGTAATTGCCGTAAATCTGCACGATGTCGGAAATTAACTGCATCCCGTTCTGACCGATGTCGTCGAGCCGACCGATAAACGGTGAAATGTATGACGCGCCTGCTTTTGCCGCTAAAAGTGCCTGCGCTGCCGAAAAACAAAGCGTCACATTAACTTTTGTTCCTTCTTCACGAAAAATGCGCGTGGCTTTTAATCCTTCGAGTGTGAGCGGACATTTGACCACGACATTCGGTGCAATCTTTGCCAATTCACGACCTTCTTTGAGCATTCCTTTACTATCAAGCGCAGTCACCTCTGCCGAAACATCGCCGGAAACCAATTCACAGATTTTTGCGATTCGTTCCTTAAAATCAATTTTGCCTTCCTTTGCCACCAACGACGGATTGGTGGTCACGCCGTCAATCAATCCGAGTTCGTTTGCTTCTTTAATCTCATCCAAATTTGCAGTGTCTATAAAAAATTTCATATTAACCTCGATCTATTCTAAAAATTATTTAGGAACTATATAAAGTAAAACATTGATTGCTAAAACTACCAAAGCCGTGACAGCGAATTTTTTACTCACGGCATATTTTAATGCGCCGATGCTCGAAGCGACTCCGATTAAGAGCAGAATAATCCAAATTAAAAAGTTCGGCGACAAAATATACGTCGTAAAACCGCTGTAATAAAGTTTGGACAAATAAAGCCATTGCCAGTAATTATGGATGAGAGCCACAATCAAAGGCGCGTGTTCGAGAACTGTCAAAGATTGATTGATTGCCGAAGTTTTGATTTTATCCTTCTGAGTATAGAGACTTTTATTGGCTTTTTGCGTTTCAATCTGGATCGTATCCGTTTCAAAAAGCGGAATGCCGGCATTTTGTGAAAATTCTATTGTTTTTTCTGCGGTTGAAGAAATTTTGGGCGAAACAGGAATAGATTGAGTCGGCGCGGCAATTGTTCCGGCGGTCGAAATCAATTTAGTGCCGTCATCGAGACAATATTCCAGCATATTGTCAAAGTATTTTGCACGGCATTGTGGACACTCTTTCATCGTTTTAAAAATTATACAGCAACTTTTATAACCGGATTGGTTAAAATACCGATGCCTTCAATTCCGATTTCGCAAATGTCCCCGTCACGCAATTCGGAAACGCCCGACGGTGTGCCGGTCGCAATCAGATCACCTTTTTTGAGCGTCATCTGATTTGAAATATATTTAACCACGAAATCAACATCGAAAACCATTTGCGAAGTTCGTCCGTCCTGTTTGATAACGCCGTTTACTTTGGTAGTCACGCGCAAATCCGAAACATCCGCTTCGGTTTCAATAAACGAACTGACGGGACAAAATGTATCGAATGATTTTGCTCTGGTAAACTGCACGTCGGCACGCTGCAAATCTCTCGCCGTTACATCATTCAGACAAACGTATCCTAAAATATATTCACTAACTGATGCCGATGCAGGAAGATTTTTGCAGTCTTTGGCAATCACCACGCCGAGTTCGCCCTCGTGTTCGGTTCGGGATGACTGCGGCGGGATTACGATATTTTCCCCATTGGAAATGAGAGATGTCGGAGCTTTTAGAAAAAGCAGAGGTTCTTTCGGCACATCATTTCCGAGTTCAGCCGCGTGTTCGGCATAGTTTCGACCGATACAAACTATCTTGGAAGGCTCGACCGACGGTAAAAAACTTACTTCAGACAATTGATGATTCCGGTCAAGTGTATTTGATTTGTCGTATTCAATAACTTGATCGCCCTCGATATAACCGTAAAAAACTTTTCCTTGTGAATTAAATCTGTAAATTTTCATAAATTTATAAAGCAGTCTCAGCCACCGCTTCCGATGGTTCGCTGATGTTGCCGGCAAGATCAACCGCCTGCAAATAATAATAATATTTTTTCCCCGTTTCGACGTTTTTATCCTGATAAGTATTGGTTTTGAGCAAATCCGGGGTTAACAATATCCAATTCGACTTTGCATCGGCAGGATTTTCCGAGCGATATATTTTATAACCGGCAATATCATTTTCAGGATTAAGAGCGAAAAATAAAGACAGGACATTTGGCGACGCGGCAATCGTGATAGCGGATGGCGGAGTCGGCGGAAAAATATCTTTCGGCGTAAGACTGATTATATTTGACTCACCGCTTTCGACTTTTTCACCGTTCTGACCGTTAGACACCGCGCGAACAAAATAAAAGTATTCTTTTCCGAATTGAAATTTCCGGTCAAAAAATTGATTGATCGCCAGTAGATCGGAATTGATTTTCGTTCCTGTCGTTTTAGCCGAATCCGACCGATAGACATTATAGCCGAGAATATTGACGGGTTTGGTTCCGTCAACATTTTTTTCAGGTTTTAACCAATCAAGAATTATCGAGTTTTCCGCAACTTTGAAAGTTAAATTAATCGGATTCCCGGCAATTGTGGACGCGGGTTCGATTACCAAAAAATTTGAAAAAACTGCCTTTTGACCCGATTTATTAACTAACCTGACTGCATATTTAAGCAAAATATTTTGACTGGCAAACTCCAATTGGTCAGTATAAGAGATTGTCTTTAAACCGAAATCGTCAGCCGAAATCGGCAGGGAAGCAATCAGAGTGCTTCGTGAAGCATATTCTTCTTCGGATAGCGCGGAAGCGGAGTCGGTTTTTTCGGCTAATCTGTAAATGTCCGCTCTCTGAATATTAAGAATGCTTCCATCGGCAGCGTTTCTGGCGGGCATCTGCCATGAAATCAGAACCTTGCCGCCTCTTTGAAATCCAACAATAGTAACCCGCTGATTAATCTTTTCAATCGGGGGCAGCGGCGGTTTCCGTTTTCCGCAAGAGATTAAAGTAAGCGTTGTAAATAAAAACAACGCTAAGATAGTTTTAAGACTTAAGTTACTGCTTAACATAATGGATTTGATTAATATCGCTTAATTGCTGCTTAATTACTGTAAAATGCTGGTGTAAAGGATTAGACCAGCCTGCCCGGGTTTGACGCGGACAAGACCTGAACGCACACGTTGCTTAATTAATAATATTAAACTAAGCACTGTTTTAATTACATAACAAGCATAAATTAAACATTTAAATTGGGTTAAATTATTCTTAATCTAATTTTCAGGGATTAAGAAAACCTAAATTTAAATTAATTGAATCATTCGTAAAATCGAACATATATAGGTTAAAATCGTTATTATAACAGTCAATGTCTGGTTAATAAATTTTCATTCTTGACAACGAAGATAATTAATTGGATTCATAAATTTCAAGGAGCAGTTAAAAGTGTTGAAAGACGGCAAAAGAGAAGTGAAGTTAGGGTTGGAAAAGGTTCTCGAAAAAGGGGTTGATCTATTAAACGGGCTAAAGGTCGGATTAATTTGCAATCAGGCTTCGGTTGACCATAATTTCAGGCATTCAGCCGATCTGTTTTTTGAGTCCGATAGTTTTCATTTAACGACGCTTTTCGGTCCGCAACACGGAATAAGAGGCGATGTTCAAGATAATATGGTCGAAACCTCTCACGGGATTGATAAGCAGACCGGATTACCGATATATTCACTTTACAGCGAAACGCGAGAACCGACTGAAGAGATGTTGGCAAATGTAGATGCGCTCTGTTTTGATTTGCAGGATGTCGGATGCCGCGTCTATACATTTATTTACACGATGGCTAACGCGCTTAAAGCCTGTGCTAAATTCGGTAAAAAAATGATTGTTTTAGATCGTCCGAATCCAATCGGCGGCATTGCTATTGAAGGAAATGTTTTAGAAATCGGACACGAATCATTTGTCGGGCAATATCCGATTCCGATGCGCCACGGAATGACTGTCGGCGAATTAGCCTTGATGTTTAACCGGCATTTCGGAATTAACGCTGAACTTGAAATTGTCAAAATGGATGGATGGGAACGGCAGTTCTATTATGATGAAACCGACTGTCCCTGGGTGATGCCATCGCCGAATATGCCGACAACCGATACTGCCGTGGTTTTTCCGGCGACGGTTTATTTTGAAGGCACAATGATTTCCGAAGGTCGCGGCACTACGCGTCCTTTTGAACTGGTGGGTGCGCCATACATTGACGCTTTTTCATTTGCAAAATCTTTAAACTCACTAAAACTGGATGGAATTTATTTTCGCCCTGTAAATTTTTTGCCAACTTTTCAAAAGCACCATAATATAGTTTGCGGCGGCGTATTTCTTCATATTACGGATCGAAACTATTTTCAGCCGGTTTTGACCGGGATCGAAATGACCAAGTGTGCTTTTCAAATGTATCCGAAAGAATTTAAATGGAAAGATACGCCCTACGAATATGTGTTTGACCGTAATCCCTTCGATGTAATTTCCGGCTCTTTTGTGACTCGTCTACAAATCGAATCGAATGTTGGGGCGAACTCTATTATTGATTCTTGGAATGATGATTTGATTGAATTTAGAAAAGTTCGGGAGAATTATTTATTATACTGACTTAAAGTAGTTTCTGTATAATTAAACATAACAGTGGCAAGGTTTATCAGATAAACTGTCAATCTTTATCAAGATGTCGAAAACTAGACACTTAAAGCAATAGTTAAGATATATTATGAATAATTTATTTGTAACCGGGTTATTGGCTTGGTTTTTTCCCGGTTTGGGACATATTTTACAGGGTCGTCTAAAACGGGGGATTATTATCGGTGCAGCAATTTGGTCAATGTTCATCATTGCTGTTCTGAGCGGCGGCGCATATTATCCCGGATTCGACTTTAAAGACGGATCGCTGCTTTATCTATTAAATATTTTCTCGAGATTGGGAAACGGTTTAGGCGGAATAATCAGTTTTTATCTGTTATCCAGTCCGCCGCCAAACGTCGCTGCGATGGCAACTTTTGAATATGGCGGGAAATTTCTCGAGGCTGCCGGATTATTAAATTATTTAGCGACCGTTGATGCAATTGATATTAATTTAGGGAGGAAAAAATGATTCATTTCTTTTACCTTTTCTTTTATGCTCTTTTAGTTTCTATTACATTTGCAGTTTTCTCAAACGGAAATAACCGCGAAAAGCTACTTTACGGCTTGAAAACCTTATTGCAGTTTATGGGCGTGAGTTTGATACTTGCCTGGATTTTTTATTTTATTCCTTGGTAATTCAAAATGGGTTTAGTTGAAACAGAAGGTATCGTCTTAAAAAACTATAGTCTTTCGGAAGCGGATAAAATAGTTGTTTTAATCACTAACAAACAGGGAATTGTTCGAGGGGTTGCTAAAGGTGCTAAAAAACTTAAAAGCAAATTTGGCGGAAGTCTCGAACCTTTTACCATCATTCAAATCGAATATTTTCAAAAGGAAGAAAGGGAATTGGTAGCAATTCGCGGGATTGATCTTGTTAAATCATATTTTGATAAGACCAGTAATCCATTATTTTTACAAAAATTTTCATATTTGGCTGAAATCTTGCTTGAATTTATGCCGCTTAACGATCCGAATGAGAAAATTTATCGAATGGTAAAAACCTGTTTGGAAACAGTTTCGGCGGAGATTAATGAGCTTGAAAGCATCATCTTATATTTTGAAATTTGGCTTTTGAGGTTAAATGGCTATCTGCCCGACTGGAGTCGTTGTGATTTGTGCAAAAGGGAATTTGAAGTAAGCGATATGGCTGCCATTCATCACAGTTCGCATTTGATATGTTCAAATTGCCAAAAAGATAAAGGAAGATTAAAAATTTCACCGCGACAGAGAGAGATATTTTACCAGGCACAGAAATTGAGTCCATTGAATTTTATTAATCAGGGACATTATTCCGTCAAAGATATTAAGGATATTTCAGGGCTTTTGAAAAAGTTGATCTCCAATATTCTGGGAAAAGAAATAATCGGCGAAAAAGTTTTGATTGCCGGTTTCTAATCTAATGAAACTTTTTACCGGCATTATAACCAGATATATATTTCTCACAATCCTGCCTTATTTTGTATTCTCATGGCTGTTACTGAGCATTATTCTGTTTGTGCAGCAGGCTGGACGTTATTCTGAAATATTTTTCAATTCCAATATTCCTTCTGTTCTTATCTGGCAATTGACTGCTGCTCTTGCTCCGAATGTTATTGCCTTTACTTGTCCGATGGCGATTCTGGTCGGTTCGATTATCGGATTATCGAAAATGCAGTCTGATAATGAACTGACCGCATTGCGGGCGGCGGGAATTGCAAATACGAGAATCGTCCTGCCTGCATTTGTGATCGGCGTAGGTTTAACAGTTTTCGCCTTTTCGGTAAATATCCAAATCGTGCCTTTTGCCGCCAAATTAATCCGTCAAATTTCTATACAAGCGGCAATTTTTAAACTCGAATCTCCAATAGAACCGGGGGTTTTTAATAGTGATTTAAATGGTTACACTATTTACGTTAGAAATGGTGATATTGAAAAAGGTCTATGGAAAAATGTATTTATTTATAATGAAGACAATCAAACAAACGAAATGCGTCTGATAACGTCTAAAAGCGGCAGGGTTGATTTTTATAATGATAATTCAGAGCTGGTTTTAGACAATGCAGTAAGAACGACAATTCCGGCAAATAATAATAATAATGGTAAATATATTTCGGAAAATTTAGGTGAGATAAGATTTGCAATCGATAGCAAAAAGAAAAATGATCTGTTAGATAAAATAAACAACTCTGAACAGATACCTGATGAGTTAGGTCTCTCAGAGTTGAGAAAATATGCCAAAAGTTTGGAAGGAAAGGAGAAAATCGAAGCGCAAATTCTTTTCTACAGGAAAATCATTCTTTCATTAACGCCGTTGTTGTTTTCGCTTTTGGGCGCGGCTTTGGTTTTGAGATTTAATCGTAGCGGCAGAGGTTTCGGAATTGTATTGGCATTGGTCAGTCTGATCTTTTATTATCTGACCGTTTTGTTGTCTGAGCAGCTTGCACGAACAGAGAAACTAAATAATTTAGAAGCCGGAATACTTCCATTGGCAGCCGGATTGATTGCGCTTATCTGGCTTTCATACTCGAATAGATTCTCGAACAATTTTAAGCAATGGTTAAATTCCAAATCCGGTATTTCGAGCAAATTTAAATTTCAATTCAAAAAGTCACTATTTCAATATATTAATTACAGAATTTTAGACTTTGATATTGTCATCAGTCTGATCAAGTATTTATTACTTGCGTTCGGATTTCTTTGTTCGATATTTATGATTTTTACGACATTCGAACTATGGAAGTTTGCCGGTTTGATTGATCGCGGCGGAGTCTTGTTGCTGAATTATTTATTTTATTTAATACCTTACATATATATCCAGCTTGCGCCGGTTTCATTGATGATTGCAATCTTGGCAACTTATATTTTGAAATCGAGACAAAATGAAATAATTACTTGGACTGCTTCCGGGCAGAGTATCTACCGTTTGCTGTTGCCTTGTTTGGGTTTGATGTTTTTGATCGGGATAGTAAATTGGGAAATTCAGGAAAGAATTTTGCCAAATTCCAATCGAGTTCAGGATGAATTACGAAATCAGATTCGTAATAAAGGTTTAATCAAGACCAAGACAGGGAAGTTTTGGGTTTCCAATGATCGCCGAATTTATTCGTTCGATTTAGCCGAAAACACGGAAAGCAAAGCTCAAAATGTTGGGAATTTGACAGTTTATGAATTTTCCGAAGATAATTCGACGATTCAAAGCATTTATAAATCTCAAACCGCTTCTTGGTCGGCTGACAATTTAAAATTAAATGGAATTTCACAAAAACTTAGTTTTGACAAAGGAAATTTTTCATCAGGAACTGTTAGAGATATTCAATTGTCCGAAAAATCGAATCCATTTGTCATCTTTCAAAACCAGCCATCACACTTAAACACACAGGAAATAAAAAGTGAAATAGAAAATTTGGATACTGATTCGGAAAAGAAAAATTTTGAAATTTCTCTTCACAAAAAATATTCGACGATATTACTGCCGTTAATAATTACTCTTTTTATCGCTCCCTTTGCGCTTTCACTGACGAGTAAAGGAAAAGTTTTGACGGTCGGCTATGCCGTCGGTGCTTGGCTCATATATATGGGCATCACAAATGTTTTTGAACAACTGGGGGCAAACAACTTCATTGCACCGGTGATTGCGGTTTGGAGTCCCTTAATAATTTTTTCTATTGTCGGAGGTTTTCTAATGACTAAAATCAAAACATAATTTGTAAATAAAAAAAGGACTGCGAACAGTCCTTTTTTTATTAATACATAATCGCAATTGCAGGTTTTAAGTGCCTGTTTCCCACGAAGACATATATTCGAGCATTTCAGGGGTCAAGGCATCAATATTAATACCCATCGCACGAAGTTTGAGCGAGGCAATTTCCTGATCAACTTCGGTTGGCAGAACGTGAACTCCGGCTTCTAAAGTGCCGTGATTTTTGACTAAGAATTCGGCGGAAAGAGCTTGGTTGGCAAAACTCATATCCATCACGCTGGCAGGATGACCTTCGGCGGCAGCGAGGTTAATCAAACGCCCTTCGCCTAAGACGATCACACTGCGAGAATTATCCGTTGAACGATATTCTTCAACAAACGGGCGGCGTGTTACCGGAGCTTGCGACATTTCACGAAGCGCATCCAAATTCAATTCGAGATCGAAGTGACCGCTGTTGCAGACAATCGCCCCGTCTTTCATAACCTCAAAATGTTCTTTATCAATAACGTGACGATTGCCGGTCACAGTGACAAAGAAATCACCGATTTTACAGGCTTCTTTCATCGGAATCACTCTAAACCCGTCCATTACTGCTTCGATTGCTTTGATCGGGTCAATTTCAGTAACGATGACATTTGAACCCATCCCGCGTGCGCGCATTGCGACACCTTTGCCGCACCAACCGTAACCGACAACCACCAGATTTTTACCGGCGAGCAGGATATTGGTAGCGCGAATGATGCCGTCGAGCGTGGACTGACCCGTGCCGTAACGGTTATCAAAAAAGTGCTTGGTTTGCGCGTCATTGACGGCAATCGAAGGAAATGTCAAAACTCCGGCTTTCTGCATCGCTTTAAGGCGAACAATGCCGGTCGTCGTTTCTTCGGTCGTGCCGATAATGGTTTTGGTTAATTCCTGATTTTCTTTGAGCATCGTGGCAACCACGTCCGAACCATCATCAATAATAATATTGGGATTGGTTTGAAGCGCGGCGCGAACGTGTGAAACATATGTTTCAATTGATTCGCCCTTGATTGCCATCACCGGGATTTCATAATCCGCAACCAGCGAGGCGGCAACGTCATCCTGGGTTGATAACGGGTTCGAGGCGATTAAAAGCGATTCTGCTCCAGCCGCTTTTAAAGTGCGGGCGAGGTTGGCAGTTTCAGTCGTAATATGAGCGCAGGCAATAATTTTCACGCCGGCTAACGGTTTTTCCGATTCGAAACGCTCACGAATCAAACGCAAAACAGGCATTTCACGATCTGCCCATTCAATTCTTTGTTTACCTTGCGGAGCAAGATTAATGTCTTTTATCTCGTATTGCATAGAAATTCCTTCTTTTGCCATATATTTAATATAATAATTGATTTGAAAATAATAAATCAGGCGATCTATTATAGAACGCCTGATATTTGAAAATTATAAAAAGTTAGACGTTTTTTGCCGCGCTCAATGAATTGAGAAGTGCATCGGCTTTGTCTGTTTTTTCCCAAGAAAATTCATCATTAGTGCGACCGAAATGACCGAATTTAGCCGTCGCTTTGAAAATCGGACGACGCAGATCAAGCGTTTCGATAATACCTTTCGGGTTTAATTGAAAGTTTTTACGGACTAATTCGGCAAGTAATGATTCATCAACCTGACCTGTTCCGTGTGTATCAACCAAAACCGAAACGGGTTCGGCAACGCCGATAGCGTAAGCTAACTGAATCGTGCATTTATCGGCTAACCCGGCAGCCACGATGTTTTTGGCAATATAACGCGCCATATACGCAGCCGAACGATCAACCTTCGTCGGGTCTTTACCCGAAAACGCGCCGCCGCCGTGCGGTGCATAACCGCCGTAGGTATCAACGATAATTTTGCGACCTGTTAAGCCTGCGTCACCCATCGGACCGCCGATGACAAATCTTCCGGTCGGATTGATATGAATCTTGGTTTGATCGTCAATCAGTTCGGCAGGAACAGTAGTTTTGATAACTTTTTCCAGAATATCAGCGCGAAGTTGCCCAGTAGTCACTTCGTCGGCGTGTTGCGTAGAAATCACGATTGCTTCAACGCGGAACGGTTTGCCGTCTCGATATTCGATGGAAACCTGAGATTTTCCATCCGGTCTAAGATAGGGAAGTTCTCCGCTGCGCCGCGATTCCGAGAGTCTCCGAGTCAGATTATGAGCCAATTGAATCGGCAACGGCATTAACTCATCGGTTTCGTTACAGGCAAAACCGAACATTAAGCCTTGATCGCCTGCGCCGCCCGTATCTACGCCTTGTGCGATATCGGGTGACTGTGTGCCAACCGCATCAATAACACTTAATGTATTGGAATCATAACCAAAAGTTGCATCGTTGTATCCGATTTCACTGATGGTGTCGCGCACGATTTGTTTATAATTGATTCTGGCAGTGGTTGTAATTTCACCGGCGATAACAGCTAATCCCGTCGTCACCAAAGTTTCACAGGCGACTCTGGCTGTCGGGTCTTGTTCGAGAATTGCATCTAAAACCGCATCCGAAATTTGATCGGCGATTTTATCGGGATGACCTTCGGTAACTGATTCCGAAGTAAATAAATAATTTCCGTTACTCAATGACTTGTAACTCCTTTTTGTTTAATGAAAATATTGCGTAATAACAAAAGGGATATGTTATCTAATAAGATGTTGGATGTCAAAATGGAAGAAAAGAGAAATATGGTTCGCGTCCGATAATAAAGATTATGTTATTGTTATTGGTTTTGCTTGGCACTATCAAATGATTCTTTAAGAGCCTGTAGTATGGTTTTCTTATCAAAACTTTCAGAATCGTGAAAATCAATGCTGAGAGTAAAATTATTTTTTTCGGAACTATATTTGTATATATTAGATTCCGTTGGATTTTTTGAATCCAATTCTTTATTTAAAAATTTAGGCGCATTAGTTTTGAGATTTTTAACCGGCAAATCCTTTTGCGTTTTAGAAATGGAATTTTGACTGTTAATAGTTTGAGTTTTGTTTGAGTAATTATCAAGAAAATTAAGCATTTCCGTTTCATCGAACTGGCGGGCAACTTCTAATAAGTTTGCTTTTGAGTTGATGTTCAATTTACGACATCTATCACGAATTTTTTCGGGAATTCCCGCCACGGATAGAAGTTCTGTCACGGTTGAACGGCTTTTGCTGATTTTTTTGGCAATTTCTTCGTGTTTATAACCGAACTTATTTTTCAGAAATGCCAAGCCGTCGGCTTCTTCCCAAACAGTCAAATCTTTTCGTTGCAGGTTTTCAATAAGTGCGATTTCAGCAATCGAATGTTCATCCAAATCCAGTTCGATACAAGGAACTTCAGTTAAACCGGCTAAATTAGCTGCCCGCCAGCGTCTTTCACCGGCAATTATCAAGTAATTGCCGGTGATTTTATTCGGTTTGACAAGAATCGGTTCTAAAATACCTTTTTCTTTAATAGAAGCACTTAGTTCTTCTAAACTACCGATTTCAACACGCGGCTGTTCCGGGTTCGGTTCCAAAAGGTTGATCGAAATAATTTTACCGATGGTCTTGTTCGGTTTGCTTAATTCGTCAACATAGTGTGAATCGTGACGCATTGAAATGCCGGTAGGTAAACCTTTTTTAGACACGTTTTAAAACCTCTTTTGATAATTTTTTATATTCGATTGCCCCTGACGAATGCGGGGCATAAGAAAAAATTGCTTCTTTATGTGCCGGTGATTCTTCCAAACGGACACTTCTGGAAATCTTGGTTTTGAATGCTTTTTCACCGAAAACCTTACGAATATGAAGATCAACATCCTTTGAAAGTGCGGTTCTTTTATCAAAAAGTGTCACTAAAACTCCAA
Organism: Pyrinomonadaceae bacterium; assembly: GCA_965247235.1. Taxonomy (GTDB): domain Bacteria; phylum Acidobacteriota; class Blastocatellia; order Pyrinomonadales; family Pyrinomonadaceae. The sequence goes on from OZ252004.1 coordinate 378,820, forward strand.
GCAAATTTAATTCGGGATTTGGTCTTGCGCGAACTTTTTCGATAGTTTCAAGTAGATCATCAGTTCCCTCCAACGCAAAATAAGAAGATTGAATCGGAATTAAGACGTGTGCCGCCGCAACCAAAGCGTTGACGGTAATCAGTCCGAGAGTCGGAGGTGTGTCTATAAAAATCAGATCAAACGAATTTTTAATTTGTTCAATGCGGTCTCGCAATCTAAAGATTGCGTCAAAATCTCCGACCAGCTTGGCTTCCAGTTTAGCTAAATTTATTTTTGAAGGCACAACACTCAATTTCTTAATTTTAGTTTGATAAATAAAGTCGGACCAAGGTTTATGAAGGTCGGTCATTAATTCAAAAATACTATCGCTGATGACGGTCGAATCTATAAAAGATAAAGAACTATTTGCTTGAGGGTCGAGATCAATCAACAAAACCTTTTTACCTTCGAGAGCGCAGGCAGCCGAAAGATTAATGGCAGTCGTAGTTTTGCCAACGCCGCCTTTCTGATTTGCTATTACGATTACCATTGTTTTTATGAATGAACTTTATGAGATTACATCAGGCCAATCTTCAGAATTGGAATTCGATAGTTCCTGATCGAATTCACTAATAACCTGATTAGAAGAATTTGAAATATCAATAACTTTTTGATTGACAAAAATCGGACAATCCAATCGTAATGCCAAAGCGATTGCATCCGACGGACGGGCATCCAAAATCAGATTTTTTCCAAGTTTGTCCTTGAGTTCGATTTTTGCAAAATATGTATTCTCCAATAAATCGCAAATTAACACTTTTACAGCCGAACAATCAAATTCCACGATAATATTTCTTAATAAATCGTGTGTCATCGGACGTTGTGAATTTATTTTCTCGATTTCCAGAGCAATTGCATTCGCCTCGAATGCTCCAACCCAAATTGGAAGAATTGTCTCGGAATCAATACCTTTTAAGACAACAATTGGAGTGTTATTGTTGGGATCAATAATGAGCGCACCGATTTTGACTTCGATTAACATACTTTTCTTTATAACTCGTAAACGCCAAAAAGTCCGTTGGATTTCTTTTCGGTAATTTTAACTTTCACGATTTGTCCAAGCAAACCGTCTCGACCTTCAAAATTAACAATCTTATGACAAGTTGTATGTCCTGTAAAATGGGTAACAACCTTTGACGATTTTTTTTCAGCCAAAACATCAACTGTTTGATTAAGTAATTTGTCTAAACCATTAGATTGAAATTGTTTATTATAATACTCCAGCCGCGCAAACCGATTATTCTTAGTTTCTAAATCAATTGTGTCTCCCATCTCATAGGCAGGTGTTCCAAATCTGGGGGAATACTTAAATATGTATGCAGCATCAAACTCGCAATATTTATAGAGTGAAACTGTATCTTCAAAGTCTTCTTCAGTTTCAGTCGGAAATCCGACGATTATATCAGTTGTAATTGCTATATTTTTTGATGAAGCTTTAATTTTATCAATAGTCTTTATATAACTCTCGATTGTGTGTCCACGGCGCATACTTTTCAATACTGAATTACTGCCGGATTGAACGGGTAAATGCACCCAATTACATAGATTTTCGTGTTCATCAATCGCATCAACTATGTCATCGTTAAAGTCTCGCGGAAATGAAGTTGCAAATTTAACTCTCGGTATTCCTGAAGATGCAACTGCTCTCAATAATTGTGAAAACGGTGTTGCTCCGGGAAATCCTTCAAGTCCTTCTTTAGATAGTGGACGATAACTGTTGACATTTTGACCAATCAAGTGAATTTCCTTCACACCTTCATCTTTTAGTTGAAGTATTTGTTCGATAATACTTTTAGCTGTGAGGCTTTTTTCTCTTCCTCTGGAGAATGGAACGATGCAGTAAGTGCAAAATTTATTACAACCTTCAATAATCGGGACAAAAGCGACCGAGGTTGATTTTCTTTGAAATTTAGATACCGACCAATCATATTCAGCTTCACGATCTCCGAGATCAAAATAAAAACGCTTTCCATCATTAGTGGCTTCGATAGCCTGAGCCACTCTGGAAACCGCTTTCGTGCCGATTACAAAATCAATGCCCTGACTTTTTTCAAACAGCGTTTCACCTTCGAGTTGGGCGACGCAGCCTATCACTCCAATCAACGGATTTGCTCCGAGTGATTTGCGAATCTGCCCGACTCTTGTATAAAGTTTATGTTCAGCCTTTTCCCTGACCGAACATGTATTGAGTAAAACTACATCGGCGGCGGCTTCATCTGAAATCATCTCATAACCTTGTGCGCTTAAAGAAGTTGCGACCCGTTCTGAGTCTGAAACATTCATTTGACAGCCGAAGGTTTCAAGATAAACTTTTTTCATATAACTTTGGATAATAAAAAATATGTCGAATTTACAGTTTAGTTCAAAAGATTTTGTACACCTGCACCTTCACTCCGATTATAGCCTTTTGCAAAGCACAGTCCAATTGAAACCATTGGTCAAACAGCTCGAGGCGCAGGAAATGAAAGCCTGTGCCATTACCGACTACGCCAATCTGTATGGAGCGATCTCTTTCTACAGCCAGATGAAGGCTCACGATCTGCATCCGATCATCGGTTATGAAGCGATTATTACAGACGGCAGCCGTTTTGAAAGAACTTCGACAATTAACGCCGGGGAAAAACCTTATTATCATCTGGTTCTATTGGCTAAAGATTACGAAGGCTACCAAAATTTAGTCTATTTAGCATCAAAAGCCTTTACCGAAGGGTTTCATCATAAACCGAGAATAGATATGGATTTGCTGTCGGAAAAGTCGAAAGGTTTAGTCGCACTCTCTTCGGGATTTAACGGTTCGATCTGGCATTATCTCAAAACCGGGAATCTCGATTCGGCAAAGAATGCCGCCGGTAGATTTAAAGATGTTTTCGGTGAAGAAAATTTTTACCTGGAGATACAAAACCACGGATTGGATGAAGAGCAGAAAGTTGTCAAAAACTTAATCGAATTTTCCAAATCGCTGGAAATTCCCGTAGTTGCTACTAATGATGTTCATTATTTGGCAGTTGATGACAGTAAAGCTCACGAGATGCTTTTTTGTATCGCTGAAGGCAAGACGGTCAATGATAACTCGCGGACGACATTTAACAGCAACCAATATCATCTACGGACGGCTGCTGAAATGTGGGAATTATTTGGAAACGAATTGCCTGAATCGTTGAACAATACTCTCAAAATTGCCGAAATGTGCCAAATGAAATTGCCTTCGGGCGACAATCTGACGCTGCCGGAATTTCCGATTCCGCCCGAAGCAAATTGTGCAACCATTGACGATTATTTTAGCCAAGTCGTCATGGAAGGTTTTGCCGAACGTCAGGAGACGGTTTGGAATTCTCAACAGACCATCGGAAAATTAAAATATTCGCTGGACGATTACCATTCGAGAGCCGAAAAGGAAATTAAGACGATCAAGGATATGGGATTTCCGGGATATTTTCTGATCGTTTGGGAATTTATCAGATATGCCAAAGAAAAACAGATTCCGGTCGGTCCCGGACGAGGTTCGGCGGCAGGTTCGCTCGTGGCGTATTGTTTGGGGATTACGGATGTTGATCCGATTCAATATGATCTGCTTTTCGAGCGTTTTCTCAATCCCGAACGTGTTTCGATGCCTGATATTGACATTGATTTTTGCGTTCGCGGAAGAGCGGAAGTTATCAATCACGTCACCGAATTTTACGGTCGGGAAACAGTCTGTCAGATCGTGACCTTCGGGACGATGGCTTCAAAAGCGGCGATCAAGGACATCGGTCGCGCTCTGAATATGCCGCTCGGTGATGTCGAAAAGATTGCCAAACTGATTCCGCCGCCGGTCAGAGGCAGAAATATCAGCATCTCGCAGGCACTCGAACAGGTTCCCGATTTGAAAAAGGCTTTCGATACAGACCCTAAATGTAAAGAATTGATTGACCTTGCGCTTCGGATCGAAGGTTGTGCGCGGCACACATCCGTTCACGCGGCGGGCGTTGTCATCTCTCCGAAACCTCTGCATGAACTGATTCCGGTCGCGCTGTCTTCCAAGAATGAATTGACCAGTCAGTTTACGATGAATGATCTTGAAAAAGTCGGAATGCTTAAGATGGACTTTCTTGCTTTAACCACTCTGACGATTATTAGCGATTGCTTAAAATCAATTAATCAATCGCTAAATGAAGTGATTGATTGGAGTGTCATCGCGCTCGATGACGAAAAAACAATGGCGTTGTTCGGTGAAGGTCGAACCGAGGCGGTTTTTCAATTTGAGTCGGGCGGAATGCAGGAAATCTGCCGCCGTTTAAAGCCTAAAGAATTAGAAGATTTGTCTGCGCTGAATGCGCTCTATCGTCCCGGTCCGCTCGATGGCGGAATGGTGGATGATTTTATCGCCAGACATCGCGGCGAGAAAAAAGTTCAATACTTAGTTCCTGAAATGAAAGATATTTTGAGCAATACATACGGCATTCTGGTCTATCAGGAACAAATTATGCAGCTTGCACAGAAACTCGCCGGTTACAGTCTCGGCGAAGCGGATATGATGCGCCGCGCGATGGGTAAGAAGAAGCGCGAAGAAATGGCAGTTCATGAAGAAAAATTCGTGACGGGCTCGGTCAATCGCGGAATCAAGCAGGAAAAAGCCGAAGAAATTTTCAAACTGATGGCGCAGTTTGCCGACTACGGGTTTAATCGCAGTCATAGCGTGGCGTATGCTTATTTAGCCTTTCAGACTGCTTATCTTAAAGCGCATTATCCTTCATACTTTTATGCATCTGTTTTATCTCACGAAGCTCAGGACAGCGCGAAAGTTTATAAATACGCCAACGAATTAAGGACTGCCGGACTAAAACTTTTGCCGCCGGACATCAACGAAAGCGGCAACGGATTTACACCGCTCGAAAGTGCCGTCAGATTCGGTTTGACGGCGATCAAAGGCATCGGGACGGCAAGTGTTGATTCGATCATCGAGACCAGAAACAAGGGTGCATACACTTCCCTTTTCGACTTTACGAGCCGTTTGGATCAAGGCGCAATCAATCGCCGAAGTCTCGAAAGTTTAATTACAGCCGGAGCTTTCGATTCGGTCAATTCTAAAAATGAAGCCGTCAATGTTTGGCGGGCAAAATTATTCGGCGCGATTGATTCCGCCTTAAAACACGGGCAGAGAGTTTACACGGACACGCAGAGAGGTCAAACGGGGCTTTTCGGCGCGGTTGAATCGAGTTCAGTTGAAGATTTCACTAATTTACCCGAAGCACAACCGTGGAGTCAGGCTGAGTTGTCAAAACAGGAAAAATCATCGGTCGGATTTTATCTGTCGGTTCATCCTTTGGACGAATATAGAAAAACCCTCGATATTCTGAATATTCCTGACATCGCACATTATCAGGAGGCGCAACCCGGTGAAACGATCTCGATTGCCGGGATTGTTTCGGGGGCGCAGGTTAAATACTCTAAGAAAGGCAATCGTTTTTGCATTTTCAGAATCGAGGATCAAACCAGCGGCGCAAAATGTCTGGTGTGGTCGGAAAATTTTCAAAAGTATTCCGATTTACTAAAAGATGATGAACTTTTGATGATCGAAGGTCGGGTTGAATCGAATGAAGGTCAGGAGATGACTATAATTCTTAATGAGGCAAAAAAACTGGCTGACGCTTCCAGAAATCGCGCCAGAAAGATTGCGGTGACGATTCCGCAGAAAATATTTACCGAGACAAAACTGGATGAACTTTTTACAATTTTGAGTAAAGAATCAGGAAAATGCGAGGTTGTGTTAAATCTTCAATTGGATAATGATATTAAATTACAGGTCGAATCCCAACCTTTGAGAATTCGCGGAACGGATATTCTGGAGCGTCAGTTAATCGAAAAAGGCTGTCAGGTGAATTGGATTTGGTGATAAAAATTTAAAAATGATATGGAAGAAACAATGATTGAAGACCGAAATATAAAGCAAAATAAATCATTTGAAAGTGTTCTTTTGGCAAGACATCCCGACCGACCGTATTCGATGGATTTATTTGAGACGATCTTTGAAGATTTCATCGAAATACACGGCGACCGGCGTTATGCAGATGATCCGGCGATGGTTTGCGGATTTGCAGGGTTGGATAATCAGCAGGTATTAGTGATCGGACATCAAAAAGGCAGAGACACCGCGCAGAGACGCTACCGCAATTTCGGGATGCCGAAACCCGAAGGCTATCGCAAATCTCTGCGGGCGATGAAGTTAGCCGAAAAATTCGGCAGACCGATTGTCACGATTATTGATACTCCGGGAGCATATCCCGGAATTGATGCCGAAGAGCGCGGTCAGGCTGAAGCGATTGCTTTTAATTTGAGAGAAATGGCGAACTTGAAAGTTCCGGTGGTGATCGTCGTGTTAGGCGAAGGCGGTTCGGGCGGAGCTTTGGCAATCGGTGTCGGCGATAAAATTTTGATGCTCGAAAATTCGGTCTATTCCGTCATCACACCCGAAGGCTGTGCCGCGATTTTGTGGAAAGATTCGGCGCAGGCACCGAGAGCCGCCGAATGTCTCAAAATGACCGCCGCCAATCTTTTCCAAGCAGGAATAGTTGATTTTCTCATCAAAGAATCTGAGGATTGGCGATTCAACGGCGCAGTCGGCGAATCGAAAAATGCCAAACAGAATAATGAGACATATGAGCAAACTGCTTTAAAAATCAAAAAAGCAATCCTCGATGCTTTAGACGAACTGAACAAATTGAGTGTTAAAGAATTACTCGATAAAAGATATTCGAAATTCAGATCAATCGGGGAATGGGTCGGATAATCCGCCAAAATTACAAATTGAAATAATATTTTAATTCTCCGGCAAGAAAAACCAATTCAATTTTAAAATTATCTGTATCCCGTCGAATCACGAATAATGAGGTCGGGTTCAACGGTTATGAGGCGCGGAGTATCATCGTTGATTCCCTGCCGGACATTGTCGAGCAGACATTGACCCGCAACTCTGCCCATATTTTTAAGCGGCTGGCGAATCGTCGTCAAAGACGGGTTATGAAAATCCGCCGCCGCAATATCATCAAAGCCGATGACCGAGATATCTTCGGGAACTAAAAAATTTTTTTTCTTCAAAGCCCGAATCGCACCGATGGCGGAAATATCGTTAAAGGCGATAACGGCGGTAAATTCCCCGGCGAGAGGCAAAATTTTCTGCATCGCACGATAGCCGGTTTCGGGTGACGGATCATCCCCGACTAATTGGACTGACCAATTAGGTTTAATTTCAATTCCACAAACAGCCGCAGCATCTAAAATCGTCTTGAAACGAATTTCCGTATCTGAACTGAACTCCTGACCTCTGATGACGGCAATCCGGCGATGATTGAGTCGGGCTAGATGCTCGACCGCCAGTTTTGCCGCCAGTTCGTGATTTAAGACGATGTTGGTCACGCCCTTGATAGCTTCGTGACCGGAGATCGAAACGACCGGCAGAAAATTTTGTTGAAACAGCGGCGTGTCAATCGCAATAATGCCCTCGACACATCTTTCGATTAAAAAATGTGTGTTTTTCGCGATCAGATCGGTTCGATGATGATGACTGACGACAAAATAAAAATAATCTTCTTCAACCAGTTTCTCTTCGATACCGCTGAGAACCGCCGCCGAATAACCGTCAGAAAGTTCCGGGATCAACACGCCGACCGTATGTGTCCGCTGACTCCTGAGCGAACGGGCAATATAGTTCGGGCGGTAATTTAATCTGCGAGCCGATTCAAAAACACGATCTTTGGTTTCCTGCGGAATCGAGTCGGCAGATGAAGAATTATTTAAAACAAACGAAACGGTCGTTTTTGATAACCCGACATCTTCGGCAACTTCACGCAATCCGATATTTTGAGATTTTATTAAAGACTTATTTCCATTTTTGGGGGTCATCTTAAATTTGCTGTTTCGGTTTCTGCTTTTTCTATTTTCTTTCGGCAGAATTTCGACTCTTGCTCAGACGGCACGAACATATCAATTAACCAAAGATGACGAAGTATTTCTCGACGATTTGGAACGCCGCGCTTTTTTGTTTTTTGATGAACATTCGAGTAAGAAAAACGGTTTGACGCTCGACCGTGCGCGGACGAACGGCGACGCGCCGAAACCGGACGAAGATCATTATAATGTCGGCAGCATTGCTTCGACCGGATTTGCGCTGACGGGAATGTGCATCGCCGCCGAACGAGGTTGGCTCAAACCCGACGAAGCCAAAAAGCGAACCCGCACGTCGCTCGAATTTTTCGCCAATCGTGCATACACCAAAGACGGCTGGTTTTATCATTGGATTGATACCGAAACTGAAGAAAGACGGTGGAAAAGCGAAATTTCGACGATTGATACCGCGCTGCTTTTAGGCGGAGTTTTGAGTGTTCGCCAATGTTTTGCCGACGACAAGGAAATTGTCAGACTTGCCACGAAAATTTACAACCGGGTAGATTTTCCGGCGATGCTCGACGGCGACAAATATCTGCTTTCGCACGGTTGGCACAACGAATCCGGCTACATCAAAAACCGCTGGCACGATTACAGCGAAGAAGCGATGCTTTATATACTCGGCATCGGTTCGCCGACGCATCCGCTGTCGTGGAAGTCTTGGTATGCTTGGCAGAGAGATTGGCAGGAATACGGCGGTTACAAATATCTCGCGGCGGTTTCTCCGCTGTTTATTCATCAATATTCACACGCTTTTATTGATTTTCGCGGCAAACGGGAACGCTACAAAAATTTTGACGTGGATTACTTTGAAAATTCCGTCAAAGCAACCCGCGCCCAAAGACAGTTTTTTATAGATGTTTTGAACAAGGAATTTCCGAAATACGGTGCGAATATCTGGGGCTTAACGGCTTCGGATTTCGTGGGCGGCTACACGGCTTGGGGCGCACCGCCGCGCGATTCGCAGACCGACGGTACGGTCGTTCCCTGCGCTCCCGCCGGTTCGCTGATGTTCACGCCCGACATTTCGCTGGCTGCTTTAAAGGAAATGAAACGGCTTTACGGCGAACAAATCTACGGTCGCTACGGCTTTACCGACGCTTTCAATCCCCACAACGGCTGGATCAACAAAGATGTCATCGGCATTGATGTCGGCATCACTCTATTGAGCGCGGAAAATTTGCGAAGCGGGAATGTCTGGAAATGGTTTATGAAAAATAAAGAAATTCCGAAGGCTTTGAAGAAGATCAAGCTGACACGATAAAAATTTGTAAAAATCAGGAAATAATGCGGAAGGATAAAATTAATATTTACACTTCACCGATTAAATCGAGATTTTTACAAATTATCCAACAAAAATAATCGGATTAAAAAGGTATATCGTCATCACCGGGAGCTGCCTGAGCAGCATTTTGAAAATTGCCGGGGGCGGAAACGACTTCATTTTCAAAACCACCTTCTTGAGAAGATTCGTTAGAGTATTCGTCTGTTCTGCCGGTGCTGATAAATTGCATATCGGTGGCGGAAACCTCTAAAGTAGTGCGGTTTTTCCCGTCACGATCAGTCCAATCCTCGATTCTCAGGCGACCTTCGACATAAATCGGACTTCCTTTGGTTAAGTATTTGGAAGCCGTTTCAGCCTGTTTGCCCCAAAGAGTGACTTTGAACCACGTTGTGACATCCTGTAGGTCGCCGGATTTGTCTCGGCGTTTTTCATTAGTAGCAACCGAGAAATTGCAGACTGCCGTCCCTTGAGGTGTGTAACGTAGTTCGGGATCACGACCGAGATTTCCGACGATAATAATTTTATTGAATGACATTAGTTTTTTTCTCCAGTATTTGAAATTTAGGCAAACTTAAAATGCAGTATAAGACATCCATTTGTTTGGTATAGATACATTATATTAGTATTGGGTTAAAGAAAAAAGTCTTCGATATAAAAAAAGGTGTCAAAAAAAATCTTCGCAACAATAATAAATTTATTTGTTGTTTTAATCTTCAGTTACCAACTATTCCCACAAACTCCGACAAATTATAAAGTGTGCGCGGACAAAGTGTTTGACAGTGAATCTTCAGGTAATTTCGCGTCTGATAACGAATCTATTTTTCTCGCTTTGAAAAATAATTCTATTATTGCATTTGATAAAAAAAATTTAGATTCTTTATGGAGCGTAAATTTAGGCGGGGAAATTATATCCGGCTTGGTTTCTCATAAAAACACGATTTTTGTGATAACGGAAGTAAAAACGGAGCAATTGGATTTACTTTGGGAAATCAACAGTTCAAATGGTGTAATCAGTCAACGTGTGACTCTAGTCGGTATTGGAAATGAAAAGTTGTTTGTATCAGACAATGCTTTGTTCATTGGCAATCAAGAAGGAGTGCTGCAAAGATACCCTTTAGATTCACATTCCGATTACGCAAATCTTCATGAAGCGTTTATTTCAATACCTGATTTTTCCGATCCTCTAATCCAAAACAGTCTGGTCTATTACAAGTCGGATAAAACTATCAATTCCCTCGATCTGAATAATAATCAATATCAAAAGATTTTCGAAAATCAAAACACGATTAACTTTTATCTGATAAATTTTAATAATTCGCTAGTCATTGGAGATAATAGCGGGTGGATAAAATCTTTTAACTTATTAGAGAAAAAAATCCGTTGGAAATATCATACGGGCGGTCGAATAGTACAATTATTAATTCGACAGAATTTTTGTATCGCTTTTTCATATGACGGATTTATTTATTGTTTTACTGTGAATAGCGGAAAATTAAAATGGAAAAAACGCTTGAATGCTGTTAGTGGAAACGGCACTTTAATTCTCGATGACTGGTTGTTAGTTCATTCTCCTGAGTCAGCAGAAATAATTTTTTTAGATATAAAGTCCGGGAAAATGCTGACATATTTTGCCGGTGTCACATCTATAAATCAAACAGATAGTAATTTATTGAAAATAGATACTAATCATTTCATAATGATTAATTCAAATAAATTACAATTATTTTCCAATCAACCCTGTAATAAAACAGGAGAATGATTTTTTTTTATTTTCATTGTCCTGTTTTATTATATTTTCCGATTTCAATCATTCTTAATGAGATTTCGTATGCTCTTGTAACATAGCAAAAATCTCATCTTTAATTCGTAATTTTTTCTTCTTTAAAGTGGTTTCTTCAAGTTGTTCCTCATCATTCGGGTAAATAAGATGTCCTAATTGGTTAAGACGATCCTCATAATTTTGGTGTTTAATAACTAAATCCCTAAAGTTTTGATTGTTTTTGTATAAAGTATCGGAAGCAGAATCATTGTTTAGAATTTCCATCTTCTGTTTTACCTCGTTAATTTTGGAATTAGATCATTTTTTATGTTAATAATCTAAATTTCATACTACTTAATACAATTTGATTATTCAAGTGTAATATGAAAGTTAAAAAGTGAAATAAAAAGCTATTGAAGAAAAACGATACAAATCATTACTAATTAACTGGTATTGATTTTCGTTATCAGACGCGTTTTGGATTCTCTCTAACTATTTCGTTAAATTACACCGAGGTAATATGAAGGATTATCCTCGCAAATGAGTATCTCCTGATTGCCGAAAAGGTTTCTAACGGCTTTCTCCAGATATGCCGGTGTAATGATTTTACAATTTTCAGACAATTCGGCATTTGAATTTCTATGATTGGAAAATTTTGAATCTGCATCTATAACTTTAAAGTTTTCATCTCCGTCTGCAAAAAACGCACCTGTTAAATTTAATTTGGTATCGGTAAAAATTATATAAATTGAACTCTTATCCGGTCTGTATAATTTTTCTATATTCCTATAAATATCAACTTCACGCGGACAAATTTGCCACGCGTCACCGATGGCTTTCAAAATTGCAAGTTTTGACCTGTTGCCGGCAAATAAGTTAATTCCGGCTGAGTAAAGCAGACCACTAATACATTGTTTTTTTACTCCAATCCGTTCCAATAACACTTCAATCTGCCATATCAAATTTTCACTTTTTGCAGTTTCTCGATTGAGAATTAAACCACCGACGAAATTAGTTTTATCAAACACACTAATACTTCCCCACCCGATTGATGTTTCAATTCCCAATGTATATTTACAATTCATTTTATTTAAGTAAGTGGACAGAATAATTTTATAGATATTTGAAAATCTCGTATGCTGTTTTAATGAAAAAGAAGTTCTTTGAAAAACTGACAGAAGCCATCAAAGAAATCCTGAGCAGATTAGGAACGGAGTACAAAATCAACTTTCTGGACAGAGCATTTATAAAATAATTCTGTCCTCTTACTTTTTTAATAAAAATCAGTCTTATTATTTTGCTGATCGTTTCAAAGACTCTATTAATCTCGTAATTATACTCCCGATTTTAAAAAAGATTCTCGGTGTCCCGGTAATTTCGCCGTTAACATCTATCATCGCCTGAATTGAATTGGGATTAAGTCGTTTCAAAACCTGCCGGTATAAACGTGCCGGACTCTTCCAAGTTTGGCTGAGCGGTTGCAGCCTGACTTTGCTTTTCCATTCTCTCTCGACAGTTTTTATCATCCAACCCGGAACGCGCGTTGCTTCATCTTTGAAAGGAAGTGTGGAAATATCTAAATTCAGATATTTTGCCGCCAACCCGATAGTGGCGATGATCCAATGTCTTCTCTTTTGATCAACCACATCCAGACATTTCGCCCAGTCAAAATCTTCAGATCGTCCGGCTACCGCATAATAAATGTCCCGGAGACGATGTTGATACGCTCCGCCGTCCTGAAGCCAATGCACAGCCAAAACTCTCAAATGATCTTCTTCGGATAAAATTCTAAAATCAGATTCCCCGCAACTAACCAGTCTGGACCGTTCCGACAATAATTCCCATCTAACCGTGTCCAGATGCCGCAAACCTTTGTGTAAATCAATTAAATTTTTCTCGTCTTCTATTAATTTTAATGCTTCTTCATATAATTCGGGATCTACGGCTAGATCAATATCCGAAAAATATCTATCGGATGGTTGCGGATAGAGGCGACCGGCTGCCCAGCCTTTTATCAAAATAGGTTCAATCTTATGAATTCTTAATAAACTGAATATTGTTGCGATCTGAACTTCATACGCTGAAAACCTGATCTGATACCATTTTTCACTTTGAATAATAAATTCTTCAGCCTGACTTTCCATAATAAAAAAAAACCGGACAAAAGCCCGGTTTAGAAAATCTAAAAATTATTTTAGATTAGACACAAGTTCCGCCTTGACAAGTTCCTGCAGCACCGCCTCCGGTGGTACAAGTATTTCCGTTGTTACAACCGGTACAGTTGCGTGTTCCTGCCGAACAGGCAACAGCCAGAGCAGCCGTCGGGGCTGTCAGCGAGGCGATTAACGGTAAAGCGACAATGGAAGCCATCCCGATTTTTTTCAAAACATCACGACGATTTTGACCGGCAAATTTTGCCGGGGCAGTTTTTGTCAGCAAGTTTCGTTCGTTGAGCTGGTCAATTGCCAGCCAGATTAAATCCTCAGGAACATTATGTCCCGACTCCAATTTGAAATTATTAGCCAAATCCGTCACCGAATTTTTCCCATCACAGTTTTTCCAAACAAACGCAGCGGTTTGATTGAGGCAATGAGCTTTATTGGTTTCGAGATCGTATACAAGCACTTCTTCAGCAGTTTCCTGAACTACCAATTTTTCCTTACGGGCAATTGGATTCTGGGTGTTCAGCATAATTTTTCTCCTCCGTGTATCAACAGTTTTTTAATTTAATTTAGAATTGTCAGTTTGTTTTTCCAAAAACTTAAGTATTATTTCAGCGAATTTTTTTGCTTCACCTCTTGAAGTTTTGACGATTATCGCACGACTTGTCAATTTATTCAAGATACTTAATGTAAATTCGGGTTTGGAACGCATAGTCATTGTATGAGGCAGTATTTCCATCATCGCTTCGCCTTGCTTTAAAATAACCGGCTTCCAAACACAATTTGGTCGGTATTCGGTAATCAGAACCATTCCGACCGGCAAAGGCTCTTTCCCGGCAACGCCGCCCAAACTTTCAACCGGCGTATCCAACTGTTCGAAATCGTTGATAATTCCGCGCAGCGAAAGCTGTTTGGGAAATGGATGCGCTAGTCCATTTTCATCTAAAACCGCGTATTCATCGGAGTAATAGGCAGCTCCCTGTTTGACCAGTTCTGCAACCAGTGTCGTCTTTCCTTGAAAACTTCTTGCCGGGATAATTATCGCACGATCTTTCCAACCGACAACTCCGGCGTGGAGAAACACTTTGTTGACAGCAAACTCGGCAACTGCCAGACGTAATTCTCTTTCAAACAAAATATACAATATCTCTTCGGTTTGTGCCGGTAATATTTCGCCCCGATTTAAATGCAATTCAAAAATGTCCGCCTTTTTAATCAGATGAAAAATAAAATCCGGTTTGCCGGACTGAACGGAATGTTTGGACATCGGCAAAATAGCCTTTATTCTTTCCCGCAAAAGTATATCGTTCAATTTCGCGGAATTTTCAATCAAAATCTCCAACCCGAAACAATTTATAGAAATGGATTGTTTATTTTTTACATCTGTCATAAGTGTTTATCGAGCAGTCTTTTCCGGTTTTTGATTTTTGAAACCTATAAAAAGTAATATGAAAGATATGATGACGGCGATTATAAGTGAAAAATACAGATAGAAGGAAGCATAAAATAAACCGCACAAAAAAATGATGCCGACCAGATTACTGCTCATAAAATACATCAAACCGGTTTGAGTATGAGAAAATCTTTTTTCAATTATTTTTTGGTAGATATGTGTCCGGTGAGGCAGCCAAACGCTTTCTTTAAGACCGATTCTTCTAAAAAGAGTAAATACAGTATCCATCAAAAAAAAATACACTAACATAATTCCGCATAGAAATGCCGGATTTCCATTTACATTGTTTTCAATTTTCACCAAAAACGGAAGTGCCGCAAAAGTAAATCCCAAAAATGTACTGCCTGCATCACCCATAAATATTTTTGCCGGACTGCGATTATGCAGGTAAAATCCGAAGGCGGAAAAAGCAATCAGACCACCTAAAAATTGGGCTGTTCCGGATTCAAAGTAATAACCTGCGACAAACCAGCCGAACCCGGCGGAGATAGCTTGGAGAGAAGCCATCCCGTCAATCCCGTCCATAAAATTATAAGCATTAATCATCCATATTATCCAACCGAGACTGATTACTAAACCGATTCTGCCTAAATAATAATTCCCGGCAAAAGGTATCTGTAAAGATTCAAAAAAACCGTTTTGAAATATAAGTAAAAATGCCGCCAGAATTTGCACGACCAATCTGAACGAAAACGGCAAGGGACGAAAGTCATCCGCCAAACCGATTGTCGCTACCAATGCACCTCCGCACAAATATCCCCAAGAAATTGCTGTCCCTTGATAGCTTTGAAATATAAGTAAAAAGATCAGACAAACGATTGATATGATAATACCGCCGCCTCGCGGAACCGCGCGATGATGTGAACTTCTTTCGTTAGGAATGTCCAGAAAAAAAAAAATCCCGACTTTCCGCCTGAAGAACTCGACACCTGCGTATGTGGTCATTAAGACTGAAACTATGAGTATAATGCCTATGAAATTTGTTTGAGATACCATTGACATTCGTTTTTGATTGCTTCTTTTACTTCTACCTCAATGATAAAGCCGTAATCCTTGTTAAATTTTTCTGCCGAAAATATTTCATCCGAAAGCCATTTTTCAAGTTTATTTGAAAATGCGGTCAAAAGTTTTAATCTTATTGTTGAATCATTTATCCTGAAAATCATTTTCGGAAATTTGCTTGAAACAATTAAACGGGCAGGTTTCAAATTAAATGAATTTTCAATTACCCCGACTATTTCGCGCATTGTCAGCGGTTTGGAAGTAAGATTATAGATTGATGGAACCGCTTTTGAACTTTTAATAAACCCCGTCTGTAAAACTGTTAGAACCGCCCGCCCGACTTCGTTTTTATATAAAAAACTTTTTTTATTTTGACCGTTTCCGATCCAAAAAAATTTATTGCTTAATAAGAATTTTATCAACTTTAATAAATTGCCCGGATCGCCTTCTCCAATTACGGTAGCAGGTCTGAAAATAATTAACTCGACATTATGACGCAGACAAAATTCGACGGCTTTTTTTTCTCCTTCCAGTTTACTTAGAGCGTAAAATCCTTTTGGCTTACATTCGGCGGTTTCATCAATCGGTTTATTCTCCAACTCGTTAGTTTGTAAACCGTAAACTGAAACCGAACTGATTAAAATAAATTTTTTAATCAGTTTTTTCTGAGCATATTCCAAAGTATTAACAAGTGCTTCAACATTTACACTGTCAAATTCTTTTTTTCGGCTTTCAATATGTTGATGCGCTAATCCTGCACAATGCACGAGAGCGGAAATCCCTTCAAGTTCTTCTAGGTCGGAAAAAGACGTTCTATTAGTTAAATCTACCGAGAATTCATTTTTATTTGAAGGATTTTTATCAACTGATTCCAAAGATTTCTTTTTGCCATATATTTTTATAATTTCAATTCCGCTATTTTCCAAGACCTGACAGACCGCCTGACCAATAAAACCGTTAGCACCTGTTACTAGGACTTTCATTTTTTAATATGTATGAAGCAATAAATATATCATCGTTATCAGACGCATTACTGCATTTTTAACTCACTAATATATTGATCTAAGATTTTTTCTTCGGAATACTTTTTGTTTGCAGTAAGTTCAGCTTTTTCTCCCATTTGCGCCAATTTTCCCCGGTTATTATAAATAATTTTAATTATCTTTGTCAGTTCGGACGGATCGTTCGGCATCACACACCAGCCGGTTTGATCTTCTTTGAGCATCAAATCAATTTCCGAATCATTTTCAGTTAATGCCAGAATCGGCTTTCCGGCGGCTAAAATGTTGTATGTTCGGCTGGGCATCGAAACTCCTCGCATTTTTTTTACCAGCGAAACGAAACCCACGTCACAGGCGTTGAGAAAAATGCTTTGTTCAGTTCGCGGTTTCGGGTCGAGAATAGTCACATTCTTTAATTTATATTCCGAGCAAATTTTAACCAGCCATTTTTTTTTAACCCCGTTTCCCAAAAAAATAAAATGAATTTCCGTGTTTTCCCGATCCAGCATACGCACGCTTTCGACGATGCTTTCCAAATCATTCGGGTATCCCATATTGCCTGCATACAAAAATATAAATTTATTTTGCAGTTTAAGTTCCGAAAGCAGTGTGTTGTCCTTTTTGGGTAAAGGTCTGACGGTTTCGAGTTCAGCCCAATTTGGAATGAACGCAATCGGAACGTCTAAACCTTCTGTTTTAGCTGCGACCAATTTCGACATATCTCTGCCGACCACAATTATTTTAGAGGCGTATTTAAAAATCCAGCGATTAAGGTATTCGCATATTTTGACAAAGATCGAATCTTCTTTGACCTTTCCGCTGGCGATCAGGATTTCCGGGTAATTATCGTGAATTAACAGCGTATAACCGGCATTTCTTATTAAAGCGGCGGCGGCGGCGATGAGAGGCAAACTCGGCGGCGTGGTCACGACTAAAATTTTATCGCCTTTCTCCAACTTTCTAAAAAGTTTCCAAAAAACAAAAAAACTCAGTGTGAGCATATTTATCAGTCGAAACAAAATGACGTTTTTGTCGAGCGTAGTTCCCCAGACGCGATTTATTTCAACATTTTTATGAATTTCAAATTTTTCAGCGTGTACCCCTTTTGAAAAGTAATTCGGTTGACCGCAGACCACTTTAGTCTTGAATTCTGCGCTCAAACCTTGTGCAATCCGCGTCAGATAATATCCGGTCGAAGTTTCTTCCGGGTAATATAATTCAGTAACAATCCATAAATTTTCCTTCTCTTTCACAATATTTATGATATTTTGCGAATCTTAAATGGTTAGTTTACCCTGATTTTTATAAGTTAGCCGGGCTGCGAATTCCAGAACCAGTCGGTTTGCTTTGACGGTTTTAGATTCGTTGATCCATTCGACTGCATATTTTCTCGCTGCCTTCGACATCGAACCATATTCGGCATCTTCCATTTTTAGACAATAATTAATTTTCCCGATCCATTCAGTCTGATTCTCCAGAGGAATCTGCCAACCCGCATTTTTCTTCTCCAAATCGTTCCAAACTGTTCTGTCACTAGTCAAAACCGGACAACCTGCCGCCATTCCTTCGATGAAAACGTAGCCGAAATTTTCATTAAGCGTCGGGAGTGCAAAAAAATGATTTTCAAAGACCTTTTCAAGCGCGTCAACTTGTCTGGGAAATGAACCGACCTGATTAACCGTGATGTTTTTCGGGAGTTTTGCAATTATTTCCTGACATTCCTTCCAATATCCACGATCTTCAATCGGTCCGATAATATCCAGAGAAACTGCGCCCGATTTTATACGGGTTAAAATTTCGAGCAAATAGTGAATATTTTTTTTTCTCGCCAACCTTGAAAGAAATGCAAGTTTCAACACTCCCGCTTCTTTCTTCAATTTTTTATTTTGCGAGTAGTTTGGCAAAACTTCTTTGGCGGCTAAATCAGGTGCCACAAAAACCTTTGAATTTTTACCTATTAAACCTAAAATCTCGGCTTTTTCCTCGTCGAATGAAGCCTTCCAAATTATGCTGCGGTATAAATCTGCAATCTTGGCGTATTTCAAAAATATCTTTTTCTTCGGTGCTTTGACCGACAACGCGCCTTCTGAAAATTCGCCGCACGGCGCAAGTATCACGGGACGTTCGGCAAACATTTCCCTTCTTCTCGCCGATAAAAATTTGATTACCGGCAAAGCAAATGCGCTGTTAAGGAAAAAGAGATCGGGTTCGACCTGACTGACCAACCGTGCAAATTTTTTCTGTGTGAAAGACTTTTTTGAAAAATAAAAAACTTTAGCGTTGCCCGTTTGATTCCATTGATCCGATACAACTGCCGTGTAAGGTTCGGTATCGCCCTTGCTGTCATAGTTTCTGGTCACGATATGAAAATCGAATCGGTCGTGAAAATGTTCGACCAGATTAACCACGGTCCACATTCCGCCGCCGCTCCGGTAACTCGGCAGATAGTAGTCGCAGAAAATCATTATTTTTAATTTCATTGTGCCGTTTTTTTTTGGTAACAAACTATTGATAGGATTTGAAATTAGTCTGACCGAGCAGAATTTTCGTGACCGTCATCGAAACATTTTCAGCTTTGTATTCCGCCGGCGCAACCCAATTTGTCGGCTGCGAAATAACCATCTCGACCGCACGGCAAATTGAATCGCAGTCCGCACCGCTCAGAATATTGCTTCCGCATTCCAATGTTTCGGGTCGTTCTGTCACATCCCTGACAGTCACGTTAGGAATGCCGAAGATCGCGCATTCTTCCTGAACTGTTCCGCTGTCGCTGAGAACGGCGAGCGAGTTTTTTTCTAATTTCACGAAATCGAAAAAACCCTGTGGTTTGATTAATTTTATTTTTTGATTGTCAATTTGAATGTTAAATACTGACAATTTTTCCGCAGTTCGCGGATGAACACTAATAATTACAGGCTTGTTAAATTTATCCGCAATGATTTTGAACGATTCGAATATTGATTTTAATCTTTCTTCAATATCAACATTTTCCGCGCGATGGAGCGTCACCAGAAAATACTCGAAAGGTTTTAAATCGAGTTTTTCGAGCGCATCGCTTTTTTCGATACTGTCCTGATGCGTTTGCAAAACCTCATAGATCGGATTCCCCGTGACATAGATTCGTTCCCGTTCGATGCCTTCGGCTATTAAATTTTCCTTGCTTCGATTAGTGTATGGCAGCAAAATTTTACTCGAATGGTCAATAATCCGCCGGTTAATTTCTTCCGGCACACGATCATCGAAACAACGATTTCCCGCTTCGAGATGAAAAACCGGGATGCCTTTACGGGCGGCAATAATTGCTGACAAAGCACTATTCGTATCGCCTAAAATCAGTATTTTATCCGGTTTATATTCATCAATGACTTTTTCGGTGTGTTCTAATATTCGACCGATTTGTTCACCCGTTTTCGTGCTGATAATTCCGAAATGAACGTCAGGTTTCCGAACTTCCAAATCTCTCAAAAAAATCCCGCTCAGATTCTCATCAAAATTTTGCCCGGTATGAACCATAATCTGTTCACAATATTGGTCGAGCATCTTCATTATCAGACTCAATCTGATAATTTCCGGTCTCGTCCCGAAGATTGTCATTACTTTTAACTTCATTGGGTAAACTTTACTTGTAATCGAATGTTAATTATTTTGATCTAAATAATTGTCAATTTCACACTTGGCATTTTTAAACAGAATTTTTAAATCTTCAACCGATA
The DNA here is from genome assembly GCA_965247235.1 of Pyrinomonadaceae bacterium. Lineage (GTDB taxonomy): Bacteria > Acidobacteriota > Blastocatellia > Pyrinomonadales > Pyrinomonadaceae. The sequence goes on from OZ252004.1 coordinate 399,154, forward strand.
TATTATTGTTTTTTGACGAATACTCGGATGACAAAGCCGGTTCAATCAATTCGCCTCGCAGTTCCGGCAATACGGGTTTGATGACGTAATAATTGTTTAGTTCAATCGTGCGGAAGCATTCTTCTTCCGAAACCATAATTTCATGCACTTTCTCGCCCGGTCTGATTCCCGTGAATTTTATTTCCAATTTCCGACCCTTAATCAGGGATTGTGCAACATCCGTAATTTTTGCCGATGCAATTTGCGGAATAAATGTATCGCCGCGTGTTCCTGTCCGGTATGCCGCAAAAACCGAATCTACGGCTTGATCGAGGCTCAGTAAAAATCGAGTCATTTCCGGCATCGTCACCGTGATCGGCTGATGACGGCGGATTTGTTCGATAAAAAGTGGAATTATCGAACCCCTCGAAGCAATTACGTTGCCATATCTGACACATAAAAAATCCGTTTTATCATTTTCATTATTAGCTTCGATTAAGATTCTTTCCTGCAAAGCTTTGGTCATCCCCATTACATTGATCGGTTTGCAAGCCTTGTCGGTTGAAATTCCGATTACCGTTTCGACTTTATGATTACCTTGTCCAACCGCCTTTACGAGATTTTGCGAACCGTAAATATTGGTTAGAACCGCTTCAAATGGGAAATATTCACAGGAAGGCACTTGTTTCAGAGCAGCCGCGTGAAATATCACTTCGGAATCTCGGACTGCTGCGGAAAGAGCCGAGTAATCTCTGACATCGCCGATTCTAAACTTTAAAATATCCCTGCGATTTTGATAAATCACCTCGTCCGTCGCCGTCTTTCTGTTCAAAAATTCCAAACGCATAAAATGCTGTTTGGCTTCATCCCTCGAAAAAACGGTCACTCGTGCGGGAACTCCCAAATCGCCTCTCAAAATTCTGGCGACTAATGTTTTCCCCAACGATCCGGTTCCGCCGGTGACAAGAATTTTTTTATTTTCCAGCGTTTTCATTCGTAAATATGCTTATTTCGGATAGAATCTTCAAACATTTTCGTCACTAGAACTTTCCAGTCTGGTATCTCTATTCCGGTTTCGCTTCTGAATTTTTCACTATTCAGACTGCGATTTATTTGAAAATCCTCCGACGGAATGATTTCAGTTTCGGAACCGAAACTTAATTTTACCAGATTCAGTAACTCGAATTTATTGATCGGATCGGCTGAAATGTGATAAATTCCTTGCAGTTTTGGAAAATCCTCAATAATAACCGCCAATATCTCGGCGAGAATCACCGTCGGCAACCCCGAAAATAATGCGTTTTTGAAACCTTCAATCGTTCCCTTTTCATTCTCCAAAAACCATTCGACCAACCCGTGTGCGCTCCCGATTTCCCGCCCGATAATCGAAGTTCTGATCGTCAGACAGTTTTTTTGATTTATCTCACCCGAAATTTTAGACTTCCCGTAAATATCCAGGGCGTTCGGTTCATCCTCTTCAGTATAATTTCCTTTCAGTCCATCGAAAACGCAGTCGGTGCTGATACAAATCAAGCGTGATTTGTATTGATTTGCTAACCCGGCTAATTTATGCGGAAATTCGGAATTGATTTGTATAAATTCATTCGCGGATATTTTCTGATGCTGTTTGACGATTCCGACGGCGTTGATAATTACTTCAGGCTCTACGCTCTTAATTATATGTTCTATTGAATCAAATTTGTCGGCTTCAATATTTTCAAAGATTTTTGTTGAATTTATTGATCTTAATTTTTCTATTTTACCTTTGTTTTTTCGGACTGTTGCCCAAACATCGAATCTTTCGCCCAAAACTTGTAACAATTTATGTCCAAGCATTCCATTACCGCCCAAAATCAAAACTCTCATTGTTAATCGGATAGTTTAACTGTCTGTTTCGAGACAGTTAAAGTAATTTATAGACGAGCAAACCCAACATTTCCTGTGTTTAATAATAATATCTGAATGTTTATTATAAGAAATTGCGGCATTTTTCATAAACTTCCTGCACGCTAATCAATTCTATACACAGCTTATTATTTTGGCACAAGGCAGCGTGACAGCCTTCACAACTCACCGAACGGCGTAAAATCTGATGCCTGTCGCCTACCGGAATCCAGCGATTGGGAAAATCAACCGCAGAAAATATGGCTACGCATCTAACACCGACCGAAGCCGCTAAGTGCATCGTTCCGGTATCATTTCCCAGATAGATAATGCAATGCTGTAATAGTGCCGCCGATTGCCTGACGCTCAATGTTCCGGCAGTATTAATGCCGTTTTTTAATTGCCCGACAATTTTATTGCCCTTTATAAAATCTTCTTTCCCGCCAAAAATGACCGGAATAACATCAAACTCGGAAATCAATTGTTCAGCAACGCGGATGAACTTTTCGTCGCCCCAAATTTTAGAATCCCATTTACTGCCCGGTGCAAGTGCTATCAATCTTCGGCTGTCACGGGTTCCAATATTTTTTCTTAACCATTGTTTGCCAAATTCAATTTCACTTTCCGATAAGAGCAAATCTGTTTTACGGCTGATGTGTAATTGTTCAAATTCCGTGTCGTTTACCAAACAATTATTCAGAAATATAAACTCCGGTTCAATGTCCGAAAGCGGTTTCGGAACGTCGTAATCAACCAAATTATTCTTTAAATATTCAAGTCCGATAATTTTACGAATCCCGCATAACCGAAAAAAATGTTCATCCCGTTTAATTTCCGCCGGAGAGCGATTTCGATTCATTAGATAGATCAGACAATCAAACCGTTTTATTCTCAGTTTTAAAGCCAATCTAAAAATTTCCAATTTATTTAACCAGTTGCTTCCACCGGCATCATAATCAATAAATTTATCAAAAATACCTTCTGCGGGTAATATCTGACCGGCTGTAACCAGATGACTGTCCTTGTTGTTTGAATTGGTCAGGAGTGTTATTTCAGCCGTTGGGAAATTTTCTCTGATTGTCCAAAAAGCAGGCAATGTTACCAGTAAATCACCCAAAAACCCCGTTCTAAACACTAAAATCTTTTCGTATTTCAATATAATTTCATTAGCAAACAAATTATTCGGCTTTGCCTGACAGCTCCGCTAATTCGGAAATTTTAATTGCCGTCGTTCCAAAATGTTCGACCACAATGCCGGCAGCCATATTTGCCAATTCGGCGGCTTCCTGCAAATTGTAGCCGACGCTCAAAGCAACGGCTAACGTCGCAATAACCGTATCACCTGCGCCGGTGACATCAAAAACATCTCTCGAAACCGCGTTTAAATGAGTCGGCTGACAGTCTCTATTAAACAGCGTCATTCCTTGTTCACCCTGCGTAATCACCAATGAATCGAGTTCGATTTGATGCAAAATAATTTCACCGGCTTTTTCTATCAGGTTTTCGAGATTTTCATTAAGTCCGGTCGCTTCCGCCGCCTCTCGTTTATTCGGAGTCAATAATGTCGCGCCTTTGTAAATTGAATAATCTTTCCCCTTCGGATCAACTAAAACTTGTATATTTTTTTCTTTAGCTTTTTTAATTGCCTTATTCAAGATATTCTTATTGAGTGTTCCCTTCGCATAATCGGAAATAATTATAATGTCGGAATCAGGCAAAAGTTTTTCAATCGAAGCACAAATTCTTTTTTCAATTTCCTGATCCGGCGTTTCTACCGATTCCTGATCCATTCTGACTATATGTTGATGATGCCCGACAATTCGAGTTTTGACCGTGGTTTTTCTGTTCGGATCGGCAATCAAATTCTCGACAGGTAAACTGTTCCCGCTTAAAACTTTCTTAAACAAATCACCTTCAAGATCAGTTCCTATTAACCCTATCAAATAAGGTTGCGCTCCGAGACCGGCGATATTTAGTGCCACATTTGCCGCACCTCCGGCAACTTCGGTAGTTTTGTTGATATTGACAATCGGCACTGGAGCCTCAGGCGAAATGCGCGTAACTGTCCCGTAATGATAACGATCCAACATGACATCGCCGATAACCAATACCCGGACATTCTTAATTTTTTCAATTAACCCGTTATTTTTCAACACTATTCTTAAAAACCTTTCTTTTTATTACCGTTGCAATTAAAATATTCAAATTTCATTTATTATCCAGAATTTATCAAACGAAATAATTTATAAAGTCACGATATTAGATCGCATTGTTCCTGATTGTTAGTTTTATAATAAACAAACTTATAACGATAATAAAAAGCGTTCGGACGATGTCCGGTAAAATAGTTCCGTAGAAACCTTCGTATGAAACTTTAGTAATCAGCATAAAATACGCCATTCCACTTAATATCGTTGATTTTTTCGATTCAATTAAAAAGGAATATAAAAAACGCAAAAACATTCCTAAAACAAACATACCGAGTGGCACACCTATCGGACCGAAATTTCTCAATAAATCCCCGATTGGGGTGACGGGAAAAGCATTATCACCGTAATCAAAATATAATTCACTATACGAACGCGCCCCCGAAATTACGGGTTTATCCTGCCAGACTATTCTTGGAATAAACGCCGTCCAAGTGTAAGTCCAAATATTATCCTTCAAACCGTATGCTTCTTCGTAAGGAGCAAGTTTTTCATAGTTTGAAACAATCACTACCAGAACACTAAAATTTTCCAACCTTGCGCTAAAATTGTTGACGGCTTCGGTAGCACTATTTTCAATATTATCGGTGGAAATCGATTCGACTGTTTTACCCACCAAATCGAAAAATTGGTCGTTGTTAATCTTCGATTCATCACCTTTAATATTTCTAAAGGTTGTTCCCCAAATCATCCCGAACATAATGGCAAACATCAAAAATCCTGAAAAAACTACGCCTTTTTTGAGGTTCATTTTTTTTCCGCTAAAAAAATAAGCCATTGAAACCATTATAAAAAGTTGAAACAAACTGCCGCGACTTCCGGCAAAAACAGTTCTAACCGGAATAATTATCAGCAAAACAACTAAATTAAAATAATAGAGAGTATTCTTATTTTCAGATTTAAAGAGAATCATCCAAAGTAAAAACGAACCTTCAAAAACCAGAAAAGATAAAAAATACTGAAAATTGTCGAGAGAATCAACTTGATCGGTTTTTTGAAAACCCATCAAAATTCCGGCTGACCAAACCGAAATGCTGAATATAATCCCGATTCCTAACAATATATATCCCGGTAAAATCAATTTATTAGGACTCCAACTCCAATCCGGCATTTTGGCAGCCGCAAATAATCCGATTTTGCGTGTTAAAAAAAATTCATAACCTGCCCACAAACCGAGAAATCCGGTCACGACATAGATAAATGCCAATGGTATGTCTTTTTGCGGGTCTTGGATCAAATACGAGTAATAGGGTTGATAAAAACCGCTTGTAAATATTAGCCCGCCGATACCGAAAACCGGAAAAAAATATGACCACGAAGCAAAAACAATCGGATTAAACAGATCAAATTTGCCCCTATACCAATAATAAAATAACGGTGCAGGAGTTACGGCAAGAGTTAAAAGCAGCCAAGGTAAAGTATTAGTGTAGAAGAGATTAAAGGGTAAATCGCCTAAAATAATTAACAGTATTATACCGCAAAGTATTGAAGCAATCATCATAAAAATGGCAGAAAATAAAATACGACGGTCAGCGCCGATTCTGTCATTTGGTTGTTGAAGTCTAATTTCCCTCATCATTTAATCCACATTCGACAATTACGCCATCCGCCAATTGTCTGGAGAATAAAACCATCAAGTCGTTTATCCAGCTATAATAAAATTTTAGATGAGGACGATGTTCTTGACCAATGTCATAAAATAAAAATTTTTTTACATTTAAGTTTTCACGTTTGACTACTAAATTCAAAGTCGAATACGAATAATAGGAAATATGGTCGGGATGCACGGGTTCGCTTGAACCGCCTTTTCCGCGCAGGGCATATTGTAAAAACCTCAGTCCGCCATACGCGTTGATTGTCGTTATTATAAGTATTGTTTGAGGATTCATAAATCTTTTAATTCCTCTTAAAAATAATCCCGGATTGGACAGATGTTCGATTATTTCACCCGCTATTATCACATCAAATGTCTCGATTAGTTCCACATTTTCTAAATGTTCAAGATCGGCTTGATACAAATTTTCGATATTCAGCGATGATAAAATATCCAAACCTCTCTGATCGAAATCGAAACCGTATAATTGGCTTGAAACCTTTAATAATTCCAAATGAAGAAGATCATTATTTTTTAATGAGCTGTCGGTATACGGATAATTAGTGCAGCCGAGATGAAGCACTTTTTTACCACCGCAAATGCTTTTTATATATTCGGCTCTTTCAACAATCTCTATTTTCATCACTATTTAACAGACGCTTATTTAATCAAAACTTGAACATTATTTTAATTACATTATTATTGCGTGAACAAAAAATTTTCAACAACAACTACTCGATTCTCACAAATTTAATTTAGGTTCGAGTTTTATTTGCTTGAAGTCTGAAGAATCTTTTCAACAATTCCCGAAACAATCTTTTTTCCTCGACCTCGAAAAAATTGCAGGCAAGTAGTATTGTCAAAAAAATAATGCTTCCAACCAAAGGATAAATTATCAAATTAATTTTCAAATCGGTGAATAATTTAATTATTCCATATTCTCCCAAGTATGAAAATGAAGCTGCAAGTATGAGAATAAAAATCATTTTGCCCCAAAAGTTTTTGTTAATTTTTCCGAAAATTTTATTTTCCATATAGAATAATGCCGGGATAAATACCAAAGCCCCGATTAATCTGGCAACTGCAAAACTCTCGAAGCTAAAATACCAACCGAAAATAATCATCAACGGCGCACTAATAATCAACCATATAAATGATATAGCTGCCGTAATTTGAGTGTAACCGTGACCTTCGGTAATTTGCCAGAATACGGTTCCGACGGCAACAATTCCGAATGTTATTGTTTGAAATATCAAAACCGTCGAACATTTTTCAGCGAAGTTTTCACCAACCCAATTTTCTAAGATAATTTCCCGTCCGGCAATCATCGTGAGGCATAAAAATGTCGAAACTGTCAAAACTATTTTTGTGGCTTTATGGTAAATACTTAGCAATTGCTCTTTATTTCCGAGCGCATTCAGTTCGCTGGCAAACGGGAAAATGACTATAATAAAACTACTGATAAATATATGCACCAGAGTACTTAGCTTCATCGGGATAAGATAATAGGTTAAGTTTTCTACACCATAAACACGGGTCAGCCAACTTCTTTCAAACAGCACCAAAAAATTGCTAAAAATCTGCATTAGAATGAAAGCGAAATTAAATTTTACAACTTCATAAATAATTTCTTTTTCAGGTCGAACGACAAATTTAAAATCGGGAATTAGTAATCTTGAATAATAAAAATAATAGAGTGTCGTCACCAAGGTCGAAATAAAATTCCAGACAAGGAGAGTTTCAGTTTTATATCCCAGAAAAACAATCAAAATGCTACCCAAAATTGAAACGCAATTTGAAATTATTATTATTACAGAGTAAATATCAAATCGTTGAAATGCCTGAATGACGGCATTAAACATCTGGTTCATAACCGTCACGGTGACGATCAAACTTGCGATATAGATTGCCTTAACAGCCTGATCGTGCAGGTCGGTTTCTACTTGCAGAACATTTGATACAAACCAATCTGCCAAAATTGTCATTGACAACACGGAGATCAGACAAACTAAAAAATTAATTATGAGCGCAATCGAAACTACTTCATTAACTTTATTTGAATCATTAACCGCCCGGTATTGGGCGATAAATTTCGTAATCGAGCGACCGATATTAAAAGCAAATGAATAACTGATGAAATCCAAAACCAACATATAGATTCCGAATTCCTTTTTCCCCAACTTACTCAAAATTAACGGAGTAGCCGCAAAACTCAAAACAAGCGGGATAAACCACGAAATGATACCGAACACGGCATTTTTTGAAATGCTGTTTTTTGAGTATTTCAAATCTTTATTTTTTCACCTTAAACATTAACTCTAAACACATTTTGAATACTCATCTATGACGATTTCAGCCATATTACTTTCGTCAAATTCATTGAGAACCAATTTACTTCCATTCAATCCCAATTCATCTCTCAATGCTGCATTATCTATTAATTCCAAAATTACGCGACTCAAATGTTGACTGTTACCGGAATCTATTAAAATACCTGTTTCCCTATGCTTAACCGCTTCAGGGATAGAATTGACATTAGTTGTCACGCAAGGAATTTTAAGTGCCATCGCCTCCAACAATGAGATTGGTAGTCCTTCTAAATAACTTGCCAAAACAAATACATCGGCTAAACGAAAGAAATTTAAAACATTTTTTCGCTGTTTACCCAATATTGTTGATAAGACAGGATAAAAACATCCCTGTAAATTAAATGTTTGTATTTTTTTTTGTTCGGATTGATCCGGCAATTCCGGCATCAGCCAAATAAAACTCACATTAGTTTTTTGCCGGATAACTTCCTCGGCAGCTTTAAGGAAAATCCATCTTCCTTTACGATCAATAAACTGACCGACACAGAGAATTTTAAAGGTTTCCACAGGCAGTTTTAGTTTTTCACACAATTCGGCTTTTGAAAAATCGTAATTTAGAACATCAGATATTTCTTGCGGGTTTATACTCGCGTATGTAATTTTAATTTTTTGCCAAAACTCCCTATTAACAAATGGCTTGAGACTATTTTTTGCATCCGTATTAGCAGTAAGAATATGAAAATCAGACAGTTTTGATAAAAACTTCAATCTCGATTTCCAAACAATATTGCGAAGGTTTGAAACTTTAGAGAGTGCATTATGAACTGTCAAAAAAACATTTGTTTTCCGAGCCAGCAACCATAATAAAATCCAAGATTGCCACGGCGCAGCTTCGATGTGAATTACATTCTTTTTATTTAAATACTGCCTCAATTTAAGATAACAGACGACTTCTGTGCGAATTCTGCTAATTTGTCTTTGTAATTTTTGAAAAAAAGTTATTGCCGGTTTTGATGTAAATGAAACATCAATAAATTCACATTCGATGCCTATTTCTTCAATATACCCGATTATGTCAGTTGACGATTTTCGCGGCAGGATAACTTTTATATCCCAGCTTTCCCGTGCTTTCTTCATTATCGCCAGAAAATAGATTTGTGCGCCGCCCCATTCGAGATAATTCCAAACGAAAATCAAATTCCCTTTCTTTTTAATCATTGATTATTGTCCGGCGAAATATTTCGGAAAGCGGTTTTTCTTTTTGAGTATTTGCCCATTCGGCAGTTTCAACATTTCTTTTAAATAAAACTCTTACAAAAAATACCAGATAGGCGGCGAAACCTTTTAAATGATTCGGCGCACCATCCAAATTTACATATAATCTTTTTCTCAAATTATGAATATGTCCGACATTAAAAAAAAGCGCATCAAACTTTTGCCTCAGAGTCATACTCAGGATTTTTTTCGGCAGATTATTTGGCTGGCAAAAAACTCTTGAACGCGGATCAATCAATAATTTCCAGCCTTTCTTTTTTAATCGCGGTGTGAATTCAGCATCGCCAAAATGCGGGTAACGCTTGGAATTCAGCAAACCGTGTTCATTAAAAACTTCAGCCGGAAAAAGCACACAGTTCCCGACTATCAAATCAACTTCAAATGTTTTTTGGGGAACGCTCCAGACGGTTTGTTGATGCCAATGCCGCCAACCGCCGGATAAAATTTGAAACACCGGCGCAACCTGAAAAACTTTGTGCGGCGTGTCCCATAAAAGCAACAGCGAACCGACAATTGACCGTGCATTTTTTTCCGCAGTTTCAACTAAATAAGTTAAAAACTCCGAATCAAAAACCGAGTCGTCATTAAATGTCAAAATATAATCGGGAAAATGTTTTAGTGCAGCTCTGATGCCGACATTTGTTCCTTCGGTAAACCATAAACTTCCACTTCCCTGAATAACTTCGACATTCGGAAATTCGTTTTTGATAGATTCCGTTGTTCCGTCCGTCGAGCCATCGTCAATCATAATAATGTGAACATCGAGGTTTTCGGTCTTAATTCTTGAAAGACTTTTCAGACATTGAAGTGTTATTTGTCGGCGGTTATGAACAGGCGTGACCAATTCAATTTTAATATTATTCTTCATCAACTGCTGAAATTCACTCGCTAAAATCTCAATTTTCATTATCCCGATTGTAGTTGTCCCGGTGATAATAACTTTGATAATAATAATTATTATCCTGCGAATTGAGATTGACATTGTTGAGAACAACGCCGAAAATTTTCGCGCCGATGTCATTCAAAAGCTGTCTTGAACGGCGCACTATTTGTCTCGAACTCTTTCCGGCGTGAACGACCAGCAACACACCGTCAACTAATGACGCGATCAATACGCCGTCGGTAAAAGAAGCAATCGGCGGTGAATCAATCACGACGTGCGAATAGGTTTCTTGTAAAAGTTTTAATAATTTACTCATCTGCTCCGAACCAATTAATTCAGCCGGATTCGGCGGGATTGGTCCCGAAGGAATTAAGTATAATTTCGCAGACTGATCGAAATGAATAGTTTCGCCTAAACTTTCTTTCGATAAATCGCTCGACAATAAAGTGCTTAAACCTCTGCCGTTGCTGATATTGAAGACCGAATGTAAACGCGGTCTTCGCATATCCGCATCAATAATTAAAACCTTTGCGCCGGTTTGCGCCAGACTAATTGCGGTATTGATTGCGGTTGTAGTTTTACCTTCCGCCGGCAGACTCGAAGTAATTAAAAGCGATTTCGGCGCGTGTCCGGCGGTCGAAAGCAGAATCGAAGTTCTCAATTGCCGGTAGGCTTCCGCCAACGACGAATTGCGGTCGGAATCTATCAATAATTCCGACCTTTTTTCAGCATCCGTATCGCTGATTCCGCCCACCAAAAGTAATTTTCTTTTCGGCATCGAATCAATCGTCGGAATCGCCGCCAGAGCCGGAAGCTGCAAATATGTCTCGATTTCTTCGGTCGAACGAATAGTATCATCGAGATACTCCAAAAATAATGCCAAGCCCAAACCGAATAATGTCGAGAGTAAAAATGCCGCGAAAACCGTCGTCAAACGTCGCGGCGAAATCGCCGTGTCGGGCGGAATCGCAATTTCGGCAACGCTGATATTGTTGTCCGTGCCGACCGCAACAACATCATTTTCTCTTTGTTGTTTGGAAAGATTTTCGAGAAATCCTTTATTCGTATCAATATTTTGTTGGAGAATTTTAATGTTGACTGCCGATTGATCCTGAGTTTGTGCCTGATTGTATTGAACACTAAACGAAGCACGAATTTTATCTTCCTGATCTTTCGACTGCAAGTATTTGGTTCGCAAATTATCGAGAATCACTTTTGAAGTCCGCGAACGATAATCTTTCAAATCTTTTTCATTTTTGGAAACTATATTATCAATCGAAGTTTGAAGGCTGGTAATTTGCGAATCAATCTCTTTTATTACATCAGCCGATTCCTGATATTCTTCGAGCAGTTTGGCTTTGTTCGCCTTTAAATCGGCGATTTTTTTCTGCGTTTCGGTGGTCACGGTGCGAATATCGGATTCTCTTTCGGTGATATAACGTCCCATTTGCTCTTCAGCCAACGAGCTGACGGATTCTGGTGATTTGCTGACTGATAAATATTGGGCTTCGGCGTTTTTACGCTGGTTTTCGGCTTCGAGCAGTTGTTTATTAAGTCCTGAAAGCCTGTCAACGACGACTGTTTGATCGCCTTCGGTCTTAATGATCCCGGCGTTGCGATTTAAAGCCACCAACTTATTTTCATCGCTTTTGATCTCCGATTGCAGATCGGAAACTCTTTTTTCGAGGAAATCGTTAGTTTTGCGATTCGTTCCCGAACGTCTTTCCTGATTGGCTTTGGAAAATGTTTCGACAATTGAATTAACGACAAATGCCGCAAAATCGGGATCGGTGTGACGAAACGAAACGTCAATCAGACGAGTATCTTTAAATGTCGCACGCGATTCGCGGACGGGTTCGACCGAAATATTTTTTTGAATAATATCTACAAACGGGGCAAGTCTGATCGCCTCTGCAACTTCTTCCGAATTTGCGACCGACGAGGTTGATGTAGAAGTAATTTCACCGATTGGTTTTGAATCTTTACTTTTATCGTCGCCGGCGAGTCCGATAGCTTTAAGCATTGTGCGCCACGAAGATGCCGAATTATCAGCGCGTGTCTGCTGAAATTCCTTAGTCGTATCGAGATTGTGTTCTTTGACAACGCGCCTCAGCAAACTTTCGCTCGTCAGTAACTGTAACTGTGTGTTGAAATATGACGGATCATTGGCAACCGGCAAACGTCTGTCGCTGGTCACTAAATCTTGATTCGCCTGTTCGAGGTCAACCTGCACGACCGCTAATGCCTGATAGATATTCGGTTTTCGGGCGACATAAATTGCGGTCAAAGTCGTAATCAGCAAAGCAATCCCGATCACCAGCCAGAGTCTTTTGCGAATGGCGTTCCAATAATCGGCAAGTTGAAACGAATCCTGATTATTAAATTCGCGGTAAGCCGGATAACGCCCTGCACCGGCGGCAAAAGGCGGCTCGAACACACGCTCCGGCGGTTCACTCGTTTCTATCGGTTTAGCTATTAAATCGCGCGAATCCTTCATAGATAATTAAGGAATTTTGTAAAAAATGCTCGGCAGACCGTTTTTGATAACCTGCATAATTCCCTTCGTGATATTTTTCTTGGTGTCGGTCGAAACCTGCACCACATCATTAGCCTGCAAAATCGGGTCGGGGATTGTTTTATTACGAATATCTTTCAAATTAAAACTCAATTCGGTTTTCGCTCCGCTGCCCGGTTCTTGTCTTTGAATGATTACTTTTTCAGTATTGGCAGTCGAATTTAATCCGCCAGCGATGGCGATTGCCTGCATCAGCGTTTTTGGTTCATTGAGAGTAACTTTAGCAGGTTTGGTAACATTCCCGATAACATACGCTTCTTCGGAAATCAAAACCGAAACGATGTCTCCCGGCTGCATCATCGGATTAACTTTTCCTTTCAAAACATCATTTAAATCATACCCGTAAAACTGCATGTCATCTTCACTTACATTTTGATTATCTTCGGAATCTAAACAGCCAGTAATATTTCCCAAACGTGCTACCTGAATTTTAGAACCGGCGGTTTTGACATCAGGTCCGCCCGCAAACGCAATCAGTTCAAGCAGATGAACGCGGCGGTTCAGGTAAAAGTTGCCGGGTTTTTCGACCGCGCCGACGACCGCGAACGGCTGTGAACGCTGTTCGATTGCCCGCACATTAACAAACGGACTCTTCAAATAGACGGTATAATATTTTGTCACCAAATCAGCCAATTCCCTCTCCGTCTTGCAGGCGGCGACCACCGGCTTGTCAATTTTGGGCAGCAGAATAGTTCCGTCAGTTCCGACATTAACCGTCTGCGAAAGTTCAGGGTGTTTATAAACCAGTATTTCCAGAGTATCCTGAAAACCGATTCGATAACGCTCGCTGGTTTTGTCTTTAAACGGATTATCCTTATCGTCAGCGGCAACAACGGTGTCGGCGACAGCGATAACCGGCGAAACTTTGGGGTTTTCCCCGGTTATCTTATTAGCGGTTTTATCTTGACCTAATACATTAGCCGCACAGATACAAAAAAGAATTGCACAAAAGATAAAACTATTGCTTGATAATTTCATATTTTTTTCTCCGAAATTATTTAATTTTGGCAGGGACAATCCTTTAAGATTGGTTAAATAGAACAAAAGTTGTTAATTAAATCTCTTTAAAGGTCTAATTTGTTATTTTACAAACGTAATTTTATCAAACTCGCAACAAATATAAAACTTTCATTTCAAGTAAGTTTGAATTATAAGTTAAAATTCAAAAGCCGACTCAAGTAACCGGACAAAATTACATTTAAGCTGTGTAGCGCGTGTTTCGAGTCCCGTCTTGAGACGGCTTATAGCGTTCCGCCGCGCTTCACGGTCGGAAAATCCGCCAGAAGGCGGGACTCGAGACATCTTGAAAATTATTCTGTCCAACTACTTAAACTCGATTAATTTATGGATAACGCCACGCCGATGTTTCGGCAATATTTGGAAATCAAAAAAAATTATCCCGGAACGCTGCTTTTTTTCCGGCTCGGTGATTTTTACGAGTTATTTAATGAAGATGCCGTGACAGGTTCGCGGGAACTGGAAATAACGCTGACGGCACGTCAAAAAGAATCGAAAAATCCGATTCCGATGTGCGGTGTTCCGCATCACGCAGCCGCAGGTTACATTTCAAGATTGGTCAAAAAAGGCTACCGCGTCGCCATCTGCGAACAGGCGGAAGAAGGCGGCAAAGGAATCAAACTGGTGAAACGCGAAGTCGTCCGCGTGATTACGCCCGGAACGGCAATTGATCCGCAACTTGTCGAATCGAAGGATTCGATTTATCTCGCCGCAGTCAGCGCAGTCGGCGAAACTGTCGGCGCGGCTTTTCTCGAACTTTCAACCGGCGAATTTTTTGCCACACAAAAATCAGGCGCAAATGCCTGGGCGGAAATTACTACTGAAATAGAAAGCTATGCGCCGCGCGAAATTCTTTTTCCGGTTTCAATTCGCAGCCTGATCGAAAACATTTTCAGCGATTCGCTCGATAGAAATCTCTACAATTCCGACAAAATCATTTCGATAATGCCCGCCGGGAACAATAAATTTTCGGCGACTTTGACCGAATTGGACGAATGGCTGTTTAATTCGGAAGACTGTGCCGAACTGCTTAAAACGCATTTTAAAGTTCAGCATTTAACGGCTTACGGGTTGGACGGCAATGCCCGCGCGACAAGCGCGGCGGGCGCGTGTCTGCGTTATGCGCGTGAAACCCAAAAAGCCGCCGCCGCGCATATTTCGGAAATAAATTATTTTGCGGATAGCGATTTTATGATTTTGGACGCGATCACGCTCCGAAATCTGGAAATCGTCGAATCGCGCGGCGAGCATCAGAAACGGACTCTGCTCAACATCATTGACGAAACGATTACCGGGATGGGCGCACGCCTGCTGCGTTCGTGGCTGCTCAGACCTTCGCTTAAAAAAAGTGAAATCCAAACGCGTCTCAATGCAGTTCAGGAATTAACCGATTCGATGCTCCGCGACAAATTGCGTTATTTGTTAAAGGAAGTTTCCGATCT
The DNA here is from genome assembly GCA_965247235.1 of Pyrinomonadaceae bacterium. Taxonomy (GTDB): domain Bacteria; phylum Acidobacteriota; class Blastocatellia; order Pyrinomonadales; family Pyrinomonadaceae. The sequence continues at coordinate 414,319 of OZ252004.1, forward strand.
CGAAAGACTGGTCGGCAGATTAAATTTGGGAACGGCATCGCCGAGAGATTTGCTTGCCCTCAATTGTTCTATTTCCCAAAACCCTAACATCAATCAGACGTTATCAGACGCATCTTCGTTGTTGTTACAAGTGTTGTCTGAAAATATATTTGAACTCATAGAGATACGGCAACTGATCGCCAATTCAATTTCCGATGATCCGCCGTTAAATTTTGCCGAAGGCGGAATTATCCGTCGCGGCTTCAATTCTGAAATTGACGAACTGCGCGAAATTTCCGTTTCCGCCAAACAGACTATTGCGGCTTTTGAAGAATCGGAAAAAAAACGCACGGGAATTTCCAATCTCAAAGTCCGTTACAATAATGTTTTCGGCTATTACATCGAAATTTCCAAAGGCAATGTGTCGCGTGTTCCGACCGATTATGAAAGACGGCAAACATTGACCAATGCCGAACGCTATACCACGCCGCAGCTTAAGGAATGGGAAGAAAAGGTTTTGAATGCGGAGCAGCGAATGGTCGAATTGGAAACCGAACTTTTCAAACAGATTCGCGCTAAAGTTTGTGAGGAGACGGGTAAATTGCAATCAACGGCGCGGGCGATTGCGACGCTCGATGCGCTCGCTTCGTTGGCGGAAACGGCGACGCGGCGAAATTTTGTTTGTCCCGCATTGCACGACGGCGATGAAATGCTGATTAAAGACGGCAGGCATCCGATTGTCGAATCTTACGTCCGCGATTCGTTTGTCGCCAACGATCTCAAACTGAATAATTCGACCGACCGGCTTTTAATCATTACCGGCGCGAATATGGGCGGAAAATCAACCATTTTGCGCCAGACGGCGATTATCCAGATTCTCGCGCAAATCGGTTCATTCGTCCCGGCAGCAGAAGCGCGGCTTCCATTGCTCGACCGCATCTGGACGCGCGTCGGCGCATCCGACGATTTGGCTTCCGGTCGTTCTACTTTTATGGTCGAAATGACGGAAACCGCCGCGATTTTACATAATGCGACACCGAAAAGTTTGATTCTGCTCGATGAAATCGGTCGCGGAACATCAACATTCGACGGACTTTCGATTGCTTGGGCAGTCGCCGAATTTCTCCATAATTCGCCCGAACATTCGGCTAAAACTTTATTTGCCACGCATTATCACGAGATGACTGAACTTGCTGAAAATCTGCCGGGAGCAAAAAACTACCAGCTTGCGGCAATCGAAAAAGACGGCGAAGTCGTTTTCCTGCACAAACTTCAAAATGGGAAAGCGTCGAAATCATACGGCATCGCGGTTGCCAAACTTGCCGGTCTGCCGCAAAAAGTTATCGAACGCGCTAAAGATGTGCTTGCCAAACTCGAAAAATACGAATTGGCTGTTTTCGCCGATCCGAAATTGAATCAAACGCCGCTCGAAAATGCTGTCAGTCAGCATTCAAAAGGCAAAATCGCCGCGCAGTTTTCTCTTTTTGCGATTACCAATGAAAATGTCGTCGAAGAACTTCGGGGTATGGATTTGGATAAAATTTCGAGCAATGAAGCGAAAATTATTCTGCAAAATATACAGGCGAAAATTATTTGACAGTTAATTTTTTGCATTAACTGTCTGCAACCCGACACTTTATAAATCACTTGAGGCTTGGTAAAATCTGACAAATATATGAGCGATGTAAATTTAGCCGCTTTAACGCCCGAAGAAAAAATCGGTCAATTGTTTTTTATCGGTCTTCAGGGAACAAAACTCGAAGGTGAAAATCTTCAATTGCTTGAAGATATTAAACCCGGCGGAGTTTGTTTTTTTGCCCGCAATATTCGTGACCCTCAACAAACACGGCAATTTGCCGTTGAAATTAGAAATGCACTTAAAACTACACCGTTCATCAGCGTAGATCAGGAAGGCGGTTTGGTTGACCGTTTCCGGCGAATTATCACGCCGATGCCTGCGCCGTCCAAATTGCGTAATGCCGCAGATGCTGCAAATCTGGCAAAATTGTCGGCTGAAATTTTACGAATTTTAGGCTTTAATATGAATTTTGCGCCGGTTGTTGATGTGATTGATGAACATCGCGCGAAGTTTTCAAACGGTTTATATTCGAGAACTTTCGGCATTAATAAGGAAGATGTAGTTGAATTTGCCGCCGCTTACCTCGAAGAATTGCAGAATAATGGAATAATCGGCTGTCTCAAACATTTTCCCGGATTAGGCGCGACCGAGGTTGATTCGCACGAAGAATTGCCGACGGTAAAATTGACTTCCGATCAAATAATTGCCCAAGATTTGTTTCCCTATCGTCAGCTTATTGCCAGTCAAAACGTCTACTGCATAATGGCGGCGCACGCCGCGTTTCCGAATTCCGACTTGCAGGAATACGACCGAAATGGCAAACTTCTACCATCTTCCCTGAGCGCGGCTTTCATCGAAAATCTACTTCGTTCGCAAATGCGGTTTGACCGTTTGGTTTTAACCGACGATTTGGAAATGGGCGCGATTGTCAAAAACTACGGGATCGGCGAGGCGTGTAAAATGGCTTTTCAAGCCGGCGAAGATATGCTCACGATTTGCGCGAATCCCGATGCTGTCCGTGAAGGTTTCCGATCAATACTTGGCGCATTTGAAGACGGTGAAATTTCCGGGGAAAGATTGAACCAATCGCTGCAAAGAATCTCGAAAGTCAAAAATCTGTTATCGAAACCTGCTGATTTCGATGAGGAAAGAATCAAAGAAATTTCCCTCAAAATCAGCGAGTTGAATAAAAATCTTGAATAATCTTCTGGAGGAATCTAATTTTGCGTCAATTTATAATTATTTTATTTTTGCTGTTAACGACAATGGCATTTTCCTGCCGCCGAAACGACGGCGAGTTTGTCACCGTCGCATTGTCCGACAAATTTTCTACGTTCGACACCTTAACTTCGACCGCATCGGACGCAGCGGCTGACCGCATCAGAACTTTAATTTTTAATACCCTGGTCAAAAAAGACGAAAATTTCGACTACACCGGCGAACTGGCGCAGGACATTAAAACTTCCGAAGACGGCAAAGCTATTACTTTTACTTTGCGGGATAATATAAAGTTTCATAACGGTAAAGTTTTAACCTCTAAAGACGTAAAATACACTTTCGACGAACTTTTTAATAATAATGGCTTCAAATCCGGTGCGTTTTTCGACACCGTTGACGATAAAAAAGTTCCGCAGTTAATTTCAATCGAAACGCCTGACGATAAAACCGTTATCTTCAACCTCAATCGTCCGTCGCTCAAAAACCAACTTTTATCAAACCTCGTCGCTATTCCGATCATCCCCGAAGGCACGGTCGGACAGCAGAAAGATCAGCCTATCGGTTCGGGTCCGTTCAAGTTCGTCAGTTTTGATGCGACGCAGAATTTGGTCGAGTTGGCGGCAAACCCCGAATACTGGGACGGCGGCGCACCAAAAGTTCAAAAATTGCGCGTTAAAAGTGTCGCCGATGCCAATTCCCTGCAAGCCGAACTTTTGAGCGGAGGCGTTGACATCGCGCCTTTGCCGACTAATTTGTCGCCCGACACGATCAAATCTTTGGAACAAAACCAGAATCTCAAGGTCGAAAAATTTGACGGATCAAACATTCAATACTTAGGTTTCAATACGCAGTCGCCGCCGCTTAATAATGTCAAAATCAGACAGGCTATCGGTTACGGGATTGATCGGCAAAAAATTGTCACCGATCTTTTACAAGGAATGGCGACAGTTTCCAATTCGATTCTGCCGGCGCGTTCGTGGGCTTACAGCGACGGGACAAAATACACATTTGATCCCGTGAAATCGAAACAGCTTTTACTGGAAGCCGGTTATAAAGGCGAACCGATTACTTTTAAATTCAGTTCCGGTAATGCAGCAGTCAACCAATACGCGCAGGTTATTCAAAGTTCGCTTAACGGCATTGGATTAAACGTGCAAATTTCCACACTCGAACCGAACACTTTGCGACAGCAATTATCGCAGGGAGATTTTCAGATGAACACCGGAATCTGGGTCGGCGGCAATCAAGACCCGATTTTTTACCGCGATTTGTTCAGCACGGCGAAAATTCCTAACGATAAGACAAAAGTCACCTGCTGTAACCGCAGCCGTTATTCCAATGCCGAATTCGATACGTTAATTGAAAAAGCATTTAACGAGACAGATCGTGCCAAATCCAAAGATTTTTATCTCAAAGCGCAGGAAATCATCAGCAATGATTTGCCGCTCTTTCCGCTCTGGTATCCGGCAAATATCGTGATCGTCAACAAAAGAATCGGCAGCGTCAAAGTCGGTGCAAGCGGCGATTGGGGATTTATCAAAGATGTCACGGTCGGCAATTGATTTGACAACAATCATCGCTTTGAGAACTTGACAAATTTTTCTCCGATTGTAGAATTAGTGTTTGCGCGGGAATAGCTCAGTGGTAGAGCGCGACCTTGCCAAGGTCGAAGTCGCGAGTTCGAATCTCGTTTCCCGCTCCAAATTTCAAAACGATGAGGGATGAAGTATGAGGAATGATATTATATAATTCATCCCGCATACTTCATCCCTCAAACTTCATTAAGGCGGCGTAGCCAAGTGGTAAGGCAGAGCTCTGCAAAAGCTTTATTCACCAGTTCGATTCTGGTCGCCGCCTCCAAATTCAACAAACTCAAAATCAACCGACATTCAGTTTAACCGGGGCAGGATAGCCTTTTCCTTTTAATGCAGGTAACTGGATTGAAATTTCTTTCCCGCCTTTGATATTGCGGGTGACGGTTCCGTCCTGCAATTTTTTGTTGGCATCAATTGATTGTTGTGTAATCTTTTCCGATTGATCCTCCTCGACATTTTTGGCAATCGGCTGTCCTTTCCCGTCTTTATTCATATCTTTGAGCGCGGAAATTATTTTTTGTTTTTCCAGGTCGGATAGTGAGTCATAATTCACGCCATAAATTGCTAAAACATTTTTTAAATTGCTCAAAGTATTAGTTTTTCTCTCATAAACATCCCTGTAAATATGCAGAGTTCCGTCAACAACGACAATCGTTTCATATCGAAGTTCGACTTTCATCGGTTGCGAAAGACTCAGATTTTTAGTTTTTTCTTTTTCCTTCTGATAATTTTTGATGTCCTCGATAGTCAGTTTTGTCCCGCTGGCATCGGCGAGATTAAGAGCAAAATCCTGCACTTCATTATTGGTCAAGCCGACGCATCCGTGCGAGGCAAATCCGCCTAATTTGCCAGCCGATTTGCCTCCGTGAATGAGCGCGGGAGAGCCGATAGGAATTTTGATCGGACCGAGCGGATTCATACTGCTGCCGGCTTCGACTTTTTGTCCGGGTTTGATTTTCCCTTTGACCCACGCTTCATCCGGCGGTGTCCACGTCGGATTGAAAATAATTGCCTGCGCCTTTCGGATTCCCGTAGCGAGCGGAAATTCAGGATAACCGATCCCGATTTTGTAGGATTTCACGAGTTTTCCTTCCTTGAAAATATCCATTCGGTATGCCGGTGAATTAACGACTACGCGTGTGTCGCCCGGAATCGTATTGGCTTTTTCGGTTTCTACTTTCTCTGCATTTCCGCCCGCCCATTTTTCCTGAATCAAACTAAACAACTGATTGGATTTATCATCGCCGATTACGCCGCGTATTTGTTGTTCAGCCTGCTTGACCGATTCGGTCGTCGAACCGTTCTCAGGATTTTTCCGGTCGGCTAATTTCTCGACTGACTGATGTGCAAGTTCTTTTAATTTAGCAACTTGTTCAACCGGAAGCTGTATTTTATCGGTTAATTCCTTGGCAAAAGTATCATCATTAAACAAAGCGTCAAGCACGGGGAGAGTGACCGGCAACTCGACATTTTCTTTTTTTATTTGCGTTGTCGTGTTCGCCTGTGCTGTTTCGGTGTTTGTTGCGGCTGTGTTATTTGCGACATTGACATTTTCAGCTACACGATTTGTTTGAACAACATTCGCAGTATTGACCTGCAAATTATTTCCGCAGCCATTTAACATTAGTCCAAAAATCATTAATGGCGTATATTTCGATAAATTTTTCATAATTATTTTTTGAGATTTCCTTTTATATTTTAGTTCGAGTCTTTTCCCGACATCAAAATCGGATACGGATTAATTGCTTCACCGTCCCAATATCGTTGCGGGTCGCTCAAGACCGAAATTGCAAAATGCAGATGAAAATTTCCTTGTCCGGCGTTTCCCGTGTCGCCGACATAACCGATGGTTGTTCCCTGTTTGATAAATTGGTGTTCCGAAAGGTTCTCCGCTCTTTTTTGCAGGTGAGCATAGTAAAAAACCTGTTTTTTATCAATACTATACTGGTAAATAGTGATTCCTCCGAGACGACTTTCAAAGAATTTGGCTATTTCTCCATCTGCGGCGGCGATTACCGGAGTTCCTCCGCTTGCCATTATATCAATCGCATTATGCACTCTGCCTTCCGAACGCGCATCGTTAAATGTATCTCTCAATTCACTTTTTTTAATTCCGCTGACGGGAATTAATAATTTCATGTCATTCGGTAAGTTTTCTGATTCGGAAACTATAGCATTATTCGTATTTGAATTATTTGAACTTGTCGGACTGAACGGCGTAATTTTAGGAGTTTGAGATTTTTGCGTTAATTCGGTTTCTTGTGACGGGATGTCAATCGGAGTCGGCAGTTCGATGACTGATTGAACCGTATTTTCGGTTTCTTTTATCTCGACTTTAAAATACTTTTCGTACACTAAAAATCCCAGTATCAAATGAATTAAAACCAGATAAACAGCAAAAATAGTTTTTCCCGCACCTGATTTTTTTTTCATAGCTCAATACTAAATATTTATTTTTTTTTCGGCAAGTAAATTTCCGTCAGTTAAATATAAATTTTTCTTCCACTTTACGCAGGAAAAAGCTATTATTAATTGGATTCTTTCCGCACGCCTCTCTAACAATCTTAAATTTCAATATCGAGGTTTCAATGTTAATTTTCGCAACGGCGTTTGAAACGCTGACGGGTTTGCCCGAATTTGTCGGTTATTTGTTTATTTTCACTTTTGGCGCGATTGTCGGCAGTTTTCTAAATGTCGTCATTCACCGCGTCCCGCGTGAGCAATCTATCGTTTTCCCCAATTCAGCCTGCCCGAACTGCAAAAAATCAATTAAACCTTATGACAACATCCCGATTTTAAGTTGGCTGATTTTAGGCGGAAAATGTCGCAATTGCAGCGAAAAAATTTCACCGCGCTATCCGGCAGTCGAACTTTTGACCGCTTTGATTTACGTTTTGGTTTTTTGGCAAATCGGTTTCAATTGGTATCTGCCGGTCGCGCTGATTTTTACGACGGCGATTGTTTCGCTTATTTTTATTGATGCCGAGCATATGATTTTGCCTGATGTTATCAATTATCCGTTGCTGATTTTCGCGCTGCTCGTTCGCGTAACTTACCCGTTGTGGTTTGCCGACAGCTTTTTCACCGATACAAAATTTGCGCCTTTGGTTTATTTACAAAATTATCCGGTGTGGATGGTTTCACTGGCGGGAGCAATTTTAGGTGGTTTGGTTGGCGGCGGTTCGTTGTGGCTGGTCGGTGAAATCTGGAAACGGCTGCGCGGAGTTGACGCGATGGGTTTGGGCGATGTCAAAATGATGTTTGCCGTCGGCGCATTGCTTGGTTGGCGTTTAACTTTGCTTTCGATTTTTCTCGGTGCGTTTTCCGGCGCAGTCATCGGAATTATAGTGATCGCCCGCCAAAAAGATAAAGATTTTCAGACTCAAATTCCCTTCGGCATTTTTCTCGGCATCGGTTCAATTTTGGCTTTGACGTTCGGTGATCGAATAATTAGCTGGTATTTACAATCGTTTGTCGCTTAAATCTTGACCGAAACCGATTTTTCCATACAATCGGCTGAACAGTAAAACGATTTTATTCCCATTTTGAGAGCTTTGTTTTCACCAATCCAATTTTTACAACCGGCACACTGCACGAGCGTTCCATTCGGCTGAATATCATTTTTAGTCCCGATTTGGTTTTTGCCGTTATTATCAGCCTGCCGCATTTTCCTGAACATTTTGAGAAAATAAAGTGCAAGTTGAATTTGTTTACGATAGCGCAACGCAATAATGCCGCCGACGAGAGATAAAATTAATAAAATAAATAAAATTTTCATCATTTGAGGTTTTTTGATTCGTTCTGCGCCAGTTGTGTTGCAATTTCATCGAGCGACGGCGTTTGCGGGTTAATCTTTTCGAGTTTCTCCCTGATTATTTCAGCTTCCGTTTTGTTGTCAGTTCTCAGATAAGCCTGAATCAAAAACTGTAAACTCTTTTGACTGTCGGGTTTAATCTGCAACGCTTTGTTTAATTCGGCAATCGTCGTTTGATTGTCCGGCGGATTTCTCAAAAAATATGTGAGTGCCAGATCAGTTCTGACATCGGAGTTTTGCGGGTTTTGTTTAAGAACTTTTTGATAAACTTCCCGCGCCTTGTCAAAATTTTCGTTGGAGTGTGTGTTGAAACCGAGATCGAAATTCAAATCACCGAACGCAATCGCCACATCCTGATCGTTTTCATTTAATTTGTTGGCTCTTTCGAGAATTATTGATGTCTGTTTCAAAATCGAGACATCATTTTTGGCAGAAGCATAACGATATAAAGCTATTCCCAAATTTTTTTGAAATTGAAAATTATCGGCATTTTTATCAGCTTCCGAGATTCTTTGAGCTATTTCTTCGCTCGTTAAATCCGTCTGAGCATCTTTATCGCCGCTGTCTGCCGAATTTTTGGTTAATCTCGCATTTTCAGATTTCAAAGTATCCAATTGACCTTTATTAAGCGCATTTGCCACAAGAAAACCGCCTGCAAAACTCAGGATAACCGCCACAATTGATAACCAAATCGAGTATTTTTTCATTAGATTTCTGTAAATTTTATCAAATCGAACTCTAAAACAGAAAAACGCCGCAAATTTTAATTTTGCGGCGTTTCCAAATTAGAAATTAGAGTTTATTTTTTACCGGCATTTTCAGGCGCGATATAAGGCAAATCTTCCGTGCGGCGGCGCGGTGTCGGATCATCGGCACGGCGACGCGGAATGACAGTCGTGGTTCGGCGGTCAATACTTCCCGCCGGCAGAGCTTTGCCGTGAACCGCTTCAACCAAAATTCTGGTGATCTCCTGTGAGAGTGTGCGATGTTCGAGTGCGGCGCGTCTTCGCAAAGATTCCTTTAATTCATTCGGAACATACGCCCCGATAAATACGCCCTTTCGATTAGCCATAAAAAATTTTCTCCTGTTCGATCTGATTTTTATACCTTGTAATTCAAATATTCTTAAGCCGAATTTTGTAACCGTCAATTGACGGCGGCAATCATTCATCTAGGCTTTCCGTTACCGGAACGCTCGAGCGATCTACCCGGAAATGCCGCATTTTCTTGCGAAAACGCACGAAGCGGGCAGCTTCATTTCATTTCCCTATTTGATCTTGCACCACGAGGAGTTTACCCAGCCGCGACTGTTACCAATCGCGCTGACGCGCTCTTACCGCGTCGTTTCACCCATCACCGAATTTGCATCCGGCTGGTTTATTTTCTGTTGCACTTGTCGTCGTTTTTTTCAAAACTCCCGGACGTTATCCGGCTCGATGCCCTTTTGGTGTTCGGACTTTCCTCCCGCTTAAATAAAGCCGGCGATTGCCAAATCATTTGAAGTTACAAGGCTCGAGTATTCTAACAAAAACTGTTGAACAATTAAAGCGAAGATTTTAATCGGTTAAATAATCAACTTTGACCGATTTCAATTAAATCGTCGTTGACTAAAACCGGATCGGGTTCTTTACCGTCTTTGATATTTTTAAGATTATATTCGGTTGAAACCAATAAACCTTTATCATTTTTGCGGCGGATAATTACTTTCCTGACCGTGTTTTTACGCAAACCGCCCGAAGCTAAAATAGCCTGTGAAAGCGTCATTCCGGGATGAAATTCCTTTTGACCACCCGTGTTTATTTCTCCGCCGATATAATAATAAAAGTTTGAATTTGGTGTATTTATGGTCTGACCGTTTGTAAATTCAATAATATCGCCGGGGAAAATCAAAATATTATCGGTTTTAGAATCATTGAGATCAAATGTTTCGATGGTCGAGTTAGTGCGACGAACAATCGCCTTGGCTGCACGCGGTTGGACAATCGCGTCGGCTTTGATAAGAAACATCGGGACAGCTTCGCGCTGAATTTGCCGGTCGCCGGTTTTTTCCGCCATTCCCAAAATCTTGACTGTATGACTCGAATAATCACGAACTTTGACCGAAATTTGCGGGTCTTTATAAAGTTTAATTTTGTTTCTTAACAATTCCTCGATTTCTTCGGTCGTTAATCCCTGAACGGAAAGCATTTCACCGGACAAAGGATAATCAATAGTTCCGTCGTTCAAGACTGTAAAATACGAAGATGATTTAGAAGCATTTTGTAAACCGATAAACAAAACGTCACCGTTTCCGACTTTGTATATCTCCGTCGGCACAATCGAATCTATGTTCGCTCTCTTGGCAATTTCCAAAGTTTTTCTGGCAATCGTAACATTTTTACTGCCGTCCGGCGCGGCGGAAGGCTCGATGGATTCCTGCGGAACAATGATCGGCGCGGATTCGGAAATGATCGGCGCGGTTTTGACATCGGGATTTGAGGTCGGCGATTTATCCTTGTTGGAATTCGGGTTTTTGTTTCTGCTTTTAGGATTTTGAGAATAACGAAAATTGACGGGTTTATTGACATTATCGTTATCCTGAGCGGAAATGACGGCGCAGGTTAAACTTGCGGCGATAAATATTCGAATTGTGAAAAACAGCACATTTTTCATAACTAAAGTTTGGAATAAATCAAGTTTTATCCCTTCATAATAATCTTTTGTGAATCAAACAATATAAATCAGAAAAGGATTTCAAGCAAGAAAACGACAATGATTTCCCGATCACATTTATTATAAATGGATAAAGAGCTATGAAATTTAGTTTTTTCAGACAATCTCAGTATTTATTTGCTTTCTTAAACAAATAACCGTCCACCGGAAAAAGATGAAGCCATTTATTGCTGATAAAATTAAACGCTTTTTTTTCAACTTCTCCCGCAGTTCGGCAATTTTCGATGGATTTTATTAATTCGAGCGTCTCTTCAAATGCGATATTGGAAATTATTTTTCTGACCGGCAAAATCGAATTAACATTCATACTCAATTGTTTAGCTCCGAGACCGATCAACAGCGGAACGTAATAGGGCGAACCTGCCATTTCACCGCAAATAATCGCGGGTTTGCTATACTTTTCAGCACCTTGAAGCACAATTTTGATCGCCCTGATTACTGCCGGATGGAGCGAATTAAACCAACCGGCGACAGTTTCATTATCGCGGTCAACTGCCAACAGGTATTGCACTAAATCATTTGTTCCCAAACAGATGAAATCAACTTCATGCAAAATCTCTTCGATCATCAAAACCGCTGACGGAACTTCGATCATTGCACCGATTCGCGGACTTCCGATTCTGATGTCTTTTTTGATTAATTGTTTGGCTTCTTTTTCAATCATTTTTTTGGCTGTTACAATTTCCGAAACATCTGAAATCATCGGCAGCAAAAAATCGATCTTTCTCCCGTGCGAAGCCTGTAAAATCGCTCTGATCTGAGTTTCAAATTGTGTTTTTTGAGCAATTCCCAAACGAATCGCCCGTAATCCCAGAGCCGGATTTTTTTCTTTGTTTGATTCATTATCAGTCAATTGTTCAAAACTCAAATCAAAAGTCCTGATATGAACGCGTTCGTCGCCGACCATTTCGGCAATGTTTCGATAAGCCTTAATTTGTTCGTTTTCGGTCGGAAATCCTTTGTATTGATTAAAAAGAAATTCCGAGCGATACAGCCCGATACCGTGTGCGCCGAATCTTTTGGCTTGTTTATAAACATCGGGCAGATCGGAATTGGCGAGTATGGTTATTTGATTTCCGTCGAGCGTGACCGGCAAACTGTCGCCGGGTTCGATCTGCGAGTAATTGATTGTCTGAAATCGAGCAGCCGCTAACATATAATTTTGGAGAGTTTTTTCTTCGGGGTTAATAATTATTTGACCTTGATAAGCATCAACGATAATTTTCGAATCATTTTTGACGCGCCTCATTAATCCCTTGAGTCCGGTGACGGCAGGCAAATTCAATTCCCTGGCAAGTATAAAAGTATGTGATGTCCAACCGCCGTTTTCGGTAATAATTGCTTTCGGCTGGCTTTCTAAAAGCTCTGTTAAAGTTGACGGATAAACTTCCCCGGCGACAATTATCGAGTTTTTTTCGAGTTTGAAATTCTTTTTACCGCCGCCCAATGCCGTCAAAACCCTGTCGGCAACGTCCTGCAAATCAATATATTTTTCGCGTAGATTTTCTACTTTGATTGATTTATAAGTCGTGATATAGCGTTCCGAAACCAATTTGACAGACCATTCGGCATTAATTTTTTGTTCAGATATTAAATTCCTGATTTCGCACAAAAATGCCTTGTCTTCCAGCAGTAAAATATGTGTTTCAAAAATGCCCGCGCTTAATTTGCTGACGGATAATTGATCGTGACGGATGAGTTTTTTTAATTGCCTGACGGCGAGGCGAATCGAGGCGTTAAAGCGTCGGATTTCGCTTTCAATCTGATGATCTTCGAGATTTATTTTATAAAATTGCCTTTTATTGCCGTAAAGAATAACGGTTTTCCCGACGGCAACACCTCTGGAAACGGAACGGGCTTTGATGATTGTTTCGCTGTTGCGATTTATATTGCCGGATTTATCTTTAATTACTGGATTTTTCAATTTAATGCCTTGCATCGAAAATCGGACAACGGTTAAAATTAACTGCCGAAATCGAGATTAAATCCGCTGCCTCCGCCCGAACTTTGAGACGGGAAAAACGGTTTGAGCAAACCTGCAAAGGCTTCGATATTGCGTGTTTGAATCAAAATTTCGCCCGGACCGGAAAACTCTGCGACCATCCCTTCGCCGCTTAAAAAACTTCTGAAAAATCCGCTCTTCGCGGCTTTGCGAAGATCGTATTTCATTTGCGCTTCCCAAGCGACCAGATGCCCCGTATCAACCACATATTTTTCGCCCGGACGCAAAGTTTTCCGGTGAATCGCGCCGAAAGACGAAACAAGCAAAAGTCCCGCACCGGAAACTTCGAGTAGAAATAATCCTTCACCGCCGAGCCACGATTTCGCGCCGCCGAACTTGGTATCAACATTGAGCGAAACATCGCCCGCGAGATACGAACTCGACTGCACCATAAAATTCTGGTTTCGCATTTCGATCCCGGCAATATCTCCCGGCGCACCCGGCGCAAATGTGACTTCGCCTGCGCCGCCTTCCGCCGTAAAGGTCGAAACAAAAGCCGATTCGCCGCCCACCGCACGTTTGAGCGCACCGAACACGCCGCCTTTCATCTGCGACTGCAAATCAATATTTGCGCTCATCGAAACCATCGCTCCGGCTTCCGCCGAAATTGATTGACCGGATTGCAGACTGATTACCGCGAGAGCAAATGAACCGGGATGTTGAATTTCCCAAGTGTAGCCGCGTCCCTGTCCGCGACCGTCGGCATCGAAATTAAATGCACCGGTATGATTGCCCGGTTGATTCCGAGTCGTAAAATTATTCGGTGGCGGAGCGACGTCAGAAACTTGCGGAATCTGATAACCGCAGCTACCGCAAAATTTAGCGTTATCAGCCAAAACGGTATTGCATTTCGGACAATTCATAATTTTACTCCTGATGATTTTTCGATAATTATTTGACAGGCTTTCTCGGCATTTTCGGCAAAACTCAAGATCGAAACGTCCTGATTGCTGACGACCAAATTTTCCTGCCAGCATTCGACGACATTTTTCCAGCAATCGCCGACCAGAACAATCGGACGTTTAACGATCACGCCGGTTTGCAGTTTATTCCAGACGAGCGAGATTTCCGTGACAGTTCCCATTCCGCCGCGCAAAGCGATAAATCCGACCGAACGCTCGATTAAATTTTGCAGACGTTCATAAAAATGCCGCGTGGCGACTTTATCGGTTAAAAATCGGTTCGGTTCGGATTTGAATTGATTCATCACGATACCGAGAACGCGACCGCCTTTCTCACGCGCACCGCGCGAAGCGGCTTCCATCACGCCCAAATAACCGCCGGTGCAAATCGTAAATCCGGCTTCCGCCAGTCGTCCGCCGATTTCTCTCGCCTGTGCATATTCGGGCGAATTTTCCTGACAGCGCGAACCGCCGAAAATCGTGACAATTTTTTCTGTTGAATTTTCCATCGAAATAGTTAAACCAAGTAACTGATATTATAAACCGCATTCAAAAATCAGACAAAATGAGTGAAATTAAATATTTGTTTCAGCCAAATGATTGCCTGAACTCAAAATTGCTTTATTGACATTGACGAACGAAAGCAGAATACTGCCGACAATAAAAAATGCAACCAAAGCGAGTATCGCCGGACGGTAAGAATTAGTTTGTTGGGCAACTAATCCGAAAACAATCGGACCGATCCACGAAGTTCCCCGTTCGGAAATTTCATAAATGCCGAAAAAAGCCGATTCGCGTCCGCGCGGTATCATTTTGGAAAAAAGCGAACGTGAAAGAGCCTGTGAACCGCCCAGCACGAAACCGATTGCGCCGCTCATAATGTAAGCCTGCATCAATGTTTCCATAAATTGATAGGCATAGATAACAATTCCCGACCAGATCACAAGTGACATTAAAATTGCAGTTTTGGAACTGCTGAAATTGGCAATTCGTTCAAAAATTATCGCACCGAAAAATCCGACCGCCTGAGCGATCAAAAATGCGATCACTAACACCGTATTATCAATCTCTAAACCTTTGGCGACAAAGAGTTCCTGAGATAAAAATATCGAGGAACTCGTAATGACGGTTTGGATTCCGTCGTTATAAATCAGATATGCAACCAGAAAAAAAAGCGTATGTTTTAGTCCGAAAAGTTCCTTGATAGTTTGAATAAGTTCCCCGAAACTCGCGCCGATTAAATTTTTATCAGGCGGAACATCCCGCAAAGGTTTTCTTTTTTTAAGCAGCGAAAATGTTATCAGCGCAAATCCGCCCCACCAAATTCCCGAAGTCAGCAAACAAATTCTGACCGCTAATCCGGTCATTTCGTGCGACTTTGCATAATTGAGGAAAAATAAATTGGCGAGCAAAACCAGAAATCCGCTGGCATATCCGGCGGCAAATCCCCAACTCGAAACTTTATCACGCATATTCTCGGTCGTGATGTCCGAGAGATACGAATTGTAAAAAACTATCGAAGCACCGGCGCAAAGGTTGGAAACGATAAACAAAACACAGCCCATCAAATACAAACTGCCCTGCACAAAAAATAACAAACAACAGGCGATTGTTCCGGCAAAGCAGAAAAACGCCATAAAAGTTTTTTTCAAATTCGTATAATCGGCGATTGCTCCCATCAACGGCAAAAAGAAAATTTGCAGAAAAACCGAAAGCCCGACCGAATATGAAAATAAGGATTTTGCCGTGACGGTAAAAATCCCTAAATTCAAAACAACACCGTTTTCGCATCCGGCAGCGTGATTCAACTGATTGCAAACATCAGCTTGTGCCAGTTCAGTTAAATATGTGCCGATCAAAACGCCGACAACGGTTGTAAAAAAGACCGAGTTTGCCCAATCGTAGGTTATCCAGCCGAATATTTCGCGGCGGTCGTTAGTTTGAACTTGAGTTTCTTCCATAAAATTTTCAGTCGAGAATTGTGTTTTCAGGTAGTTTTCAAGCAATCATAATGAATTAATTTGAATCATACTTCAAATTCAATTGATAAAGTTGCCGATTTATTTATTTTTTAATTAAAATGTCCCTTTCAAACTCGGTTTATTTGCTGCTCAACAATTGCGGAAGTGCATAATTTTCTTGACTTTTCCGCTGTTTTAATGTTTAATTTACTATTGGATTTAGTAAGTAGTTTCCTGCGGTTTTGCCCTTTCATTTTTATTTTTTAATGGTTTCAGGAGTTTTAATGATGTCTTTTCAAAAATTGCTTAAAAATACGCGCAACCGGTTTTTATTATTTTCGTCAATCTTGTTGTTAGCCGGATTTTCTTTTTCCGGCATTCAGACCGATGCCTCGAAAAATTTATCCACAGCCGTTACCGCCAACAACAATTCTTCATTCAATTTTCAAGCCATTCCCGAATCAATGAAAGGTGTTGAAAAAACCAGTTCTAAAAATTGCCGCAATGCGATTCCGAATTCGATGGACATCACTTTTCAGGTAAAGGGAATGAGCGGTTCGTTGAAAAACATCGAACTCCGAAATCTCGCCTTCGATCCTAATTTCAAATGGGGCGCAAATCTCTCGGCAGTTCTGATCTCACCTGACGGTCAGGTTTCTAAAACACTTTTCGGGAATCCTGATTCCAAAACCAACGATTGTCTGAAAACACAAAATTTAACGGGTTCCGAAGTTACGAATCAAGCAGTCGTTTTACCAACCCAATCAGCCCAAAAATCCAACACCAATCGCCCGCTCGACCTCGATAAATCTTTCGCTCAGGTTAATGATGTCAACGGGAACTGGATTCTCCGCCTAACCGACCCGTCCGGCGGCGCACTCGGCGCGGTCAGCAAAGTTTCACTTTCTTTGGCAACGAATCCGACCATCGTCGCCGTGCCGACACCGACTCCTCAAGGTCTTGATTTTAACGGCGACGGCAGGACAGATTTTACTATTCTTCGGGCTAATTCCGGGGCAGGGATAATGTCATCGTATGACTCTGGCAGCCAAAATTATTACAAATCTCATCGCCTAAATAAACATCATCGTAGTCTGTTAAATTCTTTTGTTAATTCAAATCTTACTACTGGCAGTTCAGTCAGTTGGATTACGAGAATTAACGGCTCAAACGATCTTACTTCAACTGAAAATGGAAATGCCGATTCGGATATTCCGACCCCGGCGGATTATGACGGGGATTTGAAAGTGGATACTGCTGTCTGGCGACCGATTTCGGCGACAGAAGGTGCTTTTTACATATTCCAGTCTTCAACCAACACTTTTAGAATTGTTAATTTCGGTCAGGACGGTGATGAGCCGTCTGTTGTTGCTGATTATGACGGCGATAAAAAAGCTGACCCGGCAACTTTCCGCTGCCCACAAACAACACCCGGTCCTTGTTACTTTTATTATTTAGGCAGTAATAACAATCCGACGAACAGTGTCACGGTTGTTCCGTGGGGATTCGGAATAGCTAATGAATTTTACACCTTGACAGGAGATTTTGATGGTGACGGGAAAGCTGATTTTTGTATTCAGCGCGAACATCCCAGTTATCCCGGTTTAGCTCAATATGTTTTGCTGAGGTCGTCTGATTTCAAATATGAATTTATTAATTGGGGATTAACTTCCGATTTTTTAATTCCCGGAGATTATGACGGAGATGGTAAATCCGATTTTTGTGTTGTTCGTATCGAAACATTACCAAACGATCCGCACGAGGCACTTTCATATTACATTTTAACCAGAACCGGCGGCGGAACCGGCACTTCGCCGATTAGATTTGGCGATTCTAACGATGTCCCGGTTCCCGGCGATTACGACAAGGACGGAAAAACGGACATCGCTGTCTGGCGGGATATTCCTGATTCTTCCGACCCGACACCTGATGTCAGTAAATTTTTTATTTACCAGTCAAGTAATAAAACACTTTCAGTTTATCCTTTGGGACAATTTGGAGATTATCCTGCTGCTGCTTGGCAAATTCACTAAAAAGGAAAAAGGGTTTGAAAACTTCAAGCCCTTTTTTTTATCTCCAATTTTTGACACTCAAACCCGTTGCTATTGATAAACCGAATTATATTTTCGTCTTTGCAGACTAATTCCAAATCTCTAATTTCAGAAATTGCATTGTTATCAAAATAATGTCGGATAGTTATTAAATCATCAGTCGAAGTTATAATTAATTGGTCAACCGCACCGTTTGTCAGCAGAAGTTTATTTTTTAATAGATTTTTTTTATCGTCTATAGAAGATTTACAAATTTTAATGATCTGAGTTTGCCGATTTTTCTCTATAATTTCATCTTCCAAAATCAATTCAATTGAATAATCTCTGAGTATAATAATTTGTTGATTCTTGAAGAGTTCGATTTTACCCAGAAAATTTCCGATCATTTCAACTGCGGATTGATTGATACTCTCTAAAATTATATCGGTATGAATTTGTTCAAACCTCAAAGCATCAGCCGTAATTTCACCCAGAACACAAATTCTCAGTTTATCCAGATTATATAAATCAAATTCGATCTCTTTAAGTTTTCCCAAAAAGAAATTAACCGCCGCCGGTTCAAAAAAAATCAGCCAATCAGTTGTTTCGATTAGTTTCGTATTCAATTTCCGCGTTTCCGAATTATCCGGTGAAACGATATTTGCCGCCGGAAATTCTATATATTCGGCATTTGCATCTCTCAACTGCTTAATTATTGGACGGCTTTCAGGTGTCGAAAAAAACCCGTAAGTTTTGGCATTTGAATAATCATTCATTAAGATTGATTTTAAATTCTTAAACGAATTCTGCAAGTTTGCATTTGAAATACAAAATAAGTTAGGTTTGAAATTCGTGCTGATTAATTAATTATTTATTTTCGGCAGGAAAATCTGCAATATATGAAAGCAATGATTTTAGCCGCCGGATTCGGGACGCGGCTTTTTCCCTTAACAATTGATCGCACCAAACCGGCGATTCCGTTTTTAGGCAAACCGCTGGTCGGATATGTTGCCGAATATCTTGCTAATTTCGGTTTTCGTGATGTCGTCGTTAATCTTCATCATCAGCCTGAATCGGTCAAAAAAGCACTCGGAAACGGTTCGCAATACGGTGTCAATATTGATTACACGCTTGAAACACCGAAAATTTTGGGAACTGCCGGTGCTTTGGATAATGCGCGTCATCTGCTCGAAGATGAAACTTTTTTGATTGCCAACGGTAAAATCATTACTGATATTGACATCACCGCCGCGCTCGAAACACACAGGCAAACCGGCGCGTTGGCAACAATGATTTTGAAACCGAACGTCAAGCGCGAAAAATTTACGATTGTTCAAACCGAAGACGGATTTGTCAAAGGATTTGGGGATTACGCAAAACCTCTGTCGGAAAACGAAATCAGGGATACTGAAAACGAAATATTCAATCCGCCGATGTTTACCGGCATTCATATCCTGGAGCCGCGTGTTTTCGAGTATATTCCGCGCGGCGTTTATTCGGATATTGTGCCGACGTTTTATAATCCGGCGATTGCCAGAGGCGAAAAAATCGCCGCGCACGTTACCGATGCCAATTGGTTCGAGCTTTCGACAATTCCGCGTTATCTCGATATTTCGCTGGCAATGATGAACGGTGAAAATGTTTGTATCGGACAAAATTGTGATATTTCAAATGATGCGGTCGTCCGCGATTCGGTCATTTGGGACAATGTAAAAATTTCCGCCAATACCAATCTTTATCGCACGATTATCGCTGACGGCGTTGTCATCGAATCGGGCGAACATTTTGAAAATGCCGCGATTGTCCGTGCCGAGATGGTCAGAAACTGTGATGAAATTCCTGAGAAAGCACTTCAAGGTTATATTCAGGGCGAAAACTATATCGTCCCTTTAAGTTAATTTTATGTCCGATTTTCGCCAACGTCTCGAACAATTTTTATCCGAACGCCGACAAACTTCGGAGTATTCGCAACTCACGCCTGATGCTTCGACCCGAGAATATTTTCGTGTTCGATGGAACGACGCGGCGGCGATTGCCTGTGTTTATCCCGAACCTTTCATAATTGTCGAACAGACATATCTCGATGTCACCTATCTGTTTTTACTCGGCGGTCTTCCTGTGGCTAAAATTTACGATTACGATGAAAAACTCGGCGTAATCGTGATGGAAGATTTTGGCGACCGAATCTTGCGAACTATCCTTGATGAATCAACACCTGAGAAACGTGACGAATTATTAAACGAAGCGATTTCGTTGGTCGCCCGCATTCAGGCGGCAACCGGCAAAGCTTTTGAAGTTGATTCGATTGCTTCGCGGCTGAAATTCGATGTTGAAAAACTCGTTTGGGAACTCGAATACTTCAAAACTCATTATTTTGAAACTTATAAAAAACAGCCGTTATCGGCAGCCGAAAGCATTGCGTTAAGTAAGGAATTTATCGAACTCGCCGCCGAACTTGAAAATATGGCTTGCATCTTATGCCATCGTGATTTTCATTCGTTTAATTTAATGATTGACGTGAATAATGAACTGAGAATCATTGACCATCAGGATGCCAGAATCGGCACTTCAAGTTACGATTTGGTTTCTTTGCTGCTTGATCGCCTGCTCGAATCGCCTGATTCAAAAATGATTCTGGAAAAGCAAAAGTTTTTTCTTGATGAACGAGTAAAAATCGGCTTGCCGCTAATTGATTCGGAAAATTTCGCACACGAGTTTCAACTTCAAACGGTTCAAAGATGCCTTAAAGCCGTCGGCACATTTTCTTTTCAATCGGTCAATCGCGGCAAAAACTACTTTGTTCAATACATTATCCCGACCCTCCGAATAGTTTTGGAAGCAGCGGAAGACCTCGACCGATTTCCCTCCACCCAAGTCGTTATCAGACGCGCATTAAACTCTTAAATAATCGCCCCGCCAGTTTTTAATTGATAATTTAATTTCTTTGGAATTTTTGAATTCTCCATTAACCGTGCGATTAACCAAATCGGATAATTCTTCATCAGAAGCAAAACGCAACGATATTAATTGTCCGGTTGTGAGATTATCGGCTTTTGCAGCCATTTCAGGTGATAAAACATCTCTGAAACGCAGCTTTTCCTCCAATCTGATAACCCGATCCTGAGCCTTCAAAGCCTGCAAACGTGCGGCTAATCCTAAAATCAACAATGCGACGGCGATCAAAATGTTTTCCGCGCGATCCCAATTAAAATCCTGATAAGCGCGAACAACCTGCCAAATCAGATTGATCGCCAAAATCGGCATCAAAACGAAATGAACGAGCGGAAACCAGCGGGTGTGGTTTTGAAATGTTTGGGTTTGTTCCATATTTGTGTAATTTTACAGTTTGGTTTGTGCCAAAACTTTTTCGTTTTTATGTGTGTAATCTTCGCCCGGATTGACGAAAAGATTTTGCTCAAATTTGTATTGCTTGTCGTATAGCTGTTTGTAACGACCGTTTAATTCGATCAATTCATCGTGTGTGCCGCGCTCGAATATTTCCCCGGCTTCGACCACGAGAATTTGATCCGCCGAACGAATTGTCGAAAGTCGGTGCGCGATGACAAACGTCGTTCTGCCTTTTCGCAGACGATTCAAGCCTTCCTGAATCAAGGCTTCGCTTTCCGAATCGAGCGAAGATGTAGCTTCGTCTAAAATTAAAATCTTCGGATTAGCGAGCAATGCGCGGGCGATGGCGATGCGCTGTTTCTGACCGCCGGAAAGTTTGACACCGCGTTCGCCGACGATTGTTTCGTATTTGTCGGGAAACTTTTCAATAAATTCGTCCGCATTGGCGATTTTACAAACTTCGCGGATTTCATCGAATGTGGCGTGCGGGTTGGCAAAGCGAATATTGCTCAGAACCGTGCCGTCAAACAAAAAATTATCCTGCAAAACTACGCCGAGATGCCGCCGATAATCCTGCAATTTGACTGCCTGCAAATCTTTGCCGTCAATCATTATCTTTCCGATTTTTGGCTGAATAAAATTGAGCGCGAGGCTCAAAATCGTTGATTTGCCCGAACCCGACGAACCGACGAGCGCGGTCGTCGTGCCGGCTTCGGAATGAAACGAAACGCCTTTCAAAACCGGCACGTTTTCTTCGTATTCAAAACCGACATCCTGAAAATCAATCGTTCCGGCGATGTTGGGCAGGGCGATTTTAGCGGCATCTTCGTCGGTTTCGGTTTTCATATTGAAAATTTCGCTGATGCGGTCTAAACCGGCGAACGCCTCGGTAATCTGTGTGCCGATGTTGGCGAGATCAACAATCGGAATCACCATAAAAATAGTAAAAGCGATATACATCGTCAAATCGCCGGAACTCATTCCGGTCGCCGGATTTTGCAGATTGGCGACGACGGCGTTACCGCCGAAATAAATCATCACCACCGAAATCGCGCCGATGATAACCGAAGCGAACGCGCCGGTCGCCGAAACGCCGGTTAGAGATTTAGCGATATTTCTAAAAAGACTGTGAATATTTCGCGCAAAACTCAAATCCTCGCGCTTTTCCGCCGTGTAAGCCTTAACGATGCGAATGCCGCCCAAGCCTTCGGTCAAACGTCCCGTTACCTGCGCTTCGATTGCGCCGCGATCACGAAACAATGGTCTCAGTTGCTTAAAGGCGTAGCTTAAAACAAAGCCGAATGCGATCAACACCGACACGATTATCAGCGTGATAAACCAATTCAAATAAAAAAGAAAAACCAAGGACACGAGCGCGGACAAAATTCCGCCGACGATTTGTCCCAAACCTGTGCCGACGAGATTGCGAATTCCTTCGGCATCGCGCATAATCCGCGAAATTAATTGCCCGGTTTGCGTCGAATCAAAATACGAAATCGGCAGGCGTTCGATATGCGCCTGAATTCGTTTTCGCATTTCGGTAATCGCCCGCTGTGCCGCTACGCCCAATACCTGCGAGAGCGTAAACGAAGTGATTGCCTGCACAATCGTCGAAATACCGACGGCAAGTGCAATCCATTTAAGCAGATAATACTGTTTCTGCCCGAAAACATTATCAACCAGATATTTGGTTGAATAAGGCAGCACGAATCCTGCGCCGCGACTCAAAAGCATCAATCCCAAACCCAGCAGCAACCGCCAGCGGTAACTGTAAATCAACAACTTGGCTTCGCCCCAAGCCCTGGAATAATCAACTTTCTTTTTCGTTTTGTCTTCTTTTTCAGCCATTATTTTTGTTGCAGTTTTCCGTCATCTTTAGTTTCACTTTACCGATAACATCTGCCAGCGTCGTATTTGTCAGCTCATCCAGCAGTTTTTTCTCAATTGAACTCAAGATTTCCGCCAACACCGGACGAACGATTTTTCCGATGGCGCACTGGTGTTCGTCGGCAAACTGCGGCACGTCAAACAGACTGTCTTCATCAAGCGCGGCGTAAATATCGCCGAGCGAGATGTCTTCCGCCGGTGCCGCCAGAGACGCGCCGCCGCCCGTTCCCATCTTTACTTTGACGAGATTATTTTTGGTCAGCAGACCGATAATCCGCCGAATGACGACCGGATTCGTTCCGACGCTCTGAGCAATCATCTCGGAAGTCAAAGGCATCTTATCGGCGAATGAAAGCATTCCCGCAATGTGAATCGCCGTCGCCAATTTTGAATTCCCCGCCATAAGTGTAACAAGAATAGTTACACACTATCGCAAAGTCAAGCCGCTAATAAAAATAAATCGAAAATTTGGTATGATATTTCTTTCATTTACTACGCAATTAATAATTATTTATGAATCAAACATACATTAACGAACTTAAAAATCACATCGGTCAGGAAGTGATACTCAAAGGCTGGCTCTACAATTCGCGTTCGAGCGGCAAACTCGTATTTTTGCAGTTGCGCGACGGCACGGGAATCGTGCAGTGTGTCGTTTTCAAACCGAATGACGAACATCTTTTCGAGACAGCAAAATCGCTCGGACAGGAATCTTCGATTATTTTAAAAGGTAAGGTTAAAGAAGATACGCGCTCAAGCATCGGTGTCGAACTCGATGTGACAGGTTTGGAAGTGATTCAAAACGCCACCGATTATCCGATCACGCCCAAGGAACACGGCACGGAATTTTTGATGGATAATCGCCATTTATGGATTCGCTCGAAAAAACAGCACGCAGTTTTGAAGATTCGCCACACGGTGATTAAAGCGACGCGCGATTTTTTTGATGACAACGGATTCGTTCTCGCCGACACGCCGATTTTTACGCCTGCCGCCTGCGAAGGCACGACGACGCTTTTTGAAGTTGATTATTTTGACGATGATAAAGCGTATCTGACGCAGAGCGGACAGCTTTATAACGAAGCAACCGCCGCGAGTTTGGGCAGAAGCTATGCCTTCGGTCCGGTTTTTCGCGCCGAAAAATCCAAAACGCGCCGTCATTTGACCGAATTTTGGATGGTCGAACCCGAAATGGCTTTCGCGCAGCTTGATGATGTGATGAAACTCGGTGAAGGCTTGATTAAGTTTATTGTCGGTCGTGTATTGAGTGACCGGCGTGAAGAATTGACGACACTCGAACGCGATATTAGCAAACTCGAAGCGATTACGGCGGAAGATTTTCCGCGTGTTCATTATGACGAAGCCGTTAAAATTCTCCAAGAAGGTTTTACTAAAGGCGAACTCGAAAACGATTTTGAATGGGGCGGCGATTTCGGTGCGCCGGACGAAACCTATATTTCCAAACAGTTTAACGCGCCGGTTTTCGTTCATCATTTCCCTGCCGTGATCAAAGCATTTTATTTTGAACGCGACGCGGAACGTCCCGAATGTGCGCTCGGTGCGGATTTGATCGCGCCCGAAGGTTACGGCGAAATCATCGGCGGCGGCGAACGCGCTTTCGATTTGAAGTTTTTAGAAGAACAAATCGAGAAACACAATTTGCCAAAAGAATCGTTTGAATGGTATTTGGATTTACGCAGATTCGGCGCAGTTCCGCACGCCGGTTTCGGTATGGGCATTGAACGCTGCGTCGCCTGGATGTGCGGCATCGAACACGTCCGCGAAACCATTCCGTTTCCTCGTATGCTTAATCGTTTGAAACCATAAACTAAAATTGACGTTTATATTTCTCGATTTCGGCTGGCAGTGAAACATCCTGCCAGTATGAATCTTTTGGTGTTTTTTTCAATTGAAGTTTGTCACGCCCGATGATGCGACCTAAAAAACCGAGCGGGGTGACGACCAGAAAAAATATCAGTGTGAGAAAGACGCGGCTCATAATATTGCCCATCACGAAGGCAATTCCCATCCACAGCCAATAGATCGGCAGAGCGATTTTTGCGCCGGTCAGTGAGATTATCCCGAACGCAATTCCGACGGAAATAAAAATCCAGGCGAATTTGTTTTCGGGATAATTAATTTGTCCGCGATTAATTATTAAACGAATGGCGGCGATGACGATAAAACCGACGATCAAACCGATTCCGAACTTTCGCAATTCAGAAGATTTCGGCTGCCAGTTAATTTTTATCAGTGACATTTATATTTAGAAAAGTGAATAAATAAAAGGAGCCGCCGTGCCGCCGCCAACTGCGCCGAGAATAATGATACCGGCGAGCAGCAAGACGACAATAATGATCGGCGAAAGCCAATACGCCTTGTTTTCCTTCATAAACGCCCACAATTCCGAGACGATTCCGCTTCGTTTTGCCATAGTTTTTTAATCTAATTTAAATTGTTTTTTATATTCTTCGCCGCCGCTCATTTCAGTTTGGTTTTCTTTCAGACAGATATAATTTTCCAGCACGAGCGCGTCCATATCCGTCAGCATAAAACAGCGATACGCCTCTTCCGGTCGGCAGACAATCGGTTCGCCGCGAATATTAAATGAAGTGTTGACGATCACGCCGCTGCCCGTTAACTTTTCAAATGCTTTGATGATTTGATAATATCGCGGATTTCCGGTTTCATCAACGGTTTGGATTCTCGCCGAATAATCAACGTGTGTCACCGCCGGAATATCCGAACGCTGTTTTTTTAACTTGTCAATCCCAAACAAGTCGTTATCAGACGCATTTGTTGGTTTTCGATGGTTTTCGGCGACCGGCGCGACTATCAGCATATACGGACTTTCCGCGTCGAGTTCAAAATAATCTGCGGCGCGTTCGCGCAAAACACTCGGTGCAAAGGGGCGAAACGATTCGCGGAACTTTATTTTGACGTTCATCGTCGTCTGCATTTCGGTGTTTCGCGCGTCGCCGATGATGCTGCGTCCGCCGAGCGCACGCGGTCCGAATTCCATTTTACCGGCGAAATGTCCGATAATTTTTCCGGCATCAATTAATTTAGCAATTTCAGCGAACAGATCGTCTTCCGATTCGTAAAATTTATAGTCTGCATTTAGTTTATCGAGTTTGTGTCTAATTTCTGAATTTGAAAACTCCGGTCCGAGTCGTGTGCCGAATTGACTGTCGTTTTTGCCAACTTTACGCGGAGCATCGAAAATTTGAAAGTGGGCGAACAAAGCCGCGCCGAGTGCGCCGCCCGCGTCGCCTGCTGCCGGTTGAATCCAGAGATTTTTAAACGGACTTTCACGCAAGATTCTGCCGTTGGCAACGCAGTTCAAAGCCACGCCGCCAGCCAGACAAAGATTCTCCATCCCGGTTTCGCGGTGGACATTGCCGACAATTTTGAGCATTATTTCTTCGGTCACGACCTGTATGCTGGCTGCGATGTCCATTTCAAACTGTGTCAGAGGCGTTTCGGGATCGCGCGGTTTTTGTTCAAATAAACGATGAAATTTTTCGCCGGTCATCGTCAGTCCGGCACAATAATTAAAATAGCTTTGATCGAGCCAAAACGAACCGTCAGCTTTGACATCAATCAAATTATCGTAAATTTTTGCAACGTATTTCGGCTCGCCGTATGGCGCGAGTCCCATCAGTTTATACTCGCCGGAATTAACTCGAAAGCCCGTGTAATAGGTGAATGCGCTGTAGAGCAGTCCGAGCGAATGAGGAAAACGAATTTCTTTGGAAAGTTCGATTTTGTTACCGCGCCCGACTCCGTAAGTCGTCGTTGACCATTCGCCAACGCCGTCGAATGTGATGATTGCGGCATCCTCAAAAGGTGAAGGGAAAAATGCACTCGCGGCGTGTGAGCCGTGATGCGTCGCGTAAAATAAATCGCCTTCGTAAAGGTTTTTTAAGCCTTTGTCTATTTCTTTCGGCAAAAACAATTTTTGACCGACCCAGACCGGCAACGCCTTCATAAACGAGGGCAAACCTTTCGGCGCAAATGCCGTGTAGGTTTCGAGCAGACGTTCAAATTTCAATAAGGGTTTTTCGTAAAACACGACGGCGGAAAGTTCCGATTCATCAATTCCTGCTTGTTTCAAACAAAATTCGACGGCATTTTGCGGAAACGCGGCATCGTGTTTGATGCGTGTAAACCTTTCTTCCTGTGCCGCCGCAACGATTTTTCCGTCGCTCAAAATCGCCGCTGCGCTGTCGTGGTAAAAAGCCGAAATACCTAAAATATGTTTCATTAAAATTCGTCGCGGGAAGTTCAATTCATTTTACAAACTTCTTTCAAGTCGGCGCAAACGAGATTTGCTGTCAGTAAATTTCCCTGTTCACTCAGGTGCATCGGATCACCGTATAAAAAAAGTGTATTCGGCGAGCTTTGTTTTTGAAAATTCGGCGTGAAATCGTTAAATGGAATATCATTTACTTTGAGATAATCATCAACTTTTTGCTGGGGAAGCAGATAATCGGCTAACACATTCGAACGGGTTTGGACTTCATATGGCAAAACGAAAACTTTTAACGAAATTCCCTTTACATCAAGCGTCGTTTTCATTTGGGAAAGCGGTTTTAATGCTTCGGATATGTAATCATCGCCCTGCTGATACTGAGTAAAATCATTTTTGAAGTAAATCAACTGCGTATCGCGCAAGGCATTTTTAAGCCACAAATATAGTTTTGAACGTGAGCGCAAAAAATCGTTAATGGTTTGACTGGTGGATTTTTCCGCAATTTGGTCAGGATTTCTCGCCTCATTGATTTGCCGCCGAATCTGCTGTGCGCTGACATCATTAACATCATTCAGACAAAAGAAAAGTAAAACTTTTTTGATTTCAGAATTCTGAGCGATCACAGAATTCACGACATTTTGATAATCGTATGTGTCGTAACCGATTGCCGAAGCATTGACAATTTTATATTCGGGCGCAACGTGCGAGTTTAGAATTCCCGCAATTGTCAGATTTTGCGGAACTCCCGTTCCGAACGTCACCGAATCACCGATTATTAAAATCGTGTTTTCGGCTTTATTTTTTTGCCCGGGTTGAATTTCGTCCATCCGGAAACCATTCTCATCGGTCACGAATTTTTGACCGAATGAATAACCTTGAAAATTCGGTGTGTTGCCGTATGTTTTGCCGTATTTTCCGATCTCGAACATTCCACGGCTGTTATCGAGAAAATTTATCCGCGTAAATAAACGGCAGTAGATTTCTCCGAAAAATATCGGTAACAACAACAAAAGACAAGTTGCCGCCAAAAGTAAAAGTTTTTTATGAACTGTCGGGTTATTTTTATCCATTAATCAAAACTGTAAATTATTCGGCTTCCAAAGTTAAAACGGCAATTTCGGGCGGAACTAAAAATCTGAATGGCGGTCCCGTCGTGCCGATGCCGGTCGTCACGAACAATTTTTTGCCCTCGACATCAATTAAACCCTGCGTAAATTTAGGATCGCTGACAAAAACCAATGCGCCGTAAAAAGGAATTTGCACCTGTCCGCCGTGCGTATGACCGGCAAGCGTGAGAGAAATACCCGGCGGCGTGTCCATAATTGCGTCGGGATTATGCGCCAGCAGAATCGAGTTGGCTTTATCTTCTAAATCACTAAAAGGTTGTCTATTGATGATCCCGTTTTTCCATAAATCTTCGATTCCCCAGAGTTTGAGAGTCTGATCCCCGATTTTTACCGGATAAATTTTATCGTCCAACACTGTAATCCCGTTCTTTTCGAGTTCCAGAGTTATTTTACTTTCATCAAACCACCAATCGTGATTGCCGATAATGGCAAAAACTCCGTATTTCGCCTGCAACCCTTTCAAACTTGCGGCAATATTTTCGACCGGCATTTTCAGTTCGCTGTGCTGTCCTTTAGTTTGTGAAACAAAATCACCCAAAATGACAATTAAATCGGGATTTTGCAGATTGACCACTTGAACGATTTGCTTGATTCTGCTTTCGTCAACTCCATACGATCCGCCGTGAATATCGGAAATTACGGCAATTCTCAAATCATTAAGATTTGCATTCCAATTGGGGATTTTGATTGTTTCCTCGTGAATAACCAATCTCTTTGTTTCTATAAAATGCGCGTAAACCAATAGTAACAAGCCAAGTATCAGCAAGCCGCCAAAGATATTTCTTAACACTTTAGAGTATTTGAGTTTCATTAAATAACTATGATAGCGAATCAATTCGATGGATATAAATTAGCAAAAAATAAACTTATTTTCTTAAACACTCACCTGACGCACCAATCTGTTTTTGTCGCCGAAGGTGACGGACATCATAGCGTCGGGAGTAATGAGCAAAGCGAATGAATCCCTCCGTCGAGTCGAACCGGGAACCTGCTCGCTGAAAGTGAGCGACATTACAGGATGCGGCGTGTGCGACACTTTCAGCGTCGGAAATTTCTCCCGATTAACGCAGGGTTCTCGCTCATTACATTCGCTTGCGCCTACGCTATGATGTCCGTCACCTTCGGCGACAAAGACAAAATCTCTTTATCCGTAAGGTGCGTTAATCACTAATCTATAGAAAGTATTCTCTCCACCGATCATCAACTAATTTTTCAATGTCCGGTCGAACTTCGACTTCTTTCGGATACCACGGTTTCATTCGCGCATCTATGGTGATTGGGTTTTGATACGAAATATGATTGTTTTTTACGGTCAGATTTTTTGAGTAAATATCGGTCGAAGGATTAAATCGCGTCCAAGTCGCCCACAAAAATTGATCTGCTGAATCGGCAAACTTGATCGAATCGTGCAAGACGACCATTTGAAAATCATCAAAAACTCCTGATTTTGCGATTCTTTCACCCAAATCGTTATCAGACGCATAATCCTCAGTTTCCAACACCAAACATCCGCCGCAAAAAACTTTTGCCTTTTTTACGCCGGTCGGAAGTTCGCCTTTGAATTCACGGACGAGTTCGCGTTTCTTTTCGCCGACACCGACGAGCATTGCTTTCGAGCCGTGATTGATTTTGCCCGAAGCATAGTCGAGCGTGTCGAAAGATGTGCGGTCGAAAATGAAGAAATCGCTCGTCCAATCAACTCTTTCCAAGATATATTCAAAGACGGTTTTAAAATCGCGCAAATCCTGCGTTTTGTCGGTTAAAAGCAGAAACTTAGTGAGCGATAATTGACCTTCGCCTAAAATTCTAAAACCGGCGGAAAGTGCCTCGCGTGAATATCTTTCTTTAACGACCGCCGCCGCCAGACTATGAAATCCGGTTTCGCCGTAGCTCCAAAGATCAAGCACGGCGGGCATCACGAGCGGAAACAGCGGCGACAGCAATTCCTGCAAATAGTCGCCGATATAATAATCTTCCTGACGCGGTTTGCCGACGACGGTTGCCGGGTAGATTGCGTCTTTGCGGTGAAAAATCGCTTCGCATTCAAAAACCGGGTAATCGTGAACGAGCGAATAGTAGCCGTAATGATCGCCGAACGGACCTTCGGGACGGCGTTTGTGCGGCGCGACTTTGCCGCTGAAAATGAATTCGGCTTCGGCAATCAGACGCAGACCGTCGGGCAAAGGATTTTTCGCCGTTTCAATCTTCCCGTTCGCCAGCAGAGACGCAAGCATCAGTTCGGGAACGTCTTCGGGCAAAGGCGCGATTGCTGCGAGGATCATCGCCGGCGGTCCGCCGAGCGTGATATTGACCGGCAGAGCGCGGTTCATCTGTTCGGCTTCGTAATGATGAAAACCGCCGCCTTTGCCGATCTGCCAGTGAATGCCGGTCGTCGTGTCGTCATAACGCTGGATGCGATACATTCCGAGGTTGTGTTTGCCGGTTTTGAGACTTTCCGTATAAACGAGCGGTAAGGTCACAAAATGTCCGCCGTCTTCGTGCCACAATTGAAGCAGAGGAATTTCCGTCAGTTTGGGTTCGCGGCTGAATCTTTCCAAAACCGGCGCGTTTTTGACTTCTTTAGTGCCGAGTTTGAGAGCGTCGAAACCCATCTGACGATATTTCCAGAGTTCCTTCGGTTTCGGCGGCAGCAGCACATCAACCATTTCGACCGCCGTTTTGACGAATTCCTGCGGTCGTTTGGTAAAGGCGAGTTCGATGCGTTTGACCGTCCCGAACATATTCGTGATGACGGGAAATTTCGAGTTTTTGACGTTCTTAAATAATAAGGCTTTGCCCTGCCGTTCGATCACGCGGCGGTGAATTTCGGCGATTTCAAGATACGGATCAACTTCGGCTTCAATTTCGATCAGTTCGTTTTCCCTTCTGAGCGTTTCGATAAATGAACGGAGATTTTTGTGCATATTTCGCCTGATTATTTATTTTCAAACATTTTCGCGCTTAAAACAATCCGTCACAATATAAGTTTTTCAGGTCAGACAAAAAAGCGCGAACATTTAATATGTTCGCGCTTTGATTGATTGCTAAATTAACTTCGTTTAGTTCAAATCAATAGTTTTCAAATCAATTCCGTCAGCTTTGATGACTTTTGTTTTGACTTTGGGAAATCGCTTGGCAAGATCGTCTTTGAATTTGGCGTAATCTCCGACGATAATGATGTCACCGCCGAGCAGATTATTTTTGGCAAAATCACGAATCTGCGCGTCGTTGATATTGGTCACGTTTTGCGTGTAAGAATTTAATTCACCGGTCGGCAAACCGAAACTGTAGAGATCGGCAACCGCCGCCGCCAAACCTTCGGTCGTTTCGAGATTGCGCCCGAAATTTCCCGTCAAAACCGATTTGCGCGGCACGAGTTCGCTTCCCGCAACCGATTTATCAGCCAATTTTTCCACTTCATCCAATACCAATTCCGCAACTTCCGCCGCCGATTCATTTTTCGTCTGCGTTCGCGTCGCAAAATTAGATTTGTCGAAACGCCAGCCGAAACCGCTGCCCGCACCGTAACTCAAACCGCGTTTGATGCGGATTTCCTGATTCAAACGCGATGAATAACCACCGCCTAACACCGAATTTAAAACCAACGCCGGATAATAATTCCGATTAATGTGTCCGCCGGTTTCGGTCGTTCTGCCGTTACCGACAAATTTCGCATAAGTGACCGCCGCCTGACCTGAATCGGGCAAATCAACGACTAAAATTCTTTTCGCCGTTGATTTATTTTCTTTTCCGCCAATCTGCGGCGATTTAGTCATCGTTTGCGCGTAATTTTGTTTGCTCGACTGCCATTTACCAAAAAATTTATTTGCCAGTAATGATGCTTTTGCAGTCGAAATATCGCCGGTAAAGATCATCACGGAGCCTGACGGATCATAAAATTTTTGTTTGAAATCCAATAAATCTTTGCGCGAGATGCTTTTCAGACTTTCAGGTGTGCCGTCCGCCGGATGTTCGCCGAAACTGTAAACTGAAGCGGCGTAATTTGCCAAATATCCGGGTTGTTTCAAATTATAAGTCAGTCCGTCCAGTGTTTGAGTTCGCAGCAAATCAATTTCACTTTGTTTAAAAGTCGGATTCAAAACGACATCCGACATAATGTTCATCGCCTGATCGAGTTTGTCGCTCATTACCGTGACGGTCACAACCGACGTATTCCAACCTGCGCCCGTCGAAATCGAGCCGCCCAAAAATTCCATCTGCTCGGCGATTTGCGTCGCGGTGCGCGTTTTCGTGCCTTTGGTCAGAAGGTCAGCCGTCATATTTGCCAGACCTTCTTTATTGTATCCGTCCCATGATGTGCCGCCGCCTTTAATTAACAACTGTGCAGTAACAATCGGCACATTGGCACGTTCGACGACGGCGACTTTGAGACCGTTTTTCAATTTATTTTCTTTAACCGCCGGAACAATCACGGATTTGGGCGCAGACGGCGCGGGCGGTTTTTCCTGTGCATTGATCGAAATCAGGCACAACAGGCAAATTAAATTACTACAGGAGAACAATGCGATTTTTTTGAATTTTGAATTTTTCATTGTTATTTTTTCACCTTGCCGTTTTGATAATAAATGACTACGCGATTCTGGTCGGTGAAGTATTTTTTCATCACGCGCTGCACATCGGCGGCGGTGACGGCTTTTAATTTGGCGACATCGGAATTGACCGCGTTCGGATCACCGTCATACGCGACCGCACGTTCGATGGCGATTGCTTTGCCGTCGTTAGTTTCGAGTTCCCGAAACTGATTGGTAATCAGTTGATTTTTCGCCTTTTCCAATTCATTTGTCATGACCGGCGCGGCTTGGATTTTTTTGAGTTCTTCGAGCATTGATTTTTCGAGCGCGTCAGGCGTTTTGCCGTCGGCGGCAATGGCGAGAAAAAATAAAAGCCCTCGATCAGCACGAATATCGGCGTTAAATGACGCTTCCTGAGCGATTTGCTCTTTGTAAACGAGCGATTGATACAGCCTCGAACTTTCGCCGCCCGACAATATTTTCTCGGCGATTTTCAACGCTGCAACATCTTTATCTTTAGAATCCGGCGCGAGATAACTGATGACAACTGCCGGGAAAGGCACGTTCGGCGCGGTTTCATTAAATCGTTTTTCCGTCGCTCGTTCGGGTTCGGAAACCGTCACACGCGGCAGATCGGTGCTGACTTTCGGCACGCCGCCGAAATATTTGTTCGCCCAATTATCAAACTGCGTTTGCTGAAAATCGCCGACGACGATCAAAACGGCGTTGTCGGGACGATAAAAAGTTTTGTAAAAATTCTGCACGTCGGTCAGCGAAGCCGCATTTAATTCGTCGAGATTACCGATTCCCGGTCGCCGATACGGATGCGTCGTGAACGAGAGTTTTTCGAGATATTGTCCCGTCAAAAGTCCGTAAGGCTGGGCGAGAATGCGCTGGCGAAATTCTTCTTTAACCACTTCGCGCTCGGATTTGAAATTCGCCTCGTCAACATTCAAATTGTGCATCCGTTCGGCTTCCGCCCAGAGAATTGATTCGAGATAATTAGACGGCACGACCTCATAGTAATTCGTAAAATCGTCATACGTCGAAGCGTTGTTGAAGCCGCCGACATCTTCGGTCAAACGGTCGAACTGCTCGCTTTTGAGATTTTTCGACGATTTAAACATCAAATGCTCGAACAAATGCGCGAACCCCGAACGACCTTCGGGATCGTCCTTCGAGCCGACGTTATACCAAACATGAACCGCCACCGTCGGGCTGTTGTTGTCCTGCACCGAGACGATTCGCAAACCGTTGGCAAGCGTCCGCTGTTTAATCGGCAGCGTCGCAACTTTTGTTTGAGCGAATCCGGTCAAACTCATCGTCAACATCAGAATAAAAATTACTGTTATTTTTTTCATATCGTTTAATTGTAACGCAAGCGTCCCGCTTGCGTTACCGGTAAAAAAGCGGAACGCTTATTTTACCGGTTATATTCGTAGAAACCCTTGCCGGTTTTGCGACCCAACCAGCCTGCGTCAACCATCTTGACGAGCAGCGGACACGGACGATATTTTGAATCGCCCAAGCCTTCGTGCATCACACGCAAAATCGCCAGACAAACATCCAAACCGATAAAATCGGCGAGCGTCAACGGTCCCATCGGATGATTCATTCCGAGTTTCATAATGCCGTCAATGCTTTCTTTAGTTGCCACGCCTTCATAAAGCGCGAAAATCGCTTCGTTAATCATCGGCAGCAAAATGCGGTTGGCGACAAAGCCCGGAAAATCCTGACAATCGAGCGCGGTTTTGCCCATTTTTTCCGACATTTCGCGCACTTTTTCATAAGTTTCATCGCTCGTCGCAATGCCGCGAATGACTTCGATGAGCTTCATCAAAGGCACGGGATTCATAAAGTGCATTCCAATCACTTTGTCCGGTCGTTTGGTCACGGCGGCAATTTTCGTAATTGAAATTGACGATGTGTTTGATGCTAAAATGCAGTTTTCGTTGGCAATTTCGTCGAGTTTTTCAAAAAGCTGTTTTTTAATTTCGTAATTTTCAGTCGCGGCTTCGACAATTAAAAAACAATCTTTTAAGTCTTCGAGATTTGTTGTCGAAGAAATCTTGCCCAGAATCTCGTTTTTTTGATCTTCGGTCATCGTTTCTTTTTTAACGAACCGATCAAGACTTTTGCCGATATTGGCAACGCCTTTTTGCACGAATTCTTCTTTAATATCGCAAAGAATCACGTCAAACCCGCTCGCCGCAGCAGTTTGGGCAATCCCGTTGCCCATTGTTCCCGCGCCGATTACTCCGATAATTTCACTCATTGATATATATTTCCTTAAAACTTATGTTGATATAATTTTTCTAAATTTAACCAATATTTCGATGCAAAAACAAACGGGCAGAACGCAATTGCATCCTGCCCGTTTGTTTTTTGTTTGTCGAAATTACCCTGACGACATTATTTGCCGACTGCATTCGGAGTAAAGTCAATTCCGGTCAGATTATTCTGAACGGATAACAGACGTGGTGTAAACGTATAGGTTTTGGCATTGACCGAAAGCAGATATGTTTGACCGGCGGCAATATCGTTAAAACTGAAATTGCCGAAATTATTGGTTCTGACGCTGATGACAGTATTTCTCTGCGTCGAACGCATTTCCAAAACAGCATTCGCAATTCCGACACCTCTCGAATTTAACACTCTGCCGCTGACCGTCGAACCGGCAGCCGTCGGAGCTGTCGGAACGCCAAGCGACCAATCGGAAAATGACGCGACATTGTTCAAAGTAAACGTGTTTGCGGCAACATCGGATGAACTGGCAGGAAAAGCTCTGGTAATTCCGCCCGAAAGTCTGAGAAACTTGAATGTCGTTTCGTCCGCACCTGCCGGAACATCGGCATCCAAATACTTGAACGTGATATTCGCCTGCGTTATTCCGCTCGGTGTTAATCCCCAATTTCGTGAAATTGACTGTCCGGGATCCGAACCTATTAAACTTCCGGTCTTCGGCGCAACCGTGAAAGTTCCGCTGCCGACCACGCCGCTCAATGAAACCGGCGCAAATCCGCCCGAAGTTCCGACCGGGAAATTATATGTTCCCGTTCCGTCAACGCAGCGAACCAAAGTTCCTCTGACAAAACTGGTTGCGCTTCCGCCCGTGACGGCGTTCGGCGAGCAGGTATTAACAGTTAAAGTATTGCTGCCCGTGTCAATAATACTCGAATCGAGTTCGAGCGAACCGACCGTGTTATTTGTCGTATTGACCGGACTGTTCGATATTCCGCCAGCCGGAATGACCGCTTTATCGGTTGTTCTGGGAACGACTCCGCTCATCCAGTTCAACGGATCGCTCCAATTTGAACTTTTTGCGCCCGTCCAGACAAACAACGGCGGATTGGTATAGCAAATAGTGACATCATTAATTGTCGGCGTAACGGTATTTACCGTCGTCGTCATCAACGCCCTGTATTTGAGATACCTCAAACCGTTAAATTGACTGAGCGATGAATTGCTCGTCGTAAAGAACGTCGCCGCCGTGCCGTCAGGTCCGACATAGTTGAATGTGCCGTTAGGATTATTATTACCCGCCACCTGAAATTGCAGATTCGTATTCGCCGGAACACTTGCATTCCACGAAATAGTCGTCCAGACGGAATTTCCTGCGGCTGCCGGATTTGAATCTTTGAGCGAAGAAATTAAATTTCCAGACAAAGCAAAACCCGTATCAATGTAGGTTCTAAAGCCTAAATCAGTAGTCTGCGCCGTCCATGTCGTGCCGCTGTTAGTCGAAGTGACTCTCGCGCCGTTTGCATACGCATTGGCTGCACTCCTGATTGCCGCGTTCGTTCCGACTGATGGATTTATCGCATTTCGCACCACGATTGCGTAGGTTGTTCCCGCCGTCACCGTTGCCGGGGATGTAAATGTCGCGGTGAAAAATCCGCCTGCTCCGCTCGTGCTGGTTGTAAACGTCGTGGCGGCAAGATCAGCCCCGGTCGGTAATCCGGCTGTGGTTGCTCTTAAGGAAACCGTGACAGACGGTGCAGTTCCCGTGCAACCGCTGCAAAAAAGATTAATATCCGCTCTGACTAATGGTCCGCTGACTGCCGGAATAAATGTTTGCGATGTCCAAGAAGTAGTTGTAACTCCATTGCCGCTTGTGCTGGTATTAGTGTTTTGTTGGTCGAGCGTTATGCCCTTGAGCAGCGTTAAATCTCCGGCAGTCGTGTTCAGATCAACACTTGTCGGCACTCCGGTTTGAAAATCGGATTGTGTAGTGTCAATCAAACAAGCACTCGATGGCGGAACGCCGAGCGTGAAATTCTGCGTCGTCGTTGCACCGTCTGCAACTGCTAAATTTGCCGCATTTGCCGCATCAAAGCCGGTTGCCGACGCTGTTTCGTTCAGGTATGTTCCCGCCGGGAGATTTGCAAATGAATAGACCCCGCTCGAATCGGTTGTTGCCTTTCGGCTGCCGAAATTAACGGTTGCGCCGCTGATCGGCAAATTTGTCACTGAAGATGTCACCGTCCCCTGTAAAACCCCGTTATTTAATAATGGAATACAACTCGGAAATGCAAATGAACCGATGCGCGTCAGCCAATTACCGCCGACAGCACCGAAATATTCCGTTGTCATCCAAAACGTGCAGCCGTTCGGGTCGAGCGTCATCGTGCTGTAATCACCCCAACGCGTCGAGGTATTCTGATAACCGCCGCCCTCGATCAGGGATGTTTCGGACTGCGGAAGAGTATTTAACGGATCACCCGCTAATCTGCCGGCGTAACGAATCGCCGGGTTGAGCGTCGCACTCGATGCGCTGTAAAGCAATCCCATATCACCTGAACGATTGACCGCCAGACTCGGAATTAAACGACTGACCGTATCGGGATTGAAAGTTGCAGCCTGTGTCGTATTTGCGGCGACATTTCCGCCCATGACGACACCTTGATAATAACGAATTGCCGATTGCGTGGTCGAGCTGCCCTGCACGGTATGCGTGTTCCAAAGCGATTCGACACCGCCGATATTTGTGTATTGATTCTGCACCATTGCGCGGGAGGCGAGCGTATCAATGTTAGTCGCTGTTGATAAGCTCGGAGTAGAAACATTTGCCGGTGCGCTCGACCAGCTTGCCGGGGCAAACTGGAGCGAAGGTCCGGTAAAGGTCGAGGTCGAGATTTTGTTCCAGTCAACCTTAAATTTATAAATGGTCAAGGCATTCAAAAATGCGGAAGTCGAAACGAAATAATTCGGTGTGCCTGCGGGCGGCGTGCCGGTTTGCAGTCGTGCATTGCTCGGAAGCAATGTAAATTCGGATGACGGAGCATCAAAGGTGACAACCTGAACCGTCGGATTACCGACATACATCTGCATTTTGTTCATCGCCCGCACACGCGGATTTGCAAACCCGCCGGTCGAAGATTTGCCGAACATATTCGCCGACCAGTAAATACCGTCATTCCAAACTCCGAATTTAGGATAATCACCAAGAAAATCGGTATCAACGGTCGAATAAAAATTCCAGCCGCCCGTGACCGGATCGTTGGTTTTGGATGCCGC
Source organism: Pyrinomonadaceae bacterium (assembly GCA_965247235.1). GTDB lineage: Bacteria > Acidobacteriota > Blastocatellia > Pyrinomonadales > Pyrinomonadaceae. Next base: position 452,777 of record OZ252004.1, read on the forward strand.
AAAACATTGATAAGAATTGGAAGTGACATTTCCCGCCCCGTCTATCGTAAAGGCGAAATCGGTGATAATCCAGCGATCTTCAAATGTATCGTAAAGCACGACCGGATCGCCGAAATTATTATTCGCGCATAGATTAGTGAATCCTCCCTGACTCATAAAAGTATTGAGGGTGAAACCGGCAACCCGCGCCCCGCTGGTTTTATTGTAAATTCCGATTGACGAATTGACCGATTGAATAAAATAATCCGGTCCGACATCACCGTTGGTGTCCGGCGGACGACCGGCTCCGAAAGTCGCAAAATCGAGTCCGTCAAAACTCGTCAGAGGTGATGGAGCCGCCGCACTCGGATAATTCGGCAACGCTGAAAATTCGTTTACCGGATCGCCTTCGAGAATCTCGTCAGCATTCGGTGCTTCGCGTTCGGGTGCTTCGCGGAAAATCGGTTTTTTGTATTTGATGTTCCGCACATCGCCGTCAAAAGTTCCGGCTTTAATCAACTTGGCGGATTTCGGTCGGTTGTTGACAACCTCCTGATTTTCACCGGCAACAGCTTTGTGGCTGGATTTTATTTCATCCTTCGCCGCACTATTTTCTTTATTTTCGCCCTGTATTTTCCGGCTGCGTCTGTCCGGGTCGGCTGACAATTCAATTTCATCAGACGATTTTTTCAAAGATTTCGGCTGTTTTTTTCTTTTTAGCCGCCGCAGATTTGTTGACTTTTTTATTCTGCGCGAAGATTGTTCCGGTATTTACGCCGACCATCAGCGTCAATAAAATACCAATTACCACTAACTTTAGCGATTTCACCATTTTTTGTTTGTTAACTCCTAAAACTATTTTTTTTTAGCCCTGCTTGTTATTATTTAAACTTTTATTTTGCCGTCCGTTATTTGTTTGAATGACGGATTTTAGCGATTTTCGCTACTATCGGCGGATCATTTCTTTTTGGACGGAATTGTATCGGCTCTGATTTCGGCAAAATATCCCGCAAATCCTGCGTCGAACTTCCCGCTAACTCTGATTGGCTCATTTTGGGTTCATTTTCGGCAATCGCAATTTTTCCGGAATCTGAATCGTCCACGTCATTTTGTTCAATCTCAATCGCAACTGCCATTTTTTTGTTTTTTTAAATTCAAAATTCATTTTCAATCAACCAAAATTCACACGAATAATCCAACGGTTGCAGCCGTCATAAATCGAGAATTTATAATTGATATATTGCTTAACTCGGCGATTTAACAGTGGATGTTTTTGATGTTAAAGAGCAAAAGAATTTGTTTTAAAATCTAAAATTAATTAAACCCTTTCAAGTTAAATGGATTGAGTGTTGAGTATTCGAATGTAAAATTTTTAATATTTCCCCGTATTTTAATACATTCGGTTTAAGAGAATGAAACTCAACTTTTCCCCGTTTGAGCAAATTTGAACAAATAAAATAAGGTATTACTGCCATTGATTTGGCGGCGGCGGAAACATTTGGCGATTTTGCGGACTTGCGCCGAGATAATAGCTTTTTCCCTGATCGCCGAAAAGAAACCAGAGTCCGTAAATTCCCAATGCCGTTCCGAGCGGAAATCCGATCAGGCAAATGATGCTGGCGACGATTCCCCAAGTTCGCGCACCGGATTTTTCTTTAAGCATTTTGTAGCCGGCAATTAAATTAATCCCGCCTAAAATTAAAATAATCGGCGTAATTATCAATGCCAAGACAACGAACAATTCACCCATAAACCGTTCTTCCTGACGATGGGCGTTGGCTGTAAATGCCGCACCGAGCAAACCGTAAATCACCGCGACCATAATGCCCCCGACGATTTGCAGTCCGCTTTGAACTAAATGCAGAATTCCCAACAGTTTATTGTGATCTTGTGCCGTCAATGTTGAATTCCTCTACTGAAAAGATTACAGAATAATAACATTTATTTTGAAAATGTAAATTTGATTTCTTTATAAATACTATCAAACGATAGTTTTTTTCAAAAAAATAAAAAAAGGCGGCTCGAATGAAATCAAGCCGCCTTTCCAAACCGAATTAATTTCGATTATCTCTCGACTGCCAAAGCAACCGAATTGCCGCCGCCCAAACAAAGTGCGGCGACACCTTTTTTTGCATCGCGTCGTTTCATTTCGTGAAGCAGGGTCGTCAGAACGCGTCCGCCGGAATTGCCGATGGCGTGACCGAGCGCGACCGCGCCGCCGTTGACGTTGACGTTTTCGCCGTTCATTCCGAGTTCCTTCATCACGCCCAAAGCCTGCACGGAAAACGCTTCGTTGAGTTCAAATAAATCAACTTCCGACATTTCCCAACCGGCTTTTTTCAAAACTTTTTTCACGCCTTCGACCGGCGCGAGCATTATAAATTTCGGTTCGATGCCCGACTGCGCCGACGCGACGATTCGCGCCAGCGGTTCGATGCCGAGTTCTTTGGCTTTTTCGGCTGAAGTGACAATTAACGCCGATGCGCCGTCATTTACGCCCGGCGCGTTGCCAGCCGTCACTGTCCCGCCGTCTTTTTTGAACGCCGGTTTGAGTTTGCCGAGCGTTTCGGCGGTCGTATCCGGACGGACGGTTTCGTCGTAATCCAAGACAATCGGGTCGCCTTTTTTCTGCGGTATCGTGATCGGAATAATTTCATCCTTAAAACGTCCCGAACTTTGCGCTTCGGCGGCTTTGCGGTGCGAATTGTAGGCGTATTCGTCCTGCGATTCGCGTGAAATTTGATGTTTGTCGGCGACGATTTCGCCGGTGTTGCCCATATGCCAATTTTCAAACGGACACCATAAACCATCGTTTATCATCAGATCAACCGCCGTTTGATTGCCCATTCGCATCCCGTCACGCGCGGTCGGCAGTGCGTATGGAATGTTCGACATTGATTCCATTCCGCCCGCGACGACGATTTCCGCATCGCCGAGCATCACGGCTTGGGCGGCAAGCGCAACGGCGCGAAGTCCCGAACCGCAAACCATATTGATCGTCAGAGCCGAAACCTCCGGCGGAAGTCCGGCTTTGAGTGCCGCCTGACGCGCCGGAGCCTGACCGATTCCCGCCTGCACGACGCATCCCATAATCACTTCGTCAACTTCTTCGGGTTTAATTCCGGCTTTTTCGACCGCCGCTTTGATCGCCAATGCGCCGAGTTCCGGCGCGGTAAAACCTTTCAACGCGCCCTGAAATTTGCCTGTCGGCGTTCGCATCGCGCTGATAATTACTGCATCTCTCATAATTTATTAACCGTTTCCTCTCAAGTAATTTGATAACCAAATGAAATTACAGGATAACATATTTTTTAATTCAGAGTCCCGTCTTCAGACGGCTTTTCCGTCGCGTTTCGCTGACGGTTTGCCGCGTAAACGCCGGATTCCGAACTAAAGCAATTCAACTAAATAACTTTTAATCGTTGTTTCCAATCCTAAATACAGCGCATCGCAAATCAATGCGTGTCCGATGGAAACTTCGGCGAGATTTTTGATGTTTTGACGGTAAAATTTCAAATTGTCCAAATTTAGATCGTGTCCGGCGTTAATGCCGAGATTTAATTCGTCGGCAACATTAGCGGCGCATATATGCGGCGCGACGGCTTTTTCGCGGTCGGCGGTAAATTCTTCGGCGTAAATTCCCGTGTAGAGTTCGATCCGGTCTGCGCCGACATCATTTGCACCCGACACAATTTCTTCCGAAGGATTAACGAACAGCGAAACTCTGATATTTTTTTCGCGTAATTGACCGATAATTTCGGTCAACCAAACTTTATCGGCAACCGTATTCCAACCGTGATCCGATGTCAGTTGATTCGATGCGTCGGGAACTAAAGTGCATTGATCGGGACAAATATCCAAGACCATTTTCATAAATCGTTCGTCGGGAAAACCTTCTATATTAAATTCGGTGGTGACGATTTCTTTAAGCGGCGCGATGTCGTCGTAGCGAATGTGGCGTTCGTCCTGTCGCGGATGGACGGTAATTCCCTGCGCCCCGAATCGTTCGCAATCTTTGGCGATTTGACGAACGTCGGGCGAATTGCCGCCGCGTGAATTTCTGATGAGCGCGTATTTATTGATGTTGATGCTTAATCTGGTCATAATTTTTTATTCCTCGCCGATGTCTTCGTTCCAGATTTCGGAATTGTTTTCGGTGTAATTTTTGAGCATTTCGACGCATTCGTTCGAGTTTAAATCAATCACATTCACGCCGTTTTCTTTCAGCCATTCGATGCCGCCCTGAAAATTGACAGATTCGCCGACGATCACCGTGCCGATCTTAAATTGTCGAATCAAGCCCGAACAATACCAACAGGGCGCGAGCGTCGTCACCATTATTTTGTCGCGGTAGGATTTCTGCCGTCCGGCTTTGCGAAAAGCATCGGTTTCGCCGTGAACACTCGGATCATTTTCCTGCACGCGCCGGTTATGTCCTTTGCCCAGTAGATTTCCGTCATTATCGAACAAAGCCGCGCCGATTGGAATGCCGCCTTCCGCCAAGCCTTTTTGAGCTTCTTCGACGGCAATTTTTAACATCAATTGATAATTTTGTTCTGATTGCATAAATAATTGTTATTAATCTTAAATCAATTTTATTCGCAAACTTGCCAATCAACAATCACGAATCTAAAATCTTCAATATAAAATATGTCTCAAAATTTTCAGGCGGGCGATTATTTAATTTTTCAGATCGAGAGCGGTTACGGACTGCTGCGGATTTTAGCGGTTGACGTGCTGCCCGACGAAACGATTTATCATCTCGCGGCTTATAACGAACTCTTTCTCGATGTCGAATTTGCCGATCAACAACTCGAAAATTCACCGCAAACGCTGACCGTCAACCTTCCGCACGTCGCGCTCACCGAACGCGCTTTTCTCAGCACACAAACGGCGCGTATGAAAAATATTCCGCTGAACGATGACGAATTAAAACCCTTGAATGATTGGCGGACAAACGCAGACGGCGAAATTTCCGACCGTTCGATTCGTTTAATGATGGGTTTGAGATAGTTATTTCGCCTGAAATTATTTTCCAATTTTACGACGTTTAATTTCTTTATCAATCAAGTCCAGTTCGCGGCTGACTTGACCTGAAACCGACGAATTTTCTTTGGCGCGGCGGATTAAATAAGGCACGGCATCTTCGACCGGACCGTAAGGGACATATTTTGAGACGTTGTAATCGTTTTTTGCCAAAACATACGAAAGATTATCGCTCATTCCATAAAGCTGCGAGAAATTAACGTGAGGATGATTGTGTTTGACGCGAAACTGCTCCATTTTTTCGGCGAGCAGACAGACACTTTTTTCGTTGTGTGTGCCGGCGACAAAGGCTGTCGAATCGAGATTTTTCAGACAGAAATCAATCGCCGCATCATAATCGCGGTCGGTCGCGGCTTTGTCCGGCTGAATCGGCGACGGATAACCGAGCATTTCGGCGCGTTCACGTTCCTTCTCCATATACGCACCGCGCACGAGTTTGACGGCGAGAACGTATCCGGCGGATTTGGCTTTTTCGTGCGATTGTTTGAGAGATTCGAGCCGGTCGGCGCGGTAAAGTTGAACCGTATTAAAGACAATCGGCAGTTCGCGGTTATATTTCGCCATCATTTCCTGCGCCAGCGCGTCAATCGCGTTCTGAATCCAGCTTTCTTCGGCATCAATAAAAACCGGCTGGTCAATTTGAAACGCGTAACGGCAGATTTCTTCGACACGGCGTTCGATGCGCTGCCATTTCCATTTGCCTTTTTCGGTCAGTTCAGTTCCCGAACTAACCTTTTCGAGCGTGCCGAGCGGCGCGATCCCGGTCACTTTAAAGACCGCGAAAGGAATTCGCTGATCGGCTTTGGCGCGTTGGATCGTGCGGATTATTTCGTCTTTAGTGCGGCAGAAATCTTCTTCTTCGGATTTGCCTTCGACCGAATAATCGAGAATCGTGCCGATGTGCGAATCGCCGAGTTTGGCAATCGTCGGTTCACATTCGGCAATCGTTTCGCCGCCGCAAAACTGTTCGTAAATCGTGTTTTTAATCAGACCTTTGACCGGCAAATGGAGCGAGAGCGCAAAATTTGCCATTTTGGTGCTGAGACTATTTAAAAACGGCGAATTCATCAGTCTGAAAAGCCGCGATTTTTCCTTTAATTCGCTGTTTGATTTATCGGCAAACGCGATTGCCGTGTCCTGAAAATTCAAATCAAATTCTCTCATTTAATATTTTCCAATTCTGCAAGAAGCTGCAAGCCTTCTTTCGTAAATTTTATTCGGTCATAAATCTCTCTCAGATTCAAATAACCACCGACCGATTCTATTCGGCAGATTTTATTCAGCCCGATATAGGTGTAACCTTCCGATTATTGTCTTCCTGACGGATAAAATGTTCAACCTGCGGCACATTTTGCGCCGCTAATAAATAATCGGAAAGCGTTTCATTGAACATTCGATACCGTAAAAACTTGTCGCCGGGATCAAAATTCCCGGTCGAATCGGATAAAACTTCGATGATTATTTTCGGGTTTAAGATGATGTCTTTTTTACGGTCGTGATATTCGACTTCGCCGCAGATTATCACCAAATCCAAGATATGAAAACATTCATATCCTGGATTTCCCTTCGGGTTCTGCGAATCCGCCGCATTTTATTTTGGCGTTAATCGCCCGAACGCGAAAATTAGTATTTTTCAACTGTCCGGCGTTTTCAGCAATCAAATTAACGGAAATATCGCCGTGTTCGCCGGATTCGCCTGTCATTGCTAAAATATCACCGTCAATATATTCGTGTCATTCGAGCGCGGCGCGTTCCAAATCCAGATATTGATTAACTGTGTAAACTTTTTTGGCTTCGACTTTTAATTTTGCCAGTGCCATATTATTTGAAGCATTATAAATCAAGCGAAAATTAAAAGCGATTTTGATTCGGGGGCAAATTGCTTTATATTTTCTATTTTACTTATGAGCAAAGGATTAACAAAACGCAGCGAAAATTATTCGGAATGGTATAACGAACTGGTCAACAAAGCAGACTTGGCGGAAAACTCCGCCGTCAAAGGCTGTATGGTGATTAAACCTTACGGCTACGCGATCTGGGAAAAAATGCAGCGGGCGTTGGACGATATGTTCAAGGCGACCGGACATCAGAACGCTTATTTTCCGCTCTTCGTGCCGAAAAGTTTTCTCGAAAAAGAAGAAGAACACGCCGAAGGTTTTGCCAAAGAATGCGCCGTCGTGACGCATTACCGCTTGAAAAAAAACCCGAACGGCAAAGGTTTGATCGTTGACCCGGACGCAAAATTGACCGAAGAACTGATCGTTCGCCCGACTTCCGAAGCCGTCATCTGGAATACTTATAAAGGCTGGATTCAGTCTTGGCGCGATTTGCCTTTATTGATAAATCAATGGGCGAACGTCGTGCGTTGGGAAATGCGGACGCGAATTTTTCTGCGAACGACCGAGTTTCTCTGGCAGGAAGGTCACACGGCACACGCGACCGAAGCAGAAGCCATTGAGGAAACCAATAAAATGCTCGGCGTTTACGCGACCTTTGCCGAAGAATGGATGGCGATGCCGGTTTTGCAGGGCGCGAAAACAGCCAACGAAAGATTCGCCGGCGCGGAAGATACTCTGTGCATCGAAGCGTTAATGCAGGACGGGAAAGCTCTCCAATCCGGCACATCACATTTTCTCGGACAAAACTTTGCCAAGTCTTTCGATGTCAAATTTGTCAGCAAAGATAACCAACTCGAATTCGCGTGGGCGACGAGTTGGGGCGTTTCGACCAGATTGATGGGCGCATTGATTATGGCGCATTCAGACGATAACGGTTTGGTTTTGCCGCCGAAACTTGCGCCGATTCAGGTCGTGATGATCCCGATTCATAAAACGCCGGAAGATTTGGCAAATATCTCGGAGAAATTAAATCCGATCTTTGATGAATTGAAATCTAAAGGAATCTCGGTCAAATACGACGACGACGACAAACAGCGTTCGGGCTGGAAATTCGCTCAATATGAATTAAAAGGCGTTCCGATTCGCCTTGCGCTTGGCACACGCGACCTCGAAAGCGGCACGATTGAACTCGCGCGGCGCGATACTTTGTCCAAAGAATCTCTGCCGATTGAAGGAATTTCCGATTACATTATCAAATTGCTCGATGAAATTCAGGCGAATATTTATCAGAAAGCCTTAAAATTCCGCGAAGAAAACACTTTCAAAATTGACGATTGGGAAAGTTTCAAATCGCAGATCGAAAAAGGCGGATTCGTTCTCGCGCATTGGGACGGCACGGGCGAAACTGAAGAAAAAATTAAAACTGAAACCAAAGCGACCATCCGCTGCATTCCTTTTGAAAACGACGGCGAATCAGGCAAATGTGTTTACAGCGGCGCGGAATCTAAACAAAGAGTCGTTTTTGCAAAGGCATATTAAAATCAAAAAGGCTAAATTTATATATATGACTTAACGCTTTGGACTTTATTCTAACGTTTGCGATTTTGCGCTGTTTAAGCCAATTCTTTCCTGCACCTTAAATAAAATTATATTTATTGATAAAACCCTGAGCTTCTTTCCAGACTAAACCTGAAACTCTTTCGTCTTCCTGATAGGTGATATTGGTCATTTTGTTATCGGGAAATCCTTCATAGATTTTATCGGTCGGCTGATGTTCGCCGCGCTGCCAGAAAGTTCCGCCCATTCCGCCGTGTGTGCAGATGAAAAATTGTTCGGAATATTTGGTCGGCGAAACTGCCTGTGTGCCGCAGTTACCGAAACTGCCGCGCGAACCTGAAAGCGGACTGCGCCGCAGATGAAGCACTTCGCCGACGTTTTTGGGAACAACCGGCATATCGAACGCAACGTGCCGGTCAACCGAATCGAATAACAGCATCGCCGTCACCGGAATATTCAAAAGTCTTAATCTATCCGCAACAACTAAAACTCCCAATCCGCCGCGACTATAGCCGGTCAGCAGAATTCTTTTATCGTGAACGAGATCGTATTTATTTTTGACGAAGCTGAATCCGCCGTTGATCGCATCAACCAACCCGCCGCCCGGACCAATCGGACCGCGAAAATACTTTTTATTGACATTTCCTTCCGGGCAAATCGTTCTCACAAAACTTTTGGCGAAATCCTTCGCGTAATCCGAATCGAAAAATGCTCCCGTTCCGTCTATTCCTAATACTATCGGCATTATTTTGACCTCTCGATTATTTTTGAAACTGACAAAGTATAGTCTTTTTTTTTATATTTTTACCATCTCGACAATTTTTTTTGGAACATAATTTGCAAAACAGACAATATCTGAAATGGTCTGCATTAAATCAATTCAGTCATTACATTATTCAAACAGGGAGATAATAATATGGAAGGACCTTTAAAAACAGTTTTGGCAGGCGCGGCGGCGTGGAAATTCGGCGGCGGATTGGTTTCGACGATTTTGATATTTTTGCTCGTTTTCTGGTTTCTCGGAAAATGTTAAATTTGCTATCAATTTAGTCGGATATTTATGGAAATGCTGAGTGCATTTCCTTTTTTATTTTTATTCCACGAAGATTTTCAGACTTTTCAAGCTGTTTCCGCGTCTTATTTAACGGAAACAATTGGCATTGATTCCCGTCGCGGTTATGTTAATCTCGTGCGATGAATCGAACCCGAACACGAGCTGATGTTGAGTAATTTAACCGATGAACAGTTGGTCGAAACGGCGGTTTCGGATAACCCTGAAGCGTTCGGGGAAATCGTCAGGCGTTGGGAGCGAAAGATTTTCGCGCTCTGTTTCGGGATGCTTCAACGTGAAGACGAAGCCAAAGATGCGGCGCAGGAAACATTTATCGCGGCGTTTCGCAATTTGAAAAATTTTCGCGGCGAAGCCAAAGTTTCCTCTTGGCTGCACCGCATCGCGGTCAATCAATGTTTGACAACCAAACGACGCACGAAAACCCGTTCGGAAGATTTTCTCGATGACGACGAGATGGCGGAAGATCGGACATTCATCGCGCCTTCGTTTCTGTCACCGGCTCGGATCGCCGAAAAAGCCGAGCGGACGGCTTTAATCAGACAAGCGGTCGGTTCTCTGCCGACGGAGTTGCGGCAGATTATTATTATGAAGGAATTTGAAGAAATGACTTTTCAGCAGATTTCCGAAACTCTGGAAATGCCGCTTTCGACCGTCAAAAGCCGTTTATATACCGCGCTCAAGCAATTGAAACTTAAATTGCAAAGCACACCGATTGAAGTAGTTTGAAGTTTTATAGTTATGAATAACAACCGTCAAAATTGTGAATTTTCCGACCAAATCGTTTCGTTTCTCTATGACGAAGGCGATTCTACGGAGAAATCTTTTTTCAAAGCGCATCTGCCGAACTGTGTTGAATGTTCAAATGAATTGACGAATTTTTTCGATGTTCGAGGTCTTATCAACGATTGGCGCGAAGCAGAATTTTCACATCTCGATCTGCCGCAAATAGTTATTCCATATCACGAGGCACAAATCCCGGCAGCGGTTTCAGGTGACAAATCGAGTTTTAGCGAAAGATTCAAACAAATTTTCGCCTTCCCGAATTTCAAACCGATTTTGGCGACGGCGGCTTTACTGATTGCCGCAGTATTTATATTTTCAATTGTTAAAATTTCGCGTCAAACAGACAACTTGACGGCGCAGGCTGATTCAAAATTTAATAAAGTCGAATCCGTAAACTCTACCGTTAATCCAATTGAAATCGCATCTCAAACTCCTGAGTCGAATAAAAATAAAAACGGGGTAATCAGCGAAAAAACCTCAACTAAGCCGGTTAGAACTGAGAATACAGTTCCGAAGATATTGAATGTCGCTATTAAAACCAATCACGCGATTTCCAGATCGGAACTCGCCGTCAATAATACAAATCAATTAAAATCCGTCAACCATTCAGGCTCGCGCCGTCAACTGAATCAAACGCTTGCTATTAATCACACAAAAATCAAAAAGCTGCCGACAATCAACAGCGAAGATGACGGAATCAATGACAATTCGTTGCGATTAGCGGAATTATTCGATGATAATCCCGGTAATTAATTTTATTCGAGGCTTTTTTATGAAAAATAACTTTCTACATTTTCTATTGCTTGGCTGTGCTTGCGGTTTGTTTGCCGTTTCTCAATGTTTCGCGCAGGACAAATTGCCTTATTCTGAAAATTCCAATCAAACTGACAAACAAAATCGTCCGAATATCATACGTGAACTGGATTTATCGCCCGATCAATTTAAAGACATCCGCCGTTTGAATCAGCAAAGAAAACCATTGATGCAGGCTGCACAGGAACGTCAGCGTTTAGCAAATCAAAGGCTCGATGAAGCGATCTATGCCGACAATTACGACGAACAGGAAGTTCAAAATCGTCTGCGCGAAATGCAGACCGCGCATTCCGAAATTCTCAAAATTCGCACGGGAACGGAATCTTCGATCCGGCGTTTGCTGACTGCCGATCAATTAATAAAATTTCGTCAGCTTCGTCAAAATTTTGCTCAACCGAATGATCGTCCGATCAATCGCCCTTTGAATCGGCAAAATTCGCTTCCGCCCGATAACCCGCTGCAAAATCGGATTCGTCGAAACAAAGGTTTTAGAAATCAGAACCGGCAAACCGGACAATAGACATTTTTTTACCAATTTATCTTTATTAAGAATCCAGACAGAATAATTTTCAAGAAGTTTTGAGTCTCGCCTCGAGGCGGCTTTCCCGACCGCGAAGCGCGGCGGAACGCTTTGAGCCGTCTCGAGACGGGACTCAAAACACACGCCGCACATCTTAAAATTTATTTTGTCCGGTTTAAAGGCTGAATTTTCATAATTCAGCCTTTTTATCTTTTGAAGTTCGACTACGCTTCGTTATAATCTGTATCAAACGTCCAGCCGTCAAATCCGTCGAACTTGTATTTAATGGAATCAGTTAAAAAATTTCTATTCGAACTCCAGGAAATCAGCGATATGCTCTGGCGTTCGATCAAAGGTTTATACAAAGGACCGCGATATTTTAAAGACATTCTCACGCAGATGGATTTGATCGGTGTCGGTTCGCTGCCGATTGTGCTTTTGACCGGATTTTTTACCGGCGCAGTGTTAATTTTACAGGCTTATCCGACTTATCAATACTACGGAATTCAAAATCAAGCCGGAAATTCGGTGGCGACTTCGCTGATTCGTGAACTCGGTCCGGTTTTGGCGGCTTTGATGGTTTCCGGCAGAGTCGGTTCGTCAATCGCCGCCGAACTAGGTTCTATGGTTGTTTCCCAACAAATCGAAGCAATGCGTGCGCTCGGAACTTCGCCGATTCGCAAACTCGTTACGCCTCGAATTATCGCTCTGGTGTTGATGCTGCCGTTTTTAACTGTTGCCGGGGATGTTTTAGGCATCGTCGGCGGCGGCGTAATTGCCAGAACGGTTTTCGGTCACGATCCGTTGCAGTTTATCTCGTCGGTCAGGCACGGCGTGTTGATTTCCGACATTCTCGGCGGTTTAGTCAAGCCCGTGGTATTCGGATTTGTAATCGGCACGGTTGCCTGTTACAAAGGTATGCAAACCGAAGGCGGAACTGCCGGTGTCGGTGCTTCGACGACCAAAGCCGTCGTCTTGGCTTCGATTCTGGTGATCGTTGCCGATTTTTTTGTTTCCAAACTTTTTCAGGGTTTATTCGGGGTCGGCTTGATATAAAATTTATTCATAATTTACTTTTACGTTCGATTTTGTGAGAATTGGCATTTAAAAGTTTCTAATCGCTTTCTCGATAAAATGTTGTCGCAATAAATATTCGCCCGTCAAACTTTATGTCAGATTCAACGTCCGCAGAAATAATCGAACCGGAATTTGTCCCATCCGAAGATTATGTCGAATCCGATCTTGAAATGGCGACCGACGACATCGAACGTGTTTTGCCAGCTATCGAATTTAAAGACGTTTACCTTTCATTTGATGATAAGGTGATTTTAGACGGCATCAGTTTTATCGTTAGGCGCGGCGAAACTAAAATCGTTTTGGGCGGTTCGGGCGGCGGTAAATCAACGATTATTAAACTGATTCTCGGTCTGCTCAAACCCGATTCCGGGCAGATTTTTATTGACGGCGACGAAGTCAGCGGTTTCGATGAAGCCCAATTGATGTCGGTGCGAAAAAAAATCGGGATGGTTTTTCAGGAAGGCGCATTGTTCGATTCGCTGTCGGTATACGACAATGTTGCCTATCGTCTGCACGAAGCAGGAATTGCCGAAGATGAAGTTCAGCGCGAAGTCGAGCGAATGCTTAAATTCGTTGATCTCGAAGAAGCGATTGATAAAATGCCGATTGAACTTTCCGGCGGAATGCGCCGCCGCGTCGGAATCGCCCGCGCCTTGATCGGAAATCCGCGCATCGTTTTATTCGATGAACCGACCGCCGGACTCGATCCGCCGACCGCCCGGACGATTTGCGAATTAGCCGTCAAACTGCGCGATCTCGAAGATGCTTCCTCGATTTTCGTGACGCACGAGATGAACAATCTCGACTGGATTTGTTCAGAATATGCCGTCGTTGATGAAAACGGCGATGTCTTTTTTGAAGAAGAAGGCGGCAGAATGTGTCTGGTCAATACCGAAGTTATTATGCTGCGGCGCGGAAAAATAATCTTTTCGGGCAAAGACGAAGAATTAAGAGCGTCGAAGGACGAATACATTCAAAAATTTCTACGCGGTAAATAATTTCTCAAATTGATAAAAATGCGCCCGTCGGCAGTTTAATTGTTGAAATAATCTATGCCAAATTCTCAAAGCAAACTAAATTTTAGCCAACTTCGCGTCGGTATATTCGTCTTGATCGCTTTGCTCGTATTGGGATTTCTCATTCTCAATTCCACCGGCGATTTGAATCCGTTCGAGAAAAAGCTGCACTTGAAATCACGCTTTGCCGCCGCTGACGGTTTGCGTGAAGGTTCTGATGTGCAACTCGCCGGTGTCAGCATCGGCAAAGTTGATAAAGTTATTTTTTTGCCGATTGACAGTCCTGAAAATGAAAAAGTCGAAGTTGAAATGACCGTCAACGCTAAGTTTGACGGCAAACCGATCAATGAACGCATCCGCACCGATTCAATCGCCCAATCATTTGCGCCTTCGCTGCTTTCCAACGATAAAATGATCAATATTTCGCCCGGAACGCTCGGCGGTTCACCTGTTACTGAAAATTTTATTTTGCCGTCGAGCGGGGCGACCGGCATCAGTCAACTTACCGAAAAAGGCAATGATACGCTCGATCAAATTAACAAAATTGCTGTTCCCGCCAATGCAATTTTAACCAAAGCCAATAACGGCGACGGAACTTTGGGTCGGTTGGTCAACGATGAAAGCCTTTACCGTAATCTCGATTCCGCAGTCGCAGATACGCGCACGACCGTCGTGCAGCTTCAAACGACGCTCAACAAAGTCAATCAAGGCAAAGGCAGCGCGGGAAAATTATTAAACGACCCGGAACTTTATAACAGTCTGAACCGAACGGTCGTGCAGCTTGAAAATATTTCCAAAGATTTACGCGCCGGACGCGGTTCGGCTGGTAAATTTCTTTCTAATGACGAACTTTATAACCAGACTCTCGCCGCAGTCAAAGACCTTCGCGCTTCGGTTGACAACATCAAACCGACACTTGAAAAATTTAACGGCATCGCTTCAGACATCAGTTCGATCACCAGCGATTTGAGTCAGGGCAAAGGCACGGCGGGCAAACTGCTGAAAGACGAGCAAATCTACAACGATGCCCGCGATACGCTGGCGAAATTTAATTCGACCTCAGCGAAACTCGATACGCTGCTCGGCGACGCGCAAAACGGCAAAGGCACGGTCGGCAAACTGTTGACCGACGAAACGCTCTACAACAATCTCAATCAAACAACCGCCAACGTCAACCAAATTACCACCGAAGGCACGAAATTAATTTACGATTTTCGCCAGAACCCCAAAAAATATCTGACCATCAAATTTAAATTATTTTAAGCAAGTCAAAACGATTTGAGCCTACGCAATGGGTTAAATTTGATAGTAATTTATTGCCGACGGAGCGCGGGCAGCCTGCCTGCAAGTTGCAGTTTTTAATTTTTCCGACAAGCCGGCAAGCTGCCCGCGCTCCGTTCGGTCAAACTTATTTTTACTAAATTGTGAACCATCATTTCAATTGCCATTAATCACTAACAGTGTTGAGCCAAAAAAAGAGCGACCAAACTAATGATCGCTCTTTTTTATCTAAAGGGAATGCCGAGGACGAGACTCGAACTCGTACAGCTTTCGCCACACGCACCTCAAGCGTGCGCGGCTACCAATTACGCCACCTCGGCAGAAAACATTATCGGGCGCGTCGAAATTATTCAAACGCACCGCATTTCAAAAAACTTATTTTTTATTGGAATTTGCCGGAACTTTGGCAGGCGCGGCATTGACGGTCGAATTAACGGCGGCAGGCGCAGCAATTGTCGTCGCATTGGAACTCATCGCCGTATTTGCAGGCGCGTTTGCATCTACATTAGCGTTGGTATTCAAATCGGTAATCGGCGGCTGTGTAACTGCTTCCGACGACGTTTCAGGGTTATTCGCCAACACCGACGAAGTGCCTGAAAACGCCGGGAGCGAAATGAACAGAGCCGAGAGCATAAAGCAGACGGCGGCGGTAATCGTCAGTTTTGACAAAACCGTCTGTGTTCCGCGCGGACCGAAGGCGTTGCCTGACACGCTGCTCGTAAATAATGCGCCGGCATCGGTTTTTCCGGGCTGCAATAATACCGAGATAACCAGCACGATACAGGAGACAAAAAAGATTGTGTAAAGAATATAAATCATTAAATCTGCTTTCCAACTAAAAATGAATTGCGCGGTGTTTGTTAATTTTGACCTTGAAAATTAACGATCTTCGCAAAACTTTCCGCTTCCAAACTCGCTCCGCCGACGAGTGCGCCGTCAATATCTTCGCGTTTCATCAATTCGGCGATATTTTCCGGTTTGACCGAACCGCCGTAGAGAATTCTGATGCTTTCGGCAATGTCTTTTCCCTGCGTTTCGGCGAGTGTGCGGCGAATAAATCCGTGCATTTCTTGAGCCTGTTCCGGCGAGGCTGTTTTACCGGTTCCTATCGCCCAAACAGGCTCGTAAGCGATAATAATACGTTCCATATCCGAAGTTGTCAAACCGTCCAAACCTGCACGAAGTTGTCTTTCGACAACCTCGAACAGTTTCTCAGACTCTCTTTCCGCCAATGTTTCCCCGACGCAGACTATCGCCGTCAAGCCGCATTCGAGCGCGGCTTTCGTCTTTTTATTGACCGTTTCATCAGTTTCACCATAAAACTGCCGACGCTCCGAATGACCGATAATGACGGCGGACGCGCCGACATCTTTGAGCATTTCGGCAGAAACTTCGCCCGTATTCGCCGACTGTTTCGTTTCCCATGAACAATTTTGCGCCGCAATTTTAACATTTGAGCCTTCGAGTTTGTCCGCCAATGTTTTTAAATGAACAGACACCGGCGCGATAAAAACTTCACATTTATTGGCATTCGTCACCAACGCTTTTAAGTTCAATGCCGTCTCAACCGCTTCGCCGAGCAGTTTAAACATTTTCCAATTTCCCGCAATAACTGGTTTTCTCATATAACATTTATCCAAAACGGCTATCTTAGCATAAAAAACTTATTAAGTAGTTGGACAGAATTTTTTTTCAAGATATCCTCCCAAGTTTCATCAAGTCGCCACCGCCGCGCACTGCGAATAGACGGTTTGCCATTGTGGAAAATCGGTTGGTAAATCACGCCATTGACAACCGTTTTTTAATTGGTAAAGAATAGCATTGACAGTTAAATGCTTTGAAAGAAAGTCTTTACGAGTCTTGCTTGCGGGTAATAATTCATCTAAAACCTCGAACTGTGCTAAAGTTAAATCTGTTGTATATGCCAATATCAAAGTAAAAACCATTACGATCTTAACGGCAAACGGTTCTATAGACAAAAACAGAAGCCCGCGCTCCAGCAAGCGGCGGATAGAATTGTCGCTTCGATGATGTTCCCGGTTTGCCGGACAGTCGAACGTAAAAGCTGCAATCCTATTCCGCCGCTCGCTGACGCGCGGGCTTCTGTTATTCATTTTGCTTTCCATCAATGTCGAATCTTCTCTAAATAAATTTAAAAACTAAAAAGGTTTCGTGAAATTCACGAAACCTTTTCATTGAAGCGACTATTTTCGCCTATTGTTTGTTGAAATAGCAGAGCGCGAAGCACACACATAATCGCGCCATTCGGCTTTAATTTTTGCTGTGACCTCTTTGCAACACCTACGAAGTTAGCTGACGGGCTAGGAACGAAGAAGATATCCCCGCGTTTAATAATGAAACGCTTCGCCCCGGTTTTATGAACGCTCATAAAACTATTGGTTCCCCCGCGCCGTTCGACAGGACGAAACGACTTCGGTGATTCACTTTTCAACAAGATGAAGCATACATCAAAATCATAAAATTTTCAATAAAAATCGGGATTTTTTTTATATCAGTTTGGAAAAAGATGATAGAGCATCAAATAGACGACGACACCCGTTACCGAAACATAAAGCCAAATCGGGTAAGCGAATTTGACGGTTCGTTTGTGCAGCGTGAATTGTCCGGTGACGGCGAAATACATCGCCCGCAAAACAAGCGGCAAAACTAAAACCGACAGCGCGATATGCGACAGCAAAATTATTAGATATATCGTCCGAATCGCGCCTTCGTGAGCGAATTTGTTTTCGGGATTGGTCAGGTGATATATAACGTAGCAAACCAAAAACAATGCTCCGAGTGCAAACGAAAAAGTCATTGCGGCGCGATGCCAATGGATTTTGTTTTGCCGGATCGCGGCTAAACCGGCAAGTAAACCAATGGTTGTCAGCGTGTTAAGCGCACCGATGACGTGCGGAAGACTTTTCGTCCAATCGCCTAAATCCAGCTTATACGGCACAGAAATTAAAATCGCCACCACGATCGGGACGGCGATTGAGATTACATTGATAATCCATTTTGAACTCTTTTCCGGCAGATTCCCGCTTACGTTAATCATTTAATTCATTTCCAAAAACCCAGTAAAATAAATATTGCAGTCCATAAAATGCCCATAAAATGCCAATACCAACCGACCACACTCGCCATTGTCTGACTGCGTTCGAGATTGTCGGGAGAAAACGGCTGATTCCAAGTTCGCAGAAAAATCGCGCCCAAAGCGATGATTCCGCCGAGAACGTGCGCCGCGTGTGCGACAGTCAAAATATAGAAAAATCCGGCGTATGGATTGCTCTGCACATACACGCCGCGCCGCGCGAGTTCAATCCACGCAAGCAATTGCGAAGAGATAAACAATGTGCCGATCACGCAGGTTGCCGTCAGCCATTTTTTCGCCTGCGGCTGATTACTTTGATAAATGTAATGTTGGGCTTTGAAGTATGTAAAACTCGAAGCAAAAATCAAAAACGTGCTGAACCACAATTGTTTCGGCAGATTGAACGGCTTCCATTCGATCACGCCGTTGGTCGAAACGACGACGTATGCGCCGAACAATCCGCCGAACGTCATAAAGACGATAAGCAACAAAAACCACATAAAAACCTGCGATTTTTGCGGCTGATAGCTTTCCGGTTGTGAATTTTGAATATTGTCGGGTTTGCCGCCGCCATTATTTCCGCCGTCATTCCCGCCATTATTTCCGCCGCCGTTTTTTCCGCTTCCGCTGTCAGGAAAGCCGCCGTTCGAAATACCGACTTTGAACTTTTTTTCTTTTTCAGGCTCGAGCGTTTCAATAGTCCCGACTTTCATATATTTTTATCCGAGTTTGTTAAAAACCATTAATGCGAACAAAAGCGGCAGATAGATGACTGAAACAAGCAGAAGTTTGCGGGCTTTCTCGTCGGTTTTGGAACGCGCCGCCGAAATGCTCGCTGACAAGAACCATAAACCTAAAATAATTGCGCCGATCAGGTAAACAATGCCGGAAATACCGAAAAAATACGGTGCAAAACTAACCGGCAAAAGCATTAACGTAAACAGTACGATTTGCCGCGCCGTCAGTTTTCCGGTTTCTTCGACTACCGGCAGCATCAAAATTCCCGCATTTTTATATTGTTCACGATACATCCACGCAATCGCCAGAAAATGCGGAAACTGCCAGAGAAATAGTATTGCGAAAAGAATAATCGCACCCGCCGTCAGTTCATTGGAAGCCGAAGTCCAACCCATCAGCGGCGGCATCGCGCCCGGAATCGCGCCGATGGCGGTCGAAGCCGATGTGACGGTTTTAAGCGGTGTATAAAGCAAGACGTAGCCGATAATGACCGTAATTCCCAGAATCGCGGTCAACGGATTAACCAGCACAGCCAGATAGATTTCGGCAATCAGACACAGCGAAACACCGAAAATCAAGGCTTCGGTCGGCGAAACTTTTTTCGTCGGCAGAGGTCTTTCGGCAGTTCGCTTCATCAACGCGTCGGTGTCTCTTTCAATGTATTGATTGAGCGTCGAAACGCCGAATGCGAGCAGCGCGATGCCGATGGTCGAATTGATAAATAACACCCAATTGAATCCGTTCACCGAACCTAAATAAAATCCCGCCGCCGATGTCAAAATCAACATCATGGCGATGCGCGGTTTAATTAACACGCTGTAAGCAGCAAGTTTTTCGCGCAGTCCGACGGTTTTATCCGCTTGTAATTCTGTAGTTGCTATCTCCATTCCGACTTTTATAATTATTTTTCCGATTAAATAATATAAAAGAATAGCGTGTAAAAATATTTTTTCCAACTTCAAAGCATCAATGCACTCTTCTTTTCCGAAAAAGCCCAACTAATTTATCAAAGAGATGACAAAAACGGTTGATTAAGCTATATTTACATTGAATTCAAAAAAACAAATGTCAACAGCGGAAGAAGTCTTAAAATCCAAAAACATTGCTCGCCGACAAACCGAACCCGTGGCGATGCGGTTTTTGAACTTCATCAGTTCGGTGCGGTTCGGCGTGATCCAGCTTTGCACTCTGGTCGTGCTGGCGATGATCGGAATGCTGATTATTCAGCAGAATGTGCAGGGTTTCGATTCGGCTTACGCGACGATGACACCGGCGGAAAAATACGTTTACGGTGCGCTCGGATTTTTCGACATTTATCACAGTTGGTATTTTAATCTCGTTTTGCTGATTCTCTCGCTCAATATCATTCTCGCTTCGATAGATCATTTTCCGGCGGCGTGGAGTTATCTTAAAAATCCGAAAAAGTTTGCGACGCGTAGTTGGCTGCTGTTTCAAACAAACCACGAAACCATTTCATTTCACGCCGTTTCGGAACAGACAGCCGCCGAAAAAATTAAGCGGATTTTTGAATCGAACGGTTTGAATGCAACTATTTCGCAACACGAAAATTCGGCTTATGAATTAGACGAAAACGGGCGCAAAGATTATTCAAAAATCGTCAAAACCAATAACTTTTACGTTTTCGGTCAAAGCGGCAGAATCAATCGGCTTGGTCCTTATATTATTCACGTTTTTCTGCTGACTCTGTTTCTCGGTTTTTTCGTCGCCCAACAAACAGGTTTTGATGCCGATGTTAATGTCGCGCCCGGACAGACGACCAATCAAATCGAACTTATCCAGTTTAATCTCGACCGCAAGGAACGCTTTGCCGTCCAACTTCCCTTTCAGATTCTCTGCACCGATATTCAGCAGACTTTGATTAATCCGCAGGGCGAAATTGATGTTTCCAACACTCTCGATTGGCGAACGCAGATTAAAATCAGCGATCCCGAATACGGCGAAACCGTCACCGATGTCAGTCTGAATCGTCCGTTTACATATCGCGGCTACCGTTTTTTTCAGGCGCAGACCGTTCCAATCGGACACGCCCGGACGATGAAGTTTGAACTGACACCGGCAAACGGCGGCGATAAATTAATCGTTGATCTGGCGCGAAACGGTTCGACAGTTTTGCCCGACGGCACGAAAATCGAATACAGCGATTTCTTCGCCGATTTTGCTTTCAACAACGGAAAGCCCGACACCCGTTCGGGTCAATACAATAATCCGGCGGCGGCTCTGCTTGTCACACCGCCGAACAGCGAATCGGTCAAAGTTTTTGCATTCGCCAACAAATTGCCCGACAATGCACCGATCAATGCGCCGAAAGCCGGTTATCGCTGGCGTTTGGCGGAATTTGAAAAAACACCGCTCGCGCACGTTTTATCTATCAAATACGATCCGTTTAATGCGGCGTTTATCGCCTGGTATATCGGCGGATTCGGTTTAATCGGTGCGCTTGCATTTATCTTTTTCACTTCGCACAGGCGAATTTGGGCGTTGGTCGAACGCGCTCAAAACGGAAATTTTCAACTCGTTCTCGGCGGCAACGCCAACCGCAATCATTTCGGTTTTCAGGATAAATTTAATGCTGTCGCCGAACAGTTGCGGCAGACAGATGATGAATAAAAGGTTTATATGGAAGAAATTAACAGAATTCAAGATAACGTAATTTTAACTCGAAAAAAATCAAACGTGATGAGCGATGCGAGTTGGAAATCTTATATTCCGGCGATCTTTGTCTTCGTCGGCGCGTTTGTGATGCTGTTCGGGCGCATCGAACTCGGCGGCGATCATTTTATTACCGACGGCGCGTTGATGATGCTTGCGCTCGCCTGTTATCTGCTTGCCGCGCTGTTCCAATTAACAAATCTTTACGCGCCGTCGGAAATGGCGCAGAAAATCGGTTTGTGGACGGGAACACTCGGTGTTTTCTTCAATTTTTCAAGTTGGCTGGTGCGTTGGGTCGGCGCGTATGACCGCGAGATCGGGATGCTCAGAGCGGGCGGAAATATGACGACACCGTGGTTTTTCCGCTATGTTCCGTTTGCCAATCTCTACGATTTGAGCCTCGCATTCGCCTTCGCCGCCGGGATTGCCACTCTGTTATTCGCGCATCGCAAAAACTTGCAATTTTTAAGCGCATTCACGATGCCGATTGCCGCTTTGATTTTAACTTTGGCGCGGTTTATCGGTAATGAATTTATTGATCTGCCGCCGGTTCTCGATTCTTATTGGCGACCGATTCACGTCGGCGTGGCTTCTTTGAGTTACGGTGTCGCGCTCGTCTGTTTTGCCGTCGCGGTCATATATTTATTGAAGGATAATGTCAAAGTCGAAGCGATGGCGATTTTTGCGAGTATTTTTGCTTTGAGCGTCATCGCCACGGTCAGCAAATTTTCGGTGTTCAGCGAATTCGTTTTTCGCACCGGAACATTTATCCAAAACCCGCAGGGCGGAAAAGGTTTCCCCGGTTTTTTCCGTTATGAACTGCCGAATGTCGGAATCACGTTGGCAATTGCCGGATTCCTGCTTTTGGGCGTGATAATTTCCTACACGATTTATGTTTACCACAATAATCTGACGGCGAAAAAAATCGGCGATTGGTCTCTGAAATTGTCATTCGTCGTGCAGATTCTGGCGATTAGTTTTCTGGTCACCGGCGTTAAATCGGCAACCGACGTTTACCCGCAGCTTCAAAGTCAACTGGCAAAAAATCCTTCGCAATACGTCGCTGTCGGGCGCGACATCGCTTCCAAGCAAGAACTTCCCGCGCAGCAATTTGCGGCTTTAACCAACACACAACTGGAGATGACATCAAAGGAATTTCTGCAAAATTCGGGCAGCAAGATGTTTCTCAGTCTGAATACTAATCCGGTCGAATTTGCCGGACTTTTGACCGGACTTTCGGCGATTTTATTTGCGATTTTATTCGGATTTAGAACCGAAAAGATTCGTGAACGCCTGCCGTCGCTCGATTCGCTCGATAATTTAATGTATAAAACGGCGTGTTTGGCGTTCGCAGGTTTGGCGATGCTGCTGATCACCGGCGCGATCTGGGCAAACGAATCGTGGGGCAGACCTTGGGGATTCGATTCCAAAGAAACCGGCGCATTGATCGCTTGGCTGACGTATGCGGCGTTTCTGCACACGCGCATTTCACGCGGCTGGAAAGGCAGAAGTTCGGCATATTTCGCCATCATCGGCTTCTTATTAGTGATCTTTACATATCTGGGAGTCAGCTATCTGCTTCCCGGTTTGCACAGTTACGCGTAATGTTAATTTGAAACTTTTTGTTTTGAAGGGCGTGAACTGTCAATAAAAAGGCATTTCGCGCCTCGATTATTTATGAAAAACTTAAACTTTATTTTGGTGACTGCGTTAGTTGGTCTGGTTGTCGTCACAGCAGTTTTTTTATATGGCGGATTTCAAACGACGACGGCGAAAAATTCTGCCCTGCAATGGGAATACTGTGCAATTACGGGCAGTTATCTCGTCAACAATTCGGGCAATCAATCTGTCATCGAAGGCGCAGTCAATATCTGTTATTTGCAGTTGAACGGCTGCAAAAATGAAGAAGTCACATCCGAAGTAATTTACAACAAATTCATTCAGGATGTCGGTTTGGAAAATACCGAAAATTCAAAATATCTCGCGTGGAATCGTGCCAAAGATTGGGCTTTCTCCAAAGCCGTCGCCAAACTCGGCAGCGACGGATGGGAATTGATTGATGCCCCATTATTCAAATTTGATGAGTATGTGCCGAAAATTCAAGGCGGTTTTTCAGTTTATCCCACCTCAAAAAGCATCGAGCGGGACATATATTTCAAGCGTTTGAAACAATAAACCGGGAATTATTCAATCGTAAATTTAGCAACATCGAGAAGGGAATATCTGCCGATAGTGCCGTCTTTGGTGATGACAGTCAGAATGGTTTTATCAACACCGACCTTTAAAATTTCACTCATCGGTCGCTCGATTTTCGTTCCGTCTTTAAATAAAATTATCAGATGAATATTTGTTAAGGCTTCCAATCGAGCTTTTTCAGCAGCTTTTTTCGCGTCTGATTTATTGACGGCTGGAGCAATTTCATTAGTTTTGTCATTATCAAAGTTAACCGCATTTTCATCCGCAGCCGATTCCCTTTCTACTTCAGATGGTTTTTGAGACGGTTTTTCCTTGATTTTTTTCGGTTTTTTTACGACCGCCGGAATCGGATTTTCTTCAACGGCAACTTCTTTATTTTCAGTTTCATCCGGTGTTTTCGACGGTTTATTTATTTTGACGGGACGCGGCTTTTTGACGGGTTTTTGAGGTTTTTCTCCCGCCGGTTTATCTTCAACCTTCGGCAAGGCATTGTCGGCGACTGTTTCAGAATTTTTCACGTCAATCTTGGCAGGTTGCGGTATCTGTGTCGGTTTCGCCTTGACGCTGATGATCGTGCCGACGGAATTAACCTTGACATCCGAATCTGTCACGCCTGAAACAACGGGCGCAGATGTCTGTTCAGTCGCAGATTCGGAAGCGGCGATAAAACTTCCCGCAAACTTAATTGCAAAAGTCGCAGAATCATCGTTCGGAGTTTTTCCTTCGATCCGAAGCAATAATTTCTCGGATTTCCGCAGGTAAACAACTCTACCTGTTTCGTTATCAGACGCATCAGCATAAACTGCGATTTTTGTTAATGGTTTTAGACCATCGGCTGTAAAAATATCTATGTCGCCATTCAAATTTTGCGTCTGAATATTAATAAAAATATCGCCCTGCGCCCCGTTAAAAGTATAAAAATATGTTGTCGAACGAGAATCGCCGAGATCACGGGCTTTGATCGTGCCGCTGATTTGATTCGCTGTAATCGGTGTCGGAAAATTTTGGTCGTTCGATTGCGCCGGGTTTTTGGCAACGCAGAAAATAAACATCAAAATCCAGACACACATAATCTTGTGCCGTCTTAAATCTCTGATTGTGCCGCGCTCGAGAATTTTATTCACAATATTTATAGTTTAACCTCAATCCAATTCTTTACGCAGATGTATCAGCCGCGAAGTTTCGCTGTAACCGAGATTTTGATGCGCTTTGAGACTCGTTTCATTGCCGATTTCCGCATCCGAAGCCATTTCCGTAACGCCTTTGCGACGCGCCCATTGTTCGGCATTTTGAACGAGTTTGCCGCCGATTCCCTGACGACGAAATTCCGCCTCGACAAACCAGCCTTCGAGATAACCGACCTGATCGGTCTGACAATCTTCGACAAACGGACGAATGCTCGCTTCTAAAAATCCGCACAATCTGCCGCCGCCCAAATCCGCCGCCAAAATCAATTGGGAATCGGTATGTTCAAATATATCAACCATTTCCGACTGGTGTTCAGCCGAACTCAGTTCATCCCACAGCATCGTTCGCAAACGAAACCATTCATCCAGATCGGTTTCGCGCAAAGGTCGCACGGCAAAATTTTCGTTGGTCATTAAAAAGAGATTTTAGCAAGGTTATTTGAATCGGACAAGATTAATTTCTAGGTTGGTTATCAACAACTTACCATAAAAAAAAGCCGAACCTTTCAGTCCGGCTTTTTCGGTCACTATAAGTTGAAATTATTGTCCGGCAGCGGCTTTCATTACTTGCTGACCGTTCAAAACTTCGATGGCTTTCTTCAACTGCAAATCTTCTGCCGCCGGTTTCGGCGTTTCGGGTTTGGCAGTCGGCGAAGGTGAAGCCTGCGGCTGCGGATTTTCCTTTTCCTGTTCCTGTTGGTCAATTAAGTTATCAACTTCAATCGGATCGGGCGTGTCCGGTTTTTTCACTTCGATGGTCGGTTTGATGCCCGAATTTGTTCTCTCATCAGCCAGAAAAGTCGTGCCGGTCGGCGAAGCCCAACGCGCGGTCGTCAGCAGAAATCCGTCGCCGCCGTGCATCGTAAACAATTGCTGTTCGACACCGAAGCCGAAACTTCTTTCGCCGATTACTTCGCCGCGAGTGCGGTCACGAATCGCTCCGGCAACCGCTTCCGCCGCGCCCGAAGTTGTCAGATCAATCAGCACGGCAACTTTGCCGTCGAAAATTGCTTTTTTCGGGTCAGCCGTAAATGTCTGCGTTACTTTACTTTCTTTTCCGATCACTTCCGCCAATGTTCCGTCTTTGATAAAAATATTGGCGACATCTGCGCCTTCCTGTAAATTTCCCGATGCGACACCGCGCAGGTCGAGAACAATTTTGTCCGCGCCCTGTTTTTGAAGTTCGGCAACGCGATTTTTAATGTCGAGATTTTCGCCTTCGTCGAGGCTGTAAACTTTGACCACGCCGATTTTACCGCTTTCCATACGACCTTCGGCAATCGGCGTTTTATATGTTCCGCGCGTCACCGTAATCGTCTGCGGTTTTGCGCCGGAACGCCAGATTCGGAGATTGATTTTTGTTCCCGGATCGCCGTAGAGCAACTGTTTTGCATCATAAAGCGAAAGATCGTGCGTCGCCTTATTGTCAATATATTCAACGACATCGCCGGTTTTAAGTCCGGCTTTGTCGGCAGGCGAATCTTTAATTACTGAAAGCAGCAGATACGAAGAAGCCTGCG
The DNA here is from genome assembly GCA_965247235.1 of Pyrinomonadaceae bacterium. Classification (GTDB taxonomy): domain Bacteria; phylum Acidobacteriota; class Blastocatellia; order Pyrinomonadales; family Pyrinomonadaceae. The sequence goes on from OZ252004.1 coordinate 479,164, forward strand.
AAGCGACCACGCCGATTCCCGCCAGCGTGTTCTGTTTTTTGGCGTTGAAATCTTTGACCTGATCGGCGGTTAAATATGACGAATACGGATCGAGACCGTTCGCCAGACCACGCATCGCGCCGCCGCGAACTTTGTCGAGATTCGGCGTGTCAACATAGTCGTTTTGAATATGCTGCAAAACCGATTGAAAAATCCGCAACTGTGCGCCTTCGTCATTAATCGGCTGCTGCGCCCGGATCGCCCAGGGGCTTAAAATTCCGCCGACAAAAACGTAAAGCGCAATCGCTGATGAAATGCCCAAAACTAAAAACTTGCTGCGAAAAGACATATTTTTTCCTTTATAATTATTGCTGACGAAAAATGACGACGATTTGACGTAATCTACAAATCGTTTAAAAATTAGACTGACAAACGATTATCCAACAACCTATTTTCAAGTGCAAGACAAACAAACAACTAATCCGTCCGAGTTTGCAGAGATTTTTTCCGCCGCCGCCGGGCGCATTCTCGCGCTCGATTTGGGAATGAAGCGCATCGGTGTCGCCGTTTCCGACGAACTGCGAATCATTGCCCGACCGCTCTGCACGATTGAAAGAACCGGCTGGAAAAAACTGCTCCGAAAGATCAAAGATATTGTCACGGAATATGATGCAGCCGCATTGGTTTTAGGTTTGCCGTATAACTTTGACGGCAGCGAAAGCGAAATGTCAGCGGAAGCGCGACGATTGGCGCGAAATTTCCGGTTGTCTCTCGAAATTCCGGTTTATTTGCAGGACGAACGCGCGACTTCATGGGAAGCCAAAGGCAGACTTTGGCAGCAAGGTGCAACTCTCAAAGAAACGCGAGCCAAAGTTGATTCCGAAGCAGCGGCGATTATTTTAAGCGATTTTATGGCAACTGTTGAAGAGATGAGGAGACGAAGAGACGAGGAAATGTAATTCTAATGATTTGGAGAAAATATTAACAAAAATATTTTTTGAAATTACATCAGTAATTTTTATCTCCTCGTCTCCTCATCTCTCCTCTCAACTTACGGCTGCAAAACCACCACGCTTTGCGCTGCTTTTTCAACTGCCGGTCTGCTGAACGGGAAGATCGCGGGCGTTCCCGTGCGCCACATTTCAAATTGGTCTTTGTAAAACGGAGATTTCGGGTCGCCGGATTCACCGAGCGGAATGACGTGGCGCGTCGCGTCCCAATTTCCGGGGCTGGCGATGTGGCGCATCGAGACGTTTGAGCCGACATCGGGCGTTTGTCCGCTGCCGTCAATCGGCACGGACGGCGTTGCAAACTGTCCGCCGATCAGCGGCGCGGCGGCGAGCGGATGCGGAAAACGCGACTTGAACACTGCGCCCCAAGTCCACATCTGCGGGTCTGCGCCGATCTTTTGTGTCAAACCTTTTCGAGTTTCGCCGTCACAGGTTTTCAGCAATTCGCTGTAACCCGCAAAAGATTTCGGCAGCCAACGAGTCGCGTTTTGCTCGATTGCCCACCACAAAATTCGTTCACGAATCGCATACGCCGGAACGGGCTGATTGTCGTCAGCGATTTTATTTGCCGCGCAATTGCGGATTTCGTTTGCCAAAACCGCGCCTTTGGAATCAACATTCATTTTTCCGTCCCAACCTTGCAAGACTTCGAGAGTTTCATTCGAGGCGGCTTTTCTTTTGACGATTTCGCGGGCGAGATTGGAAACCGGAATGTTCTGCACATCATATTGAGCGTCGCGCACGTCGTCCATCGTGATTTTATTTTTGGCGTTGAGCGTCTCGTAAATCCGACGCGCCCGCCACGGCAGCGCGGTATCACGCGCGAAAATCGAATAGTATTTATAATCCGTGCCGACGGTTCGCTGATTAGCGGTGACGATCAAATTGTTCGACGGATTATAAAGATGCGGCAATTCTTCAAACGGAATGTAACCCGTCCATTCGCCTTCGCCCGACGCGCCGTTGTATGGAACTGAACCGTCGCCGGACGAGCGCGTCGGTATTTTGCCCGCCGCATACCAACCGATATTTCCTTTTGCGTCGGCGTAAACAAAATTCTGCGCCGCGCCGCCGTAGGTTTTGAGCGAGGTTTGAAAATCGTCCCAATTTTTCGCTCGATTGAGCAGAAAAAATGCGCCGAGTTCGTTATTTTTCGGATCACGCGCCGTCCATCTGAGCGCGTATTTTTTGCCGCCGTCTTCTGAATAAATCACGCCGTGATTGGTTTCGACGACATCGAGCGTGACTGTTTCCGTGTCGGTTTTAAATGGATTGGCGCGAACTTTGATTTCCTCGCGGCGCGTCGTCGGCGTTTGTAAGCCGTTGGCAGTTTGATATTTGCCGTCGGCGTTAAATGTTTCGAGATACAGATCCTGCACGTCCGGTCCGACGTTGGTTGCGCCCCAAGCGATATTTTCGTTATGTCCGAGAACGATTCCCGGCGAACCGGGAAACGTCGCGCCCGAAACGCGGACATTCGGCGAAGACAAATGTGACAGATACCAAATTCCCGGCGCACCCGGCTGTAAATGCGGATCGTTCGCCAAAATCGGTTTGCCGTCCGCCGTTTTTTTGCCCGCAATCACCCAATTATTGCTCGCCGCCAAATCTTCGGCATAAAACCCGATGCGTTCGAGCGAGCTTTTTCTAATCTCCAATTCTCTCTGCGCCAGTTTCGCCAAATCGTCAAAATCAGTTTTCGATTCGGTTAGTTTTCCCGACATTTTAGATTTCTGCACATCAGTTTTCGGATCAAAATCTTTCTTCGTATCTTTGCCGTAAAGCACGACATCATAAGCGGTTGATTGATTGAGCAAATCTTTAACTTTGTCCGCCGCCAAACCGTTAATTGATGCACGAAGCAAATCCTGCTGCCACGTCGTCGAAAGCGCGTCGGACAATATTTTGCCGATCACAATCGAGTCGGTCGGTTTCCATTCGGTCGGCTGATACTGCAAAATGCGAAATTCCGTCGGCATCGAATTTTTATCGAGCGTCGCAATGTAAGCATTGACACCGCGAGCGTAATTTTCGAGCGCGGCTTTCAAATCCGCATCCAAATACGCCAAACTGTCGTCGGCGATTTTAGAAAATCCGAGTTTGCGCCAGCGTTTATCTTCTTCAAGCGTCAGTTTGCCGAACAATTCCGCCGTCTGACCGCGAGCCACGCGCCGAAACAAATCCATCTGCCACAATCTATCGGAAGCCGTCACAAAACCCTGCGCGAAATACAAATCCGCATCGTTTTTCGCCTCGATATAAGGAATCGAACGCGCATCGCGGCGCACCGTCACGCTTTCCTTTAAACCGGAAATTTGCAAAGTCTGCGTCGGCACTTGCGCGAAACAATTTAAGGACAAAAAAGCCGCCGTGATTAAAACTGAAATTTGGATAATTTTGTTCATATTTTTTGATTAAGAATTTACCACAATCAACCGCGTTTCGCTCATTTCTTCCATTGCGTAACGCACGCCTTCGCGCCCGAAACCCGAATCTTTTGCGCCGCCGTAGGGCATATTGTCCACGCGAAAGGTCGGCACGTCATTGATTATGATACCGCCGTATTCGAGATTTTCGGCGGCAAACTGCGTATTTCGCAAATCATTGGTAAAAACTCCAGCCTGCAAGCCGTATTTTGAATTGTTGGCGAGATCAACGGCTTCCATAAAATCGCCGAATTTTTCGACGACGGCGACCGGCGCGAAAATTTCTTCCGAGACGACGCGCATTTCCGTGTTTGTGCCGGTGAGAATCGTCGCGTCGAGCGTCGCGCCGTTTCGCCTGCTGCCGCAGAGAATCTTCGCGCCGTTGTTTTCGGCTTCGGCAATCCAACTCTGCGCTTTTTTCGCGGCGTTTTCATTAATCATTGCCGACAGTTCGATTGTTTCGTCGAGCGGATTTCCCTTTTTTAAGTTAATCGCGTTTTCGACGAACCTTTTCGTCCAGTCGTCGAACAATTTTTCGTGGATATACACGCGCTGAACCGAGATGCAGACTTGTCCGGCGTAGGCGAACGCGCCGGTCGTCGTTTGTGTGAGCGAGGGTTCAAAATCCGCCGATTCGTCAACAATGACGGGCGCGTTGCCGCCGAGTTCGAGCGTGATTGGTTTTTTGTGCGCTTTAGATTTGATCTGCCAGCCGATTTCCGCACTGCCGGTGAACGAAATCATTTTGACGCGTTCGTCCGTGTAAATCGGTTCGAGATATTTGACGTTGAGCGGCACGATTTGCAGTGCTTCGGGCGGCAAACCGCTTTCCATAAAGACTTCGCCGAGCAGCAGAGCGGTCAAAGGCGTGCGGTCGGAAGGCTTGATAATAATCGAATTTCCGGCAGCAAGCGCAGGCGCGACTTTGTGCGCGACTAAATTGAGCGGAAAATTAAACGGCGTAATGCCGTAAATCACGCCGCGCGGAATGCGTTTGGTGTAAGCCGATTTATTTTTGCCGGTCGCAGACGTATCAACGGGAACGATTTCGCCCGCGAATCTTTCGGCTTCGCCCGCCGCCCACGCAAACGTCGCAATGCCGCGTTCGACTTCGCCGACAGCAAGTTTGATCGGTTTCGCCGCTTCGAGCGCAATCGTTTCGGCAAATTCTCGTTTTCTTCTCCCGATTCCGTCGGCAATTAGTCGCAATCCGGCAGCGATTTCGTAACGCGCCAAACCGCGCATTTTAGCCGCGCCGATTTCCGCCGCCGCAATCGCCTCATCGTTTTCGCTTTCATCAGCCGAATAAATTTCGGCGATGATATTTTGATCGAACGGATTTTTCACCGTCACCGTTTCCGCCGCCGTTCGCCATTCGCCGCCGATCAGTATTTTTTTCGTTTCCATAAAGCTATTTTAACTCTCAAACCTTCGAGATGGAAAATAATAAAATTATCTGTTATTTTGTTGAAGTCAGTTAATTGTGGAGTTTATGAAAAAAATAAAATTAATAGTTTTGCTTGCTTTCGCCGCCGTTTTAGCTTTCGCCTGTTCGCAGGCAAAACCGACCGAAAATGCCGCTAATGTCGCGGTCAATAAAACGGTTAGCACAGCCAACGCCAACTCAATCACGCCGGCAAATACCGCCGCGCCGGACGAATTGGCTTCGGCAAAAACCGTCTATTCCGAAAAATGCGTCAAATGCCACAAAGAAGACGGCAAAGGCGGCGTAACCGAATTTGACGGGACGAAAATCAAAGCTCCCGATTTAACGTCCGACCGTCAGAAAGGCAAATCCGACAAAGATTACGTCGAAATCATCAACAACGGCGCGTCGGACGAAGGAATGCCAGCCTTCAAAGGCAAAATCAGCGACGCGGAAATCGCCAATCTCGTCAAATACATCCGCCGTGATTTTCAGGGCAAACAATAATTCGACGCGAAGTTATTTAATTTAACTGTTGATATATGATATTTTAAATAACGACAGTTTTTAACTTTGAATTTTTAATTTACCACACGCACCCGTAGCTCAACCGGATAGAGTATTTGGCTTCGAACCAAAGGGTTGCAAGTTCGAATCTTGCCGGGTGTATTCAAATTTATCGAGTCCGAATTAACTATTCGGACTTTTTTAATTTTAAAGACAACAGCCCCGCATATTTTGAAGGATGCAAGATGAAGGATGAATCAAAATCTTTTTTTTATTTTTTTCGCTTTTTGCGGCTATTTTCTTTCACATATTCGGAATCCAAAACATCTGATTTTCGTTTTCAACCTTTTTCAATCCCGAATTCGGCAATTTTTCTTCTTCAACTCCGAGATATGTAAAATGCGGCAGATCGGAAACGACGGTTTGAAACCAGCGGTTTTCGGCGAGAATTTGACGAACGCGCTCGTTTTTGTATTCGCGCACGTCGAACGCCAACAGCGCGAGATGCTGCGATGCTCCGGGCGGCGCGACGGAATAGATGATTGTTTTTTTCAAGTCTTTGCTGAAAAAAATCTCTTGTTTTTCCAGACGAAAAACTTCCGCGACCTGCGCTGACGGCGTGAGCGAGCTGATATTTTCGGCTTCGGCGACGGAAATTCTGCCGTTTGCAGTCCAATGTGTAAGCGCAGGATTGACGCGGCTTGCCCAGAGTTCAATCGTTCCCGCGTAATCGCGCCGCGCCGAATCTGCGCCGCGCGGCGTGATCGTGAGATTTTCTTTTTCAGCCTGTTTAATTGATGTCAAAAGATCATTCATCGCCGGAGTCTGCAATTCCAGTTCAAACCCGCCGATGACGGCTTTTGCAGTTGACAGCGATTTCTGAAATTCAGCGACTTCGGCTGCATTTGCAAAAACAATTTTCGGCGCAGTTTTGACGTGATTTTGCGCCACGAAAACCGCGCCGTATTCGGGCAAAAGCGTTTTTTCAACCAAATTTTTCGGATTATAAAATTCCGAAAATTTGATTTTTCGATTCGTTAATCGTTGTTTGAGAACTTCTTTGAATTTCGGCATTTTAAGCATTCGGAAAATTTTCCGCGACCATTTTTTCGATTTTTCTCATAAACGGATACATCAGGCAATCTTCCTCGATAAACGGCACTTCGCGGCGAATTGATTCATAAATCGGCTGCGTTCGTGCGCCGAGTTTTTTGTCTGAACCTAAATGTTTGCGGCGAAAATCAATTCCCTGTGCGGCGCAGAAAAATTCCATCGCCAGAATTTTTTCGAGATTATCGGCGACCTGCCGCAGTTTGAGCGCGGCGGTCGCGCCCATCGAAACGTGATCTTCGACATTTGCCGAACTCGGAATCGTATCAACCGAAGCCGGATGCGAGAGAATTTTGTTTTCCGTGCAGAGCGCGGCGGCGGAATATTGAACGATCATAAATCCCGAATTAAGTCCGCCGTTTTCGGTTAAAAAAGGCGGCAAAATATGCGCGTTGGAAGATTCGTCGGTCAAACGCATAATCCGCCGTTCGCTGATATTGCCGAGTTCCGACAACGCAATCGCCAGATAATCGAACGCCAGCGCAAGCGGTTCGCCGTGAAAATTGCCGCCGGAAATGACATCAATTTGCTCACAGTTTTCATCGCAGAAAATCAAAGGATTATCCGTCACCGAATTTAATTCGAGTTCGATCAGCCATTGGGCATATGCGACGGCATCGCGGCACGCGCCGTGAACCTGCGGCATACAGCGCAGAGTGTATGCGTCCTGCACGTTCGACGGCGAAAATTCGCGGACAAATTCGCTGCCCGCGAGAATTTCGCGCAGATTTTTGGCGCATTCGATCTGTCGGGGATGCGGACGCAGCGCGTGAATTCGCTCGTCAAACGCCATCAGAGTTCCGTTCAAGGCTTCCAAACTCAGACAGCCGGAAACGTCGGCGAGATTTGCCAGACGAATCGCTTTCGCCGTTTCGAGCAGACCGACCGCCGTCATTACGGTCGTGCCGTTGGTCAACGCCAAACCTTCTTTGGCGGCTAAAACGACGGGTTGAAGATTGTTCTTTTCGAGAATTTCACGCGCCGGTAAAATATCGCCGTTAAATTCCGCTTCGCCCTCGCCGATCAGGACACAGGCGACGTGTGCGAGCGGCGCAAGATCGCCGCTTGCGCCGAGACTTCCTTTTTCGGGAATTTGCGGGTGAATGCCGCGATTTATCAGTTCGATCATCAAATCGAGCGTTTCGAGCCGAATGCCGGAAAATCCACGCGCTAAAGTGTTGGCGCGAATCAGCATAATCGCCCGCGTCGTCGGAATATCGAACGGATTTCCGACTCCGACGGCGTGGCTGACGACGATATTTCTTTGCAGTTTTTCGACCTCGCCGCGTGAAATAATTTTGTCTTTGAACGCGCCGAATCCGGTCGTAATGCCGTAAGCGATTTCTTCGCGGTCGAGCAGAATCCAGACGGCGTTTGCCGAGAGTGCAACTTTTTGACGAGCCGTTTCAGACAGTTTGACGCGCGGCACATTCGGTTTGCCGTGCGCGACAGCGATTACCTGTTCAAAAGTTAGGCTTTCACCGTCTAAAATTATTTCCGTCAAACTTTCGCTCATAAAATGTCAGGAATTTGAACACGGATTGGGCGGATTTCATAGAACAGAAAATTCGCGTCTAACGAAAGTTGCAATTTTATTTGATGTTTTATATTTATTTGCAGTCACGCTACTAAATTTATTTTTCAATTTACCAACAAAAAATCCGCCCAATCCGCCCAATCCGTGTTCAATGTCCTTCTCGTATCCGTTCTATTTTACCGCAAAGCTGCGATTTGTGTTCCGCTATTTAAATCCCACAGACGCACCGTGCGGTCAAAGCCGGAAGTAACGACGCGCGTGGTGTTTTTCATAAATACGAGATCAATCAGATTGTCGGCGTGACCTTTTAATCTGGAAATCGTTTCTTGACCGTCGAGCTTAAAAATCTGAACTTCATTATCTAAATCATCGGGTTTTTCGAGGAAAACATTCGGCGAATTAGCATCGAGCGGCGAAAAGTCGGGTATTTTTACGGGTTCGGGAGTTTCAGCCGCCGTCTTCTCGGTCGTTGTAAATTTTGCGCCGATTTCCTGATTCGGATGAATAAAACCCGTACCGAAATCTTCCATTTTGGTATTCAGTCCTGTTTTGGCATCGAGCGGTAAAATCCAATAATTTCTGCCTTCGGAAAAACCTGAATTAATTGTAATAACGGTTGATTTCTGATCGCTGACCAATGCGGTCGAAACTTCATCGAGGTCGGAAGTTTGTTTGATAAGTTTTTCATTCGACAAATCCCAGATCAAATAATCCGACTGATTTTCTTCGCCAGCAGTCAGCATTTTGCTTTCTTTATTGCCGAAACTGAACGCCTGATTGTCGCCCAAACGAAAGATTGAAATCGTGTTGCTGCCTTTGATCGGGAACGAACGCGCCGAAAATTCGCCGGTTTCGGCGTTCCACAAACAAATGTCTATTTTATTTTCGCCGTTCGTGCAGTCGGCAATCAGGCGTTCGCCTTTTTTGTCGTAAGTTATAAAATTTTCCGGCGCATATTTCAAATAGTATCGGTTATCGAATTCGCGCAGAAGTTTGCCGCTCGAAATATTCCAGATTTTGAAATATGCGATGCTTTTTTCCGACGAATCGTCATTAGAATCCTGATATGAAGACGTATGAACCGAAACGATATTTTGTCCGTTCGGGCTAAACGCAATCATTTTCCCGTGCGGCAGTTCGGTTTGAATTTTTTGCAGTTCTTTGCCGTCGGCATTCCAGATTTTAATCGTACCGTTGGCTGAAATTCCCGCAAATTTTGAATCATCGGCACTAACGGCAAGCTGTTCGTAAGGCGTTTCAGTCGAAAACAGCGTTTGCGGCGGCTTTTTCGCGCCGTTTGTCCAAACCTTGATTTTGCCTGTTTGGTCAGCCGTTAAAATGCTTTTGCCGTCAGGCGTAGTTTCAAACCACTCGTAATTTTCGTCGGGAAAATCCGTGCTGTCAACAGTTTGCAGTGAATTGGCACTAAGCACCGTCAGATGATTAGGTTTGGCACTTTCATCATAAAATCCGGGATTTTCAATCAAAAATAACTTTAATGAATCCGAACTGAGCGAAAAGATCGGCTCGCCTCTCAATACCGTCTGACCGTTTTTAGAAGCCGGAATCGTGCGATGAGTCAGTTCCTTGCCGTCGGCAGTCGAATAGACTTTGATCTCGTGAAAATAATTTTTATTGAACGAATTTTCTTTATCGTCTTCTGAATATGTGCGGGTGACAAACAGTTTTTCGCCGCTGACATTCAAATTCATCGAAACATCTTTGCCGTTGCTGATAAAATTTTCGGCGATGGAAAATCTTTTCATCTCTTTGCCGGTGTTTGCCGATAATATGATGATTTTCTTGTCAGTTTCAGAATAATAGGCAAGCCAATTTTTTGAAGTGTCAAAAATCCAAGAATGTCCTTTGATCGGTTCGGTTTGTTTGAGCGCGTTGGTTTTTAAATCAATAGCCCAACTTTCGTTGTTTGCATTAGAAAACAGCCAGAGAGTTTTACTGTCATTACTGGTAAAAATCGTCAATCCGCTAAACAAACTCGAAACATTTCGCAAACCGAGACGCTTGATTTCCTTCCCGGCGGCAACATCGAGAAAAAGCATCCTCGAATTTTTCGCGTCGAAAACCGAGAGCGTTTTGCCGTCGGGCGAAAAGGCGAGCGCATCGGTTTGATCGGGTTTGAACGAAAAAGTTTGTATTTCTTTGCCGGTCGGCAAATCCCAAACGCTCAGATTTCCACTGTAATCGGCGGCGGCGAGCAGCCTTCCGTTTAAGCCGAAAGCCGAATTACTGATACCTGTAACCTGACCTTGAACGATTGCTGAAAACAGCAACAGAAAGAGCGACAAAAGCATTAGATTTCTTTTCATAACGGGTTGAATTTGGGGTTCAGTTTGATTTTAATCTTTTTGGTCTTTTCTATGTTTTAATTTAATTTTTTTTGACGATTATACCATTTTTGATGACGGTTTCCGCCAAATTTCCGCCGAATTCATAAACAATTTCCCGGTAATCAACAGTGTCGAAAATAACGAGATCAGCAACTTTGCCGGCTTCGATCGAGCCGTGTGTTTCGCCCATTCCGACGGCAAAAGCCGCGTTGATCGTCGCTGCTGTCAAGGCTTCGGACGGCAGCATTTGCTGATAACGACAGGCGATAGCGAGCGCGTTCGGCAGCGAAGGACACGGCGCACTTCCCGGATTATAATCGGTTGAAACGGCAATCGCACAGCCCGCGTCAATCATTTTACGGGCATCGGCAAATTCTTTCGAGCCGAGATTAAAATTAACCGTCGGCGTGATGACACCGATTGTGTCTGATTCAGCCAACCACCCGATTTCTCGGTCGGAAATCATATCGAGATGGTCAATGCTCGTCGCGCCGAGTTCGATTGCGAGTTTCGACGCGCCGAGATTGGTAAATTCGTCGGTGTGCGCTTTCAGTTTAAAGTTATATGAATGAGCCGTTTCCAAAATCTGACGCGATTGTTTGAGATCAAACGCATTTTTCTCACAGAAAACATCGGCGAAAATAGGTTTTCCGTGCGTTTGCCGCTGATTCAATTGCTGCGCCTGCGGCAGCATTTCTTGGCAGATCAATTCAACATATCTGTCTGCGCCGTCAGCAATTTGACGAAATTCGGGCGGAACGGTGTGCGCCGGTAAAAATGTCGGCACGATGTCCAACGGGTGAAGTTTATCGAGCTGAAAAATGGCTTCGAGCATTTTCAATTCGTTGTCGGTATCGAGACCGTAGCCGGTTTTTATTTCGCAGGTCGTGACCCCGAATGACAGCATTTTATCGAGTCTTTTAAGCGCAGAATCAATCAACTTCTGTAAATCGGCTTCTCTCGTGGCGCGGACGGTTGAAAGAATTCCTCCGCCTTTTTCCAGAATTTCGAGATATTCGACACCGCCGATTTTCATTTCAAACTCGTCGAAACGATTTCCCGCATACACGATATGCGTATGACATTCGACGAAACCGGGCGTGATAGTTTTGCCTGACGCATCAATTTCCTGATCGGCAAAATAATTATTCGATATTTCGACGTTATTTCCGACGGCAATTATTTTCCCGTCGCTGATTGCCAGTGCGTTGCTTCTAATCAGTCCCGGATCGTGCATCGAAATTCCCTTTTTGGGCTTTTCTCCGGCAGCGCAGGTCAAAATTTGTCTGGCATTATAAATTATCAAATCAACTTTCCGCATTGCTGTAGATTTTAATATCAATATGTCTTTTCAACAAGTTCCGGTAAATTCCCGATACTTTGATGAAATATGATTGAAGCAACACTTAATGTAGTGCGAGTTTCAGCTAACTGCAATTGAATGTTTCGCGCCGATAAGTTTTTTATATTGCTAAAACAACTATAAATTATGTATTCTTGCAGTGGCATTAAAGTTTTCAGGGGGCTGTTATGGCAAAAACCGTTTTAGTTGTTGAAGATTACGCGGACACACGGACAATGATGAAGTTTTTATTACAGAGTTTCGGATTTGTCGTTATCGAGGCGGCAGACGGACAAGAAGCTGTCGAGAAAGCACAAACCAATGTCCCCGATTTAATCTTGATGGATTTGTCTTTGCCGGTAATGGACGGTTTGACTGCGACTCAGACCATTCGCAAATTCAACGGTTTCGGCAAAATTCCGATTATCGCCGTCACCGCTTACGGCAACTCGTATTACCGTCAGGCTATCGAAGCCGGATGCGATGATCTGATTAATAAACCGCTGGATTTTGACAAGCTCGAACCTATTCTCAATCAATATCTCAATAACGAAGTTCGTTCTACATTTTTTTAACTAAACACACTTTACACAAAGTAATCGTTCAAAAATAAATTTGATTGAAATGCAATACCGACTGACGGAACGCAGGCAGCCTTGCCTGCGGGTTTGCTTTTAATTTATATGACACGCAGGCAAGGCTGCCTGCGTTCCGGTGGCAGCTATTTTTGCCCGTTTACTAATTTGGAAATCATTCCCGAGAGTCTTTTGCCGATCAAATGACTCTTAATTTTTGGTTTATTCGCTGAAAAAATAGTTTTTTTCCGCATCGAAAGCATACAAAACGCTCTATATTTTCTCTAAATTTCTTTTGGCATAATGCTTGCAGTTCACATTATTAAAGCGGTTGTGAATTGTTTAAAAGGCATTTCACGAACCGACTGTCAAAGGAGAGAAATAAAATGAAAAAATACTTAATTACATTATTTATGATGGCATTGTTCGCAATTATGATGCCGATTGGAGCTTCAGCCCAAACGTATGTCAGGCGTTATGTCGGACGTGACGGACGCGTTCATTACGCCCGCGTCGCCAAAAAACCCAGTTTTTATCGTCGTCACCGTAACGCGGTTAACATTGCAGCCGGAACGGGTGCAGGTGCTTTGCTTGGCGGAATCATCGGCGGCAAAAAAGGCGCGTTGATCGGAACTGCTGCCGGTGCTGGCGGTTCGGCGTTATATACCTACAAAATCAAACCGAAGAAACGTAGATATTACCGTTAATTTAGTTTGAATTTATTTTCTCGAAGCCGTGGTTTTAATCACGGCTTTGTTATTTTAAAGTGATTTATATTTGATTATCGGCAACTATCAAGATACCATCCGTTCTATTCCCTGCATTACCTGTTCTAAATATATTTCGAGGAGATAATATCTATGAAAAAACACGTTAATTTATTTCTACTGTTTGCCGTTGCGTCATTTATTTTGATGGCACAGGCTTGCAGTTTCAGCACGGCAAATCTAAGCAGTTTCAAGGTTTCCAACGCTAAAGACGGCGCGGACACGGCGGCTTTTCATCACGGCGATACCATTTACGGGAAAGCGTCGGTTTCCAATAATCCGGGCAAAGTCAAAGTCAAACTTTATTTGACCGACGACAAAGGCGCGACGTTGAAAGGTTCTGACGTTTCGCTCGATGTTGACGGCGACGCACCGGCGATGTATTCGCTGCCCGTGACCGAAGGCGTTCCGGCGGGAAGCTACAAACTCAACGCCGATATGATGAATGATTCGGGCGAGAAAAAAGACAGCAAATCAGCCGCGATCACTATTGCTGAGTAGTTTGATTCGGGTTTGAAATAATCAAAGGCGGACGTTTTTTTTTGTGTTAAAAACGTCCGCCTTTCCCTTTAATTTCTTTATCAACCTTTAATTTCCAATCGGATCACCCGGCGGGACGGGCAAAACCGGCGTTCGCATTCGAGGCGCGTCGGGACGCGTTAAAAATCTTTCGATGTCCTGTTCGATCAGGCGTTTATTCGCGTCGGGTTTGAGTTTCAATTCGATTTTCAAACTCTCATTCAGTTGATGCAGAGCTTCGTTTGAAACAGCGCGGACTTGCGGCGCGGCTTCGGCGTTGGCGGTCAAATCCATTAATCTTTGGACGAGCAGATTTTGTTCGGCGGCGAGAATCGCGGCTTGATAATTGTTTGTCGGCTTCGGCGTTTTCCAGATTCGCAGCATCAGCGCGTCAACGGTTTCTTTGAAATGCGGATATTGTTTGTCTTCGGCGTTAAATTCGATCATCCGCGCGGCGCGTTCGGGCGCAAGTAAGCCTGAAATTGCGACATCGGCGGCGATGGTTGCCGCGCCGATTGAATCGAAAACCGGAGCGGTGCGCTTGTCGAAGTATTCGCCCGTGCCGTTGGCAAAACCGTCGGCGCGTGGCGGCAAAAGTTTCAGGATATTGTCCGGGAAAATCAATTCTTCCGGCTTGATCGTGTCGAGAACGGTATTTAAAGCGGCGCGTTGTTTGTCCGGCGCGACGATTTCGCGGTATCTGCTTGGCGAAATGCCTCTGTCGGTTTTGACGGCGTAGGTAAAATATATTCCGCCGACCGATTTCAATGCCGAAATTAATTGGTATCGGTGATGCAGATAGAGCGGCAGCAGAGTTTTTTCGAGTTCGGAAAGCGGCGTTCCTTGCGGGATGCTGTTCAAGCCGAAATTATTTAACCCGATGCGGCGCACCTTCATTTCATAGCGCAGATATTCGACCGGATCGCTGCCGTTGTCCCAGATGCTCGCCAGCGGATGCGCCGTATTCATTGCGCGGGCATCGTCGTCGGAAATATAGAGCATTCCGTCCGACTCGCCTTTATCAATAATCTTTTCGAGTTCCGCCGCTTCGTTCGCGTTCGTCTGAAACTGCGTATAAGCAAACTTGACTGCGAATTTATCAAACGCGCCGATGCCGACGGCGTAGGCGTTCGACAAATCCAACCTGCCGTTTTTAATTTCAACCAGAGGCGCGGGATAATCCATCACCGAAGCGCGATTGTCGGCACTCGCCGCAAAGTTATGCGCGAAACCTAAAGTATGTCCGACTTCGTGCGCCGCCAACTGCCGAATTCTTGCTAAAGACATCGCCGTTTGGTCCGCGTCGTTTTCCGCTAAATAGTTCAAATCAGGCGAATCGCCGAACGCGCAAAAACTCTTTTCATCGCCCGAAGAGTATGCCGGAAGCAAACCGTTGCCGAGCATAAAATCCTGCCGAATCCGCAGACTGCCGAGCGAAACATTGCCCTTGATAATCTCGCCCGTGCGCGGGTCTGTGACCGACGCGCCGTATGACCAGCCGCGCGTCGAACGATGCACCCAATTGATCATATTGTAGCGAATGTCCATCGGATCAGCGTCTTTCGGCAGGATTTTAACGATGAATGCGTTCTTGAATCCGGCGGCTTCAAACGCCTGATTCCACCACGACGCGCCTTCGACCAACGCCGCACGAATCGGTTCGGGCGCACCGTTATCAACGTAATAAACTATCGGCTTGACGACTTCGGAAACCTCGGCGTTCGGGTCTTTTTTCTCCAGACGATGCCGCGTGATCCAGCGTTTTTCAATCGCTTCGGTAAACGGCGAAGCGTAATCATAAAAAGTCACGGGAATCGAATTGACACGCGGATCGAAAACACGCGGTTTGTAGTTTTCGTCGGGCAATTCGACAAACGAATGATGTTCGCGCACCGTCACGGAATTTGCCGTCGGTGTCACCGAATTAACAAGTCTTCCCGCATCATCGCCCGCGAATGTGAGAGTCGTTTCGATCTCGGTATTCTTCGGAAATCCTTTCGTTCGTTCGAGATAAAACGCGCTCCGCGAATCGTCAACCTTGTAATTTCCCTGCTTCGCCTGTTTCAAACGCTCGATCACGCCGTGTGCATCGCGCATCAAAAACGCCGTCGCATCAACCAACACGCGCTCGTCTTTTTCCGCCTCGATCTTGAAACCGTAAATCACCGAAGTCGCAAAAGATTCGGCGACGGCTTTCTTTTCGGCTTCGTCCGTCGTCAAAGCGCGGTAACGATAATTCGGCTGAATCATCAAAACCTTCTGCCCGACGCGCTCGAAATAGACGACAAACGTCCGCCCCAATTGTCCGCGATCAAGCCCGACCGGATTCGATCCCAAACCCGAAGGCAACGAAACCTGATAAAGAAACTCACGCTTAAACCGCGAAATCTCCAACAGCATCTTCCCGCCTTTCGCGTCCCAATAAAGCGGCATAAACCCGTCAATCTTCTGCAATTTATCAACCTTTTTGTCAAAAGATTCTTCCTGCGCGAAGATATTCGACGGCAGACATAAAACAACGGCAAACAAAATAAATAAAATGATTCGCTGCATATTTTTCGGCAATCGGCAATTAAAAACATCTTAACGTAAGTAGTCGGACATCATAAATTTTAAGATGTGCGGCGGAAGTTTAGAGTCCCGTCTTGAGACGGCTCAAAGCGTTCCGCCGCCGTTCGCGGTCGGAAAAGCCGCCTGAAGACGGGACTCTAAACATCTTGAAAATTATTTTGTCCACTTACTTACTTGTAATTAAAATTCATAATAGACATCTTTCCAAAATAATCGTTGGATTTAACGGTTTTCAGCGTGTGACAACCGGCTTTCGTGCGCTTCGCACGCTTGTTAGCCACGCCCGTTGATGGCGTGGTCAACATTGAAAATACCGTCTGAGGGCGTTTCAACGTCCTTTCCGACAGGCTTGAGCCGCGCAAATTAAGCACGTTAAAACGCGCTCGATGAATTACCGATAACTGCCGACCACGCCGTCAATGAGCGTGGCTAAAAGCCGCGAAACGCGGAAATCCTGTTGTCACACGCTGAATAATTCAAGACTTGAATACTTTAATAAGACATTTTATTTTGGAAGATGTCTAATATATTTTCTCTAAATACAGGACAAAAGTAACGTAAGTTGTTGGAATCGTTGCTTTTGCCTCCGATTTGTGGTGATTTGGCAGAAGCCGTTTCGTAAGACTTCAAATCCGAGTTGGAAAATACTCTTCTCCAAATTTCCGTGTTTCTTTGTTTTCAAGGGGTTTTGCGTGACTTCCAATTCGCCCGTCAAGATTGCTCAACTTACCGCTATCGTCAATAATGATAATAGCTTACTCACTCTTTCCGTTTCCTTTAAATGGGTCTCTTCGAACCGAAATCCTCTCGTTTTCAAGATTCAGAATAAGGTTTCTATTTTCCATCGCTCGCCGTATTCAAATAGTATTTTGCCGCTTTCTTCCGATGAAATCACTAACACATTATCGCCATCTTCCTTTTTACAAACTGCCGCATAAACCGGGTTATTCCATAATTTGCGCCGCCCTTTTAATTCCCGCCGTTCATTTATCTTCAATGTCCGGCATAATTTAGATGCTCTGATTGGTTCGCCGCGTGAGTTCGTGATTTGATAATTCGCTTTGATTCCCAGCCTATCTGAAATTTCGTTTTCAATCAAATATGCGAACCACTCTTTTGAAAAAAATTCGCGCCTCGCGCGTCACAAAACGAATACTTTCCCCGCCAAATTCGTCAATAAATTGCTGCAATACTGCCTTTCGCTCCGCCTTATCCGAACAGCCTTTTTCACTCGTCAGCGTCCAAAATAATGGAATCGAAACGCCTTGATAAGTGACTGACAGCACCAAAATATTCACCCATTTTTGCCTAACTGCCATTCCGTGCGGTCAATCGCAATCGTATATTTCGGCTCGGTCTTCAATAACCGCAACACTAAATGCGCGCTCTCGACTTGCGATATAGAAAACCCGCAAAAATCTCTGTAACTTCTTATAATTGGAAGCAATCTTGGCTGTTCCGGCAAAACCACAAGCTATTTTTGTCAAATTGACCGTCTGAACTTGAAACAATGCAATCAAAAAACGTGCTAAGAACTTGATTCTCGCCCGATTCCAACTTAAATTCTTGTCTAGTGTTTGCTCTAACGAGTAAATATCCATTGAGTTGAAACTCTCCTTTTCTTAAATTTGTTAGATTTATTAAAGTGATTTCAATTCAATGCTTATCTTTTTTCACATATCAATTACTTTTTGTCCTGTATTAAAATGAAATTATTTGCTCTGCACAAATTTATATTGTAGAAAATGAATCAATTAATGATGAATTTATTCACTACAATTTGGTATAAAGAATTTATTTTAGCGGGCGCAATCGAAAATGGATTGCCAGTTGATTATATTAAGGAACTTGAAAATATTGAGTCAATTAAAGATGCCAACGATAAAAGAAGTAAAGCAAACGAAAATATCCTAATCAAATAAAAATGGCGACGCTTTTAGATGAATTATCACAAATAATTTCCGCTTTGGACGATAGCGGAATCGAGTATGCGGTGTGCGGCGGTTGAAAAAGGTTGATAAACTGCGCGAACTTTGTTTGTAGTTGATGAAAGCGAAAAAAGATTCGGACGAAAAAGCCGCGCAGGAAAAACTGGAGCGGCGAAAAATTGAAGGTGAAATAAAATGAGCAAACAAATTACAATTCCTTTTCAAGTAACGGCTTGGGAAACACAAACGACGGACGAAACGACGGAAAACCCGACGCTTTCGCGTGTTCTTGTCAAGAAGAGTTTTGACGGCGAAGTCAGCGGCAGAAGCGTCGGCGAACTGCTGATGTGCGCGTCACCGAACGGCTCGGCGGGTTACACGATTATGGATCGTTTTTTCATCGAAATCGAAGGCAAAAAAGGTTCGTTCGTCGCCATCCACGGCGGAATGACCGACGAAATGAAAGCGTCGGGCAAAATCGTGCCGGGTTCGGGAACGGACGATTTGAAAGGAATTTCTGGAACGCTCGAATTCAAATCGGACGAAGACGGCAAACGAATCATTCTTGATTTCGCTTTTAAAAATGAAGTTTGAAAATAAAATTATTTACAGTATCAATCCGCCCGTCACGAATGATGAACTGAATTTATTATCCGCTGCTGCTTGGGGAAATAATGAACCGGCGGATTCGGACGGTCATAAACCGACGGATTTTCAACCGATTCTGAAAAGAAGTTTAATCTTCGTCTGTGCATATCATTCGGCGCGGCTGATCGGTTTTGTCAATGTGGCGTGGGACGGCGGCGTTCACGCCTTTATTCTGGACACAATGGTTGACCCCGAATTTCAACGGCGCGGTATCGGAAAAAGACTGGTAAAGGAAGCCGTCGAAACGGTAAAAAAACGCGGAATCGAATGGCTGCACGTTGATTTCGAGCCGCACTTGCAAGTTTTTTATGACAAATGCGGTTTTAGAAAAACAAATGCTGGACTGATAAATTTAAAGAATGCTGAAAATTGACGTTCATACGCATATTTTGCCGCGCGACATTCCGCGCTGGAAAGACAAATTCGGCTACGGCGGATTCATCACGCTCGAACATCACAAACTGTGCTGTGCGCGAATGTTAAAGGACGACGGGAAATTTTTCCGCGAAGTCGAAGATAATTGTTGGTCGGCGGAAAAACGGATCGAAGAATGCGACGGTTTCGGCGTGAATGTGCAGGTGCTTTCGACCGTTCCCGTAATGTTTTCGTATTGGGCGAAAGCTGCTGACGGCGCGGAAGTTTCGCAGTTTTTGAATGACGGAATCGCTGAAATCGTCGGTAAATTTCCGAAGCGGTTTATCGGGCTTGGCACAGTTCCGATGCAAGATACAAAACTTGCCATTGCCGAACTCGAAAGATGTAAAGGCATCGGTCTGGTCGGTGTGCAAATCGGCTCGAATGTTAATCAATTAAATTTAGGCGAACCGCAGTTTTACGAATTTTTCGCGGCTTGCGAAGAACTTTCGATGGCGGTTTTCGTGCATCCGTGGGAGATGATGGGCGAAAAAGATATGGCGAAATATTGGCTGTCGTGGCTCGTCGGAATGCCGGCGGAAACTTCGCGGGCGATTTGCAGTTTGATATTTTCGGGCGTATTGGAAAAGCTGAAAAAACTGCGAATCTGTTTCGCGCACGGCGGCGGTTCGTTTCCTTACACTTTGGGCAGAATCGAACACGGTTTTGAAGTTCGCCCCGATTTATTTCCCGATAATTCAATAAATCCGCGTGAATATCTCGGCAAATTCTGGCTCGATTCGCTTGTTCACGATGAACTGATGCTGAGAATTTTAGTCAGATTATTCGGCGCGGACAAAATCGCGCTCGGCACGGATTACCCGTTTCCGCTCGGCGAACTCGCGCCCGGAAAGTTAATAGAATCGGCAAATTTCGACGAGTTTGCCAAAGCCCAAATGCTTTACGGCGCGGCGTTGAAATGGCTGAATTTGGACTATGGATCATTCAACTGAGAAATTGATGTTAAAATAAAAGTTAAATAAACTTTGATGAAAACCGTGAATCAAAATCAATCACTTGGCGAACTGAAAGGCGTTTATCACGTCAAATTAAAACTCACTAAATTCTTGCCGCATCTTGTTTTGTTCTTCCTTTTTCTGCTGGGAATATATCTTTTAATCGGTTCGCTTTATTTGTCTTATAACGCGGAGTGGAAAAAATACACGACGATTTTCTTTACAATCCTTAAATCTTTGATTTTGATTCCGCCGTTTCCGTTGGCTCTTTGGTATAGCCTGCGCGGTGTCAGAGATGAGTTAAAAATTTACGAAAACGGTTTTACTTACAAAAGTAAGAAAGGTTTGGAATCGTGCCTTTGGAGCGAAATTATGGATGGGAATTTTGTTATTGACCTTGATAATCAAACAAAAGCAACCTCCGTCATCAAACGAAATCATAAAAAGATAATTTTCTCATTTGGTATGCAAGGACTGGATGAAATAAATCGTCAACACGACGAAGAAACATTTCGGCAGATTCAGGAATCTGAAAATAATCAGTCGAAAAATATAAGCAACTAAATAAAACTTTTCGCAAATTATTCGTTTTTTTCAATTGTTGCCAAACGCTTTTCCAAATCCCGAAACGTTCGCACCATCTCCAATCTTCGGGATAATGCGATGCTGCAACAGTTGAATTTGCAAAAAGATTCGTTTATCTGAGATTTGAAATTTAAGATTTGAAATTTATAAAATACTGATATGAAAGCAATTGTAAAAAG
Source organism: Pyrinomonadaceae bacterium (assembly GCA_965247235.1). Lineage (GTDB taxonomy): Bacteria > Acidobacteriota > Blastocatellia > Pyrinomonadales > Pyrinomonadaceae. Next base: position 499,991 of record OZ252004.1, read on the forward strand.
CAAAGCCGAAGTCGGTTTGTGGCTCGAAGACGTTCCCGAACCGACAATCGGGATTAACGATGTTTTGATTCGCGTTTTGAAAACGGGGATTTGCGGCACGGATGTTCACATCTGGAATTGGGATGCTTGGGCGCAAAGCACGATTAAAGTTCCGACGATTTTGGGACACGAAATTGTCGGCGAAATCGTCGAGGTCGGCTCGAATGTCAGCGATTTTTTCGCGGGCGATATTGTTTCGGTCGAAGGTCATCTGGTTTGCGGTCGGTGTCGAAATTGTCTCGCCGGGCGCAGGTTTAAATGCGCGAACACGCTCGGTGTCGGGGTCAATACGGACGGCGGTTTTGCCGAACTTATGAGCGTTCCGATGACGAATATCTGGAAGCACAACCCGGATGTAAATTTAGAAGTCGCGGCGATTTTCGATCCGTTCGGCAACGCGGTTCACACGGCTCTCGCGTTTGAAGTTTTCGGCGAAGACGTTTTGATTACCGGCGCGGGACCAATCGGAATTATGGCGGCGGCGGTCGCCAAACACGCGGGCGCACGGCACATCGTCATCACCGACGTTAATCCGAAACGTCTCGAACTGGCGCACGAAATGGGCATCGAACACGCCATCAACGTCACGGAAATTTCCATCGCCGATTATCAAAAACAACTCGGAATGAAGGAAGGTTTCGATGTCGGGATGGAAATGTCGGGCAACGCGCAGGCGTTCCGCGATATGCTCGCCAATATGACGCACGGCGGCAACATCGCATTCTTAGGCATTCCGCCCGACGAATTTTCGATCAACTGGAAAACCGTCATCTTCAATATGCTCACCGTCAAAGGCATCTACGGGCGCGAAATGTATGAAACGTGGTATCAAATGAACGTCCTTGTCGAAGGCGGTTTAGACATCTCGCCCGTCATCACGCACCGCTATTCTTACAAAGATTTCGCCAAAGGTTTTGAAGTGATGAAGGAAGGCAACAGCGGCAAAGTCATTTTGGATTGGAGCGAGATTTAAGGATTTTATCCAAAAACGTAAACCAAAGAATGACTTTAATTTAATAGACAAATATATGCTTGAATCTATAAAAAAATTAGTTTTTAAAACACGGTCTAAGAAATCCAAGAATCTTGGGTTAAATTTGGGTAGAATAGAAATAAAAGAAAATCAAGTAAAATCCGATTTTCAGATTATTGATAAGTATCAAAGTTTCTCTGCTGAAATACTTCGACTCGCTCTGATAGGAATTGGAGCATATGCTTATTTGTTGAAAGATAGTAATAGTATTTTCAGAACCGATTCCATAACGCCTGCTATTAAAGTCCTCAGTATAATCAGCATTGTTTCATTTGCTTTGGCGGTTGTCTCTACTCTTATACATCGGTATTATTCTTCAGATTTCATGGCTTATCATATTCGATATTTGAGATTAAAGGAATATGAGGAAAATCCTCTTGAAGAACAAACCCCAGAAATTATGTGTAAAGTTAAAACTGAAGCAGAGACAGAGGCAGAGGACCGCAATGACATATTACAACTATGTGAAGTGATGATTGCCAGCTCTGCAATTTTTCTTGGGTTAGGAACTATTTGTCTTGCAATTTCGCTTTTGACAGTCTTGCTGTAAAAAATAGGCTTGTAATTTTAATATTTATGTATTCAAAAATTCAAAATCAATTAGAAAACACAATCAACGAAATCAAAGAAGCGAGCTTTATAAAAACGAGCGCATAATCGAAAGATAATTGAAGCTAGATTCAATACCGAATCTAAAATCTTTTGGCTTATAATTTTATCAGTGAGGAAATAAATTTATGTTAGAAACAGTTTGGGCAGTCGTTCACGATGGAAAAATTGAAACGATTGGCGTAGTTGACGCGCCGGAAGGAACACGCGCTTTGGTAACATTATTGGTTGAAGACGAAAACGATTTCTGGCAGGCGGCGAGTTCCGAATCTTTGGACGAGATTTGGGACAACGAGGAGGACGACGTTTATGCCGAACTTCTCGAAGCCTGAAATCGTGCCAAACTGTTATTAGCTGTGTAATAATCGAAATATGAACGACAAAATTTTACTTGAAAGAATTACGCTGAATCCAAAAATTATGGTCGGCAAACCTGTCATTCGCGGAACGCGGCTGACGGTCGAGTTTATCTTAAATCTTCTCGCGCATAATGCGACAACTGCGGAAATTTTGGACGAATACGAAGGTTTAACGCTCGAAGATATTCAGGCGTGTCTGCTGTTTGCCAAGGAATCAATGAGCAAAACGGAGTTTATGCCGCTCGTTTTGGAGACGGCGTAAATGCGTTTTCTCGTTGATGAATGCACCGGCTCGAAAGTCGCCAAATGGCTTCGTGATGCAGATTACGAAGTCTTTTCAGTTTTTGATGAATCACGCGGAATGACCGATGACGAAATTTTAACTAAGACTTTTGTCGAAAATTGGATTTTGATAACCAACGACAAAGATTTTGGCGAAATAATTTTTCGTGAACGGCGTGGACATCACGGCATTATTTTTATGCGACTCGACGACGAAAGAGCAATTAACAAAATCAAAGTTTTAGAAAAATTGCTCGAAAATTACGCCGAAAAATTGCCTGAACAATTCGTTACCGTTACTGAAACAAAAGTGCGAATCGCGGGAAGATAATGCTTGAAAGAAATACGGTTAAAATGATTTTGGATTGGAGCGAGATTTAGTTTGTTATATTTGTAGAATCGTCATACAATCAATTTAGTGTAGTTACATTTTGTAGTTACATATTTATTTATGAAATTTGAATGGGACGAAGAAAAACGCCTGTCAAATATTGAAAAACACGGTTTTGATTTCGTCGAGGTTGAAAAAGTATTTGCCGGCGAAACGGCAACGATTTTCGATGACCGTTTTGATTATGGCGAAAAACGCTTCGTCACATTCGGACTTTTTGAAAGTCGTGCGGTCGCCGTTACGCATACGGAAACCGACGAATTAATTCGTATTATCAGCGTCAGAAAGGCAACAAGCAATGAAGAAGAAAACTATTTCAAACAAATCGCAGACTGATTGGAAGCGCGTTGACGGACAAAAGAACGAAAACATTGATTTAGCGGAAACGCCAGAGATTTCAACTGAAATGTTCGCCCGCGCAATCGTCCGGCGCGGCTTGAAACCGGCACCGCGCAAAACTCAACTGACCTTGCGCGTTGATAGCGAAGTTTTAGATTGGTATAAACAGCAAGGCGCAGGTTATCAAACCAAAATCAATGCTCTGCTTCGTTCGTATATGGAAGCGCACGAATCTTAATCGTAAAGAAATTTAAGCAAAGTGATTTTGGATTGGAGCGAGATTTAGAATGTTTTTTGATTTATAATTTCTGAAGTGAGGTGAAGAATATATGTTAGAAACAGTTTGGGGAATTGTTCACGACGGAAAAATTGAAACGCTCGGTAATGTTGATGCGCCGGATGGAACACGCGCTTTGGTGACGCTTTTGGTCGAAGACGAAAACGATTTCTGGCAAGCGGCGAGTTCCGAATCTTTGGACGAGATTTGGGCGGGCGAGGAGGATGACGTTTATGCCGAACTTTTCGAAGCCTGAAATCGTGCTTGTCCGTTACCCTTTTTCGGATTTGACGAGTTCAAAAGTCCGTCCGGCAGTTGTCGTCAATGCGCCGCACGTTTCGCAGGATTTATTCGTCGTCGCGCTCACTAGCAAGACAAGCAATCTGCTCGCGGGCGAATTCGTTTTAGCCGACTGGAAAGCGGCAGGTTTAAATGTCGAAACGGCACTCAAGCGCGGAATCTTCACGATCAAACAAACTCTGGTGAAAAAGCGTGTCGGAAAATTATCCGATGCCGATGCGGAACAACTCGAAAATTCGCTTCGAACTTGGTTGGATTTGCCGTAATTTTGCGAAAGGTTTTGAAGCGATGAAAGCAGGAAATTCTGGCAAACTGATTTTGGATTGGAGAGAGATTTTTGGCGGCGACAAGTATTTGGAAAAGTGTAATACATCAAAATATATGAATTTGGAAGAATTAACCGATAAATTTACTCCTATTGTTTCAAAGATTTCATTGGAATCCAATGGAATCAGATTTCATTTATTCTCGCCTGAAGCAATTAATTGTTTTGCTGATGAAGATAGAATTTTGGGTAGATATTGGTATTGCATTAATGTTTTAGAAAAATGTAGATTGTCCTCCATTACTGGCTTATTGAGAAGTTATAAGTGGTTAGAAGGAATAAATAAATCCTACGAAAAACCGAACTATATGGTTTTCTGTGGCTCTTTAAGAGGTTTTTTGCTTTCTGCTGCTGACAATAAATACTCTTTATCACGACTGCCAAGCTCAATAGCAAATAATAATGAACAAATTTCAGAGTATTTATTAAAATTCAAAGAAGAAAATAAAGTTTTTTCATTTCATTCAATGGATGTTTTTGAAGATATTGTTGAACATTTTTTAGGAGCTAGAGACAGAAGATATATTGCAAATGGCAATCTGAATCTTATAGCAAAATCAGACAAAGAATATGTCAAAATTTTGCAGGATGGTGATTCAGGCGATATTTGCGACTTGTACTCCGAATTGTGCGAAATTACTCATCCTGCTTCCGCCTCACTATTTGGATATATCCGCCAAAATTTAAAGGATAACAGCGATGAAAGCGGTACTTTTTTAAATTCTGAATCCGATAAAGAACTTATTCTCAATTTGTGTCAGAAGTATTCTTCTGTTTTTAAGAAAATTTTTGAGTCTGCCTTCAATCCATCATTGTTTACGATTGGGTTGCTTAACTTAATGAACATTGATGAGTTAAAAACGCTTTCGTTAAGCACTCAAGATTTGAACTATTCAAACAAATGGAAAGATTACAGCGAGAAAATAAAGAAATCGTTTAGTTAGGATAATCATTAAAAATTAAACATTATTATGTATTCAAATATTAAATATCAATTAGAAAACACAATCAACGAAATCAGAGAAGCGGGGCTTTATAAAAACGAGCGCGTGATTGAAAGTCCGTAGGAGGCGCATATTAAAGTTTCAAATCAAGAAGTTTTGAATATATGCGGCGTTTATTTTAGTCGTTGAATGCTTTTGTTGACCATAAAATCAATGGTTGTTATAATGTTTGTGCAGTCAAGAGGTCTGACTTTTTCAGGTCGCGGAAGCAGGGTCTTCCCTTGGCTGATTTTTATTTTTGATTAAAAATGTATCTTCTCTACGCAGATGAATCAGGCAGTTCCGGCGATCCGACACAGCAGTATTTTGTCTTAGCCGGATTTTGTATTTTTGAACGTCAGGGATTTTGGATTGCCAAGGAATTGGACGACATCGCCGCCCGTTTTAATCCTGCCGATCCGTTGAGCGTCGAACTTCACGGGAATCCGATGAACAGCGGCAAAGGAATTTTCCGAAGATTTCCGAAAGCCGACCGAATTTCCGCAATCGAAGACGCGCTGAAAATCTTTTTGGCTTCACATCCGAGTAATCGTCTGTTTGCCAGCGTCGTCAAAAAATCGGTAATTTCGCCCGCCGATTCCGTCGAATTTGCCTTTGAACAACTTTCCAGCCGCTTTGACCATTATTTAGCCAGACTTCATAAATCGGGCGACTCGCAGCGCGGCGTGATTATCTTCGATAAATCAACTTACGAAACAACGATTCAATCTTTAGCGACCGATTTTAGAACCATCGGGCATCAATGGGGCGTGTTGAGAAATTTGTCGGAGGTTCCGCTGTTTTTAGATTCAAAAGCGTCGAGATTGATTCAATTAGCCGATTTAATCGCCTACGCAATTTTTCGCAACTTTGAAATCGGCGACGACACTTTTTTCTCGATTATTAAAAACCGCTTCGATTCGGAAGGCTGCATAAATCACGGACTTTATGTGCGCGATAAATAAATTTATATGTATTCAAAAATTCAAAATCAATTAGAAAATCAATTAAACGAAATCAGAGAAGCGGGGCTTTATAAAAACGAGCGCGTGATTGAAAGTCCGCAGGAAGCGCATATTAAAGTTTCAGATCAAGAAGTTTTGAATATGTGCGCGAACAATTATTTGGGTTTGAGCGATCATCCGGCGATTGTGGCGGCGGCGCATAAGGCTCTTGATGATTGGGGTTACGGGCTTTCGAGCGTGCGGTTTATTTGCGGGACGCAGGCGATTCATAAGGAACTCGAAGCGAAAATCAGCGAGTTTTTAGGCACGGAAGACACGATTCTCTACGCGGCTTGTTTTGATGCGAACGGCGGGCTGTTCGAGCCTTTGTTCGAGGCGGAAGACGCGATTATTTCCGACGAACTAAATCACGCGAGCATTATTGACGGAATTCGTCTGTCGAAAGCGGCGCGTTACCGCTACAAAAACAGCGATATGGACGATCTCGAAGCGAAGCTGAAAGAGGCAAACGGCGCGAGAAACAAGATTATTGCGACGGACGGCGTTTTTTCGATGGACGGCTATATCGCCAATCTCGGCGCGATCTGCGATTTGGCGGAAAAATATGATGCGCTGGTGATGATTGACGATTGTCATTCCGCCGGTTTTATGGGCAAAAACGGACGCGGGACGCACGAACACTGCGGCGTAATGGGCAGAGTTGACATCATCACCGGAACGCTCGGCAAAGCTCTCGGCGGCGCGATGGGCGGTTATACTTCGGGCAAAAAGGAAGTTATCGAACTTCTGCGGCAGCGTTCTCGCCCGTATCTTTTTTCAAATTCGCTTGCGCCTTCCATCGTCGGCGCGTCAATCGCGGCAATTGTTATGCTCAATGATTCAACCGAACTGCGTGATAAATTAGAAGCGAATACAAAATTTTTCCGCGAAGAAATCGCCAAAACCGGACTCGAAGTTTTGCCCGGCGAACATCCGATTGTTCCCGTAATGTTCGGCGATGCGGTCGTCGCTTCAAAAATGGCTGAATCGCTGTTGAATAAAGGTGTTTACGTCATCCCGTTTTCGTTTCCGGTCGTCCCGAAAGGCAGAGCGCGAATCCGCACACAGGTTTCGGCGGCGCATTCACGCGAAGATTTACAGTTCGCGGTTGAAAAATTCGCTGAAGCAAAGGCGGAAATCGGTATATGATTTTTGAATTTCAGCTGATACCGATTGAAAATGTTCAGCCTTGGGGCGAACCGCCAAACAGGAATCTGCATTGGTTTGGCTTCACCGACGGAAAGTATCGTTTGAAAGTTGGCGAAGAATATTTACTCAACTATTCTGAAGAATTTATAAATCACCTCCGCGAAAATTTTCCTCAATATCAATATGAAACGACGTTCGTCGAATATCAAGTTGTTCGATTTTGGGAAGATACTCTCTCAATGATTTCTGCAATAATTGAGCCTGTGCCAAATGAATTACAGCATTTTCTTGACTCCGATTACGAAAATTTTTCTGCATTGCGAAGTCGAGCAGATGCTTGGCAAGAATCCGAAACGGCAAAAGGCATCAGCGAAGATGAAAGTTGGAAGATTGCGGAGAAGGTAGATTTTTGGCTTGATGAGAGACTACTCGATTCATTTTATCTTTCACCTTCGGCTCGAATTTGGATTTGGTCTGATGAAAAAGATGTGATTTTTAGTTGGGATAATCGAGAAATAAAGGTTGAGAATATTCCTGTTTGGTCTGCAATTCAAGGAAATTATAGGATTAGTCGAGAAGATTTTATTAATGAAGTCCGGCAATTTGATGCAAGTTTAATTTCACAGATGAATAATCGCGTCGAGACAATTTGTAAGACGTGGAAAAATCCCGAAATCAAAGTTGATCTTGAACAACTGAAATCCGAGCAAAAAAGTCGAGCAACTTGGTTTGAATCTAATCAAAAAAATGCTTGGAAAACTGATTGGAATGAAGTTATACCTGCCATAGAAATAATAAATTCGTGAATTCTAAATTTAAATTTCAAGTTTGGGATTAAAAATTTGCAGTTTGCGGTCGAAAAAGTTGCGGAAGCGAAAGCTGAAATAGGAATTTAAGAGATTTGCCCACGAAATACACGAAAAGAACGAAATAAGAAAAATCCAAAAATTCTCTTTTGTATTTTTTTCGTTTCTTTCGTGTATTTCGTGGGCAAATCTCTTTACGGATTTGGAGATTTCGGGAGAAACTGCGGCGTTCGTCGGGCTTTGGTTTGCTGTTCAAAGGCGTAGGCTATTTTGATTAACTGCGGCTCGGAAAATGCGCGTCCGAAAAAGCCGATGCCGGCGGGCATTTCGTTGATAAAACCTGCCGGGACAGTGATATACGGAAATCCTGCGACTGCCGCGATTGACCAAGTTGCGCCGGCGGCGGGTGCGACGATTGCGTCTAATTTATCCTTCAAAATTACCGCATCAATTCCCTTTTCGCGGGTTGCGGCTTTATTTTTGGCGAGCGCGTCGGTGTAAACTTTGTCGGTCAAATCGCCTTTCGCCTGCGCCATCTCGAAAAGTTCCTGCCCGAATAACTGCAATTCTTTTTCTTTATTGTCAGCGTTATATTTAATCAAATCGGCGAGCGTTTTATAGTTTGAACCACGCGCCGCGAGATATTTATTAAGGTCGGTTTTGAATTCGTAAAGCAATACAAGCAAACGGTCGTCGCTCATTTTGCTGTAATCTTCGGTGAATGTGACATCAATCAAAGTCGCGCCGTTTGATTTCAAAGTTTCGAGATTTTTTTCAAATAATTCTTTTGCTTTCGCATTATTGCCGATATACTGCCGCGCCACGCCGATTCTGGCGTTTTTCAAACCGTTTGCGTCGAGAAACATTGTGTAATCTTTTTCGCCGCGTTTGCTGTCGTTCGTGATTGCGTCGTTTTTGTCGTGTCCGATGATTGCACCGAGTAAAATCGCCGCGTCCGTGACGGTGCGGCACATTGGTCCGGCGGTGTCCTGCGTGTGCGCGATGGGAATAATTCCCGACCTCGAAACGAGTCCGAGCGTCGGTTTGATGCCGACGATTCCGTTACGCGTCGCCGGACAAATGATCGAGCCGTTCGTTTCCGTGCCGATGCCGATTGCCGCGAGATTTGCCGAAATTGCTGCGCCCGTTCCCGCGCTCGAACCGCACGGATTTTCGGTCAAAATATACGGATTATTCGTCTGCAAACCGCGTCCCGACCAACCGCTGATTGATTTCGTCGAACGAAAATTTGCCCATTCGCTTAAATTGGTTTTGCCGATAATAATCGCGCCCGCTTTGCGTAATTGTTTGACAATAAAAGCGTCCTGTTTCGGTGTCGGCGCGTCCAAAAGTGCAAGACTTCCGGCGGTCGTGTGCATTTTGTCGGCGGTGTCTATGTTGTCTTTGATCAAAACCGGAATGCCGTGCAATGCGCCGCGAAGTTTGTCTTTTTTGCGTTCCTTGTCCATTTTGTCGGCAATTTCAAGCGCGTCGGCATTGATTTCGATGACGGAATTTATTTTCGGATCGAGATTTTTGATCTGTTCGAGATACGCTTCCGTCAGCATTCGCGCGGTGAATTTGCCCGACTTCATCGCGTTCTGCAAATCTGAAATTGTGGCTTCGGTCAATCGGATTGCGGTTTGCGCGTGAATTGTTTCAGGCGAATCTATCATATTCAAAACTCCGATTGAAGCAATTCCCGCCGCACCTATTTTAAGAAATTCGCGCCGATTTGTTTTTGTGATTTTCATACTTTTTCGCGTGTGTTTTATAAATCTTTCAGCTATTCCGAAAAGTAAAGTTATTCATTTTAGACTGCTTACAAAAGTTTTTCGTTCATTTATTAGCTTTTTTCGAGTTTTTCCATCGCATCCAATTCGTCGTTTTGCCGATTTTAGTTGTTTTGAAACTGACTTTGATACCATTTAACGATTCAGCGAGTTTGACTAAATCGGCGCGGTTGTAAAAGTCTGACCAGATCAGATTGACCGGATATTTCCCTGCCCATTCGTTTTTGATCCAGCCGAGCGCGACGGGATTCGTCTGATCGGCGAGTTCGCTGTTCGACTTCGGATGCTCGTCGGAAATCAAACTCAAACCGATCAATTTCCCGTTTTCATCAGGCGTGACCGATGAACGTATTGCATAGAATTTATCGGTGTATTGTCCATTTTTGGCGTTTTCTAAAACCTTTAATGTGCCGCTTTTAAATTGGTCAATTTCATAACCTTCAACCCAAGTGTTCGCTTCCTGCTGTTTCCAAAAAAATTCGCCTTCGGGCGTATCGGGCGAATCAAAAAGTGCGATGACCTGATTATTTGTTTTTAATTGAAAGACATCTTCGAGTTTGCTTTGCGGACTGAATATCGTGCCGCTGATTAGTTCGCCGCCGAGTTTTCTTTTAAGCAAAGCGGTTAATTTCGTCCAATTTTCACCGGTCAAACCTTCTATTTCACCTGATTTTTTGCCGCGTTCGGTTTGATAATTGCGATCCCAAAAATGATTAAAGCCGAGCAGCACGACTTCGCGCGGATTTTTGTCGGCGAAGGTTTTTACGTCGCCCAAAATCGTTTCGAGTGATGCGCCGTAAACGCCGTGACAGGTCATCAAAACGCCTTTTTTATCAACGCAGACGCGAATGTCGAGATAGCGAATGCCGTCGTTAAGCATTTGCAAAGTCGTGCGTTCCTGAGTTTTCGCCCAATCGTCAAAGACCGGACCGAGCAGCGAAAAAATTCGTTTGACCTTTTTACTGTCGGGTGCAGAGTCGTCTTTGAGATCGGAATCTTTCGTTGATTCAATCGCAAAAGTTCCCGCGTCGTGTGCGCCGGGAATCGCAATTTCGTTCAACTGTTTTTTGCCGAGAAGCGCAGCGTTTGCCGTCATCCAATTCGCCTGCGCGGAAATTGAAAATGTACAGACGCAAAAAATTATTGGAGCGAACAAAAAGTTTAAGATGATTTTTTTCTGCATAGATTTTTAAGTTTGCGACGGCTTTTAAATGATAAGTTGAGCGGTAAAAAAAACCAAATCGCCAAAATCATTCAATCGGATGAAAATTAATACTGCTTTTTTACGCCGCGCAAATTTAAAGTAAAATAAAACCTAAACTTATGATGCAAGACAACTACAAATCAGACGAACTTTTCGCCCGCGAAATGGATGAAAAAGACGCACTCAAAAATTTCCGCGAAAAATTTCATATTCCAAAGCACACGGACGGCAAAGACGCTCTTTATTTTACCGGAAATTCGCTCGGACTTCAGCCGAAAACGGCGCGAAAATGGATCGAATCGGTGTTGGACGATTGGGAAACCCTCGCCGTCGAAGGTCATTTTAACGGCGCGAATCCATGGATGACTTATCACGAAGAAATTTCAGCAAAAATGGCGGCAATCGTCGGCGCAAAACCGCTCGAAACGGTAATGATGAATCTGCTGACCGTCAATTTACACTTATTATTGGTTTCATTTTATCGCCCGAACGGAAAGCGAAATAAAATCGTCATTGAAAAAGGCGCGTTTCCATCGGATCAATATGCCGTTAAATCACAAATTGATTTTCACCAATTCGTTCAGAGTCCCGCCTTCAGGCGGCAATCCGTTGATACTCGATCAACTTTGACGGCGAACGAAGAGCCGCCTGAAGGCGGGACTCAAAACTTGTTGATTGAACTCGCGCCGCGTGACGGCGAAGATATTTTGCGAACCGAAGACATCATCAAAACGCTCGAAGCAAACGCCGACGAAATCGCACTCGTAATGCTCGGCGGCATTAATTATTACACCGGACAATTTTTTGACATCGAAGCGATCACCAAAGCCGGACACAAAATCGGCGCGGTCGTCGGTTGGGATTTGGCTCACGCGGCGGGCAATGTCACGCTTGAACTGCACGATTGGAACGCCGATTTTGCGTGTTGGTGCAGCTATAAATATTTGAATTCGGGTCCGGGCGGCATCGGCGGCGCGTTTGTTCACGAACGTCACGCGGACTCGTTCGACCTGCCGCGTTTCGCCGGTTGGTGGGGACACGATAAGGCAACGCGCTTTTTGATGGACGATGAATTCGTCCCGATGCGCGGCGCGGAAGGCTGGCAACTCTCGAATCAGCCGATTTTTTTACTCGCGTCACTTCGAGCATCGCTCGATATTTTTGAAGAAGCCGGAATGAAAAACTTACGCGAAAAATCTGTCAAATTGACAAATTATCTCGAATTTCTGCTCGGCGAAATCCGCGACGAACGCCTCGAAATCATTACGCCTGCGGACGAAACGATGCGCGGCTGTCAGCTTTCGATTCGCGTCAAAAATGCCGACAAAACCCTGTTCAAATCAATTTCGACACGCGGCGTAATCGCCGATTGGCGCGAACCCGATGTCATCCGTATTGCGCCCGTGCCACTGTATAATTCGTTTGCGGATTGTTGGAAATTTGTCGAGATTTTGAAGAATTGTTTGAATTAAGAAAAGAATATTTTGCCTGCGAAATGCACGCAAAGCAGGAAAAAAACCAAAAATTATTGTCTTTTTTTTGTTTCTTTCGTGTGTTTCGTGGGCAAATATCTTAATTTGTTTATCAAGAAGTTAATGAAATTCCCTTCGATACAAAATTCAAAGGATTTCGACGCGCATTTGCACGATGAAATTTGGCTTGAAGCGGCGCGGCAGATTTGTTCGCGGCACACTATTTCTATTGCCGAAATGAAACGCGCGGCGCAGGGTGAGCATATTGTTTTTTTGATTGATGAACAATACGCGCTGAAAATATACCGACCGTTTCGAGAATGTTTTGAACGCGAAAAACACGCGCTCGAATTTGTTGCCCGACGGATAGATTTTACTACGCCCGAAATTGTTGCTGACGGAGAAATCGGTGGATTCGATTATCTTTTGACGACGCAGATGTCAGGCGCGGAAATTTCACGCGCCGATTGGCTCAGGTTTTCGCCGCGCGAACAAATCGAATTTGTCGGAAAACTCGCGCACGGCTTGAAATCAATTCACGCACTTTCCGCCGAAGGTTTTGCAGATAATTGGGCGGCGTTTGTCGAAGATCGCGCGGCGACATTTATCGAACGGCAAATCGCACACGGCGTAAATGCGAAAATTATTGACGCGCTGCCTGACTTTATCGAAGAAAATTTGAAATCAATTCCCGTTTCCGAACCGACCGTTTTTATGCACGGCGATTTTCATTTCGGAAATTTACGTTTACTGGAAACGAACGGAGCGTGGCATATTTCGGGACTTTTCGATTTTGCCGATTCGCGGCGCGGCTTTCACGAATATGAGTTTTTAGCCGTCGGACTGCTGATGATTCAAGGTCAGCGCGAAAATCAGCGCGAATTTTTCAAGGCTTACGGCTACGCTGAAAAAGATTTGGACGAAACGATGCGGAAACGCCTGATGATGATGACGATGCTATACGAAACGAGCGATCTGCGGCGTTACGCGATGCGTTTGAAACCCGAAGCGATTGAATTTTCGCTTGATGAGTTGGAATGCGGAATCTGGAATTTCGCGGATTAAAAAAGCGCGTATCAAATAGCAAACATCTCTGTTGCGTAAACGCTTTTCTTGCCTCGATATTCTATTTCAAATTAAATTTTTCGCGCACGATTTCGTCAATCGAAATGCCGAACTCTTCGCGTTCGATAATTTCTATCACATCGCCTGCGGCAAGTTCGCCTTTTTTGGCGACGGCGAGATAAAAGCCGCTGCGACCGCTTTGGGCAAATTTTTTAATGATGTCGGTGCGTCCGAAACGAATGCCGAGTTTGTAGCAAGGCTGGCGCGGTTCGGTGACAAGAAATTCCGCCGTGCCGATTTTCAAACGGTCGCCGACGCGCACGTCTTTTTCCGTTAAACCTTCGCTCGTCAGATTTTCGCCGAAGATGCCGAACGGCAGTTCCATTTCCGGCAGTTCTTCACGCCAAAATTCGTAATGTTCCGACGGGTAAACATAAACCGATTTTGAATAACCGCCGTGAACGCGCAAATCAGCCTGAGCGTCGCCTTCGAGACTAAAATCCAACACGCGCACTTTGCCTTCGACCGGAAATTTGTAAATTGCCGTCGCTACGGGTTCGCCGTTATATTCGACGAGGCGCGGCTGACCGACGCAGACTGATAAAATTTTCATTCTTATAATTTAAACCCGAAATCACTTTACTTCAATTTTGAACGCGTTAAATAAAATTTACTCTAAGCCGAGCATCCAGGTGCCGTCGGCATTTTTGCCTCTGATGACCAGATTGACCGCGTAATTGCCGTTTTCCTTGAATGTGTAACAGCCTTCGCCGTAGCCTTTGGCGGTCGAATTGTTTGAAAACATCGTGCTTGACCAGATTTTGTAACAATAAGTTCCCGCACCGTGATAATTCCAGTAGCGCGTCTGTTTAGCGGCTTGCGAATTAACCTGAAAAAACACCCGCGAACCGTATTTGCTGCCTTTCAAATCCATCACGACGCTTTCCCAAACCTGTCCGCTGTCGCCGTCGAGTGCGTCCGAAACGTAAAATTTGCCTGATGCCGCCGTCGCGTTCGCGTCGGGCTGAACCGCTTTTCTCGCGCCGTAAAGAAGCTGAATTCCCTGCACGTCTTTGACACTCAAACGCCCGTCGTTGTTCCAATGCGGATTGCAGTAATTCATCACCGAATCGGGATCATACGCCGTCAGTTTCCAGCCGCCGAGACCTGCCTGACTTTCCTTGCACGGCGAATCGCTGCGATCCTGTTCGTGCGCGAAACCGAGCGCGTGTCCGAATTCGTGAACCGTGATTGACTGGATGCAGTATTGGCGTTTATTTTCCGCCTGACAGCTCGGTGAAAAATTGTTAAAGGTGAAATTCAGACGCATTCCGCCGACGCGATTTTTTAGTGAAGTGCCGATATAGGAATTTGAACGCTCGTCGGAAATCATAATCCGAATGCCGGTGTTGTTACTCGACGAACACTGCGCCCAACTGTAAAAATCTACATTGGCGACGCTTTCCCAAGTGCGTTCGACCGCGCTTTTGACCCATTGCGTTTCGGTCGCAAAACCCGTCGGGTTTTCCCAGCAAACCGGGATATATGTGATGCCGTCTTTCGCCGCCGCCCATTGCCAATTCGCCTGCGCGTTGGCGTATTGCGGAATGGCGGTCTGCGAATAGTTGACCGCAATGCCGAACATCATACAGAAAGTGAGACTCAAAATCTGCCGCCAATTTAACCTTTTCATATTCACCTGTTTCAATTAATAAATTTGCCGCGCCTGAAATTCGTTTCTAAATTTAATTTCAAAAGGCTGTTCGTTCAGCCGTCAGATTGACGAATTATAATTATAAATTTGCTCAGGATTTTCGTGACGGAAAAGTAACGGTTGGCGTGGTAAACTTAGGAACTGTTTGAAAACAAAAAGAAACGGGACGCGGATGAACACGGATTAAGCGGATTGCCGCTGTGAAAAGCTATTGACGGCAATTTTACAGAGTTATCAAAAATTGTAGAATTGTTGAAAATAAAATACTTTTTTCAACTGCATATTTCAAAAAAATCAGCGATCATCCGCGTTTGTCCGCAACTCGTTTTTTAAACTTTTTAGCTAAAATGGCAAAACAAAAAGTAATCATCATCGGCGCAGGTTTGGCGGGTTCGCTGCTGGCGATTTATTTGGCGAAACGCGGCATCGAATGTGAAATCTACGAATCGCGTCCCGATTTGCGTTCGGCGGAAATCGCCGCCGGACGTTCGATCAATCTCGCGCTTTCAAATCGCGGCATCGCGGCGTTAAAAGAAGTCGGACTTGACGAATATATGCTCGCCGAAGCCGTGCCGATGTTCGGGCGGATGATTCACAATCTCGACGGCAGCACGAAATTTCTCCCGTATTCCGGCAGACAGGGCGAATTTATCAACTCGGTTTCACGCGCCGGACTCAACGCCGCGCTGATTGACGAAGCGGAAAAACATTCCGGCGTGAAGTTTTATTTCAACGAAAAATGCGCCGGTTTTGACACTCGGACGGGCGACGCAAAATTTGACAGCGGCAAAATAATCAAAGGCGATACGCTGATCGCCACCGACGGCGCAAATTCAGCCGTCAGAAATTCGATGCTGCGCGGCGGCATTTCGCGCTTCGATTTCGCGCAAAGCTGGCTCGAACAAGGCTACAAAGAACTGCACATTCCGCCGAACGCCGACGGCAGTTTTCAGATGGAGAAAAACGCCCTGCACATCTGGGCGCGGGGCGCGTTTATGATGATCGCCCTGCCGAATTTCGACGGCAGTTTTACCTGCACGCTATTTTTGGCACATCAAAATCCGCACATAAATTCCCTTGGATCGTATTCCGCCCTTGCTGACGCGCGGGTTTCTGATTCGGCACCAAGTTTCGCGCAATTAAAAGACGGGAAATCTTTACTGGAATTTTTTGAAACCAACTTTGCCGACGCGATTCCGCTGATGCCGTCGCTGGTTGAAGATTTCTTCGCCAATCCGACCGGAAATCTCGGAACGATCAAATGTTTCCCGTGGAATGTCGGCGGAAAATCTCTGCTAATCGGCGATTCGGCACACGCCATCGTGCCTTTTTACGGTCAGGGAATGAACGCTTCGTTTGAAGACTGCCGCATTTTGAACGAATTGATCGAGCGGTGCGGGACCAATTGGGAACTGATTTTTGATGAATTTACAAACACGCGAAAACCCGACACCGACGCGATTGCAGAGATGGCGGAAGAAAACTTTTTCGAGATGCGCGATGCCGTCGCCGATCCGGTCTTCCAACGCAAACGAATGCTCGAAATGCACCTCGAACAAACATTTCCCGACTATTTTTCCAAATATTCAATGGTCACATTCCGCGAAGATTTGCCTTATTCAACCGCCAAACAAAAAGGCAACGCGCAGGATAAACTATTGATGAATTTGAGCGAAAACGAAGAAACTTTGAGTGATTTGTATTTAACTTTTGTCAAATCCAGAATAGATTCGCTGAGTGAAAACTCGTCGGAGTAAAATCAATCTTTCAATTCTACTTATGCTAAAATTTAGGTTCTACCGTCAATTTAATGGAAAGTGATAAAATCGGCAAATGTTTACCGAGCAATTTTTTGATTTATTATTAGAGTTTGGAGCGGATTGGAAAGTCAAAGAAGTTGAAAGTGACTTCGAAACTGAGGAAGTTGATATTTATGTCGAGTATGTTGGGACCGCAAAGATTTACGATTATGCCCCATCAAGACGTTGGCGGCATCTGGATACGATGCAGTTTAAGACATTTATCAACGCCTCATTGCCAAGGATTAAAGATGAGTTGGGGGAAGTCAAAACGCTCATCCCGCCGTGGGCGGAGCGACACGAGCGACACACCAAGTTATTTGAGAGTGCGGTGATAAGTTTGTTGCAGGCAACTAAGAATCAGAGTCAAACAGCGAACTTAATGAGATGCGGATTTGATGTCGTCAATCGGATTATGCACAATGCGACGCAGCGGGGACTGGCGCGGAGAAAGAAGAAAGAAAAGATTATCAGAGCCTTGAGCATTGATGAAAAATCATTTCAAAGCGGACATCATTACGCGACCATCTTGAGTGACCCGGAGGCGGGAAGAGTCTTGGAAGTCGTTGAGCATCGGACATTAGAAGCAAGTAAAGATTTGATCGATAAAGCATTAACGGTTGAGCAGAAAGCTCAGGTGAGAACTATCAGTATGGATATGTGGGAAGCATTTTTGAGTTTGGCAAAAGAGAAATTACCGGAAGCCGAAATAGTTCACGACAAATTTCATTTAATCAAATATCTGAATGAAGCCATCGATAAAGTCAGACGCAGAGAAGTCAAAGAGGAGGTTGAATTAAAAGACAGCCGGTATGCGTTATTGAAAAATGAAGAGAATTTAACCGACAAGCAAAGAATCAAATTTGCCGCCATTCGAGCGGCAAACTATGAAGTGAGTCGAGCGTGGGAAGTGCGGGAAAACTTTAAGGAAGTGTTCAAAAATGCGAGTCTCGAAGAAAGTGAAAGTATCTTTTGGGAATGGAGTGAATCAGTCAAAGCGACAAAAATAAAAGAAGTTATCAAAGTCGCCGAGATGTTTGCCAACCATTTGAAAGGAGTTCTCAATGCGATGACCGGCAGTTTGAGCAATGCCATGGCAGAAAGATTGAACGGAAAAATCCAGTTGTTAAAAACAGTTGCCAGAGGTTATCGAAAATTTGATAACTTCCGAAGCGCAATACTTTTCTTTTATGGGAAACTTAGCTTGTTTCCATTAAATTAGCGGTAGAACCAAAATTTAAACTATGGAAATTACGCTGAATTTGCCTGAAAATGTTTATCGAGATGTCTCGACGATTGCGAAGAAGTCGAAGCGCAAAGTGATTGATTTGATTATTGATGTGATCGAAGAAAAATATTCCAATCAAGCGTTTGAAAGAGTTTTGGTAAATCTTTCGGATGAAGAAATTTTGGCTTTGGCAAATCTGCAAATACCTGAAAAACAATCTGAAAGACACAGCGAACTTCTCTATAAAAATCAGGACGGAACACTTACTTCAGAAGAAAAACGCGAGTTGGATTTTTTCCAACAAGTTTACGGCGTAGCTTTATCACGCAAAACCGACGGGATTTATGAAGCCTTGCAGCGCAATCTGATAAAAAATCCCGCCGATTTGAATGGGTAAAATCTCCGAAAAACTAAAGGCAAAAATTCGCCGGCAAGCCAAAAATCGTTGCGGATATTGTCTTCTGCCGCAATCTCTGAATCCCAATTTACTTGAAATCGAACATCTTCTCGCAACCGCCAACGGGGGAACTGATAAGGAAGAAAACCTTTGGCTGGCGTGTCGTTTGTGCAATGGTTACAAAGGTATGCAAGTTGAATGTGTTGATCCGCAAACGGGCGAAACGGTTTTGATCTTCAATCCGCGAACGGAAAATTGGAATGAGCATTTCAAATGGAACAACGAAAAAATTGTCGGCAAAACTGCGTGCGGTCGGTCAAAGCATTAAAACTCAATAATGAAATCATTCTTCCCGTCAGAAAAAAATGGATTTTTGCAGGTTGGTTTCCGCCGAAAGATTAATTAAATAATGAGATGTTATTGCTGTTCCGAAAACGAATTTATAGATTGCTGTCAGCCGTTTTTGATTGGAGACAAAAAACCGCAAACGGCTGAACAGTTAATGCGATCCCGTTATTCGGCTTACTCGACGGTAAATATCGAATACATTTTACGCTCGACGCATCCTTCGACACGCAAATTTCACGACGGCGAATCAATTGGAAATTGGGCGAAATCGAACGATTGGCAAAGACTCGAAATTATTTCCAAAACAGGCGGCGAAATTACAGATAAGAAAGGCACGGTCGAATTCAAGGCGTATTTTATTGACGCAGACGGCACAGCGCAGATTCACCACGAACGCTCCGAGTTTGCGAAGGAATTGGGCAAATGGTTTTTTGTTGACGGGAAAATAGTTGAATAAAATGATTATTTCGATCAACCATCAAGGGCGAAGTTTCCAAATTGACGCGGCTGAACCGCTTTCGGTGGCGATTCCGCTCGAATTTAACGGCGCACAGCCGAACGCTTACGGTGTCGAACGTGCGGCTTCGACGGCTTGCGAGGCTGGAGAAATTATCGGCGATACGCGGCGCGGCGGAAGCTGTAATTTCGAGCAGATAAAAATGATTCCGCATTGCAGCGGCACACACACGGAATGCGCCGGACACATTACGCACGAGCGAATTTCGGTTGACGAATGTCTCAATGATGCTTTTTCGATAGCGTGTTTGATTTCGATCACGCCTCAAAAAGCGTCGGATTCGGGCGAAACGTATCCGTTTGATTTACAGGAAAACGATTCATTAATCACTCGAAAAGCGATTGAAAAGGCTTTGACGGAAAGTAATTTAACACTAATTGATGCCTTGATAATCCGCACTCTGCCAAACGATTCGAGCAAACTTTCGCGCATTTATTCCGAAGACATTCCGCCGTTTTTTTCGACCGAAGCACTCAAATTTATTGCCGCGTCGGATATTAAACATTTGCTCGTTGATACGCCTTCGATTGACCGGATTTACGACGGCGGCAAACTTTCAAACCATCGAATTTTTTGGGACATCGAACAAAACGCGTTCGAGGTTTCGGAGAAAAGTTTAATTAATCGCACGATCACCGAATTGATTTATGTGCCGAACGAAATTTCGGACGGCGAATATTTGCTGAATCTGCAAATCCCGCCGTTTGCCGCCGATGCCGCGCCGTCGCGTCCCGTTTTGTTTCGTCTGCGCGAAGTCGGGAAATAATTTTTACCGCAGAGACGCGGAAAAGCAGAGAAAAAACCGGTTGGAAATCTTTTGGAAACCGTATATCTTAAATTTAACGTGCAATTTTTAATATTATTTAATTTAAAACTCTGCGGCTCTGCGTCTCTGCGGTAAAATCTTTCTTATCCCGAACTAAACTTAAATTTGATGAGCAAACCTTTATTAAAATTTGAATCAGGCACACTAATTCTCGAAAACGCCGACGAAATCGCCGTTCCGAAAGCGTTTGTTTGGGATGTGCGAACACGTAATTATCGCGCTCCGGCTTACCTTTATCGTCAGATCGTGTGGGATTTTATCGCCTCGAAAACCGTTTATGAAGACGAAGCGAAAAATTATTCGGCGTTTGATTTCAAGCCGAAATTTCATCTCGAACCGCGTCCGTTTCAAACTGCCGCGATTGACGCTTGGAAGCAGAATCAACGCTGCGGCGTAGTCGTTTTGCCGACGGGCGCGGGCAAAACGCACGTTGCGACGCTGGCGATTGAAATGTGCAAAAGGCAGACGCTCGTGGTTGTGCCGACGATTGATTTGATGAATCAATGGTATGAACTTCTGCTGGCGACCTTTAACGCGGAAATCGGTTTGATCGGCGGCGGGTTTTACGAAATCGGCGCGATTACGGTGACGACTTACGCTTCGGCGTTTCGGCATCAGGAACGTCTCGGCAATCAATTCGGACTGGTGATTTTTGACGAATGCCATCATTTGCCGTCCGAAGGCTACAAATACGCGGCGGAATTTGCCATCGCGCCGTTTCGTCTCGGTTTGTCCGCCACGCCCGACCGCGACGATGTTTCGGACGCTCTTTTGCAGGAAATCGTCGGCAATTTTGTCTATCGTCTCGAAGCGCAGGAAATCGCCGGAGAATATCTCGCCGATTATGTTTTAGAGCGCATCGAAGTCGAATTATCCGACGACGAACGCCGCGAATATGACCGCGAACGCCTGATTTACACCGATTTCAAACGCCGCCAAAATCTGCCATACGGACAGGAAGGCTGGCGAATGTTCATCATTCACAGCACCAAATCGCAGGAAGGTCGCCGCGCAATGAAAGCCTATCGAAACCAGAAAAAAATCGCGCTCGGCACGGATTCCAAACTGCGGGTTTTGCAGGATTTACTGACGCTTCACAAACACGATAAAACCTTGATTTTCACCCACGAAAACGAGATGGTTTATCAAATCTCGAAAGATTTCCTGATTCCCGCGATCACGCACGAAACCAACGTCAAGGAACGCAAATTCTGGCTCGACGCTTTCAACGCCGGCGACGTTCTCGCGCTCTGCACCTCGAAAGTCTTGAACGAAGGCGTTAATATTCCCGACGCGTCGGTCGCCATCATTCTTTCCGGTTCAGGCTCGAGCCGCGAACACATCCAACGCCTCGGCAGAATTTTACGCAAAAAAGCCGACAAACAGGCAATTCTCTACGAAGTCGTCGCCCGCAACACGAGCGAAGAATACACCTCCAACAAACGAACGGACGCGCGGCAGTTCCAAGATGTCAAACAAAAATTCAAACGCGGTTTGTTTGAATAAAAGTTGATTGAGCATCAAATTTGATGTAAATTTAATGCTGAGGTATTTTGTGATGATAAATCTACGGGAAGAAATTAATTCGCTGTCAAACTTTAAGCGCAACACGAGCGATTTTGTCGAACAATTGAAAAAAAGCGGCAAACCGATTGTTTTGACAATTAACGGCAAAGCGGAACTTATCGTTCAAGATGCGGAAAGCTATCAAAAGATTCTGGAAATTTCCGAAAAACTCGAAACAATCGAAGCGTTAAAACCGGCAATCGAAGAAATGAAAGACGGAAAAGGCGAATCGGCGGAGAAATTTTTCAACGAACTTTTGAAATCTAAAGAGGTTTCATGATGGCATTTGAAATCATCATCACGCCGTCAGCCAAAGCAGACATTTTCGAGATCAACGCTTGGCTGTTGGAAAATTATCCGAACATCGCTGATAAATGGCTCTACGGCATTAGCCAATCCGTTACATCTCTCAACAAATTTCCTGAAAGATGCCCGATCAGTCCTGAAAGTATTGCATTCGATGAAGTCGTGCGCCAATTGATTTACGGCAGGAAACCTCACGTTTACCGGATATTATTTTCAATTCAAAATGAAAAAGTTTATATTCTGCGCGTCCGTTCCACGAAACAACAGAGTCTTTCGGAGGAATAATTTCCTTGATTGTGCGAATACACCTCGAACAAACGCACCGACGCGCGGCAGTTTCAGGAGGTCAAACAAAGATTCAAACGCGGTTTATTTGAGTGAAATCCAACTTTTGAAAAAGAAAATTTGCCCACGAAATAAACGAAAGGGACGAAAAAAGATGAAAATCAAATCCATTTTTTGATTTATTTTTCGTGTTTTTCGTATGTTTCGTGGGCAGATTCTTTTTCAGTTATATGTTTGATAATCAATTGTTTGTTGATATTTTGATCGCCATTTCGACTAAAGTGCGCGGTTCGATTCTGGTTTTGTAAAAATAGACGTTCGGCGATTCCCATAATTGTTCTTCGCGTGTGCCGCGCAATTCCTGCGGCGCGGCGAAAAGAAAGTCATTGAAGTTAGCGGCGCGAAAATCTTCGAGGCGTTTGAGCAGCGATTTCGGTGTCCAGAAACCAAGCACGTCGAAATAAATTTTTTTGCCCGATTCGGAGACCAGCACCGAATCGGGAATAAATGCCGTTTTGCCTAAATCTACGACTTCCCTGTTTTCGACTAATTTCCAGCCTTCGACGTGTTTTTCCCAGTGTTTTTTGAGGCGTTCGATGTCTGAATTGACATATTCAGGCTCGTCGAAATAACACGAAGTCAGTTCGGTTTGTTCGCTCGTCAGTTCATAGAAAATATTTCCGCCCTGTTTTTGCGCGATTTCCGAACGCATCCGCCAATTTTGACAGAGCAAGAGCGCGGGCAGAAAAACCGACATTTTAATCCCGTATTTTTGCGAACGGTGAAAGAGCGAAGCCGCGCCCGTGAGAGTGATTTCGTAACCTTCGAGCGCATTGCCGACGACCGTGTGAATCAGTCCGAAATGTTTGATCCAGCCGAAAATCGCCCGGTAATTGGCATTGCCGGACGGCAAAACATTGATTTTCATCTCGACGCATTTGTAGAGCAAAGCCTGCGCCTGCGCCAGATTATAGCGTTCGAGCAAATCTTTCGGTTCGATTAAATCGAATTCGGTCATTTTCTGCTGCGCCGTCAGATCGGCGTAGAGATTGTTTTCGACCGTTTCCGCTTCGATTTCCAATTCAAGAGCGGCGTTCCCGAAAACCGTCCGGCGCGTTTCACTTCCGGGCAAAACCGGCTGGTATTTGCGGGCTTCGAGAAAAACTTGGCGGCGGATTTCAACAGGTTCGACCGGCGATTCGGCGGCGTATTTGCTGCGGTCATTTAAGAGTTTGATAAAACCGCGCAGAATCCTGAAATCAGTCACCGTTCCGACGTATTCTTCGAGTTCGCGTTCGAGCGCGTGACGCGGCTGATTTTGCGAAACGTCGAAAATTTCGATGAGATTTTGAGCGTCGGTTAAATATATTTCATCGTCGGTCGGAATCAAACGCGGGAAAATTTTGCCGCCGCGCTTGTAATTAACGGCTAAATCTGATGTCAGCATAGATTGATTTTAGAACGGCACAGAGTTTTTTTGAAATCAGCATTTTTTAATTATCAAGATTATTTCGATTTTCAGAATTTATTATTCAAACTCATTCACGTTAATAAAGCATCTTTAGTCAGCAGCAGTTAAAAATTATTTTTGCAAATGTTGGCGGCGAAACCTATAATTAATGATTGCTTGAAAAATTTTATGAGATTTATCAATTTGTTTATTTTGCTGATACTGCTGACTTTGCCGATTTCGATCAAGGCACAGGCGACGGTTTTCGGCGATCAGACACAGAAAAACGGCAAGACTTTAATCAGTCTGCCGGTGACGGTCAGCGACCGCGACGGGCGTTATGTGACGGGTTTGGAGAAGAAAAATTTTACGGTTTATCAAAACGGTGTCGAGCAGAAAATCTCCGCCGTGACGACCTTTGATGAACCGATCAGCGTCGCTTTGCTGCTCGATACGAGCGGCAGCACGAAAGATTCGCTGAAAAATATCAAAGATGCCGCCGCCGATTTTATCAAACTGCTCAATCCGCAGGATAAATGCTCGATTGTCGTCTTTAATTCGGAAATCAAGATTCTCTCGCCGCTCACGACCGATCATCAAAAATTGCAAGAATCGCTCGATCAGGTGCAGACGGCGGACAAGGAAGGCTCGCTCGTCTTTGATGCCGTGTCGCAAACCGCGCAGAATGCTTTCGGAACGCGACCGGGACGCAAAGTGATCGTGCTGTTGTCGGACGGCAAAGATTACGGCAGCAAATTGACGAAAAGAGATTTGACCGCGCAGCTCGAAGAATCTGATGTTTCGATCTACTCGATTTTTTATGAATCGGGCGCAGGGTTCAACAAAATGAAAATCGCGGCGGACGGTTCGCTGTCGGAAGCCAAACAGAAACCGGAAAAACCGAAAAAGCCGCAGAAAAAGAAGAAAAATTATTCGATTTTGATCCCGATGAGCGGCGATGTTTTAAGCGACGAAGAAGTCAAACTTGCCGCCCGCGCCGCCGATGTTCAGGCGGTTAGTTCGTTACAGGAATTATCCGACACGACTGCCGGGAGATTTTATCAGAGCGACACGCCGAAACTCGGCAGCGTTTTCAAAAAAATCTCGGAAGAGTTAAAACAGCAGTATCGTCTGGAATTTTATTCGACCGAAAAATCAAATGGCGCAAATAATCCGCCGATTATTATCAAGGTAGATAAAGCCGATTCCGTCGTCCATATCGGCGGCAAATATCACGCGGCACAACTATAAAAAACCGGACGACGTTCCGACTGAAATGTTATGAATTTAAGTTTTATCAGAATTAAAAAAGCAGCTTATTTATTCGCTCTTTCGATCATTTTCACGTTCGCGGCGCAGGCGCAGACGCAGGAAGACAGAAAATGGAAAACCTTTACGCCCGACACCAAAGATTGGAGCATTCTCGCGCCCGGAACGATGCAAACCGACCCCGAAGCGATTGATTCGCTCGGCAAAAAAGGCGGTTATTCATACCGCGACGGCACGGGATTTTTCGCCGTCGTCTATGAAAATTCGGCTGGTTGGGTGGTGATGTTCAATAAACCGTTCATCGGTTCGCATTACAAAAAAATCCGCGACAGCTTCGTCAAAAGTTCTAAAGGTAAACTGATTAAAGACGAAAAATTTAAGGCGAACGGCGATTCCGGGCGTGAATTTTACGTCGAGATTCCCGACGGCAGAGTTTTAGATAACGAAGGACAGCTAAAATCGCGCACCAAAATCGGGCGTTTCCGTATCTTTTTTCACGGCAACCGCTGTTATATGCTGCTCGCCGTCGTTCCGCAGGATCAGGTCAACACCTTTCCGATCAACGATTATTTCACTTCGTTTGTCGCCAATAAATAATTTTTAGTTATGAAATTTACGGTTTCAATTTTACTGACACTAATTTTTGCTTTTTCTGTTTTTGCCCAGAAACAGGCGGAAGTGATCGTCACCTCGACCTATCTTCGCAGCGAACCGAACACCACGTCGGAAAAACTGCAAACGCTGCAACAAGGCGATCTCGTCAAACTCGAAAAATCGGGCGAGAATAAGGGCTGGTTTTACGTTTCCAAAATCGGCGAGACGACCAAAGGCTGGATTCGCAAAGATACGATCAGCGAGCCGAAAAATGTCGAGAAACCGAAAGTCGCCGCGCCGGAAGTTTCACCCGAAAAACCTGCCGACAAACCCATTTCGACACCGAAACCGACACCTGCGCCAAAACCTTTTTCAACGCCTAAACCGAATAATACTTCGCCGAAAAAGCCTGCGCCTGAAATAATAGTGATTCCGCCAACACCGCAGCTTTCGCCTGAGCAAACAAAAGTTGATTCTCCGATTGTTCCCGAAATTCAGCCGACCGTTACGCCAACGCCTGCACCTTTACCGGCAGACGCGCCGCCTGTAATTGAAGAGGACAATGAGGTTTTGAAGATCAACACGGATGAAGTCAGCCTAAATGTCCGCGTCGTCAACGCCGCCAATCGTCCGGTCGGAAATCTTTCAGAAAATCAATTTCGCATCTACGAAGACGATGTTTTACAGCCGATTACTGCGCTCGTGACGACCGAAGTTCCGATGATTAATGCGCTCGTGATTGATAATTCGCGGTCGCTTCGTTCGCAGTTGACGAAAATTATCGAAGCCGGAAAGATCATCGTCGGAACTAATAAAGAAAAGGACGAAACAGCGATTGTTCGTTTCGTCAGCGCGGACAAAATAGAAGTCGTGCAGGATTTTACGACCGGCAAACCCGCGCTCGAAAATGCGCTCGACAATTTGTTTGTCGAAGGCGGGCAGACGGCGATTATTGACGCGATTTATCAAACGGCGAAAAAGGTTGAAAAATATCAAAATTCGGGCGGCAAAGACGACATCAGACTGCGTTCATTGATTTTAGTTTCGGACGGCGACGACCGCGCCAGCCGTTACAGCGAACAGCAGCTTTTCAAACTTTTGCGCGATTCCAACGTCCAGATTTACGCCGTCGGATTTACCGAAAATCTGAGCGACGTTCCCGAATCCGACAATCTCAGCCGCCGCCAAAAAGCCAAAGATTTTCTCACGCGGCTCGCACAGGAAACCGGCGGAAAAGTTTTCTTCCCGGCAAACATTGACGAATTGCCGCAAATCGCCCGCGATATTTCCGGCGAACTGCGAACCCAATACACAGTTTCATATTCGCCGACCAACGAAACACGCGACGGCGGTTTCCGCAAAATCCGCGTCGAAATTGTCGAAGGCGCAAACAATGAAAAACGCACCGCCATCACGCGCACAGGCAGAAACGCACAGCAGAAATAAAAATAACCGGAACGCGAACTTTCCAGTTCGCCGGATCGTTTTTGTAAACGCTCAAACAAACCGAAACGTCTCCCGACGAAATTTAATAACCAACCGTCTGAACAGCACAACACCTTTGCTGTTGCCGCCAAAATCAGAGCGTGACAATCATTCGTTTGAAATTTTTCTGGTATGATGTGCCATATCCAAATTTTATGAAACATTCAATCAAAATCGTTTTATTTGCCGTCGTTCAATTTGCATTTCTGACCGGAATTTCAGCGATCAATCTCCACGCGCAGACCATCGGCGACAGTTTTAATAACGCACTGCATTGGCGTAATGTCGGACCGTTTCGCGGCGGACGCACCCGCGCGGTCGCAGGCGTTGCATCGCAGCCGAATGTTTTTTATATGGCGCAGAATAACGGCGGCGTGTGGAAAACGACCGATGCGGGACGCAGTTGGACACCGATTTTTGACGATCAGCCGACAGGTTCAATCGGCGCGATTGCCGTTTCCAATTCCAACCCGAACGTGATTCTTGCGGGCAGCGGCGAAGGTTTGCATCGTCCCGATTTGTCGGTCGGCGACGGCATTTATAAATCGAGCGACGCGGGCAAAACTTGGACGCATCTCGCGGATTTGCGCGACGGACAGCAGATCGCCGAAATCGTCGTTGATCCGAAGGACGAAAATAAAATTCTCGTCGCCGTCGCCGGTCATCCATATGGCGCGAACGCGGAAAGGGGAATTTACCGTTCGACGAACGGCGGAAAATCGTTTGAAAAAGTTCTCGGCAAAGACGAAAACGTCGGCGGTTGGGACGTGATTTTTGATCCGACAAATTCACAAATCGCTTACGCATCGCTCTGGGAATCGCGCGAAGGCGCGTGGGAAAACGCTCGTTTTGACGGCACGAACGGCGGAGTTTACAAATCATCTGACGGCGGAAAAACGTGGAATCAATTGACGAAAGGCTTGCCTGCGGGAATTACGCAGGCGAGTCTGGCAGTTGCGCCGAGCAATCCGAAAAGGCTTTTTGCGTCAGTCCGCACACCCGACGACACGAAATTTTATCGTTCGGAAGACGCTGGCGAATCGTGGAATTATATTGAAACCGACACGCGCCCGACCAATCGGCAAGCATCCGGCGATTTGGGCGATGTGCAGTTTGACCCGAAAAACGCCGATATCGTTTATGCGGCGAGCGTCGTCACTTGGAAATCAACGGACGCGGGCAAAACATGGACGGCGTTTCGAGGCGCACCCGGCGGCGACGATTATCAGAATATCTGGATTAACCCGAACGATACTGACATAATGCTGCTCGGCAGCGATCAGGGCGCGATTGTCACACTAAATAACGGCAAAAGCTGGAGTTCGTGGTATAACCAGCCGACCGCGCAGCTTTATCACGTTTCCGCCGACAACGCTTTTCCATATCGTTTGTGCAGCGGACAGCAGGAAAGCGGTTCGGTCTGCATCAACAGTCGCGGCAATTACGGCGCGATTTCGTTCCGCGACTGGATTCCGGTCGCAGCGGAAGAATACGGCTACGTCGTCGCCGATCCGCAAAATCCCGACATCGTTTACGGCGGAAAACTGACGCGCTTCGACCGCAAAACCGGACAGGCAATAAATATTTTACCGAAACCTTTTCGCGGCGCGGATTGGCGGATGATTCGCACACAGCCGCTCATTTTTTCGCCGGTTGACAATAAAACGCTTTATTTTTCGGGCAATACGCTCTGGAAAACGCTCGACGGCGGCAATAATTGGACACAGATTAGTCCTGATTTAACGCGCAAAACTTGGGAAATTCCGGCAAGCATCGGCAAATTTTCAAGTCAGCCGGCGGCGAAACCAACTCAGCGCGGCGTGATTTATACGATTGCACCATCGTTTCAGGACATCAATCAAATTTGGGTCGGCACGGACGACGGTTTGATTCACAAAACGAGCGACGGCGGCAAAAATTGGACGGACATTACGCCGCCGCAAATTACGGCGTGGCAGAAAATTTCGATTCTCGAAGCCGGACATTTCGACGACGCGACGGCTTACGCGGCGGTCAACACTCTGCGGCTCGACGACAATCGTCCGCATATTTACCGCACACACGACGGCGGCAAAACTTGGAAGGAAATTGTCAAAGGCATTCCCGACGGGCAAACCGTCAACGTCGTCCGCGAAGATTCGCAGCGCAAAGGTTTGCTGTTTGCCGGAACGGAACGCGCCGTTTACGTTTCGTTTGACGACGGCGAAAATTGGCAGTCGCTCCGAATGAATATGCCCGCAACGAGCGTCCGCGATTTGATTGTCAAAGACGACGACATCGCCGTCGGCACACACGGGCGCGGTTTTTGGATTCTGGATAACATTACGCCGCTCAGACAATTAACGGAAAAATATCAAACGACGCTTTTCAAACCGCAGACGGCGATGCGAGTTCGCTGGAATTTGAACACGGACACGCCTTTGCCGCCCGATGAACCCGTCGGCGAAAATCCGCCCGACGGCGCGATTTTTGATTATTATCTTGATAAATCAGCCAAAGATGTCACCCTCGAAATTAAAAACGAAAAGGGCGAAATGATCCGTCGTTATTCGGATACAGACAAATTTGCGCCGCTCGTTGATACGAATAACGTGCCGGTTTACTGGATTCGTGAACCGCAGATTTTGTCCAAGCAAGCCGGAATGCACCGCTTTCTATGGGATTTGCATTTTCCGACCGTGCAAAACGTCGCGCCCGAATTTCCGATTGCGGCGGTTTACAAAAATACCGCGCCGAACATCAACGCGCCGTGGGTTACGCCCGGAAATTATCAGGCGGTTTTAACTGCCGACGGCAAAACTTACACGCAGAAATTTACCGTCAAAATTGATCCGCGAGTCAAAACTTCCGCCGCCGATTTGCAGAAACAATTCGATTTATCAAAAAGGCTCTACGACGACTGGCTTAAACTCGAACCGATTGACCGGCAAATTCAGACGATCAACGCACAACTTGAAAAAATTAAATTGGACGGCGGACAAAATGCACTTGCCGAACAGATTAATGCGCTTCAATTAAAGCTCGCTACGCTTGCCGGCGCACCCGAATATCGCGCCGGAACGCCAATCAACCTGGCTGTTTTAGACCAACTGCCGACGATTTTCGGAGTTTTGCAGGAAACCGATCAACCGCCGACAACTTCGACGGAAACGGCGACGCGGACAATCATCGCCAACGCCGAAAAAATCATCGGCGACTGGCAGACGATTCAAGCCGAAGATATTCCCGAAATGCAGAAACAGCTTAAAGCTAACCGTCTGCCTGCGCTTGATTTAAATATGCAGACCGTTCAACGTGCGGCGATTGAAGACGAAGACGACGGACAGATTTTAACCAAGCCTTAAATACTATGTTCAGAGTCCCGTCTTCAGGCGGCTTTTCCCGATGCGCTTCGCTGTCGAGATTCCGCCTGAAGACGGGACTCTGAACGAGAGTCAAACTTTTTTCGGTTTGATCTCGTAGAATAACGCGAATATCTTTAAATTTTTATTTTTCACAACTTTTTCGGAGGAAACATTTAATGTCTTTGAGATTTTTGACGCGGGCTTTTCTGCTGCTCGTTTTGCTTTCTATTTCGTCTTTGGCGCAGACCAAACTGCTGCGTTTTCCTGATGTTTACGGCGACCGCGTGGTTTTTTCTTACGCGAGCGATTTGTGGACGGCTTCGACGAACGGCGGAACTGCCGTGAGATTAACGGCGCATCCGGGCATGGAGGTTTTCGGGAAATTTTCGCCCGACGGCAAATATATCGCGTTTACGGGACAATACGACGGCGACGAACAGGTTTACGTCGTTCCGGCGACCGGCGGCGAACCGAAACAGTTGACATTTTATCCGGCGAAAGGTCCGTTTGCGCCGCGTTGGGGTTATGATAATCAGGTTTTGGGCTGGACGAACGACGGGCAAAGTATCGTTTTTCGCTCGCAGAGAGATTCTTACACTCTGCCGGTTTCACAACTATTCACGATTCCGATGTCGGGCGGTTCGCCGACTGCTCTGCCGATGCCCGAAGCCGGTTCCGGTGATTTTTCGCCGGACGGCAAACGAATGGTTTATTCGCCGCGCACACGCGATTTCCGCAGCGAGAAACGATACGGCGGCGGTCAGGCGAACACGCTCTACATCTACGATTTACAGACCAACGACGCGAAAAAAATCTCCGAAGGTGTGCGACCGTGGCGTGATGCGATGTGGCTCGGCGACAAGATATATTTCAATTCAGACAAGGACGGCAAATTTAATCTGTTCAGCTATGATGTCGCTTCCGGCAAAACAATCGCCGCGACGAATTTCAAAGATTGGGAAGTGCGTTGGGCTTCCTCGGACGAAAAAAATCAGATCGTTTACGAACGCAACGGCGAACTCGAAATTCTCGATGCCAAATCTAACAAAACTTCTAAATTAAATATCAACGTGCCTGACGACGGCGTTTACAAACGTCCGCGCACGATTAACGCGATTCAGTATTTAGAAAACGTCGCGCTGTCGCCGAAAGGCGAACGCGTTTTGTTCGGCGCACGCGGCGATATTTTTTCCGCGCCGGTCGAAAAAGGCGGCACGAGGAATCTGACGCATTCGTCGGACGCGCACGACAAATTTCCGCGCTGGTCGCCGGACGGCTCGAAGATCGCTTATATTTCCGACAAATCGGGCGAAGACGAAGTTTGGATTGCCGCGCAGGACGGAATGAGTGCGCCGCAGCAGTTGACGAACGGCGGAGTCGCGCCCGCACAGAGATATTCGCCCGAATGGTCGGGCGACGGCAAACGTCTCGCATTTTCCGACAAAGACGGCAAAATATTTCTATACACTTTTGCCGACAAGAGTTTGAAGCAAATCGTTGATGCGCCGAACGGACAGATCAACGATTACGAATGGTCGCCGAAAGGCAATTATCTGGCGTTTAGTATGAACGATAAACCCGTCTCGAACGGCAGCGGATTTAGTTCCGTTTATGTTTTCGATGTCAACGCCAATAAATTGAACCGCGTTTCCGATCCGATGTTTAATTCGCAAAATCCGACGTTTGATCCGTCGGGCGATTATCTTTACTACTTGAGCGACCGCGAATTTGCGCCGCAGATTTCCGACAAGGAATGGAATTTTGCGGGCAATCGCTCGACCTGCATCTACGCGCTCGCGCTTCGCAAAGATGTCAAAAATCCGTTTCCGCCCGAATCCGACGAGGTGACGATTGCGCCGAACGTCAATAACGACAAACTGCTGCCCGCGCCCGAACCGACTCCGGTTGATGAAAAACAGCCACAGCCGACTGCGCCGGTCGCACCTCCGACAGCAAATCCGACACCTGACCCGAACGCGCCGAAGAAAAATTCTCCGTCGGTGAAACCTGAAATTATTGATTTTGACAACATTACTTCGAGAGTCACGCGTGTGCCTTTACCGGCTGATAATTACGGCGGTTTGACAGCGAAAACCGGGCATTTGCTCTATTTTGTCGCACCGGCGTTTTATTACGGCAGACAAGGCGACCGACCGAATTCGCTGCGGATTTTCTCGATCAAAGACCGCCGCGAAACGACCTTAATGGACAACGCCGGAACATATTCGCTCTCGTCTGACGGTTCAAAAATAATTGTCGGCGGTCAAGGCGGATTTGTCGTGATGGACGCGACACCGAACGGCGCGAACGGCAAAAAATCGGTTTCGACGAGCGGAATGTCGGTCGAAATAAAACCGCAGGAAGAATGGAATCAGATTTTCAACGAAGTCTGGCGGCGTTACCGCGATTGGTTTTACGTTTCCAATATGCACGGTTTCGATTGGGCGAAAATCCGCGATCAATATAAAACATGGCTTCCCTTTGTCGCGCATCGTTCGGATTTAAATTATGTGATTTCCGAAATGATTTCCGAACTTGCGACGCAGCATTCGTATATCGAAGGCGGCGATTTCAACACGCCTTCGCGTATTCGCGTCGCGCTTCCGGGCGCGAGATTTACTACCGACAAAGCATCGAACCGATTCAAAATATCGAAAATTTACGAAGGCGAAAACGAAGAGGAAATCTACCGTTCGCCGCTTCGTGAGGTCTGTGTCAACGCTAATATCGGCGATTATATTCTCGAAATTAACGGCGAAAACGTCACGGCTGACCGCGATATTTATTCGTATCTGCGCGGCAAAGCCGATGCGCCGGTCGTTTTAACCGTCAATTCTACGCCTTCGCTGACGGGCGCGAGACAGATTTCGTATCGCGCGATTACCGACGAATCGAGCCTGATTTATCTCGATTGGGTGACGGCAAACCGCAACCGCGTTTCGCAAATGACGAACGGTCGCGTCGGCTACATCCATGTTCCCGACATGGGTGCGCCCGGACTGCGCGAGTTTATTAAGTGGTATTATCCGCAATCGGATAAGGAAGGAATGATCGTTGACGTTCGCGCCAACGGCGGCGGCAATGTTTCGAGAATGCTGATCGAACGCCTGCGCCGCAAATCGCTCGGATTAAATTTTTTCCGCACCAACGACAGCCCGACAACTTATCCCGACAGCCCCGCGCCGAACGCAATGGTCGCTATCTTAAACGAAAATTCAGCGTCGGACGGCGATATTTTCCCGTATATGTTCCGCCAAGCCGGACTCGGAAGCGTCATCGGCAAACGCTCTTGGGGCGGTGTCGTCGGCATCTCGAACCACGGCAGTTTGATTGACGGCGGAACAGTCAATGTTCCTGAATTCGGGATGACAAACCTGAACGGCGAATGGGTCATCGAAGGTCACGGCGTTGACCCGGACATCGAAGTCGAAAACGATCCGAAATCGGTCATCGCAGGCGGCGATCCGCAACTCGAACGCGCCGTGCAGGAAGTTTTGAAAAAAATGCAGACCGTTCAAACCAAACTTCCCGGTCGTCCCGCCGCGCCGAATAAAGCGAGCCAAAATTAATAGACGCAAAATGGCGCGTAAAAAAGAACAATAAAAAGTAAGTGAAGTTGTCGTTGATCTAAAAAAGAAAATATGCCTGCGAAACATACGAAAGATACGAAATCAAGACTTTTTCAAATATTTTTTTTCTTTTTTCGTTTATTTCGTATGTTTCGCAGGCATATTTTCTTTTATTCAAACAGCTTTTTTCTTATTTTTCTTGCGCCTTTTGCGCCTTTTTGCGGCTATTTCACCGTTTTCAAACTTTCTTAATAGGAATCAAATCTTCCGCCGCGCCGTCTGTTTCGTCGAAACGAATCGGCACGAGCGGGAGATTTTTGGCGTGAATGCCGAGGTTTTCACGGAGTTGACGATGCAGTTCGTTTGCCGTGCGGTGCGAATCGTCGCGTAGTCGGCGAAACAATTCAAAGACCTGATTTCCCGTTTCAAAGTTGATACGTCCGCCGTCGGGCGTGAGCAAATGACTGATTTCATTGTGTTTTCCCGGCGGTTTGACGACGGAAATAATGGCGATGTGCTGATGTTCGGGTTGAGTTATTTCGTTTAAAACGGCGTTGAGCTGACCTTTGCCGCCGTCAATAATAATCAAATCAGGCGCGGGATTGATTTTCAGACGCTCGCAGATTCCCGCCGCCATCGCCGCCGGTTCGTTTTCGACATCGAGAATAAAATGGGTGGATTTTTCCGGTCGAATTCCGCCGTTTTCCCAGACTGAGGAAGCCGTCACGAAATTTTGATTGGAAAGATGCGCGACATCGAAACATTCGATAATGTGCGGCTTTTTCTTTAATTTGAGCAGTTTTTTGACGGCGGTTTTTATTTGGTTGGCGGACAATCTGCCGCTTATTTTATCGAGTTCAAAATCGAGTTTTGTTCGTTTCAGACGAAACTGCGCTGTCAGATTCAGTTCGTTTTGGTGAAACGAGATTTTCACTTTGCGCCCGAATTTATCTTTGAGATATTTTTCCAATTCAACACGGTTCGGATAGAAAATCGGCAGACGAATTTCTTTCGGAACATCGAAAACATAAAAATTGCGAATGATCTGCTCATACATTTCGATTAGCGAAAGTCCGCCGCGCCGGTCGAAAACAAATTCCATATTGCCCGCAAATTTTCTGCCGCGTGCGGTGAACAGTTGAATTTTCGTCTCGTTTTCCGTTTCCTCGTAATCGTAAACATCAACCGCCGTCGCAATCGAAATTTGGAGTTTTTTATTGCTTTTTAACGCCAGCGCATCGCTCAATAAATCGCGCCAACGCGCCGCTTTTTCAAATTCGAGATTTTCGGCGCAAATGCTGATTTTCGCTTCAATCAATTCAGCAAATCCCTCGTTCGTGCCGCCTAAAAAGACGCGCATTGCTGCCACATTTTCGAGATATTCAGCGTCGCCGCAGATTTCGGCGACGCACGGCGCGAGACATTTTTTGGCGAAATACATCTGACACGGCTGCTCGAAACTGCCGTCAACATCAATCTCACAGCTTCGCAGTCGAAACAGTTTGTTAAGCTGAAACAGCCAGAGGCGAACATTAGTCGCGGGCAGAAACGCGCCGAAATATTCGTCTGATTTGTCCAAAATTCTCCGCGTCGCCAGCAGACGCGGAAAGCGTTCATTGGTAATTTTCAGATGCGGATAAAGAATCTGATCCGCAATTGTGCGGGAAAATGATTTATTTGCCATTGAAGTTTCGGCTAAACCGCTTCGACCAGAGCGTGAATCGTTTCGAGCGAGTCGGCTTGTTCGATGGTTTTGTCGCTTCGCCAGCGCAAAATTCTGGGAAAACGGACGGCAACGCCGGATTTGTGGCGGCTCGATTTTTGAATCGCTTCAAACGCCAATTCAAAGACGAGTTTCGGTGTCACGCTTCGCACGGGACCGAAAGTTTCTTTGGTGTTGTTGCGGACAAAATAATCAACTTTGCGAATTTCCGCATCGGTCAAACCCGAATAAGCCTTGGCAAACGGCACGAGTTCGCCGCCCGACCAAACCGCGAAAGTGTAATCGGTGAACAGGTTAGAGCGTTTCCCCGAACCTTTTTGGGCGTAGATCAAAACCGCGTCAATCGTCATCGGGTCAATTTTCCATTTCCACCAATCGCCGCGATGTCTGCCGGTTCGATACGGCGAATCGCGTCGTTTGAGCATAAAACCTTCGACCTTCAGACTGCGGCTTTGGGTGCGGATTTCAGCGAGATTTTCCCAATTTGCCGCTTCGACGATCTGCGTCGGGCGCAAAACTTTTTTCGATTGAGCGTCGAGATTTTCGAGCGTTTTTTCGAGATATTCACGCCGCGTTTTAAATTCGAGCGAACGAATATCCGCACCTTCGTATTCGATTAAATCGTAACACTGCAAAATCACCGGAACGTCCGAAAGCAGTTTCGCGCCGAGCGTTTTGCGCCCGATTCGCCTTTGCAAATCGTTAAAAAGCATCACGCCGTCAGCGTTCCACGGTAAAATTTCGCCGTCCAAAACCGTGCCGTCGGGCAGATTTTCGGCGGCTTTGGCGATTTCGGGAAAGCGTTCGGTCATCAAATCTTCGCCGCGCGACCAGATAAAAATTTCGCCCGCACGTTTGATAATCTGAGCGCGAATGCCGTCCCATTTCCATTCCGCCTGCCAATCGCTCAAACTTCCCAGATCGGCAACCGGAAAATCAGCCTGATGCGCCAGATGAAACGGGAAAGGACGCGCAATCGGCGTGTCTTCTTCGGCGAGTTCCTGATTGACGACCTTGTTAAAAAATTCGGCGGTCGGCTCCCATTCGCCCATCAGACGCTGCGCGATAATGTCGGTCGGCAGTTCGCACAAACCCGACAGCGCACGCATCACGAGTTGCTGCGAAATGCCGACGCGAAAACTGCCGGAAATCAATTTGTTGTAAACCAGACGCTGATGATAATTCATTCCGCGCCAGCGTTTTAAGACTTCCGTCTGCTGAATTTCCTCGTCGGCTTTTCGCAGCGGCAGCAATTTTTCTTCAATCAGAATGTGAAACGGCGTTTCGTCAACCTGCGGATTATTCGGCAGCAGCAGCGCGATGGTTTCCGAACCGTCGCCGACCGTATCGCGCGATTCTTCGTAGAGCCATTCGGGAATCCCGGCTTCGGCAATCGCCCATTCTTTGAGCTTTTTCGACGGCACAATCTGACGCGGTTTTCTGCCGCTCAAAAAATACAACGCCCACGCCGCATCCTTGGCATCGGCATCGGCGAAATATTTCCGCAAAACTTCGATCTTTTCATTGGTCTTATTCGTGCGGTCGAGTTCGGTGTAAAGTTCGGTAAATAGTTTCATCTTTTATGTGTAACGCAGCCCGTCCCGGCTGCCGTCTTGAAAGCGTCCCGCTTTCAAGTGGATTTGATTATGTCGAACACTTTAACGTCCTGACAATTTTTACACGAGCGCGGGACGCACTCGTGACAGCAGCCGGGACGGGCTGCGTTACTTGTCCGGGACGGACCGCGTTATTTTTTCTCTATATTTTCTTCGACAAAATCGTGCTGTAAAACGTCGTCGAGGTCTTCGCCGTCCGCGCCGTATTCGGTTTTGAGCGGTTTGGCATTAATGCCGATTTCGCCTAACCAGCGGACGAGTTCGGGGATAAATCCGTGCGTCACATAGACGGTTTCGGCTTCGGTCGCGCGAATCGCGGTGTCGAGTTCCGCCCAATCCGCGTGGTCGGACAGCACGAAGCCGCGATCAACGGCTTTTCTGCGTCTCGCGCCGCGCACGAGCATCCAGCCGGACGCAAAGCCGGTCGAATGCGAACCGAAACGCCGCATCCACGTCGAACCGGCGGCGGACGGCGGCGCGACGACGAGCGAACCGGCGAAATCTTTTTTATTTTCGACCGCGCCGACATATTTTGTTGCGGGCAGATCAACGCCGGTTTCGCGGTAGGCTTCGGTCAGACGTTCGACCGCGCCGTGAGTAAAAACCTTGCCGATGGTGCGGTCAACGCCGTTCATAATCCGCTGTGCCTTGCCGAGCGAATAGGCGAAAATAACCGACGCTTTGCCTTGTTCGACGTTGCCGCGCCACCATTCGTTGACCTCTTCAAAAATCACTTCGGTCGGCGACCAGCGGTAAATCGGCAGTCCGAACGTCGCTTCGGTGATAAAATGATGGCATTTGACGGGTTCAAAAGCCGCGCAGGTCGCGTCCGGCATCAATTTATAATCGCCGGAAATTACCCAAATTTCGCCTTTATGTTCGACGCGAATCTGTGACGAACCGAGAACGTGACCGGCGGGATGAAACGAAACCTTTACGCCGTTGATGACCGTCGTTTCGCCGTATTTGGCGGTTTCAATCAACGCATCATTGCCTAAACGAATACGCGAAAGGCGTTTGCCTTCGTCCGGCACGAGATAGTTTTGACTGCCGCGATAAGTGTGATCGGCGTGCGCGTGGGTGACAACGGCTTTTTTGACGGGCAGCCACGGATCAATGTAAAAATCGCCGGTTTCGCAAAACAAACCTTTATCAGTAAGTTTGACGAGATTATTTTTCATACAATTAATATCTCGAAACTCGAAAGCGAAATCAAGCGGATTTATTCGGAAGGTGTTTGAAGGGTAAAATTAATGGGAAATTGGACACGGACGAACACGGATTAGACGAATTTTCGCTGTTACATATAAGATTTGTTGATGCAAACCACAATCCTATCCGCCGCTTGCTGACGTGCGGGCTTCTGTATTTGCTCAATTGTTAATTGTTAAAAAAAAATCAGCGAAAATCCGCTTTATCCGTGTTCGTCCGCGTACTATTTCTTTATTCCCGAATTATTTTGTTTAGTTACATACAACATCAATTCCAATTTCAAATTTATCGGCGTAAAATTTGCAACAGCATAAAATATGGTTCTCAAACTTCATCTCAAGACTGCTTTGCTGGCTTCGGCGGTCGCAATTGCCGTTTTGCTGGTTGCGCTGGCGGTCATCAGCGTAAGCGTCGCCAATCAGGTGCGCGAGGAACAGAAACAGCTCGCACAGCTTGCCGCCGAAAATCTTGCCGAACAGTTATCGGCATTTCCCGAACAAATCAACACCGACGATATGCGGCAGCTTTCCAATTTCGTCAGCGGTTCGCGCCCGAATCTGGTCGCGGTTCGCGTCTGGAAATATGACGGCGCGGATTTTTCCGAAGCCGCCGCATCCGACGATAGTTTGCCGCTCGCGGCGATTCCCGTCGAAGCCAAAAATGCCCTGCGAAACGGCAGCGCGTCGCAAATCGTCAACCAGCAAAGTTCGGCATCAACCGATTCGCTTTTCCGGGTTTTCGCGCCCGTCAATATCGGCGGAAATTTCAGCGGCACGGTTGAAGTTGTCGAATCGCTCGACACTATTTATTCGATCATCGGGCGTTATCTGGCAAATTTATCGTGGGTTGCGTTGGTCACGATCATTTTGATGACGACGACTTTTTATCTGTTATTTCAGAGTCTGGTTTATCAGCCGCTCGACAAACTTTTAAGCGCGATGGAAGCCGCTAAATCCGGGAATTTGACGGTTGAATTGGAAGGCAAAGACGGAAGCGACGAATTCGGGACATTGACCGCCGGTTTTAATTCGATGATGTCGCAAATCCGCGAAATGACGCTCGAACGGGAGCGGCGCAACGAGATTTTGCAGGAAAAAGTCAGCGAAGCGACCGGCGAATTGAAAAAAAATAACGACCAACTGGAAACCGCCAATTTGCAGCTTTTTCAGGCGACGCGGCGAATGTCCGAAATGGAACGTCTCGCCGCCGCCGGACAAACCGCCGCGCAGTTCGCTCACGAAGTCGGCACACCTTTAAATCTCATCAGCGGTCACGTTCAGCTTTTGCAGACTTCGCTTGCCGACAAACCCAAAGAATCACAGCGTTTGCAAATTATCAGCACTCAAATCGAACGCATCGAGACAATCGTCCGCGCAATGCTTGACCGCACGAGATTCGGCGCGGGCGAACATTTGCCGCTTAATTTAAATGAACTGCTGAGAACAATTTTCGATGCCGTCGAGCCGACTCTGCAAAAAAACAAAGTCAAACTGACCACCGATTTGACCGAAAATCTGCCGACGATTTCCGGCGACAGCAACCGTTTGCAGCAGGTTTTTCTCAATCTCGTCAACAACTCGCTCGACGCAATGCCGAACGGTGGAAATTTGCGAATTTTAACAAAAAATATCAATGGTCAAATTGCAGTCGAATTTGCCGACGACGGCGCGGGAATGACCCAAGAAACACGCGCAAAAATTTTCCAGCCGCTTTTTACCACCAAAGAACGCGGACGCGGCACAGGTCTCGGTCTCGTCGTCGTCAAGCAAATTCTCGACGAACATCAAGCCGAAATCGAAGTCGAAAGCCAGCCGAACAACGGCACGACGATTTGGCTCACGTTTAGGGCAAATTCAAAATTCAAAATTCAAAATTCAAAATTAAGAATTAAAAATTAAAAGCGGTAGATTTTTTTTCAAAGCCTGAAATATTAAATCAGGTTCTAATTTTTTAATTTTGAATTTTGAATTTTGAATTTTGAATTTTTCAGGTGTGACATTTTTGTCGAAATCAGCAAAACAACCACATTTTTTTACTTTTTTTTCGTGAAACATCGGGTTTTCGGTTGCTTTGGATGGCACAAACCTTGCAATGACGAGATTTGGATTTTTTTATTTTTTATTAAAAATTGAAATGAGTCAGAATAATTTACAAACCCCGATCTTTTTTCAACCCAACGCTAAACGATGGAAACGCGCCCGACGTTTGACGTTTTTCGTGTTCGGCATTATTGCGCTTTTAATCGCCGTTTTTTCAATCAGTCTCTTTATCACGCCGTCGCTGCCTTCCTTCAGCATTCGCGCTAAAACGATTATCGCGCAAAACAATGAAGCACCTGTGACGACTTCCGCTGTCGAACCGAATGCATCTTCGGAATACGCCGGAAATTCTCCGATTACGCCGCAAACCGCACATCCGAAAACCATCGGTTTTTATGTTAATTACGACGATACGAGTTACGCTTCGCTCAAGCGCAACATCAATCAACTCGACTGGTTTGCGCCGGAATGGATTCGCCTGCAAGATGGCGATCAGCCGCTCGTGCTTGATTTCGATCAGAGAGCGTTCGACTTGATTCATAAAGAAAAGCCGGATATGCCGATTCTGCCGCTCGTCCAAAATTACAAGGACGAAGTTTGGAATCCGCAGATTCTGGCGCGTGCAGTTTCAGATGATAATTCGCGTCAGAAGCTGGTCAATTCCCTTTTGCAGACCGTCACCGACAACAAATTTGCCGGCATCACGGTTGATCTCGAAGAAGTGCCGAAAGCGTCGCAGGCGAATCTGTTCACGTTTATGAAACAGCTTTACGCGGCGTTTCACGCGAAAGGTTTAATGGTTGCCGAAGCCGTGCCGTTTGACGATCCGGCGTGGAATTACAAGGCTTACGCCGATTTTTCCGATTATTTAATGCTGATGGCGTATGACGAACACTGGTCAACCGGCGCGGCTGGCGCAATCGCTTCGCAAAATTGGTTTGACGGCATTTTAGCCAAGAGAATGGCGGAACTCGACCCGCAAAAAACTATCGTCTGTCTCGGCAATTACGGCTATGACTGGTCTAGCAAAAAGAAAGAAGCCGACGAAGTTTCATTTCAGGAAGCGGTTTTGGCGGCGCGTGATTCGGACGCAAAAATCAATTTCGATCCGGTTTCGCGCAACGCTAATTTTTCTTATGACGAGGAAGACGGTTCGCATCACACGGTTTGGTTTTTGGACGCAATGTCGGCTTATAACGAGATCAAAACCGCGCAGAAATACAAACCGTTCGGTTACGCGCTCTGGCGTTTGGGTTCGGAAGACCCGTCGCTTTGGGATGTTTTCAGCGGCGCGAAAACCGCCGCGCCGCAAACCGCCGATTTAAAGACTATCAACTTCGGTTACGATATTGATTTTGAAGGAACGGGCGAGATTTTGCAGGTTGCCGCCGAACCGCAGAGCGGCAGCCGGACTTTTGATTTTGACGCGGCGGGCAGCATCAAGAGCGAAAATTACACGGCGATTCCGTCAAGCTACGTTATTCAGCGCACCGGCGATCATCCGGGAATGGTTGCGCTGACCTTTGATGACGGTCCCGATCCGGCGTGGACACCGAAAATTTTGGACGCGCTTGAACAGGAAAAAGTTCCGGCAACGTTTTTCGTGGTCGGCAGTTACGGTCAGGAAAATCCCGATCTGCTCAAAAGAATCGTGAACGAAGGTCACGACATCGGCAATCATTCGTTCACGCATCCGAATCTCGGCGAAGTGCCGGAAACCGTCACGGAAGTCGAATTAAACGCGACGCAGCGTTTGATCGAATCAACCACCGGACATTCGACGACGCTTTTCCGCGCACCGTATTTCGGCGATGCCGAACCGCAAACGCCGGATGAAGTCGAACCGATTGTCACCGCCAAACATCTCGGCTATATCACCGTCGGTCTGCACGTTGACCCGGACGATTGGGAAACGCCCGGAACCGACGCGATTGTTGACCGAGTGGTTAAAGGCGTTACCGACAAATCAGATGACGAAGACGTGCGCGGACAAATCGTGCTGCTTCACGACGGCGGCGGCGACCGTTCGCAGACACTTGCCGCGCTGCCGCGCATCGTCGAAACTCTGCGGTCGAAAGGTTATCAGTTTGTCACCGTTTCGCAGCTTGCAGGTTTGTCGCAGGACAAAACGATGCCGGTCGTTTCGGCGAATCAGGCGGCGATTACACAAGCCGACGGGATGACGTTTTCGATGTTCTGGTATTTTGATAAAGCCGTCAAATGGATGTTCTGGCTCGGCATCATCTTCGGCAGTCTGCGCGTTTTGATGGTCGCGTTTCTGGCTTTGTTCGCGCGGCTTCGCAAAAAACCTCTGATTCAGAATGCTGATTTCCAGCCGTTCATTTCGGTGATCGTTCCCGCATACAACGAAGAAAAAGTTATCGGCAAAACACTTCGCAGTTTGCTCGCTTCGGATTATCCGAACTATGAAATTCTGGTAATTGACGACGGTTCGACCGACCGGACGAGCGCGGTCGTCGCGCAGGATTTCGGCGACTGCCCGAAAATTAAACTTTATACGCTGGCGAATGAAGGCAAGGCGCACGCGCTCAATTTCGGTCTGCAAAATGCGTCAGGAGAATTTATTGTCGGACTCGATGCCGATACTATTTTCGCGCCGTCCACGATCCGCGAATTAATTAAAGAATTCACCGACGAAAACGTCGGCGCGGCTGCCGGAAACGCCAAGGTCGGCAATCGCATCAACATCATCACGCGCTGGCAGGCTCTCGAATATATCACTTCGCAAAACCTCGACCGACGCGCTTTTGCCGGGTTAAATGCCATCACGGTCGTTCCCGGCGCAGTCGGAATGTGGCGGCGTTCCGCGCTCGAAGCCGCAGGCGGTTTCGATTCAAATACGCTCGCCGAAGATCAGGATTTAACTTTGCGTGTTCGTCGTTTAGGTTATCGGATCGCGTTCGCCGAAAATGCAACCGCGTGGACGGAAGCACCGGACACGTTTCGCGGCTTGGCAAAACAGCGTTTTCGCTGGTCGTTCGGAACGCTTCAATGTATGTGGAAACATCGTTCGGCGTTATTTAATCCGAAATACGGCGCACTCGGTTTCGTGGCGATGCCGACGGTTTGGATTTTTCAAATTTTGTTTCCGCTCGTCTCGCCCCTGATGGATTTGCTGTTCGTCTGGACGATTTTCAATTACATAATTCAGCGGCTCGAACATCCCAAGGAATATCTCGTCAGCAATGTTTCGCTGGTCGTGACCTTTTATATATTTTTTCTGGTGGTTGACACGCTCGCGGCTTCGGTCGGATTTTTGTTCGAGCGCAGGGAAAACTGGAAATTGCTGCGACTTTTGCCGATTCAGCGTTTCGGCTACCGGCAGATTATGTATTGGGTGATGATTAAATCCGTGACAACCGCGATGCGCGGCATTTTGGTCGGATGGAACAAACTCGAAAGAAAAGACACGGTGACTGAAAACAATTATCCGAATAACGACATTCATCAATCAATTTTTGAGGGCGTGAAACCATTGACCGATTCAAAATGATTTTTGAATGAAGAAAATTTACACTTATCTTGGCGAGCTTTGCGCCTTTGCGGGAAAATTCTTTTATGAAAGTTTCCCGCAAAGACGCAAAGGCGCAAAGATAATAAGTTTAGGATTAAACCGGGCTTGGTCTCGATTATTAATGTTTTCTATCCGATTTTTTTTGCATTTCGGATTTAAGCTGTTTTTTTGATAAATTATCATTTATGAAAAGAATCCTGGTCGTTGATGACGACAAAGCGTCGTGCGAACTTTTGAGTGAGATTTTGACGGCGCACGGCTGGGAAGTTTCAACTGCCGATTCGCCGGAGAAAGCTCTCGCTTTGTCCGGGCAAAATATCTTTAATTTGGT
Source organism: Pyrinomonadaceae bacterium (assembly GCA_965247235.1). GTDB lineage: Bacteria > Acidobacteriota > Blastocatellia > Pyrinomonadales > Pyrinomonadaceae. The sequence goes on from OZ252004.1 coordinate 544,574, forward strand.
CATCAGCGACATTAATCTCGAAGCCGATCTTTCGGGTTTGGATTTGCTGAAAACTCTCCGCCGCAAATGTCCCGTTATTCTCGTGACGGGTTTCGGCTCGCTCGAAACCGCCATCGAAGCGACCAGCGAAGGCGCGTGGGATTTTATTTCCAAGCCTTTCAGAGTCGAAGAAATCATCGCCACTTCCAAACGCGCACTCGAACAAACGCCCGAAAAAGACGAATTTAAAGCCGAAAAAACCGTCTCCGGCGCAATGGTCGGCAGTTCCGCGCCGATGATCGAACTATACAAAGAAATCGCCCGCGCCGCGCCGACGCGCTCGACCGTTTTAATTTTAGGCGAATCAGGCACGGGCAAAGAACTGGTCGCCCGCGCGATTCATCAAAATTCGCCGCGCCGCGATAAATCTTTCGTCGCCGTCAACTGCGGCGCATTAGCCGAAAATCTGCTCGAAGCCGAACTTTTCGGACACACGCGCGGATCGTTTACCGGCGCAAATTCCGACCGGCGAGGGCTTTGGGAAGAAGCCGAAAACGGGACGCTTTTTCTCGACGAAATCGGCGAAACGACCGCCGCGATGCAGGTCAAATTGCTTCGTGCGCTTCAGGAAGGCGAAGTCCGCCGCGTCGGATCGAATCTCAATCGTAAAGTTGATGTGCGTGTGGTGGCGGCGACGAATCGCAATCTCGAAGATGAAGTTAAAAATGGTAATTTCCGTGAAGATTTATTTTATCGTCTGAGCGTCGTCACGCTTCACGTCCCGGCATTGCGCGAACGCATTGCAGATATTCCGCTGCTTGCCGAGAGATTTCTGCAAAAATCACGCATCAACACCAACAAGGAACATCTGCATCTTTCCGCCGACGCGCTCAAAACACTTTTGTCTTACAGTTGGAAAGGCAACGTCCGCGAACTCGAATCAGCCATCGAATATGCCGCTTTGAGAGCGCGTGGGAATGAGATTCTGATCGAAGATTTGCCGGTCAAAATGCTTTCGGAAGAATTTAAAGAAGCTGTCGAGCGTTACCAATTTCCAGACCTTTTTACGGATTTGCCGAATCTCGACGAAATTGAAAAACGCTATCTTCTGCACGTTCTCGAAAAAACCGGCGGCAACCGCACACGCACCGCCGAAATCTTAGGCGTTGACCGCCGCACACTTTATCGAATGGCTGAAAGATTCGGAATTAAACTTTAAAGGCAAAACCACGATGTTCGGAAATATAATTTTGGTCATAAGACACGCAGAGCAGGTAATTGCACCGGAGCGCGGACATCCTTGTCCGCGTGTGCATCTAAAATATCAAACGACCGGCGGACAAGGATGTCCGCGCTCCGGTGCAGATTTTCCAAATTTCAAACACTGCATTTAAGTTTCTGTAAAGTGACATCATTATTGATGTTTATTATTTAAACTTTCGTTTGATTTTAGGCTGATAATTTACATCGCGGATCAAATCGTTGTTTTTATTATTACTGACGGCATTGGCAGGCGTAACGGTGATCGTTTCGACCGTCGGTTTTGAGAAAGCAAAAGTCAAACCGTAAAACATAAGTGCGGAAAGGCAACCCGCCAGCACAACCCACGCGGCGATATTGAACCAATTGTTATCCGAAACTTTTATTTCTTTGACTGTCTGCATTAACGTTATTAAAAAATAAAGCGCAATCGCTTGCCCATTCGATTACGCCTTATTTCGCTTTGAGGAGAGAACTTTTTGTTCAAACCTTTTTTTGAATTTTACTGCTCTAATTTAGTTATTTGGTCGGCGGCGTTTGCATCGGCGTATCCGCTTTCTTGGTCATCATTTTATGATGTTTATGATGTTTGCGGTGATGGCGATGCCGTTTGACGGCGGTTTTGGTCGCCGCAGTTTTACTTCCGGCTTTGACATTCGTCGAATGATTTGCGGCAAATGCCGAGCCTGAAATAATAACCGTTAAAACTATTGCACCGATTACTCCCAATTTATTTTTCATACTATTCCTCCATCTTTTTAATTTTACAATCAGAACATTTTGAACTTTAGTTTGCCCAAACTTTTCGTTTCAAGATGCTCACGTTTTATATAATCGCAAGCATTGTGCCAAAGGTTCTGAATATTGTAAACCTATATTCTGCTTAGTTTCCGCCAACAAGCCGAACATATTTGACGCGAACCGAACGGGGCGATTTTGTTGAATTCAACAAAATCGCCCCGTTCGGTTCGCGTCAAAAATTATTCGGCGTAAATGCCTTTCAAAAATTATTTGATTGCCTGTTCGAGTGCCGCTTTGAGGTTCGGGAATTGAAATTGATAACCTGCATCTTCCAATTTTTTCGGCACGACGCGCATCGAATCGAGCAGCAAGGCATTTCCCATTTCGCCGAAGATTAAGTTAATTGCAAATTCGGGCAGCGGCAATATCGTCGGACGATTCAGCACATCGCCGAGCGTTTTGGTAAATTCGCGGTTGGTGGCAGGCGACGGCGCAGTCGCGTTGATTGCGCCGCGAATATTTTCATTTTCGAGCGCGTAAAGAAAAATCCCGATCTCGTCTTCGAGCGAAATCCAGCTCATATATTGTTCACCGGAGCCGACCGTGCCGCCGACACCGAATTTATATGGTGTCAGCATTTGCGCGAGTGCGCCGCCGTCTTTGCTGAGGACAATTCCGGTGCGAACCAAAACCGTCCGAACGCCGAGCGTTTCGGCTTTTGTCGCTTCGTTCTCCCATTCGACGCAGATGTCCGCCAGAAAATTGTCGCCCGCCGCGCTCTCTTCGGTTAAAATTTCATCGCCGCGACTGCCGTAAAAACCGATTGCCGACGCGCTGATCAAGACTTTCGGTTTGATTGTCAGTTTTGAAAAAGTTTCGACTAGTGTGCGCGTCGAATTAATCCGGCTTTCCCGAATCCGTTTTTTCGCCTCGCCCGTCCAACGCTGCGCGATATTTTCGCCGGAAAGATTAATCACCGCATCGAGCGATTCGAGATGCGGCAAATCTTCCTGACGAAAACCCGTTTCGACGTTCCAGAAAATCTGCGCGTCGTTTTCCGGTTTGTGTCTGGTCGCCGTGACGATCTGATAACCTTTCGGTTCCAAATCTTTTTGCAATTGTTCGCCGATCAAACCGCTCGCGCCGGTCATTAGTATTTTCATATTTTTATTTGACGAATCTTAAACCTTGAATCTTGAATCTTAAATCTTGAATCTTAAATCTTGAATATTGAATCTCAATTCCCGCGTAAGTTCTTGTCAACAAATTCCGTCATCAGTTGCAGTTCGCGGTCGCTCAAAATTTTCCCGAAAGGTGTCATTCCGTTGCCGCCATTGGTTATTTGCCGGCGAATTTCGGCTTCGGTGTTAAATTTATGCTCGCCGCTTCGCAGACTCGGAACTTTCGTGCCGTTATCGAGCGTTCTGCCTTCGGCTTCCGCGCCGTGACAAACCGCGCAGTTTTGGCGAAACAGCGAGGCTTCATACGCTTTGCTCTCGGCAATCACGAAAGTTTGCTGTCCCGTTTGACCGCAGGCAATAAATAATAAAAACGCGCCGCAGATAATGACCGATAATTTCACTTTCAACATTAAAATTAAATCTTCGTCTGAAATTTAATTGTAAAGGTTTGAAGTAGTTTGTCCAAATTGTTTTTTGGAATGAACCGGAATTCAAAATCGCGCTGAATTTGAAGCATTCAGCGCGATTTTTTGCCATTCGTTAATAATTAGTTTATCTCAGATCGGGAAAATAAACGTATTGCGCCAGCGCGTCAATTATCATTTGCGGCGTGAGGTCGCGGTCGGTCAATTTGCGATCAAATTTGATGTTGAAACGCGAACCGGCTTGCAGACGTTTTTCCTGAATTCGCGCTTTAGCAACTTCTTCGGCAACGACGGCGGCGGCGCGATTGGCGTTGTCTTCGCGCTCGCGTTCGTTTTGCAGATAGCTTAGTTCTTCACGAATGCGCCGCCGGTCACGGTCGTCTTCTTCGTATTTCAGACGCTTTTCGAGGTTTTTTTCGCGCTGCGTCTTGCTTGCCGTCGGCACGGAAACCGAACCCGTTTCGTCGCCGAACGTGCCGTAACCGCCGCCGCCGAGCTGAAATTCGATGTGTTTGCCTTTGACTTTAACTTTCGTAATCAGCACGCGGTCGCCTTCCAAAAGACTTGCGCCGTTGGCTTTCAGCAAATTGCCGTAACGACTGTAATCAATCGTCCGGTCGCGTTCGGGAAAGACGTTGATGCCGTCTTTGCTCGCCGGCATATCTATTTTAACTTCGACAAATTGACCTTCAAAAAAACTTTTCAGACGGTCTTCGGTCTGCGCTGAAACGAAATTAGCGGCGGTTAAAATTAAAATTAATGAAAATAAACTGTTTTTAATATGATTCATCTTTTTTTGCTCCAAATAGTATTGATTTCTCAATGGTCGGGAGAGCAACCGTTTGATGAACGCCGGGAGAGATGAATTTTGCGGAATTTAAGTTTGTTCGCGGAGGGCGCGTTTGAGAATTTTGCCCGTGCCGCCGAGCGGCAGTTCGTCCCGAAATTCGATGTAACGCGGATATTTATAATTGGCAAACTGCTCTTTGCACCATTCGATCATTTCGATTTCCGTGACATTCGCGCCTTTTTTGCGGACGATGTAGGCTTTGACCTCTTCGCCCATTTTCGCGTCGGGAACGGCGATCACGGCAACCAGCGAAACGGCTTCGTGCGTCATCAAAACTTCTTCGAGTTCGCGCGGATAGACATTGTAACCGCCGCGCAGGATCATATCTTTTTTGCGGTCAACAATCGAGAGAAATCCGTCTGCATCCATAACGCCGATGTCGCCGGTGTGAAACCAACCGTTTTTGAAGGCTTCGGCAGTCGCCGCTTCGCGTTTGTAATATCCCTTCATCACGTTCGCGCCGCGTATCACGACTTCGCCGCGCGTCCCGCGTTCGACTTCCCGGTCGTTTTCGTCAACGCATCTGACTTCCACGCCGAAAATCGGCTGACCGACCGTTCCGGCTTTTTTAGGCGTTTCAAATTGATTAAGAGTGCAGAGCGGCGAAGTTTCCGAAAGCCCGTAACCTTCGCAAACGCGAACTTTGAACATTTTTTCAAATCTGTTCATCACCTCGACCGGCATCGGTGCGCCGCCCGATGTCACGACTTTGAGATTTTCCGCCGCCGTCGTCACATCAATCCCGTTTTCTTCGACGTGTTTGAGCAACGCCCAATACATCGTCGGCACACCCGTCCAAAAATTAACGCGCTCCTTAATCATCGTTTCGAGCGTCGTTTCGGGTTCAAAACGCGGCAGCAAAACGACGCGGTTGCCCGCGTAAAGTCCGGTGTTCATCTGACAGGTTTGCCCCGTCGTATGAAACAGCGGCAGAGTAATGAGCATCGTTTTCTGCTCGTTTTTAGTAAAATCAATCACCGCCTGATGAATTTTATGCGTCGTCGTGACGTTCGTCATTAAATTCAAATGCGTCAACTCCGCGCCCTTCGGCTGTCCGGTCGTGCCGGATGTATAAAGAATCGCGCAGGTATCGCTGCCGACAGTCGGATAATTGTCAAAAGTTTTCGGCTGATGCGCGGTGATTTGATCGAATGTTTTCGAGTCGGGAAAAGGCGCGTCCGTTTCGGCATCGGCGGTCATAATAACCAGATGTTTACAGGTTTCCACCTGATCGAAACCATCTTTAACAGTCTGCGCGAGCGGCAAATCATTTGTTCCTTCAAACGCGAACACGGCTTTCGCTTCCGAATCCGTCAGATGATAAGCGATTTCACGCGGCTTAAACAAAATATTGAGCGGCACGACGACTGCCCCGGCTTTCATCACGCCGTAATAAATCGCCGGGAAAAACGGCAGATTCGGACAACACAGAGCAACTTTGTCGTTATAGCCGATTCCCATTTCGCGCAGAGCATTGGCAACCTGATTTGCCCGCGCGTTCAAATCGCTAAACGTCAGGCGTAAATCTTTCCAGACAATCGCTTCCCTTTGAGGTGTAATCCGCGCGTGATGTTCGATAATCGAAGCCAGATTCAAAATCGTTGCGCCGTATTGCATAAATTTATAATTTTTCGGATTAAAAGATTTCCGAAAAAGACTGTTAATGACCGATATTTCAGATTAACATAAGGGTTTCCGAAAAGTTAAATTACCGGCAGCTAAAAACCTTTGAACAGACCAATAACGGAAAGTGTTTCGTCAGTATTTTGACCTGAGAAATAGTATTTTGCGCTAAAAATTATTAGTCGGAGTTATTTAAACAACTTTCAATCACTGTTTTAATCCAAGTAATAGTTCACAATTTCTCACAAGTAAAATTCGGAATAGATAATAGACATCTTTCCAAAATAATCGTTGGAATTTAACGGTTTTCAGCCTGTGACAATCGGCTTTCGTGCGCTTCGCAGGCTTTTAGCCGCGCTCGTTGACGGCGTGGTCAACATTGAAAATACCGTCTGAGGGCGTTTCAACGTCCTTTTTTCCGGTTGGTTTAAGCAGCACCAATTAAGCACGTTAAAACGCGCTCGATGATTTACCGATCTGCCGACCACGCCGTCAACGGGCGTGGCTATAAGCCGCCAAACGCGGAAAACCGGTTGTCACACGTGGAATAATCGAAGATGCAAATAATTTAACAAGGCATATTATTTTGGCAAGATGTCTAATAAATTCAAGATAAGAGATCAAATCTATCAGTTATCACCTATTCCGAATTATTTTGTCAAAATCAACTTTTATTAACCTACTTATAAATCTGACTTTCAATTTACGTCAAAGTTTATTTTCCCATTAGAAGAAATTTCCGCATCTTTTTGCTGAATCGAATGAACGCGAAATTTTTCATCTCGTTCAGGAAAATCATTGCGGTAATGTCCGCCGCGTGATTCTTCGCGCCATAATGCCGAAGTTGCGACCAATTTCGCCAGCGTCACAAAATTGCGCGACGAAGTTGAAAGATTAGACGATAGAATTTGCTCGAATTCATTCAAAGCGCGTTGCAGCGAATCTTTGTCGCGCAAAATTCCGACGCGCTCCCACATTACGCGCTTGATGCGTTTTTTGACAGCGGTTGAAATCGCATCCGATTTTGGGTTTTGGATTTTGGATTTTGGATTTTCTTCATCTTCCGATTTTCCATTTTCCATTTTCCATTTTCCACTATCTTCAACCATCGCTTCGCCCGCTCTTGCACCGAAAACCAAGCCTTCAAGCAGCGAATTCGACGCTAAACGGTTTGCGCCGTGAACGCCGGTGCAGGTCACTTCGCCCGCCGCGTATAAACCTTTGATCGTCGAACGCCCGTGCAAATCCGTGCGAATTCCGCCCATACAATAATGCGACGCGGGCGACACGGGCAGCAAATCTTTGGCGATGTTCAGCTCGTAAAACTTGCAGGTTTCGTAAATTTTCGGGAATCTTTCGCGCAAAAATTCTTCCGACAAAGCGGTCATATCGAGAAAAACACTGCGCGTTCCGGTCTTTCGCATTTCGGCGACGATGGAACGTGAAACGATGTCGCGCGGCGCAAGTTCGAGCCGTTCGTCGTAGTTTCCCATAAACCTTTCGCCGAGTTTATTGCGGAGAATTCCGCCTTCGCCGCGCATCGCTTCGGATAATAAAAATCTGGGTGCGCCTTCGACGCTCAAAGCCGTCGGGTGAAACTGGACAAATTCCATATCAGCCATTTCCGCGCCCGCGAAATACGCCATCGCCATTCCGTCGCCGGTTGCGACGTTCGGATTCGTCGTGTGCAAATAAAGTTGTCCCGCGCCGCCGGTGCATAAAATCACGGCGCGTCCGTAAATCTCACGCGGAGCGCGAAGAATCGGGTCTAAAAAACGCACACCGACGCATCTGCCATCATTGACGATCAAACTTTCCGTATTCGCAAACGGCATTAAAACGATCTTTTTCTCTTGTCTGGCACGGGCAATCAAAGCGCGGACAATTTCCTTGCCCGTCGAATCGCCGTGCGCGTGTAAAATTCGCCGACGTGAATGCGCCGCTTCCTGCGTAAACGCGAGTTTGCCGCCTTCTTTGTCGAATTCGATCCCCCAATCAATTAACTGTTTAATGTATTTCGTGCCGCCGGTCACAAGCGTTTCGACCGCTTCGACATCACACAAACCCGCGCCCGCGATCAAAGTATCTTCTTCGTGCAGCTCTGCATTGTCATCGTCCGACAACACGACCGCCACTCCGCCCTGCGCGTATTCGGTGTTCGATTCGCTCGCCTTGTCCTTCGTCAAAACCGTCACTCTCGCGCCCGATTTAGCCAATTCAATCGAAGCCCGAAGTCCCGCCACGCCCGAACCGATCACGATAAAATCCGTTTGCATTGCCATATAACGAAATTGTGGACTTTCGTTCGGAAAAATTCAAATTTAAGGGTATCGTAAATATTTGAATCTAGATTATGAATACTAATCTATCCGAACAATCTCACTCGAAATATTTGCAGGAAGCGCAGCGTTATCTGCCGAATGCGAACGAAGCCGATTTACAGAAATTTATCGCGCGGCAGTTTTCGGCGCGGCGGCGTGTGGCGGTTTTACGCAAATTTTACGGCGAGAACTTTTGCCGTTTGACGCGGCTTCATCTGTTGGCGGCTTACGCGATTGCTTTGGGTAGATTTTGCGGCGTTTCGGCGACTTTTGATGAGATCGGCGAATCTTTGATGCCGGTTGATTTGCAAAATCAAACAACTTCCGAAGACTGGAAAATTTACGTCCGAGCGTGTCAAAATAAACTGCCAATCGAAGTCCGCGAAGAGCTTTGGCTGACCGCGCATTTCAAAGATATTGAAAATGTTCGCGCCAAAAATCTCGAAGAAAAATTTTACGCCGAAGCCGAAAAGCATCAAAACGAACCGATTTGGCTTTTATTGAAACAACATTTGGAAGTCACTTTGGGTGTGCGTTTGATGGACAAATCGGCGATTGCCGGAATGATTCCGCACGAAACCGCGATTGCCGACAGCCTCGCGTTGACCGTCAAAAAACTTTCGACCGTTTGCTTGCAGCTTGTCGGTCGCTACACGGCGGAATCCGCCCGCGCCGTCTTCGATTTTTCAAGTGAAAACGACAAAAATTTGCTCAGTTATCGCCGCACGGCGTTTGAAATGACGCGATGTTTTTTGCTTTCAACGAGCGTTTCCAAAATCTTCCGGCGCGGTCTGCGCGAACGTGAACGCGGACGCAAAGCCGAAACCGAAAACTGGAATCTGCTCGAAACTGTTCTCGGCGAACGGGTTACGGAAATCAATCCGCTGATTCGTGAATTTTATTCAAATCCTTCGCGCTTTGACGTGACGGCGACGCTGAAACTCGAAACAATTCCGGCAAAAATATGGTCGCGGCTTTTAACTTTGCTGTTCGGACAAGGTTTGTTTGAAACGAATCTAACCGAAATTCCCGCACGTTTCCGCATTTTTGAACGCAAAGACGGCTCGATGCACTTTGTCCGCGAACTCTACTGCGACGGCAAATACCGCGTCTTCGATTCGGATTTCGTCGTCGAGAACGGCAAACTTTATGAAGTTTTTACGGATTTGAAATCCTCAATCGAAATGCACGTCACGCCAATCGAAAACGGCGGCTTGTCAATCCGCGCCGTCAAATACAAATTTCACGGCTTACATCTGCCGAATCCCGGTTTCGATGTCGAATTTCAAAGCCGTGTCGAAAACGAACGCCTCAATGTTACCGGACGTTTGAAGTTAAAGCCGCGAACAAAATTCGGCGAGTTTTTCGCCCGCAAAATCTTGCGAAGACCGCAAAACCTGGGAAGCATTCACTACAGCGTGCGGCGGAAGCAAAAAGAACCTGTCTGATTTTTCAAAATGGTTCTTAAAGATGTTAAAAAAATCAGTTCCCTGCAATTTGCGGAATGTCGAAATTTTCCAGCATTTTCCAAAAAATTATTAAACTTCCATCTGTATCTTTGCGAACAATCTTCATAGCAATTAAAACATCCGAACTACCGAAACTAATTGCCCTTAAAATATATGAATGACCAATTTTTGAGAAAACACTTCGGCTGTAAGAAAAACCGTTGACTTCGTAATTGTGCGATTTTCTTTATTCAATCCTGATTTCAGGTTCATTAACCGGAGGTTTGTAACTTGCAGGGAAACTCACTTCGATCATTTCTCTGTTGACTTCTGATAAAGAAACCTCACCTAAATCTGCAATAAAACCATAGTTAGCCCCGGCAAATCCGACTTCTAATTTTTCTCTAACCAATCCAATTTGCGGATTTTTTTGGTAATCGTGAGATTTATTTGTAAATGAATAAAAAAAATCCGGTATTTTGAGTAATATTTTCTCGCGGCGTAATTCTAAAAACGTCAAATCCCTCTTTTTCGGCTTGTTTTAAGTCATTGAAATCGGGTAAGAGCAGACTTGCTTCTAAAGTATTAGCCTGCCTTCTAAATTCACCAATCTTTTGCAGTTTTTGTTCGCGGGTTAAATCTTGAGCGAAACCGACTGAAAAAAGACACACAGTGATAATCAAAAGTTTTAGACTGAAACACATATATCCTCTAAATAAAAAAGACACTTTGAAATATTTGCTCGACGCAATTATCTCAAAGTGTCCGTTGTAAATGCAACAAAAATTTTAGCCCTGCGGAATGGTTAATTCTTGTCCCGGATGAATTTTGTCAGGATCATTGAGTTTGTCGCGGTTGGCTTCAAAAATTTTCTGCCAACTGACACCGTAGTGCGAACCGATTTTGCTCAATGAATCGCCTGCCTGCACGGTATAAGTGCTGCCTGCGCCGGCGGCGGCGGCTTCGGGAGCGGAGATGTTCATCACGACATCGCCGGAACGATAGTCGGGATCGAGTTTTCCGTATTCGTCCCAGAGTTGCTGTTTAGCTTCCGCGCTGCCTGCCACGCCGTCAACGTGCAGAACGCCGTCCTGCTCATTTGCGCTGAAACCCGAAATTCCGAGGCTGTTGCCCAAATCAATTAGTGACTGATATTTATCAATTAATGACATAATTTTTTACTCCCTTTTTTATAAAGAAACTATTTTTCGGTAACTTGATTCGTAACTTTTCTTTTCGCGGTTTCCTGTGCAACCTGCATCATTTCGCCCATTTTACCTTTAGCGACCGTTCCGCGCAAAGTTACTTCGGCGGCTGTCGCGTCAACCGTGACATCGGTAAAGCCTTTGCCTTTCAATGCGCTTTCAACTGCCGATTTAGCAGCCGAATCCATTGCCGGAGTAGCGGCAACAACCGCCACGTTCGTGTTCATTTTGTTGACGTTGGTGTTAACATTAGCGTCACCTTTACAAGCTCCTAAAAGCAAGAAAGACGAGAGACCGAGAACTGCAATAAGTTTGATTTTCATTTATTTCTCCTGAACTTTTATTAAAAATTCCTTCTTCTATTTTGTTGCGGTTTTCAAGCGGCTGACAATCAAAATCTTGCGGATTTGAATTAGCCTTCACTCGAAAAATTATCTCAACTGAGAAAAATTACTAACTTCTTTGGGGTATGTCAATGCAGTTTATACCATTTTCCCTGAAATTTCATTTTAAATTCAGACAAAATATTTCTTCGGCAATCTGCCGCGCTACTTCATACGACGTAAGTTGTGGTTTGACAATGAAATGCCAGTCTGCCAGACAATAATATTTTTGCCTGTCTTTGAACAATTTTTCCGCCTGAATTTTGTTTTTTGCGAGCGGTCTTTCGCGTTTTGAAAGCCGAATATTAAACCAGCAATGCTCGAATCCGGTTTCGAGCCAGACGCTCGTAAAATTATATTGTTTGATGAGGCGGCGATTTTCTTCAATCGTCCACGCGCCGCCGCCGAGCGCAAGAATTTTGGCATCGTTACCGATGAGAATATTTTGCAGATTTTTAGTTTCGATTTTTCTGAAATTGGATTCGCCTTCGGTATTAATAATTTCGGCAATCGTGCGCTGTTCGCTCTCCTGAATCACCGAATCGAGATCAACGCGCTGACAATCGAGCAAATGCGACAGATGCCGCGCAACACTCGATTTGCCGACTCCCATAAAGCCCGTGAGAATGATTTTTTCCGATTGATTCATCAACTATAAAAATGGTTTGAAATTGATTTTCAATTTCGGTTTTTTACTAACCAACCTAAAGCAGCAATCGTTTTGTCGCCGAAGGTGACAAACACCATACCGTCGGGAGTAATTAGCAGAGCGAATGAATCCCTCCGTCGAATCGAATCAAAAATCTGCTCGCTGAAAGTGAGCGATATTCGGGGCGCGGCGTGTGCGACACTTTCAGCGTCGGAAATGTTTGTTAATCAAACGTAGGGTTTTCGGTCATGGCATTCGCTTGCGCCTAAGCTATGATGTCCGTCAGCTTCGGCGACCAAGACAAAATCACTTTGTGCGTCAGGTCAATTATCAATTTAACTTCAAAATATAATCTCAAACAATTATGTATGTAAAGTTCATAAAAAATCGTTTTGATTATTGTCCGGTGATACTCTTCAAAACCCCGAAAAATTCGGGAAACGAAACCGCCGCACATTCCGCGCCGCTGATTTCGGTTTCACCTTCGGCAAACAGCGCGGCGACGGCGAACGCCATCGCAATCCGGTGATCGCCGTATGATTCGAGATTTGCGCCGCGCAGATTCGATTTCCCGACACGCAAACCGTCAGGAAATTCTTCGACTGCGGCATTCATCCGCCGCAGATTTTCGACGACCGATGTAATTCGGTCAGACTCTTTGACGCGCAGTTCTTCGGCGTTCCTGATTTCTATTCCGCCTTCGATTTGTGTGCCGAAAACCGCCAGAATCGGGATTTCGTCAATCAAATTAGCGATTATTTCGCCGCTGACCGAGTTTGATTTTGTTTTTGGCGAAAGAATTTTCGTGCCGTAAACTTTCAAATCGGCAATCGGTTCATTGCACGATTCCCTTTCATTGGCGATTTCGATGTTTGCTCCGAAATTCTTGAGAACTTCGATGATTCCGATGCGCGAAGGATTTAATCCGACATTGTTAAGCGTGATTTCCGAATTTTCCAAACACGCCGCCGCGACCAGAAAAAACGCCGCCGAAGAAATATCCGACGGCACATCGAGATTTTTCGCCGAAAGTTTTGACGCGCCGGAAATGCTGATTAGATTGCCTTCGTGCGTCTGCTCTTGGCGAATGTCCGCGCCCAAAAACCTGAGCATTCGTTCGGTATGATCGCGCGTCGGCGTTTTTTCGAGAACCGAAGTTTCATTACCGGCAAACAAACCGGCGAGCAGCAGACAGGATTTCAATTGTGCCGAAGCGATTTTCGTGGTGAAATTTTGTCCTTTAAGTTCAGTTGTGCCGGAAATAACGAGCGGCGCGTGAAAATCCGTCGAATTTATTTTCGCGCCCATTTCGGTTAAAGGCTCAATCACGCGCTTCATCGGTCGTAATGACAGCGATTCGTCGCCGGTCAAGGTTGATTCGAAATCCTGTCCGGCGAGAATGCCCGAAAGCAGGCGCATCGTTGTGCCGCTGTTGCCGCAATCGAGATTTTCGAGCGGTTTTCGCAGACCTTTCGTGCCTGCGCCTCTAACTGTAATCCGCGAATTATTACGGCTGATTTCTACGCCGAGCGTTTGCAGACAGCTAATGGTCGAGGCGCAATCCGCGCTCGTCGCAAAGTTTTCGATGACCGTTTCGCCTTCCGCCAACGCCGAAAACATCGCCGCGCGGTGCGAGATTGATTTATCGCCGGGAAGATTTATTTCACCTTTGACGAATTTTGCCGGATTGATCTTCATTTAGAACCGAAACACCTGACTTTTTTTTAATTCGTATCAACTTTTCAGTAGTTTTCTGCAAATTCATCTTGACATAAACCTTCAGAAACCGCTAATTTACAATCAAAACATTGTGTCAAACAGAAAAACGATCAACTTACCCAGCCGCATCGAATCAGTCGAAAAAGCCGCGCAGGAATCCGATGAATTTGCCCGGACAAACGGTTTCGGCGACGATTTTATTTTCGCCGTTGATATGGCGATCCGCGAATCGGTCGCCAACGCCGTCAAACACGGCAATAAATTTGACGAAACCAAAACGGTCGAATTGACGTTAGAAGTTGCGGGCGATATATTTTCGATTTCGGTCAGAGATTTCGGCGCGGGTTTCGCGGTCGAGGAAATTCCCGATCCGACCAATCCCGAAAATCTTCTCAAGGCTTCGGGACGCGGCATTCTGTTTATGCGAAATTTTATGGATGAGGTCGAATGGACGAATCACGAAGACGGCGGGACAATCGTGAAGATGTCGAAAGGGCGTTAATTTATTTTGCAACTTGGACTTTTTCAACCGAATTAGTCTAAAATCTGCTATCAAAACTTTTGTTATTATTTTAAGGAGATAAAAATGGCTGAACTTAATATCACGGAAAGACAGGCGGGCGACGTAACGATTTTGGATATGGACGGAAAGGTAACGATTGGCGAAGGCAGCGTTGCGCTGCGAACGACCATTCGGCGTATTTTGAGCGAAGACAAAAAGAAAATCATCTTGAATCTCGCCGGTGTCGGCTATGTTGATTCGAGCGGAATCGGCGAATTTGTGTCGAGCTTTACGGCAGTCAACAAAGAAGGCGGAACGCTCAAACTTTTGAATCTGACGCAGAAAATTCAAGACCTTTTGGCGATCACCAAACTGCTCACGGTTTTCGACGTTTTTGAAACCGAAAGCGAAGCACTTGCCAGCTTTAATTAATTTAATTTTTCTGACGATAAAATAAAGGATAAAATGTTTTTCCAAACACTTTATCCTTTATTTTTGTATTTACGGTGCATCTCTGCCTCAGGCGTTTTCATCTATTAACGCGGTTCTGTCAAATAAACAAACATATTTTTGTGGTAAAATCACATTCATTCGACTCGACTTTTAGTTTCAATTTTAATAATTTCCAGCAATGAAAAAAGCAATTTTATTTTTTCTCGTTTTTCTTTTGACCGTTAATGTTTTCGCCCAGCAAAAAATCGCTCCGGTCGGTTTCGATCTCTCGAATTACGGTGTGCGAATCGAACCCGACAAGCGTTTGATGACGGTCATGGCGGCACTCGAATCGGCGCGTCAAAAAGATGACAACGGCGCGGAAACACCGCTTATCAAAACCGAACTTTCAGCCAACGGCGCGGCATTTCGCGCGGATTTGCAGAACGATCTGCAAACCGTTCCCGCCGATTTGCGGCAAAAAATCACTTCGTTCGTCGAACAATATAAACGTCGGCATCCGAAAGATACGGACGCACAGATTGTCGCGCCGTTTATTGCGATGGCATATTCGCTGACACCTGCGCCGGAACTCGCCGATCCGATCATTACCAACGATTTGCCCGGAGATTTGCTCGACGTTCTGGATTTTGCGCCGCTCGTGCGCGAATTTTATCGCCGTTCGGGTTTCAGTATTAAACTCGATCAATACGTCAAAACTTATCGGCAATCGTCCGACGGACAGATTCGACAGTCTTCCAAACAGATGGTCAGCGACTTGCTCGATTATCTGCACACGCGCCCGCAGACGACTTACCTTGAAAAAATTAAAACGACCGCCAGCAAAGCCGGAAAAAATAAACCGACCCTCGAAAAAACCGAATCGCGCGAACACGAACGGCATTTTTACATCGTTCCCGAACTGCTGATGCCGCAAAACACGGTCAAACTTATCAATGTCCGCGACGATTATTTCGTGGTTGCGCCGCCGAACGCCGATTTGAATCAAACCGAAGCCAGACGCGCTTTTCTCCAATTCGTGGTTGATCCGCTCGTTTCAAACAACGCCAAAGATGTGGTGACGTTCAGCCCTCTGATTAAAAATATGCTCGCCGAACGCCGTAAAACCAATGCGGATATTTCGCCCGATGTTTATCTCGCCGTTTCGCGTTCGCTGGTCGCCGCGATTGATGCGCGGGAAACTTCTTATCGCACATATAATGCCGCCGTGCAGGATTTTCGCAGCAACAAAAATGCCAAACCTTTGAGCGTTGATGCCGCGACGAAAACGAGCAAATTGACTAATGATTTATACTTGGTTGACGGCAAATACGCGCTGCCGCGCCTTGACGATGAAATCGCGCTGCGGCTTTCCGACGATTATAAAAAAGGCGCGGTGCTTGATTTTTATTTCGCCGAACAACTCAAAGGTTTGGAAAACTCCGGTTTCGACATCGCCGCATCTTTGCGTGATATGATTTTGTCGCTCGAAACGGCAAAGGAAGATGCGCGGCTCGAACAATTCAACGATGCCGCCAATCGCGCTCAAATTGCCCGCAAAGCCAACGACAACAAACCGCTCGAAATTTCCAACCCGGTGACGGTTCGACTTCTGGAAATCGAAAAAACGATTCAAACGAAAAATTACGTTCAGGCAACTTCCGCGCTCAATAAGCTGGTTAACGATTATCCGACAGACCCGCGTGTTTATTACACAATCGGTCGCGTCAACGCATTTACGGCGGAAAGCGCAACCGACGATTTTTCGCGCAATGCCAAACTCAAAGAAGCGCAAATCGCATATGTTAATGTTCTTCGCACGGCAACCGATAAAACCGATAAATCGCTGCTTTCGCTGACCTACGTTGCGCTCGCCAAAATTTACGCTTTCAACGGCGAAAAAGATTACGCCGTTAAAATTTTCGACAAAGCCATCGAAATCGGTGATGTCAACGGCGGCGCATATTCCGAAGCGATTGCCGGCAAACAAAGATTGCTGAAAACGGAATAATTATTGATAAGTTGATTTGAAATCCGACTATTAACTATAAACTATTGATGAAATATCTTTCTCCTAAATAGTTTACAGTTAATGGTTGATAGTTAAAAATTCTTTCTTTATCTTGAATCTCGATTCTTGAATCCTGAATTTTAATTCACCTCAACTTCACACTTCACACTTCATACTTCATACTTATTTCAATGAACACAGAAAATTTTCGCAGCGGCTACGCGGCGTTTATCGGTCGCCCGAATGCTGGCAAATCAACTTTATTAAATCATCTGGTCGGCGAAAAAATCGCCGCCGTTTCCAACAAACCGCAGACGACGCGCCATAAAATTCAGGGCATCGTTACCAAAGAAGAGGGGCAGATCGTTTTCGTTGACACGCCCGGAGTTCACAAACCCGGATTTCTGCTCAATCGCCGGATGATGTCGGCGGTTCACGACGCGATTTTGTCGGTTGATCTGCTGATTTTAATGCGCGACGCGACGGTTTCGACCGGCAACGGCGACAAATTCGTGCTTGATTTAATCAAACAATCGGGCAAACCGGCAATTCTCGTGCTGAACAAAATTGATAAAATTACCGATCAACCCGCGCTTTTGAAATTGACTCAGGAATACGCCGCGCAGCACGAATTTGCTGAAATCGTTCCCGTTTCCGCGCTCAAAGGTGTGCAGGTCGAAACGCTTTTGGAGCAAATCGTCAAACATCTGCCGGTCGGCGAGCCGATTTTCGCCGCCGATGAAATGACCGATCAGCCGATGCGGATTCTGGTTGCGGAAATGGTCAGAGAACAGATTTTGCAGACGACCGGCGACGAAATTCCGTATGTGACGGCGGTTATCACCGAAGAATACGACGAATCCGACAAAACAGTGACGCGCATTAGCTGCGTCGTTTACGTCGAACGCAGTTCGCAAAAAGGCATTATCATCGGCAAAGGCGGCATCAAACTCAAAAAAATCGGCACCGAAGCCCGCGTCAGCATTGAAAATCTGCTCAACAAAAAAGTCTTTCTCAAACTTTTCGTCAAAGTCGTCCAAGACTGGCGCAACCGCGAACGCGACCTCGACGAGATGGGGATTTTGGACTAATGGTGAGCGGTGAATTGGAAAAGAATTGTGAATGATGAATGATGAATGGAAGAAATTTTGAATTTGAAATCTGAAATCTGAAATCTGAAATCTTGAATTTCCCACTCACCACTCACCGTTCACCGTTCACAACTAAAAACTATGAACAATCAAAATTGGTTCGCGCTCGAAATTGACGCGCTTTCTGCCGCCGCCGAAGCGGTCGAGTTTGCGTTGAACGAACTCGACGCTTTAGGGACGGAAATCAATAATCTTGGCAAGAAACCTCAGGAAACGCTGAAAATCGTCGGATATTTTAACGAAAAGCCTGATGACGAAGTTTTGCAGAATAATTTTAATGAAGCGTTGAGAATTTACGGTTTCGCACCCGATGCAATTTTAAATTATAGATGGCAGACCGTCGAAAATCAGGATTGGATCGCCGAATGGAAAAAGCACTGGAAACCGACCGAAAGCGAAAAATTTATCATCGCGCCGACTTGGGAAAAGGTTGAAAATTCCGGCAAGATCGTCATCTACATTGATCCGAATATGGCATTCGGCACGGGAACACACGCGACGACGCAGCTTTGTCTTGACCGCATCGGCGAACTTTATGCGCCCGAAATGACCTTTCTCGATGTCGGCACGGGAACGGGAATTTTGGCGATTGCGGCGGTCAAAGTTCAAGATTTAAAATTCAAGATTCAAGATTTAAGCGCGGCAAATCACTTTTTGGCGTGTGATACGGATGAAGATTCGGTCAAGATTGCGCGGGAAAATGCCGGGTTAAATTCGGTCGCCGATCAAATTGAATTTTATGTCGGTTCGATTGACGAACAAACACCGAAGTATGATTTTGTCTGCGCGAATCTGACGATTGATGTGATCGTGCCGATTTTGAGTTTGTTAATTTCCAAAACGAATCAATATCTGATTTTATCGGGAATTTTGAAAGAACAGGAATCGCAAATCGTCGAAGAACTGAAAAAATATTCCATCGAAAATCCGCAAATCGAAGTCCGGGGCGAATGGATTTCCGTCACGCTGGGAGCGCGAACTTTCCAGTTCGCCGGTAATAATTAAACACTTTTAGATTAATTTGCCAATTACGAAATGGACACACGCGAGCAAGAATGTGCGCGTTCCGAATGATTTCAATTGTCTTTTTTCGGCTGAATCGCCGGCTGAATATCGCCGTCGTCGGTAATTGTAATCAGGGGTTGGCGCGGTTTCGGTTTGGTGGTTAGCACCGAACGCAACACAGGCGGCAGTTTCGGTGCGGTAAATGTTTTGATGGTTTGCAGTGGTTGATTTCGTTTCAAAATTGCGCCGCCGCGTCCGGCAATCCAGAGATTCGTGCCGCCGAGATAGGCGACCGACTGCAATACGCCGCTCATCACGTTCGGCTGCATTTCCCACGTTTTGCCCGCGTCAACTGTTCGCAAAACCGCTCCGAGTTCACCGACCGCGAGTGCTTCCGTGCGCCCGTAAGCGTTGACGGCGTAAAGGTTTGACTGGATCGGCGATTCCTGATCGAGCCAAGTTTCGCCGCCGTCGGCGGTTCGTAAAATCGTCCCGTGTGCGCCGACGGCAAAGCCGAATTTTTCGTCGTAAAACGAAACGGCATAGAGATTTTCGCGCAGATTGGTTTTAATTTTTCTCCAGGTCGCGCCCGCGTCAACGGATTTTAAAATCGTGCCGCGATCACCGACGATGATGCCGTGTTTTTCGTTGGTAAATTTCACGTCTTCGAGCCAGACGCGCACACCGGATTCAATCTGTTCCCAATACGCGCCCGCCGAATCCGATTTGATAATCATCCCGTCCGAACCGACTGCATAACCGTTTTTTTCGCCGGTAAAAAAGATTCCCGACAAATCCTGCGTGATGTTGGAAATGCCTTTTCCCCAACTTGCGCCGCCGTTGATCGTCCGCAAAATCGTGCCTTTGTCGCCTGCGATCCAGCCGCGCTGTTCGCTGACAAAATGAACGGCGTTGAGATTTTCCGGCGTGTCGGAATAAACCGGAAGCCACATTTTGCCGCCGTCGTTGGTCAGCCAGATTTTGCCGCGTGAACCGACCGAAACGCCGTAATTTTGATTGAGCAACGCAATTTTGTTGACATCTTCGCGCCCGCCTTCGCTCAGACGCTGCCACGAATATCCGCCGTCATCGGTGCGGACGATCAAACCGTTTTCGCCGACTGCCCAACCCGTAAAACTGTCGGCGTAATTTATCGAAACCAATTTCGGATTCGTCCGCACACCGAACGGCAGCCAGGTAAATCCCCCGTCGCCGGTCAGCCAGACCATTCCGCCCGCGTCGGTCATCGCGCCGTTTTTTTCGTCGGCAAAACTGACTGCGAGTAAATCTGCGCGGCTGAAAACATTGATTCTCGTCCAGTTTTCGCCCGCGTCCGAACTCTCCGCGACACAGCCGCCGTAACCGACCGCGACTATTTTCTCCGCTGACAGATACGCCGCGCCGGAAACAAGCGATGTTTCGCAAGGCTGACTGATTTTCCAGTTTTCGCCGCCGTTTTTGGTTGACAGAACGATTCCGTTTTGCCCGACGGCAACCGATTTTTCCGCGTCAAAAGCGGCGACATTCAAAAGATGTTCGGTCATTCCGCCATTTTGCTGTGTCCAGTTTTCGCCGCCGTCAATAGTTTTCAAAATTCGCCCGTAAGTGCCGACCGCCCAACCTGTCAGCAAATTTTCACCGGCAAAACGGACGGAGTATAAATGATCTTTGCTCTCGACCGCGATTTGTTTCCACAGTTTGCCGCCGTTAATCGTCTGCAAAATCGTCCCGCGTGCGCCGACAATCACCGCCGTTTTCGCGTCCCTGATAAAAACGCCGGAAAGCGTCGCATCAATCGGCGAATACTGCTTTTCCCAGTTAAAACCGCCGTCGGTCGTATGCAGAATCGTGTTGTCCGAACCGACCGCAAAGCCGTTTAATTTATCTTTCGCAAACTGAATCGAATACAGCGGATTGCCCTGCGGCAAAGGGTTTTGCCAAACCCAGCCGAGCGCATTGCGACGCTGCGCGTAAGCTGTTGATTGTAAATTATGAATTGTAAAAAGCAGGCAAACAACAATAAAAAGCAGAGAAATTATTCTCCGCTTTCCACTTTCCATTTTCCATTTTCCACTTTCCATTTTGCTCAAATTTCTTTGATGCCGAGTTCAGCCGCCGCGTCGTCAAACATTTTTTCGTCAACTCTGCCCATTTCGGCAGTCGTCCGCGCGAGCGTGTCCACGACTTCCTGCACATCGTGACCGGCGTGACCTTTGACCCATTCCCATTTAATCTGATGTTTCGCTGCGGCTTTGTCTAATTTTTCCCACCATTCGAGATTGGCTTTCTTGCGAAAATTGCCCGTCATAGTTTCAACGACATAGCGCGAATCGCTTAAAACACGCACTTTACAAGGTTCTGATAATTTATTCAGCCCAATTGTCGCCGCCGCAATTTCCGCCTGCTGATTCGTCGCCGAACCCAGATATTCGCCGAACGCCCGCCATAAACCTTTAAAACCGAGCATCGCCACCGCTGCCGCACGCGGATTTCCTTTGCCGTTTCCGAGCGATGAACCGTCGCAAACGATAGTTACTTCTTTCATAAAATTTTATTCAAACGCAGCGTTTATTTTTTCGGCAATCGTTTCCCAAATCTCTGCGCTGCCGTCGCCGATGTAGGCGGTTTTGGTTAAAATTTGCTCTTTCGTGATGTTGTTTTCGAGCCAGCTTTGTTTGTTGTTGTAAAGATTTTGCAAAATCGGCATTACGCGGTCAATCGCGCGGGCAAATTTGGCTTCGGGCGAATTGCCGTTTTCAAATTCGTCCCAGAGAGCGAAAAGTTCTTTGCCTTTTTCTTCGGGCAAAATTCCGAAAATTCGCTTCATCGCGGCTAGTTCTTTGGCTTTCGCGTCTTCTCTGCCCGCCGTGTCAAAGAAAAAAACGTCGTCTGCGTCAATCTCGCCAATGTCGTGAACGAGCAGTATTTTTATAACTTTTTCGATATTGACAGGTTCATTGGCAAACTTCGCCAACACCAACGCCGCCGTCGAAATCTGCCAACTGTGTTCGGCGGAATTTTCATATCGCTCAAGTCCGAGCGGTTTGATTTTACGCTCAACGGCTTTCAGTTTTTCGAGTTCGAGAATAAACTCGAAAGATTTTTCCAGTTCGTCATTCATAATTTCTTGTCGCTTTTTTCTTGAAATTTCGCCCAAATAAACTTAAACAAAAAACCAAAACAGAATCCGCAAGCCACATAAATCGCAGCATTAATAATTAACGGCAACGGATGTATCAGACGTTCATTTTGGAACATTTCGACGGGAAAGCCCCAACTATAACCAAAATGTCCGTAAAAAGGTGCTTTCAAACTTTCTTGCATAAAATTTTTTAGCGCAACTTTATAACTGACAATATTTAGTAAAACAAACAACAAAATATCGAACAAAATGCCAACTTTAAATGCGCTATTGTAAACTTTGCTCATACTTCTTTTGTTAAGTCGTTCAACATTCGGGCAATTACAATCCGCCTCCACCACGTTACTAATTATCATTTCCTCCAACTGAAACTACATTATCAACGTAACCTTCAAACGTATCGTCGTGCGAGATAACAAAAAGTTGATCGAACGTCTGCTTTTCGGTGATGTGCGAAATTTGTTCGGCTAATCTTTCACGCCGCGCCGCGTCCATATTGGTCGTCGGTTCGTCGAAAAATGCGAGGCGAATGTCGGAAAGCTGTTTTAATAACGCGAGTCTGACCGATAATGCCGCCGCCATTTGTTCGCCGCCCGAAAGGTTGCTGAACGGGCGTTCGTAGCCGTTTTCTTCGAGCATAATGCCGTAATCTTCCGTCCAGCGCAGCGTTCGTTCGGCGTTGCCGGAGATTTCGCGGAACATCTGATTGGCTTCGAGCGAAACGTGATAGACGTAATTGCGGGCGACGCGCGGCGCGGCTTCTTTCAATGTGTCGCGGATAAACGCGGTCGTTTCGGCGACCTTTTCGAGCCTTTCTTTCTCGAAAAATTCCGCCTGCATCTGTTTGCGGATTTCGACCATTGTTTCGAGTTCCGCCGCCAATTGCGCGAGACGTTTTTTAGAATTTTCGAGGTTTGCGTTCGTTTCCGTCTGCCGTTTCTGCGCGTCGGCGAGATGAACTTTTTCCGTCTGATGCTGTTCGCGGTCGTAGTTTTTGCTTTCTTCGTTGAATTCGTTTTCCGACTGCGTTAAGTTTCCAATTAAAATTTTAATTTCCGCCTGCGCCTTTTCGAGCGCGTCAGCGCGTTCGGGCAGCAATTTCCCCAGCGTTTCATTGGTCAAAAATTCGCGGTGCGCCTGCGCCGTGCGGTCGCGCCGAACGGAAAATTCCGTCCAATTCGCATCCAAATCTTTGTAGCTTTCGAGTTTTTCGTCGGTTATTTTGCGGTCGTTTTCGAGCCGTTCGAGATTTTTGTCGGTTTCGCGCAAAATGTCGCGGATTTCGGTTTCGCGTTTTGCTTCCGTTTCGAGCAGCGCGATTTTTGCTTTCGGATTCGCCAAAACTTGCAGTTTCGATTCGATTTCACCCAAATCTTTTTGAATCAGCGAAAAATCGCCTGCGTCTTTTTCGAGCGATTCTTTTTCCGTTCTGAGACGCGTACCTTCTTCCTTAATTTCGTTTTCGCGGCTTCGCAGCGCGGCGAGCGTGTGGGCGATTTTTTCGGCTTCGCGTGAAAACCGCAGTTGATCGGCGAGTTCGCGCTGTTCGATTTCGAGTGTGCCGATGCTCGTCCGCAATTCTTTAAATTGACTGCCGAGAAAACCTTCGAGCGTTTCGCCGGGTTTCAAATTCAAACATTTCTGCGACAAAATCGGGCATAAACCGTTTTTGACCGTCGCCTGAAACTCTTGATCGTGTTGCAGTCGTGCGCGAAACTGCGAGATTTCTTCGGTGATTTTTTTGTCGCGCGTGTTTAGTTCTTCAAAATTTTTCGCCGTTGCCGTCCGCGTTTCCGCGTCTTTGATCTGCGCCTGATTTTTTTTGTAGCTTTCGCGCAGATGCGTGATTTTGTCGTCGAGACTCTTAATCAAATCATCTTTCGCTTTCGATTTTGCCAAACGGTCGCGCAATATTTCGCGTTGTTTTTCAAGTTCGGTCTGTTCGGCGATTTGCGGCTGCAAAGTTTCGATCTGCGTGTACGCCTGCAAAGATTTTTCGAGATTTTCCTGAAATCGTTTTTGGTCGGATTTAATTTTGACTTGCGCGTTTTCGTTTTGCTGTTTTTCGCGGTCGAGTTTTTCGCGTTCGCCGCGTTCGCGTTCCAGTTCTTTTAATTTGCCGAGCGCGTCGAGATGTTTTTGATAATCGGCTTCGACGAGTTTGATTTTTTCGTCAGCGTTTTTAGCTTGATGAAGATCGTTTTCTTTTTGCGTGAGCAGTATTTCGGCGCGGTTTTTTTCAGTATTTAATTGGTCGAAAACGGATTTCAGTTGATTAACTTTAAGTTCGACTGCTTCGTATTTCCCGACCGACGCGCTTTTTTCTTCGACCTCTTTATTTAATGTTTCGAGATTATCAGACAACTGTCGCCGGTGAATTTCGTGCATTTTGTGTTCGTCTTCGACAGTTTCAAAACGGGACAGTTCGCCCTCGGCGCGGGCAATTTTTTCACGAACGCCGGTGATTTTCTGTTCGATAAAACGTGAAGTTTCCCTGAGTTTTTCCGCGCCTTGCCGATATTCTTCGACCTTTAAAAGTTTGTCGAAAGCCTTTTTGCGCTCCGTGCCGGTTTCCAGAAAAATCGCGGTAAACGTCCCTTGCGGAACGCCGATGGCGCGGCGAAAAAGAGCTTCCAAATCAGTTCCCGCTTCCACGCCGAGATGCGACCACAGAAAGCGCGAAACTTCGTCTTTTTTGTCGGCGATGCGCGTCTTGATCTGCGGATCGTAAATGTGATAACCCGTTCCCGTGTCGCGGTAAACCTGATATTCGCGCCCGTCCAAACCGCTCTCGAAAGTCACGCGGGCGACACCTTTTTTCGCGCCGCGCCGGACAAAATCGTCCTTTTTATAATCGAGCAAATCAAACAGAGTCCAGGCGACGGCTTCGATCAGAGTCGTTTTGCCCGCGCCGTTTTCGCCGGTAATCGCCGTCGTCCCGCGCTCAAAATTATAAGTCGCTTCGCGGTGAGATTTGATGTCTTCGAGTTCAATTTTGGTGATGTGCATTAGCTGAAAATTAAGAATTAAGAATTAAAAATTAAAAATTCGGAATTAGTCGGTGATAAATTTTAGATTATGATTTCTTAGATTAATTTTATGATAAATTTCGGCAAAGAAAAAATCTGGAAGTGAATTGTCTTCGAGATTTGAGAATTTTTCGCCAAAAATTTATGATTCAACTTTTATGAAAATTCAAAACGGTCAAAGCGTCATTGTGATTTTGCAAAATCCGCGTGAAAAGATTGTCGGTATTTTTGAAGAAATCGGTCAGTCGGGCTTGTTCGTGCGCGGCGTTGATTTGAATTATTTTGACGATTGGGCGCGTTCGATTGCCGAGAATGAACAATATCTGCCGATGCAGGATTATTTTTTTCCGATGTGGCGCGTCGAACGAATGACGCGCGACGAAAGCACGGCGGAAATGCCTTCGTTTGCCGAACAGTTTGAACGCAAAACCGGCATTGCGCTGGCTGATTTTTAGAGAAATCAACTGCAAACTTTACGCTTATCGGATGGCTGGGCTATGATTGTCAGAAGCAATGAGTGAAATAATATCGAACATCGAAAAAACGCTGGATAACGCCGAAAAATTGAACGGCGAACTGAATTCTTTTTTATCAATCGAACGCGAATACGCGCTGAATCGGGCGGCGGAAGTGGAAAAACTTTCGCCGGACGCGCCGCTCAGAGGTTTGGCGATTGCCGTGAAAGACAACATTTGCACGAAAAATCTGCAAACCACCTGCGGTTCGCGGATTTTGGAGAATTACAAAGCGCAATACGACGCGACCGCCGTTAAAAAATTGAACGAAGCGGGCGCGGTGATTGTCGGCAAGGCGAATATGGACGAATTTGCGATGGGTTCGTCGAATGAAAGTTCGGCTTTCGGCGCGGTTAAAAATCCTTGGGATGTTTCGCGTGTTCCCGGCGGCAGTTCGGGCGGCAGCGCGGTCGCGGTCGCTTCGGGCGTTGTGCGGGCGAGTCTAGGTTCGGAAACCGGCGGTTCGGTGCGCCAGCCGGCGGCGTTGTGCGGCATTGTCGGCTTGAAACCGACCTACGGCAGAATCTCGCGTTTCGGTCTCGTCGCGTTTGCCTCGTCGCTCGATCAAATCGGCATTTTCGGGCAAACCTGCGAAGATGTCGCGCAGGTTCTCGGCGTAGTTGCCGGACGCGATGCGAACGATTCGACGACGGCTGATGTTGCAGTTCCCGATTATCTTTCGACGCTCGAAAACGACATCAAAGGCAAAAAAATCGGCGTTCCCCGTGCGCTGTTCGGCGGCGGTTTGGATGAAGAAGTTAAAGCGTCGGTTGAAAACGCCATCGAAAATTACCGGAGTTTAGGCGCGGTAATTGTTGATGTCGAATTGCCGCACGCCAAATACGGCATCGCGGTTTACTACATCATTGCGACTGCCGAAGCGTCTTCAAATCTCGCACGTTTCGACGGTGTGCGTTACGGATTTCGTGCCGAAGAATCTCACGAACTGCGTGAAATGTATAAAAAAACCCGCGAAGAAGGTTTCGGCGCAGAAGTCAAACGCCGCATTATGCTCGGCACATACGTTTTGTCTTCGGGTTATTACGACGCTTATTACGCGAAAGCGCAAAAGGTCAGAACGCTGCTCAAACAGGATTATCAAAAGGCTTTTGCGAGTTGCGATGTAATTTTAACGCCGACTTCGCCTTCGACCGCATTTAAAATCGGCGAAAAATCCGACGATCCGTTGGCAATGTATTTAAATGATATTTACACCGTTTCGGCAAATTTAGCGGCGATTCCCGGCATCTCGATTCCCTGTGGATTATCGTCGGAAAATCTGCCGATTGGTTTACAGTTGCAGGGAAATAATTGGTCTGAAAGTATTTTGTTAAATATGGGCAGCGTTTACGAAAAAGCCTTTCCACTCGGCGCGAAACCGAAAATCTTTTGTTAAGTGTGAAGTATAAAGTGTGAGAGTCTGTTTAAATTTTAAATCTTTAATTCTTGTCGCTGGCAGCGACGAATTTAATAGCGTCGGGTTAAAGCGTCAGCGACACCCGGCGTGAGTTACCGGTAAATCTTCCGACGCTGAAAGTGTCGAAACGGCGGCGCAGTTTTGTTGCTCACTATCAGCGAGCGAAATTTCGTTGTCAGTTTCGGCGGGTGTCATTGCGCTCAAGCTCCATTTAACCCGCCGCTATTGAATTTATCGCTTTCAGCAAATTACAGGGAAAATTTATACGGCTTTTAAAGCGTGAGTAAAATCTTTTAATTTTTTTCACTCACAAATCATAACTCATACTTCACACTTATTTCGCTAATCTGAGTTGTGTAAATTCGCGGTTTTGGGCGAGCATTGCGGGATTATTGTCGGGAATAATATTTTGCCAGCGGTCGCGGTCTTCGAGCAATTTATCAATTTCAACTGACGGGACGGGACGCGAAAAAAGATAGCCCTGACCGTATTCACAGCCGAGAATGCGAAGCTGATGAAGTTGGTGAATGCTCTCGATGCCTTCGGCGATCACACTCAAACCGAGTGTTTTCGCCAGCGCGATGATCGTGCGGACAATCTCGCCGTTTTCCGAACCGTCTTCCATCGTGCTGACGAACGAACGGTCAACTTTGAGAATATCAATCGGGAAACGATGCAGATAACTGAGGCTCGAATATCCCGTTCCGAAATCGTCAATCGAAAGCCGAACGCCAAGTGAGCGCAGTTGTTTGAGCATCAAAATCGCGTTTTCCGCATTATCCATCACCGCACTTTCGGTTAATTCCAGTTTGACCGAATGCGGATTGATACCGGTTTCGACGATGATATTTTTTATCTGGTCAACGAGATCGGTCTGCGTGAAATGTTTGGTGGAAAGATTGATGCTCATCATCAAATTTTGATTGAGCGGCGAGCGTTTTTGCCATTCGACCATTTGATGACAGGCTTTGCGTAAAATCCACAGCGTCATCGGAATAATCAAACCGGTTTCTTCACTCACCGGGATAAATTCTCCCGGCGGAACGATGCCGCGCTGCGGATGATTCCAACGCATCAGAGCCTCGAAACCCATCAGACGCATCGTCGCCAAATCTATAATCGGCTGGTAATAAACCAATAATTCGTCGCGTTCCAACGATTGCCGCAAATCGGTTTCAAGCTGCAAAAGCGTGACGGCGCGGGTGTGCATCGTTTGATCGAAAACAACGTAATCGCTGTTTAATTCTTTCGCCTGATACATCGCAATATCGGCATCGCGCAGAATCTCTTCGGCATCCTGATAATCACGCCCGTTAGCGGCAATCCCGACGCTGATATTGGTAAAAACCTGTCTGCCCGCAATCGTAAACGGCGCGGCGATTTTGCTCTTAATTTGCTGTGCGATCAAAATCGCATCATCAATACACGAAATATCGTTCAAAATAATCCCGAATTCATCGCCGCCGAAACGCGCCACTAAATTGCCTTCTTTGACAAATGCCGACAGCCTTTTGGCAACGTGCAGAATCAGACGGTCGCCGACCGAATGACCGAGACTGTCGTTGATCGTTTTGAAACGATTCAAATCTAAAAATAAAACCGCGAAATTTTTGCCCGTGTCGCGTTTCGACTTTTCGAGCAAAAATTTCAGAGTTTCGATAAATAAATTGCGATTCGGCAGATCGGTCAAACTGTCGTGAAAAGCCGCGTGGCGAAATCTTTCCTTACTTTCGAGCAGGGCGTTGCCGATTCTTTCCTGTTCGGTAATGTGGTTTTGGAGTTCGACGATATGTTTTTCCGCTTGTTCGGCGCGAGCGCGTTCCGCTGTTTCGGCTTCTAACGGGTTTGCACGGCGGCGGCTCAAATATCGCCAAACGATCAATCCGGCGATTAATAAAAATGCTGTTATAACGGAAATCAATAACATAGTCTATTTGATTAAATGTGCTGTGACCACAAACGGCAAATCATACAATTTGTCGTGATTTTGTAAAGTTTAATTTCACTTATGCCGTTTGGAGATAGCTGAAACCGATAGCAGAATCGGCAGCCTTAATTATTATATTGCTAATAAATCTTTTTGTCCACAAAATTGTTTTATATTGTTTGCGATTGTTTTTTCCGACTTTTATTCCAACAATTTAAAATAAAAAAAGCAGAGCAATTATGCTCTGCTTTTTAATCAACTCGATACAATTCGATTATTTCATTGACCCGGTTGCATCGCCATTAACGGCAGCCGAATTGCTAAAGGAAACCGTGTCGCCTGCAAGCCAGCCGTCGCCGAATAACACGCCGTCCGACATCATAATCCCGTCGCCCCAAACCGTATTGTCAACTTGAGAAAAATTAGAATCGTATAAATTTCGTGAAGCAATGAACAGCTTCCCATTTTTCAAACCGGCTTTGCTGCCGAGATTTGCCGAACCGATAGTGTCGCCGATCAATACGCCGTCCGACATCATAATCCCGTCACCGATCAATACGCCGTCCGACATCATAATCCCGTCACCGATCAATACGCCGTCCGACATCATAATCCCGTCACCGATCAATACGCCGTCCGACATCATAATCCCGTCGCCGATCAATACTCCGAGATTGTAGATTTTCTGATATTTGGTTATCAGACTTGTTCCCGTGATTAATCCGTAATTTGTCGTAATTCCGCCAGCCCATTGAAAATTCGTGCCGCCAATAGTTGATGAATGGCGCGGAAGCATTGTTCCATTGAGCATCGGTTCGCCGAGTTGTGTCGAATTTGTCAGCGTGGTTTTAACCTGTCTGGTCAGCCGTATTGCGCCTTCGACGTTGATTTCTCCGGCTCCCTGTTCGAGTTGATTAAAGCCTGCCAGCGGCTGTGCCGTGTATTGCAGAATCATTTTAACCATATTCGGAGTCAGTTTCGGGTTCGCCTGCAACATCAGCGCGACAGTTCCGGTAACAATCGGACTCGCCATCGAAGTTCCCGAAAGCTGCATCATCATTTCGTCCGAAGCTGTTCCGGCAACCGGCATTTTCAGTTGCGGATTCTGCTGCATCAAATAATTTTTATCACTGGCGACCGAGATCAGTTTATTACCCGGAGCAACCAGTTCCGGTTTGACGATTTGGTCATAAACTTTCGTGCCGCTTGCGTTGGTGTAAAAAGAGCGTGTCGGTCCGCGCGAACTGTAAGTTGCAATACCGTCATCGTTTCTGGCATCTGTTCCGAAGGTGTTCGATGCTCCGACGGTTATTACCGAAGGTTCATTGCCGGGAGAATGAATCGAGCCGTATTGTTTCGCGCCGGTGGCATCTTTGCCGTTATTTCCGGCAGCCGCAACAACGACGATTCCGGCATCAACTAATTTACGAACGGCACGGCAGAGCGGATCATTCCGGTATGATTCGACCGCCGGTGTTCCGAGGCTCATATTTACGACGCGAATGTTGTTCGCGGCACGATTGGCTAAAATCCAATCAATTCCCTGCAAAAGTTTAGCGGAAGTTCCCGTCCCGTTGCCCTTGAGAACGCGCACGTTAATTATTTTCGCATTGGTCGCAATCCCTACATAATTAACCAATGCAGCATTGTCGCCGATGCTTCCGGCGGCGAGACCGGCAACGTGTGAACCGTGTCCGTATGGATCGTTATTCGTGCCGCTTTCACCTGTAAAATCAACGCTTTTAACGACCCGATCATTTTTATTGGCATCCCAAAAAGATTCGTGTTTCTCATATACGCCCGAATCAACTATTGCGATTCCGATTCCGCTGCCGTCCAATCCCAAATTTCCGGGCTGTGAACGCATCGTTGCCATCCCGGTCGTGACCGCAATGTGACCGAGGCTTGCGACCTCATTATTTAACGAAAGATGTTTCGCGCTTTGCAGGTTCGCCACAGTTTCGGCGGCGGCAACCGGCAGATCAACGACCATCATATTCAAGCCGGAAATCTGACTTTCGATTTTGACCTGATTGCGTTTCAACACCGCGAGTAATTCCGGGTTCGATATATCGTCCGACTGCAAAATCACTTCGACTTTTTCATTTTTGCCGGCTTTGCCCATCAAATCGCGTATTTCCGGCGAAATTTTATCGCCGACAAAATCATCTTCCGAATTTGCGAGCGATTCTTTGAGGTCAACCTGCCGAAAATTGTCTTTCAAAAATTTGTCGGTTGATTCGGCTGAGGCAAATTCAACGGTTTTGCCCGTCGTAATAAATTTGATTTTTCCGACGGCAATAGCCGAACGCAGTCGGTCGCTGACAATTTTACCGAAGTCCGGCGTTTCTGCGGAGAAAGCGGCATAATCTTCAACGTAGAACATCGAAGTTCCGCTGATTTTTTCGGCGTAACTCAATACTTCAGCCAGTTTTGCGGTTAAGTCTGCTTCATTTTTAGAATCGGCGACAATTTTCGCCAGATTGATTTTGAAGATATTTTTACCGATTAAGTCATTCGTCGTTTTGCCGTTAGCGATTTGATAAGCCAGATTTTCAACCGCCGCAAAACGTCGGCTGCCGTCTTCATCGGTCAGAATCATTCCCCGCCGTTCTTTTGAAATCAGCGTGTTCGCCAATTTTTCGGTTTCCTGCTCCAATCCGGCGTTCAAAACAGCCGTCTGCGATAAATTTTGCAGATATTCGGGATATTTTGCCGTCAAGGATTTATTGGTTATTGTTTGATTTTCTTTGATTTTCGGTTCGTTTGTCTGTCCGAAACTCAAAACCGGAGTCAACATCGAAACCAGCATTGTTGCCGCAGTAATTGTAGTGAATGTTTTTCTTATCATTATTCAGACCCTTTTTTTAACCTTTATAAATTTGAGAATTTAATCCGCAGACATATTGGCAAGCGTTATGCCATTCGTCAAATATTCACCAAACAGGCTTAAATAAAAGCTTTCCCGTCAAAGCAATAATAAAAATCAGTCAGCAATGACATAACTATCGGTCAAAATGACTAATCAAGTCGGTCAAAGTAACAGAGCCTTTCAATGTTTCGATTAACTGCCCGAAAGCATCAATAAAAAAGCGTCGAATTTAAAATCCGACGCTTTTTATTTGAATGTGAACTAAAAAACATTCCAAATTATTTCGTAATCCCGAACTGATTCAAAATATACGCGTAATTAAAAGACTGTTCGTGCAGCGCGTCATAACGCCCGCTTGAACCGCCGTGTCCTGCGCCCATATTGGTTTTGATTAAAATTTGCGCGTCATTGGTTTTGAGCGCACGAATCTTTGCGCCGAGTTTTGCGCCTTCCCAATACGGAACCTGCGAATCGTTGAGCGAAACTTCAATCAGCATATTCGGATAATTTTGCGCTTTCACATTGTCATATGGCGAATACCGGATCATATAATCGAACGCCGCTTTTTCGTTCGGATTGCCCCATTCGATATATTCGCTCGTCGTCAGCGGCAAGGACGCGTCGAGCATCGTGTTCATCACGTCAACAAACGGAACTTGGGCAACGACGGCTTTAAATAAATCGGGACGCATATTGGCGACCGCGCCCATCAAAAGTCCGCCCGCGCTGCCGCCCTGAATCGCTAATTTGTCGGATGCGGTGTATTTATTTTTGACAAAATAATCGGCGACATCTATGAAATCGTTAAAAGTATTGAGTTTCTGATTCATTCGTCCGGCATCGCGCCAGTCTTCGCCGAGTTCGCCGCCGCCGCGAATATTGGCGAGCGCGTAGATCACGCCGCGATTAAGCAAACTCAGGCGAATCGTCGAAAATGTCGGCGCGAGCGAGATGCCGTATGAACCGTAAGCGTAAAGCAGCATCGGCGCGGAACCGTCAAATTTAACACCTTTTTTATAGACAATCGCCGTCGGAACTTTCACGCCGTCACGCGCCGTCACCCAGACGCGCTTGGTTTCATACTGCGTTTTATCGTAGCCTGAAGGGATTTCCTGCTGTTTCAAAAGTTCGCTTTTGCCGGTGTTGAAATCATATTCATAAGTTGACTGCGGAGTGACCATCGAATTATAACCGTAGCGAATCTTCGACAGGTCGTATTCGGGATTCGTCCCCAAATTCGTCGAATAAACTTCTTCAGCAGTCGGAATGCGTTTCGATTTATTGGTCGTTTTATCAATCACTCGCAAATATTCGAGACCGTTTTCGCGTTCGTAAACGACGGCGTTGTTTTTGAAAAAATTAACGTCCTCGATTTTCACTTTCGGATTATGCGCGATGTATTCCTTCCAGTTTTTTTCCGACGGATCATCAACCGGCGCAGTCACGACGCGGAAGTTTTTGGCGTTTTTGTTGGTCGTGATGTAAAACTTGCCGTTGTCGTAATCAACCGAATATTCGTGATCTTTTTCACGCGGCAGAACGATTTTCCAATCTCCGTCCGGTTTTTCAGCCGAAAGATAGCGAACTTCGCGCATCGTTTTGGCGAAAGATGTCACAAACAGCATTTTGCCGTCACGCGAACGCGAAACGCCGATGTCGTAAAGTTCGTCGGGTTCGGTGAAAACATTGCTCGTTTCGTTCGCGCCGACATTGTGTTTCCAGAGTTTATCGCTGCGTTTCGTCACATCATCTTCGGTCACGACAAATAAAGTCTTGTTATCGGTCGTCCATTCGATTGAGGTCACGCGCTCGATTTTGTCGGGCAGCATTTTGCCCGTCCGCAAATCCAAAACTTGCAGCGTATATTGACGATAACCCGTCGAATCAGACGAAAACGCCAGATAATTGCCGTCGTCGGAAACATCGAACGAACCGATAGCGAAAAATTTCAAGCCCTTTGCCAATTCGTTTTGGTCAAAAATCAGATGTTCATCATCGCCGTTGGCTTTTTTGGCGCGAAAATAGAGCGGATATTGTTTGCCTTCTTCGGTTTTGGTGTAATACCACCAATTTCCCTTCCGATACGGCACACTCAAATCCGTCTGCTTGATGCGTCCGAGCATTTCATCGTATAAAGTCTTCTGAAACGCTTCGGTTTTCTTCATCGCCGCTTCGGTGTATTTGTTTTCCGCGACCAGATAATCTTCGACTTCCTGACGAACTTTGCCGTCTTTATCTTTAGCACTGCGAATCCAGGCGTAATCGTCTTTCAGTTCGTAGCCGTTAATTTTGGTGGTTTTCGTTTCCTTTCTCGCAATCGGTGGTTTCATTTCTTGTGCAACAATGACAGTGTTTCCAATCACGATAATGATAAAGACGAAAGTAAATAGATAAAAAATTTCGCGCATTCTGCCAATCTCCGTTGTTAATTTAATTTAGTCAGATTATTTTAGTTCATTGGTCATCCAAAATCTAATTTAATATCAAATGTCGTAATTTTGTCGGAAAAATAAAATTATTCAAAAAAAATATGAACAAAAAAACTATAAACTTTTAACTATGAACTTTTAACTGTTTAGGGAAAATCATTCTCCTAAATAGTTTATAGTTAATAGTTTACATTTAGCAGTTCGGTATCTGTTTTCCTGTTTATCGTAATTTTCAATTTTCTATTTTCCATTTTCCATTATTTTCCCGTTAACATTTTCCGCTCGATTTCGTCTATATAAACGGCAACACAAAATTGCCGAACTACCAAAGCGAAAACGGCGGCATTTTTTTAACTTTTTCATTCGCCGCCGTTTTTATAAAAATTTACAATGTCCGAAAAGGAAATGACCGGAAATTTATTTTTCTTCGCCAAGCGCGAAACCAAACACGATGCGCCGATCTTGAATGAGACAAAGCGCGAAGTCGTGCTGGTCGAACGCATTTTGTCAGGCGATGCGGAAGCCTTTAACGAACTGTATAAAATGTTTGCGCCGATGGTTCACGGTATTTTGCTGGCGCGTGTGCCGCGTGACGAAGCCGACGACATCGCGCAGGAAGTTTTCCTGTCGGCGTATAAAAATCTTTCGACCTTGCGCGAAAAAGCCGCCGTCGGCGCGTGGCTGGCAATGATTGCGCGAAACCGCGCCAACGAATTTTATCGCGGACATCAGCCGACCGAAGAAATTTCCGAAGATTTAAGCGGCAAAAACAACGCACACACGGAAGCGAGAGAAATTTTAACGGCGATTCGCAATTTGCCGGAAACATACTGTGAAACCTTGATATTACGACTCGTCGAAGGTTTGACCGGCGCGGAAATTGCTGCTCAAACAGGCTTAACGCCCGAATCGGTGCGCGTCAATCTGCATCGCGGAATGAAAATGCTGCGCGAAAAACTCGGCATTGGAGTAATCAAATGAACGAAAATTATCTGTGGGACAAATCGGGCAAAGATGCCGAAATCGAACAACTGGAAAACGCTCTGCTCGCGTTTCGTTATCAGGAAACCGCGCCGCCCGCATTGCCTGCGAAAATCATTGAAATTAAACCGCGCCGCGCATTCGGATTTCCGCGCCTGGCATTCGCGTTCGGTGTTTGTGCAACGGTTTTTGCTGTTTCAATCGCGGTTTGGCTGTCAAATTCCAAGCATCCGGCAGACGGCGAAATCAGTGCAAATAAATCGGCAATTTCGCCGTCTGCCGCGCCTTTGCCATCGCTTTCGAAGGAAAGTATTATCGCCGCAAAAACCGTCGAGACCGGCGACAAAAAACTAGTTGGAAATCTTACTATCCAGACCGGAATCGTTTTCAAACAGACTGTCCATCAAACTACAAACGCAATAAATAAGCCGTCTAAAATTAAATCAGTCAAAAAACCAATCGAATCGCCGAAGCCAACGCCTGAGTTTACCAAAGATGAATTATACGCTTATCAACAGCTTATGACCGCGCTTTCGATCACGAGCGATAAATTGAAAATCGTTAAGGACAAAGCCGAAGGCATCAACAATAAACAATAGTTTTGATGCCGCGCAATTTACCATTAAAGGAGAAACACAATGCAATTATCAACTAAATATTTCTTAAAATTATTCGCTTTGCTGCTGTTTTTAGCGGCAACGCTGACGGCACACGCGCAAGATGCGCGGCTCGATTTTGAAAAACTGAACAAGCTCGACACCAACGCCAGTAACGTCGTCGAAGTCAACATTGACGGCAAACTGCTCGAAATGGCAAAGCGTGTTTTGACCAAAGTCAAAGATCAGGATGCCGTCAAAGTCGGTCAGGCGATCAACGGTTTGAAAGGAATTTACGTTCGCGTTTATAACTTCGACACCGAAAATCAATACAACGTCGGCGATGTCGAACAAATTCGTTCACAGCTTCAAAATCCCGGATGGGAAAAACTCGCCAACGTCCGCAGCAAGAAAAACAATCAAAAAGTTGACGTTTACACGATGTTCAGCGGCGACACGATGAGCGGAATGGCGGTCGTCGTTTCCGACGCGAAATCGGTCGCGCTCGTCAACGTCATCGGACCGATTGACATTGATCTGCTCGCCGAACTCGGCGGACATCTCAACATCCCGAAAATGGACATCGAAAAAGAAGGAGCGGCAAAACCGTAAAATAGTGGTGAGTGATGAGTGGTGAGTGGTGAGTGAAATTAATTGATTTTGCACTCACTATTCATCGCTTACCGCCAATAAAATTTTTATGAAAAACAAAATTATCATCGCCGCTTTTTGCCTGACACTACTTTTTGCCGCCGCGCCTGCGACACGCGCCGGTGACAAAGGTTACAGCAATATCGTCAATCATTTAAAGTCGAAATACCGCGCTAAAAAAGTCAACATTCCGATGCTCTGGCTGGCGCGTTTCGCCGTCAAAATGGTGCGTCCTGCCGGAGTTAAAAGTTTCAGCCTGACGATGTTCCAGAATCTCGATTTCTCATTCGACACGCTCGACAACGAAATGCAGTCGGTGATGCGAAACGCAATGGGCAAAGAATGGAATCCCGTCTTCCGCGTCCATTCACGCACGGGACAACAGGCATATATGTATATGCGCGAAGACGGCGCAAACGTCAAAATCCTGCTCGTGACCATTGACCAAGACCACCAAGCCGCCGTCATCCGCGCCAAATTCAGCCCCGAAAAATTCATCGAATTTGTTGAAAACCCTAAAATTCTCGGTATTTCTCTGCAAGATGAGAAACAATCCCCAAAAACATTGAATGAGCCAAAATAGTTTTAGCGGTGGGAATTTGAACGCATAAAAGGCGAAAGTTGGAATTTTCTTCCGACTCTCGCCTTTATTAATTCAGTTTACAATTCAGTTAACAATTGAGTTAAAAATTTGCGTTTCAATCTTTCATTTTGAAACAGATTTTGCAACCGTGCCGCCGACCCTGCCTTTTGATTGACACGCTTCCTAACAACTTCAATTTCCGCCTAATGCTCAACTATTTTTTGACGTTCACTTTAATTTTGTGCCAGCCGTTAGTCATATAACCTTTGAAATTCCACAGCGGCGCAATTGATTCGGGCTGCGTGTTGGCGGCGGAATCAAACGCCCGAACGCTCAATTCCTGTGTCCCGGACGGCAGTTCGATTTCGCATTCCCAAAACTGCCACGCCCAATTTTCGTTGTTCGATTCGGTCTGCGCTTTTTCCCTCGGTTCGAGCAATTTCGCGGCTGTCCAGGTCACGCCCGCATCAATCGAAACCTCGACTCGCTCGATGCTGCGTCCGCCGCCGGTCGTCGCATAGCCGCGCACGATGTTCGGTCCCTTTTTCAGTTCTTCGTTATCCTTTGGCGAACAGATTAACGAATTTATCTGCCCTTCGGACAACATCAAACCTTTCGACCAGTCAACATTACTTTTATCAACATCGGGAGGAAAAATCTTATAAGCCGTCTGCTGATAATGGTTGCTCGAAGGTGTTTTTTGAACCGTAATTTTGTTCAGCCATTTGACGCTGCGTGCGCCGATATATCCCGGCACGACCACGCGCAAAGGCGCACCGTGAATCGGCAGCAGCGGTTTGCCGTTCATTTCAAACGCCAGCAAAACCTCTTTGCACAAGGCTTTGCCGAGCGGAATCGAACCTCCGAAATTAGAATTGATTTTCTTAACCTCGTCCGCGCCGTCAAACGAAACGTGCTTTGCACCGCTTTTCACGTTCGCCGCCGCCAAAACATCCGCCAGCCTGACACCGCGCCATTTCCCGCAGCTAATCGCATTACCGATCCACGGCGTTTCATCGGCAATTTCCTTGACCGAAATCATCTCGTCCCGCCGATTTCCCGCACACTGCATCGTCGCCGTCACATTGTAAGACTTGAAATTCTTTTTAAGTTCAACGACCGTCAGCATCAATTTGTTTTCAACCATCCCGCCGATTTCCAATTTATAATCTTCAACCGCAATTTCAGGAATCGCGCCGTGATTACGAACATAAAAAAGCGGCGTTTCCGTAATAAAATTCTCGATCAGAGCCTCGACCGGCGGACCCGCATTATAAGGTTCATCGGAAAACACTAACATTTTCCCGCTTTTCACCGAATCCACAACTGTTTTCACTTTTTTAGCTTTCATAGTTATTTTTATTAATTCGCCTAAAATCGAATCTGCTAATATCTGTTACTACATCTCACTTTTTCCACATTACGACATTTCAAATATGAACAATAATTGTCGAAACTGATTGTTTAAAATGCGGCGTTTACTCGAACCCCGGAAAATCGGTGAAATCAGCAACATATCGAGTTAAATCAATTTTCGAGCATTCGTCTTTTTCGTTAAGATATGAAAAGTAAAGATTCAGCATTTCGCCGTGAACCGAGCCAATTTTGTCTATTTCAAAAAGGTTGAGCAAGTAGTCTTGGCGAATAATTAGCGGATTAATCATTGATCCCGATGTCTGACGATAAAAACGTAGTGCAGGCGAATTCGGCTGATATTTCGCAATTGTCTGAGCGGCACCTTAAATCTTCCGCTGAATCCTTTTTGCCGTTTGGTCGAGTTGAAAGTTTTAACCTGAACTCTCCGCAAAGTTCCGCTTTCGTCCTCAACAACGAAAATATCATCGCCAATATCAATGCGCGGGAATCGCCACATTCCAGCCGCGAAGCAAAAATTCCGACATCACAATCAAATGTCCGGCTTTGCCCAAATATAGATGATAATTATTTTTCACGCCGACAGTTTGAGGCTGTGCAGAACATTTCCCGTCTGCGTGTCAACAAAGAGAATTTCTTTAACTTTCTGTTTCAGTGCGGATTGATTTTCAACGCCGAGCAACGCCGGATAAATAAACGCTTCGAGCCTATTGAAATTATTTTCAAAATCGCTTTTCGTATCGTATTCGACAAAAATATTATTAGCAGGTCGGGCATTCGGAAACCAACTCCGAATCAATTCCCGGATTGACGGAGCAATGCTGAAATTAAAACCATCCAACTGTTTATTCACGTTAATTTTTATTGCGTCCATATTGCCTCTGACAAAAATTATACTCTGAAATTTTGAAATAGGTAGATTTTCGACACACAATTTTTAACCCTTTTTTGCATCAATTATGCTAAAAACCATATAACCCACTAATCGCCATTAACCCTGTGAGCATATACGCAAGGCTCAGTTTTTCAATTTGCTAAACAAAATCGTGCAAAATTTTGGTTTGAACATATTTTCAAACAACTAGATTTAACTTTCTTTTGTAAAAAGAATTAATGTATGAATTAGAATTTGCGTTTTTTTTCTATTCGGTGTATTAATTTTGACACACATAGTTTCGAGAGCTTTACAAAAATAACAATATGCAGTGAACTTTAACTCAATAATAATGAATGATTCCCTAAACTCTGACTCAAGCAATGTACTAAAACACAATCAAGATATTTATGTTTCAGATAATATGGTTGCACGTTTTGAAGACATTAGTTCTCCATTAAATTCTTCCATAATTCAAAATGCCTTTAAATCTCCTGAATTTCTTGCAAATTCCTTTAAATCAAAATTTAATACCTGCGGAATTATTTCGCTTTTCATTGTAATTATCGTTTTGATTTTTACAGTTTGGAAGTTTGCCTCAAAATCTGCGGGATACTTTATAGATGAAACTGCCTTATGGATAATTGCAATTTTAGGTATTTCGTCATTCATTCTCGCATTGGTATCTCATTTTTTTTCATTTCAAGACGAATGGCTATTTAATAGATTTGTTACAGAGCGGCTTAGACAATTCAAATTCCAACAACTTCTTGATGGGGAATTTATGGAATTAGCCACAAAAGATTCAATTAATTTTGAAAAAGAGTTAAGTAACAGATTTGCTAAATTCGAACCAAAGTATATAAACAAACTAGGTTCGCTTGGAGATTTTGTTGGGGCAGAGAATTTCAACCTTTTCATAAATCCAAATAATACATCTAACATTAATTTATCAAAACAGATTTTTGAAGCATATTTTGATCTAAGGTTAGATTATCAAGCTAGATATTTTAAGTTAAAACAAGAATCCTTAACTTCACTTGATGAATGGACGAAAAGCATTGCCAAAATTTCTCTTTTAACGGCTTTCGTTTTAGCCTTAGCCGAATTATATATTCTTCTAAGACACAATACTGAACTAGAAAAAAATATTGGTTGGATTATAGGCGCATCTGCTGTTTCCTCAGGTTTAATTAGTGCGGGTGTCCGTGTTTTTAGAAATGCTAAAGCTATATCAGAAGAAGCAGAGCGATATACGAGTAAATGGGTTTTGTTAAAGATATTAAGTGAAAGATTTTGTAACAAAAAGGCAACTTCCGAAGAAAAACTTCAAGTTATGATTGAAACAGAAAGAGTCAGCATTGAAGAACTGAGAGAGTTTATACGAACATTTAAAAAGTCTGATTATTTGCTATGAATTGCATATTGCTCAATTAAAAACCAAAACACAGCAAAACACTTAATCATAATATTCTTAGTTTTATCACTAAAACACTTTTACTTTAACTTACATTCAACCTAAGAGGCGAAAATGAGTATAAAAAACCCGTGGAAAATTGATGCTGATAACATCAATTTTCGGAATATTGAAGCAAATGAAATATATGATCGAATTGTCAAAACTCCTATAGTCGAAGAGTATTTACAATATGGGCATGATGACACAAAGCTAATTGTTGTAGCTCCAAAAGGCTTAGGTAAAACTCTTTTATTAAAGGCAAAACGAATTATTTATCAGGAAAAAGCCAAGTCCTATCGTTGTTTACCAAGTGGAACTGAATTAGTTGAGAAATTGGTTAACCTTCCACACAGTTTCCCAAAGGAATTGCTTGAAAGTTTCAAACAAAGAGAACATTGGGAGTTGATCTGGGAATTAAGTATATACTGTTGGATATTTAAAGAGTTTGAACTTGAACTACCTGACGAACTGAATAAGGAATTAAGAGGGGCAAATAATTTATATAACATTGTATTGTGTTTCCTCCGATCCCGTAATTCTATAACTAAATTTCAAATTTATATTCCGCAGTTTTTAAGTCCCCCAATTAATAGCCTTGGACCAATCGCCATATTTATAGACAATGTTGATGAAGGTTTAGAGCAACACATTGGGGAAGGTTTAAGAGTTCCACATAGTAAAAATGTTTCAGAAGAAGTATGGATTAATGCTCAAGTTGGATTGATGCATGTGATTAGAAATCTCTGCTCACGAAATAAACATCTAAAAATATTTGCCTCTGTGCGTAGTGAAGCAGCGAATTGTGATAGATCACAAACTTCAGCTCAGTTAAGAAATGATTTATGTCTTGACCTTAGTTATTCAAAAAGACAAATTAAACAAATATTTCAAAAATATATTGAAAGAACACCAATCGAAAAATTGAAAACTCCGGGAAATTCGGACTTAATAACTTCCTTCATTGGATTTTCAAAATTGAATCATAAATTTGCAAAAGATAAAGAAAACCTACCCAGAGAAGAGAATGTATTTGATTTTATCTTTCGTCACACATTCGGAAGACCCAGAGACATAATTACCATTGGATTAGCGATTTATAACATTGATATAGAAGAACGTAACGAAGATGACATTAGAGAAGTAGTTAATAAAAAAAGCGGTGATATTTTAGACAAGTATAAGGATGAGGTAGTTCCTTTTTTTAGGGACGATGTTTTTGAGTCTTTTTGTGAGATTGCAGACAAAAATGTTATTTCAAGGGAAAAGAAAGAAGAAATAAATAAAGAAATTTTTGAAAAATTCAATTTTCCCAATATATTTACTCATTTATATTCTTTAGGACTTGTAGGCACTATAATAAATGATGCGGAAAGTGGAAAACAATATCAAAGTTTTTTGCCAGCAGGAGAACATGCGTCCCACCAAAAGAAAGAACCTAGGACAACACAATACTATGTTTTGCATTCTGTTATTGATAGGACTTTAAGAGATTTACATAATATAAATTTCTACGACAAAAATAATATTATAGGAAATGGGTATGAATTTTTCCCACCAAGTAATAGTAAAGGGCTTCATGTTCATTTCGGTTTGACAAGAGATAGTTTGACCTTAATTCTTCCAGAACTCAACAAAAATAAATCAATCATTATTTTTCAGGAAACCGCAAAAGAACACCACGAATTAGCAAATTTCGCAAAATTAATCATCGAAACAAATTTATATCCATCAATAGACTTCAAGATTATTAATAAAAACTTCAATAAATCTCAAATTCAAGATGCCTTTGGAAATTGGTTGAAGGGCGAAAATACTTTAATTTATTCAAATACTGATAACGCTGATCCACTAATACCTTATTTAGATGCTTGTCAAACTATAACAATTGAAGGGAATTCCAAACTTCCAACAAAAGTGTGGGAGAAAATAAACACGCACTCTCCAAAAAAAATACTTTATTTGTGCCAAAGATTTATACATAAAGATTCATTGCAAAAAATAGAACAGATAATAAAAGATAATAACTTAAACGATGTAATTACAATTGAACCATCACTAATTGACAGGTTAGCACTAAGTGAACTCGAATTTGAGAAACAAGATTCTATCATTTTTTATCGAATAAAAAGTGAAAATTTCGGAAAAATCATTTGCAGAGAGCGTGAAGGTTCAGAAAATGAGCATAATTCGATTATTCGGCGAACTAAGAGTAAAGATGAGCAAACTTTTTACGAGCTACGTCAAAAATTCTTAGTTGAAGGAATTTATAGATTACTTAAAATTGTTAAGTCTGAGTTACCCAAAAAAGATAGAAATAACATTAGTTTGCTCTACAAGATTTTCTTTGATGTGCAAAAAATGCGACTATTTGAATCTTTCGACAATTCAGTTATACAAAGTTTTTTTCCAAATCGGTCTGATTCTGAAATAGTAAAAAGATTAGAAGAATTGTTTAATGAAAGCAAAGATAGATTTGTAAATTTAGAAAAGTTTCCATCCTATACTAATGGGGTGGATAGTTATATTAGTGAAGCCAAAAAATTGGGTATATTTCCAACTGACGAAGAATTTTATCAATATGTCGCGGAAAGTGACTATTTTACAAATAATGCGGCGGTTAGAAAACTACAAGATTTGTTGAATATCAAACCACTCACAAACTTTAGAAAAGTTTTTGTTAGTTTTAGTGCTAAAGATAAAGAGTTTGCAAAAAAAATAAGCGATTGTTTGAAAAAACGAGGGGTTAATACATATTTTTATTTAGACGATTATCGCCACGGTGAGAAAAAAGAAATTGAAAGGAAAGAAATCGAATTACGAGATAGATTTTTATTTATTGCTTCTGAATACTCCTTAAAAAGTGAAGAATGCCATCAAGAACTTTCATTAGCCATTGAAAAAAAGAAAAAGTTAATCAACGAGGGTAAAACGAAAC
This sequence comes from Pyrinomonadaceae bacterium, assembly GCA_965247235.1. GTDB lineage: Bacteria > Acidobacteriota > Blastocatellia > Pyrinomonadales > Pyrinomonadaceae. Next base: position 588,243 of record OZ252004.1, read on the forward strand.
AACATCTCAAAGACATTTTTATCCCGCTAGATTTAGATGGGTTTCTTTTTAAAGAAGAAATAGAAATAAAAAATATCATTGAGGGTTGTATTGGGGATTCTAAAAATGCCCTTGATAATATTAAAATACTCAAAAACTCTTCAGCCTGCCCATTTAACAGGTATAAAAGTAAGAAAACAAACAAAGTCTTTGAAGAATATTTTGATCAAAGAATTGTTACTGCCTTAAAAAAAAAGAAAGAAAAGTAAAAGCATAAATTTCATTCCACGTTAAAATACTTCGCCTTTGGATGATGAATTATAATCGCCGAAGTTGATTGTTCGGGATGTAATTGAAACTCTTCCGAGAGTTCGACTTCGATTCTTTCGGGTTGTAATAGTTCAAAAAGTTTCGTTTGGTCTTCGAGATTCGGACACGCGGGATAGCCGAAGCTGTAGCGTGAGCCTTGGTAGCCTTGGTGGAAAAGTTTGGCTAATTCGGGCGCGTCGTTGGCGGCGATTCCGAGTTCTTCGCGGATGCGTTTGTGCCACATTTCGGCGAGGGCTTCGGCGGATTCGACCGACAAGCCGTGAAATAAAAGGTATTCGTTGTATTTGTCGGCTTTGAAAAGTTCGGCGGCGTGTTCGCTCGCTTTGCGTCCCATCGTGACGAGATCGAAGGCGACGACATCAATTTTGCCTGAAGATTTCGGCGCGAAATAATCGGCTAAACACAGATTTTTGCCGCCGCGCTGTCCAATCGGCTGACGCGGAAATGTGAAGCGCATTCTTTCGGTGCGTTCGTCATCTTGGTAAATTATTAAATCGTTGCCTTCGGATTGGCACGGGAAATAGCCGTAAACGAGTTTCGCTTCGAGCAATTTATCGCGCGTTGCCTGCGCTTTGATCGCTTTGAATTTCGGATAAACTTCGGTTTCGAGCAGTTTTTGATAATCTTCCTTCGACGATTTGCCCTGTTTATATTGCCACTGACCTTTGAAAAGCGCGGTTTCGTTGATGAACGCGAAGACTTTGGACAAGTCCGTAATCTCGACCATTTTTGAACCGTAAAACGGCGCGGTCGGGAGATTTTCGAGTTGGGCAACGTCGGATTTGGTCGTGTGTTTCGTGCGCTGTTCGTCCTTTGTTTGCGTTCCCGAAACACGCGCGGCGACCATTCCGAGTTTCGCGTCTTCACCAACCAAATCTTCGGCATCGGTGACAGTTTGAATCTCATCGTTCGAGTTGTCAGCGTTCAACCCATCCGCTGACGCAGACGGTTCTGACATTTTACCAACCGCCGCTGATTTTGCTTTTCCGTTCGTGTCTTTTTCGTGTTTGTTCGTGGCTAAATCTTTGTTTGTCAATTGATCCATCGCGTGAAGTCCGTCGAAAGCGTCACGCGCATAAAATAATTGACCGTTAAAAATCGGCACTAAATCATTATCAACATACTTGCGATTGAGTGCTGCGCCGCCCAAAACGACGGGAATATTAACGCCGCGTTCGTTCATAATTTCGAGGTTGTCGCGCATCACGAGCGTTGATTTGACCAGCAAACCGCTCATCCCGATTGCGTCGCACTGCGTCTGCGACACGGCATTTAGAATATCGTCAATCGTCTGTTTGATGCCCAAATTTACTACCCGATAACCGTTATTGGTCAGAATAATATCAACCAGATTTTTGCCGATGTCGTGAACGTCGCCTTTGACGGTCGCCAAAACCATTACGCCTTTCGACTGTTCGCCCTCGACCTTTTCCATAAACGGTTCGAGGAATTTGACGGCAGTTTTCATCACTTCCGCCGACTGCAAAACGAACGGCAGCTGCATCTGCCCCGAACCGAACAGATCGCCGACGACCTTCATTCCGGCGAGCAGAATATCATTGACGATTTCGAGCGCGGGATACGTTTCGAGAGCCTTGTTCAGATTCTCTTCCAGACCAATTTTTTCGCCGTCAATAATGTGATGCTGCAATTTTTCTTCGATAGACAAATGCGATGTATCAACCTTCATTGACTGCGCCGTTTTGCCGAGAAACATCGTCGTAAATTCGCCGAGCGGATCGTAAGTGCAGATGTCGCCGTCAAATTTTCGTTTGTCGTAAATCAGTTCGAGCGCGACTTCGATTTCATGTTCGTTGAAACGATTGAGCGGCAGAATTTTCGACGCATTGACGATTGCCGAATTCATTCCGGCTTCGACGCATTCGTGCAAAAATATTGAATTCAAAACGATGCGCGATGCCGGATTCAAGCCGAACGAAACATTTGAAACGCCCAAAATGATGTTCGCTTCGGGCATTTCGGCGTGAATTTGTTTGATTGATTCGATAGTTTCCGCAGCGTTGGCGCGGTCTTCTTCGATCCCGGTCGAAATCGGTAAAGCAAGTGGATCAAAGAAAATATCGTGCGCTTCGATGCCGTATTCCGTCGCCTGTCTGTAGGCACGTTGCGCAATTTCAACCTTCTTTTCAGCCGTTCGCGCCATTCCATCTTCGTCAATCAAACCGATGACGATTGCCGCGCCGTATTCTTTGGCGATTTCTAAAAGTTTAAAAAATCTGGGTTCACCGTCCTCGTAATTAGTTGAATTCAAAATACATTTGCCGCCCGCGAGTTTCAGACCGGCTTCCATTTTTTCCCATTCAGTTGAATCTAACATCAGCGGAATCGTGACGTTTGTCACCAATTTTTTGACGAGTTCGTGCATATCGGCAACGCCGTCGCGCCCGACGAAATCCACGTTGACATCCAAAATATGCGCGCCTTCGCGTTCCTGTTCCTTGGCGAGTTTGATGAGTCCGTCCCAATCTTCCGCCTGCAACAGATCGCGCATTTTCTTTGAACCAGAAGCATTAACTCTTTCGCCGACGATCAAAAACGAATTGTCCTGCGTGTATGGCTGCTGAAAATAAATCGAAGAAGCCGACGGCGTAAATTTCGCGTTACGCTCTTTCGGCGAAACCGACTGCATTTTTTCGACGACCTGCCGCAGATGCTCAAACGAAGTTCCGCAACATCCGCCGACGACATTCGCGCCGAAATCCTTCGCAAAATGCTCGACTTTGCGCGAAAAATCTTCGGGCGTTTCCGTGTAAAACTGCTGCCCGTCTTTGACTTCGGGCATTCCCGCATTCGGCAAAACTGAAACGGGAAACGGCGAATTTTCGCACAGATACTTGACGTTTTCAGTCATCTGATCTGGACCCGTGCCGCAATTCATCCCGATAATATCAATCGGAAACGGTTCGAGCGCGGTCAGCGCGGCGGAAATTTCCGTCCCGTTGAGCATCGTTCCGAAGGTTTCAATCGTAACCTGTGCAATCACGGGAAGTTTGATTTTCTGCCGCTCAAAAAACTCGAATATCGAACGCAGAGCCGCCTTCGTCTGCAAAATATCCTGACAAGTTTCGACGATAAACATATCCACGCCGCCGTCAAACAACCCGCGCACCTGCTCGTCGTAAGATTTCTTCAAATCATCGTAAGAAATATGCCCAAGCGTCGGCAATTTCGTTCCCGGTCCCATCGAACCCGCGACAAATCGCGGAAAATTCGCCGTCGAATAATCGTTCGCCAACCGCTTCGCCAACTGCGCCGCTTTGAGATTGACATCATACGCTTTATCGGCAATCCCGAACTCCGTCAGCACGACCTCGCCGCCGCCAAAACTGTTCGTTTCAATGACATCAACGCCCGCCTCCAAAAACCCTAGATGCACCTGAGCAATCGCGTCCGGCTTCGTGTAAAGCAGATTCTCCGAACAATTCTCAAAATTCGCCCCGCCCCAATCTTCAATTGTCAAATTCTGAGATTGCAGATTACTTCCCATCGCGCCATCAAAAACGACGACTTTTTCTTTTAATAAATCTAAAAAATTCTTGCTCATAAAATATTGCGATTTTTCATCAAAATAATCCAATCAGATAATTTTCCGTTCCATTTCTCAATTTTGTTGAAAGCCTGAATTTCCGAGTAATGAACAATCATCTGTAAAATATCAACTAAATTCCAAAAATATAATTTCAGAAACAGTTTTTCGTGATTTTGATGTGGATAAAATTCGAGAAACGATTGAACAAAATCTTCGCCGTAGTCTTCAACCAAACACATCAAATCATAATCCGCATCGCCGATTCCAATGTCTCCAAAATCAATTATACCTGTTATCTTCTTTGTTTCCGTATCAACGAAAATATGTTCGGCTCTGAAATCATTATGCAAAAGAACCGGCTGATAAAAGAAGTTTTCGTCGTTTTCCAAATACAGGCGAAATTGTTTTGTTATAAACTCTTTGTTTTCAACGGAAAGCAACGGAAAAACATATTTCCGAGTGTTTTCAAAATCGCTTTGATATTCAGCTCGAAAATTTTGAACTTCGATTCCGTATTTTATAAATTCATCAAGATTCTGTTGATGAATTGTCGTCAAAAATTCCGCCAGCGTTTTTTGAATGTTCGCTTGTTCATTCTTTGAAAATGAATAAAATGACGCTTTCGTTAAAAATTCTCCTTCGATTTTCCGGTAGCCGACAAAAGAATCTTTCGCGCCGATGTATTCAAAGTCAGGAATTTCTAGTTCTAATTGTTGCCGCAGAATCGGTAACGCCGCAATTTCCTTCGCCAGATTTTGACGAACTTCTTCATCTTTCGGAAATCTGAAAACCAAAGAATCATTCACCAGAAAAGCAACACTATCCATTCCTTCACCGATTTTCGTGATATTTTCAAACACGAAGTTTCGATAATCCTTCCATATCTTCTTTTTAACAGCCGCTTCATTCATTTCCGAAAAATGAAAAAACTCCGCGCCGAACAAGCGCAGAGTTTTCGTAAAAATTATTCAATTGAAACTCTTAGCTTTTTAGCGATTTTTTGCGTGGTCGCAAGTTGCCGTAACTCACCACGTTTGAATAATAATTTCAACATTTTAACCTGCAAAAGTCAAAGCTATCGAATCAGTTCGACTTGGCAGAAATTTAACTTTTGCCATTCTTTATCGGCTGTTACGGCGGTTATATTGTTCAAAATTGCCAAAGCCAGACAGCTTCGGTCGCCGAACGATAAACCGAGATGTTTGGTCAAAGGTCGCAGTTCGGCGGTTTTTACCGCTTGTTCAAAATTTAAGTCAACAATTTCCAGTCCGAGCTGCCGAAAATCATCAATCGTTTGCTGCGTCAAAATTCCTTTTCCGGCAAGTTTTGTAAAAACTTCGGCGACATTGACGCTGCTGACTAATGATTTATCGAGCAACGGTTCGACTATTTCCGCGCCTTTTTCCTGTAAAATAACCGCCAAAATCGCTGATGAATCCAACACCTTTTTATTCATTTTCAGCTTCCCTGCGCCGGTCGGCGATCAATTCATCAACGAGAGAAACTCCTGCCGGAACGTATTTTCTGACTGATTCCCGGATTCTTTGCAGCGCAAGTTTGCCGGTCGAAATTTTCACCGAATCATCTTCTAAAGACAAATTTACATCATCGCCAATCTCGATGCCGAGTTGTTTTCGCATTTCCGCCGGAATGACGATTCTGCCGCCTTGATTTACTTTAGCTTTGACAATTGTTTGCATTATTCCACACACCTCTCAAATGACAATACTATATGAATATGACATAAAGCGCAATATGTGACATTTTTCCGATTACTCCGACTTTACTGAATTTACATAAAAGTTGCGGTCAATTTCAAATGTTTTTATCTCGTTCTCACCTGTAAAAGTCTGTGATTGCGCGGTCGGTTTCAATAAAATTTCTTTCCCGTTTAGATTGACGCGGACGGGCATCGCAAAACCTTCAACGACATTTTCCCATTTATAAGTCAAAGTCTTGCCTTCGGTTTTGTAATTTAACACGGGTATTTTTATTGTCCGCAGATATTGGTCGAAAATTTTGCTCAGATCGATTCCTGATTTTTGTGAAATGTATGTTTCGATTTGCGCGGTCGTGACGGTTTGATGCCAGAAATCTTTGTTTAATCCCTGCAAAATGCCGCGAAATTTTTTGTCGTCGCCCACGATTTGGCGAATCGTATGCAGCAGACTTCCGCCTTTTGAATACATATCGCCCGAACCTTCGCGGTTGGCGTTGTATGTGCCGATGATCGGCGTATCGTTGCGGATGTTTTTGCGGCTGCCGACGAGATATTCTTCGGCATCTTTTTTGCCGAACCAATACTCGACGAATAAAGTCTCCGAGTAATTCGTAAAGCCTTCGTGAATCCACATATCGGCGGCATCTTTCATCGAAATATTGTTGCCGAACCATTCGTGACCCGATTCGTGAACGATGATGAAGTCGAATTTATCGCCGATTCCCGTGCCGCTGTAATCGCGCCCGCGATAGCCGTTGCGAAACCAATTGCCGTAGGTGACGGAACTTTGATGCTCCATTCCGGCGTAGGAAACGGCAACGAGTTTGTAGCCGTCTTCATACCACGGATATTTGCCGAACCAGTATTCAAAGGCTTTGAGCATTCGCGGAACTTCCTGAAACTGCTTTTTCGCAACTTCCAACTGGTGCGGCAAAACCCAGTAATTCAAATCAAGATCGCCGCCCAAACCTTTGTATTTGTCGGAAAAATTAACGTAATTTCCGATGTTTGCATTGACAGCGTAATTATTGATCGGATTAACGACTTCCCAATGATAAGTTTTCGTTTTTTCGGCAGTATTTGCTTCCGTTTTTTTCAGACGACCATTAGAAACGGCGACCAGATTTTCGGGAACGGTGATGTTGATTTTCATTCCTTTGTCGGGTTCGTCCGCGCTCTGATCTTTGTTCGCCCACCAGATGCTCGCGCCGATTCCTTCGCAGGTCGTCGTGATAAATTGCTCGCCCAAATCGTCGCGTCCCCAAGTCACGCCGCCGCTCCACGGAGGATTTTTGCTCTCGGTCGGTCTGCCTTCCCAATAAACCGTGATGCTGTCGGCAACATCTTTCGGCAGCTCTTTTTCGAGATAAACCCAGTAAACATTGCCTTCGCGCTCGAATTTCAGTTCCCTCGTGCCGTGTGTGATTCTCGTCATTTTCAGCGGTTCCTGCAAATCAATCTGCATTTTGCCGCCTGCTTTCAAGGTTTTAAATTCAATGACGTTTGAACCTTTAATTGTTTTCGTTTCAGGGAAAAATTGAACGGAAAGATCGTAATGCTGTAAATCCCACCATTCGCGTTCCGGCGTGATCGAGCCGCGCAGAGTTTCCTGCCGCGTGATCGGTTCGGTTTGGGCAAATAGATTTGTTTGGAAAACTAACGCGACGGCGACCGCGATAAGTAGAATTAGTTGACGCATATTTTTAGGATAACTTTAAAAAGGCTTGCAGAAAAAATTAAATTTCCCGCAAGCCTTTTAATTTGGGACAGACTGTTATTTCCCGCTCGCGGCTTTGAATTTGGCTTCAAAATAAGCGACATAACCCATAATTTGCTGATTATCTTTATATTTTGTTTTGAGCAGATCAAACGCCTGTTGTCCGCGCGGATCGCCGAGTTTGACGATGGCATTTACCGAATTAAACAGATTTTGAAAGCTGTTGGCTTCGAGCGATTTTTTGAAATTCTCAAAAATCAGCGGGAAAGCGCGTTGATCGCCTTTGCCGGTTTCGCCGATTACTTCGAGAGCCTTTGAACGCACCGTCGGCAATTGGTTCGGATCGTTCGCAAACTTATATGCCGTTTCAAAAGCGCGTTTGTCGCCGAGAGCCGCCAGACCGTTTAATCCGGCGTTTCGCAAATGTCCGTGCCACGAATCCGTATTCGTCAGTTTGACAAGCGCGTCGTAGGCTTTGGCATCTTTGGTCGCGCCGAGCGCACCCGCCGCATTGTCAACCACCGTGTAACTCGGATCATTGAGCGCACTCAAATAAAGTCCGGCGTATTTCGCGTCGCCGGTTGCGCCGAGAGCTTCAAAAGCGGCGGCGCGAACGAGCGAATTTTGATCTTTGGCGGCGGTTTGCAGAACGCTGACGGTTGCGTCGTCGAGTTTGAAATCACCCTGACTTTTCGCGCCCGCTGCAATTACGCTCATCATCGCGCCGACAGCATCCTGACGATTGATTGACAGCGAATCTTTGGAAATTTCCGTTCTTAAAGCGTCTAAAACCTTGATTTTATCGGTCGGCGCGTCGGCAACTTTTTTGACGAGTTCGCCCATCGCCCAACTTCTGCCGAGCGAATCTTTGTCGTTTGCCAACTGGTAAATTAATTCATCGGTTGATTTATCAAACGTCAATTCCTTCAAAAGCGCGTCCTGATAATCGAAATTGACGAGTTTCGGTTCGCTTGCCGAATCAAACGTATAGACGTTTTCAACCTGCGGTTTGATCCAGATTCGCTGCATATTGCCGTCAATTTCCACGTCAACATACGCCTGAAAAAATTCGGTCTGCGGATATTGGTTGTTCGGATCAATTTTCTGCATCTGTTTGACGTTGAGCGTTAATTTTCTCGCCGCTGCGTCGTAAGATTTGGTGACGACGAAAACGGGATGTCCCATTTTATAAAGCCATTGATCGAAAAACCAATCCATTGACTGTCCGGTCGTTTCCTCGATGGCGATGCGTAAATCTTCGGTCGAAACCGGCTGATGCGCGTTGTCGGTCAGATATTTTTTGAGCGATTTAAAAAACAATTCGTCGCCGAGATGTTTGCGGAGCGTGTGCAGAACCGAACCGCCGCCCGGATAGGCATAGCTGTCGAACATCGCGTCTTTGTTGGCGTAATATTTCGTGACAATCGGTCGGCGGTTGCCGTCCGCCCAAGTTTTTAGAACTTCTTCGTGGTTTTTGCGAATGTCTTTATTGAGATAATAATCTTCGCCTTTCGATTCTTCGTCCCACAAACCTTGAAAATATGTCGCAAACGATTCGTTGAGCCAGATTTGTCCCCAATCGCGCGTCGTCACGAAATCGCCGAACCATTGATGCGCGAGTTCGTGCGATTGCAGCGAATCGGAATCTTCGTCGAGCATTTCGCGGTCGTCGTGAATCATTTCTTCGATTTGCGTGGTCGCCGAGATATTTTCCATTCCGCCGCCGAAATCTTCGACGACTGCCTGCGAATACTTCGGATAAGCGTATTTCACGCCGGTTTTTTCCGAGAAAAATTTGATCATCGCCGGGACGCGCTTGGTCGTTTCGGCAACTTCTTTGGCTTCCGACGGATAACCGTAAGCGTAAACCGGCACGCCGTCGTATTCGCCGTTTTTAATTTCGGTAAAATCGCCGATCACGATTGAAGTCAGATAATTGGAATACGGCGTGTCCATTTTCCAATAGAAAGTTCGCGTATTGTCGGTGTTGTCTTTGGTTTCGACGAGCTTGCCGTTGGAGATGACGATATATGGTTTTTCGACCGTCGCGCGGAGTTCGCTGGTGCGAAAATCGTTCGGCGCGTCATACGACGGAAACCAGTATCGGTTAAATTCGGATTCGCCCTGCGACCAGATTTGGCGCGGTTTTTTCGGCTGATCGTCGGTCGGTTTGATAAACCTGATGCCGCGTCCGAAACTGCCGATTGCCGTGTCAGCGTCGGCTTTGTTGACATAAGACGTGCGGTAATCAATTTTAACGGCGACATCTTCGCCCGATTTGTAAACGCGGTCGAGCGTAATTTGCAGATTATCGTCCGCTTCTCCACCCGCGTAAACGAATTTGAGCGGCGTTCCGCTCGCCGTCGTCACCGAACTAATCTGCATCTGCGCCGCGTCGAGCGTGATTTTGTCGGTGTCTTTAAACGGCGCAAGCGTGACAATCGTATTGCCGTAAGCCTGCTGTTTATCCCAATCAAAACGCAGATCAATGGCGACGTGCTTGATGTCAATGTTGCGCGAACGAACATAATTGACCGGCGGAAGTTTTTTGACTTCCGAATCTTTTGCCGTCTGCGCCGAGATATTCGCCGTCAACAAAGCCGCAACTGCCAAAAACAGGGCGGCGAAACGAAAACTTAATTTTGTTTGAATCATAGATATTTTGTCAGTTGAAATAACTTGTCATCTGAATACGCAAATTGTGAAAAAGTTGTTTCAAATTTGCCTGAAAGTTTATCGGAAGTTTGCGGGAAGTTTCAGATAGTTGCAGAAAGTATTAAGAAAGTTGGCGGAAATTATTAAGCTGTCAGAACCGTTTGCGGTAGCGAATGGTTGTTAGTAATAATGAACAAATAATTTCATTTAGAGCAGATTCAAGATTAGTGTCTGGAAGATTTCAAAAACACAAGTCCGCGTGTGAGCAAACTGCGGATAGAATTACAACTTTTAAATCCGCCATCAATCTCGAATCTGCCATAAAACCCGTACGCTACCGCAGACGATTTCGACTTGTTGCCGCATACTCATTAACAAAAAAGCGGAGCGCAGATTTAATACAATCCAAACTCCGCTTTTTTTTAGCTGAAATAAATTCAACTTCCGATACTATCTGCAACTACCTGAAACTTCCCGCAAACTTTCCGCAAACTCACTTTTACCGCCGATTCATCATATAATTCATCGCCATCGAAGCGATGTCGTCAGTCACACTGCCGTCGTGGTTGCTGTCGAGCATCGAACTTAAAATTCCGCCCTGCGGCGAAGCCTGAATCTGCTGCTGCTGCTGTCCGAGCATACTTTGCAGACCGCCTGCGTCGAGTCCCTGCTGTTGTTTTTGTTTGCCGAGATAACCCATCACCATCGGCGCGAGCATCATCATAATCTGCGCGACCTGTCCCATTCCGAGTCCGGTATTATTGGAAACCTGTTGGGCGACCTGTCCTTGATTGTTGCCGAAAATATGTCCGAGAATGCCGCCGCCGTCGGTCTGACGCGAAGGCTGTCCGCCGCCCAAAACCGCACTCGCCAAACTTCCCAAACCGCCCAAACCGCCGAGACTATCGAGAATTCCGCCGCCGCCGCTGTGATCCTGTTCGAGCGCATTGTTGAGGCTTTCCGCGCCCTGCGGTGTCGAGGCGTTGTTTGCCAATCCGCCGAGAATCGCGGGCAGAGCCATCTGAATCGCGCTGTTGACGAGGCTCGGTTCTGCGCCGACCTGTTGGCTGATCTGATCAACCGCCTGTGTTCCTTCTTCGTGACCGAGCAAATCCTGTAATGAAAACATAATTTTATCTCCTTCCTGATATAAAAAAACTTTGAATTTCGGGTGGTTTCGATATTAGCAAATAAGTTTCGATTTGTCGTTTTAAGCCGGAGAATTTATATTGGAAAACGTCGTAATTTTTAATCAGTCGGTAAGGCACACCCGAATTTTATTTCTGCTTAGTGAAAAAACTTTTATTTTCAGCGATTTATCCACTCGTTATTATTTGTCTGGCACTAAACGGCGGTTGTCGTCAAAAAACTTCTGCGCGAAAAATCTGGACGGAAACGCGAACTCTTGCCGGTTTCAACAAAGAATTCGGCGAACCGTTCGGCATTGCCGTCAAAAACGGTGAAATATATGTTTCCGACGGCGAAAACGGCAAAATACTGCGCGTCACTGCTGACGGTTCGGTGCAGACTTTCGCGGAGAATCTGGACACGCCTTCGCAGATCGTTTTCGATTCGCACGGAGATTTAATCGTCGCCGATTCGGGAGCGCAGGTTATCAGAAAAATCAAGCCCGACGGCACGGCGGAAATCGTCGCAGGTGTCTTAAATAAAAACGGATTTGCCGACGGCGCGGCGAATAATGCGCTGTTTAATTCGCCGGTCGGCGTTGCCGTCAGCGGCGATAAAATCTACGTCGCCGACACCTACAACGACAAAATTCGCCTCATCGAAAACGGTCGGGTGACAACCGTTGCGGGCAGTTCCGAAGGTTACGCGGACGGCGCAAATGTTCAGGCAAAATTTGATACGCCGTGCGGTTTGGCGTTGACCGCCGACGGGAAAATCATCGTCGCCGATTCAAATAATCATCGTTTGCGCGTGATTGAAACGGACGGCAATGTCTGGACTTTGGCGGGCGGCGATCAAGCCGACTGGATTGACGGAAAATTATCCGATGCCAAATTTGTCCAACCGACGGCTGTCACGGTCAGCGATTCGGGCGCGATTTTCGTTGCCGACGGCAACGCGATTCGAGTGATCGGCGCACGAAGTTTTCCGTTGGTTGAAACAATTTCCAACGACCGGCGCGGATTCGCCGACGGCGCGTTAAAAGCCGCACGTTTTAATCGTCCGGGCGGTCTGGCGTTCGATGAAAACGGCGATTTATATATCGCCGACAGCGAAAATCAAGTCGTCCGCATTATCACCGGCGAAGCTCAAGGCGCGGCGATTTCCGCCGAACAGAGAAATAATTTACGTTTCAAACCGGAAGAATTTCGCGCTTTGTCCAAACCGCGCTGGACTTATAATCCGCCCGAAGCAAAACGCGAAATCGCCGGAACTTTGGGCGAGATACGCGGCGAAATTTCCGACAACAAAGACAAAGGCGCGTGGTTTCACAACGGTCTGGACATCGCCGGAACTCTCGGCGAAACGGCGCGATTTGTCCGCGACGGCAAGGTTTTAAAAACGACGGCGGCGGAAAACTTCGGCAGTCTGCGCGAACTTCTTCGATTGGGAACGATGGGTTATATTCACATTCGTTTGGGGCGCGATGCGGCGGAAAAGCCTTTCGATGACGCGCGATTTTTGTTTTCACGCGATCAAAACGGCAAATTAAACGGCGTTCGCATTCCGCGCGGCGCAAAATTTTCCGCCGGTGAAGCGATTGGAACGCTCAATCCGTTTAATCACGTTCATCTGATTGCCGGACGAACCGGCGCGGAAATGAACGCTCTCGACGCGCTCGATTTTCCCGGCATCGGCGATTCGGTCGCGCCGACGATTGAAAAAGTCACGCTTTTCGATCAAAACTGGCAGCCGTTTGCCGAAACCGACACGGCAAATAAACGGCTTAAATTATCCGGCAAAACGTGCATCGTCGTCCGTGCTTACGATCAGGTTGACGGCAACAACGCGCGTCGCCGTTTAGGTCTCTACCGGCTCGGTTATCAGGTTTTAGATAACAATCAAAAACCGCTCGGCGAACAAAATTGGACGATTTCGTTTGACCGGATGCCCGACGAACGCGCCGTCCCGTTTGTTTACGCCAAAGGCAGTCAATCCGGCTACACGCCGGAAACGATTTTCAATTTCATCGTCTCCAACCGCGTCGAAGGCGATGATTTCCGCGAAGATTTTTTTGATGCGGCGCAGATGCCGAACGGAAATTATATTTTGAGAGTTTTCGCCGCCGATTATTTCGGCAACACGGCATCAAAGGATATTATATTCGAGGTAGATAAATGAAAAAACTCGCTGTATTAATACTTTTTACGCTTTTGAACTTTGCCGCCAACGCGCAAATTCCCGCCCAAAAATTTTATCTGACACCAAACGCACCGCAGTTTTCCGATGCCGAACGGCAAACCGAACTCGCTCGAAGACGCGCCGCCGTCATTCAAAAAATGGACGACCAAAGCGTATTGATTTTATTCAGTGCAGAGCCGAAAATTTATACGGGCGACGTTGATTTTGAGTATCGGCAGGAAAATAATCTTTATTATTTAACCAATCTGAAACAAAAAGATGCGATATTGATTCTGGCGAAAAACGGCTCGGAAACGCAGGAAATTCTTTTCACGCCGAAACCGAATCCGGCGCAGGAAACCTGGACGGGAAAAATGTATTCCGACGCTGAAGCATCGCAAATTTCGGGCGTTAAAACAATTTATGATGCCGCTGAACTGAGTGGATTTCTAAACGGTTTTAAAAATAAAAAACCGCTTATATCCGGCGACGGCAAAACTCTCAACCTCAGCGGCGACAAGATTTATCTGCTGCTTCCCGATTCACCCGAAGCCTCGGACGATCAGCGCGAATTTCGCCGCGAAATAAAATTCAGCGAAGATTTCGCCAAAATTACCGTTGACGAAGCGAGCGGTAATTACAAATACGAACCAAAGTTCGGCTACAAAATAATTAATGCACAAACGATTTTTGCCTCGCTCCGTTTAATCAAATCGCCGTCTGAAATCAAGCTTCTTCAACACGCGATTGACATCACGACCGAAGCGCACGAGCGGGTTTGGTCGAAAATCAAAAATCTCGCTTGGGAATACGAAGCGCAGGCGGAAGTCGAATATACATTTCGCCGCCGCAACGCCGATTATTGGGGTTATCCGTCAATTGTCGGCTGCGGCGGCAACGCGACGACGCTCCATTATGAAGAATCGCAAAGTCCGATTAAAACCGGAAATCTGTTGCTCATGGATGTCGGCGCGGAATACGATCATTACACGGCTGATGTGACGCGGACGTTTCCCGTCAACGGCAAATTTTCTAAACAGCAGGCGGAAATTTATCAGATAGTTTACGACGCGCAGGAAGCCGCCGCCAAACAAATCAAACCCGGCGCAGATTACGAAACAGCCGAAAACGCGTCTGATGAAGTTTTGAAAAACGGTCTCGCCAAACTCGGTTTAATCACCGCGCCCGACGCGCTCGTTCCCGGCACGGAAAAGGTTTTCATCAACGAAAAAGGCGAAAAGGAAATGATCGGTTTTCCGCAATTTCGCCTCTGGTATATGCACGGATGGGGACATTGGCTCGGAATGAACGTCCACGATGTCGGCATTTACGACAAATTCGCCGAAGGAATGGTGACGACCAACGAACCCGGCATCTACATCCGCGAAGACGCGCTCGATTTTCTGCCCGACAAACCCGAAACCAAAGCCTTTATCCAAAAAATTCGCCCGTCGTTTGAAAAATATAAAACCATCGGCGTTCGCATCGAAGATGATATGCTCGTGACCAAAGACGGCGCAGTCTGGCTGACCAAAAATCTGCCGCGCAAAATGAGCGAAATTGAAGCGATGATGAGATAAGAGTGAAGTGCTGGTGGTGAATGGTGAATGATGAGTGTTATTTTTACTTTGGATTTACTTTGCGCCTTTGCGGGAAAATTCTTTAACAAACTCAGGTTTAATATAATTGTCAAAATACACAGATAAAATAACCGCAGATTCAAATTCGCCGCTCGTGATCGTTAATCCGAAATCGGCGGCGGGCGCGACTCGCGGGCGTTGGGCGGAGATTGCTTCGGATTTGCGTTCGCAGTTCGGCGCGTTTCAGGTTGCTTTTACCAAATCGGCGGGCGAGGGCTTGAATTTAGCGTTGCGCGGCGCAGAGCAGAATCGTCCGCTAATCATTGCCTGCGGCGGCGACGGGACTATCAACGAAGTTGCCAACGGGATTTTGGAAAGCGGCAAGGACATCGAACTCGCGGTGCTGCCTTCGGGAACGGGCGGCGATTTTCGGCGGACGATTAAAATGCCTGCGGAAACACGCGCGGCGGCGCAGAGTTTGCGAACCGGCAAAACGCAGACGATTGATGTCGGGCGCGTGACTTTTCACAATTTTCAAAACGAACTCGAATCGCGTTATTTTCTCAATATTTCATCATTCGGTCTGAGCGCGGCGATCATCGAAAACGTCAAAACGACGAATTCGTTCAAATGGATTCCGAACAATCTGCTGCGCGGTAAGGCGAGTTTTGCACTCTCGGCTTTGCAGGAAGTTTTTGATTTGAACCCGGTAATGATTCGCGTAAAAATTGACGGGCAAACGGAAACTTCGCTCAGCACGATCAATTTCTGCGTCTGCAACGCGAGATATTTCGGCGGCGGAATGCAGATTGCGCCCGAAGCGAAACTCAACGACGGCTTGCTCAATATCGTCAACATCGGCGACATCAAGACTGCCCGAATCATCCGCAAAGGTTACAAACTTTATCGCGGAACGCACCTTAATTTGAGCGAAGTCAAAAGCTCTTTCGCCAAAAAAATCGAAGTCGCGCCGTTTGATAAAAACACAGAAATCTTTCTCGAAATTGACGGCGAACTGCTCGGCAAACTTCCAGCCGTTTACGAAATC
Organism: Pyrinomonadaceae bacterium; assembly: GCA_965247235.1. GTDB lineage: Bacteria > Acidobacteriota > Blastocatellia > Pyrinomonadales > Pyrinomonadaceae. Next base: position 604,131 of record OZ252004.1, read on the forward strand.
GTGCCGAATTTACTGCGAATTCGCGTTCCGAATCGTCAATAAATAAGAGTTTTACCGCAAAGACGCAGAGACGTGGAGGTTTTCAAATTGAACTGAATTTATTGTAAAATTTTTGTGATATAAAAAATTGAACACGGATTGGACGCATTTTGACCGATTAAAAAACCATCTTAATCCGCCTAATCCGTCCAATCCGTGTTCAATTTCGTCAAAGCAATAATTTGGCACGGATGCGCCAAAACGACGGTTACGCGCATCCCGGAGATTTACATACGATTTGGACGGCGTTGAAACGGCGGCGGTCAGAAGCGGCAAAACTATGAAAAATCTAAAACTTTTTTTTCTCTGGTCGGCAATTTTTTCAAACATTCTGTTGTCCGGCTGTCTGCCCGAAGGAACGGATTTGAAAAACGGGCAGAACATCACGATCTACGGTTTTTCGATTATGAAAGAGCCGTTTGAAAAAGATATTTTCCCGGCGTTCGCCGCCAAATGGAAACGCGAACACGGCGAAGATGTCGGTTTCACTTCGTCGTTTGCCGGTTCGGAAACCGTCACCAATCAAATTTTGCAGGGCGCACCCGCCGATCTCGCAGTGCTTTCAATCGAGCGCGACGTTGACCGTTTGACCGAAGGAAAAGTCGTGACACACGATTGGCACGAGCTTCCGAGCAAAGGAATTATCAACAAAACGCCGTTTGTCATCATCGTCCGCCAAGGCAATCCGAAAGGTATTCAGGATTTCAACGATCTGGCAAAACCCGACATCAAACTGATTCACCCCGATCCGATCAGTTCGGGCGGCGCACAGTGGTCAATACTGGCGATTTACGGCTCGGAATTGAAAAAGAGCGAAACCGAAACCGGCACAAAAGATTCAGTCCGCGCTTTGCAGACATTGCAGTCAATCTGGAAAAACGTCATTTCCACGCCCGGATCAGCCCGCGAAGCGCGAACGCAGTTTGAAACCGGCTACGGCGACGCGCTGATTACTTACGAACTCGAAGGCTTAACGATGAAGGAATCAGGCAAACCGATCGAGATTATCGTCCCGAAATCAACTATTTTCAGCGAACATCCGGCGACCGTCATTGACCGCAACGCGACCGGCGAAAAACGTCAGGTGGTTGACGAATTCTTAAAATATCTATGGTCTGACGAGGCGCAGAAAGCCTTCGTAAAAAATCATTTTCGCTCGATTTCCGATGAAGTATTAAACGATCAAACCGCCGAATTCAAAAGAATCGAAATGCCGTTCACCGTCGAATATCTCGGCGGCTGGGCGCAGGCGTATCCGAACATCATTCAGGATATATTTCAAAAACAAGTGCAGCAGAGATAGTGGTGAGCGGTAAACGGTGAGTGGCGAGTGAAAGATTGAATTATTTCATTTAATCGAATATTAATTCGCGTTTTTTTTGTTTATGTTTATACTGAATGCAAACGACTTTGCAGTTTATTTCAGCCAAAATTTGCGATTCAAAATTTTTAATTTTTAATTCCAAAAGCTATGCGCCACGTTCGCGGATTCGATTTGATGAAACCTTTCAGCATCACGGTGATGCTGGCGATTATGCTGCCGCTCGTTTTTTTGCCGCTTGCCTCGATTTTCATCTTCGGCACGAGCAGCGGTTTGGCGACGTTTTGGGCGGCGTTGGCTGCGCCGGAAGCAATTTTCGCGCTTAAACTTTCGTTGGTGACGAGTTTTTGGGCGACGATTTTTAATGTTTTTTTCGGACTTTTCGCGTCGTATGTGCTGTCGAAATATAATTTTTGGGGACGCAATGCTTTAATCGTGACGATTTCCCTGCCGACGGCGATTCCGACGGCGGTTGCCGGGTTTGCGCTGCTGCTGATTTGGGGACCTTACGGCTTGCTCGGACGGATATTCGAACCGCAGGGCATTCACGTTATGTTTACTGCATATGCGATTATTCTGGCGAATATTTTCGTCACGTTTCCGCTCGCGTTCGGCGTTATCAAACCCGTTTTCGACACGATGAACCGTTCGCTCGAAGAAGCGTCGGCGACGATGGGCGCGACGCGCTGGCAGACTTTTTGGTATGTCACTCTGCCGTCGCTGCGCGGTGCGATTGTGTCGGGCGCACTGCTGACTTTTGCCCGCGCCGTCGGCGAATTCGGCTCGACGATTCTCGTGTCGGGCAATCTCGCCTCGCGCACACAAACCGCGCCGCTGTATATTTTTTCCAAATTCAACGAAGGTCACGTTGAAGCCGCCAACGCCATCGCCATCGTGCTGGCACTGTTTTCGTTCGCCATCTTCAGCATTTTATTTTTCGCCCGTGATTGGCTCGAAACGGATTAAAAGTTTCAGGTTTCAAGTTTCAGGTCTCAAGTTGAAAATCAGCATTTAGCATCTAAAACCAGAAACCTGAAACTTGAAACCTGAAACTTTCTTATGGTTAATCAGAAGAACATCGCCGCCAGCGTTCGCGCCGTTTCTAAGAAATTCGGCGAAGCGACCGTGCTTGATAAGGTCAGTTTTGACGTTTATGACGGCGAAACGATTGTTCTGTTGGGCGCGTCGGGCAGCGGGAAAACGACGATTTTGCGGATTCTCGCCGGACTCGAAACGGCAAATTCGGGCGAGATTATTCTTCACGGCAAAGATGTCACGAATCTGCCGGCGAGAGAACGCGGTGTCGGCGTGATTTTCCAATCTTACGCGCTTTTTCCGCGAATGCGCGTCGAACAAAATATCGCTTTCGGATTGAAAATTCGCAACAAATCAAAGGACGAAATCAAAAAAACCGTCAATCGCCTGATCGAACTCGTCCATCTCGAAGAACACCGGCGCAAGTTCCCTTCGCAGCTTTCCGGCGGACAACAGCAGCGCGTGGCGATTGCCCGTGCGCTCGCATATGAGCCGGAAATCTTGTTGTTTGACGAACCGTTTTCCGCACTCGACGCGCAGATTCGCGTGAGACTGCGGCGTGAGATTCGTGCGCTGTTGAAGGAAATCAACGTGCCTTCGATTTTTATCACGCACGATCAGGAAGAAGCTCTCGAACTCGGCGACCGCGTTGCCGTTTTAAATTCCGGCAGAATTGACCAAATCGGCACACCGTTTGAAGTTTACACGCATCCCGCGACCGAATTTGTCGCTAAATTTCTCGGCTCGGCAAATGTTTTAAGCGGCACTCTGCGCGACGGAATTTTTGAAATCGCTGAAACAAAACTCGAAATTAGCGAAGAATTAAACTTGCGCGACGGTCAAACAGCCAAACTCATCTTTCGCCCGGAAGATGTTTTTCTGCGGAAACCTGAAAATCTGACGCAGAATTATCAGCTTTTGACCGACGGCACGGTCGTCGAAGAAAGTTTTGTCGGCGCGTATGAAAGAGTTCACGTTCGGCTCAATCTTCCTGAAAACCCGACTATCATCGTCAGCCGACCGAAAACCGAAACCGCCGCGTTCCCTTTATTTATCGGGCAAAGCGTGAGCGTCGGTTTGGTCAGATTCATCGTTTTGCCAGACTAAAAGCCGGAACGCGCATCTTCCGGTTCGCGTGTCAAAACATCAATAATCAAAAATTTGTTTCCGTTGTTTTAGTCAGAATAAAAGACACGCGAACCGGAAGATGCGCGTTCCGTGCGAAAATTCCTTTCATAGTTTTTCATCAGATATGCTAGTCTGAATAAAACTAAAATTCCTTAAACAATCCAAATTTTATGGAAAATTCATTCTGTCGGCGCGTGATCGCAGCCTGTGAAAAATATTCTGAAAGAACGGCGGTGCGCGTCGTCGGTGATGATTCGGAAGTTTATTCGTTTACCGAACTTTTGCAGCAGATTCGCGCCGTTGCCTTCAAAATAAAAGAGCAAAATATCGCCGTCGGCGACAAAATCGCGCTGATCGGCGAAAATCATCCGTGTTGGGAAATCGCTTATCTCGGCACTCTGTTTGCGGGCGCGGTCTGCGTTCCGCTCGATCCGCACGGCGAGATCGAAACGCTGACCAATTTCCTTGAAAACTGTGAGGCGAAATTCGCATTTCTGTCGCCGGATATGACCGGGATTTTTCAGCAAATCGAAGAAAAACTCGGCAGAAAAATTCCCGCCGCCGTCTGGCGAATGGAAAATTCGTCGAACGGTTTTCAGAAATTTGAAGACTGGACTAACATCGAAATTCCCGAAAGTTTCAGACGCGAAAATCCGCCCGCCACTAACGAAGATGTCGCGCTGCTGATGTATACGAGCGGCACGACCGGCACACCGAAAGGCGTGCCGCTGACGCACGGCAACATTATCGCCGAACTCGACGGCATCTGGGACGCGGTGCGTTTGAATGATAATGACCGCGTGTTGAGTCTGCTGCCGTTGTTTCACGTTTATCTGCAAATCGTTAATCTCTGGGTTTCCACGACTTACGGTTGCGAGATCGGTTATTTGAAAGAGATGACACCGGCGGAGTTGAGCGAGGCGATGAAGGCTTTTAAACCGACGATTTTAACGACCGTGCCGCGTCTCTGGTATCTGTTTCACAAAAAGATTTTCGACGCGATTGAAGCTAAACCGAAGCCCGTTCAGTTGATTTTCAGGACGATGTTCGCGCTTAACGGTTTCCTGCGAAACAACCTGAAGATTAATCTCGGCGCAAAATTTTTCGGCGCGGTTCACGAATCGTTCGGCAACAATCTGCGGTTTGCGATCACCGCCGGTTCGCGTTTTGACGAGACGGTTGCCGAAGATTTCAACAAACTCGGATTCACGATTATCCAAGGCTACGGCTTGACCGAAACTTCCGGCGCGGCATCGGCGACGTATGAAAACGATAACCGCGTCGGTTCGGTCGGCAAGCCTTTTGTCAACGCCGAATTCAAACTCGATCAGCCGAACGCAGAAGGCATCGGCGAAGTTTTAATCAAAGGCGGAATGGTTTTCGACGGTTATTACAAAAACGAAGCCGCGACCAAAGAGGTTTTTACCGACGACGGATTTTTTCGCACCGGCGATCTCGGAACTTTCGACAAAGACGGCAATCTCTACATCGTCGGACGCTCGAAAGATGTGATCGTTCTGCCGAACGGTAAAAATGTTCACCCCGAAGATTTGGAAGTTCATTATCTGAAATCGCCGCTCGTCGAAGAATTGGCGATTCTCGGTGTCAAAGACGATTCGGCGGCACACGCGGGCGCGGAAAAACTCGTCGCCGTCGTCGTTCCCGATTTTGAATATCTGAAGCAGAAAAATCTTTCGGGCGCACGCGAAGCGATTCGTTTCGACCTCGACAATCTCGGTCGAAGTCTGCCCGAATATCAGCGCGTTCACGAATACATCATCAGCGGCGAACCTCTGCCGCGCACGGCGACGAAAAAAATCAAGCGTTTCGAACTGCAAAAACAGATCGAATCGGGCGAACTTTCCGCCGAAGGCAAGGTTGAAAAACCGCCGCTCGAATTTACGCCCGAAGACGAAAAACTGCTCGATTCAAACGCCGGAAAAGCGGTCGTCGCCGTTCTCAAACAAAATTCCGAGACGGCGAAGGAAACCGAAAAGATTCATCCGGCGATGAGTTTGGAACTGGATTTCGGACTCGATTCGCTCGCCCGCGCCGAAGTTTTTGCCGCGCTCGAACAAAATTTTTCGACCGAATTTTCCGGCGAAGATGCCGCCAAAGCCTTAACGGTCGGCGATGTCATCGAACTCGTCAAACGAAGTGCGCCGCACGCCGAAACGAATGTTTCCGACATCTCCGCCAACACTTCGGTCAATTGGGCAAAAATCGTCGAAAAATCCGACGAAGATTTGCCGGAAGTGCAGAGCATTCTCGCGCCGCATCCGCTTTTCAATACTTTTTCATACGCATTTTTCAAATGTTTTAATCTGGTCTCTAAGTTATTGTTTCAACTCGAAGTGACGGGCGCGGAAAAACTCGACAAAATCAAGAAACCCTTTATGATCTGCCCGAATCATCAAAGCTATCTCGACGCATTTTTCGTCTCGTCAAATTACCCGTTCGATGTTTTCAATAAATCCTTCTACGTCGGCGCGAGTATGTATTTTGATAATTTTATCACGGCGTGGATTGCCAAACGCCTGAGCGTGATCCCGATTGATGCCGACACACAGTTGATGAAAGCGATGAAAGCGGGCGCGGCAGGTTTGCGTCACGGCAGAATTTTGAACATTTATCCCGAAGGTGAACGCGCTTTTGACGGCGAACTTCACTCATTTAAAAAAGGCGCGGCAATCTTGGCGGCTGAATTAGACGTGGCGATTGTGCCGGTCGCGCTCGACGGTTTATACAAAGTTTGGGCGCGAAACTCGAACCGCATCCATCTCGCCAAAGTAAAAATCACTTTCGGCGAACCGTTTTACGCCAGAGACGTTACCAAACCCGAAATGAACGAAGAAGAAAAATACGAAGCCGTGACCGCGCATCTCAAGGAAACGATTCAAAATATGCTTGAATCAATGCGGGCGGACGAAATCAAAAAGTTGACCTAAAAATCACCTGACGCATAAATTGATTTTGTCTTTGTCGTCGAAGGTGACGAACATTCATAGCGTAGGCGCAAGCGAATGCCATGAGCGAGAACCCTGCGTTGGATTAACAACCATTTCCGACGCTGAAAGTGTCGCACACGCCGCGCCCCGAATGTCGCTCACTTTCAGCGAGCAGATTTTTGGTTCGATTCGACGGAGGGATTCATTCGCTTGGCTCAATGCTCCCGACGCTATGATGTTCGTCACCTTCGGCGACAAAAAACGATTGTTAAGTAAGGTGAGTTAAAACTCGACTGATTCCGGTGATTAATTATTTGCCACGGTAAAAAACACAAAATGGCATCAATGATTAAAGATTTTTTGGGTTAATTTGCACAAAATTTGCAGACCGAAAATATTTATTGACGGTCGCATCTAATAAAGGCTAAAATTTAACTCAGCGATTTGGCAAAAATCCGTTTTCCACTTAAAATCGTTCCACCGAAAAATTTATTTCCAGCACTTTATTCTATGTCAACCAGAATTGAAGATTTACTTCGAATGGCGATGAGCTTCGGCGCATCCGATCTGCATCTGCGTGCCGGTTCGATTCCCGTGATCCGCGTTCACGGCGAATTGAAACCGCTTTCCGGCGTGACCAAACTGACGCAGGACGAAACTTTGGAAATGGCTTTTTCGATGATGTCGAATCGTCAGAAACAGCATTTCAAGGAAGTTTACGAAGTTGACATCGGCTACGGCATTTCGGGTTTGGGACGTTTTCGCGTCAACATTTTTCAGCAGCGCAACTCAATCGGCATCGTCGCCCGCGTTATTTCCGATACGGTTCGCAGTTTCAGCGAACTCGGTCTGCCGCCGATTCTCAGCAAAGTCGCCGAAGAACAGCGCGGCTTGATTCTCGTCACCGGCACCACAGGATCGGGAAAATCCACGACGCTTTCGGCAATTGTTGATTACATTAATCAAACGAGAAATTCACACATCGTGACGATTGAAGACCCGATTGAATTTCTCCACAAAGACAAAAAATCATTTATCACGCAAAGGGAAATTGATGTTGATACGCGCTCGTTCGCCGAAGCTCTGCGCGGTTCGCTCAGACAAGACCCGGACGTGATTCTCGTCGGCGAAATGCGCGACCTCGAAACCATCGAAACTGCGCTCGTCGCCGCTGAAACCGGGCATCTCGTGCTGTCAACGCTCCACACGACCGACGCATCGGAAACATTAACCCGCATTATTACGGCATTTCCGCCGTATCAGCAGAAATCAATCAGAATCCAGCTTTCCGGTTTATTAAAAGCGATTGTTTCTCAGCGTTTGATGAAATCAGCCAGAGGAAATTCGCGCGTTCCGGCAGTCGAAGTTTTGACGACGACACCGCTGATTCGTGATTATATTCTTCACGAAGACAAAACTACGCAAATCCGTGATGCGATAGCCGCCGGCACGTCGCAATACGGGATGCAGACGTTCGATCAATCATTGTTTTATCTATATCAATCGGGTTTGGTTTCGCTCGAAGAAGCATTGCGCGGTTCGACCAACCCGGACGAATTTCGTCTGCGGCTCGCCGGAATTCAAAACACAGGTTCGCAGGCTAAAGAAGAAATGGAAAAACTGGGCGGTGTCGGCAAAATGAGCGACTTGATCGAGAGATTGTAAAAATTTCACAATTTATTTCAAAGAATGTTATCAGATTCAACCGCTGACATTTTAAAATGACCGTTTTCGAGACATAATCGAAACAGTCATTTTTTTATTTCCCCGAAACGGGCGCAAATCTATTTTTTATAAGGATTTTCGCGCTTCCGCCTTGACACAAAACGGCTTTGACGTGTAAATTTTAGTTTTATCCAAACTTGTGAAAATATCATTGAGCCAGACAAAACTATTTATTCACCTCGTCACGAAAAATAGTTTTAAATTGAATTCAAAAAACCACTCACTAATTTCAGGCAAAATTCAGTTGGTTTCCGGCTCTGATTTGGAAGGATAAAAATTTATCAGGTTTATTTTTACGCATTTTAAAAAGGAAGTTAAGATAAGGCTAAATGGCAAACGAGGTTAATAACGAAACCGTCGAAACGGCGCAAACCGAAGAAACGGTCAATCAAGATACAATCATTCAAACTCCCGCTGACAACTCTGCTCCAGAAGTAGAACCAACGGTCAATACGACGGTCAACGCACCTGTTTCCGAAGAACCGGAGGCAACCGGCGATGTAGATTTCGGGTCTATTCTCGAACAGTTTGAACAGGAACAAACGATTTTTCACGCGGGTGAATTGGTCACGGGCAAAGTTGTCGGCGTTTCCGACCGCGGCGTTTTAGTTGATTTCGGCTACAAATCCGAAGGCATCGTCGGAATCGAAGAATTCACTTCTCACGAAGGCGAAATTTCGATCCAAAAAGGTGATGAAGTCGAGGTCGTCATCAGAAGCATTCATGCAGGCGATGCGCCGCCGATGCTGTCGAGAAATGATGCCTTACAACGTCAGGTCTGGACGGAAATCGAAAAGGCTTTCAACAGCGAAACGCCCGTCACGGGTCGCGTGATTGACCAAACCAAGGGCGGTTTGCGCGTTGACCTCGGCGGCATCGAAGCATTTTTGCCGGGTTCGCAAATTGATTCGCGCCCGATTCGCAACCTCGATTCATACAGAGGTCAGGACATCGAGGCAAAAATCGTCAAATTCAGCCGACGACGCAATAATATCGTGCTGTCGCGCAAAATTTTGACCGACGAAGTTGTCAATGCCCAAAAAGCGGAAACTTTCGATAATATCGCCGTCGGTTACATCATCGAAGGCACGATTAAAAACTTAACCGATTACGGTGCATTCGTTGACATCGGCGGCATTGACGGGCTTTTGCACGTTACCGATATGTCTTGGGGCAGACTTCATAATCCGAACGAAATGTTCAAACCGAACGATACAGTTCAGATTAAAATTTTAAAACTCGACCGCGAAAAGGAAAAAATCTCGCTCGGTTATAAACAATTGCTTCCCGATCCTTGGTCAACCGTCGTCGAAGTTTATCCGGTCAATTCAAAATTAAAAGGTAAAGTTTCATCCGTCACCGATTACGGCGTATTCGTCGAACTCGAACCCGGCGTTGAAGGTTTGGTTCACGTTTCGGAAGTTTCGTGGTCGAAACATTCAAAAAGTCCGCGCAAACTTTTCAAAGCCGGAGACGATGTTGACGTGCAGGTTTTAGGCGTTGACACGGTTGCCCGACGCATCAGCCTCGGAATGAAACAGTTGATGGAAAATCCGTGGGATACCATCGAACAGCGTTTCCCGGTCGGCTCGAAAGTGCGCGGCAAAGTTCGCAATTTAACCGATTTCGGCGCATTCGTCGAAGTCGAAGACGGTATCGAAGGTTTGGTTCACGTTTCCGATATTACTTGGTCGAAAAAGGTCAAACATCCGAAGGATGTGCTGAAAAAAGATCAGGAAGTTGATGCGGTCGTGATGAATATTGACAAAAGAACTAAACGTCTCTCGTTGTCAATTAAAGAGTTAACGCCCAGCGCGTGGGAAGCATTTGTTGCGACGCATCGTCCCGGCGATGTCGTCAAAGGCAAAATTTCCAGATTCGCGGGCTTCGGTGTTTTTGTCGAACTCGGCGAAGGTTTGGAAGGTTTGTGTCATATTTCGGAATTGTCGGACGAACGTGTCGAACGTCCCGAACAGGTCGTGCAGATGGGTCAGGAAATGGATTTCAAAATCCTGCGAATCGAACACGAAGATCAGAGAATCGGACTTTCAGCGCGGGCTGTCGGTAAAGAAGACGAACCGATTGTTGATACCAAGATGTATTCCAGCGAAGCAAAGGGCGGAATGGCATCGCTCGGCGAATTGGCGAATTTGAAATTCGGCAAACCTGCTGAAGAATCCAAAGAAGCAACAAAAGAAGAAGCCGTGTCCGCAAAGAAAACCAAAAAGGCAAATGGGACTAAAGTTGAAGAAACGGAAGATTCAACTATTGCTGAATCTTCCGAACAGACTGAAACTCCCGAATTAGCTGAAGATGTTGTTTCCGAAACAACAGAAACAACAGAAACGGCTGAAACCGTTGAAACGGTTGAAACCGATTCAGTAGCAGACGATTCAGTTGAAGACGCTGAAGAAACTCCGGTAGCTGAGGAAACTCCGACAGCAGAAACAGTCGAAATGACGGAAGAATCTTCAACCGAAGACGTAAAAGATGCGGCAGCCGATGAAAAATCAGCTTAGTTGTTTTATAAGTAATTTTTGGGTCTGAGAGAGGAAAATATAGTATGACAAAAGCAGATTTAGTTGAAAGAGTAGCAAACGAAGCGGATATGACCAAAAAAGATGCCGAGCAATTGGTCGAAATCATCTTCGACAGCATTGTTGCATCATTAAACAGCGGCGAGAAAATCGAACTGCGCGGATTCGGCAGTTTTCGCGTTCGCCAACGCAATGCCCGTAAAGGTCGCAATCCGAAAACCGGCGCGGCGGTCAGCATCCCGGCAAAACGTGTTGCTTACTTCAAACCCGGCAAAGAGTTGAAAGAAGTTATCAACAACGGTAAATAACAACCAAAAGCTATGGACATTTTGTGGAGTCCCTGGCGCTACGCTTACATTAAAAGCAGCGAAACAGAAGACAACGATGAATATCATTGTGTCTTCTGTCGCATTTTAAATAATCAAAAAGCTGATCCTGACAATTATATTCTTCACCGCGCCGAATATAATTTCGTTATTCTCAATGTTTACCCATATATTTCCGGTCATTTATTGATCGTTCCGTTCAATCATTTAGCTGATTTGGATTCAGCGGCAAGGTCTGCAACTGATGAATTGATGGATTTGACTAAACATTGTCAAAAAATTCTGCGTGAAATATATCTGCCGGACGGCATCAATCTCGGAATGAATCAGGGCAAAGCCGCCGGTGCAGGCGTTGCCGAACATTATCATCTTCACATTCTCCCGCGTTGGGTCGGCGATGCCAATTTTATGACCGCAATCGGCGAAACGCGGACGATTCCCGAATCGCTGGCAACTACTTACGAAAAATTAAAAGATAAATTTTGATTTGACTGTAAAACTTACGAACGAATCCGAGCGTGTGTTCACAAATACAGATCGGCATTTCCAATAACTGCAAAAGGGCAAGAGAAATATGAAAAATAATTTTTATAGCTTTTTTTTTTGTGCTTTTTGCGCCTTTTTGCGGCTCTCGATTCTTTTTATTTTCAGGAAACAATTCTCAAATTTACTTTCTCTTCGTTTTTCTGCCGGCTTTTGGAACTATTTATCGCTTCATCTTCGACTTCGCCGCCTTTGCTGATCGGAATCTCTTTCGGGTCGGCAAAACGCATCCCGTAATCGTCGAGCGGAATATATTGTTCGACCGACAATTTCGGCAATGAAACCGGCGGCACATAACCGGGATAATCAATTCTCGAATGGTAAATGGCAACCAGCGATTTTATCATCGCTTCACGAATCTGCGTCAGTTCGCGTAAGGTTAAATCACATTCATCAAGCTGATCGTCGGTGATGATCGCGTCAATAATTTTGGTCACGATGTAGCGAATATTTTCCGGTGTCGGTTCTTCGAGGGAACGCGCGGCGGCTTCGCAGGAATCGGCAATCATCATAATCGCCGATTCTTTAAATTGCGGTTTCGGTCCGGGATAACGAAAATCGTTCTCGTCAACTTCCTGCCCGTCATAGTTTTCGGTTTGCGCTTTTTTGAGAAAATAATGAAGCGTCCGCGTCCCGTGATGCTGCGCGATAAAATCAATAATGCGCGGCGGCAGATTCATCTGCTTGCCGAGTTTGATGCCGTAGGTGACGTGGCTGATGATAATCTTCGCGCTTTGCTGCGGTTTGAGGCGGTCGTGAGGATTTTTGCCGTGCTGATTTTCGACGTAATGTTCGGGCGCAGCCGTTTTGCCGATGTCGTGATACAACGCACCGATCCGTGTCAGCAAGCCGTTGCCGCCGACGATGCGGCACGCTTCTTCGGCGAGATGCCCGACAGCGTGTGAATGCCGATTCGTCCCCGGCGCACGCAGCGCAAGCTGTCCGAGAACCGGCAAGTCAGCATTGGAAAGTTCCAACAATTTAACGTCGGTCAAAATGCCGAACATATTCTCGCAAATCGGCAGAAAAACGGCTGTCACCGCCGCCGTAATCACACCGCCGCACAAACTGCTGGCAATCGTCAGCATCACGGTATTGAAAATAAACGGCTGCTGCGTGTAGGCAATCAGAGCGATTCCGATCAATGAACTGACTGCTCCGATTAAAATCCCGGCGAGCGTGACTGTCTGCCGATTGCGATAATTACCGATTCCGTAAACGGCGACTGACGAGGCGATGATTGAAAAAATTGTAAATTCGAGTGGTCGCGGAGCAAGCAAACCGGCTAAAAGCGAACAAAAAATCCCGGTAAAAATTGCCATTCGGCGATCTGCCAATAGTGTCATCAACAGACTTCCGAAAGCGAAAGGCACGGCAAATGACCAGAGCATCGGATCACTGAGCGGAGCTTTGACGTTCTGCATCGCCGTAAAATCAGCTAATCTCAATAAAATCACCGTCACTATCGTTTGCGCGAGGACGACGAACCCGAACAGCGCAAAAGATTTCTGCTCGGTTAAATCAACTCTCTGAACCTTGCCGCGATGCTCGACAAATTTCCAAGCTCCCCAATAGAGAGCTGAAATCAAAATCAGCAGTCCGAAAAAACGGTTTACCAGCCGACTCGTTTGACTGTATTTCTGGACGGCGGCAATTTTAGCGATGCCTTCATTGGTAATGATGTCGCCTTCGTCAATGATTTTTTGCCCGCGTTTGAGCGAAATCGTCACCGGCTGAACGCTTTCGGCGACGGTTTGTCGTGCTTTAGCCGTTGCTATTTGATCGTAAGTTACGCTCGGCTGAATCTGCGGCGAAAGCGCAGTATAAAATGTTGACGCTTCTTTTTCGCTCAGACTGCGGATTTGTTTGAGACCTTCACTTAATTTATAACGGGCGACGGAAACCGCGAGCATTGACGTTTCGGGATTTTGAAAAACCGATTCGACCGTCGGTTTTTGGCGGTCAATAATCGTAATTTCGTTTTCGAGGTATGATTTATCCTGATCGCCGTAGATGTATCCGCCCGCATTTTCGCGCAAAACACGGTCGAGCGCGTCGAGTTCATTCGCACTAAATTTTCGCGCAGTAAAAATTCGTCCCAATTCGGTGCCGCCTGCGCCTGTCCAACTAGTGTTGGCTTTTTGAATGGAGTTTGCTCGATTGACCGAATTATTGGCGGCGACGCTTTCGTTTTTTCTTTGCAGATTTTCCCAAGCCGAACGAAATCCCTGCACGGCTTGCTCGGCTCGATTCGAATCGTAAATGAAAATCGGTTTGATTGACTGCTCGACTGTTTGCTTGATTTTTTCGGTTTCTTCGACATCAGTCGCAAAAATATCGGCGGGCGAAATAATGCTTTCGCGGGCAATATCGCCTTCTTTATATGGTAATTGCGAAGCGGAATTCCAGAGCGGATTGTTAATTATCAAAGTTGTCAGCAGACACAACACAGCGAAACCGAACCAAAATTTTTGCTTTTGATCGAATTTTTCCGAAAAGGCGTTGAATCTTTTTTTCAGATTATTGCGCCATTTTTCCAGAATTAGCTGATTTTCCTGCTTGGGTTTGCTCATTAAAACTCGTCCGAATTACGGGTAAATATCCATCACGATTTCCGCTTGTTCGTCTTCAAATTCTTCATAATTTTGCTCGAAAACAGAATCGGAAACCTCGACAAACTCACCGATTTTCGCCATTAAATTTTTCAATGTTGTTGATTGGATAGCTGAAATTGCCACAACTTCATACTGCGTGTCAAGCGAAATCTGTCTGGTCAGCGATTCGAGCGTCGGATTATCAACCAAATCAGCCTTGTTTAAAACGATAATTTGAGGGATTTTGTTTAAATTCAAATCGAGCAGAATTTTTTCAACCGCTTCGATTTGCTGAATCGCCCGCGTATTTGCCGCGTCAACAATGTGAACGAGCAAATCACTATCGGAAATTTCTTCCAAAGTTGCGCGAAACGCCGCCGTTAACGCTTCGGGCAAATCGCGGATAAAACCGACCGTATCGTTGATGATAACTTCCTGTTCAATCGGCAAACGCAAACGCCGCGAAGTCGGGTCGAGCGTCGCAAACATCTTCTTTTCGGCATAAACCTTGCTCTGCGTTAAAGCGTTGAGCAAAGTTGATTTACCGGCATTCGTATAACCGACGAGCGAAATGATCGGCAGTTTTTTCTGAACTCGGTGCTTACGCCGTTCCTGTCTCTGACGGCTTAGATTATCAACCTGTTTTTCAAGTTGTGTGATTTTATCGCGCACACGGCGGCGGTCGGTTTCGAGTTTGGTTTCGCCCGGACCGCGCCCGCCGATGCCGCCGGCGAGCCGCGAAAACGCCGAATTTTGTCCCTGCACGAGTCGCGGCAAAAGATATTTTAACTGCGCGAGTTCGACCTGTAACTTCCCTTCACGCGATTGAGCGCGTTGGGCGAAAATGTCGAGAATCAACTGCGGTCGGTCAATGACCTTTAAATCCGTCGCTTCCGAAAGTGCGCGAACCTGCGCCGGCGCGAGTTCCGTGTCGAAAACGATCAAATCTGCGCCGAGACGCATCGAACGAATCAAAAGTTCCTGCAATTTCCCCTGTCCGAGAACGGTTTTCGGATCAATTTTCGGTCGCCGCTGGATGATTTTATCCAGCACGACGGCATCGGCGGAATCGGTCAATTCTTCGAGTTCCGCCATTGATTCTTCGGCTTCCGACAAATATCCGGTCGTCACATTGACCAAAATTACGCGGTCGCGGTTCGATTGGAATTTTTGATTCGTGCCGCGATTGCGAACCATTTCGCTTTCGAGCGAATTGATTAAATTGGTAAAATTCGTTTCGAGTTGCGAAGGAATATTCGGCTCTAAAAATTCATACGGCAGCGTCTGACTTTCAGCTTCGAGTTTAGCGACGGTCGTCGGCAGAAGATGCGCCGAATAAACTAAATTCGGCAAACCCGTTTCGCCGTCAACCTGAATAATTGACATCAGATCGAGCCGCAGAAGCGCGAGATCGGTCAGATCGTCCTGCGTCAGTTTTTCCGCAAGCAGATGCGTGTGAACACACCGCAGACCGCGAAAACGATCCTGCGACACGCGTGCGCGACCGAAATCGGGCATTTCGATTTGTTTGGCATTGCCGACCATCACATATTCGACCTGACCTTTGCGGTTGAGCAAAACGCCGATTTGTCTGCCGGTTTCGTGCGATATTTCCGATAATTGACGGGCGAGTTCGGGCGAAACGATCTGTTCGGGAGCAACGCGCCGCGTGGCGAGGCGTTCGATGCGGCGCAGTTGGTTATGTTTCAAGCCTTGTGTAAATCCGTGAATATTGCTGATAAAACTCAAATCCTCCGATTTTTAAGGTTTATTATATCAAATGTTCGTCGGCGTTCAGAGTAAGTTTGGCGAACAACGAACGAATCTATTAACTTGACTTGTCCGAATTCATATTTCTACAATCTATTTTTATGCAGCCGCGCACCAAACGTCAGAAAGAGATTCTCGATTTTATTGCCAACTTTATTGAGAACGACGGTCACGAACCGACTTATCAACAAATCGCGCAGCATCTCAATCTCAAATCAAAAGGCGGCATCGCCAAGCATATCAAATCATTGGAAAATCAAGGATTACTAAATCGGCGGCGCGGCGCGGGCGGTTTTAATCTCGAAGTTCCGAACCATAACTCCGCCGCCGATTCGGTGACGAAAATCGAATGGCTCGACGCGCCGACCGACACCGGATTCAAAGAAAGCTGGGAGGAAAATCCGCTGTTTGTCCCGAATTTTCTGCTCGGTTATCTCGATCCGCTGCGAATTCGCGCTTTTCGCGTGCCGGACGATTCGATGACGGGTAAAAATATTGCCGAAGGCGACATCGCCCTGATCGAACAGCGACAGTTTGTCCGCGACGGCGACTGTATTGCCGCGACGATTGAAAATACGCGCACGGTTGTTCAAATATTTTTTCGCGCCGGTGCAAATATCGAGCTTCACCCGGCAAACGTCAGATACGAAATTATACGGCTTTCAGCCGATCAAATAAAGATTCAAGGAGTTTTTCGCGGTCTGATCCGACCGCTCATTTAAATGACACATCAACCAACACCGAATGCGAGTTACAGTCTGACTTTGCGCGTTAAAATTCATAATCGTCCCGGAAAGCTGGGCGAAATCACGACGATCATCGGCAAAGTCGGCGGCGACATCGGCGCGATTGACATCGTTTCCGTCGGCAAAGATTTTTTGATTCGAGACATTACGGTTAATGCTTATTCGGAAAGTCACGACGACGAAATCGTCACCGCCGTCGGGCAGATTGACGGCGTTGAAGTCGTTAATTCATCGGACAAAACCTTTCTGATGCACCTCGGCGGCAAAATCGAAACGGTTTCTAAAATCCCTCTGAAAACCCGCGCCGATCTTTCGATGGCATACACGCCCGGAGTCGCCCGCGTCTGCGAAGCGATTCACAAAGACCCGGAAAAGGCTTACACGCTGACGATTAAAAAAAATACGGTCGCGGTCATCTCCGACGGCACGGCAGTTTTGGGTTTGGGCGACATCGGACCGGCGGCGGCGATGCCCGTGATGGAAGGCAAATGCCAGCTTTTCAAAGAATTCGGAGGCGTTGATGCCTTCCCGATTTGTCTCGACACGAAAGACCCGCACGAGATTATCGAAACGATTAAAAATATTTCCGTCGCGTTCGGCGGCATTAATCTCGAAGACATTTCCGCGCCGCGCTGTTTTGAAATCGAAGATCGTCTCAAAGAAGAACTCGACATTCCCGTCTTTCACGACGACCAACACGGCACGGCGGTCGTCGTTCTCGCCGCGTTGATAAATGCTTTGAAAATCGTCGGCAAGAAAATGGACGAAATTAAAATCGTCGTCAACGGTGTCGGCGCGGCTGGTGTCGCGTGTTCAAAAATAGTGATGGCGGCGGGCGTAAAAAACATCGTCGGCTGCGATCAAACCGGCGCGATTTACGAGGGACGTAGGGAAAATATGAACTGGGTTAAAGATTGGTATGCGCGAAACACCAATCCGGATAAGGAACAAGGTTCGATTCACGAAATCATCAAAAATGCCGACGTGTTTTTCGGCTTGAGTGCGCCGGGAGTAATCGGCGAAACCGATCTGCGAAATATGGCGAAAGACCCGATTATTTTTGCGATGGCGAATCCGGTTCCCGAAATTATGCCCGAAGAAGCGGTCGGATTAGCAGCGGTGATGGCGACCGGCAGAAGCGATTATCCGAACCAAATCAATAACGTGTTGTGTTTTCCCGGCATCTTTCGCGGCGCGTTAAACTGCCGCGCTTCACGCATCAACGAAGAAATGAAGCTCGCCGCCGCCCACGCAATCGCCGCCATTATTACCGAAGACGAACTTCATCCCGATTACATTATCCCGTCGGTTTTCGACCGCCGCGTCGGTGAAGCCGTCGCCAAAGAAGTCGAAGAAGCCGCCTACGCAACCGGCGTGGCACGGCGCGAACGCGCAACCAGCGATTCTGAATTTTGATATTTTTGATTAAAATTTAACTGTCGAAGCCGGCGGAATATTTGCTATTTTGCCGGCTTCTTTGCGTAATTGATTGATAGTGAAGTAAAATCTACGGCTATGCTCTCAGCAACAAAAATAAAAATTTACCAGTTGAACAAATGAAAAAATTTATCGCTGTTTTAAGTCTGCTGATTTTTATCGGGGCAACCGGAAAAATGATTGAAAAAGCCGGAGCAAAGATGAAATCTGATGACAAGGCTTTGGCGATCATCGCGCAGGCGCGTCAGGCAATCGGCGGCGATGCGGCAATCGGTATTGTGCAAAGTTTGACCGTCAACGCGCACGTCGAACAAATTTTGACATTTGATGCCGCGCCGCGCATCGAACAAGGCGAACTCGAAATCAATCTCGAACTTCCCTCTCATTTCAGCAAAATGATTCGCCTCGGCAATCCCGGCGCGAATGAAAATGTTGATGTCGTCCGGCAGGTTGAAAAAGTTGTCATCATCAAAAAAGACGGGCAGACTGAAAAAAACATTCCCGCCGATGTTGAAAACGTGATAATTGCGCGTCCCGGCGAAAAAGGTAAATTTATTATTAAAGAATCGGATGAAAATACGGACGGCGGCGATCAAAAGTTGGTTAAAAAAATCATCGTCAAACATTCCGATTCGCCAAACAGCGGCAATGTTCGGCAAAACGAAATGTTTCGCATGACTTTTGCGCTGCTCTTGTCCGCGCCCGAAGGCGTTGACGTTTCATACATATATGCAGGTGATTCGAGTGTGGACGGCAGCGCGTGTGATTTAATTTCCGTCGAGCAAAATTCGGTTTCCGCGTTTCAGGTTTGTTTCGACAAATCTTCGCATCTGCCTTTGGAAATGACTTTTCAGGGACATAAACCGCTTTTTATCAATGTCGGGAAACAGGAAAGCGGTGCAGTTAAAACCACGGAAAAGAGAGTTATTATCATCACCAAAGACGGACCAAAAGATGCGGCAGTCTCAAATGTTGAAGTCGTCAATGGAAATGGCGACGAGCCTGATGCAACTGCCGAATACAAAGTAAAATTCAGCAATTATCACACGGTCAACGGTGTAAATCTGCCGCACAAATGGACGCAAACCGTCGCCGGTCAGACCGATCAAACGATTAATGTCTCGGCTTTTGAAATAAATCCCGCCAACATTGCCGATAAATTTAAATAGAAGTTCAAACAGAAGTGCAAAATTATTTCCTTCTTTTTTGCGTCTTTCGCGCTTTTTTGCGGCTATTTCTTTCTTCGCTTTCTACATCGCCGCCAACACCGCGCGGATTTCGCCGTAGCTGTAATTTTCGCCTAAAAATTCTTTGACCGGACCGATTGCGCCGGTTTCGCTGAATTTCATCACGGCGTTTCTGATCGGTTCGACCTTCTCCGGCGGCACGAGTTCGTCAAGCGAGACTTCGCCCGTCGAAATAAACCTGACGAGATGCGTTTCGACCGTGCTTTTCGTCACGCCGCGCACCTGCGCGATTTCGGCAACCGACACGCCGGATTTGAACATTTCGAGCGAAATCATATAAGTATCCTTACCGTATTCGTCGCGTTTCGTGCGAACTTTCGGCTCGCGTTTCGGCGTTTTCAGATTAATGCGGGAATCGAAATTGTTTTCGCGGCAGAAATCTACGATTGTTTCGAGAAAATCCGCGCCGAATTTTTGCAGTTTCAAATCGCCGACACCGGAGATTTTTCGCATTTCGTCGGCATTCTGTGGCAGATAAGTCGCCATTTCGATGAGCGTCGCGTCAGAAAAAATCACATACGGCGGCACATTTTCTTCACGCGCAAAAGTCGTGCGAACCTTTTTGAGCGCGTCGAACAATTCTTTTTCGTAATCGTAGGCGATGCTCGAAACCAACGATTTTTTCTTTTCTTCCTTGACCGTGACTTTGAAAAGCTCGACCTTTTCACCGCCGCGCATAACGTCGAGGCTTTTATCGGACAAAGCAATCGTCGTATATTGCCCTTCGTCGCGCTGAATTAAATAGCCTTGACCGATCAAATCTTTGAAATAGGCGAGCCATTCGTCTTTGGAAACGTCCGCGCCGATGCCGTAAGTTTTGAGATTTTTGTGCGTGTCCCAAATCTTCTGCGATTTCGAGCCGCGCAGAAAATCAACCAGATATGTCACGCCCATCCGCTGTTCGGTTCGCGCAACTGCGCTCAGGGCTTTTTGCGCGATGATCGTGCCGTCAAAAGTTTCAAACGTCGTGTTGCAGTTGTCGCAGTTGCCGCAGTTTTCGTTAAAATCCTCATCAAAATATTTGAGCAGAAACTTGCGCCGGCAGGTTTTAATCTCGCCGAAATCGCCCATCACCTGCAATTTGCGAAGCATTATTTCCGACTGCCGCTGATTATTTTCAACCGCCGCGAAATCCTTTAATTTTTTAACGTCAGCCCAACTGAAAAACAGCAGCGCACGGCTTTCGAGTCCATCGCGTCCGGCGCGTCCGGTTTCCTGATAATAGCTTTCGATGTTTTTCGGCAGATCGAAATGGACGACAAAACGGACATTCGATTTGTCAATTCCCATTCCAAAAGCAATCGTGGCGACGACGATTTTCACCTCATCGTTGAGAAATAATTCCTGATTTTCATCGCGCATTTCCTTGGAAAGTCCGGCGTGATACGACCGCACGGAAAATCCTTCGTCGCGCAGATCGGCAGCGAGACTGTCCGCACCTTTGCGGCTCAGACAATAAATTATGCCGCTTTCGTCTTTGCGGTCGGCGAGAAAATCGAGCAATTGATCGTAAGTTCCGCGTTTCGGTTTGACCTCATAATAAATATTCGGACGATTAAAACTCGACAGGAAAAGTTCGTACTCACGAAAATTCAAACGCTCGATAATATCTTTGCGAACCAATTGGTCAGCCGTCGCCGTCAGCGCAACGACGGGAATTTCGGGAAAAACTTTTTTCAGTTTGCCAAGCTGAATATATTCCGGTCGAAAATCGTGTCCCCAACTCGAAATACAATGCGCTTCGTCAACCGCAAACAGCGAAACATTGATCGTTTTCAAAAAATCAATAAACTGATCGCCCGACTGCAAAAGACGTTCGGGAGCAACGTATAAAATTTTCAATTCACCGCGACGAACCTTCTGAAAAAGTTCGGTCTGTTCGCGCGAAGATTGCGTCGAATTCAAAAACGCCGCCGCCACGCCGTTATTCACCAACGCGTCAACCTGATCCTTCATCAACGCAATCAACGGCGAAACAACGACCGTCAAACCGTCAAACATCAACGCCGGAATCTGATAACAGAGCGATTTCCCGCCTCCTGTCGGCATTAAAACTACGCAGTCTTTTTTTGACAAAATACGCTCAATCGCCTGTTGCTGATTCATCCGAAACGAATCGTAGCCGAATTGATGCTTGAGAATTTCCTGTGCGCGTTCAATGTTCATTTATTGTTTTATGATAATTTTATTGTCACGGATTTCAAACAAATTTGGACTTATTATGTATTTCCCAAAATCATCGGCGTTACCATTTTCAAATTCAAAACCGTTGAATTTGGTATTTTCAATGAATGCTGTAAATTCGCGTTTAAATTCATAATTACCGATGTATGTTAGAGCAGTTTTTCCCGTCCATTCAATGTCAAAAATATCGGCAGATTTTTTTTTGGCGAATTTAATTTTGTGGTCGGCACACGAATCATGCCCAAGCAAATATATGTAAAAACTCAAATCCTCAAAATCAAAATTTTCAGGTAATGGAAGTATATCGGCTGTTAAAGTTCCCGATTCTAAGTTTTCAAAATCTAATTTTTCATTCTCTGTTCCCACTAAAATCCCACCGAAATGCCATTCTGTAGATGACATTGTGCAAGCATGATAATTTCTCCAAACAATCTTTGCCTGCCAATCCGATTCAGGTTCAAACTCGTCGTCGGAATCATCTTCTGCATAATATTCTTCCGTCTTGAGATGAAAATCAAACCAAAGCCCTGTTTCCGGTTCGAGTCTTCCGCTCCAGATGAATTCAATAATTTTGTGTCCGTTCGGATACGGATTATCCTTGAAAAAAATTCGGTTTGTTCTATCTGCCATTATTTTGAAACGGTAATTTTGCTTTCCCGAATTAATTTGTCCGCCAGTTTTGGAATTATTTTTTTGGGAATTTCAATCGCGCCGACGATGTGCCGCGCTTCGGTGAAATGTCCGGCGACGTAAACGCCCGCGATGTTCGTTTCAAAAGTTTCCGCATCGTAAACCGGAACTTCGCAGTATTTTGAATTTTGCGTTTCCACACCGAGATTTTTGAGCATCGTTAAATCGGCATCAGAACCGATCAGGATAAACAAAACATCGTTTGGAAAGGTTTCAATCGCGCCGTTTTCGTTTTCTAAAATTATCTCTTTTTCTTTGATTTCGACGACGCGGTTGAAAAAATAGACGTTCAGACATTCTTTAGAAAGCTCGTTTTCGAGCGGTTGCTTGACCCAATATTTAATACAGCCTTGCTTCGGATCGTTGTTTTCCCAATCTTTGCGGTAAATGCAGAGAATCGCGTTTGCGCCTTCCTGCGCGAGAAAAAGCGCGGCTTCGCCCGCCGAATTTCCGCCGCCGATGACCATCGCGTTTTTTCTGACGTATGGATAAGTTTCGGTGAATAAATGATGCACTTTCGGCAAATCTTCGCCCTTCGCACCCAAATGTCTTGGAAACTGCATCGCGCCGAAAGCGAACAAAACGGTTTTTGCTTCGTAAACGCTTTTTTCGCTCGTCACTTTGAAATGATTTTCGCCGATTTTTTCAACCTTCGTAACCGCTTCTTCCCACTGCACAGCAAGATCATTGTCCAGAACAAACCGCGTGTAATAAGACAGCAATTCCTCGCGCGTCGGCTTTTCCCGCGCCGGAAAAAGCGTGTTCGGCTGCAATTCGAGTTCGTTCACGGTTGAAAAAACCGTCAGCCCGACCGGATACTGATAAATCGTATTCCCGATCAGATTTTTCTCGATCACGAGATAATTCAAATCCAATTTTTGCGCCTCGTAAGCGGCAGAAATTCCCGCCGGTCCCGCACCTATTATTAGTAAGTCAAACATTTATAAGATTATTTTTTTCGTTCATCACGAATACCCCAAACGCCAATTAACATTTGTCCTAAACCAAATAAAACAACTACCGGCGACCAAGGGAAATAGTAACCTTGTCCGACATAAAATATTGAAATAATACTTACAGCAGAGAGAGATAACCCAAGGGCAAATATGCCTAAACCCGAATATAAAACACCTTTATGCATTTTGATTCGATATTTTCGTGTATTTTCAGTTTCACCATTAATCGCCTGTGTTTTTATCTCGTCGTTCAACAAGAAAAAGCAAAAACGGCAAGCATCCAATTTATTTGAAATATACTGCTGACATTTCGGGCATTGAAAAACTTCGTATGAATCTCCCACGCTCATTTATTTTCCCCCTCCAAAATTTTTAGTTGTTCAGTAAATTTTTCAATTTGCAGTTTCGTGTTATCGAGTTCACGTTTCGAGTCGAGATATTTCTGCCATTCGTTCGTATTCGTCAAAGCCTTCGCTACATCTTCATCAAGCGCGTGAGCCATCAGCGCGAGCAAATCGCTCAACGCTTCCTGATTGTCGAGCAGCGATTGAATGATCGTGTAGGCGAGTTTAGCGTTCGGCAGATCAATGTCGTGTATTTCACTCATATTTTTACTGTTTTTATTTTACTGCACAAACGGTAAATTTTTCACCGTTGCGGTCACTTCATTAACTTTTAATTCTGTGCCTTCCGCCAGATAATCGTAACGCACGAAGGCGAGCGCGATGTTTTTTTCGAGTTTTGGTGAATATGTTGCCGAAGTAATTTTGCCCGCACTTTTGCCGTCTAACGATTTTAATTCCTGACCGATTAAGCCATCCGCTGACACAGATGGTTCTGACAAAATCAAACCTGTCAGACGTTTAGCGACGTGACCGCGAAAATGGATGCGGGCAATTATTTCCTGACCGATGTAACAGCCTTTGTTGTAGCTGATCGCTTCGTCACCGATTTCCGGCACAATCGTCGTTTCGTCCACATCAACGCCGTAAAGCGGAATTCCCTGTTCGATTCGCAAAACTCCATATAATTCGCCGGAAATTTCGACCGCGTTTTGAGATTTCAAATCGCTGATAAACTCTTTGGACGTTTCATTTGGAACGAAATAATCAAATCCTATATTTTTTTCAAATTCGATTATCTCATCATTTTCCATTTTCCGTTTTCCGTTTTCCATTGAAATACAGTCATATTTTTCGCTCAAATCTTCGACAAAAAAATCGCCTGCTAAAGTGAAGCGAAATAAGTTATTGAAAACTTTTTCCCGCGTCGCTTCTTCGGTTTCAAACCAAAACGCGCCGTCTTTTTTGAGGACGCGCACGAGGGCAAGCGTTCTGCCCTGCGCGTTCGGGAACGCGGCTGTCATTTGCGAATTGTCTTCGAGTTTGGCGACATCGTTGGTGATTAAACCGTTCAAAAACTGAACCGATTCCTTGCCCCAAACTTTGATTAATCCGCGTTTCGATTGATAAAATCCGCCGTTCTGTTTGAGCGTTTGATAATTTTCGGTTAATTCTTTATTCATTTTTGATAATAATTTTTATCCAGAAACTGATTCATCGTCTTTTCAAAAAATCCGGCAATCGCTTGGTCGCCGATGACCAAAATCGGGCGTTTGAGAAAAGTGTATTCGTCCGACATTAAATCGAGCATTTCTTTGCCCGAAAGCTCGCGTTCGTTGAGTTTCATTTCGCGGTATTTGATGGCGCGGCGCGAAAACAATTCGTCTGCGCCGCCGAGCATTTCCGCCAATTTGTTAATTTCGACCGGCGACAACGGATTTTCCTTGATGTCGCGGACTTCCGCGAATTTTACGCCGTGACGTTCGATAAAACTTTTGGCTTTCTGACACGTCGAACAATTCGGAAGCCAATAAAAAATCGTATTTTCCATAATTTAAAGAATTAAAAACCGAGCATAACAATTCATTTTTCTTAAAAGTTTATTCAATTACAATTCTATTGAATAAACGTCAAAGATTCGAATCGTCAGTTCGGTTTTTGATCTAAAAATTTTCGCGTGATTTTAATTTTCCGCGATGTATTCACATTTGATATTTTTTTCAGAAACCTCTTCAAATTTATTTTTCTTGACGTTCGCCACCCACGCGTCAACGATTTTGTATGTTTTATTCGGCAAAAGTTCGGTTTTGACGATCAGATCAAAATTGGGTTTTCCGTTCTGCATACACGGCGAACTCAAACCTAAATGAAACTGCTGAGTGCTTTTGAGATTTTTGAAGGAAAGCACGTCTTTGACTTCCCAACTCGGAACGCCCGCCGCATCTCTCGTCGTGATGTGTTCGAGCCAGAGCATATATTTGTTGCCTTTGCTGAAACGCGAAACGCCGTAATTTTCATTTGAGAGCAATCCGCCGCCTAGCTGTTTGACACCGTTCGGCAAAGTTTCGCCGCTGACAATACCTTTGTGTTTGTAACCGACGTATTTCGGACGATGATTGACTGCGAAGACAGGAGAAATAATTAGAAAAATCGCTAATAAAGAAAAAAATCTCATTTGAAATTAAGTTATTAAAATTTAAAGTGTATCGAAACAGAATCCGCAAGTTTATTGAGCAAAGAACGTGCCATAAACCGATGATTATCAAGATTCAGCTAATTAGTTTTGATTTTTAAATAATTTTGTCTCGAATTCAGGGCGTTTTGTTTATTTGGAAGCGATTCGTGTAAAATACGAGTTTAATGGAATTATATTTTTTCAGGCAGTTATCACATCTTAATTTTATATGAATCAAATTTCCGAACAGGCAGTTTTAGAAAAACTTTCAAACATCATTGATCCCGATCTCAAAAAAGACATCGTGACGCTCGGTTTCGTCAAAGATTTGGCGATTAACGAAAGCGTCGTTTCGTTTCGCATCGTGCTGACGACTCCGGCGTGTCCGGTTAAAGAAGCCTTTGAAACCGAAGCCAAACAGTTGGTCGGCTCAATCGAAGGCGTGACGGAAGTCAAAGTCACGATGGATGCTGACGTTCCGCAAGGTCGCGGTGCGCTCAACAATGTGACGTTGCAGGGCGTGAAAAATATTATCGCCGTTTCTTCCGGCAAAGGTGGTGTCGGCAAATCAACGGTCGCGGTCAACCTTGCCGTTTCGCTTGCCCTCGACGGTGCGCGGGTCGGGTTGATGGATGCCGACGTTTACGGTCCGAATGTGCCTTTGATGCTCGGTGTCGGGTTCGATCAGCCGAAGGTTTTCAACAATAAACTGATTCCGATTGAAGCCCACGGCGTGCGGATGATTTCGATGGCTCTGCTTGCCGCGCCCGATAAACCGATGATACTGCGCGGACCGATGCTGCACGGCGTTGTCAGGCAGTTTTTGTCCGATGTTAATTGGGGCGAACTCGATTATTTAATTGTTGATATGCCGCCGGGAACAGGCGATGTGCAGCTCAGTCTGGCTCAATTAGTTCCCGTCCAAGGCGCGGTTTTAGTGACTACGCCGCAGATCGTCGCCATTGCCGATGTCCGCCGCGCCTTCAAAATGTTTGAGCAAGTGGCGATTCCGGTGCTTGGCGTAGTCGAAAATATGTCGTATTTCGTGCCGCCGGATATGCCCGATAAACGCTACGACATCTTCGGACAAGGCGGCGGCAGAAAACTCTCGGAAGAATTCGGCATCCCGTTTCTCGGCGAAGTTCCGCTCGGCATCGAAGTCCGCGAATCCGGCGACAGAGGCATTCCGGTCGTCATCGCCGAACCGGATTCGCCGCAGGCAAAGGCGTTTCGCGCCGTCGCCGAAGAAATCGCCCGACAGATTTCTATCGAAGCGATGAAGCCCGAACTTGTAATTTTATCGAGAGCGAAGTAAAATTGATTTTAAAGTAAAGATTCCGTTTTGAATCTTTCGATTATTTTGTAAAGGAGAATTTAACAAAATGGCAGCAGTAGCAGCACCGTCCGTCGAACTTAATGTTACCGACAGCGCAATTAACGAAATCAAAGGTTTCTTAGCCGGTGAAGATGATTTGCCGGAAACCGCCGGTCTTCGCGTCCGCGTCGTTCCGGGCGGATGTTCGGGTTTTCAATATAGTCTGAACATCGAAGAAGAGCCGCGTCAGGGCGATTTCATCGTCGAAAAACAGAACGTCAAACTTTTTGTTGATATGTTTTCAGCGCAGTATCTTAACGGAATTACAGTTGATTATACGTCGAATATGATGGGTTCGGGTTTCACTTTTGAAAATCCGAATGCGACCGGCGGCTGCGGATGCGGAACTTCTTTCTCCGCTTAATTAATTTTCCGCCGTCAACAAATTAAAATTTTATATCAGGAACAAAATATTAAGTTTTGTTCCTGTTTTTATTTGGAATTTGTCGGCGATTAACCGTTTTCTTATATTAATCAACGACAACTGAAGAACGCGGAGAAGGCTGAGGGTGAAGTTCAAGCAGCCGGAATATTCCGGCTGCCGGCGGTTTTAATGCAATTGAAATAAGACTTTTCTTATTTTATTCGTTGCATAATCATTTTTTTCTTGCCTATTTGTATGTGTTTCAGGTTAAAATTGA
Source organism: Pyrinomonadaceae bacterium (assembly GCA_965247235.1). GTDB lineage: Bacteria > Acidobacteriota > Blastocatellia > Pyrinomonadales > Pyrinomonadaceae. The sequence goes on from OZ252004.1 coordinate 631,890, forward strand.
TTTGGGCGTTTGCAATTCCCCGGAATTTTGTTAATAATCCTAACTGCAAACCGAATACAACAATAACTTTATAACTTAATTTCTCCGAACAGAATTTTCAAAAATTCTTTTTTCCGTTTTATTAAAACCGTAAATTATTTTTTATTTGTTGATGGCGTTCAATCATAATCACGATTGCGCCCGTTAAAAACCCTGTCAATACAAAAAAATTTAGGAGTTGTAACTAATGAAATTTAATAGAAATCTGTGGGTCTTTTGCTGTGCAATGTTTTTGGTGATAACCGGCGTTTTGAATACCAACGCCCAAGACCGTTCACGAATCGTGCCGACAGCGACGCAAAATCCGGTTTACCGCGAGAGCCAGCCGGTCAACCGTCCGCAACCGCCGTCCGTCATTGTCCGCCAAACAAGTTCTTCGCCGGTTTCCAATCCGGTCAGCAGAGTCGGGATGACCAACAAAATCATCGTCGGTGCAAATCAGATTTCTCAACCGCTTGTCAAAAACACGGTTTCATCACAGCCCGTTAATGCTTCCGCCAATTATTCATCATTTTCAAATCGCCTCTCATACAGTTCTTCGCTGAATAATTTACTGCTCACCAGCATCAATTCCAAATTAGGCATTCCATATCACTATGGTTCGATGGGACCGAATCGCTATGATTGTTCGGGTTTCGTCTGGAGCGTTTTTAAAGATGCCGGAGTTTTCTTCGAGCGTTCGAGCGCGAAAACATTTTGGAGTGAATTCGAGCCGGTCGAAGGCGATGCTCGTTATCAATTCGGCACTCTGGTTTTCTTTAATCACCTCGGTCACATCGGCATCGTCGCTGATGAAAACGGTTTTTATCAGGCTTCATCGAGCAAAGGAATTACCTATTCGCCGTTCAAAGGTTACTGGGAAAAACGCATCGTCGGTTATCGCCGCGTTCCCGCGAGCTATTATCAAAATATGGCGAAAGTTCGTTAATTAATTTCAATTTTCTAAAAAAAGAGCGCGAAGTTTGAACAAACTTCGCGCTCTTATTTTTAATTCGAATTATTAATTTTATCCCAAAAATCCCGGGCGAACCTGCGTGTCTTTGCGTTCCTGCACGAGCGCGATTCGATCAATGGCGATGTAGGCGACTTTTTCATTTTCGTCGCGCAGATATAAAACGCCGCTTTTAACATCAACGACATCGCCGCGAAACGCTGCATTCGAGCCGCAATTGACATCAATTTTTTTACCCATCAAACTTTTTAACAGTTCTTCCATAGTTTTCTCCAGTTATTTATTTATATTCGATTTTGTAGCTGCGCCGTTCTTCCGGCTAATCCCCAACGACTCAACGTGTTGGCTGATTTTACAATAGAATTGTTTTGAGCGGAATTTTTGTCGGAACTAAAATTTAACGCCGCCGCGATTATTGCCAAATCTTTCTCTATTTCGTTCGCCTCGTTTTTGGTCTTGCGCTCCATAAAACGACTGATAAACGAAGTGTCGAGTTTGCCTTTGATAAACTCCGAATCTTCGACAATTTCTCGAAAAAACGGCAGCGTCGTCTTGATTCCGCCGACTTCGTATTCCATCAAGGCGCGGCGCATCCGGTCAATCGCTTCCGCACGATTGCGACCGAAAACGCAAAATTTCGAGATCATCGGATCGTAATAAATCGAAATTTCCGAACCTTCGTAAATTCCGCCGTCGTCGCGCACGCCGCTTCCCTGCGGCAGTTTCAGACGTGTAATTTGTCCCGGCGACGGCAAAAAATTATTTTCCGGGTCTTCGGCATATACGCGGCATTCGATGGCGTGTCCGTTCATTTTCACGTCGTCCTGCGTAAATGAAAGTTTTTCGCCCCACGCAACATTGATCTGTTCGCGCACCAAATCAATCCCGGTGACGAGTTCGGTAACGGGATGTTCGACTTGCAGACGCGTGTTCATTTCCAAAAAATAAAACGATTTGTCCAAATCGGAAACCAGAAATTCGACAGTTCCCGCGCCGACATAATTAACGGCTTTGGCAACTTTAACGGCGCATTCGCCCATTTCGCGGCGCAATTTTTCCGAATTTATCGGTGACGGGCATTCTTCGATGACCTTTTGATGACGACGCTGGATCGAACATTCGCGCTCGCCGAGATGGACGTGATTGCCGTGTTTATCGCTAAAAATTTGAATTTCGATGTGGCGCGGGCGAACAATCGCTTTTTCGACGTAAACCGCATCGTCGCCGAAACTCGACTGCGCTTCGGACTGCGCGGCTTCGAGCGCGTTTTTCAAATCGTGTTCGTTTTCGACCAACCGCATTCCCTTGCCGCCGCCGCCCGCCGACGCTTTGAGCATCACCGGATAACCGAAACTTTGCGCCACTTCCCGCGCTTCGTCATAATTTTTCAACGGTTCGGTCGTTCCCGGCACAATCGGCACATTCGCCGCAATCGCAATTTTTCGCGCCGACATCTTGCCGCCCATTCCTTCCATTGCTTCCGGCGGCGGACCGATAAATGTGATGCCCTGATTGGTCACTTCGCGGACAAATTCGGAGTTTTCCGACAAAAACCCGTAACCCGGATGAATCGCTTCCGCACCTGACTGCTTCGCAACTTCGATAATTTTTTCTGAGCGTAGATAGCTTTCATTCGACGGCGGCGCACCGATTAAATAGGCTTCGTCAGCCATCCGAACGTGCAGCGCATTTTTGTCGGCTTCAGAATAAACCGCGACCGTTTTGATTTTCATTTCGCGGCAGGCGCGAATCACACGACAGGCAATTTCTCCACGATTTGCGATGAGAATTTTTTTAAACATTTGAATTTAACAGAAAATTTATATTAATCAAGCATCGAATTTCCGTGATTGCGCGGATCAAAACGCACTCCGATTTTTGCTCCGGGCGCATATTTCAAAGGATTGTCACGATGCTTGTCGGATAAAATCTCCGATGATTCGAAATCAACGCCTTGGATTTCGTAATAATATGAAATTATTTCTTCGCCCGATTCTGCCATTTCGATTTCGATGACCGTTCCGTCGCAGATTCTGCCTTTCGTCTGCAAAAATTCGCGCCGCCGGTGTTCCAAATCAGCCGTTGACATTTTAGTTTTGAAAAGGTCGAATAATCCCATTTTAATCGATTATTAAAGTCGGCTTGTGATATTTCACCCGTAAATTGTTAGCTGCCGATAAAATTGTCGGACGTTTGATAATCAGCGTTTCCAGACGTTTTTTACCCGGAATATCTATTAAAATCAATCCGATCAAAATCGTCAAAACGCCCGGACCGGGAACGCCCGGAAAAGTCATTACTAAACCGAGCAGAATTACCAGAATGCCGATAATATTTTTCAAAATCAACATTACCCAGCGCAAAACCGGATGACTGCCGGCTAAAAAATTATGTTTGTATTCTGAATGAAAGTAATCGGCAGGAATTTTAACCAAAACAATTCCGATCACTAAAAAACTGAAGGCAAAAGAAACAATCAAAATCAGTATGCCGATCAGAATCTTGCTCAACGTCAGCGAGTCCCAAAAGTTTGTGAGCCACTCCATAAAAATCAATTCGCACGATTTGAACAAAAATATCTGCACTGTAAATGAAACGCAAAACTATTCGGAAATTACCGGAGCATTTTCAGACTCCAATTTTTTGAATTCCTTCCAAGTGTGAAACATTCGATGAATAAACGTCCAAATCGAAGCAACTGCTAACGCCCAAAGCACCTGAGTCATCCGATTGGCAAAAAAATTGGTTGATTCCCAATGCGTCGAGAGTGCGCCGATAATCAGCAGCACGATTCTTTCCGGTCGCTGCAAAAAACCGACGTTCGATTTGACACCCAAACTCTCGGAACGTGCCGTCGTGTAGCTGACCATCACCGAACCGATCATCCCGACACCGCCGAGAAAAACATTTAACAGCGAATGTTCCGGCGTGGTGCGGGCATAGAACATCATAATGCCGAGCAGCGCGACCATATCTGACAGACGATCAAGTGAAGAGTCTAAAAATCCGCCGAATTTCGTCACGTTGCCGGTCAGACGCGCGACATTTCCGTCGAGCATATCGAACAGATTGGCGACGATCATTACGATTCCCGCCCAGAAAAACTCGCCCATTCCGAACAAAACACCGCAGCCGACATTGATGATAACGCCGATTGCCGTCAGCAAATTCGGATGCACGCCCGCAGACGCAAGCCCGCGCACCATCGAATTGATGATTCTCATTGCTCCGCGTCCGATGCTTGCTCCAAACATTTAGGTTTTTTGTTGACGAATTTAGAAACCGGAAAATTGAATAATTTCAGGCTTGGTCGTGAATGGTTTTAAGTTTCGTCAGTTCAAAATTTCTCACGCCGTGCGGAGTTTTGACCTTTACTTCGTCGCCTTCTTCTCTGCCCATTAACGCCTGACCGATTGGCGAAACCGTTGAAATCATCCCGTTTTCCGGGGCGGATTCTTCGGATGTGACCAATCTATATGTAATTTTCTCGTCACGATCCAGATCATAAAGCACGACCGTCGAACCGTAAGCGGCGCGGTCGGTCGGGATTTTTGACAAATCAATTGATTCGACTTCGCTCAGACGCTCGCTTAACTGGACGACCCGCGCCATGACGATTTTCTGCCGTTCGAGCGCGGCTTTATATTCGGCGTTTTCTTTTAAATCGCCAAATTCACGCGCTTTTTGGATTTCCTTCGGCAACTTAAAGCGAATCTCATTTTCGAGTTCGGATAATTCGTCGAGTATTTTTTTTCTGATTGCTTCCATAAAATAATTCTGACTTTTTAGAGTATGACAAACGCGCCGTAAAATCCAAATTCAGACAAAAAACTTTAATTTATAATTTTGATTCATTCGGCGCGGCAAATGAAATTCCGATGTCGCGGGCGGTGCGAACGAGTTGTCCGTCAACCGGCACTGTTTTCAGGTTGGCAACTGCTTCGGCAAGCGGAACGGTCGTCACCTCACCGGCTTTGAGCGCAACCATTTTGCCGGTTTGCCCATTAGCGAGGGCGCGGACGGCACACGCGCCGAAATTCGTGCCGAGCATCCGGTCAAAAGCGTTCGGACTGCCGCCGCGCTGCAAATGTCCGAGAACGACGCAGCGCGATTCTTTGCCGGTCGCAGCTTCGATGCGGCGGCGCAGATGACTGCCGACACCGCCGAGTCTGAGAGCTTCTTTATCGGTATAAATCGGTGCTTCACCGACTTCCATTGCGCCTTCGGCAATCACGACGTTGGTAAACCGCGAACCGCTTTTTTCACGCTGGCGGATTTTTTGCAGGATTGAAGGGAAGGAAAACGGCACTTCCGGGATGATAATTAAATCCGCGCTGCCCGCGAGTCCGGCGTGAAGCGCGATCCAACCCGTGTGTCTGCCCATCACTTCGAGAATCATCACGCGGTCGTGCGACGCGGCGGTCGTATGCAGGCGGTCGAGAGCTTCGGTCGCAATATCAATCGCCGTCATAAAACCGAACGTCAATTCGGTTGCCGCCAAGTCGTTATCAATCGTTTTCGGGACACCGATAACGGGAAAATTATGTTTATGAAACTGTTCGGCAATCGCCAGCGTGCCTTCGCCGCCCAGCACGATTAACGCTTCAATTTCCAACTTTTTCAAATTATCGAGTGCCTCGTTAACCGGCATTTCCGGGAAGATTGTTATGCCGTCAACTACTTTGCAGAAACTGGCTCGATTGCGCGTTCCCAAAATCGTTCCGCCGCGCGGCAAAATACCGCTGACGGATTTGAGTCCCAACTTTGAAGTTTTCGGCTCTCCTAAAATGCCGTCGAAACTGTCTTCGATGCCGATACATTTCATCCCGAATTCGCCCGTTGCCGTTCTGACGACCGCGCGAATAACGGCATTTAATCCGGGCGCATCACCGCCGCCGGTTAAAATTCCAATCTGTTTATACATAAATAAAAGAGTTCAGGAAGTAAAAAAACGATTCTACCAAATGAACCCGAAAATTTCTAAAACCAATTGCTTAAATTATGTTTCTGTCTGCGGAATAATAAATTTTACTGATGTTATGCAAAGCGAGTCTTCAAACTTTCAACTTAAACCAATAAATAACGAACCGTTGAGCGACTGGATTTGCCCGTAACGCCGAATATCGAAACTGCTCGCCCTTTTTAACAATTCGCTCAACAACCGACTCTTTGGATTATTTGATTGCAAAAAATTTAATTCCGCGATTAATCGTAACTTAATTAGGATTAGCACTAACATTGCCGACCAGTTTTTTCGCTTCTTCGGTCGCGTCAATCGCCTTTAAAACCTGCGGATCATTTTCCAGTAAAACCTGCACTCCGGCTTCGTTCGAATAGTTGGCGGTGGAAAGTTCTTCGCGGATTCTCGATTTGGCGTAATCAGTCTGACTGTTGATGTTATCAGCCGTCAGACCGTTCGCTTTATCGCCGGAAATATAGGCGCGAAAGGCTTCGTAAAGTTTATCGGAAACCCGCAAATCATCCGGCGCGACGGTCAGACTGAAATTTTGTTTGTCAACTTTATTGCTCTCGAAACCGCCGATTTTACCGGCGACCAATTGACGCACGAAGAAAAATGCCGCTTCGTTCAAACGCGCCCGCAAAGGTGTCAGTTCAAGTGCCGGAGCTTTCAAATCAGGCTCGATGCCGCGCCCGCCATATAAAACTCTGCCGTTTGCCGTCGTCACCGGACTTCCCGCCGGTTTCGGTTTGGCATCGGGCGTTGCCGCCGCGTCGGTTTTCCCCGGTTCGGTTTGATGCGTGTAGTAATCGTAGATCGAACCGTTTGAATAATCTCTCTGCAAAGAACGACCGAACGGCGTGTAGTATCGCGCCGTCGTCAGCGTCAATCCCGTGCCGTATGGAAGCGGGAAAACTCTCTGCACCAAGCCTTTGCCGAAGCTGTCGCTGCCGACGATAATTCCCCGGTCATAATCCTGAATCGCGCCGGAAACGATTTCCGAAGCCGAAGCCGAGTTGCCGTTAATCATCACGACTAAAGGCAAATCGCCGTAATCGCCGCCGACCGTCGGAAGTTTTTGCGACTGCGCGTAGGCTGAACGACCTTTGACCGAAACGACCGTTTCGCCTTTCTGTATAAAACGGCTGACGACCTCAATCGCCTGCGGCAGAAGTCCGCCGGGATTGCCGCGCAGATCGAGAATCAGGCTTTTCATTCCCTGTTTTCTCAGATTGCCGACCGCTTCGTCGAGTTCATCCGCGCTCGTTTCCTGAAACCCGCCCGTGAAACCGACGTAGCCGACATTGTGCGGCAGCATAAAAGAATTGCGAATCGAAGGCAGCGGAACGCCGCCGCGCACGATTTCAAACTCTAAAGGTTTTTCGACTCCGGCGCGTTCGACGCTGACTTTGACCGAAGTTCCCTGTTCGCCGCGCACATTTTTGGAAAGTTCCGCGCTCGTCCAATCTTTGGCATCTTTGCCGTCAACCTGCAAGAATTTGTCGCCGTAACGCAAACCGGCTTTGTCAGCGGGCGTTTTCGGGATAATTGACTGGATAAAAACGCCGCCGCGATGCTGCAAAATCGAAACGCCGATACCGTAAAATTGTGAAGACTGTTCCTCGTAGAGTTTGCGAAATTCGGCGCGGGAAAAGAAAGACGAATGCGGATCGAGCGTCCAGAGCATTCCCTGAATCGAAGTTTCGAGAGTTTTGTCCTGATCCAAAGCCGAGCCGTAATTTTCGTTTATCAGCCTGACGGCTTCATTATGATCGGCGGAAATGCTTTCGACCGAAAGCGAAGAATCCGCCGAAATTCCGACCGGCATTCTCCCGAACAAACCGCCGATTAAAACGCCTGCGACAACAATTAAAATGGCTGCGATTCCAAACTTTTTATTCATTAAATCAAACTCCGAAGTTATTCAAACTATATCATAAATTAGAGTGTCAAAGTCGCCGTTCGGTTGTCGCCGTTCAGCTATTTGATTGAAACGGCGAAAATTTAAGATTTTTTACTAATCGTGCATCCGTCAAATTTACTTTTCGACCGCAAAGCCTTAACATTTTAATTTTTTGGATGAAACCTTCAATTTCCATCATTATTCCCGCATTCGAGGAACAAGACCGCATCGGTGCGTCAATCGAAAAAATCTGTCGCTATCTCGAACGCGAAAATATTTCCGCCGAATTAATCGTCGTTGACGACGGTTCACGCGATCAAACCGCCGAAATTTCGCGCCGCGTTTGTGCCGAATTTCCGAATATACAGGCAAATATTATTAGATACGAGCAAAATCGCGGCAAAGGTTTCGCCGTCAAAACAGGTTTGCAAGCCGCGCAAGCCGACATCGCGCTTTTTTCCGATGCCGATCTTTCGACTCCGATTGAAGAACTGCCGAAACTCGTCGAACCGATTCGCGCTGGCGCAGCCGATCTGACTTTCGGTTCGCGTGCGCTCGACCGCAGCTTGATCGGCGTTCATCAACCGTGGCGGCGCGAACAAGGCGGCAAGGTTTTTAATTTTATCGTCAAAACGATGACCGGCTTGCCTTTCTGGGACACTCAGTGCGGATTCAAGGCGTTTAATATGACGAAATTTCGTCCGCTTTTAGCTGTGATGCAAGTCGAGAGATTCGGTTTCGATGTCGAATTTTTATACGTCGCCAATCTGCATCATCTAAAATTAATGGAAATTCCCGTCCGTTGGGATCACGACGAACGCACCAAAGTCAGCGTTTTCCGCGACAGCCGCCGAATGGTCAGCGAAGTTCTGTCAATTCGCCGCCACGCCAAAAACGGTTTATATAAGCTGAACTGACATTTAGGCAAAAATTTATTTGTTTGCACGATCATCAAAACAAACTGCTAAAAGTTTTCAAATATCAGAGTTTTATTAGCATTTCGCCCGCTTATTTCTAAAATTGCTAATCGCTTTTATAAGCAGTTTTAATGTATTGCCGAATGACAGTTCGATTGCTAATTCATATAATAATTATTGACACGAAATATCCAGAGGTTCAACGAGAGTTTTGAAGCAGTTTGATCAACCACCAATTCTTTTTTCCGTCGGCATAAATCACAATACCGCGCCGATTGAAGTGCGCGAAAAATTGTTCGTTAATCCTGACGAAGTTACCGTTTTGCTCGACAAACTCCGTGAAACTGCCGATGAAGCCGTGATTGTTTCGACCTGCAACCGCACCGAAATTTACGCCGTCACGCGCCGCACCGATCTCGATTTAGATTTTTACAAAGACTTATTAATTGATTTCAAGGATGCTGCCGCCATCGCCCGCCGCGAAGATTTTTTCGGACTGATTTCCTGCGCCGCGTGTCAGCAGCTTTTCAGCGTAGCGACGGGTATTAATTCAAAAATCGTCGGCGACACGCAGATTCTCGGTCAGCTTCGCTCCGCGTATCATTCCTCTCAAACCAACCGAACGACCGGCAAAGTTCTCAATCAGTTGTTCCAGCGCAGTTTCAAAATCGGCAAACAGACGCACACCGAAACAGGTATTCACAAAGGCGCGGTTTCAGTCAGTCTCGCCGCCGTCGAACTCGCGGTCGAAATTTTCGGCTCACTTGACGACAAAAACGTGCTGATTATCGGCGCAGGCGAAACCGCGCAGATGACCGCCAACTGTTTGTCGCAGCGAAAAGTCAAAAACATCTTCGTCACCAACCGCACCGATGCCAACACCGACGCGATGCTTTCGCAATTAAACAACGCTGGAAATTCGACGCTTCAGCCGCTATTATACGGTGATTACAAAAATCAACTGAACGAAATTGACATCATTATCAGTTCGACCGGAGCGACCGAACCGATTCTCAACGCTTCGGATTTTGCCGCGCAGCGAAACAAAATTTTGCTGATTGACATCGCCATTCCGCGCGACATCGCTCCCGAAGTCGGCGAATGCCGCAATGTCACGCTTAAAAATATAGACGATCTGCACCAGATAGTTGACGGCAATCACCGCCGCCGGATGGCTGATCTGCCCAAAGTCAAACGCTTTATCGCGCACGAAATGGCTGATTTTTTGGTCTGGTATTACTCGCTGCCGCTGCTTCCCGAATCGCTGATGAGCGGCATCAAACCGAGCGTCTTGCAGCAGATGGAAATAGTCGAAACCAAAAATTTTCTGCTCGCAAATGTTTCGCGTCTTCATAAAATGGCAATGCAAAACGGCGCGGAAACCTTCGCCGGACATCTCGCCGTTGTCAGCGAACTTGCCGAAATGAAAGCGGAAGACACACGACAGAGGTTGGAACTTGAAGCATAATTTTACCATCGGCTCACGCGGCAGCGAACTCGCTCTCTGGCAGACAAACCACGTCAAAGCAAGACTCGAAAAAAACTTTCCCGAACTAAATCTCCAAGTAAAAATCATCAAAACAACCGGCGACAAATTGCTCGATGTCGCGCTGGCAAAAATCGGCGACAAAGGTTTGTTCACGAAACAAATCGAAAATGCGCTGTTGAATAATGAAATCGATCTCGCCGTTCACAGTTTGAAGGATTTGCAAACCGTTCAGCCCGCAGGATTAATCATTGGCGCGGTGTCCAAACGCGAAACGCCGAACGACGTTTTGATTTCTAAAAAATACGCTTCGATTGACGAATTGCCGCACGGCGCAAAGGTTGCGACAGGCAGTTTGCGCCGCCGTTCACAGCTTTTAAATTATCGTCCCGATCTGGAGATTTTCGAGATTCGCGGCAATGTCCCGACGAGAATTGCCAAGTTTGAAGAATCGGATTTGGACGCGATGATTCTCGCTTTTGCTGGCGTTCACCGATTGAATTTGGACGCGCATATTTCGCAGATTATTCCGTTTAATATAATGCTTCCCGCCGTCGGACAAGGCGCGATGGCTGTTGAAATTCGTTCGGAAGATGTTGAATTAAAAGAGTTTCTGAAAGTTTTGAACGATGCGGAAACCGAAATTTGCGTGACGGCGGAACGCGCATTTTTGCGAACATTAGAAGGCGGCTGTCAGGTTCCGATTGGCGCAAATGCCACGATTGAAAACAGCGAAATTCATCTCGAAGGAATGGTCGGAAACTTAAATGGAAGTATTAATTGGCGCGAAAAAATTGTCGGGGCGATTGGGGATGCTGAAAATTTAGGCGAGCGTTTGGCAGATAAATTAATTGCTAAAGGTGCAAATGAGTTGTTAGAAAAGACACGCGAAAAAGTTGAAAAGACAGAGGAAGAAGTAATCTGACGGAGCGCAGACATCCATGTCCGCGTTTGAAATTGAACCAAAGCTGAAACGCGGAAATGGATGTCCGCGCTCCACATATGAAGATTTTAGTCATCAGAGAATTCGATAATTTCAGCCGGATTTTAGCGGCGAAAAATTTTGAAATTATTAATCTTCCGTTGATTGAAACGAAAGCGATTGAAGATTTGAGTGATTTTGAAACAATTCTCGAATCTGTTGAAAATTACGACAGCGTGTTTTTGACGAGCGCGAAAGCAACTGAAATTTTTCGGGCAAAATTGAAAACAGATTATTGCGGTAAAGTTTATGTTTTAGGCAAGCGTAGTTATGAGATTTTGAAAGGCGCGAATTTGAATTTGCACTTTGACGAATCGGCAAACACGGCGCGTGAAATGCTTGAAAACATTGCGCCTGAAGAATTGAAAGATAAAAATTTTCTCTCCATACGCGGCGAAAAATCTTTGCGGATCGTGCCGGAATTTTTATCGAAAACGGCGACGGTTGACGAAGCGATTGTTTACCAAACCAATAATGTTACGGTTGAAGTTGATAAAATAAACGAACTGCGCGAAAAGGTTAAATTTACTGCCGTATGTTTTTTCAGTCCGAGCGCGGCTGAGAGTTTTATCGAACAGTTGGGCGCGGAAATTCTGCATCAAATTGTTATTGCGACGATTGGTAAAACGACCGCCGAATTTTTAGAACGGCGAAATTTGAAAGTTGATTTTGTTTCATCAAAAGCGACGACAGAAGATTTTGCGGCTGAGTTGATTGAATATTTAAGGAAAGACGATTAGCCACGAACAAACACGAAAAGGCACGAAATAAGAAATAAAGAAAAGAGAATTTAACCACAGATGAACACAGATAGACACAGATTTTTAAGAAAAAAAACGGATGAAATCTTTATGATTTTATCTAGCTTTATCTGTGTCCATCAGTGCAAATCTGTGGTTAAAATTTCTTCTCTTTTTCGTGTCCTTTCGTGTTTGTTCGTGGCTAAAAACAAATGAAAGATTCACTATTTATCAGAGCCTGCAAAGGCGAAAAAACGGAGCGCACGCCGGTTTGGATTATGCGGCAGGCGGGGCGATATTTGCCGGAATACCGGGCAATTCGCGCACAGCACGATTTTATGACGATGTGCAAAACGCCGGAGTTGTCATCAGAGGTAACTGTTCAGCCGATTGACATTATCAAGACGGACGCGGCGATTTTGTTTTCGGATATTCTGGTGATTCCCGAAGCGATGGGAATGCACCTTGACGTGATCGAATCGAAAGGTCCGGTTTTTGACGTGCCGATTCGGTCGGTCGAGCAGATCGAAAATTTGCAGTTTGACGGATTTTTGGAGCGGCTCGACTATGTGATGCAAGCCGTCAAAATGACGAAGGAAAAGCTGAATAATCGCGTGCCGCTGATCGGTTTTTCGGGTTCGCCGTGGACGCTCGCGGCGTATATGGTCGAAGGCAAAGGCTCGAAAAACTTCGATATTATCAAGAGTTTTGTTTACAACGAACCCAAAGCGGCGCATAAACTTTTGCAGATTTTGGCGGATTCGGTCGTCGAATATCTAAACGCGAAAATCCGCGCCGGTTGCGATGCCGTGCAGATTTTCGACACCTGGGCTTCGATTCTGTCGCCGCACGATTTTGAAGAATATTCGCTCAAATATATTCGTTATATTTGCGAAAATCTCGAAACAAACGGTGCGCCCGTCATCGTTTTTGCGAAAGGCGTGAGTTCGTATAAAGCTCTGGCGGAACTGAAATGCGACGTTCTCGGCGTTGACTGGTCACGAAATATCGGAGATGTTCGCGCGGAAATCGGCGGCGCAAAAGGTTTGCAGGGCAATCTCGATCCGACGATTTTGTTTGCGCCGAAGGAGAAAATCCGCGAAGAAACCGAACGAGTTTTACAAAGTTACGGCGCGGGAAGCGGACATATTTTCAATCTCGGACACGGCATCACGCCGAAAACGCCGGTCGAAAACACGCAGTATTTTGTCGAATGCGTGAAGGAATTGAGCGCGAAATATCACGCAGAATAAGCAGAAATTAGCCACGAACAAACACGAAAAGGACACGAAAGGTTTTTAGGAAATTTTAACCACAGATTTTCACAGATGAACACGGATAAGAGAGATTATGAAAATAAAAATAAAAATTCTATTTACATTTTGTGTTTTATTAGTTTGCTCTTTTGGAACTTACGCCCAAGATTTCAACTGTGAAAGATTGAAAGAAAATGAAACGACTCGTCAAGGTTATTCAGAGACAGTTATTTATAAACTGAAAGAAAAATTTCAAACTATTCGAGGAACTACCGTTCTTAGTTCTGTAAATGAACCTTTAGATGGAGTTTTTGTCGAATTATTTTCAGGTATAAGTGATAAGAGAATCTTTGGTTGCCGAACAGATGTGACAGGAAAATTCAATTTTCCAAATATTCCTAATGGAAAGTATACATTACGGTTGAGTAAAGATGGCGGTTTTGCTATATCAGAAATTCAATTTAAAGTTTCAACAAAAAGTAAAAACAAAAATGAATTAGTTGGTTTCGTTCATCTTGGAACATAAACAATCCGTGTTCATCTGTGAAAATCTGTGGTTAAAATTTCTTCTCTTTTTTCGTGTTCCTTTCGTGTTTGTTCGTGGCTAAAAAAATAGTTTTATGAAAGATTTTGGCGAAATTGATATTGAGTTACTGAAAAGATTTAATCAGCCGGGACCGCGTTACACTTCGTATCCGACCGCGCCGGTTTTTTCCGAAGGTTTTACTGCGGCAGATTACGAAAATGAAGTTTTGAATACGAATTCAAATGACGATTCGAGTCCGATTTCGCTTTATTTCCACTTTCCTTTTTGCGAAAAATTGTGCTATTTCTGCGGCTGTAATATGCTCGTGACGCACGACCGCAAGGCGATTGCGACGTATAACGATTATCTCAAACGCGAAATAAACCGCCTCGCGCCGATGATCTCAAAGCGTCGCAAAGTCGAGCAGATGCACTTTGGCGGCGGCACGCCTTCGTATCTCACGCCCTTTGAGATCCGCGATATTGGAAATTTTATCAAGTCGAAATTTAACTTTGCGAACGACATCGAGGCGAGCGTCGAGATTGACCCGCGAAATCTGACGCGGGAACATCTCGAAGCGTTTCGGGAAATTGGTTTTAACCGGACGAGTTTCGGCGTTCAGGATTTCAATTTGCAGGTGCAGGAAGCGATTAACCGTGTTCAATCTGAGGAAATTACGCGCCAAACCGTCGTTTGGGCGCGTGAACTCGGCTATAAAAGCGTCAATCTCGATTTGATTTACGGGTTGCCGTTTCAAACTGCCGAATCGTTCGCGGAAACGGTCGAAAAAGTGATTGATATTTCGCCCGAACGCCTCGCGGTTTTTAATTACGCGCACGTTCCGTGGCTCAAAAAACATCAGAGTATAATGCCCGAAAACGCGATGCCGTCGCCGGATGAACGCTTGCAGATTTTGAAAATGACGATTGAAAAACTCGTCTCGAACGGCTACGAATATATCGGAATGGATCATTTCGCCAAACCGACCGACGAACTCGCCATCGCGCAGAAAAACAACACTTTGTATCGCAACTTTCAAGGCTATTCGACGAAATCCGGCGCGGACGTTTACGCCTTCGGACTGTCGGCGATTTCGCAGTTTCAGAACATTTACGCGCAGAATTTGAAGAATATCAAAGATTATTACACGCGCGTTGACTCGGAAAATCCGGCAACCAACGTCGGCTATCGAATGACCTTCGACGACCACGTTCGCAAGGAAACGATCAACCAATTAATGTGCCATCTCGAAATTGATAAACGCGGCATCGAAGCGAAATTCGGCATCAATTTTGAAGATTACTTTGCGGCGGACGTGCCGAAATTGCAGACTTTTATTGATGAAAATTTGCTGGTCAACGATGTTGATAAAATCAAAATCGTCGGTGCGGGGATTTTGATTATCCGCAATGTGGCGATGTGTTTTGATGCTTATTTGGAAAAGATGATGCGGGAAAAACCTGTATTCTCGAAAACGGTTTAAGATTTATTAGCCACGAACAAACACGAAAGGACACGAAAAAGAAAAAAGCAAAATGGAAGAAAAGATTATATATAAAGACCTTTCGTATAAAATTGTTGGGTTGGCAATTCAGGTTCGACAAGAATTGGGTTTCGGTTTTCTTGAGAAAGTCTATGAGAATGCTTTGATGATTTTGTTGGAAGAAAATGGAATTAAAGCTGAACAGCAAGTTCCGATCAAAGTTTACTTTCACGCTAAAGTTGTTGGAAATTATATTGCAGATATTTTGGTTGATGATTCGATAATTTTAGAACTTAAAACAGTTGACTTCATTTCAAAATATGAAAAAGCGCAAACATTAAATTACTTGAAAGCCACAGGTCATAAATTAGCGATTATCTTAAACTTTGCCAAAGAAGGGTTAAACCACGAACGCTTAGTTTTATAAAAAATTTATTTGCCTTCGTTTTATTTCGTGTCTTTTCGTGTTTGTTCGTGGCTAATAAAACATTATGAGTGAAAAAATCGGTGTAGTTTTATTAAATCTCGGCGGTCCCGACTCGCTCGAAGCGGTTGAGCCGTTTCTTTATAATTTGTTTGTTGACCCGGATATTATCAATTTTCCGGGAAGTTTTCTGGTGCGAAAATGGCTGGCGAAATTGATTTCGTCGAAGCGGCATCCGAAGATTCAGGAGCAGTATAAACAAATCGGCGGCAAATCTCCGCTCAAGGAATTCACGCTTGGACAATGCCGTCTGCTTGAAATCGAATTGAATAAACGCTTTCCAGCCAAGGTTTACGCGGCGATGCGTTACTGGCATCCGTTCACTGAAGAGGTTTTGGACGAACTCGAACGCGAAGGAATTACGAAAGTTATCCTGCTGCCGCTTTATCCGCAATATTCGATGGCGACGACCGAATCGAGTGTTAAGGAATGGAAAAAGCATCTCAAACTACGGAACAGCAAAATCGAATGGACGCTGGTCGAACATTATTACGACTTTCCGCCGTATATCGAAGCCTGCGTTGAGCGTGTCAATCAAGGATTGGAACGATTTCCTGCTGACCAACGCGATCAGGTTGACATATTGTTTAGCGCACACGGAACGCCGATGAAACTCGTTCGTCAAGGCGACCCGTATTCCGGTCACATCTGCGAAACCGTCACCGCCGTCCGTGAACGCGGCGGCTGGAAAAATCCGCATCGCCTGTGTTTTCAATCAAAAGTCGGACCTCAAAAATGGCTTACGCCGTCCACGCCCGCGACGATTGACGAACTGGCGAAAAACGGCTCGAAAATGATGCTCCTCGTCCCGATTGCCTTCGCCTCTGACCATCTCGAAACATTATTTGAAGTCGGCATTGAATTCCGCCACGAAGCCGAACACAAAGGAGTTGAACAATTTGAAGTCACGGAAGGCTTAAATTATTCGCCGAAATTCATTGACGCGCTGGCGCAATTGGCTATTCAAAAGGCGGAAAACTTTGAGGCGAAAAGTAAACCTGCGAAAAATTAATATGTTGAACTTTCCAATAGGAATTAGATTCGCAAAAGCAAATGAAATTACTGAAACCAACTCAGAAAAATCTGAATTGCTGAAAAAAATTCATAATGCAAATATTCAGCAAGGCTTTGTTATTTCACATCCGGTTAAAGATGCCAAATTTAAATTTTATGCGGAAGCAAATATCCATGCTCAAAAAGTTTGGCTGATTTTTCGAAATTTGATTGAGGTTTTGTTACCTGATGAAGTTATGCCAATAATTGGCAAACTTGATGACGAATTTCTTCATAATGGCGAGTATGATAGCAAATTAAAATTGTTGGATTTATTTGAAGAATTTCAATTTTATTTAGCAAACGATTGTTACATACAGTTTGGTCTAGGCTATGAATCAGAAACGGAATTGACAGAAGTGTTCGTAACCCCGACAAAACATTTTCAAATTTGGACTAATGACTCAAAGAATTTAAAAAATATTATGGAAAAACATAAAATTCCAGAATTTGAAAAGTTAGAATTTATTGATGAATTTCCGAGAGCCACAATATCTTTAGAATACGAGAACCAATTTCAAAATCATGAGGAACTTGTTGATTATCTGACAAAGCAAACAGGCGAATTTTAAAAATCAATCGAACTATAAACAGAATTATTTGACTTTACTTTCAATGAAAAAAATCGGCATCATCGGCGGCGGCATTTCGGGATTGGCTGCCGCTTTTTTGCTGAAAAACAAAGGTTTTGAGGTGACGCTGTTTGAGAAATCGGGGCGTGTCGGCGGGAATATTCAGACGGTTGAGGTTGATGGTTTTAAGATTGAATACGCGCCGAACAGTTTGCTGAAGTCGCCGCGATTGGTTGATTTGATAAAGGCTTTAAATCTTGAAACGGAAGTTTTGGCGGCGAATGCGGCGAATAAAAAACGCTATGTTTTGCAGGAAGGTGCGCTTAAATCTTTGCCGATGAGCGTGGCGAAAATGGCGACGGACGATTATTTCAGTTTGAAGGCGCGTTTGCGGTTGTTGAAAGAGCCTTTTGTGCGGACGAAATCGCCGGAGAATGAATCGGTTGCCGGGTTTTTTGAACGGCGTTTGGGGCGCGAAATCGTCGAACGCGCGGCTGATCCATTTATCTCGGGAATTTACGCGGGAAATCCTGAAAATTTGAGCGTCAAAGCGGCGTTTCCGCGACTTTATGAACTCGAACGCGATTACGGAAGTTTGCTGATCGGTTCGTTGCGGTCAAAGGCAGAAAAAGTTGATAAAGATTTTCCGCGCACGTTTTCGTTTAGTAACGGCGTGCAGACTTTGACTGACAAACTTGGGACGAGTCTGGGCGAAAGTTTGCGGATGAACACGGAAGTTACAAGTATCGAAAAACTTGCGAGCGGCAAATGGCGCGTTCAAACTAATTTTAACGAAGACTTTTTCGACGCTTTGATAATTGCTGCGCCTGCCGAATCTGCGGCGAATTTGCTTGAAAATCTTGAAGCAAATTTGAGCGAACAGCTTAAACAAATTTATTATCCGCCCGTGGCGATGGTTTTCTTTGGCGTGAAAAAAGAATCGCTCGCGCAGAATCTCGACGGTTTCGGTTTTCTCGTGCCGAGTTCCGAGCGGCGCAAGATTTTGGGAACGATCTGGAATTCCGCCGTTTTTGAGAATCGTGCGCCGGACAGTTATCATTTATTAACGAATTTCGTCGGCGGTGCGCGTAACGCGGAACTTTTTGAAAAGTCGGACGACGAATTATTTGAGATTGTTTTTGACGAACTGAAAAACATTTTAGGTTTGCGCGTCAAACCCGAATTTACGCACATTAAACGCTGGCGAAAGGCGATTCCGCAATATCTTTTGGGTTACGAAAAGGTGGAAAACGGCATCGAAAAATTTGAAGAAAACAACGAAGGAATATACTTTTGCAGCAATTTCTACAAAGGTATTTCCGTCGGCGACTGCGTGAAAAACGCTTACGGCATCGCTGATAAAATCGAAAGAGATTTAGCCACGAACGAACACGAAAAAGACACGAAATAAGAGAAGAATTTTAACCACAGATTTTCACAGATGGACACAGGTAGTTTTAGGATTTATGACTTGGCAAATTAAAAAACATCCATTGAATGCGAAAGGTAAATTTTACATAGACCAAAATACTTGTCTTTGTAGTGATAATTGTAAATTCGTTGCGCCAAATAATTTTGATTATGTAAACGATGGAGAAGACGGTTATTACGTTTCAAAACAGCCTGAAACGTCCGAAGAATTAGAGCAAATGCGTAAAGCGATAAATAGTTGTCCGGTTGAAGCGATTTTAGATGACGGAGAAACAAATAATGATTAAAAATCCCTCTTAAATCTGTGTCTATCTGTGTAAATCTGTGGTTAAAACTTTCTTCTCTTTTTCGTGTTCCTTTCGTGTTTGTTCGTGGCTAAAATATTTATGAGCAATTTTAATTTACCGAATTTTCCTGTTTCGCGTCTGCGGCGATTGCGTAAAACTGCGAATTTACGCGATATGTTTCGTGAAACCATTCTCACGAAAAACGATTTTATTTATCCGCTGTTTGTTGCGGAAGGCGAGAATTTTAAGCGTGAAATTTCCTCGATGCCGGATGTTTTTCAGCTTTCGGTTGATAATGTTTTGCGTGAATGCGAGGAGCTTTTGACGCTTGGCATAACGGCGGTTTTGCTGTTCGGGATTCCTGATTTTAAGGATGAAGTCGGTTCAAGCGGTTATGCGGCGGACGGAATCGTGCAGAAAGCGGCGCGGGAAATTAAACGAAAATTCCCTGAAATGCTGGTGATTACGGACGTTTGTTTGTGTGAATACACTTCGCACGGGCATTGCGGCGTGATCGAAAACGAGTTTGTGCAGAATGACGCGACGCTCGAATTGTTGGCGAAACAGGCTGTTTCCCACGCGCAGAATGGTGCGGACATTATCGCGCCGTCGGATATGATGGATGGGCGCATCGGCGCGATTCGGCAGGCTTTGGACGCGAACAATTTTCACGACACGCCGATTATGGCTTACGCGGCGAAATATTCTTCCGCCTTTTACGGTCCGTTTCGTGAAGCAGCGGAATCCGCGCCGCAGTTCGGCGACCGCAAATCGTATCAGATGGATTACGGCAACGCCGACGAAGCAATGCGCGAAATCGCGCTCGACATTCAGGAAGGCGCGGACATCGTGATGGTCAAACCCGCGCTTTCATACCTCGACATCATTCGCCGCGCCAAAGAAAATTTCAATCTCCCAATCGCGGCTTACAACGTCAGCGGCGAATATTCGATGGTCAAAGCGGCGGCGGAAAAAGGTTGGATTGACGGCGAAAAAGTGATGTTGGAAACTCTGACGGCGATTAAAAGAGCAGGCGCAGACGTGATTATCACTTATTTTGCGAAAGAGGCGATAAAATTGATTTAATTTAGATAATTCAAAAAATGATGAATTTAGAATTATTAAATTTAGCCGAAAAGAAACTTCTTTCACAGGTCGGAAATGTAACTGGTCTGATGGAAGAAAAATTTCTCCAACTTGAGGAAAACAGAACTTTCGCAGAATACAGTAAAATATACGAATCGTATATTGATTTGATTGAATCGGAAACTGAAGGACTCGAAGCATTAAAGCGTTCGCTTTTTCTTTTATGGTATGAGCAAGCAGAATCTTCCTGTTTTACCGGAATTTCGGGTTTATCCAAAACTTCGAGTCGTAAAGTTCTTAGCGAGTTAGAGAGTCGAACTAAAACAAAAACACTAGATTTAGAGTTGCAATGGATGTTGCCCTTCTACAACCTAATTGCCGAATGGATGTTCGAGCAACACAATGATTTACCAAACTTGCAAAGATTTTTAGCGACTGCTGATTGCGAACTTTACTTGCGAAAATTGAAAGCAGAAAATTTTCTCGAGCGTGGACAAATGGGAAATTATTGGATAAGCATTTCTCAGTCAAACGCAAGATAATGCGAACAACAAAGGTAACTTAATAATTGCAGTTTCGCACATATAAATTAATTTATAAAAAATGAACACAACAAAAAGCAGCGAATTATTTGCGGAAGCGCAGAAACATATTCCGGGCGGCAATTTTGTTTTATTTGATTTTGCTTTCGAGCGAAGTGGCGATAAGAAATGATTTGAGCGATTGTTGTCGGGCGAAATTTAATTGTCCGTGAAATTCGCCGATTTGAAAGTCGGTTTGTTTTGACAAGGCGATGTTTTCTAAATCCTTTCTTGAAATTTCAAAACTCGCGTATTCGTGCGAAGATTCGCCGATGTTCCATTGATCGGCGGTTTGTTTTGCCGGGTTGATTGCGCCGGTATCGGTTTTTAATTCAAATACTGCCGAATTCAGGTCGAGTTCTTTTTGATTGGTCGAGATGATTGTCAGGTGATATTCGTCCGGCGTTTTAGTTAAAGATTTCCCTTCATAAACGGTGTCGAACAGCAGTTTGACGATGCCGTTTTTTTTATTTCCGCGTGATATTTCGACATTTTCCTGCGTTAATGTAACGGTTGTCAGGCTTTTTTGCTCGTCGGATTCAATTGCCATTTTGTTCAATTCGTTTTGTGATGATAACTGCGAACTGATCGTCAGCGGAGATTTTGTTTTTCCCGCCAAAAATGCCTGATAAATCAAAACCGACAAGCAATTGACGAATAATAAGCTGAACGCGACGGCAAAAATTTGCTGTTTGAATGTTCGCTTAAACGATTTTCTGTTTGAAACGGAAACGTGTTTTCCCTGCGCTGTCAAGTTGCGTTTCTTTTGTTCGCCGGTTATTTTTACGCCTTTAGAAAACGCTTCTTCGCAGTCACGACAGATAAAAAGCTCCGTGAAATTACTGCCGAAACAATCGGGACATAATATAAATTCCATATTATTGCAATGTCCTAATTATCGTTACCGCCGTTATTGTCAGTCGTATTATCAATTTTGGCTGTCGGTTCGACTGTCAGATCATTATTGCGGGTTTTCTTTTCGGGTGGCGCATTGTTAAGCCAAAGGCTGTCAATTTTAATTTTCTCCGTAACATTTTCTTTGACCGCAATTTGTGTCCGAACCGGCGTTGTTTGCGGCGCGGGTGCGAGATTTACTGTATCTTGCTCTTCAAATTTAGTGTTGACCGACCCTTTTTGCGCCTCATTGACCGGGACAAAATCCGGCGCGGCAGCGGCGGTCAAAATCGCGGTGTCGGGTTGGATGTTTTCAGTCGGTTTGAGGATTTCGAGCGTGGTCGAAGGCGTTTTCGGCAAGCCGAATATTCCCGAAGCGGCGGCAATGTATGAACCGTCGGCAGTTAAAGCTCTCTCTGAAAATTCGTCAGGCAAGCGTTTGACTTCGCCGTTTTTTCCGAAGACGATGACCTGTTTAATGCCCGCCACCGAAGTTTTCAAAATGATACATTTCAGAGTCAAATCGTCTTCGAGGCTGCGGATTTCGGTTTTGTTGCCGAAACGATCATAGAGCGTATTGATTGACGAATTGTCTGCGCCTTTCTTCGACGGTTCGGAAAAGATTCTGTTCAAAGCATAAATCGGGTTCGCTTTAAATGATAAGAGTTCGACCGATTGAACATTCAGAATATGGTTGCCGCCGCGACGAAAATCAATCATTTCAGCGTTGATAATGCTGATTCTTTCGTTTTCGACGGCTTTTTTAACGGCGGTTTTTGAACATCCGGCAAGAAGCGGGATAAAAATTAATGCTGATAAGAACAGGATTTTGTAAGTTGCAATTCGGTGTTTCATGATAATTATAAAAATTAGTTTTAAAATCTGCGTTCGTCTTCCGCCCCTGCTCACGCGCAGGCTTCTGTTTCAATATAAATTTACTTTTCAACTACGCCGACGATGATCGTACTGTAGTTGTTTGAACCGAGCAAAAGACCGTTTGCGGTATATAAAACCGAAGAAACCGTGCCGCCGGTGATGTCGTATTTCGGCGGCAAAAACCCGTCGTTCAAATCAGTCGCTTTATACGGCGCAACGACCAGATTTCCCTGAATACTGCCGACACCGTTTCCCGTGCGGCGAACTCCCGATTGTCCGGTGACAAAAATCGTGCCGTTGAAATCGAAAGTTTTATCGAGCGTCAATTTGCCCGTGACAATCAGAGTGCCGCCGCCCGAACCGCTTAAAATACCGTCGCCGTCAATGAAAGTAATGCCCGTGCCGTCCGAATTATTGCCGAAATCGGTCGGAGTCGTGCCGGTCGGATAGTATCGTCCCTGAGATTTGGCGGTTTCTTTGAGTTCGTTGATCGTTTTATCCAAGTTGGCGGCTGACTTTAAGAAATCGGGCGTTTCATCCGCTGCGACCGGCGCGGGACTGCCGCCGTCGGTCGAACATCCCGGACAAGCGGCGGAACTTAAATTGAGCGTGTTCGTCAGACCGCTCAGTAATCCGCTTAACAATCCGCCCGAACCGTTCATCGAACCGACCGTTCCGATATACGGACTTTTAGCGTTGCTCAACGGATCGCTGCCGGAATATGAAACCTGCTGAAAATTATTGTTGCTCGATTTGAAAACCGAATCGGTGAGCGATCCGACCAGCGTCACGGCGGCAGGAATCAGCCCGTCAAAGTTATCGCGGCGGACGATTGCTTCCATCACTTTTCGCGCACCTTTCGGTCCGTAACCGACCGACCGAATCAGCAGACGGCGCGGCGGCGATAACACGATTTTAATTCCCGAATTTGCGCTCAAACCTGAATTATTGACCAACTTCGTGACACCGTTATTGACGTTCGGAGCGTTCGGTGTGATCTGCGTGCCGGGAATTAAAAAGACTCCGATCAAACTCGGAATCGGTGTTTCAAACGCGATTTTCAAATCTCCGACCGAAACGGAAGTGACCACGCCGCTTTTAATCGTTCCCTTTAATCTGACGGTCGCCTGTGCCGGAGCGGTCATTTTAACCGTGATTTCAAACGGCGTATCAGTAACGGTCGCGCCTTCACCGGTCGCGGTGATTTTGAAACTTCCGAGATCGAGGTTTGAATTTGAATCTATTTCGCGCGAATTGACCGTCGTATGCGTATTGGCTGCAACATATTCGACGGTGGTCGTGCCGACGATTTGCAGTCCTAAGAAACCGCCTTTTTTATCGTAGGTTTTCGAGGTCGCACCGGCATTTCCGACGCTGCCCGTGACGGTTAAATCCAAAATTTTCGCCGGATTATCGGGATTGCTGACCGTCACGCTGAACGCGCTGCCCGACATCGGATTGTATGTGCCGTCACCGATTGTCACGCGGTCAGGATTGCTTTCACCCGGCGGCGTGTAGTTGTAATCGAGCCAGCGCGACAGTCTCGGATTGGCGGACGTGTCGCCGGGTTTGTTGGAAGAATCGTTTTTGACCGCCCGATAATAATCGATTTTGTTGTTCGGATGACTCGCCGATTTCGTCGAATCGAGCAGCGGATTCGGCGCGACATTTCTTCGCAAAACATTAACCGCCGACTGGATTCCGCTTTCCGCCGCGTAATATGCCTGCTGTTCGGAGATCGCATCGGTGACGTTTGAAGTATTGACAGCCGCGCCGAGCAAAACGCCCATACACGCCGCGAGCAGCAAAAAGGTCATCAGCAAAACCATCACCATCGCCGCGCCTTTTTCGCCCTTTCGATCTCTATTGTTGACTAAATCCGTTTTCATACTTCAACTTATTTAACATTCCGCCGATCAAATTTGTTTGAGAAAATAACTCGAATTTCGCAGTGCGACATCGGTCGTGCAAGTTATAGATTGTTCCGGCTGTCCCTGCACGGCAGGCAGTTTGACGGTCAGTGTGATTCTGATTCTGCCGGTATTTGCGCTCGGCACATCGTTGAGTGCCGGAGTTGAACTGTCGCCGCTGTAATCGAAATACTGAAAATTCAAATCGCTCATTTCCGGCACGACCGTCGAAGTTTGCGGATTATTGAAATGATCGTAACGGTAAATTCCCTGCGAATTTTGATCGAAATAATAGGCGACATCTTCGCCCGGATCGTCGGTTGCCGCATCGTTATTGACGATATTTGTGCGGAAATGCAGAGATTTGCGGTTTGAATCGGCAACCACAATCCCGTTGTCGGTCAAACCGAAACCGGCGTTGGCAATCTCGCGCGACATCACGTTGAGCGATGCCTGCGTTAAAATCAGGGCTTCGGTGCGCCGCCCTTCCCGTTCACGCACACTAAAAGCCCGACTTAATATCGAAGTCGCCAAACTCATCAAGACCAAAGTCAGCGTCATTGCGATAATCAATTCAATTAATGAAAAACCTTTCTGATCGGCGTTTATTTCTTTCATCGAATTAATTTCCCCTCACGCGGCGAATGGTCACTTTTGCCGCAGCCGAATTTTGCCAACCGCCGACGGATGTTTCGGGTGTCACGACGATTGAAATCTCTTTGAGCGTTTTTGCAGAATCAGTCTGAACTCCGGCGGCGAAGGGATTATCGTCAACCGCAATCTCGACGCGAAAAATGTTGCCGTCGGCGGATTTAACTACCGCAGGCGATTTCAAACCGCCTGATAAAATCTGATCCGTGACCGTCGGATTATATTTTGCGCTCTGCAAAATCTCGATTTGCTGCTGCATCACCGCCAGCGATTGCGAACGCAGACTGTTGCCCGTGTTATATGTGATGGCGTAGGTAATCGTCGTCAAAACGCCTAACAGCGCGATCAGCAAAATCGTCAAAGCGATTACCACTTCGATTAGTGAGAATCCCTTTTCGTCCGAATTATGTTGTGCCGCTTCGTTCAATTATTTCTTCCTTTAACTTGATTTTGCTGCCGCCTAATTCCCCACCGTTCCCATCTGATTGATTTTTTGATTGGCACTGACGTTGGAAACATTTGCCTGCGCCGCCTGCTGCTGCGAAGTTCCGCCTTTCGACAAACTCACCGTGCCGGTCGGCGAAATAATTATCACATTCGAGTTTTCAGCGTTCGGCGAAACCTTTGAACAGCCCGAATCACAGATTGTAAAAACCGGATTAATCACCGAATTGCTGCCGTCGGTCGCCTGAATCCGTCCGCGAAAATCGAATCGGATGTTGATCGGATAAACAGTCGAACCCGAAATTATTTTGAAGTTACCGTTTTGCGGCTGACCGATGCGGTTAATCTCGACGGCATCCAAAATCCCGTTTGAATTCGTGTCGCTCGCCAGCGAATATGTCGAATCGTTTTCAATCGTGATCTTCGCCATTTCATCAACCGAAGTCGCCCGCCGTTTGATCGAATCAAACCTCGCACGGTCAAAATACGCCTTCATTTGTCCGGCAAATTCCTGTCGTTTGAGTTCCTCTTTCGGTTTGGCGAACGAGACAATCGCCATCGCCGACAAGATTCCGATAATCACCAAAACAACCAGTATTTCGAGCAACGAAAAGCCTTTTTCTCTAAATGTATTTTCGTGATTGCTGTTGTTCATTCAATGCTTGAAATCAAATCGTAATTTTCAAGAGTTAAATCCGGCGTTCTATGTATTTTCGTGCGGGATGAAAAAGTTTTTTATAATATTCAAATCTTCTATTGTTTGATCTCCCAAAAAAATCACCAATAAACGGACAAGTTTCGAGGGAAACAACCTTTGCCATTAGCAAATGCTGCGCCACATCAAACAATTCGCATATTATTTAGACAAATCTATTGCTTAGAACATTTATCACAACTTCTGAAATGCTCTCGAAATACTGCAAAAATTAATTTTGATTAATTACGGGCAAAATTCCCCGTTTTATATTTTCAAAGGGTAAATTAAGGACATTAAATTTTTTAACAAAACTAACATTCCGCCTTGATAAAACAAACCTTTTTGGTCATTTAGGCGGAATTTCGGTTTGCCCGAAGTTGCCCCGAAATTTCAAAATATAATTAGACATCTTTCCAAAATAATATGTCTTGTTAAATTATTTGCATCTTCGATTATTCAACGTGTGAAAACCGTTAAATTCCTACGATTTTTTTGGAAAGATGTCTATTGAAGAAATTTTTTGCTTCGAGTAATTTCCCGGTAATTATGATTAAACAAAAGAACATATTCACAGCGGCGCAGATTCATTTGTCAAAATATTTAAATCAGCCGGACGCGATCCGCTTTGTATTGTGAAGGTTTTTGGCGCGAAGATGGAGAATTGATTGCGACAGTTTAGCGGATGAGTGCTTTATCGGCAGAGAATACCAAAATATACGATTTCAAAATCTCGACTTCGACAGCGGTAAAATTTCCCAGTGTGAAAATTAATATTTTTACTATGATTTTTATCGGTAAATTTTGATGAATTTGTTATTTTTCCAATTTGACCCATCAACTTTTATGTATGTCGGACAGATTTAACTTGTCAATAATCCATTAACTTAATATACTATCCGAATCCGTATTTCTATTTATCTAAATCCCAAATTATTTGCAGAATGTTTTCGAGGCATTTTTACCTTGCTGAAATATCGGTCGTTATAATTTCTTAATATTTTTTGGAGAATAAAACCCTATGAGAATGACAAAAATGAAGCTAATCAAATTTCTAATAGTTATTATTACTATTATTGCGACCGTTCCTGACTACGGTATTGCACAAAACAAAGCTAACAAAGCGCGACCGACAGGTAAAATCGTCGTGACCAAACATACCGGCAAACCCGGCAAAAATAAAAAATCGGTAAAACGTATTGATGAAGATCAGGACGAGAAACCGAATGTCATAAAACTCGTCAGGCGGACCGGAGAATTTGTGGCGGGAAATCCAATTTCTCAAACGTCGAAGTCGTTTGGCGTTACACCTGCGCTTAATAAATTGCCCGGAGTCGGCGAAGCAGTAAAAGATTTTGATGGCGAACAGGTGATTAGTGACAAAGAAAATAACGAAGTTGAAGTTGACCGAACTATTCCGGGTTCGGATGAAATGATTTTAACCGATGCGCTGGCAAACAAGAGCCGTCAGAAATTTTCGGTTTTGAGTCCGCAGGCGATGCCGGGACCGGCACTTTCCTTTAACGGGATTTTGAGCGCGGATTTACTGACAGGTTTTGGAACTACTTCGATGCCGCCGGATACGGTCGGCGATGTCGGACCTAATCATTATGTGCAGGCAACGAACTTCGGCGTTTTTAGAATTTTCAACAAAAGCGGTGCTGCTCTGACCGCTACCGCCAACATCAGTACACTCTTCGCCGGTTTGCCGGCTGGTGATACTTGCCGCACTCGTAATGACGGCGATCCGGTGGTCAATTATGATCCGATGGCTGACCGCTGGGTCATCAGTCAGTTTTATTCAGTCGCGCCCTTCGGTCAATGTATCGCCGTTTCGCAGACAAGCGATCCGACAGGAGCTTGGTATGCATATGATTTCCCGTCACCGAACGGCAACTTTGCCGATTATCCGCATTGGGGGGTCTGGACGGACGGTTATTATCTGTCAACTCACGAATTCAACGCGGCTGGAACTGCTTATATTCAGGGTGGTTTTTACGCCTTTAACCGTAATAAAATGCTTGTCGGTGATCCGACTGCCAATTATATTTATTTTTCGGATGTTAACTCGTTCGGTCATCTGGCTGCCGACATTGACGGTTACGCGCCGCCTGCTGCCGGAACTGCCGAATTATTTATGGAATACGATTCAGCAGTTTTCGGCGGCACTGACAGTCTCCAAGTCCACGAAATGGTGCCGAATTTTACCACTCCGGCGAGTTCGACTTTCACGCTTAAAACGCCTCTTCCGGTTGCCGCTTTCGATCCGAGAAATCCAACCGGAAGAGCCGACATCGAACAGCCGACGGTAACTGCCGCCAATTATTTAGACGCACTCGGCACCAACAATATGTTCCGCGTCGCATATCGCAATCTCGGCACCACCGCCGCACCGATCAATTCATATGTGACTAACTGGACGGTCAATGTCAGCGGTGTTTCTCCAACTACTGCCGCAACCCATCAGGCAGCAATTCGATGGGAAGAACTGCGACTGAGCGGCGCGGGTGCGCTCAGTGTTTTCGATCAGGGAACTCATGCTCCCGATCCGGTGAGCGGCACAGGACGCAACCGCTGGATGGGCAGTATCGCGCAGGATAATCAAGGTAATCTCGCGCTCGGATTTTCACGTTCGGGCATCGGCGCGGCGGATTTCCCGGACATCGTCTGGGCGGGACGCACGGGCGGACAGGTTGCCGCCGGCACGATGAACGAAGGCGAAGCGACAATGCACGCCAGCACCGGCATTCAAAGTTCCGGCAATCGCTGGGGCGATTACAGCGCAATGAGCGTTGACCCGACCGACGACTGCACATTCTGGTATACACAGGAATGGCGCGAAGTAATAAACAACGGAACTGGAACTAATAATCAATTCAAATGGAGTACGCGCATTGCCAACTTCAAATTTCCCGGATGCACGGCGGCACCTAAAGGGCAAATTGCCGCGAACGTGACAAATTGCGCGACTGGTTTGCCGGTAGTCGGAGCCTCGGTCTTGGCGCAGTCAGGCGGATTTTTGAGGATGACAAATGCGGGCGGAAATCTGATTTCAAACATTATTGCCGCTCCCGGCGATTACACGCTCTCCGCTTTCAGACAGGGTTACACGACTTCGACTACGACAGGAGTCACCGTTACCGACGGAGGGATAGTAAACGGCAATGTCTGTTTAGGCGGCGGTTTCACTATTCTCGAACTCGCGTCAACGCCTGCGCCGACACCGGTTGACGAAAATGCAAACGGTCGTCTCGATCCGGGTGAAACAGCCACTTTAGATGTTCCTATAAAAAATACCGGCGGACTCGATGCAACTGCTGTGACGGCAACATTATCCACGACCACGCCGGGAGTGACAATTCTCCCGCCTGCAACCAAGTCATATCCTGATATTCCAAAGGAAACAGGAACGGGAACCAATACGAGTCCCTACAAATTTAAATTGGCAAACAGTTTTGTTTGCGGAAGCACGATTAATTTCACGCTGACCGTCAATTACAACGGCACAGTCGCCGCCCAAACATTTACTTTCACAGTAACTACAATTCCGCCGTTTAGTGTCACGACGACGCTCGATACGACGGTGCCGCCGACTGCTCCCGAATATACTGCGACGACAGGAACGCAGACCGGGAGGCTCGCCCGCACTGGCGTGGCTAGTGTTTGCGGGACAGCAAAAGTCAATCCCGGATTGACCGTTGCAACCGGAGCAAGACAATATGATGCCTATACATTTACGGCTACTACCGCCGGATGTGTAATGGTTACTTTAAATTCTACAAACGGTGCCATTATTTACGGCGCAGCCTATAACAGCGCGGGATTCGTTCCGGCGACTCCGAACGTAAATTATCTGGCTGATGCAGGTACTTCAGGGACAAGTGTGATATTCGGATTCAACGTCACTGCCGGACAAACATTTACGGTAGTCGTCCACGATATCAACGTCACGCCTGCATCCGGTTCAAATTACACGCTCAGTCTTAGCGGACCGATCAATCGCGGTTGTCAAACTTTTGCAGCTCCGTCACCGGAAGCGGATGTGGCTTCACGTCCTTCAGGTAACGGATTTGTAGATTTAGCTGATGTTATGCAAATTCGACAATTCAGCGTTGGCTCCGGTTTGCCGTATCAATCGAACGAATTTCAACGGACGGATTGTGCGCCGCGTTCGACCAGCGGCGATGGTTTTGTGGACAGCGATGATATTCAGCAGGCGATCAGATATGCAGCGGGCAATGATGGTTTTCAAAATCCGGGCGGTCCGTCATCTGCGCCTCCGCTATTTATTACATCGTCGTCCAAAGCAATTCTCCAATTACCAGGCAAAGGATTGCTCAAAACGATTAACGGACCAACGGCAGCCCCGGCAATCCGAATCGGCTCTCAAACGACCAGTTCCGGTCAGCAGGTAATCGTGCCGGTTTTAGTTGATACTGCCGGGAATGAGGCGGGTTATACATTTAGCGTCAGTTACGATAATACGGCATTGAGCAATCCGGTCGTCACAATCGGCAATTCGGGCGGCGATGTCGTTTCAAATGTCGCCACGGCGGGACAGATCGGAATTTCGGTCACTAATTTTGCCGAAGGAACAATTGCTGTCGGAACAGTTAAGACATTGGTAAATATTACCTTTACAACCAGCGGCGCACCCGGAACAACGACAACGACACCAGTCACGCTTTCGGATACGCTGGCAAAACGGAAGGCATCCGGCTTTGATCCGAATGCGCCGGTTACGCAGCCGACATATACTGACGGGAATGTCGTGATTGTGGCACCAACCGCCGCAGGCGCAACAATTACCGGAAAGGTCCTGACGGCAAATGGTCGGGGAATCAAAAATGCGTTATTAACATTAATTGATTCGACCGGTAAGAAGTTCACGACAACCACCGGAAGTTTTGGATTTTACCGATTCAATGATGTGGCATCCGGCGGAACCACGATTATTAAAGTAGCAGCAAAACGATACAGTTTTGCTAATGCTGTCAAAGTAATCGGTGTTAACGAAAACATTGAAAATCTAGACTTTATTGCTTTGCAGTAAAGTCTGGATTTTCAGAACAATATAGTGTTAAAAACAAGTCGAAGGTTAACAGAATCGCAATCCTGTTGACCTTCGACTTTTCTTGACTTCAAAACCGACCGCTTATACTGATATATTAATAGTTATTTCGGACTGCTAAAATAGTAATTCGTGTGCGAGTTCGGTTTTTCTTAGTTTTAAGATTATTGGTTGGTAATTATTGAATTTAGAAATTGAAAAGCAGCGGGCATTCAAATTGTTGCCCTTTTATTATGGATACAACAAAAAGCAGTAAACTGTTTGCAGAAGCGAAAAAACATATTCCGGGCGGCGTAAATTCACCCGTCAGAGCGTTCAAATCGGTCGGGCGCGATCCGCTGTATATGGCGAAGGCTTTAGGCGCGAAATGTGGGACGTTGACGGCAACGAGTTTATTGATTATATCGGTTCGTGGGGACCGATGATTTTGGGACACGCGGACGGGCGCGTAATCGAAGCGATTCGGGAAACTGCGCTGTCGGGAACGAGCTTCGGCGCGTCGAATGAGCGTGAAATCGAACTTGCGGTATTGATAAAAAAATTCGTCCCGTCAATCGAAATCGTGCGAATGGTCAATTCGGGAACGGAAGCGACGATGAGCGCGATGCGGCTTGCTCGCGGGTTTACGGGGCGCGAAAAAATCGTCAAATTTGAAGGTTGTTATCACGGTCACGGCGATTCGTTTTTATCAAAAGCCGGTTCCGGCGTGGCGACATTAGGATTGCCCGATTCGCCCGGGGTGACGAAATCAACCGCCAAAGACACGCTCAATGCTAAATACAACAACATCAATTCCGTCTATGAGTTAGTTGAAAGCAACAAAGGCGAAATCGCCGCCGTGTTCATCGAACCAGTCGGCGGAAATATGGGCTGCGTTCCGGCTGACAAAGAATTTCTCCGACAATTGCGCGATGTTTGCACGAGCGAAAATATTTTATTAATTTTTGACGAAGTAATGACCGGATTTCGTCTGGCAAAAGGCGGCGCACAGGAAATTTACGGCATCACGCCTGACCTGACGACATTCGGCAAAATCATCGGCGGCGGCTTGCCGGTCGGCGCATACGGCGGACGCGAAGAAATTATGCGAATGATCGCGCCAAGCGGCGCGGTTTATCAAGCCGGAACTTTGTCAGGCAATCCTCTGGCAATGACGGCAGGTTTAGAAACGCTGAAAATCATTGATGCCGACGCTGATTTTTATGCCAAACTGGAAGCGAAAAGCAAGCATTTAGCCGACGGAATTTTGAACGCCGTCAATGAATTAAACTTAAATTTCACGCTCAATCGGGTCGGTTCGATGCTCACGTTATTTTTCACCGATCAAACGGTAATTGATTTCGACACGGCGAAAACGTCGGATACGGACACGTTTTCACGATATTTTAATGCGCTGCTCGAAGCCGGAATTTATCTGCCGCCGTCGCAATACGAATCGTGGTTTGTTTCAATCGCTCATACGCGGGAAGATTTAGACAAAACAATTGATGCAAGTAAAGTTTTTCTTGAACTTTTATGATTTTGAAATGCAAAATTTGATTGACAATTTAACGGGAAAATAAAATTTCCGACCGATGCAACCTTTGATATTGTCCGTCACTCTGATAGTTAAATCACCATTTACCGGGGGCTGAAATTTATGTTACTTCGACGCGTTTCCTTATTTTATCTCATTCTCATTGGCTGTTTCGGCAGTGCCGCCGGACAAACCGACGAGGCAAAATCTGCCAAAGACAAATTAAAGCGGCAAAGTGTTCTGGTTGAACAAATTCTCTCGGAAATTCCGAACTTAAAGTTGAGCGAAAATCGTGCGGTCGTTTTTGCCAAAACCGGCAGTTTAATCTGGGAAACCGATTCAAAACGCGCCCGTGAATTATTTCAAAACGCCTTTTTAGAATTGATTAACGCGCAAATTCGAGCTGAAAACGAGCGTAAAAATCCGAATACTCAAAACGAATTACTAAACGGGTTGGTCACGCGCCCTCAAATTTTTCAGATCGTTGCCGCCCGCGATGCCGCGTTAGCTCTCGAATTTTTGCCCAAAACCCGACCGGCAAATCTTCTTAAATCACTCACCGTTCAACCCCGAAAATCAGCGAAAATCGGCGGTGGAAACTCGAACTACGGCAATCTCGCGCAGACGGAACTCAACTTGGAACAAACTTTAACGAGGTTGGCTGCCGATCAAAATCCGGCGCAGGCTGCCGATTTGCTCAAAGATTCGATTAAAAAAGGGATCACCGATGAAACTCTGAATCTGCTGAAAAAATTAGCTGAAAAAGACCGGACTGCGGCGGCGGATTTATCAACCGACATTACCGGCAAATTACTGCAAACGAAATACACGACCGACAATCCATCCTACTATCAAAATTTGAATATTACCGCAGCTTTTTTGAACGAATATGCCGCCAACCGGCAAAAGACCGGGACAAATCTTAATCTCGATGCCGTTCAAATGAACAATTTAGCAACTAAATATTTCGATTTTTATTTGAGTCAGATCAAGAACAACAGAAACGGATTCTATTATAATTATCAAATCGTTCAGTTAGCCGAAAAACTCGCGCCCAATCTGGTCGGGCAGCTCAAAGCATTTCAAAATGATAATGCGCGGGAACGCGGATTCGAATCGAATGTTTTGTCTTCGCCGGAAATCAAGGAAGATTTGCCGCCCGAACAAATGGTCGAAGCAGCAAAAAAAGTCCCGCTTGCAAACCGTCCGTCCGTCTATTTGGCAGCGGCTAATAAATTCGTTTCACAGGGAAATATCTCCCGCGCCCGTGAAATTCTCGACGATAATTTCGAGGACGACGCGCTCGAAAACGCCGTTCAAAGTATGAATTGGTATTACGCGCACCAGTTGATGAACGAGGGGAAATTTGCGGAGGCTGAAAATCTGCTGGACAGTTTCCCGGAAAGCAATCGCATCAGCGCGTTTATTAATCTTGCCAAGGTCGTCTATCAAAAAAATCCGGCTGAAAATAAAGCCTACGCGGGCGCAATTTTGGGCAAAGTCCGCGCCCTGATTTCCGATAAACCAGAAAGTTCAAATGAATTGAGTGTTTTAATGCAGGTAATTAAAGGTTACTCGATGATCGAACCCAACGAGGCTTTTCGATTGTTTGAACTGCTCATTCCGCAAATGAACGAACTTTCGGATGCAGCAGCCATTATCAACAATTTTCAGGGCAACGGAAACGTCCGAAACGGCGAGTTTCTTTTAACACAAGGCGGAAGTTTCGGATTTTACGGGATAGATTATTCGATTTTGCGAATCTTTGCCGGACAGGATTTTGACAGGACTGTCAGCCTTCTAAATAATTTCAACCGCAGCGAAGTCAGAATCAATTTCAAACTGTTGGCGGCAGAAGGCTTGTCCCGATAATTAAAACGAGATGCGACATTTTACCCGACGCTGTTAAATTTATCGCTTTCAGCGAATTTTGAGGAAATATTTAAACAGACTTTAAATTTATAATGGCTACGCGGCGAATTTCGCGCAGGCTGCATTCTAATTAACTATGAAAAAACGTATCTTTAGCGGCGCACAGCCGACGGGCAATCTTCACATCGGCAATTATCTCGGTGCGCTCAAAAATTGGGTGAATTTGCAGAACGAATACGAAAGTTTCTTCTGCATCGTCAATCTTCACGCTGTTACCTTGCCGCAAAAGCCGGAAGTTCTGCGGCAGAAAACTTTGGATTTGGCGCGGATTTATCTCGCGTCGGGCGTTGACCCGGAAGTTTCGACAATTTTTATTCAATCGGACGTTTCCGAACACGCCGAACTCGCGTGGATTCTTTCGTGCGCGGCGCGAATGGGCGAACTCGAACGGATGACGCAGTTTAAAGAAAAAGCTAAAGACAACCGTGAACGCTCCGGTGTCGGACTTTTTGCTTACCCGATTTTGATGGCTTCGGACATTTTGCTTTATCAAACTAATCTTGTTCCGGTCGGACAAGACCAAAAACAGCATCTCGAATTAACACGCGATTTAGCCGAAAGATTCAACCGCGATTTCGGCGAAACCTTCGTCGTTCCCGAACCGTTTATTCCGCCCGTCGGCGCAAAGATTCAGTCGCTCGCCGATCCGTCGAAAAAGATGTCGAAGTCGGATGAAAACGCCAACGGCGCGGTGTTTTTATTGGACGACGCAGATACAATCATCAAAAAATTCAAAAAAGCCGTTACCGATTCGGGAACGGAAATAAAATTCGACGAATCGCGCCCTGCAATCAACAATCTGCTGACGATTTACCAATTAATGACCGGCACAACGCCCGCCGAATGCGAAGCCAACTTTGCAGGCAAAGGCTACGGGCATCTCAAAACCGAAATCGCCGAAGCCGTCATCGAATTCTTAAGACCGTTTCAAGAGCGCGTCAAAAATTATTCGGACGAAGACTTAAAAGATATTTTAAAAACCGGCGCGGAAAAAGCAAAAGCGATTGCGCGGGAAACTTTGACGGACGTTTACGCGAAAACCGGCATTGCCGGTGCGGTTAATTAAAATTCGCCGTGCCGTTCGTTTTAGAAGCGATGCGCCTGAAGTCAAACGACCGGCGGATTTTGCGGCGGTGTCGGCGGTGCGGCGGGTTTCTTTTTGCGTTCGATGTGGCTCGCGGTCAGCCATTCGGCGAGTTTGGCGGGGTCGTCGCGGTAGTGGTTTTTGATTGCCGTGTCCAGTTCGCGGCGGTTTTCGAGCGTGTCTTTGATAATCGCTTCGGTGTCGGCGGTCGCGCCGACACCGGTGCGGTGCGCGTCGGCTTGGTCGTGCGCGACTTCCCGAAATTCTTTAACGTCGGTGTTCAAATCGGCGAAGAACTGCGTCGTCAGCGCGAGTTTGTCGAAATCGGCTTTATTGGCGGGCGCGTCGGCGATAAAGGAATCGGCGCGTTCGATGATTTCCTGATAAGTCAGCCCGCTGCGCGGCATCGTGAACGTATTCTTAAAACTCTTATTTTTCCTTTCGATAATTTTCGCCGACCGCGACACACGCCGCAAATCGGCGACGATTTCCTCCGACCGCGCCACTTTGCTGCGCGTGCCGCTCGTTCGCGCACCGTCCGCCGAAGCCGACGTGATACCGGCTTGGTGAAAACGCTCGATATTGTTCGCATTGGCGGCAAACATTTCGACCGTCGAAGGCAGTTCGCTTGCCAAAGCCTCATTCGCCGTCCCGTAAAACCCGATGCGTTCCGCCGCTTCGAGAATGTTTCTCTTCCTGTCGCTCATAAATTTTAACTCCGTTTCAGACTGATGAAAGTGACCGCCGCCCGTCGAATTAGTTGAGAGATTTCGGCTGATTCCGGTGCGGTGTGTTTGATTTTATACACCTTTTCGCAAAGATTTTCAAGAGAAATTTGGCAGTGAACTAAAAGTAATGCTCGGTCAATTCTTTGCTCCGCAAGGAGCGAGTGTAGATAGCCCCGCGATTTATCGTGGGGATTAATCCGATAAAAGGCGGCAGTCCCGTGAGGGACGACAGTTTCTTTCGTCCCTCACGGGACTCGCAATGTATCTTGAACTTTTCCCCGCAATGAAAATCGCGGGGCTATTAACGATCTGTCCCTGCGGGACGTAAATCATCAAAGCATTACTTTTAGTTCACTGTCGTTATTGTTTCAGAAATTCATACTCGTAAATTTTCGGTTTTATTTTGCCGGCGAGCGTATTCAGTTTTCCCCGCAAGTCGGCGATTAGTTTTGTGTAAGTTTCGTCAACGCTTCGTGAGTTCATTCTTCCTTGGTCGTTGCGTCCCTGAAAAAATTCTCTGATGTCATATAAACCGGCGTTGACGTTCGCGCCTTGTTGTTGATGATAGTATTTCCAAAGTTCACGTCCGGCGTTAAAAACTGCGGCGGCTTCGTCTGAAAAACGTCGCGGCTGGTTATCGTAGATGCCGATTTCAGCGTTTTTATCGAACGGCAAACCGCCGGATTAGAAAGAAATTTCAGCTAATCCCGATGCGGCTACGGATGATTATATAAAATTTTCCGCTATTTTCCCGATTTTCTTCGATTATCGTCTTTGCATAACATCTGGCAGTTTTCGGCTGATGTTTTGCCGCCGCTGTGCCAAGGTGTCGCGTGGTCGGCTTCCATTTCGTTTAATTCAAAATGTGCGCCGCATTTGACGCAGATTCCGGCTTGTCTTTCGTAGGCTTCGCGCTTTTGGTTGTCGGTGAAAGCGCGAATGCTTAAATGTTTTTCTTCGCCGGTTAAAAGATGCGTATAAATCTCTTCTATATATTCCAGCCTCTCAATTTATTCGCTTCTTTAATAAAATTGATGTTTGGTCTGTCAGTAATTGAAGGCGGAACATTTATTATCGGTCGAATGTCTTTTATGAATTTCTGCATTCCGCCGTCATAACCAATTTCTTTTAGCTTTTTCATTTCGCTCGTATTTACGATGGTTTGATATTTCTCGTTAAATGTTACGAGTCCTCTGTCGTATGCTCGATGATACAAAGCTGAAAGTGCAATTCCATTTGATGTGTCATCTGTTGAACCATCGAAACTAACCGGAAGTATGTGAGCAGCATCAACAAGTTTCAACTGCAAACCACTAAAAGCACATTTGTTGCCGTAAGCATTTAATACTCTGGCTTTGAAACTTGCGTCCCGAAGTTTTTTTCTCAGTTGAATTACTGCAATTTGTCTTTGCTTACTTACTTGTTGAATAAGCTCTGTATTTGGTTCAATCGGGTGGTCTGAAACTTCTTCTAAAACTTTAAAGTCTTTTGCCGAAGTTCCAAAACTGTGAAGTTGCTCTAAACTTTGAACATAATCTACAAAAAAGTCCGGTCGAAACGCTATGGCAATTTCATTCTTGCCTTTGTTGCAAGGCGAGAAGCCATTTATCAGAGCCTTACGCAAAAACTCTTCGCGGATTTGTATCGAAGGCGAATAACCGAGTTTGCCTGTATGTTTCGTGTAGTCGAAACCTGCGAAAACACCGACCGCTTCCCACCAACCGAGAATTAAAGTTTTCTCGCTTTCTTTTTGTTCAAAATGGTCTGTTCCGGTTATTTGAATGCGATATTCGTCTGCCGCTCTCGCTGCACCGCCGCCGTGAGTCAAGTTCCAAATATAGATTCGGAGCAAGTAGCTTTCTTTATTGTTGTAAATTTTAAGAACGAAAGGATGTTGTGAGATGTCATTAACATAAAGAACATTCCAACCGCTATCGTTAATCGAATGAACGATAATATCTAAAAGATTATATTTTCTGTGTTTTGACATTAAGTTTATGCTCTATTTTAAAGAGTGACGGTTCTTGTTCAAATCTGATTTTGCTGTTTTCCAAATAATTTTCATCAAGTTCGATTGCTATCCATTTTCGTCCGAGTTTCTCTGCTGATGCGCCTGTCGTATTGCTTCCGGCAAAAGGGTCGAGAACCAAATCACCATTTATGGTTGTGAATTTTATAAAGAAGTCTGCAAACTCTTTTGGAAATCTTGCCGGATGTGATTTTACTCCTAGTTCTTTGCTCCGCTTCATATAATAACTATTGCTTTCTGTGTTTGCTAACTCAAGCAAATTCGGCGGAATAGCACCGCCATTGTCGTTACTGAATTTATCAGAAATGTCGTGTCCGCTTGGTCGCATTTGAGCCTTATAACCATTCTTTAAAAGAGATTTCATACTTTCGCTATATGGCTTTAGAACTTGTCTATTGTCTGATTTTGGATATTCGGTTTTGGAAAGCCACCAAACAATATTAACGCTGTCTTTTACTCTAATTCTTCTAACCGTTACCCATTCAGCAGGAGTTGGCAGTCGGGCAGGATTGTAATGAAAAAACTCTTGCGCCAAAAAGAAATTCTGTTCTCTGCAAAGTCGGACGAGCAATTCATACTGGTAAATACTTCTCACAGGATGTCCCGGTAAATATGCACCGCCCAAGTCAATAACTAAAGAACCATCATCTTTTAACAGCCTGTAAAATTCCTTTGAAAACTGTAGAAACCAATCAATATATTCCTGCTCTAATTTGTTTCCGTATTCCTTTTGTCTTGTCAAAGCAAATGGAGGCGAAGTCAAAATCAGATTTATAGAATCGTTTGGGAAGTGCTTCATCACCTCTAAACTATCGCCTAGGTAAGCCTTTCCAAAGTCGGTTTCGTATAAAGGTTCTGTGGATTTTCTTTGTTGTTTTGTATTCATTTTTGTTGATTCTACCAAATTTCAAATTCCCGAAACAGCGAAAACGGCGGATTGGTGACGACAATATCGGCTTGTTTGAGCAGTTCGATGCTTTCCTCATTACGAAAATCTCCATTGCCGTTCAGTTCTTTGATACCGATTTCTTCGGGGTCGGGAACATTATTGCCGTTTCTGTCGCCCGTGTATTCGAGATAAACCGCTTTTTCCGAAGCGTGTTCGCTGAACAAACCCGGATTTTGATTTTTATAGCAGGTCGTAATCAGTTTTTTCAATCCCAACGACTCGAAATTGTGTGAAAAGTAATGGAAAAAATTACTCACGCGCGGATCGTCGCAATTACAAAAAACAACCTTGTCCTTGAAATGCTCTTTGTAATGTCGAACCTCTTTTTCGATGTCGGAAAGCTGCGTATAAAACTCGTCGTTTTTCGACTTGTTCGCTTTGTGTAAATTCTTGTTTTTATTCGCCATAGATTGTTAAGCAGTCTTGTAAGTATAGAACCGTTGACCTTTTGAGTATGTTAAAAATATAAAAGATGCGAATTAAAAATGCAACGCGCAGGCGGAAATGCCGGCGGCAATGTTTTGTCAAACGTGCGGGCTTTGCCGATGGTCAGTATCAACTGCACGAACATTTTCGGAATGTCGAAATCGCCGGTTTTCGATTCCGCCCACAGCAGAGGCGTTTTGCCGAACAAATTGTCCTGTTTCGGAAAAACCGTGAAATCAATGTTTCCTAAAATTTCCGTCGCGTCAAAGTCCTTGAACCAGTCGGCGAGACTTGGTTTTTCAGTTCTTCTTCCCTGATGTTTTTATATTTCATTTTATTTTCTGTCCGGTCTGTTTTTGCGGTGGTTATAATTGCCGGTAACGGCGGCGTATCGGCAAGCCGAAGCAGTTTTTTGTGAGCCGATTTAAGAAACAAAAGCGATTAAAAAGCTATGCAGGCGGAATAGTAGCATAAAGTTTTTTGATAGTGAACTAAAAGTAATGCTTTGAGATTTATCGTCCCACAGGGACAGATCGTTAATAGCCCCGCGATT
Source organism: Pyrinomonadaceae bacterium (assembly GCA_965247235.1). GTDB lineage: Bacteria > Acidobacteriota > Blastocatellia > Pyrinomonadales > Pyrinomonadaceae. The sequence continues at coordinate 672,385 of OZ252004.1, forward strand.
GATCGCGTGGGCATCTTCAAATCAAGGTTCGAGTCCCGAAGGGACGAAAGAAACTGCCGTCCCTTCGGGACTTCGACCACATTGCGGAATGCCGCGCGATAAATCGCGTGGCTATTAACAATTCGTCCCGCCGGGACGATAAACTCCAAAACCTTACTTTTGGTTCACTACCGAAAATGCTTGGTAACGCCGCTCTGAACGTCGGTCAGAGCGAAAAAAAATCTGCAAATGATTGTTTGGGCGTTGGTCAGCGAGATTTTGCGGTTGGTCAGCGATTATTTAACGCCGATCAGCAGATTTTTTACATCGGTCAGCGGTTTTGAACGGCGGTCAGGAAGATTGAACGGCGGTCAGATGAATCGGACGCGGGTCAGGACGATTCGGGCGGCGGTCGGGAAGCGTTAAACGGCGGTCGGATTCGATGAAACACGGGTCGGATGAATTTTTTCCCGGTCAGCATCGCTCGAACGCCGTCCGATTCGTATTGTTCGCTCTTGGGAATTCCCGCGCCGTTGGTGATAAAATAAATTTCACCGAAATCTATTCAAATAACCGGAAATTCTTTCGGCAGCAAACAATTTTAAGGAGTTAAAAAACTATGGACGCAGCAAAAAAATCATTCGACATTCCGAAATTTAAGGAACAATACAATAATTTCATCGGCGGCGAATTCGTTGCGCCGAAAAACGGCGAATATTTCGACGTAATTTCGCCGGTGGACGGCAAAGTTTTCACCAAAGTCGCCCGTTCGACCGAAGCCGACATCGAACTCGCGCTTGATGCGGCGCATAAAGCGGCGGTGTCGTGGAACGTGGCTTCGGCGACGACGCGGAGCAATCTTTTGTGGAAGATCGCCGATAAAATGGAAGAAAATCTCGAACTTCTCGCCCGCGCTGAGACTTGGGATAACGGCAAGCCGATTCGGGAGACGATGGCGGCGGATTTGCCGCTGGCGATTGACCATTTTCGCTATTTCGCGGGCGTGATTCGCGCGGAAGAAGGCGGCGCGACGGAACTCGACGCGAACACGGTTTCGCTGAATATCAAAGAGCCTCTGGGCGTGGTCGCGCAGATTATCCCTTGGAATTTTCCGATTTTGATGGCGACGTGGAAAATGGCTCCCGCACTCGCGGCGGGCAACTGCACGATTGTCAAACCTGCCGAACAAACGCCCGCGAGCATTATGGTTTTGATGGAACTTATCAAAGATATTCTGCCGCCCGGAGTTTTGAATATCGTCAACGGTTTCGGTCCCGAAGCGGGCAAACCTTTGGCGACATCCGAACGAATTGCGAAAGTCGCGTTCACCGGCGAAACCACGACCGGACGACTTATTATGCAGTATGCGTCGCAGAATCTGATTCCCGTAACGCTCGAATTAGGCGGCAAATCGCCGAACGTATTTTTTGAAAGCGTGATGGACGCGGACGACGATTTCTTTGATAAATGTCTCGAAGGCGCGGCACTCTTCGCGCTCAATCAAGGCGAAGTCTGCACTTGTCCGTCGCGGATTTTGGTGCAGGAATCAATCGCCGACAAATTTATCGAACGCATCGTCGAACGCACAAAGGCAATAAAAATGGGACATCCGCTCGACCCCGAAACTATGATCGGCGCACAGGCGAGCAGCGATCAATACGAAAAAATCCTGAATTACATCCAAATCGGGAAAGACGAAGGCGCGGAAGTTCTCTGCGGCGGCGCGGCGCACAGAAATCACGACGGCATCGAAGAAGGTTATTACGTCGAGCCGACTTTGATCAAAGGACACAACAAAATGCGCGTTTTTCAGGAAGAAATCTTCGGTCCGGTCGCGTCCGTTACGACCTTCAAAGACGAAGCCGACGCAATCGCCATCGCCAACGACACGCTCTACGGCTTAGGCGCAGGCGTTTGGACACGCGACGCGCACCAACTCTACCAAATCCCGCGAGCCATCAAAGCCGGTCGCGTCTGGGTCAACTGCTATCACAATTACCCCGCGCACGCCCCGTTCGGCGGATACAAAAAGAGCGGATTCGGACGCGAAAACCACAAAATGATGCTCGACCATTACCGCAACAACAAAAATATGTTGATTTCGTATGATAAGAAAGCAATGGGATTTTTCTAGAGAGTGATTAACGATAGATGAAAACAGATGAACGCAGATTTTTTGATTTGCGTTCATCTTCACAATTTATTTATGCCAATTTCTCAAAAAGCAATTGATTTAGAAAATCGAAACATCGGCATCAATGGCGAACCAACCTTGGCGGCGGCTTACGAAATATTGAAGGAACAATGGGACAATGGCGACCGTGACCGTGATTTAGGCTTACATTTAATGTTTCTAGCTTGGTTTGGAGCTTTTGAGCCTGATTATATAACTGGGTTTTCCAAATCTTGGGAAGAAAATATGAAGGAATTATTGCCTGTGTTCGCTGAAATACACGCATATTTTGAAGCTGAAATTCACAAAGATGTGGAAATGCTATACGTTGTCGGCTTAATTGCAAATATGTATTGGTTTATGCTTGACGATGATGTTGAAATTGCAAAGGTTTGGGAAGAACGCGGTAAAAAGTATCACGAACAATATCGCGCAATTGCGCCAAATGGAATTGATCCGTCAATTTTCGTTAATCGTGGCGCATACGGCGATTATTTTGAGGGACAAGCAAAAGTTGAGGGCGGATATTAATTTACAGAATCAACTATGAACACGGAAAGTTTGAATAACGAACTCGAATACGACCTTTCAAAATTGAGAGTGAGAGAAATCCGGCTTCGGGCGAGAAAATCACAAAATGATGCTCGACCATTATCGCAACAACAAAAATATGTTGATTTCTTATGATAAGAAGGCGATGGGATTTTTTTAGAGAATGAAGTGTGAATGATGAGGGATGAACGCAGATTTTTATGATTTGCGTTCATCCTTGAAACTAAAAATCCGGACTTTATCTCTCAAAAATTTTATGAATATTTTTATCTTTAAATGTAACAACGATACGCAAGACTATTGTCTGCAAAAAAATCTTTTCGGAGCAAGAGAGCAATGGACAAATGAAGTAGAGGTTGAATCTGTTTGTCTGCTCTATAATTTCCAAAGTGAAATTGCTTACGGAATTTGGCGTGCTACCGGAACGAAAGGAAATCTTGATGAAAACGCATTCGACGGAAGATTTCCTAATCAAGTAAAAGTTCGTCTCGACTCAGAAGATGAAGGCATCAAAAAAACTACCAAAAAACAAATACAAGACTTAACTGGAAAACAGTTTTCCGCTAAGTTCCCAGTTAAAATCCAGTTAAATGAAGACGATTTATACAAACTTTTTGATGTTGATGCCATTATTGAACCAAAACAAGTTTCATTAATTGCTGCTCTTGAACAAGATTTTAGGCAAAAATATCCTCGTGAATTTCATTGTGATGATGGTCATGATGTCCGATCACAGGGTGAAACGATGATCGATAATTGGCTTTTTAAAAATAATATTTGCCACGGATACGAAGTATTAATGGATGTTTCAGAAAAAATTTACTGTGATTTTACTGTTTATGACCCAATGCGGAAACCAGTTTATATAGAATATTGGGGGAAGGAAGGCGATAGTTATTATATGAAACGTAAAGAAGAAAAGAAAAATATTTATTCAAAACATAAATTAGAACTCGTTGAAATTTATCCTGATGATTTAAAGAATCTTGATCACGTTATGAGATTAAAACTACGTTCAAAGGGTATTATTGAATAAAAACAGGTTCTACCGCTAATTTAATGGAAACAAGCTAAGTTTCCCATAAAAGAAAAGTATTGCGCTTCGGAAGTTATCAAATTTTCGATAACCTCTGGCAACTGTTTTTAACAACTGGATTTTTCCGTTCAATCTTTCTGCCATGGCATTGCTCAAACTGCCGGTCATCGCATTGAGAACTCCTTTCAAATGGTTGGCAAACATCTCGGCGACTTTGATAACTTCTTTTATTTTTGTCGCTTTGACTGATTCACTCCATTCCCAAAAGATACTTTCACTTTCTTCGAGACTCGCATTTTTGAACACTTCCTTAAAGTTTTCCCGCACTTCCCACGCTCGACTCACTTCATAGTTTGCCGCTCGAATGGCGGCAAATTTGATTCTTTGCTTGTCGGTTAAATTCTCTTCATTTTTCAATAACGCATACCGGCTGTCTTTTAATTCAACCTCCTCTTTGACTTCTCTGCGTCTGACTTTATCGATGGCTTCATTCAGATATTTGATTAAATGAAATTTGTCGTGAACTATTTCGGCTTCCGGTAATTTCTCTTTTGCCAAACTCAAAAATGCTTCCCACATATCCATACTGATAGTTCTCACCTGAGCTTTCTGCTCAACCGTTAATGCTTTATCGATCAAATCTTTACTTGCTTCTAATGTCCGATGCTCAACGACTTCCAAGACTCTTCCCGCCTCCGGGTCACTCAAGATGGTCGCGTAATGATGTCCGCTTTGAAATGATTTTTCATCAATGCTCAAGGCTCTGATAATCTTTTCTTTCTTCTTTCTCCGCGCCAGTCCCCGCTGCGTCGCATTGTGCATAATCCGATTGACGACATCAAATCCGCATCTCATTAAGTTCGCTGTTTGACTCTGATTCTTAGTTGCCTGCAACAAACTTATCACCGCACTCTCAAATAACTTGGTGTGTCGCTCGTGTCGCTCCGCCCACGGCGGGATGAGCGTTTTGACTTCCCCCAACTCATCTTTAATCCTTGGCAATGAGGCGTTGATAAATGTCTTAAACTGCATCGTATCCAGATGCCGCCAACGTCTTGATGGGGCATAATCGTAAATCTTTGCGGTCCCAACATACTCGACATAAATATCAACTTCCTCAGTTTCGAAGTCACTTTCAACTTCTTTGACTTTCCAATCCGCTCCAAACTCTAATAATAAATCAAAAAATTGCTCGGTAAACATTTGCCGATTTTATCACTTTCCATTAAATTGACGGTAGAACCTAAAAACAGAAAAAAAATTAAACAGCTAAATATAGATGAACGCAGATTTTTATAATTTTCGTTCATCTTTTTCTTTTGCAATTTCAACCCATTCTTTAACTATTTCAGGAAGCCTTTCAACAACTTCATAACCGAACAAAACTTCATCAACATAACCCATATGCAGCATATCTATAATTCGGCAGAGATATGAGCGTCCCATATTCCACCAAGTATTGTGATCGTCAATCATCAAATAATGTTTTACGTCTATATTTTCATGTTCTTTGGCTTCTTCTAATTCTAGACCGTCTAATAATGTTTCATAAACACCGTCGGCAACACGACTTCCGAAAGTTGTTGTGTAGTAATATTCTTTGATTTCCCAAATGGCTATCGGATTAATTGTGCTTGTAAATGCTCCGTCAACGCGCCTTGCCAAAGTGCGAATCGGAACGCCGTTAGAGGTTAAAGAAGTTAGTTCTCTCGGATCGTAATTACAATTAAATCCCTGCGCGTTAGCTTCGATTAAAATATTTATGATTCCCGTAAAATAAGAAGGTGCTTGCTTTTCGCCTTTTTGTTTATTCATTGGAATAGGACATTTTGGATTATATTCGAGTTTTAATTTTTCAAATGTTTGTTTTGCTTTTTCTACATTCATCAATTTGGAAGCCACGAAATTATTCAGAACTTCCGCCCGATGCTCAAAATAAGCAATTAACAGATTGCCGAAATCTGTTGTTTCGCCATTGTGAATTAAATGAATTGAAGTTAATCCGAGTGACTTCATTGTCGAAGACATTTCTTCAATAGTCGGGATTTTTATCTGCTTTTTTCCTCGTAAAGTGTAACCGAGATGTTGGCTGATGCTCCGCACATTTGCCCAAAAAGATTTTGGTTGATTGAGAAATAATTTATTTGCTTTCATTCAATAACTGTTCAAATTCTGCAACGAACTCTGTTAAATTAATGTTTAATGCCTGACAAATTTGCCATAATTCCAAAAGGTCTAAACGTCTTTCACCGCTTTCATATTTGCTGACAAATGATTGTGATTGATTGAGAATTTCGGCTAATTCAGATTGTTTCAAATTAGCATCAGTCCGAAACCGTTTTAATAAGTTTTGTAAGATAGATTGTTCTGCCGAACCGACAAATTTGAGCATCTTTTAAATATAAATCCATTTGACTCATATTCTAAATTGGAATATGATTCGTTTTGTTTGTCGAAACTATTATGCAAGTTCAACCATCACTTTTAGTCGAAAGAGATTTACGCGACGTTAAGCCTTTCAAAACTCAATTACTAAAATGGATTGGCAACAAGCAAAGATTTGCACACGAAATAGTTTCACATTTTCCAAAGCAATTTAATACATATTACGAACCTTTTTTGGGAAGCGGAGCAATTCTTGGCACGTTGTCACCTCAAATTGCAGTTGCGTCAGATGTTTTCAAACCGTTGATAGAGATTTGGAAAACGCTCAAGAATAATCCGAAACTTTTGATCGAGTGGTATTCGCAAAGATGGAATAAAGCTGAGAACGGCGACAAGAAGGAAGAATACGAAAAAATAAAAGCAAGCTACAATAACTATCCAAACGGCGCGGATTTATTGTTTTTGAGTCGGTCTTGTTACGGCGGAGTTATTAGATTTCGGCAAGCCGATGGTTTTATGTCCACGCCTTGTGGTGTTCATCAACCCATTTCACCTGAATCTTTTTCTGAGAGAGTTATGGAGTGGCGCGAACGCACAAAAAACACAGATTTCCTTCACAAAGATTACAAATTCGCTATGTATATGGCTAAAAAAGGAGATTTGATTTATTGTGATCCGCCATATTCCCATAGTCAATCAATTCTCTACGGCGCACAATCTTTTAACTTAGAAAATCTTTTTGAATCCATAGTTGATTGCAAAAAACGCGGAGTTTTTGTTGCTTTGAGCATTGACGGCACAAAAAAATCAGGCGATTTAATTTGTGATGTTCCGGTTCCAAAAGGTCTTTTCGAGCGAGAAATTTTTGTAAATTGTGGTTTATCAATGTTGAAAAGATTTCAAATGGGCGGTTCAACGCTAGATAAAGAGCTTGTTGCAGATCGTTTGTTATTAACGTATTAAAGTTACCAAACTATTTTTTAGGCAACAGCAAATTCGGTTAATTTACGTTTTTCAGGCGAGTAAAAAGCGAGGACAATATCTTGTTTCGGCACGCCTTTTTCCAGAAGATAAGTTGCTACGCCTTCTTCCGTGCCGTCGTAATGAATCCAAATTTTTTCATTGATGATTTCAACGTCAATGACCGCGTAATTGAATCTTTTTGTTCCTTCAAAACCGTTGACCATTAATAAATAACGGTCGTGATTGCGGTCAAAAACAGGTTTTTTTTGCAGAGAACTGTTGACGTATTGATGTTTTGCGCGGTAATTGATTATTTCTTCGATGTAATCACGATATTTTTCTAAGTCAGCCATTTTACAATTCCCTCCTCACTTGCTCTGAAAATCAAAAGTTTGATATTCAATTTTTCCAGCAAAAGTGTTTTCAATGCGTCGGAAAATTCATTGTCGAATATTTCTTCCTCGATGGCTAGATAAAGCACACGATTTGCTTCAAATTCGGACATCACCACTTGATACATAAGAAATTGCCCGATTGCATCCTGAGTTTCCGCTATGATTGATTTTCCCAGAAAACTTTTTACTTCAACTGCTATTTTAACATTTCCTTTTTCAGCCGCAATAAGTTTTTCCGCGCCCAGATCAACAAATAAATCCGCCGAACCGAGTTTCATAGAATACGGATCGTGAGTTATCTGCCAACCATCATTGATTAACGCATTTTTTACGATGTGGTGAACTTTATCTCTCGCAGGCATTATAAGTGTATTTTAGCATTCGTTTTGTGAATATGAAACGGAGAAGTGATTTGTGTTGGAAGTCGGCAATGCGCGTGATTTGGTGGACATTCATTGCGGCGACGATTCAGGCATCGCGGACTTGTTTGCCGGGAAACGAATTTTTCAAAACTATCTTTCGCCATTCGCGGTAAATCGCCCGACTGTCGGGCAGAACGGTCAGCGAAGATTCCAGACGGGAGATTTCGACATCGGTTTTCGCGGGTGTCCAACCGAAACCGTTATTGGCAAGCGGTCTGGTCGCCGCGTTCCAAAATTCGATAACGAATCGAACATCAAAGCCGCAAACAATCTTTGATGTTCCGCGAGGTTGTTTGAGAAATCTCGCTCACGATGATTGATGAACTTATTTGAGTCTTTGCCCGTATTTTGTAAAAGGGAGAATTTTTTATGCACTGTCCTCGATGCGGTCATCAGCAAAATTCGGATGAAATTCGCTTCTGCACGAAATGCGGTTTGGAGATCAGCGAGGTTAAAGATTTGCTCGCGCCCGAACTGCGGCAGACAAAAGCGCGGAGAAGAAGCGAAAGAAATAAAGCGGCGCGGCAGGGAATAATGTTGATGTTTTTCGGCTTTGCGGTGATTTTGATTCTGGCGATGCTGCGTGATTTTGTTGCCGTGCCGAAATTTTTGTTTGCTTTGAGCGTCTTGATTTTTATCATCGGCGGCGCGATCAGAATGTCTCTGCCGACGCTTTTCGGCGGGAATAATTTGAAGCGGCAAGATGATTTGCCCGCCAACGATTTAATAAAAAATGAATTGCCGGACGGGAAATTTCCCGTTAAATCGCTGCCCGAAGACGAATATCGTTCACCCGAAAATTTCGGCACACGAAAATTCGACACCAACGAATTAGTTCCGGTTTCGAGCATCACGGAAGAGACGACCAAAAATCTCGATAAAGAATTTCAGCACGAATCGTAATTTCGTAGAATAATAATATGAACAATATTCCGAGAGTTCTCGTGACCGGCGCGGCGAAAAAAGTTATCGCCGAAATTCGTGCGAAACACGGCGAATTGATGTTTCATCAGTCGGGCGGCTGTTGCGACGGTTCTTCGCCGATGTGTTATGAGGCTGGCGAATTCCTCGTCGGCTCTAGCGACGTTTGGCTTGGGGAAATTGACGGCTGCGATTTTTATATGGCGAAGGATCAATTTGAATTTTGGAAACACACGGAACTGACGATTGATGTTACTGCGGGGCGCGGCGCGTCATTTTCGCTGGAGATTCCGTTGGGCGTGAGATTTGTGACAAAATCTAGAGTTTTCAGTTATGATGAATCGCAGAATTTAATCGAAACGCGGCTCGGTGATATGATTTGAGCAGTTGACAGAAAGTTTTCAGAGTTACAGGCAGTGACAGATAGTTGAAAACAAAAAGCTGAATCAAAATCAAAAAACCGAAGATTTTTTTGCTGTTTGCTTATCAAAAGTTTTATCTCTGTGTCCAATGTTTCTATGTGGTTGAAATCTGCCGATAAGCAATGAATATATTTCAAAATAATTTATGAGTTACACAAACGGAAACGGTAACGGCAACGGGCATCAGCCGAAGCCGACAAATGTTCTCGGAACGGAATTAAAATGCTGTTGCTTAAAGCCTTTAACGGGTTGGTTTCGTGACGGCAATTGCCGGACGAACGCCGAAGATCGCGGGATGCACACGGTTTGCGCCGAATTGACGAACGAATTTTTGCTTTATCTGCAATCGCGCGGCAACGATCTGATTACGCCTGCGCCGCAGCACGGTTTTCCGGGTTTGGTTGCCGGTGATAAATGGTGTGTCTGCGCCCTGAGCTGGCTCGACGCATATCAAAACGGAGTTGCCGCGCCGGTCGTTTTGGAAGCCTGCGACAGTTCGGTTTTGAAACATATTCCGCTTGCGGCGTTGCAGGAATACGCCGTCAAAATTGATGAATAGTCTTGAACATCTGCGTCAAATTTTTAATTATAACGATTGGGCGAACCGTCGTATTTTGACCGCGCTGAGAGAAAACTACGTCGAAAAATCGCACAAAATCCTCGCGCATCTGCTGATTACCGAAGCCGAATATTTCGAGCGTCTCTACGGCAAAGATTCGACCGGATTCGATTTTTGGCAAAATTTGACGTTGGACGAGTGCGGTGCGTTAGCGCGTGAAACCGCCGAAAGATACGAAAAATTGCTGCGGAAATTTGACGACGAAGGTTTGGATTTAGTCGCCAAATATCACACGAGCGAAGGCGTGAAATGCGAAAACACTTTCCGCGAACTGCTGGCGCACGTTCCTTTTCATTCTTCGATTCATCGCGGAAATATTACGCTCAATCTGCGTGAAAACGGCTTTGCGCCGCCCAAGATCGATTACATCATTTACCTGCGCGAAACGAAATACATCTGAAATTTAACAGGACGCGGACGAACGCGGATTAAGCGGATTTTCACGGATAAATCAGAACTTGGTCGCAGAAACTGCAATTTTATCCGCTGCCCGGCTTTCGCGCGGACTTCTGTTTTGTCTAAAATCTGTGTAAATCCGCTTAATCCGCGTTCGTCCGCGTCTAATTTTTTAATCTTTACGCTATAATTTCTTTTTAATGGAACAGCCGCAAATTGAACAATTAAGTTTTGATTTCGAGAGCGTTCAGCCGCAGATTTCGCGGCGGTCGCGGGATGAACTGCGGCTCAATCTCGGCGGTTTTGACGGTCCGCTCGATTTGCTGCTGCATTTAATCAAACAGGAACAGGCGAACATTTTCGATATTCCGATTGCGCGAATCACCGACGAATATTTAAAATATGTTCGCCTGATGAAAAATCTCGACATCACGATTGCGGGAGATTTTTTGGTGATGGCGGCAACTTTGATCGAAATAAAATCGAAAATGCTGCTGCCGAAAGAGATTCTCGAACCCGGCGAAGAAGACGCGGAAGACCCGCGCGAAATACTCGTCCGCCAATTGCTCGAACATCAAAAATATAAAAACGCTTCGCAGATGCTCTACGAACGCTCGATTATCGCTAAAGCCGTTTTTCCGCGCGGCAGAATCGAAACCGACGATAATAATCAGGAAACAAACGCAACGGTTTTCGATCTGTTGACGGTGTTTCAAAAAATAATGGCTCGCCGCCAAGCAGAAGTCCGAATGGAAATTGAACGCGAAGAAATCTCGCTCGCGGAAATGCTGCAAACGATGAAAAAACATATTTTCGGCGGCAAAGAATTAAACGTGCTGGAATTTTTCGAGCAAATGCACTCACGACGCGAACTCGTCACGGCATTCATCGCCATTCTCGAAATTGTCCGCACCGAAAGCGTTAAATTAATGCAAATTGTGACATTTGGCGAGATTATTTTGAAGAAGATTTAAACCACATTCAAACATAGTTCACATAGAAAGGTAAAACTATGTGAACTATGTTTCTATGCGGTTAAAAACCTGTATGGAAGAATTAAAACAATCGCGCAGCATTAGCGAAATCGTTTCGATGGTCGAAGCGTTGATTTTTGTCGCCGATGAACCGATAACGGTAAAAATTTTGGCGGAAGTTTTAAACGAAGACCGCGACACGATTGAGGCGGCGGTTGAAGAACTGCGAAATGAATATGAACAGCGCGAAGGCGGTTTGCAATTCAGAGAAATCGCGGGCGGCTGGCAAATCTCGACGCGCACCGAATATCACGAGGAAATTCGCGCTTTTTTGAAAACCCGTCCGAACGCCAAACTCTCGCTTGCCGCGCTCGAAACGCTCGCCGTGATTGCTTACAAACAGCCTGCAACCGTTCCCGAAATTCTCGAAATTCGCGGCACACAAAGCACTTCGGCAATCAAAACACTGCTGGATAAACGATTAATCGTCGCCAAAGGTCGCAAAGAAACCGTCGGACGACCGATGCAATACGGCACTTCAAAAGATTTCCTGATGCAGTTCGGTCTCAAAGATTTATCGGAACTGCCTTCGATTGAAGATTTTGAAGATTTGGCGCAGGGAATGTAAATGATTCGAGTCAGGCAAGATAAAGACGAAATTATCATCCGGGAAATTCCAATAACGAGTCGGAATATCTTTTCAGTCCTATCATTAATTTTTTTAGCTGTCATTTATTTGTTACTTCGTCCCGGAATATATTTCTCCGATAATTTGTTGATTTTAAGCGTTATTTTCGGCACGGTAATTAGTTTATATTGGATAATATCCGATTCGGTTATCACGACCAAAATAAATAAACCGGCGCAGACAGTTTCGATTAGAAAACAGAGTTTGATTAAATACGGTTTCGCAGTTTATTCATTTAGCGAAATTTCAAATAAAATTTCCGTTAAAATTGCCCAAGGCGGACGCAACGGAATAATTTACCGGTTAACGATGCCGTTAAAAAACGGGCAAAAAATAGAACTTTCAACTGCTGACGGTTCTTCAAATAGTCAGTATTTTGATGCGGCTTATTTGATGAATTCATACATATCAGATGATTCCAACAAATTAATCCCAAAATAATCGCTCCAAATAACCTAGCTTTTATGCAGTCCGAACAAACCGCCAACGAATTAATAATCCGCGAATCTCCCGGTTGTTTGTGGATGTTCGGTTTATTTTTTGCGGTCATCGGCAGCATTTTTGTTTATGGCGCACTCGGCGGATTTGTGGACTTCGGCAGTCAGCCGTTGTGGGTTTTGACGCTCGCTTTTTTGATGGGCGCGGCGGCGGTTGCGGCGGCGGTTTGGTTGCTTTATCACGCGCCGATAACGAAAGTCGTCATCAATCGAACCGACGATTTCGTTCTCATTAAACGCTTCGGAATTTTCGGCAAACGTCAGTATTTGTATTATTTTGACGAATTTGAAAAATTTTGTCTGGTCGAAGAAAAGGACGATGAAAACGACGATATTTGGTTTCTCGGAATTGAGCTGAACGACGGCGAAACGATCAACATATCTTCGCTGGCAAGCCGCGATCAAAGATTTGTCGGCAACTTTATGTTCGCGGCAAACGAATTTATCGGCAGAAATTTGCTGCCGACCGAAGCGGTTTTTGATGTCGAAGATGAAACCGACGGCGAAATGAGTTAGAATTGTTGGTTTATGCTGGAAAGATTAAATAAATTGATTGCACAAGCCGGAATCGCTTCAAGACGCGGCGCGGAAGAATTGCTGACGGACAGCGCGGTGACGGTCAACGGCAAGATTGTCAACGAACCCGGCGCGAAAGCCGACGCGGAAAAAGATCACATCAAAGTTCACGGAAAACTCATCAATTCCCTGCTCGCCAAACGCGCCAACGCTTACGTTTTGCTCAATAAACCGAAAGGTTATTTATCAAGCGCGGCTGACCCCGAAGGCAGAAAACTCGTCACCGATCTGGTCAAGGGTTTCGGCAGATTATTTCCCGTCGGGCGGCTCGATTACAACACCGAAGGCTTGATTATCCTGACCAATGACGGCGAATTTTCCAATCTCGTCGCCTCGTCAAAAAAAATTCCGAAGGTTTACGAAGTCAAGGTCAAAGGCATTCCGAACGCCAACGCCGTCAACAAACTGCGGCGCGGCATCACGCTCGAAGACGGCTTCAAAACTGCGCCCGCCGACATCAAAGAACTGAAACACACGGAAAATAACGGCTGGTTTGAAGTGACTCTGTTTGAAGGACACAACCAGCAAATCCGCAAAATGTTTGATGCCGTCGGCAATTCGGTCGTCAAACTGCGCCGCCTGTCCATCGGTCACGTCAAAGACGAACGCATCGGTGTCGGCGCATACCGCGAACTCGATGCGGACGAAATAAAGGAATTTTTCAACCCGAAACCGCCGAAAAAAGTATCAGCCAAAGCCGCCGCCGAAAATGCCGCGCCGCGCTCGCATTCACGCGCTCTCAAACCTCAAAAACCGAAGCGCAAATTTGCCACGCGCAGTGAGAAATTTCAAAATGCACCGACGCGCAATTTGAAAAAATAATGGAAAATGGAAAATGGAAAATGGAAAATTAAGAACAAAAGATTAGTTCTGAAATAAACTCAAAATAAAATATTATTTTTAACTTCTTAATTTTCCATTTTCCATTTTCCATTTTCCATTTCTCACCCAATACGCAATTGCAATTAAAATAAACTGAATCGGCAGACGAATTATTTGCGCCGCCGGGCTGAATTCGGAGAATATTTGCGGGTTCATCGCCATATAAATATTCGCCGGAAAAACTGCGATCAGCAGCGCGATTAATCCCCAAGCCGCGAAACGCGAATATTTAGGAATCAGCAGCAAAACGCCGAGCGCGATTTCAAATACACCGCTCAAATAAATCAAAAATAAAGGAAACGGCAACATTGGCGGCATCATCCGCAGATAAAATTCCGCGCTCAAAAAGTGATTGATTCCCGCCAAAATAAAGGCGAAGCCGAACAGCCATTTAATCAGCGTTTTTAGTATGTTCATTTTCAGATTCTAACCTTTTGGCATCAGCGATGTTAATTTTTTGAAAACCGATTGTTTCCGATGTTTGATTATGGTAAAATAATTATTTGTTATATCACTTTTTGACTATATGAATTTTGAACTAAACGAAGAACAGCAGCAAATCAAATACAGCGTCCGCGAGTTTGCCGAAAGCGAGATTAAACCGCATGTGATGGAATGGGACGAAACGCAGCATTTCCCGGTCGAACTGCGTCTGAAGCTCGCCGAACTCGGACTTTTGGGCGTGTTGTTTCCCGAAGAATACGGCGGCGCGGCGATGGGTTATATCGAATATGCGACGATCATCGAAGAAATCGCCCGCGTTGACGGTTCGGTCGGTTTAAGCATCGCGGCGCACAATTCGCTTTGCTCGAATCATATTTATATGTTCGGCACGGAAGCACAGAAACAAAAATATCTCGCGCCGCTCGTCAAAGGCGAGAGTTTCGGCGCGTGGGGTTTGACCGAAGCGCAAGCCGGTTCGGATGCTTCGGGGACGCGGACGAACGCGATTCGCGCGAACGGCGGCTGGAAGGTCAACGGCTCGAAAAATTTTATCACTCACGCCATTTCCTGCGAAACGCTCGTCGCCGTCGCCGTCACCGACAAATCAAAAGGCAACAAAGGCATTTCGGCGTTTATTTTCGATAAAACGATGGACGGTTTTCGTTCGGATAAAAAGGAAAATAAACTCGGAATGCGGGCATCGGAAACTGCTTCGGTCGTTTTTGAAGACTGTTATGTGCCGCAGGAAAATATGCTCGGCAGCGAAGGCGAAGGCTTTACGCAAGCGATGCAAATCTTGGACGGCGGACGCATTTCAATCGCCGCACTGTCGGTCGGAATCGCACAAGGCGCATACGAAGCGGCGGTCAAATATGCCAAGGAACGTCAGCAGTTCGGCAAACCGATAGCCGAATTTCAGGCGATTCAATTTAAACTCGCGGATATGGCGACGCAGATCGAATGCGCCCGACTGCTCACTTTGCAAGCCGCCGCGCTTAAAGATGCGGGCAAAAAAGTTACGCAAAAATCGGCGATGGCAAAACTTTTCGCTTCCGAAGTTGCGGTGCGCGTCTCGGAAGAATCCGTCCAAATTCACGGCGGTTACGGTTACACGAAAGATTATCCGGCGGAAAAATACTGGCGCGATTCCAAACTCTGCACCATCGGCGAAGGCACGAGCGAAATTCAAAGAGTCGTGATCGCCAAATCTTTGCTCAAAGGTTAGGTGTTGAAATCGAGGAAAAAGTGAGTGAACAAAATCCAATTCTGTTCACTCACTTTTTTTTATTTTCTCTTGTTGCACAGATGCAACAAAGCTGTTATGGTGTTGGTGTTTTCAACCGATATTCGATTCTAAACTTTCAACAATAAACAAATAAAGGAGTAAAAAATTATGGAAACCGCAACTGCTAAATCGTATAATATCGCTACCGGATTACTTGGAGAACTGAGTCAGGAAGCCGCGACGACGCGCAAACTTTTGGAACGTATTCCGCCCGAATTGTTCGATTTCAAACCACATGAGAAATCAATGGCAATGGGACGTTTAGCCACGCACATTGCCGAGATGCTGAGTTGGATCGCGCAAAACTGCAATACGCACGAACTGGACTTTGCGACAATGGAATATAAACCTTTTGAACCGCAAACGACTGCCGAATTGGTCGCCTATTTCGATAAAAATGTCGCCGAAGTTATGGAAACATTGAAGAACACTTCCGACGAAGCGATGCGCGAAGATTGGTCTTTGAGAAATGGCGAAACGGTGTATTTTACGCTTCCGAGAATCGCCTCGATTCGCACGATGTGTATGAACCACGCGTGGCATCATCGCGGTCAACTTTCGGTCTATTTGCGTTTGAACGATATTCCCGTGCCTGCAATTTATGGTCCGTCGGCTGATGAAGGACAGATGTAAAAACAACATCGAAAAACTGAAAAAAAAGCGGCGGACTGATAAAACATTCCGCCGCCTTTTTGTGTTTGCGGGTAAAAATGCAAAAATTATACTTGAATATAAATCGCACTCAAAAATTATAATGCTCGAAATTGATTTTGCGGAAAAACTCTTCGCCGGCGACACGCGAACGGTTGCCCGCGCCATCACGAAAATCGAAAACGGCGCAAATGATGCCGCCGAATTGATGAAAGCCGTTTTCCCGAAAACCGGAAAGGCTTTGATTATCGGCATCACGGGCGCACCCGGCGCGGGAAAATCTTCGCTCGTTGATAAACTCGCGCTTTTTTACAAAGATCGCGGCGAACGCGTCGGCATTGTCTGCATTGATCCGTCGAGTCCGTTTTCGGGCGGCGCGATTTTGGGCGACCGAATCAGAATGTCCACGCTCGGATTGGACAAAAACGTCTTTATCCGTTCGATGGCGACGCGCGGAAATCTGGGCGGATTGTCACGCGCGACGGTTGACGCGGTTTCAATTTTGGACGCGGCGGGTTTTGATAAAGTGATCGTCGAAACCGTCGGTGTCGGACAGGACGAAGTAGAAATCGTCAAAACGGCGGACGTTTCGGTCGTCGTTCTCGTTCCCGGAATGGGCGACGACATTCAGGCGATCAAAGCCGGAATTATGGAAATCGGCGACGTTTTCGTCATCAACAAAGCCGACCGCGAAGGCGTTCTGCGAACCGAAAAGGAACTCGAAGCACTTTTAAGTTTGGCGCACCGACCGGATTTCTGGAATTCGCCGATTGTCAAAACGATTGCGACCGAAGCAAAAGGCATCGAAGATTTATCGAAAGCCATCGAAAGTTATCAGGAATTTCAAAAAACGAGCGACAATCTCGAACGCCGCCAATCAATCGCCAAATGGAGATTACTCGGACTTCTTCAGGAAAAGCTGCTCGCCGAAGTTTTGAATCGCAGCGGCGTAAACGAACGAATAGAAACATTGGCGCAGGAAATAGCCGAAAAGAAAACGAATCCGTATGCGGCGGTCGAGGAAATTTTGGGAATATGAAAAAACAGATTATTGATCCCGAAAAAGATTATACATTTCACGATTATTTCCGAATGCGGGCTTCGACCGAAGACATTCTCGATTATTTCGGTTATGAAAGAATACTCGGACGAATCGAAATGCCGCGAACTGTTCGGGAATTACCAAACTTGGAGCGTCTTTTTGCAACGCTCGAAGATGCGGTTTTGCACATCAGTTTGGAAAATGAAATAACGCGCCGCGAATTTTTGATTGCGCCGTTTGTCGCTGAAATTCGGCGTTTGACAGAATCAAAATTGCGTTCGGAATATTGGCTTGAATATAATCATCAATTAAAAGGCTCGCTTGATTATCTTTTACGCCGTGAGAGAAATTTGCTCGTCGTCGAAGCTAAAAACGCCGATATGAATCGCGGTTTTACGCAGCTTGCCGTCGAAATGGTGGCACTCGACAAAGCCGATGAAAGTGAACAGGAGATTATTTACGGCGCAATCACGACCGGAAATATCTGGCAATTCGGCGAACTCGACCGCAAACGGAAAATTGTTACGCAAGACATCGGCAGCTACGATTTATTGCAGGATTTGGAAGATTTAATCAGGATCTTTATTGAAATTTTAGAAAGAAAATAGGTCGTCGAAAAGAAACCGAATCCGTATTCGGCAATTGAGGAAATTTTGAGATGAAACAGAATATAATTTTGCCTGAAAATGACTATACATTTTCCGATTATTTCAAAATGCGGCTTTCGACTGAAGAAGTTTTGAATTATTTCGGATATTCCAAAGTGAACGAAAGATTTCAACTGCCGAGATTTTCGGATGAAATTCCGTCTATCCAAAGTTTAGCCGAAAAGATCGAAGAAGTTTTGATTCACATCAGTTTGGAGAGCGAGGTGACGCGCCGTGAATTTTTGATTGCCCCGATTATTTTTGAAGTTCGTCATCTGTCAAAAGCGAAATTAAACTCTGAATATTGGATTGAATATAATCATCAATTAAGAGGTTCACTCGATTATTTTTTGAGAGATGAAAGACACTTGCTCGTCGTCGAAGCCAAAAACGCCGATTTGACGCGCGGTTTTACGCAGTTAGCCGTCGAGATGGTCGCACTCGATAAATCGGACGAAGAAACGAGTAAATCTATTTACGGAACCGTCACGACCGGCAGAGAATGGCATTTTGGAAAGCTGGATCGTGAAACAAAGACAATTTCTCAAAGTATCGAATCATTTGGAATTCCCGGTAATCTCGAAGAAATTATGCGAATATTGATTGGAATTTTGGAAAAATAATCTAAATGAAAAACTTGGCACTAAAAATCTTTTTTACCTTTATGATTGTCTGCGCTTCATTTGTTTTAGCTAATGCACAATCAACCGAAAAATACACTTACCGCGATTTATTAAGTCAACAAAAAGTTGAGCGTGATGAATTGAAACAAACTCAAAAGGAAACTTTGGATAAGATTCTTGTGCGAGAGAAGGAAGAAGTGGATAAAATTGATGGTGTTTATACATCAACTTATTCTGAAACTCTCATAAGACATAAAACTGAACGTGAAAATATAGTTCAGCTGCAAAAAGAAGAACGCGAAAAGCAGATGCAAATTCAGGCGGACGAACGAAAAAACTTTAAGCCATTATAATTTTATGAAAATCAATCATCTCAGCATTGCAACAAAACGTATATTGGAATAATTAAAGAAAAATACTTAAAATATGAAACGACAAGCAATTTCTTCCGAACAATCTTATACATTTTTCGATTATTTCAAGCTCAATGCTGATTTTGAAGAAATTGTCGGATTTTGGAACTACGGCTTTAACGTCGAAACTCTGAATTTGCCGAAATCCGTTCGGGAAGTTGAAAACATCGCCGATTTGAACGGTCGCTTGAACGATGCTTTTTCGAGGGTTGCGCTCGAAAGCGAAATGGCGCGGCGCGAAACTTTGATTGCGCCCGTTTTACTCGAAGCCGCGCGTAATGCCGAAGCGAAAATCAGAATCGAATTTCCGCTCGATGTCAGCCGTCAGCTTAAAGGTTCGCTTGATTATCTGCTTCATACGAAAACCGATTTTTTGGTCGTCGAAGCCAAAAATGAAGATTTATATCGCGGCTTTAAACAGTTGTCGGTCGAGATGATCGCTTTGAAAGAATGGCTTAATGACGAGGAAATCAATTTTTTATACGGCGCGGTTTCGACCGGAAATGCGTGGCAGTTCGGCAAATTAGATGTTAAAAACAAACGGATTATTCAGGATTTGAATATTTATACAATTCCGCGCCAGCTTGAAGAACTGCTGAAAATACTAATCGGAATTTTGGAGCGAAAGCATTAATGAAAATCAATCATCTCGGCATTGCAACTAAAGGAATTGACGATGCGTTAAAGTTTTGGGGCGACGCGCTCGGACTGGAAAATGTTCATACGGAAACGGTTGAAGATCAGAAGGTTAAAGTGGCGATGCTGCCGATTGGCGAAACCAGAATTGAACTGCTCGAAGCGACGAGCGATGATTCACCGATTGCGAAATTTATCGAGAAACGCGGCGGCGGCATTCATCATATTGCGGTCGAGGTCGAAGATATTGCCGCGTCATTGGCGAAACTAAAGGCGAACGGAATGCGTTTAATTGATGAAACGCCGCGCGTCGGTGCGGAAAATTGTCTGGTCGCATTTGTGCATCCGTCGTCGGCGAACGGAGTTTTGCTCGAACTCGTGCAGAAACAATAAAATATTTTTGCGGCATTGATCGTTCGGCGTTTGCCGAATTCAACTGAAATGTTCAATGATAAGCAGTTGACAGAAAGTTTACAGAAGTTTGCAGATGTTGCAGAGTTGGATGAAAATAACAACTTTTTCAGAACTGCGGGTTAGTTTATAATTATCGAATTTAAAAGTGAGGATTTACTAAATTGAGTAATACAGCAAAATTTTTATTAATTGTCGTGGTGCTTTTGGGCATCGGCGGCGGACTTGTAATGTGGAAAAGCCGCGTTCTCGGCAAAGAAGCCGCCGAACAGAGTTCCGTCACCAAATCGGATATGGAAACGCTTTTAAAAGATGCGAATCCGATGGTTTTGAAGCGTTTGGCGGACGATCCCGAACTGAAAACCAAACAGCTTGAAAACATCAAGCAACTGATGTCGCTGGCGAGTCAGGCGCGGCGCGAAGGTTTGGACAAAGACCCGGAAGTGACCGCCGAACTCGACAACATCCGCGACGAGATCACGGCGACCAACTATGACAAAGACCTCAATAAAGATAAAGGTCAGATGCCGCCGTTCGGTTTTATCAGCGAAGATCAGGTCAACAGTTTCTGGGGCGATCCGAATGCCGGCGGCATCAGCGCGATCTGGAGCGATGCAAAGCGGCACGAAACCGAATTTAACCAGTTTCTCGACACCAAGGTCAATCTGATGAAGAAGAAAAGTCCGCAGATGAAAGACCGCGAGATTACCGACGATGAACGCAAACAGGCGCGTGATTTTTTTGCCAAAATTAAAATTTACGACGAAGAATACGCCCAAAAACTCAAAGCCGGACAGATCAGTCAGGAACTTCAGGACAAAACCAAATTGCAGGTCAAGCTCCAACAGGCGAGTTTTCTGGCTTCGCTCTACGCAGAAAAACTAGCCGATCAGACAAAAGTGACCGACGAAGATGTTGACAAATACATCGGCGAACATCCCGAACTAAGCCCGCAGGAAAAGAAAAACAAAGCTCTCGATATTCTTAATCAGGCGAAAAACGGCGCGGATTTTGCGAAATTGGCAAAAGAAAATTCCGACGATCCGGGCAGCAAAGACAACGGCGGACTTTACGAAAAAGTGACTAAAGGCAAGATGATGCCCGAATTTGAAGCCGCCGCGCTCGCACAGCAGCCCGGACAAATCGCGCCCGATCTGGTCGAAACGTCGTTTGGTTATCACATCATCAAACTCGAGAAAAAATCAGAAGGCAAAGACCCGCAGGGACAACCGACCGAAACATATGACGTGCGCCACATCCTGATTTCGACCGGTGTCAAAGACCCGGAAAATCCGGCTGGACGCGAAATGCCGGTCAAAGATTTCGTCCGCTCGAAATTGGAACAGGACAAACAGAAGGAAGTTTTAGACAAAATCGTCGCCGACAATCACGTCGAAGTCGCCACGGATTTTGACATTCCGCCGGTTTCCGATGAACAGCTCAAACAGGTTCAGCAGCAGATGCAAATGCAGCAAATGCAGCAGCAAATGCAGGGAATGCCGCCGGGAGGAATGCCCGCAGGTCCGGGCGGAAAAGGTTCGCCGAAAGTTCCCGTCGCGCCGAAAACTGCACCTGCGAAAGGAAAGTAGTTTTGAATGGTGAATGGAAGTTAGTGGTGAGTGGTGAATGGTGAGTGGTGAGTTAAGAGAAGATTTTTCTTACATTTACCATTCACCATTTACCATTTACTATTATTTTATGAAATTCGGCGATTTTACAATTTCGATTGTTTCCGATACTGAATTTCGGCTCGACGGCGGCGCGATGTTCGGTGTCGTGCCGCGTGTTTTGTGGGAGCGTGTTTCCAAGCCTGACGAACTCAACCGCGTTCCGATGCAGACACATTGTTTGTTTGTCGAAACGGCAAAAGAAAAAATTCTCATCGAAACCGGAATGGGCGATAAATGGACGGAAAAGGAATCGAAAATCTACGCCGTCAACCGTCAAAAGCCGTTCGCTGAAACTCTTTTCGAGCAAACCGGCTGGCAGCCGAAAGACATTACCATCGTCGTCAACACGCATCTGCATTTCGATCATTGCGGCGGAAATACTCTGGAAGTTTCAGGTTCCGGGTTTCAGGTTTCAGGTTTGGAAAATGCCGGTAAAACTATTGTTCCGCAGTTTCCGAATGCGCGTTATCTGGTGAGCGAAAACGAATTCAGACACGCCGTCAGTCCGAACGAACGCGATCAGGCAAGTTATATTTCGGACAATTGGGCGGCGTTGGAAAACAGCGGTCAGCTCGAACTAAAGCCGAGCGTTTACGAAGTCGTCAAAGGCATTACGATGACCGAAATGCGCGGGCATAACGCGACGATGCAGACCGTCAAAATCGAATCCGGCGGCGAAACGCTTTACAGTTTTTCCGATCTGATCCCGACGACGCGCCACATTTCCCTGCCGTGGATTATGGGCTACGACCTTTACCCGCTCGAAACGCTGGCAAACAAAAAGAACCTTCTGCCGCAGGCTGTTCGTGAAAATTGGCTGTGCTGGTTCTATCACGACGATGCAACGCCGCTTTGCCGTTTGGCGGAGATTGAGGGAAAATTAAAAGTAATCGTGGTTTGAAAGGTCGAATGAGTGTGAGAGTTCATTCTAAATTTAGAATTCTTGGGTTTTGGTCGCTGACAGCGACGAATTTGATAGCGTCGGGCAAAGGCTCTGCGCCGCCCGACGTGAATGCCCGACATATTTCCGACGCTGAAAGCGTCGAATTTGGTAACGAGAATTTGTTGCTCACTTTCAGCGAGCGATATTTTATTTTGCTTTTCGTCGGGTGTCATTACGCTTCGCTCCATTTTACCCGACGCTATTAAATTGATCGCTTTCAGCGATTTATGAGGCGAATTTATTAGATGTATCAAAACACTTTTATTGTGAGGAATAAATTTTAGGAAATAATATCAATAATGGAACAAGTAAAAATCGGAATTATCGGCGGCAGCGGTTTGTATCAGATGCCGGAATTGACGGATGTCACGGAAGTCGAAGTAGATACGCCGTTTGGCAAGCCTTCGGACAGTTTTATAATCGGAACTTTGATGGGCGAGCGGGTCGCGTTTTTGCCTCGTCACGGGCGCGGGCATAAATTAACGCCGACGGAACTTCCGTTCAGAGCGAATATTTACGCGATGAAATTGCTCGGCGTGGATTATATTTTGTCGGTTTCGGCAGTCGGCAGTTTGCGCGAAGATTATGCGCCGACTGATTTTTGTATTCCCGATCAGTTTTTTGACCGAACTCGTGCGCGGGCGGAAGAATCTACGTTTTTCGGCGAAGGCATCGTCGGACATATCACGTTCGCACATCCGGTTTGCGCCGAACTCGGCGATATTTTGGAAGCGTCGTGCAAAACCGTCGAAAACTTGAAAATTCATCGCGGCGGCACATATATCTGTATGGAAGGTCCGGCGTTTTCGACCAAAGCCGAATCGAATGTTTACCGCAGTTGGGGAATGGACATTATCGGAATGACGAATTTGCAGGAAGCCAAACTCGCCCGCGAAGCCGAAATCGCCTACGCGACGCTCGCGCTCGTCACCGATTACGATTGCTGGTATGAAGGTCACGACGACGTTTCGGTTGAAATGGTCATCGAATATCTGCACAAAAACGTCCGCAACGCGCAATTGGTTTTGAAAGAAGCAGTCAAAAGAGTCGCCGCTAAAACAACGCCGAATCCGTTTGAAGGCGCAACCAAAAACGCAATTTTCACCGCGCCCGAATTATGGAAGCCGGAAACGGCGAAAAAACTTGATGCGATTATTGGGAAATATAGTGTAAAATAAAACCTTTATGAAAAAAATGAAATTTAAATTCTCTTATCTATTACTCGCTCTTTTTGTTCCTTGTTTAGCTTTTTCGCAAAATGTAGAGAAGGAAAGTATTGAAAAAGATAAGTCAATTACTGTTAATACTAAATCTTCCGATGAAATCAAACTTCAAATAAAATCTCTCGGACAAAAATATAATTGCAAATCTGATTATGATCGATTTTCTGATGAGGGCTTTGCTGTATGTTCTATCGAATTAATTGGGTTTGGTGAAAGTTTCGGTAAAATTTTTGCAGGTGGACTTACTGGCAAAACTCCGGCAGATACTCCATCGTTTGAAATCAATGTAGGATTTGGCTTCAAAACTAACAAACTTGCAAAAGATATTGAAGATTTTCTTATTGTTGTAAAAACCGCCGATACTCAGTGGAAACTTTTAAAGAACAGTAAATTTTATGCAATTGCTGATGATGAAAGATTTGAATTTGGTAGTGGCGAATTGATTGATGCTGACTTTAAAGTTAATACAATTCCGGGCGCAAGAGGATTGGAAATCGGAACTTCAGAAACTGTATCATTTAGATTAACACGAGAACAATTAGTTAAATTAGCTCAAGCCAATTCAACGGAAATTCGCATTGGAACAAGAGAACAAAAATTTAAAAAGAAACAACAAGAAATCCTCAAAAGTATTTTAACTCTATCAACTGTTTCAGAAAAAGTTAGTTCTGAAAAGAAAAAATAGCAATTTAGAATTATTTGGAGAAATTTTATCAGGCTTTGCAGGCGGCTGTTATCTTTTGAAATCAAGTGAGGGAAACTTTTCGCACCGTCCGAACATCTGTATATCAGTTATGAAAAAGAATTTTTTAGCCGTTATTTTTACGTTTTTCAGTTTTTTTATTTTGGATAATTCGGTTGCGGCGCAGAGAAATGTCGAGCCGAAAGTTGACCGCGATCCGGTTTTGGAAGCCGACGCGAAACATAATCTCGAAGTCGTGCAGCAGTATTTCAAGGTCAAAAAAGCCTACAAAGCCGTGCTTGACCGTTTCGAGGAAACTTACGCCGCGTATCCCGACTTTTCCAAAATGGACGAATTTTTGTATTACGCCGGAATGAGCAGCTATTATCTTTCGGGCAACAAAGGCAAGCAAAAAGTTGATCTCAAGTTTGAAAAAGAAAAAGACAAATACGCGCCCGACAAACTCCGCGAAAACGCCGTCGCGTATCTCGGAATTTTAATTCAAAAATACCCGCAAAGCGCATTCAAAGGTGACGCGGAAAAAACTTTGAAAAAATTGCAGGCGCAAAAATAATCCAATTTATTTAAGTCTTTAACCGCAGATTATCAGTAAGTTTCGGTGAAATCGAGATTTTATGGTAATCTGTTTCTTTGTTTTTTGGGAGCAAATATTCACTTTTTAATCAGAGGAAATGAAAGTAAATATCAAATCGCTGATTAACTCAATGGGTCATGCAGACGAATGGCTGCCAATCTTTTACAGTGGTTTTTGGGATGTGCCTGATGCTTTTTTAACTGAATATAATGGCGATTTATTTTTGTTTTGGAGAGATAGTTTTGACGAAGAGATTGATGATTATCCGCCAAATTATAAAGTTTATTCAGTTAGAAATGTCACGTTAAAAGAGGCTTACGAACTGCACGAAGAACCGTTTGAATTTGTGCGATTTCTTAACACTCCTTTATTACTGGAAAATGAAATTATCGGAGAAGTTCCGACTAAAGAAGTTTGTTTCTATTATACAAATCGAAAGTTTGTGAATAGCAGAGTATTTAAGCAATTATCGAAAAATTAATCAGAGGAAATTTATAAAAATATGTCTTTAACAGTTGTCGGTTCAATCGCGTTTGACGGTTTGGAAACGCCTTTCGGCGAGCGCGAGAAGATTTTGGGCGGCGCGGGAACGCATTTTTCGCTGTCGGCGAGTTTTTTTACGGACGTTCGTGCCGTCGGGGTTGTCGGCGGTGATTTTTCGGATGATGAGTGGGCGGTTTTTAAGCGTCATCATATCAATACGGACGATGTGGAAGTCGTCGCGGACGGCAAAACTTTCTTTTGGAAAGGTCGCTACGATTACGATATGAACACGGCGCACACGCTCGACACACAGCTCAATGTGTTTGAAACTTTCGATCCGAAATTATCTAATGAATCTAAAAATTCGCGGTTGGTTTTTCTGGCAAACATCTTGCCGATGATTCAGAAACAGGTGCGTGAACAGTGCGAAAAAGCCGAATTCGTGGCGATGGACACGATGAATTTTTGGATTTCTTCGATGAAGGACGCGCTGATTGAAACAATCAAAGTCGTTGACTGCATTATCATCAACGATGCCGAAGCCAGACAATTAACGGACGAGCCGAACATTCACAAAGCCGCAAAAGCGATTTTGAATTACGGTTTGAAAGCCGTCGTCATCAAGCGCGGCGAATACGGCGCGACGCTTTTTACGAAAGATTCATACTTTGTCGTTCCGGCTTATCCTTTGGAATCGGTTTTCGATCCGACCGGCGCGGGCGATACTTTCGCGGGCGGTTTTATGGGTTATCTCGCTTCGCAGAAAGAAATTACCGACGAAACGATGCGCCGCGCGATGATTTACGGTTCGGTGATGGCTTCGTTCAACGTCGAAGAATTCGGCACGGAGCGCGTTGACCGCCTGACGCACGAGGAAATCAACGAGCGTTTCGCGGCATTCAAAAAAATGACGCATTTCGACGATGTTCCGTTTGAAAAAGCGACGACTGCGTAACAGCATTTAAGATGAATAGCCGCAAGAAGACGCAAAAGGCACAAAAAAGATTGAGAGAAATGGTTTGGGAATAAGAATATTTGCCTGCGAAATACACGAAAGACACGAAAAATTTATTTATTTTTTCTTTTGATTTATCTTTTTTTCGTTTATTTCTTATGTTTCGCAGGCAATTTTTTTTTGAAAACAGCAAATTCTTTTTCAATCTTTTTTGCGCCTTTTGCGCCTTTTCGCGGCTATTGTTCTGTTCACTTTATCCAATTGAAATTTGAAATTGCGGATTTTGCGGTTGATTGATAATTTATTTTGAGAGATATTCTTTTTATACTTTTTCAAAATGAATAAACAACTCGAAAGATCAGCGGTTAATTTTTCGCCGTCCGCGCCGAATTATTTGCTTTTGGGGTTCGCCGCCGTGGTCATCGTCTGCCTGTTGGCGGGAATGACGCTGGCGTTTACGTCGCGCAATCTGCTTTTGTCGGCGGTATTTTTATTTTCCGCATTGGGCATTGCCGTTTTTTCATATCTGCATCTGCGGGAATCGAAAAAATTTGCCGTCGGTGTTGATAATCGCAGTCTGGATTGGAGCGTCGTTTCGCCGGAAAGTCAGCAGAAAAAACTGCGAAACGAAGTCGGCGAACTTTCCCGCGTTCTCGACATCGAACCCGAACAGATGAGCGATTTGCTCTCGGCTTATATCGTTGCCGAAGACCTTGCGCTCAGACAAATTCAACAGGAAGCGAAAATGCCTGTGGTTCGACACGTCAGTCTGGCGGGCGAATATTTCGACGCGATTCTCGTTAAAAAAGATTTGATTACCTGCATCGAACTCTCTTTTCTGGTAACACCGCATTTGAATCAGGAAAAAGTCAATTTAGTTTTGCACCGCGCCGACGCACTTAAAAAAACTGTTGATAAAATGCGTCCCGGCTCGAAAATTCGTCTGCTGCTCGTGTTGGTGACGCAGCTCGAACCCGTCGCCGAAGCCGAACTTCGCTCGTCGCTCAAAGACAAATTTGCCTCGACCTCGGTTGACGTTGACATTCGTCTGCTCGATTTCGCCGCTCTCCAAAAAACCTACGCGATGGAATAAGAACAGTTATCAGTTATCAGTTATCAGTTATCAATTGTGAATTGACAGTTTATAACTGACAGTATTTAATCAATATTTGGATTTATATATATTGATAACTGATAACTGATAACTGATAACTGATAACTGTCAATTTATGCTCGAAAACAAAGTCGGAATAATTGTTGGCGTGGCGAATAAACGCTCGATTGCGTGGGCTTGCGCCGAAGCCTGTCTCGGTCAGGGCGCGAAACTCGCGTTTACATATCAGGGCGAACGGCTCAAAGAAAACGTCGAAAAATTGACCAAAGATTTGCCCGACACGCTCGTCGTGCCGTGCGATGTGACGAATCAGGCGGAAGTTGATGCGGCGTTTAAAGCGGTCGGCGATAAATACGGCAGAATTGATTTTGTCATTCATTCGATTGCGTTTGCGCCGCGCGAAGCTCTCGAAGGCGAATTTTTAACGACCACGCGCGAAGCATTTTTGACTGCAATGGAAATCAGCGCGTTTTCGCTGCCGCAAATCTCGCTCGCCGCTCTGCCGTATATGAACGAAGGCGGCAGCATCGTCTGTATGAGCTATTACGGCGCGGAAAAGGTCGTGCAAAACTACAACGTGATGGGCGTTGCCAAAGCCGCGCTTGAGGCTTCGACCAGATATTTAGCCTCGGATTTGGGCAGACACAATATTCGCGTTAATGCGATCAGCGCGGGACCGATCCAAACGCTTTCGGCTCGCGGTGTCAAAAATATGGGTTCGCTGTTCTCGTATGTCGGCGAAAAATCTCCGCTCAAACGCAACGTCCAAGCCCGCGAAGTCGGCAACACCGCGTTATTTTTAGTCAGCGATCTCGCCAGCGGCATCACCGGCGAAACCATCTACGTTGACTGCGGATTCAATATTATGGGAATTTAGTCGTAAGTTCACAGGAAGTTTGCAGGAAGTTGCAGATAGTTGCAGATGGTTGCAGAGTAGAAAACTGAAACATCTTTCACAAATTCCGTAATTTTCATCAACTATCTGCAAACTACCTAAAACTTCCTGCAAACTATCTGCAAACTTTTTTATGTCAAAGAAACTTAAAACAAAAACCACCGAACCGAAGACGGTTGCCGAGGCGAAACAACTGGAAGCGAAAAGCGATTACTGGCACTTGACCGACGACGAGGTTTTGCTGCGTTCGCCGGAACTCGAAGACGAATATAAAACTTCCGATTCGTGGCGGGTTTTCCGCATAATGGGCGAATTCGTCAACGGATTCGATAATATGGCGACAATCACGCGCGGCGTTTCCGTATTCGGTTCGGCGCGAACGGCGGAAGACGATCCGTTTTATACGGCGGCGGTCGAGGTCGGTAAATTGCTCGCCGAAGCTAATTTCGAGGTCATCACCGGCGGCGGTCCCGGCATTATGGAAGCGGCGAATCGAGGCGCACACACGGCGGGAAAGGTTTCGGTCGGCTGCAATATCGAACTGCCGTTCGAGCAACACGCTAATCCGTATCTGACCAAATCTCTGACGTTCAAATACTTTTTTGTCCGCAAGACTGTTTTCATCAAATATTCCAACGCTTACATCATTTTTCCCGGCGGTTTCGGCACGATGGACGAACTTTTTGAAGCCTTGACGCTGATTCAAACGCGCAAAATCCGTAATTTCCCCGTCGTTCTGTTCGGTTCGCAGTATTGGCAAGGACTTTTGCAATGGATTACAACGACGATGCTCAACGAAAAGAATATTAATGAGGAAGATTTAGGTTTGATTCACCTGACCGATTCGCCGACTGAAGCGGTTAATTTCGTCATCAAAACATTTCAATCAGGCGAAAACGGGGGCGAAGTTTAATCATTTTCAAATAAAATTTAAAAGGGCAAAAGTAATAAATTTACTTTTGCCCTTTCTCGATTTGTAATTTTTAATTTCCTATTTCTTGATTAAATCGTTGTATTGCCCACTGTCAACCCATTTAAGAATTTCAGCGACGCGCCAGATCGGAAACGGGTGCGAAAGTCCGGCGTTAAGTAAGTCCGCCCAAAAACGGTCGAGTTTTTTCTCGTCGTAATCTTTTTGAAATTCACGCGCCTGCGCCAGAAACTGATCGTAGTTGATCTTCGACGCAAATGTTCCGCCCGCAAGTTTCATCATCGTCGTTCCGATAACGTGCGGGTCTTGCGTCACGAGCAAAGCGGCGCGGTCACACGAAAGTTCGGCACGACGCGACCACGCGAGCAACGCGCTGCTGATTCCGGCTGAAACCAAAAATTTAATAATTTCCGAACCCGGCACGATTGAAGACACCGAAGCGTTCATCAAGGCTTCGATCAAACGCGCCGCCGTCAGATAGAGAACGTGTTCGGCGTGAATATGCCCGACTTCGTGCGCGATCACGGCGAGCAGTTCTTCGTCGTTAAGCCGTTCGACAAGTCCCGTCCACAGTACGATCACGGGTTTGTCAACGCCGCCCGTAAATGCGTTGACCATCGGATTTTGCTGGATAAAAAAGTCCGGCATATCAACGCCGAGCGTCGTGCAGGCGACTTGCAGTTTGGCATACAAATCGGGACATTGTTCCGGCGTAATCTTAACCGCGCTCGCCATAAACGTCACGCGCATCGCCGATTCGCCCGTCACTTTCAACAACTGTTTGAGCGCGGTATCAATGCCCGGAATTGCCTTCAAAGCGGCGAGAGCTTTCGAGTCAGCCGGATGAATATATTCGTGTTTGCTGAGTTCGGCAAATTTTTTGTGCGGTTCGTTGGAAAGCGGCAATTTGCATTTCCCGCAATTCGCCTGATTATTGACGTAACCTTCTTTAACGGTATTTTTCTGCCCGCAATAACGGCAGCGCACAAACAAACTGCGAACGGCGGCGGTTGATTGATTGTCTGATTCGGAATTTTTCTTAGCCATAAATAGATTTTAGTTTACTGTCGGTTAATTATTCAAATTTCAGATGATTTAAACGACTGAGAGTTGTCAAAAGTTTTATTAATATTTAAGAATGAAAAACAAACACATTAATTGACAGGGATAAAAGTGATGGAAAGGGATCAAACCGGCTGAAGCAAATCATTTGGCTATTTCATAAAATCTCTTTCCATCTTCTTCATCCCTGTTGATTCTTCATCAATTTAACAATCGTTTCGACGTGATGCGTCTGCGGGAATAAGTCGAGCGCGGTCATTTTTTCGATCTCATAACCTCCGTCAATCAAAATTCGCAAATCTCTGGCTAAAACCGACGGTTCGCAGGAAACATAGACGATTGTTTGCGGTTTAATCGAGAGCAAACTTTCGATGGTTTCGCGTTCTGCGCCGGTGCGCGGCGGATCGAGCAGGATGAAATCGGCGTTTTTCGTTTCCGACTGATTTTCCGCCAACCATTCGCCGACTGACTGTTGATGGATTTCGACGTTTTCGAGCCGCGCGTTTTCGATGTTTCGTTCGGCGAATTCGACGGCTTTTTCGCCGCCTTCAACGCCGGAAACTTTGGCGAATCGGCGGGCGAGCGGCAAAGTGAACAGCCCGACACCGCAATATAAATCGAGCGCGTGTTCGCCTTTCGCGTCGCCGACGGCGGTTTCGATCAGTTTTTCGATGAGCGACGAATTGCCCTGAAAAAAGCAGTGCGCCGAATAGAGATATTTTTCGCCCGCCGCATCAAACCAGATTTCGTCGGTCGGTTCGATGATCTCGTCCGAATAGATCGAAACTTCCGCGCCGGCGTTGGCAGCTTCGATTTCTACCTGCTTACCGTAAAAATCCGTCCAGGTGATTTCGCCGCGCAGTTCGGTCAGCGTATTTTGCAGTTCTTCTGTCAAAATCGGGCAGGTTTCGACATCAATAATATCGTGCGAATGCCTTCGATAATAACCGAATTTGCGGCGTTTGGTGTCGAGATGCCACGCGGCGCGGGCGCGATAGGCGTAAGGCTGCGGACTCGGAATAATTTCGATTTCCGGTTCGTATTTGATTTTGCCGATGCGCGAAAGCGAATCTTTGAGCATCGCAATTTTCGCGTCGAGCTGCGCCGAATAGCGCAGATGCTGAAAATCACAGCCGCCGCAGCGTCCGAAATACGCGCATTCCGGCGCGATGCGGTCTTTTGACGGCTCGATGATTTCCGTGATGTCGGCAAACGCGATTTTGCCTTTTGTCCGGTTAATTTTAACTCTGACAACATCGCCCTGCGCCGTCAAAGGCACGAAAAACGTCAGTTTTTCCGCGAATCCCAAACCCAAACCCTGCGGCACGATGCGTTCGATCTTCAATTCGACCTCGCGCCCGATCAATTCGTTGTTGCTCAAATTTATTCTCTACTTGCTTATGTCTTTTTGATCGCCACACGATTATCAAATTTTGATTTCGTCGGCGGTGTCCTAAATTTTATGACGGATGACAATAATTATCGAATCAGTAGCGAAAGATTGCACCATTACCGGAGCGCAAATTTCCGCGTCTGCGGTTTTTAATTTAACTTAAAGTTTCCGCCGGCGAGCGCGTCGCGCAGAACCTGCAAATCTTCGGCATTGTGATAGATCAGCGTGAACATCAGCGCGTGACCCTCGCGCACGGTCGCATACATACGGCGTTGATCGGTTTTCGACGATGTATCAATAAACGCAAACTGCACTTCGCCCAATTTTTCCGCCTGCGTTTCCGAGTATTTAAAGTCGGCGGGGAGCTTCATATTTTGAAAATTAACGCGCATCAGATCGAAATAATCAACCGCGTCTTTGACCTGCGGCAGAGCCTTTAAGTTTTCGACCGAGATGCGGGCGGTCGACGCGTCGGGCGTTCCCGGCAGCGCACTGTAAGCCGTCAGCAGCACGACTAAATTGATCGGCGCGAATTTCCCGTTCGTTTTCGCCGCGCTGTTCGGCGGCATTTTAATCCGCAGATCAATGCCCTGCGTGAGCATATATTTTTCGAAATCTTTGTCGGGAATGAGCCACGAATCGGGAAAAGTTACCTGAAAATTATAAGTCGGATTGGTATAAGTTCTGCCCGAAACCGTTCCCGTGTCGCTTTGTTTGACGGCTGCGACTTTCGGCGCGGCTTTCGGACGCGGTTTAGGTTTTTGCGCCGCAGCATAAACGGTTGATAAAACAATTAACGCACAGATTGTTAAGAAATTTTTCATATATTTTAGTGGCGATCCCATATAGTCGCCCGTTTTCGCTTACATCAAATATAAAACAAACTCAGACGCGGAATCGCCGCTTCGTCGCGCAGGCGTTTGAGCAGCATAATATCGAAGGTTTGGCGATACGCTTCCTTTTCCATTTTCGATTTATACGCGCTCAGACTCTTGGCGGTTTCCGTCTCCAATTCGGTTAGATGCGCTCTGTCGGCATTTGTCAGCAGGCTGTGGTCGAGAAATTTTTCGATGTCGGTCAGATGATTTTCGATCTGTTCGTAATCGCCGTCGAGATTGTCTTTGAGTTCGCTCAAACGCACGGCGGCGCGGACAAAATCTTCGCTCAAACGGTCGTTTTTCGGCTGCTGCAGCGCGGCGATGACGTTTTCGAGATGTTCGGTGACGGTTTCAGCAGTAAAAAATTCATTCGCAGCCGAAGTTTCGCCGGTCGGTTCGTCCGCCTTGCCGATTTGCCGCTCGCTCCATTCGGCAAACTGCGCTTCGATTTCCTCACGGCAGTAAGCGATGCTCTTGATCGAGCGTTTGCGCGGATTCGCTTCGGCAACATCGAACACCTTTTCGATCCCGCGCAAAACGATATGCAGCGGAATATCGCGTTCCTGCCACGTCTCGATCAACGCCCAGTCAATCGGCGAAAGCAACAGATTTTTGCCGCGCCGACGGATAAATGTTTCTTCGATTTCGGTAAAATAATTATAGTAATTCAATGTAATGGTGAACGTGAACGGTCAATGATTAATGTTTGTCGTTCATCAATTATTGCACCGTTCAACGCTAAACATAAAATGCTACGCAAGGTTCACTCATTAGTCAAAAAGGCGGAAAAGGTCTTGACTGAAATTGCGTCCACGCCGAAACAAGACACATTTCTTCAAGATTACTTTTCCGCCTCAAAGAACGAATTAATCTTCAATCGGCATTAGAAGCCGACTATTCATCGAATATTAAACTTCGCAAAATATTCGTCAATCTCACCACGCAATTCGATGCCGACGCGCTCGAAAATGTCGAGCAAATCGTTGTATGCGCCCGCGCCGCCCAAGAAATCCCAGAATTCTTCGGCGACTTTTAATTCATTTGGTAAATCGAGCATTCCGCGCATCGTCCAGCGGTTGTAAGGTTCGGGCGCGTATGGATTGTAGGGAATCGCAATCAGCGAATTAACTTGCGCGTCGGGCGTATCGGCTAAAACGGCGGCGACCCATTCGAGCAGCGTTCGTTTAAATTCCTTAAACCCGCCCGCATTCGGTTTCGCCGTTTTGATGTCGAACAAAAACAACTCGCCGTCTTTGCCTTCGACGAAAACATCAATCTTCGTCGGCTTGACCTTTATCATTTCCCCGGCGCGGCAAACGACTCTGATGCGTTCGATTTCGCCCGCTTTATCGGGCGTTCCCTTTGCGGCGGTCAAATCGGTCATTATCGTCTGAATCACCTGAAACGCGCCCGCGCTGATATAATCGCCCGCTTTCATCTGCGCTTTCGCGTCCGCAAAATTCGACTTCGCCAACGCAACGGCGACCGGCTCGAAAACGCTCGTCCCGAAATTAGTGTTGAGCGAATGAATAAACGAATACAAAGCCAGCCGATCCGTGCCGAGTAATCGCGTGTGAAAAGACATCGCGGCAGGTTCGCGCCTTGTATTTGAGAAACTTATTTCTCAAAGCCGTTCGCAAAACATTTTCGATGTCGGTAATTTGTGTTCGAGCAAGTGCCATAAAATAAAGCAGATTTTTCTTTTAAAGTGTCCCGTCAGGGACAATCGTCAATAGCCCAACGATTTATCGTTGGGAATGCAATAATCAAGCAATGAAGTCCCGCAAGGGACGAAAGATTACGTCAATCAAAAATATATCGTTCATCATATTCAATGCCGTGTTTGTTCAAAAACGCCAGAAATTCCGTTTTGAAATCCATTTTTCTGTGATGCTCTGCTTGATTGTTAATGTAATTCGTTGTCCTTTCAATATCGCCGACACCGATTGAAAACGCGCCGTAGCCTTCCTGCCATTCAAACAGACGATGCTCGGTAAAAGTTTCGTGAATCCATTTTGACGAACCGCCTTTGATCAACTGCATCGTTTTTGAAATGGAAATTGTCGAGGGCATCGAAATTAAAAGATGAATGTGGTCGTCAACGCCGCCTGCCGCGAGAAGTTTAATTTTGTTTTCACGGGCGATGCCGCCGACGTATTGAAAAAGACGCGGCTGTAATTGCGGTGTAATCATCGGTCGGCGTTCTTTTGTACTGAAAACGCAGTGATGAAGAGAACTAATGAATGAATGAGACATTTCACAATCTCCTTTAATTCTTTCGTCCCTACGGGACTTAATTAATTTTGACGAAACCCGGCGATAAATCGCTGGGCTATTAACAAATGTTCCTACGGAATGGAAAGCAAAATCTTTTACAATCCAACAGAAAATCTTAATTCTTTCAAATTCTTTTCCGCCGAATACAAATCGCCGATGTTTTCAGATTTTATGTGATTGTTTTTGAGTTCAATTCGACTATTTTGCGCCAATCAATCTCGCCACTTTCCTTACAAAACTCGTTGATAAATTGTAAAGTCAGTTTGTTAAGAACTTGTCCGTAAAGCGTTGTAAATTCTTCGTTCCTCTCTTTCGCTTGATGTCCCAATGGCTCAACAATGTCCGTGTAAAGTTCGGTGTCGCCTGAAATAAACTCCCAAAATCGCTGTCCGCAATACTTGAAATAATCGCCTTTGTCCGGTTTATTGTCGCGCCCATAACAACAGCCGTTGACAGCAGTTATATTTAGTCCGGAATTGCTTGTTCGTAACGCTTTTTTTGCGGTTAAAAAGTCGCTTTTCAATTTGTTTACCTGACTGCTGTTTCCCCAATTTGGTCCTGATTTTATTGAAACGATGAATCTTACACCATCTTTATCAAATTCAAGATCAATATTTGGAATGCCGGATTTTCTGCCGTTATAAACTTTTTCATTAATGAATATAGCCAATCCTTCTAGCCAATCCCCAAAAATAGTTTCTTCATTTGAAATAATATGAGCGTCAGCCAACGCTTTTACTAAATCTGCTGCTGTAACAAGATATTTAGCTCTAAAAAGATAAGGATTTTTGCGTTTCAAAACATTTATGAGTTTTAGAGTATTTAAGCTGGCAATTCTTTTCTGGTGAAAACTGCCGATGTTTTGTTCGACGTATTCCGTGACTTCTTTAAGTAGTGGTTGCATAAGTTTTCTTTTTCGGCTTTTGGTTCGTTGTTAGGTTCAATTCTTTTTCGATCATAGCGCAATACTCAGGAACTACTTCGATTCCGGCAGAATTTCGATTCAGATTTTGGGCAACTCGCAAAGTTGTTCCCGAACCGGCAAACGGGTCTAAAATCGTATTACCTTCTTGCGTGAAAAGTTTAATGAACCATTCGGGCAAAGCATCGGGAAAAGCCGCGCTGTGATTCTTGTTATTGCATTCGGTCGAAAGATGTAGAACATTTGTCGGATAAACGGTTTCGCGCTCTAACCAATTTGAAACATTTTTGCCGAAACCGCTTCCGTTTTTGGCATTGTCGCGTGATTTGTCGGTTTCGCTTAAATTTTTCAGCCGAGTTTTTGCCCAATCTCCAACCGGAATTTTTACAGCGTCTTGATACATATTGAATTTGCGGCTTTTGTTAAACTGCAAAAGTCTTTCCCAAGAATCACGAAACCGATTTGACCATTTGCCCGGATACGAGTTTTTTTTGTGCCAAATAAATTCTTCCGTCCAGAACCAGCCTTGCTTGCGTAAAGCCAAGATTAATTCGAGAACATAAGTGCTTCGTTCACCGTTTTCAGCTTTTTCCTTAATGTTTAAGATAAAAGTTCCTGTCGGTCTGAGAACGCGCAAAAGTTGTTCAGAAATAGGCAGAAACCATTCGACATATTCTTCCGGTTTTACGCCGCCGTAAGTTTGTTTTCGTCGGTCGGCGTAAGGCGGCGATGTAAAAATCAAATCAACCGAATCATCTTGAAACTGTTTCAAAATGTCTTTGCTGTCGCCTTGAAATATCTTTGTAAATGTTTGCATTTTAATTCTCTTTTTCAACGGCTAAACCGATGGCTATTTTGGTAACTTCAAAAGCGGATTCCCATAAACCCCATTCGATAGATTTTGTGACCGCAGTTATTTCATCTTCGGTCAACTCTCTACCGATTTTATCTTTTGCGGTTTCCTGAACAAACCATTTATCTATCCAATAAATAAGGTCTTCTTTCTTCAAATAATTCGTCTCGTTTATCTGTTCCATATATTATAACTGTGTTGCGGAATGAATTTGCCTTTATACGGGTGCAGTCGGTGAACGTGTTTGGTTGTCTGCGATTCGGTGTATTGGTCGAACGATAATGCCCAATTCAAATCTGCGCCGAGTTGTTTTTTCCAGTTCGTTTCCCGCTGCGAATTTTCGTAATAATCAATCAAATCCTGTTTGGCGACGGATGTTCCGCCGTTGTCGCCGAGTTTCGGGATTCTGCCGTAGTTGATGAGATACGCGATATTCGATGGCGTAACGGTTTTGCCGAGGTGCGCGGTTGCCCACGCGCTGGCTTGTTTGATGTT
Organism: Pyrinomonadaceae bacterium; assembly: GCA_965247235.1. GTDB lineage: Bacteria > Acidobacteriota > Blastocatellia > Pyrinomonadales > Pyrinomonadaceae. The sequence continues at coordinate 709,788 of OZ252004.1, forward strand.
TAATATTTCGCCGGTTTCGAGCATCTGTTTGTTTTGGAAATTATAGCAAATGAAACGATTTGATTTGAAGATGATAATCAAAAAGCCGCGCAAATCAAAGTCCGATTATTTTTTTCCGGGTATGTATTTCGGGTCGGTATTTATGTTAATCTAGCGGCATTATGGCTGAGAGACGCGAGCGATTTGAGACTTCTTCGGGCATTGAATTGCCGAACGATTTTAACCCTGCAAATACGGATATTGATTATCAAAACGAACTGGGAAATCCCGGCGAATTTCCATATACTCGCGGCGTGCGGGCGAATATGTATCGCGGCAAGTTTTGGACGATGCGCCAATACGCCGGATTTGCGACCGCCGAAGATTCCAACCGGCGTTATAAATATCTGCTGTCGCAAGGCACGACCGGCTTGAGCGTCGCGTTCGATTTACCGACGCAGATCGGGCTTGATTCGGACGATGAACTGGCGGCGGGCGAAGTCGGCAAAGTCGGCGTGGCGATTGATTCGCTCGATGATATGCTGACGCTTTTCGACGGCATTCCGCTTGGCGACGTTTCGACTTCGATGACGATCAACGCCACGGCTTCGACGCTATTGTGTCTGTATTTGGCGGTGGCGCGGAAGCAGAATGTCGCGTTCGACAAGGTCAACGGGACGATTCAGAACGATATTTTGAAGGAATATATTGCTCGCGGAACTTATATTTTTCCGCCGAAACCTTCGATGCGTTTGATTACCGATACCTTTGCGTTTTGCGCCGAAAACGTGCCGAATTGGAACACGATTTCGATCTCCGGCTATCATATCCGCGAAGCCGGTTCGACCGCCGCGCAGGAATTGGCTTTTACATTGGCGGACGGCATCGCGTATGTCGAAGCCGCGATTTCAGTCGGCTTAAAGGTTGACGATTTTGCGCCGCGTTTGTCTTTTTTCTTTAATTCGCATCTCAATTTATTAGAAGAAGTCGCCAAATTTCGCGCCGCGCGTCGTTTGTGGGCGAAGATTATGCGCGAGCGATTTTCGGCGAAAAACCCGAAGTCGCTGATGCTTCGCTTTCACACGCAAACCGCCGGTTCGACCTTGACGGCGCAACAGCCGGAAGTAAATATCGTGCGAACGACGATTCAGGCTTTGGCGGCGGTTTTGGGCGGAACGCAATCGCTGCACACGAACGGGATGGACGAAGCATTGTCGCTGCCGACCGAAAAAGCCGCGCGAATTGCGCTTAGAACACAGCAGGTGATCGCTAATGAATCCGGCGTTGCGGACATCGTTGACGCGCTTGCAGGTTCGTATGCGATTGAAGAATTGACGAATCAACTGGAATTAAAAGCGACCGATTACATCACGAAAATTGACGATCTCGGCGGAATGCTCAAGGCAATCGAACTCGGATTTCCGCAGCGCGAGATTCAGGAAGCGGCGTATATTTATCAAAAAGCCGTCGAAACGCAGGACGCGATTGTCGTCGGCGTTAATAAATTTCAAATCGAGGAAAACCAGACGATTCCGATTTTGAAAGTTGACGAGAAAATCGAACGCGCTCAAGTCGAGAGACTTCGCGCCGTGCGTCAAAAGCGCGACGCAGCGAAATTTGAAAGTTCTGTTTCAAACCTTCAATCAGCCGCGCAGACCGACGAAAATCTGCTGCCGAAAATTCTCGAATGCGTCGAAAATTACGCGACCGTCGGCGAAATCAGCCACACTTTAAGAAAAGTTTGGGGCGAATATCGGGAAGGCATCACGATTTGAAACAGTTATGGAAATCCAATAGAATATTTGAACAATTTTTCTTGACAGGTTAAATGTTTTTTTTTTTACAATTTACATCTATTCTAATTTCACAAATAAGGAGATTAAATTGATGAAAGAAAATTTTCGCAGTTTAAATTGGCGAAAGCTAATTTTAGTTTCATTGATGTTCGGCGGTCTTTTTGGAGCATTTGCTCCGAACGGTATTTTTACTAGGACTGCTTTTATGCAAAGTTACGGAGGCGGACCCGGAAGTTGGGTATGTCCAGATGGCGGAACAATTGACTGTAAAGCCAATGGATGTAGACAATCCAGTAACCAACCCGACTCATACTGGGTCTGTAATTATATTGGAACAAATTGTCCCCCATTAGAACAGTGTAGAAAAAAATAAAATAGATCTAAAGTAAAAAAGGAATAAATAATGAAAAATATTATCGATTTCAAAACCAAAAAAATTTTGATTGCTTTCTGTCTTTTGTTCCTTTTTTTGTTTCCTCTTTTCTGTTTTCCGCAAAAACCGAAAGAAATTAAAAACTTTCCTGTTTGGCAACAAAGAGTAGAAAGATTGCGAGATGAGATAGTCCAAGACTCTTCAACTCTTCCTGAAACAGAGCAGGCGGTTCATCTGGCTTTATTAGCTCAGATGTGGCAAAAGATCAATCCTCAAGAAGCCAAAGTTTTTCTTAAAAAAGCCTCAATATTAACTATTAGTTCTTTGGAATCCGATGATAAAATCAGTTTTGAAATAAAAGTTAAAAATACACAAAAAACAATTCAAATTATCGCTGGGTTAGATGAAGTTTTGAGTCAAACTTTAATCAATCAGTTGGTAAAAATAACAGATCAATCAAAAACCTCTCAAGCCAATCCTGATACTTTGGTCTTAATCGCTCTTCAAATCGTCGAAAAAAATCCGCAATCCGCATATCAACTGGGAGTCAAATCTCTCAATTTGGGAATTCCTCTCCAAATTGTCAGGTTGATCGGAGAACTTATGGTTAAAAAGCCTGAGTTAGCCGAACAATTATTCTTAGCTTCACTGATGCGCGCACAAAAAAGTTATGATTTACGATTTATATCAAGATTATCTGTAACGGCGTTTTCAAGTTACCACGAAAAAATTTTGTCCGATTCGGTTCGTCGAGCTTACCTAACAATGCTTACCGGTATGGTTTCACAGGCAGCTTTGGACGAGCGGGAACGCCAGTCAGGTTGCGAAATAATTATAGTCGCTTCACCGATTATTGATAAATTTGATCTTTATTTACCTCAACAGTCTCAAACTATTAGACAGCAAATTTCAATCTGTCAGCCTTATCTTCCAAAATCAAATCAAGGATTATCGCAAGCTGATACTCAAGAGAATAAACCCCAGACGGTTGATGAATTAATTCAAGCTGCCAGAGATACGGATGATAAGTTTTTGAAGCCTAAATATTTCTATCAGGCTATTAATAAACTTGAGCAGGAAAAAAAATTTGATCAAATAGTATCTTTATTGGATGATATGACTGAAAGCGAAAGAGCGAGTCTAGGTAGTAATACTTGGGAAAGTTGGCGTGAGAACAATGCTTTTTCGTTAGCACTCCAGTTTATAGAGAACAATGATCTTCCGTCAGTTTATAAAGTTATTGATAATACACCTAAAACACTTCGTCCATACATAAGAACAGGTTTGGCAGGCAAATTAGAATTAGATCGTTTCCATTCTTTTATTCTGGAAAATCTTGAAGAAACCCGTAAAGAAATTAACTCGATTGAAATGTCTGCCGCAGAAAAGGCTGGATATTTTTTATTATTAACCCGATTATATGTGAAACTACAGCCTTCTGAAAGCGAAAGTGTTTTTCGGGAAACAATCAAAAATATTAATATCGCCGACAGCGAAAATTCTGAAAATAAACCTGAAAAAGATTATGCGCCGCTGAGAGATTTTATTTCGTTGCCGTCAAAATTACTGGAGAACAACGATGTTAGTATATTCAATACTTTAGCCGATATTAGTTCCCGCAATAGTCATTTAAGATTGAAACTCGGATTACTTGAATCCTGTTTACCGCAATACATTCAAGAAAAGAAAAAAAATGAGCCGGTAAGTAAACCAACTAAACAATAAACCTTTTATTTACCACAATGTCTAAAAACAATCTCCTTTCAATATTCATTTGCTTGTTTTTTACGAGTTTTTTCGTATGTTTATTTCAAGGCTTTAAATATATTTTTCACAATACCGCAACTTACGATTATGAGTCAATAGTCAGCAATGAAAAATATGACTGGACAGGTCCTAAAATTGGTCAAAGAATTGCGCTTGATAAACTAACAGATGTTGACGGAATCCTGTTATCACAAAATTCGAGGAATTCGCTGACAGTTATTTCAGTAATAGATCCAGAGTGCGGCGCTTGCAAAGGTGCCAAAGATCAGATGCAATTTATTCAAAATAGCTTGGTGGACAATGAAATTGAATATTGTGTCGTTTCTTTCTCAACGAAAATATCCTCAGAGGAGTTGGTTGAATTCTCCAGAACTCTTGACTTATCAGCCAAATCATATATTTGGGCTGGAAATAAAGCTGAAATTTTACCTGAAATAAACAAAATGGTAATTCCAACACATATTTTAGTTGACTCGCAAGGGTTTGTTCTTAAAAGTTTTCCAGGCACTGACAGAGACGAGGACATTCGTAGCCAAATGTCAGAGAGAATTATTGAAGAAGTGCTGAAAGAAAAATCTAAACTCAATGCAAAAAAATAATGTTCCAACAATACGTTTCGCGGCACAAATACCTCATTTTCATTTTTGCCACATATTTTTTTTGGCTTTTCATTAGTAATTATTTTATTATACATTTATGGCAAAGCCCAATGATTGCCGGAGCAGATGGATCGGGACACGTTGCGCTTTTACATCTTTATCACCAACACATATTTCCCGCATTGAACGGTTCGATTCCTGAATTTTGGGATGGAATGCCGTTCCCGGTTTTTTATCCTCCGCTCTTTTATTGGCTGGGCGCGACGTTGATGAGCATTTTCGGTATTGATGCAACACTTGCCGCGAAATTCGTCACGACCTTTTCATTTCTTCTGCTACCGTTCGCACTTTTCAGGTTAAGTAAGAATATTGGTTTGGATGCGGTTGAATCTTCAATTGCCGTTTGTTTGGCGGGCGTAATTGTTTGTGGTTCAAACGTCGCGTCGCTTTCGGGCATCGGGCTTTTGGGTTTGTTCGAGGTCGGGCTTTATTCACAGACTTTAGGGTTCGGTTTTCTTTGTCTTTGGATTTCGTCCTTGGTCAAAGCCGAAGATTCAGTTAAAGAAACGATTCTGTCCATCATATTTCTGTCGGCGACAATTCTCAGTAATGTGCATAATCTGCCGCTTGCCGCTGCTTTTGCGTTCTTTTGGCTTGTTTACCGGCTTATCATAATTTGGAAACGCAAAACTGAATTGACGGGAAAACAAATCGTCTTGAAACATTTGTATTTATTCGGTCTATTGGCTTCACCCGTATTGATTAGCGGAATTTGGCTGTTTCCCCTGATTTGGTGGTATCAATATGCCGTTGGAAAAACTCTTTTGGCTAATAATCTGTTTTTTTCGTTGGGAAGCCTTAATTTAATTTGGATTGTTTGTCTTTTTGTCGCGTGGACTGAAAGAAAGCGCAACAAATCATTGGCGATTCTTTGTTTGATGATTTTCACGGCTGCTTTTGCAAGTTTAGCTCCGATTAGTTTTTTAACTCAATCAGTACCTTTTCAACCTGCCCGAACTTTATCCGGTGCGATAATTTTAGCGATACTGCCGACAGTCGCTCTGCTGAATCGTTTGCTCAAAGAAGTTTCCAATTCAAGTAATGCAGTTCCGGCAATAATTCTAACACTGTCGGTATGTTTTTTGGCGTGGCTTCACCCGCCGCAAACTTTTGGAATTGCGGCTTTATCTGAACCTGAAGCAAATGAAATTAATCAAATTGAAAAAGCGGTCAACGAAACCGACAGCGGTAAAATTTTGGTTGAAATTGTCGAATCGCAAGCGGTTTTTAATTCGCCGTCTCAAAACACCCGCGAAATGGCAAAATCCCGCGCCCTGTCTCATCAACTGGCAATGAACGGCAAACAAATTTTATGGAATGTATTTCGGGAACAAGCATTGAGCGCACCTTTTGCGACTGCGGTAAATAATCTTTTTTCAAACTCGAAAGAAGTTTTCGGGCTTGATGGAACGGCTTTGAGAGAATCTGTCAAAAACGAGTTAACCCCGAAAGCAAAATTAAAGTTGGCTCGAACACTAGGAATCACTAATTTTTTAATAAAATCCGAATCACAAATTGAACTACTGCGAAAAGAAGATGAAATACAGGAACTTTGGCAAATCAACGGCTGGCACTACTTTAAACTCAAAGAACCGGCATTAACGCGAAAAGCCGATTTAATTCCCGTTTTCGCGTGGCTGAAAGTAAAAACGAAAAACCGTTCAGGAAATGAATTTGAATTTTTCAATCTTGCTGAATACCTCGCATTCAACGAACATTCTGAAATCAATGTTTTGTATGCAAAAAGTTTTGACACAAATGTTTTCGAGGTCATTAGAAAACTTGGCGATGCTATTTTAGTCATAGATGAAACGGAAATCTCTGCGGAGGATTTCGAGCAATTAAAAGCACTTGCCAATGAGAATACAAATCTGAAGATTTTGTTTATCACTGGAAAATACAGAGCTTCCGGCGAACTTGTTGAATCAGAAAACATCAAAGTTCTGTCGAACAATTACGAACTTTTATCAGAAACCGCCTTACAGATTGTTAAATGGCAACTGACTCCAGCCTCAACCTCTTCGGAACTGACTTTTCCACAAGCTTTTAAAGTTAATTTCACTTATTTTCCCGCACGGCTGACGACAAACAACAATACTTTTTTAGACGGTTTCGGGCGGACTATAGTTTATAATTACAACGAAACACCGGTTTGGAAATCACATTTAACCGAATTAGTTTCTATTATCTGCTTAGTTTTCGGAGTGCTGTCAGGTGTGGTGCTTTGTTTGATTAAAAATAAATAACTTTTCACAATTTTAATCGGACAAAGTAGTGACAACTCCGAAATTTTAATGTAAAACTCTCCTATATGAACCCGATTTCAAAAGCGAGTTTTTTACCGCAATTTTCCACTATGCAAAAAAACCTAGAATCGTATTGCCGATTGCGTTGAAAAATTCTTCATCGGCGAAATCAGTCATACCTTGAGAAAGGTCTGGGGCGAATACCGCGCAGGCATTACGATCTGAGTTATCTTTCGGCAAAATTTCGATTGCCGTCGAGAAAATATGGCACTCGGCAGAATTTCAAGTGAACCGCTCTCGCCTCTGATTAACGTCTGGGAAGACGAATGCCGGATGTTCACCCGCAAGCTGAAAAAGACTCATCCGAATCTTGAATTTAATCTGATTCCGCACGAAGGCTTTATCTATGTTGATTTTTTGATCGTCGCCGAAGAACATCGGCAAAAAGGTTTGGGCAAAAATTTTATGCGCGATCTGACTGCGCTTGCCGACGAGGTTAATTGTCCGCTTGCGCTGACACCCGACACGTCTTTCGGCAGTTCGGACGAAGCGCGGCTCGAAAATCTTTACGCGCAGTTCGGTTTTATCAAAAACATCGGCAAAGCGCGTGATTTTTCTACCAATCATACGATGATCAGAACTAAAAAACGTCAATAAAACGCACTGTCAACTAAAATAATTCGGCTTTTTCACGATGAAAGACTTGTAATCATTTATCAAAGTCGGAAACATTTCAGCATTTTTGCCGATAAATATAACCAAAAGTAAATGGTTTGCGAAAAAAGGCGAGATTGAGAGTGTAGTAGAGATGTGAAGTTGCGGGCGGCAAAAGAAGCGTCGGTCGCTTTCACCGACAGGAGCGGAAATTTGCTCTTTGCGTAAGATGAGTTATAAATAAATCACCGGCGATATTTTGAACGGCTCACTTAAAATTTCCCGCAACTCTGCCGATGATTTGTGTCGGGTAATTGCCGATTTCGTTGTATTTTTGAGCGGCAATCGTCGGGAAAAATCTGGCGGCGGCTTGTCCCAGCGGTGAAGATGTTCCGCCGATTTTCAAATTATCCCACTTTGAAGCGTATTGCCGTGCGTAGCTGACGGCTTCATTACCGACCATTCCCTGATTTCGCGCCTGTGCCATTCCGTTGCGGTAAGCGTTGCCCATTGCCAGAGCAATTGTGCCTTCGCCGCCGTTATAGGCAGCCGTGACAAATTTCCAGAACTCGATTCCGTTGGGTTGCCCGTAACGTGAAAATGCGATTTCGCCCAACCTTTTGGCTTTGATATTGAGCAGACGCGCCGCGCCGGGAATCGCCTTTGACGGATCGAGACGTTCATCGCCTGCGCTTCCGGCAATCCCGACATTCAAGCCGACTTCACGCGCCGCCGTTCGACCGAACTGCGCGATGCCCGCGTAACCGAAAGAATTAATAACCGTCGGGTGAAATTTGGATTCCTGCGCGATCAAACTCTTCAAAACCGCCGGTGAAAGTCCCGGACACCATTCGACCGCATTGAAAATCACGTCGTCATAGCGCGTCGTGTAACTGTCCAAAGTTCCCGCGTTAATCTTAAACTGGCTCGCTTTGGAAATCGCCTGAGTCAAATCCTGACGTTCATTGACCAAATCGTTGAGTTTTTGCGCCCCGATAACATCTTTGATTTCGTTGATCGTCGGGTGAACAATCAACGCGCTGATCGAATTCCATTCGTCGAGCAAATCCTGATGATCGGCGGTCAGCGGCACGCCTTTCATATCGGGATGACGCGCGTAAAAAATCATATCCGTCAACTGCCACGGATCGGTCGCGCCCATCTGCACGGCTTTGATGACGGTTTTCAGCTCTTCGACCGTCCGTTCACGCAGCCAATTTTCATTACCCGCGCCCGGACGCGCATCATCTCGTTCGTCAGCCTGATAACTGTCAGGCTGATTTTTCGACTGGATTTTTCCGCCGATTTCAAATGTTTTTTGTCCGCGACTTTTTTCGACGGTTCTGTCATTTCCGCGCGAAGGCGCAAGCGGAATCAGCGGTGTCTGAATTTTTAAGTTTTCGCCAGCCATTTGTCACCTCGATTATGCAAAATCAATTAAACATTCGTGTTGATAACGGTTTTGATGCCGCCAGCCATTTGGTCAACAACTTTGGTCATCACCTCGATATGCTGTGAAACCTGATAAAGCCGCGCCTGCAAAGCCAGCAATTCGCCGGGTGAAAGATTTTTGTCGGACTTCATAATCTGTTCGACATTTTTATATTCACTTTCAATCTGAGTAAAACGTCCACTCAAATTGCCGGTTGCTTTAGAGGTATTGCCGATATTATTATACGCTTCCTTTAATAAACCGAGGCGCGATTTGCCGTCGCTCAGTTCGGGAATCATCGCATTAAAATTATTATTCGCCGGCTGATTTTGATTAAATTTCTGTTGAAGATCAGCCTGCATTTGGTCGAGTTTCGATTGCATATCCGCGCCGCTGATCTTTTGCGGTTCGGCTGCCTGCGATTGCGTTACGCCGCCGTTTTCCGTGCCGCCGTTTTGCTGTAGATAGCTTTCAAAACTACGTTTGCCCGTCGTTTCGGTCTGCGGTTTGGCGGTTTGATCTTGCAGAGTCTGCTGAAATGCTTTTTGCACAACACCCGAAATTAAGTCGCTCATAATCATTTCCCCTTTTACTAATAATTAGCCGGAATCCAATTTTGAAAATTTGATGGATTTATGGCTCTTCTACTGTTATCGGTGAAATCTTGAAAAAGTTTCCTACTTATTTCAAATTTATTTTTTTTTACTTCCAAGTTAGTTTTTTCGTAGTCAATTTCAGAGCGAATAAATAATTTATCTGACGCACCAATCGGTTTTCGTCACCGAAAGTGTTCGACACTTTCAGCGTCGGAACGACTTTTTGGCGAGTCGTCGGGTGCGACCCGACGCTATTAAATTGGTCGCTGTCAGCGACAAAACAGCCGGATGTTCAAAATTTAAACAGACTCTAAGAGTTTTCAGTCAGTTGCCCGGCATTTTGTTTGCTCATTCTTTCTACAGCCCGCAGCAAAGCGCGGGCGCGGATCAGGCATTTATCGGCTAATTCTTTATTGGTTAAATTGTTCGGTTCTTTCAGCGCAAAGGTCAAATCCTTTTTCGATTCGATCAGATTTTCCAACCTGAGAAATACTTCGCCTCGATTAACGCGCGTCGAGATGTCGTGCGGATCGGCGGTAAGCGCGGCATTTAGATGAGGCAGCGCACGCGCCGGATTATTTTCTCTGAGCCACAATGCGCCGAGCGCGGCTTCAAAATAAACCGTCGCGGGCGCGAGCGCGATCAATCCTTCAAAGATCGTAATCGCCTCGTGATTTCTTCCCTGCCCAGCGAGCGCGTAGGCGAGTTCGGAAACCAGTCGAAGCTCTTCCGCCGTCCAACCTGCCGCCGCACCGAGCGAAACGCCGCCGTTTATCCATTCCTGTTCAAATTGAATCATTGCAAATATAAAAATTAACTTATAATTAATTGTATGTCATCTTTATTGATTCACAAACAATTCTGTTTTAAGGCTGAATAAACGATCATACAAAAATTATTTCAAAAAAATAAAAAAAACAGGAAACTTTTTTTCAACTGAGCCGATAATATACACGAACAACGAAAAACGCTTGTGTTCAGGCACAGCAGCAATTTTCAACTTAGACAGAATTTTTGGAAAAATATCGGAGGAAAAGAAAATGTTTGGACTAGGCAAAATTTTAGGCGGATTAGTCGGCGGTTTGCTCGATAAAGTCGGACTCGGCGCATTGACACCGTTCGTTAAAATGGGACTCGATGCAATGACCGGAAATTGGCTCGGAGTTGCGGAAGATGTTTTCGGGATGGTTTCCCAATTTAAGGGCGATCCGACGAAAAATGCTTCACAGCGACCACCGCTTGGCGGATTTGAAAATCAATTCACCAACAATACTAATCCATTAACTAAAAACAAAGTTGGCGGATTCTTGAGCAGCCTTAAAAATCTGTTTAGCGGAATCAAATCTTTAATGAGCGGCGATTTTGCCGGTTCGTTCGGCAAAATTTTCAACGCATTTACCGAGATCAGTAAATCTTTTGACAACAACGAACTGTTCAGCCAAAGATCGAATACTGCCCGGATGAGCGGGATGGCGTAATAAATTTTATTGACAATGTCGAACAATAATCAAACAATAAAAGAACAGTTGAAAATTTCTGATGCTGAACTCAATCAAATGGGACAGGTTGGGGCAATGTATTACCAACAAGGTAATTTTGATAAGGCGAAAACGATCTTTGAGGGTTTAGTCGAACTCGATCCGAAGAATGCGAATGCACATTCGGCTTACGGCGCACTTTTGACATTGAAATTGGACGACGATTTGGCGATCAAGCATTTGCAGCAGGCAGTCGAGTTAAATCCGAAACAGATTGCACCGTTCGTCAATCTCGGTGAAATTTATATTCGCCGCCAGATGCTCGAAGCAGCGGTCGCTAATCTGAAAAAGGCTATCGAACTCGACCCTGACGAAAAGGACAGCGGCGCAAATCGCGCCAGAGCTATGGTTCTGGGAATTTACCAGATAATTCATCAAAAACAACAGGCAGGAGAAATGCCTGAAACTGAATCAAAACAAAATAACTAAAAAACAAAAAGGAGAAAAACAATGCCAACTATTACAGGAATCAACGGACAGACAATCAACGTCACTGAAGAACAAAAACAGCAGTATGATATGGGTCAGGAAATGAACCGCCAGCAAGCCGCCGGTCAGCAGATGAATCTGTTGCTCCAGCATCAGGCGGAAGAACAGAAAGAAAGATTTGCCACCTTGAGCAACATTATGAAAGCCGGTTCGGAAAGCATCTCGAATATTGACAACAATATTAAATAATTTTCTAAAAACCCGAAACAAAGTGGAGCGATTGCTCCACTTTGTTTCTCATTTCCAACATTTTCGAGGTTATTGGGAGGGATTTTATGTCCAATAAATTTTTATTTCTAAGTTCATTTGCATTGATTATTTTGTGTTCTACGGTTTCGCAGGCACAGATCGCCGACGGGACATACACTAATTGGGACATCCAAAAATCAATTAATACGCAGTCAATCATTAACAATAATACTGTCAATAGTGTGATGATGAGCGGGGCAATGAAGGGTAAATCGGGTGCTAAAGGTCGGCGTAAGTCCGCCGGATCAAAGAAACCTGTTACTACTTCAAATAATGCTGTCAATAAACCGCCCGTTGTCAAAACCGTGGACACGACGTTTACCAATTCGGGTTCTTATTTGATGCCTGCCGAATTTGCCCGCAATGTCACTAAAAACGGCGGCAATGTCGCTAAACAACAAAAGGTTTTCGAGGATGCGCTTGCGGAGTTTCAACAAGCCGGGGAAAGCAAAAATTTCAATCCCAATGATGTCGCACGTTCCGGCGAAACATTAATGATGTTTTGTTTGGAGGCTGTTTACGGCGAAAAACTCAATACTAATCAGCAAAATTCTATTTACAACCAACTTAAAGAGAAGTATGGTGCAGATGCGTCATTCTCTTCTCTAAGCGATATTCAAAAACAAAAACTCAATGAAACTGCTATTTTATTGAGTAAAATGGTTTATCTGGTTTATATGAATGCGAAAGATTCGGGAATTTCGGATATTCGCACCAAATCCAATGAATTCGCTTCGGGCGTTTTCGAAAAGTTCACCGGCGTTCCGATTGATAAAGCATATATCTATCCCGACCGTGTCAAGTGGTAATCTGCCGACTTCAACGGACAATTTTCGAGAGAGTATTTTTTATATTTTTCAATCGGAAATATAAAAGGATACGCTAAGTGTTGCTTCTTTAGAACAATATCGGAAGATTGATGGTGAAAATTTTGTAGTCGGATTCTCGAATCAAAAACTGAAAAGTTCTCGTTTAAAATGTGTTTTGGGGTAAAAATTTTCCGGCGTTTATAAAGTTAAAATCAAACAGCAAAACATTAAGAATTCATCGGCGAAACTAAAGACCGAATAGTTGTGAAAAACTATAGATTGGGGAAGTGAGTCTTTAGAAACGGGATTCGCCGGTGACTGCAAACAGGGAGTTTGAAAATTTCAAACTCCCTGTTTTGTTTTAAATTTGAATCGTAAAATGTTTAATCAGTTAATTCCGTGTGCCAAAAAATCTTCGACGGCAACTTCGAGTGCGCCGCCGAGAGCCGCGCCTGCCGGTTCTCCGGCTTCGATTGACCAGCCGTCCAGTTTTCCGACGATGCTTCGTTGGATAGCTTCGCGCAGCGGTGTTTCGATAAATTTCCAGCCGTAAACCAATCTTCCGCTGATAATTACGCGCGGAATACCGATTCCCATAATCACGTTGGCGATACCGATGCCCAAATAATCGCCGATTTTTTCGAGCGTTCGCTGCGCTCTCACTTCCCCGTTTTCCGCTTTGGCGACGATTTCGACAAAGCGCGGCATTGATTCGGTCGAGCGCAAAGGTCGGTCGCCCGTATAGAGCGACGCGGCGGAAGCTGCCGAAGCGTATTTTTCCCAACAGCCGCGATTGCCGCAAACACAGGATTTGCCGCCCGCTACGATTGTCATATGTCCGAATTCACCGGCGATTCCGCGTCCGAGACCTGTGCCGCGATAAACTTCGCTGCCGATTACCAAACCGACACCGATTCCCGTCCCTGAGCGAACCAGAATAAAATTCGTCATCAAACCCGTTTCGCTCTGCCGAATTTTGAGCCGCGCTTCATACATCGCCGCCGCCGCCGAATCGTTTTCGACCACAACTCTAACCTGCGGCGAAATCTGAAAATAATCGGCAATTTTCAGATTTCGCCAATCTAAATTCGGAGCATAAACAAGTTCGCGCCGTTCATTGTCGGTCAATCCCGGAACGCTGACACCGATCACCCGGAGGTTTTTCCCGGCATTCCGGCTGATCATATTTTCGATCATTTCACGCGCCGTTTTGAGTGCGGCTTCAGCTTTTGCCGGCGTGTTGAAATCGATTTCTTCGAGAATATCTCCTTTGAGCGTCGTTATTCCGACCTGTGAAATCCGAACGCCGAGATTGACACCGATAAAATAATCCCTTTCATCATCAAAGGCGAGCGCACGCGGTTTGCGCCCCTGACCCTGCGGAGTTTCCGTTTCAACAGTTGATTCGAGCAAAATCCCGGCGGCAAGCAGCGGTTTGACGTTTTCCGTGACCGTGCTTTTATCAATCGCCAAAAGTTTGGCAATTTCGGTGCGCGTAATCGGCTGCTTGGCGCGAATCAGTTTGAGCAGCAAATTACCTTTTTTTGAAGGATTTGAAATACCCGTCGTCGAATTTAATAAATCGGTCTGGAAGGTTTCGTTCATAAATTTGAAAACAAATTTCAGATTGAATGATAGAAAATCACTTGGCAAAGTCGTTGATTTCGCTATCATCAACAGAAAATTCTTCGAGTTCGAGTCTTTGCGCCTTCTGGGTTGCCGTCAGATGTTGATACATCGCCTGCCTTGCGTTTTCCGTGCTGCGCTCTCTCATCGCTTTAAATATCAGGTGATGTTGTTCGGCTGAATCCTTCAAATCCTTTGCCCGTTTGACCGTCTTTCTCCGACGCTCGAATAATATCGTCGAAACCATATTCATCAACGCCGTCAAAATCCGGTTCTGCGAGGCTGCCGCGATTACTTGGTGAAACCGCATATCGTGAATCAGATACTGCTCCGGGTCGTCAATCGCCGCATACATTCCCGCCAACTCCTCGGCAAGCTGCGTCACCTGTTCGCCCGTCGCCCGCTGCGCCGCCAATCCCGCGACGCTCATCTCCAGCGCGATTCTTGCCTCGAACATCTCGTCCGACGAAAACCCGTGCAGCGACGACATCAACTTCAAAGCACTGCCGTCCAAAGTCGGCGATTCACCGGCTTCGGCGACAAATGTTCCCGCGCCCTGCCGCGACTGCAAAATCCCGATGGTCGAAAGCGAACGAATCCCGGCACGAAGCGTCGGACGCGACACGCCGAGCAGTTTCGCCAGATCACGTTCGGGCGGCAGACGGTCGCCCGACAGCAGTTCGCCGCGATGAATCATCTCGCGCAAACGCCCGACCACTTCTTCGGCGGTCGTCCCGTTTTTCTCCGAAATGATTGTTCTGAAAATACTATCTTCCTTTTTCGACATTTTTTTTGATCGTTTTAAGTGTATTGCTCCGGCAGATTTATATTATCGCAAACAATTTTTAATGTCGAAATCTATCTATTTTATTTATTAGTGATACATCATTGTTAGTTTCATAAAATCATCCGGCGTATCTATGTCAAATTCGGCTTCCGGCAAACTTATTTCGATAATTTTTTGCTGTTGACCGCGCAAAATATCCCGTGCGCCCTGATCGCCTTCGAGATTGAGAAGTCGGTCAAATGATTGTTTGGTAAATAATGCCGGAACGCCGACTTTTTTATTATATTCAGCAGCGATAATCGAATTCGGATATAGCAAATTTCGCTCGAAAAACTCATTCAAGTTTTCTGCCGTCACGAAAGGCTGATCGGCAAGTGTAAAAAGCACGGCAGAAATTTTCGGTTTGATTTGCAAAAGTTTTTGTAAACCGGCTTTGATCGAAGAACTCAAACCGTCACTAAAATTTTTATTTAGACAAATGATTGCGTTGAGGTCTTCGATTTGAGCTTTCGATTTTTCATAATTCGCGCCCAAAACGACTATTACGGGATCGAAATCCGTCGCCAAAGCAGTTTCAACCGAGCGGCGCAGCAAAGTGCGGTTTTCAAATTCCACCAATTGTTTCGGCTGTTTCATTCGACTTGACGCACCGGCAGCCAAAACAATCAAACCGACTTCCCTTTTTTCAGCCGTTTGCATAAATCGAGCCTTTTCGTTCGCGTAAAAATCCGCCGCTGCGATTAGCTAAAACCGCCTGAATTTCGGCAACAATCGAGAGCGCAATCGTTTCGGGCGTGTCCGCGCCGATGTCCAATCCGACCGGCGCGTGGAGTCTAGCGAATTGCGATTCAGTAAACTTTTCGCCGATTTCTTCGAGCAGTTTCAAAGTGCGATGTTTCGGTCCGAGTGCGCCGACGTAGAGACATTTTGATAGCAAAAGCCTTCGCAAAATATTGCGGTCGCGCTCGTAATTATGCGTCATTATAACGGCGACACTATTTTCGTCGGCGAATAAATCATCACTTAAATCTTCGGAACCTGAAACGATAATTTCGTCGGCTTCGGGCAGTCTTTCTGCGTTGGCAAACGCGGCGCGATGGTCAATTGCGGTGACGCGCCAACCAAGTTCTTTCGCAAATTTTATCAGCGGTAGCGCGTCATAACCTGCGCCGAAGAGCAATAAATTGAGCGGTGGGTTAATCGTTTCGCAAAAAAACTCGATACAATTTTCACCCAACAAATATTGGCGCACTTCGGCTGCTTTATTTTGAGTAAAAAATCTTTCACAGTCTTTTTTTATTTCTTTTGAGTTTTTTATGTCCGGCGATAGATTTTCAAAATCAAATACACCGTTCTCGTCAAAAAAGATTCTTCCACCAATCGTCGAATTTTCGTTTGATGAAATAAGTGTGCCGATAAATTGTCTTTCTCTGTTAGCTAAAGCGATTTTTAAAATATCAAGTAAAACGCTTTTATCATCGAAGCGTTCAAGTAAAATCCGCACGATGCCGCGACAGCCCATCGAAAGACCGAACACGGAATTTTCGTCCTGCGTCGTGTCGTATGTGATGACAATCGGTTCGCCGGTTTCGAGAACTTTTTTCGCGCGTTCCAAAACATCGGCTTCGAGACATCCGCCCGAAACCGTGCCGACCGAATAACCGTTTTCGTCAATCAGCATCCGTGCGCCCGGACGACGATAACCCGAACCGACGACATCAATCACCGTCGCCAAAATCGCCTTTTCGTCGGGCGCAAAATTCGATATTTTTTTGAGAATTTCCTGAATTTCTTTCATAAATCTTTGCACCGCAGAGCGCACAGAGAACGCAGAGTAAAATTATATGTGTTTTTGAAACTCCGCGTTCTCTGTGCGCTCTGCGGTGCAGTTTTACTTACAATAATTTATCGAGCGTGATCGGCAAATCTCTGATGCGTTTGCCGGTCGCGTGAAAAACGGCGTTGGCGATTGCCGCCGGAATTCCGACCAAGCAAAGTTCGCCCATTCCTTTGACACCGAGCGGATTGACGACTTTGTCTTCTTCCTCGACAAACGTCGTTTCGATCTCGTGAACATCGGCGTTGACGGGAATGTGATAGCTCGCCAGATCGGTCGTCGTCATTCGCCCGTAACGATGGTCAATCGCGGTTTCTTCCTGCAAAGCCATCCCGATTCCCATAATCACGCCGCCCATTTCCTGCGAATGCGAAGTTTTCGGGTTCATAATTTTGCCGACGGCGGTTGCTTCGACGACGCGCGTGACTTTGACAATTCCGAGGTCTTCGTCAACTTTGACTTCGACAAACTGCGCTCCGTGCGCCTGCGTCGTGTAATCGTTGCGCTCTTTTGAAGGTGTCGAAGTGTGCGTTTCGACGATTTCCAACAGATTGTGTTGCTTCATTAAATCGGCAATCGAAATGCGTTTCGCCGCGTCCGATTTCAGACTTAAAAAGCCGTCCGACATTTCAATGTCGTCAATTTTGACGTTTGAAAAAAGCGAATTCGTTCGTTCGACTGCCAAATCAAACAATTTTTGTTTAATCTGCATCGCCGCGCCGTGTGCCGCTGAACCGACCGAAGCCGTCGTAAATGAACCGCCCTGCGTCGGCGCGTCCGGCAAACTCGAATCGCCGAGCGAAAAAGTAACTTTTTCGGGTGCGATGCCCAAGTATTCGGCGGCGATAATCGTGATAACCGTGTAAGTTCCGGGTCCGATGTCGGCGGTCGCGCTGGCGACATCTGCCGTGCCGTCAGCCTTTAAAGTGATTTTGACCGACGCGGGAACTTGATATGCGCCCCAAGTTCCGGTCGCCGTTCCCCAACCGACAAGCCATTTGCCCTCGCGCATCGAACGCGGCGCAGGATTGCGTTTTTCCCAACCGAACTCACTCGCGCCGCGCCTGTAACATTCGCGCAAAGCCTTGCTCGAAAAAGGTTTGCCCGTGTCCGGGTCTTTCTCGGCGTAATTTATCAAACGCAGTTCGAGCGGATCAATTTTCAGCGCGTAAGCCAGTTCGTCCATCGCCGATTCGAGCGCAAACGCGCCCGTCACCGCGCCCGGCGCACGCATCCAGGTCGGTGTCGGCAGATCGGTTTTGGCGAGTTTATACGGCGTGTCGTAATTCGGACATTCATAAAGCGTCCGCCCGAAATCGTTCGGATTTTCGCCGAAATTTTCAAACGACGAAGTATTGCCGACGGCTTCGTGAATGATTGACTGCAATTTGCCGTCTTTGCCCGCGCCAATCGAAACTTTTTGCCATGTGTATGGACGATAGCCGTGTCCGGTAAACATCTGCCGCCGCGTGTAATTGACCTTCACGGGACGCTTTAAATCACGCGCGGCAACCGCCGTTAGAAACGGATAATAATGAGCTTCGAGTGCCGAACCGAATGCACCGCCGACGAACGGCGAAATGACCTGCACGTTTTCCGGCTTCAGTCCGAAACTCTCCACGAGATGTTTTTGCGAGTCTTTGACACCCTGCGTTTTATTGAACATCGTCAGTTTTTCGCCTTCCCAAAAAGCAATCGCGCCGTGCATTTCCATCGGATTATGATGCTCGATTGGAATCGTGTATTCGGTGGTGATTTTGACGGGCGAATCCTCAAAAGCCTTCTGCGGATTGCCGCGCGGTTTCGGCGAATCGGAATTTACGGTCACGGCTTTTTCGGTTTCGGTTTGGTGCTTCTCCGCCGCGTATTCGGCTTTCACGAGTCGCGCCGCAAACCGCGCCTGTTCAAAAGTTTCGGCGACGACGAGCGCAATCGGCTGATCGTTGAAAACGATCTTGTCCGACTGCAAAGCGACAAAAGGCTTGCCTTGCGCCGGATTAAAATCGTTGCCGTCCGTCGCCTGCGATTTCGGCGTGTTCAGATGCGTGTAAATCTTTACCACGCCCGATTGTTTTTCGGCTTCGGCAACATTAATCGCTTTGATCGCGCCTTTCGCAATTTCGCTCTGCACGATATAACCGTAAGCGACATTTGTCACCTGAAATTCAGCCGCATATTTCGCCGCGCCCGTCACCTTCGCCACGCCGTCAACGCGGCTCATTCCTTTTCCGATGTATCTCATAGCTTTATTTTATAACAGTTTATCCGGCGTGAGCGGCAAATCTCTGACGCGAATTCCGGTCGCGTTGAAAACTGCATTGGCAACCGCCGCCGCGACTCCGGTGATGCCGATTTCGCCAATGCCGCGTGCGCCGATGGGCGAAATGTGCGGGTCGGGTTTACCGATAAAATGCACGTCAATAATCGGCACGTCCAGATTTGACGGAACGTGATAATCGCCGAGGTGCCGCTGAATCGGGTTTGCCCAGCGTTTGTCATATAAAGTTTCTTCCATCAGCGTTTGACCGAGACCGTAAACTACGCCGCCGATGATTTGCGAACGGGCGGTTTTTTCGTTCAAGATTCGCCCGACATCCTGAACCGATGTGAAGCGCGAAACGCGAATCATTCCCGTGTCTTCGTTGACCATCACTTCCGCAAACTGTGCGCCGAAGGAATGGAACGAGTATTTTTTCGCGTCCGCATCTTCTTCGGAAGTGAAACGGTCGGTCGCACACGGCGCAAACGGACCGCCTAATCCGCCACCGTTTTGCGGCAGACTCGTCGCGCAGACTTCCAACATATCTTTGCTGTTGCGCTTTAAAATGTCGGTGTATTCGTCGGATTTTGAAACATCGCCTTTGACGAAAAAAGAAGCGTTGGCGAATTCGATTTCCGATTCGTTTTTGCCGTTTAATTTGGATTTTGAATCGCTCAACGCCAGCTTCATCAGATCATTTTTGAGCATTTCGCCCGCCGCCAAAACCGCCGCCGTGACGCTTGCGGCAGTCGTCGAACCGCCGGAAACAGGCGCGGGCGGCAAACTCGAATCACCGATTTCGACCGTAATTTTATCAATCGAAACGCCGAGCGCGTCGGCGAGCGTCTGCGCCATAATCGTATATGTTCCCGTGCCGATGTCCTGCGTCGCGCTCATTACTTTGACGTTTCCATTGGCGAAAATCTGCACCTTTGCCGAAGCCGTCGAACGCGTCGCCGGATACGTCGCCGTCGCCATTCCGTGACCGATTAGATATTTGCCGACGCGGTTCATACGCGGTTGCGATTTGCGATTTGCCCAGCCGAATTTTTCCGCGCCGATGGTGTAGCATTCGACGATATTTTCGAGCGAAAACGGCAGTTTCATTTCGGGATCAATCGCCGTGTGATTGATCGTCCGCAGTTTGATCGGGTCCATTTTCAGCTCATTGGCGAGTTCGTCCATCGCCGATTCGAGCGCGAAACAACCCGGCGTTTCGCCCGGCGCACGCATAAAAGTCGGTGAACCGACGTTCAGTTTCGTGATTTTATAGGTCACTTCGCGTTCGTCAGCCGCGTATAAAACTTTGGTCTGTTTGCCGCTCTCTTCAAAATAGCCGGAGAAGGATTTATACGAATTATTTTCGTGACGAATGGCTTTCAGTTTGCCCGTTTTATCAGCCGCGAGCGCGACTTTTTGAATCGTTTCCGGTCGCCGACCGACATTCGTGACCATCATTTGTCTGGTTAAAACCAATTTGACGGGACGCGCAACGGCTTTCGCCGCCATTGCCGTCAGCAGAATATGCGCCCATTGCCCGCCTTTACAGCCGAAGCCGCCGCCGACGAACGGACACATCACTCTGACATCGTCGGGTTTTAATTCGAGAAAATATGCGGCGATACCCTGAACGCCTTTGACACCCTGTGTCGCGTCGTAAAGCATTAGTTTTGTGGGACTTTCCCACATCGCAATCGTCGCGTGCGGCTCCATCGGATGATGATTTTCGGTGCGCGTCGAATAAGTCTGCTCGATTTTGACGGGCGCGGCTTTGATAATCGCGGCGGTTTTGCCCTGATTTAGCTGCGCCGGTTCGCCGAATCCGCTCATTTTCGGCATTTCGCCCTTCGGCAATTCCGTTTTCAAATCGGCGGCAACGGGGAGTTTTGAATAAGTTACCTTAACCATCTCGGCGGCGGTTCGCGCCTGCTCGTAAGTTTCGGCGATGACGACACCGATATACTGCCCGAAATAATTTACTTTGTTGTCCTGCAAAGGCAGCAGATTTTCGCCCAAAAGTCCGCCGACCATCATCAATTCCATCGGATTCGCCGGCAAAGGTTTGAGTTTCTGCGCGTTTTCGTGCGTGATAATCTGCACTACGCCGCCCGCATTTTTCGCCGCGCCCATATCAAACGCCGTTACCGTTCCGTTCGCAATTGTCGAGCGAATCGGAAACGCATAAGCCACATTATTCACGCCGAATTCCGCTGCATATTTCGCCGCGCCCGTTACCTTCGCGCGTCCGTCTTTACGGTCAATTGGTTTGCCGATCACTTCAGTTTTTATCATAATTTTTTCCTGTTGTTTAGCCACGAACATACACGAAAAAGACACGAAATTAAGAAAATTTAACCACAGATTTTCACAGATAAACACAGATAAAAACCGATTGAAAACAATTTATTTTGTTCTGTCTTAAATCTGTGTCTATCTGTGAAAATCTGTGGTTTCATTTCTTTTTTTTTTCGTATTTTTCGTGTCTTTCGCTGGCGAGTAATTCTTAAATTAATTTATCCGGCGTAATCGGCAAATCTCTGACGCGCTTGCCGGTCGCGTTAAAAACGGCTTTGGCGATTGCGCCTGCGACACCGGCGATGCCGACTTCGCCGATGCCTTTGATGCCGAGATGATTTATTTTTTCGTCAGCCGCGCCGACGAAGATCGTTTCGATGACTGGAACGTCCAGATTCGACGGAATGTGATAATCGGCGAACGAGCGCGTGACGAAATTGCCAAAGCGCGGGTCTAATAACGATTCTTCCGACAAAGCCTGACCGATGCCCCAAACGACACCGCCGATGACTTGCGACGCGGCGGTTTTCGGGTTGATAATTCGTCCGCCGTCGCAGGCTTGGACGACGCGGCGAACGCGCGTCATTCCGGTTGATTCATTGACGGCGACTTCGGCGAAATTGACGTTAAAGGCGTGAGCCGAATATTCGTCCGCCGTCGGCAAAGGTTTTGCGTCCATTCGCGTTTGATATTCGTTAAGATTTTCCGATTTCATCAAATCGGCGGCAGTCGGACGAACATAAAATTGTTTGCCCGATTTGGCGATCAGTTCGTCGGTGATTTTGTTGCAGGCATCGGCGACCGCGTTCGCAAAACTCGCCGCGCCGACCGAACCGACCGAACCGGCGGCGGGCGGTAACTTGGAATCGCCGATCACGACTGACACATTTTCAAACGGCAAACCGAGCGTCTCAGCGGCGGTCTGCGTCAAAATCGTCCGCGTTCCCGTGCCTAAATCCGACGCGGCGAGTTCGATTTGTGCCGAAACATTCGCGCCCGATTTCGTCAATTTAACGATTGCCGAAGTGTCGCGCTGACGAGTCGGATAATTGCCGCAGGCGACACCGTAACCGATCAAAAATTCGCCTTCGCGCGTTTGTTTCGGTTCGAGTTTGCGTTTATTCCAGCCGAATTTCGCCGCGCCCTCTTTTAACGCTTCGACGACGTAGCGCGATGACCAAGGTTTGTTATTAAACGGGTCTTTGGCGGGTTCATTTTTCAAACGAAATTCTATCGGATCAATTTTCAGTTTGTAAGCCAATTCGTCAATCGCCGATTCGAGCGCGAAACTGCCCGTAGATTTTCCGGGCGCACGTTGATAAGTCGGCAAAATAATATTCATCGGCGCGACTTTGTATGTGACGGAAATATTCGGCGCGTCGTATTGAACTTTCGTGCCGTCGCCGCACGGTTCGAGAAATTCTTCGTTGATCGCGCAATGCGTCGTCGTTTCGTGCGCGAGTGCGGTCAGTTTACCGTCTGCTGTCGCCGCTAACTGCAAATGCTGACGATTTCGCTGGCGAAGTCCGACCGAATTAAACATCATCTGCCGCGTCAGAGCCAATTTGACAGGGCGTTTCGTCATTTTCGCGGCAATCGCGGCAACGATAACGTGTCCCCACGCGCCGCCTTTCGAGCCGAAACCGCCGCCGATATGCGGCGTAATCACGCGCACGTTTTCAGGCTTTAACCCGAAAACGGAAGCGACCGACGACTGCACACCGTTGACGACCTGCGATTCGTTATAAATGATTAATTTGTCGTCCGCGTCCCAGACGGCAATCGTCGCGTGCGGAGCCATCGGATTGTGATGTTCAATCGGCGTTTCGTAAAACTCGTCAACTTTGATGGCAGCGTTTTGAAAGTTCGCCGCAAAATCGCCTTTAATTGCAGGCTTTTTGTCTTCAGCTTTCGGCTGTGTCGCCGATTTTATTTCCTTTTCAAAATCAACCTTCGGCGCGGATTTTTCATACTTTATTTCAACCAAACGCGCCGCGTAACGCGCCTCTTCAAAAGTTTCCGCAACGACGATGCCGACATTTTCGCCGAAAAAATGCACGTCCACGTTTTGCAGATAAGAACCGCCGCGCAAGCCTTTTCCTGCCGTCAATTTCAAAGCGTTTTCCGCCGTAATCACCGCAACCACGCCCGCCGATTTTTCCGCCGCCGTTTTATCAGCCGACACGATTTTCCCCGCCGCAATCTCGCTCTTAATCAAAAAACCGTAAGCGACATTTTTGACAGGAAAATCCGTCGCATAAGTCGCCGTGCCGGTAACTTTCAAAATCCCGTCAACGCGGCTCATCGCCTCACCGATTATTTTTTTCCGCTCGCTCATTTTGTAAAACCCCTTGAATATTCACGAAAAGATTAGTTAATCAATATCAATCGTGTAACTGACCAGCCAAAGTTCGAGTTGTTCGAGTTTCGCCTTCCAACGCGCTTTGTAATCGCGCATCCATTGACGGTTCGCTTCTTCATCAGGCGCGTCAATCACGATTTTTACCAGGTTGTCGCGGTAAATAACGTCCTGATGCCGCCAATGTCCCTCGACTTTTTGCGTTTCATAACTCGCTGCGCCGAAATTTTCGACGATTTCCAGCACGGCTTCGGCAATCCATTCGCCCGGAATCTCGCGCCCGTCGTTAAATTGCAGCGGGAGAAGTATCTCGAAGCGGCGCAATTTGCTGTTCATACGTTGATTTGCCCTCGACTGAAAACGGAATATTTTGATTGGCGAGTGCTTCCAACGCCGCTTCGGGAACGAGATGTTCGCCCGATTTTAAGACGCGACCGGAAAAACGTCCGAGCAAAAAGCCCAAAGCGCGTTTTTCCGTTTCAACATCCGGGAAAGTGATCGTAACCATAAATTTTCTCCTGAAAGCCGGAAACCTTCAATAAATTAACGGCAAAATTTTACTAAATTACGCCTTCATTCCGTTTGCCATCATCAAAGCGCGAACGATACCGCGGCGACCTAATTCGACTTTGAATTTGTTGTATTCGAGCGGTTTTGCGGCTTTCATTTCTGCGTCCGCCGCCGCTTTGAAATTGGCTTCGGTCGCAGGTTTGCCCTGCAAAAACTTTTCCGCTTCCATCGCCCGCCAGGGTTTGTGGGCGACTCCGCCCATTGCAATTCTGACATTTGAAATGTTGCTGCCGTTCATTTCCAGCGCAGCGGCGACCGAAATTAGCGCGAACGCATACGAAGCGCGGTCACGAACCTTCAGGTAATAAGATTTATTTGCGAAATTATTTTTCGGCAGTTCGATTGACGTAATCAGTTCGCCGTGTTCGAGCGTGTTGTCCTTTTCGGGATTGCTTCCCGGCAGACGGTGATATTCTGCAAACGGAATGCTTCGCTCGGTTCCGTCCGGTTTTTGAACTTTGACAACTGCATCCAAAGCAACGAGTGCGACGCACATATCGGACGGCATCACGGCGACACAATCCTTCGACCAGCCGAAAATCGCGTGCATTCGATTGATTCCTTCGAGTGCGCCGCAGCCTGTTCCGGGGTCGCGTTTGTTGCACGGCATCGCCACGTCGTAAAAATAAGAACAACGCGTTCGCTGATTCAGATTGCCGCCGTTCGTCGCCATATTGCGGATTTGTCCTGATGCTCCGGCGAGAATCGCCTGCGTGAGCAACGGATAATTTTGCCGCACGAGCGGATGATTCGCCGTATCCGTATTTTTCGCCAACGCGCCGAGCGAAACGCCGCCGTTCGATGTTTTAATCTGCGCGAATTTGACGCGCGTGATGTCCACGAGTTCGTCGGGACGCGCGACATCTTCCTTCATCAAATCAATAATGTTCGTGCCGCCCGCCAAAAAATGCGCGTTTTGGTTCGCCGAAATCATCTTGACCGCCGCGCCTGCATCTTCGGTTTTTGAATATTTAAAGGGTCTCATTTTTTATGCGTCGCCTCCATTGTTCGTGTCGGCATTTTCAAAAATCGCCGTGTTGTTTTCGCCCGCAAACTGCCACGTCTGCGCGACATCTTTGCCCGTGTGAACTTCCTTGACCGCCGCGACGATATTCGGATAAGCTCCGCAGCGACATAAATTACCCGACATTCTTTCGCGGATTTCGTCGTCCGACAATTGCAGCGAACGCGCCTTGCCGCGAACGTCCGCCGTGACATAACTCGCCTCGCCGTTCTTCGCTTCGTTGAGCATTGCGACCGCCGAACAAATCTGTCCCGGCGTGCAGTAACCGCATTGAAAACCGTCGTGTTTGATAAATGCCGCCTGCACCGGATGAAGTTCGTCGCCTTTCGCCAAACCTTCAATCGTCGTCACCGATTTTCCTTCACAAGTCGCCGCCAAAGTCAGACACGACAACACGCGCCGCCCGTCAACAATCACCGTGCAGGCTCCGCACTGCCCGTGATCGCAGCCTTTTTTCGAGCCGGTCAAAGCCATCCGTTCGCGCAAAGCATCAAGCAGAGTCATCCGCGAATCCACATTCAGAGATTTGTCCGCGCCGTTGACCTTCAAAGCTAATTTGACGGCATTTTCGATTTTTGCACCGTCATCCACTAACACTGCCGATACATTTTCGCCGTGTGCTTCCGCCGGAAAAGCCGACAGGTGCGAGAGCGCGAACACGCCCAAACCGCCCGTCGCCGACTGCGCCAGAAATTTGCGTCTGGCATCGCCGAAAATACCGAGTTCGTCGAGCAAAAACTCTTCATCGGCGAGCATCTGCGAATCATCTGCGTCAAAAACGTCTTTTTTGTTATTTTCCATATTCTCGTCCATATAAATCAGTTTGACAGTTTTTCGGCTGCCGTCCGTTAAAAACCACTCTGAAAAATTGAAAATCTCTTATTGTTTAAATCCAAACAAATTTTACCGATAATGTCCAGAGAAATTTCGGAATAAATTGCCGACATCTGATATTATGATATTGAGTTTTGATGTTCGTGAGACGAATGAATTTATGACGAGTGCCGAAAATTCTCCCGAAAAGGAATGGTCGGCGTTCGAGGCTGAAGCTCTGCCATTGATGGCGGATGTTTTTCGTGTGGCTTGTTGGCTGGTGCGCGACCGCACGCAAGCCGAAGATTTAACGCAGGAAACCTTTACCGAAGCTCTGAAATCGTTTCACCGATATACGCCCGAAACCAATTGCCGTGCGTGGCTCGTGACGATTCTTTATCATCTCAACAGCAAACGCCGGATGAAACTCGGACGGCTTAAACTGGTTGAAGATGTCGAGGAACAAATCGCCGAAACCGTCGCTTTTGTTCCGCCGATTCCCGAACGAATCAACGACGAAGAAATTTTAGCCGCACTTAAAAAAATCCCGCGCTCGTTTAGCGAAGTCGTGATTTTGTCCGATGTCGAAGAATTTTCCTATAAAGAAATCGCCGATTTTCTGAATGTGCCGATTGGCACGGTGATGTCGCGTCTGCATCGCGGTCGCCGACTTTTGCGGCAGGAATTAGTAGTATATGCGCGAAAAATGGGAATTGCTGCCGAAAAATAATTTTATGAACTGTCAGGAATTCAACGAAATCGCCGATTCGTATCTCGCCGACGAACTGCTTGTCGAAACGAATCACGAAGTTTTGCGGCATCTCGAAAATTGCGCGAACTGTCGTCAATATTTGTCGGCGCAGCGCGATTTGCGTGAGCGTCTGAAGTCCGCCGTGATAAATTCGCCGGAAATGAACCTAAACGCCGGTTTTCGCGCCAAACTTCACAACGAGCTATACGAAAGTTTGTTTCCTCAAACAATTTGGCAGCGATTTAAAAACGGGTTTTCAATTAATTATAAATTCACGGCGTTGGCGGCAGCTTGTCTTTTGCTGATTTCCCTGTCCGGTATTTTTCTGCTCAAACGCGAAAGCATTTCCGCCCCGGTAATTGCTGAAAACAATCCGACCGACATAAATATTTTGCCGCCTGATTCGTCCGTGATCGCCGCAATGCAGCGCGAAACAGTCGAAAAAGCCGTCGGCGATCACAAAAACTGCGCGGTTAAATTTAATCTCGCCGAACTGCCGATCAGTTTAGATAAAGCCGTCATTTACGGAAAATTTAATCAAAAACTAGACCGCGCCGTGATTGCCGCAATTAAGGATCGGAATGCTGGCAAATCTGCCGATAAAATTGAATTTGTCGAAGCTCATTCGTGCGTTTTCGGCGGCAAAAGATTCGCGCATTTAGTTATTCGTTATCGGAATTCGGTCGTTTCGATTCTCGTCTCACAGCCGGATTTTCCTGAACAGACCGAGGCAAAAATATCAACCCAAACGGCTGAAAATATGCGCCTTGCCGACTTTCACGCCGGTCAACACGAAGTTTTAATCGTTTCCGATCTGAGTGAACGCGATAATCTGCAAATCGCCCGGATTTTTCAACCGATCATTAGCCGCCGGATTAAAGAAAACGAAATCTAAAAATAAATATTCCAATTAAGCGGACACAGTTAAATAAAAATGTTTTTCCGACGGAACGCGGGCAAACTGCCTGCGCGAGTTCGAGGCTTGGCAAGAACCGGCGCGAAACCACTCTGATTTAACCCGAACCGGATGTTATGCCAAGTCATTTCCGTGCTTGCTGCGCTCGAACGGTGCGGGCAAGCTGTCCGCGCTCTAACTCGAAAATAATTTTGTCCACTTACTTAATAACAGGCAATAATATGATTAAGAAGAGTTTGTTTTCCGGTATGAAATTTATCTGAATTTACTTTTGTTATCATTTCTAAATTCAAAAATCTTCGTTTACATAGTCTGATTTTCGTTTTTTAATCTTGAATTTGCTCATCGCCTGAAGATTTTAACCCAAAAAAAAACAACCTCCGTTGTAATTAAACGAAAAAGAATAATAATGATCTAACTTCATACGAAATGGTATCGTTTTATTAGGTTGCGATTACATTTCCCTCACTTCGGCTTTATTTTTTCGATTTTTCAACTTTGGCATACGCTTTGCTTCTCTATTTACAGGATGGGAAACCAAAGGAGTAAAAAAATGACAAATTTATTAAACGGATTGAAAAAAGGCGGATTGGTTTTATCGTTGGCTTTCGGTTTATTGGTCGTTTCCAACGGAACGGCGAACGCACAGCGTCAGCGTAATGATGACCGCGACGACGATCAATATAATCAGCAGCAGAATAATCGTCGTCAGGATAATGACGATGATGACAATTATAACAACGGCAATCAAAACAATCGTCGCCGTCATCACCGCAATAACGGCGGTCAAAATAATAACGGCGGTTATTACGGCAATAACGGCGGTTATTACGGCAACAATGGCGGCTACGGCAATAATAATGGCGGTTATTATGGCAATAACGGCGGCTACAATAACAACAACATTTATCGTATCGCACAGCAAAACGGCTATAACGACGGTTTGAGAAAAGGCGCGGAAGATGCCCGCGAAAATCACAATAATCCGACCGGCACGAGCGATTACAAACGTGCGACCAACGGTTATAATTCGTCATACGGCAACAAAGATCAATACAAACAGGCTTATCGTCAAGCATTCTTGCAGGGATTTCAGAACGATCAGCAACAGTATTACAACAACGGCGGATACAACAATAACAGTAATCGCCGCAATTCGAGCCGCGCAAGCGACATCTTCCGCAGTATTATTACCGGAAACTAAATTCGGTTAAATTGATTAAAAAAGTCCGCTTCGTTTGAAGCGGACTTTTTTAATTCGGAGCGCGAACCTTCCGGTTCGCGTTTCTTTTTTCAATATATTTAACGATTATCTAAAAAGTTAAATACAAAAATATGGCAGTCAACTAAAAGTAATTCCTGATGAATTGTCGTCGTGCTTGAGCCGACGCAATGATGTGCAGCCGGATTTTCGGCTTGAGCCAAACAATGGAAAAAATCAATTATCCGAATTGCTTGAGCTAAAGCAGATAAGGCATATACTTTTAACAAATTTCGGCTTAAGCCCTTCATTTGATTTAACCTTTCCCGTCAGCTAAAGCAGAACCTTCCAATTCATAAAAAATAAAACCTTGGTAATTACTATTATTTCGCCATAAAAAATATACACGAAAAAAAATACACGCGAACCGGAAGGTTCGCGTTCCGGGTTTATTGACTGAGTAATTGGCGCAGAACATACGGCAGAATTCCGCCGCCTTTGTAATATTCGACTTCAATCGGTGTATCAATTCGCAGCGTCAGCGCAACATTTTCGCTTGTGCCGTCGGCGCGTGTGATTTTCAGAGTCGCATCCTGACGCGGTTTGACATCGCCGTTTTCAAATCCCGTCAAATCGAATGTTTCCGTGCCGTCCAGATTCAAACTTTGCGCGTTTTGACCTTCCTTAAACTGCAAAGGCAGAACGCCCATTCCGACCAAATTCGAGCGGTGAATGCGTTCAAACGACTGGACGATAACGGCTTTGACACCCATCAGATTCGTGCCTTTCGCCGCCCAGTCGCGCGAACTTCCCGTGCCGTATTCCTGTCCGCCGAAGATAATCGTCGGCACATCTTCCGATTTATAGCGCATCGCCGCATCGTAAATCGTCGCATCTTCGCCGTTCGGCTGATGTTTGGTAAATCCGCCTTCGACCGGCGCAACCATCAGATTTTTGATGCGGACGTTGGCAAATGTGCCGCGCAGCATCACACGGTCGTTGCCGCGCCGCGAACCGTAGGAGTTAAAATCTTCGACGGGAACGCCCAATTCCTGTAAATAAAGTCCGGCGGGCGAACTCGGTTTGATCGCTCCGGCAGGCGAGATATGATCGGTCGTTACCGAATCGCCGAAAATCGCCAATGCGCGGGCATTTTTGATGTCGGAAAACGCGCCGGTTTCCATTGAGAAATCTTCAAAAAACGGCGGCTCCTGAATATAAGTCGAATTTCTGTCCCATTCGTAAACCTGTCCGGCGGTCGTCGGGATCGCGTTCCAGAGCGGATTTTGTTCGGCAAATTCGGTGTAAAGTTTTTTATACATTTTCGGTTCGAACGCCGCCTGCAAAACTTCTTTGACTTCATCGAGCGATGCCCAGATGTCTTTCAAGAAAACATCCGCACCGTCTCTATCCTTGCCGATTGGATGCAGATAAACGTCGTGAATGACCGTTCCGGCAAGCGCATATGCGACCACGAGCGGCGGCGACATCAGGAAATTCGCCTTGATATTCTGATGGACACGCGCTTCAAAATTACGATTACCCGACAAAACCGACGCGGCGATTAAATCGTTTTCGACAATCGCTTCCTCGATTCCCGCATCGAGCGGACCTGAATTTCCGATGCAGGTCGTGCATCCGTAGCCGACGAGATTGAAGCCGATTTCGTCGAGATATGGCTGCAAACCGGTTTTATTGAGATATTCGGTGACAACGCGCGATCCGGGCGCGAGCGATGTTTTTACATACGGCGGAACTTTCAAGCCTTTTTCGACGGCTTTTTTGGCGACGATTCCGGCGGCGAGCATCACCGCCGGATTTGAAGTATTGGTGCAGCTCGTAATCGCCGCGATCAACACATCGCCGCTGCCGATTGAAGTCGTCTGCGTCGGCGTGTCTTCGTGCAAATCTTCGACGCGATCCGGTGTCGGGCGATTATTCATCATTTCGACTTCGGTGGCGACGTTGGTATTTTTTTCGCTGACGTTGCCGAGCGCGTCGCCGGCAATCGGTGTCGGCACGGATTTTGACGATTGTTCGCCGCCGCCTTCGGTCGTCTGAGCGTGCTTGACACCCATCGTCACCATAAAGCGTTTTTCCAAATCTTCCTTATTTTTACCGTAACCGCCGTCAGCGACCGACTGCCCGAAAAGCTCGACGAAACGGTCGTCTAAATTCGATAATTCAATCCGGTCTTGAGGACGTTTCGGTCCGGCGACGGCAGGAGTAATGGTTGCTAAATCGAGATCAATTGTCGTCGTATAATCAACTTCCCCAGCCTGCGGAATGCCGAACATTTCCTGCGCTTCGTAATAATTTTTGATCGTTTCAATCTGTGCTTCGTCGCGTCCGGTGGCGCGGAAATATTCGAGAGTTTTTTCGTCCGTTCCGAAAAATCCCATCGTCGCGCCGTATTCGGGAGCCATATTCGCTATCGTCGCACGGTCGGTCGCGTGCAGACTCGCCGCGCCTTCGCCGTAAAATTCGACGAATTTGCCGACGACTTTCGCCTTTCTCAGCATTTCCGTCACGCGCAAAACCAGATCGGTCGCGGTCGCGCCCTGCGGCAGAGTTCCGGTTAAATTGACACCGACGACATCCGGCGTTAAAAAATAGACCGGCTGACCGAGCATTCCGGCTTCGGCTTCGATGCCGCCAACGCCCCACGCGACAATGCCCAAACCGTTAATCATCGTCGTGTGCGAATCCGTGCCGACGAGCGAATCGGGATAATAAACACCGTCTTTTTCAAACACACCTTTCGCCAGATATTCGAGATTGACCTGATGAACGATGCCGATTCCCGGCGGCACGACACCGAAACCGCTGAACGCCTGAGTTCCCCATTTCAAAAATTTATAACGCTGTTCGTTACGCTTGAATTCGGTTTCCATATTGCGCTGATACGCCGACTCGCTCCCCGCGTAATCAACCTGCACCGAATGGTCAATCACCAAATCTACAGGAACGAGCGGTTCGATGACCGACGCGTTTTTGCCGATTTTTTCGACCGCCGAACGCATCGCCGCCAGATCAACGAGCAGCGGAACGCCGGTAAAATCCTGCAAAATCACACGCGCGACGACAAAAGGAATCTCGTTTTCGCGCTCGTCGGACGGCTGCCAGCCGGCAACCTGACGAACCGCGTCTTCGGAAACTTTTTTGCCGCCGTCAAAGTTGCGTAAAACCGATTCGAGAACGATTCTCATCGAAATCGGCAGCCGCGAAATTGCACCGATTCCGGCTTTTTCAAGCTGCGGTAAAGAATAGTAAACGCCGTCCGCGCCCGAACCTGTTTTAAATGTCCGGCGGGTTTCAAAAAGATTATGTGTCATATTAGTCTGCCTGTTTGGAATTGAAAAAAAACTCTCGGTGAATCAAAGTTGATTTTAAATTTCAAACGGCTAAAACTCAAGTTAATATCAGTTTTAGTAATTTTTTTCATCTGCCTAAATGTATTGATTTTGAAAACTTATAAATCCTAGATCGTGGATGGTTAATAATTAAAAATTGAGAGTCTTAAAATACTGACAACCGAATCAATGTGAAACAAAACCATCTTCAATAACAATTGTTCACCATCCACAATCAACCATCCAAGATTAGCGGTTATGATTTCGCATTCCAGTCCGTTCGCGCTATATTCAAACTTCGCCCATGCCGAATTTTAACTTCTTTACGAATTTATTATTTATTTATTTTTGGAAATGCGATTTTATGAGATGTATAGTTTCGATCATTGTTTTAATTTGTTTCACGTTGATGTTGAACGCTAATGTTTTAAGTCAAACCGAAAACAAAGCAGAAGAAGTTAATCAATTAATGGAAAAACTTTCTTGGGATTCAACGACTTTAAATCAAAATCTATTGCTTTCTATTTCTCCGAAAGGCGAAGCCGCCAACCAACTCATCAAAATCGGAAAACCGGCGACTGACGCTCTTCTAACTTCTTTGACGAATGAAAGTAAAGCCTTGGCAGCGCACGTTATTCTTACAATTATTTGGGAGCCACAAAATTATTATATTTATGTATCGTCGAATGCCGTTTATAAAAAGAAATTGTTTGGTAAAAAAATAATAGCTCATACCAATGATTGTAACGGATTCAAATGGGTTTCAGATAAGAACGGCTTACATATTAGTAATGGCGATTTAGCTGAAAATGCTTTCAGATGGCAAAAGAAAATTAATGAATACAGACTGCGTAAATCTTCTTTAAAGGCAGAACCAATTCAATAAATTTGAGAGTGGCAATTTTAAATAACAAATTGAGCAAATTTGTCCCGCGTTATCTCAGCACAAAATATGACCGACAGCGAAAGTTATAAAAATGAATTTTAAGCGAATTTTTTCGAGAAAATTTGTGCAGAGATTCGTGCGCTCACCTTTGCGTAACCGTCGCAGTCTGTCCGATTACCGCATTTTTGCTTATCTTGCCATTCTAGGTCCCGGAATTATCGCCGCCAATTCGGGCAACGAAGCGAGCGGCATCGCTACCTATTCGACCGCCGGTGCGGAATACGGCTACACGCTGCTCTGGGCGTTTATTCCGATGACGATCTGTTTTCTGTTCGCGCAGGAAATGTGCGTCCGAATGGGCGTGGTGACAGGTCAGGGATTAGCGGATTTGATTCGTGAACAGTTCGGTGTGCGCTGGACGGCACTCGTCATGCTTGCGCTCTTGATCGCTAATTCGGGCATTATCATCGCCGAATTTGTCGGCATCGCGCAGGCTTCCGAACTGCTCGGCATTTCGCGTTATTTGTCCGTGCCGATTACCGCGCTCGTTATTTGGTGGTTAGTCGTCAAAGGCACGCCGAAGCGCGTCGAACAAGTTTTTCTGCTGATGTCTCTGGTATTTTTGACGTATATTTTTTCGGCTTTTTTGGCGAAACCCGACTGGTCTCAGGTCGGGAAGGAATTTGTCACGCCGACTTTCAGCCTCGAAACGGGTTATTTGTTTACGGTAATGGCATTGATCGGCACGACGATTACGCCGTTTATGCAAATGTATGTGCAGTCTTCGGTGGTCGAAAAAGGAATGCACGAAGAAGATTTGCCGATGGCGCGGGCTGACGCAGTGGTCGGCGTGATTTTTGCCAACTTGATCGCCGCTTTTATCGTCATTGCGACTGCCGCAACCTTGCATTCGCAGGGCGCAAAAATTAATGATGCGGCGGACGCGGCGCAGGCTCTCGCGCCGGTTGTCGGTGTTTACGCCAAATATTTGTTTGCATTCGGTCTGTTCGGCGCGTCAATGCTGGCGATGGGCGTTTTGCCGCTGGCGACGGCGTATAGTTTGAGCGAGGCTTTGGGATTTGAAAAAGGTTTATCGCGCAGTTTTCGTGAAGCCCCGATTTTTCTCGGAATTTTTACCGCGCTGATTATTCTCGGCTGCGTCGTCGCGCTCATTCCGGGCATTCCGCAAATTAAACTGCTGCTTTTTACGCAGTCAATTAACGGAATTTTGCTGCCGTTTATTTTGATCGCGGTCGTTTCGCTCTCGTCCAACCGCGAAATTATGGGCGAATACGCCAACGGGAAAATATTCAAAATCGCCGCCTGGATGATGACCGTCATACTTTCGATTCTCTCGCTGCTGTTGATTGGCAGAACGATTGTTGATATGTTTTGAGGCGGAACGCGAACCTTCCGGTTCGCGCGTAAAAAAATTATATTTAAGGCACTAATATAATGCCGCCGTATCTGCATCATATTTCAAACTTGCCGACTCGACTGTTCTGCTCTGCTGTTATATAAAACGGCACAAGCGAACCGGAAGGTTCGCGTTCCATGTATCAATTATATGCTCGCTTCGGAATTAAGAAAAAGGACTGTTTTATTCTTCATTTTTGCGGGCATTCCGCTTCTGCTGGTGATTTTTCTGCCTTCCGAAAACATCATTCAAAGTTATCTGACGACGCAGTTTCAGGTAGCAATTTCACCTGAAAATAAGATTATTGCCGCCGATAATACGCCGATGGCGCAGATGGGCGAAACTTCGGCAAATTTAATCATCAATCTGTATCACATTTTCAAAATCGTTCTCTGGATGATTTTCGTCATCGCCGCCGTTCGATTTGTTAATTTCCTGATTTTTTCGACGTTTATCAAGCATTCGTCGCAGACTGAAATTTCGTCGCTGCTCAAAACCGTTCTTTCGATTATCATCTGCATCGTCGCGTTTTTCGTCGCCTTTCAATCACAATATCCGGGCGTTCAGCTTGCGCCGCTCTTTACCGGCTCGACGATTTTGGGAATCGTCGTCGGTCTCGCTTTGCAGGACACGCTCGGCAATCTTTTCGCCGGCATCGCGCTGCAAGCCGATCAGCCGTTTCAAATCGGTGATGTTATTTCGATTTCCAACCGCTCGACCGGCGTGGTCGAAAGCGTCACATGGCGCGGGCTGAAAATCCGCACGTTTCAAAACAAACTGCTGATTATTTCAAACAGCGTTTTGGGCAAAGAAATCATCGAGGTTGCGCCGCGTGAATCGCTCAATGCGCGGCTCGTCAATTTCAATACGCTCTACGCCAATTCTCCGGCGCGAACGATTCAGGCGACGCGCGATGCAATTCGTCAGGTTGAAAATGTGTCCCAAAAACTGCGCCCGATTGTTCGCATCAAAAATCTGGGCGAAAGCGGTATCGAATGGGAGATCAAATACTGGCTCGAAGATTACACCAAATATAACGACACGGACGCGCTCGTCCGCCAGCGCGTCTGGTATATATTTCAGCGCGAACAAATCGAATTCGCCTATCCGACGCGGACGATTCACGTCGAAACCAAACCGCAGGAAACGGCGTTCGTCGAAACTTATAACGCGCTCTTTGATTTGCTCGGTAAAATCCCGATTTTTGAACCGCTGTCCGACGAAGAAACCGAAAAACTCGCCCGCGCCAGCAATCCGCGTGTGTATGCTCCGGGCGAAACCATCGTTCGCAAAGGTCAGGAAGGCAATTCGATGTTCGTCATTATGCGCGGCTCGGTCAACGTCCAGATTCCCGAAAACGGCGAACCGAAAACGATCAATCACTTAAAGGAAAACGACTTTTTCGGTGAAATGAGTCTGCTCACCGGACAGCCGCGCTCGGCAAACGTCGTCGCCGAAGAAGAAACGGAAGTTTTGCAAATCAAAAAAGCCGCGCTCAAACCACTGTTTGAAACCAATCCGGTTTTGGTCGAAGCGATCTGCGACATTATCGAACAACGCCGCCAACTGCTCAAGGTCAACGAAAACGAACCCGCGCCGACAGTTAAAAAATCCGGCAATTCGGGTGTGTTCGATTCGATCAGAATTTTTTTCGGGTTGAATTAAAAAGTCGAGTTTTCATCTGAATATTTAATAAAAATTAAAATCAAGCAAAAGACCGGAGCGCAAGCCGGCAGCATGCGCTCCAGTCTTTTGCTTGATTTTAGACCAATTACTGCACATTATTATCGTAAATATCGTGCAGAACTTCGGTAATCGGTTTGCGGTTGGCGTGCGGATTTTCCTTGTTCGATGGTTTTTTGGCTGATGTCTGGGAGCGTTGATTTTCGTTTTCCGTGCGGTTGTAATAAAAATCGCCGACCGGAATTTCCGATTCTTCGTGAATCGCCGACGGGACAACGCCCGAACCGTTGGCGGTGCGGAAACCGAATGCCTGACGACCGGCATCGTCGAGCAGTTCCTGTTTCTTTTTATTTTGTTCGGCGAGCGCGGCGCGGCTGGTTTCGAGCATCGCCTGACCGCGTGTGCGGCGGGCGCGTTCGAGGGCGCGGACGGCTGAAGAAGTGAGCGGTGCTTCGTGCGGTTCGCGTTCGATTTTCCGCAAAACCTTGACGTAATTTCTCAAATCCGGCGACGGATACGCATACGCCGATTCGTCCGAATTTTCGTCTTCGACCACATAAGTCAAATAATTGACCGCCGCCTGATGATTGCCGGCTTTTTGATACAACGCGCCGAGCGTAAAATGAACGAGCGGCGGCGCATTGCTCATCATCTGCATCGCGTGTTCGCCGCGATTAATCACTTCCTGCACCTCGAAACCGAACCAACGCCGGTTATCGTCGCGCATAATATCGTTCGCCGCCAGATAAAATTCAAAAATATCGCGCGTTTCGCCGCGTGACGGCGCAGCAAAAGTTTTCCAGAGAAAATAAGCGAACAGACCGAAAAACAGAACGATAAAAGTCGGGAATCCGGCGACCATCAGCATCGTCGCA
The DNA here is from genome assembly GCA_965247235.1 of Pyrinomonadaceae bacterium. GTDB lineage: Bacteria > Acidobacteriota > Blastocatellia > Pyrinomonadales > Pyrinomonadaceae. Next base: position 747,028 of record OZ252004.1, read on the forward strand.
ATCACGCCGAAAGCAATGAAATACTGACCTTTCTCCTTGACCGCGCCGTTTTGCGGTTTTCGCAAATTAGTCGTCTGCCGCTGTAAATTATTATTTTCCACCTTGAGTTTAATTCTAATCTAAAAATCTAAACAGACGATTTTCTCTCGTCTGTTTAGAAAATAAACAGCCAAAAATCTTTCTCCAACTCTGCAACTTCCTGCAAACTTCCCCAACTATTTAGTCTTCCGGCTGATCGGCGACCGGCGGTTTGGCTGTTTTCGCTTTCTTTTTCGCGTTTTTGGTTTGTTCGTTTTCAGCTTTTTGCTCGCGGTGTTCTTCGGGTTTGGCAGCCTGTTTGGAATCGTCTTCCATTTTCAGACCGAATTCCGCCATTACGTCCATAATTTTGCCGACGATGTTCTGCGGCGAATTGAGCACAAAATTAAAAGTTTCCCGCAGAGCCAACGCTTCGAGATCAACCAGACTGGCGATTTTTTTCTCTAACGGCAGTTCGGCAAATTCCTTTTTATATTCTTCGTCTTTATCAACCGGCGGTTCTTCCGGTTTGTCTTTGGTCTCAATCACAATCGCACCTTTTTTGGCGATTTTCGCCTGACACGCAAGGCGTTCGCCGTTTGAACGTCGTTCAGCCGACAAAACTTCGAGTTCTGCTTTGGTCGGCAGAGATAAAAATTCCGCGCCGCTTTTGACCGTTATCGAGGTCGAATCGTCGAGTCCGAGTCTGCCCGATTCTTCGGCGATATGAACGCCCAAACGATGCGCCGCGTCAATCAAATAACTGCCGACGACGGCAATGCCGTTGATATTTTCTTTTTCAAAAGTAATTTCAGCTTCCATTTTATTTCCGTTAATCCTTGTCTAAAATTCCCAAAATTCTAAAATTCCGTTCAAACTCCGGCGAGCGTTTTGACGCGCACACGCGGCTGCGCTCCCGAAGGAACATTTTGATGCCTCACGCCCGATTTGCGTTGGCAGTCGGCACAGATGCCCCAGATTCGCAGGCTGTGATGCGTCGGGATAAAGCCGAAGTTTTCCGCCGAAGCGTCCTGCATCGCCTCGATTTCCGCCGAAAAAAATTCGACCACCAAACCGCAGTCCGTGCAGATAATATGATCGTGATGTTCGTGGTTAAAGTGATGTTCGTAATAAGTTTTATTATCGCCGAAACGAACTTCACGCGCGAGTCCAGCTTCGGTTAATAATTTGAGCGTCCGGTAAACGGTCGTCTGCCCGACGTTCGGGTCTTCACGTTCGACCAGACGATATAAATCTTCGCTCGTCAGATGTTCTTCGGTGCGGAGAAACATCTCCATAATCAAATCGCGCTGCACTGTCCGCCGCAGTCCGGTTTTTTGAATATGTTCGAGAAATTTTTGCTTTTCCTCACCGAATTCTTCCCTTTCATTGACCATAGAATCTTTTTGAAAACGTCGTTTCATTTTAACATTTGCCGTTATTTTTCGCTAACAGCAATGCTTCGGTCATTTTTTCCAGTTTAACGGGATTTGCGCCCTGTCTTTCCGCGAGCGGCAGCGAACGTGCGCCGAGACGCAGATAGATTTCGAGAATTTCGGCGGGAAGATTGTTTTCGATTGATTCGACGTGATTTTGAAAAGTTTCGACATCAGCCCGCGCAAATGTTCCCGTCAGAGCTTCGGCGGTCGTCTGCGTTTCGAGATTTTCGATTGTGCTTTTAATTAATGGCAGCAAAATCTGCTTGGCATTTTCGGCGGAAAGTCCGCATTTAACAAGCATTTCGAGCGCGACATCAATCAGCGCGACCAGATGCCCGCAAGCCGTCACCGCCGCCGCGTGATACAAAGTTTTATATTTCGTTTCGACCGCAAACGGTTTTCCGCCCAGATCAATAACGATATTTTTCGCGGTTCCAACCGCATTTTGATCGCCTTCGACGGCGAAAAAAGCCGACTGAAACCGCGTTTTCGCCAAAAACATATCAGACACCGAAACCAACGGGTGAATCGAACCGACCGGACAGCCGACGCTTTTCAAATCGCTCAGAACGTCCGAAGACAATGCGCCGCACAGATGAAAAACCGTCGGTCGTGAAGTCAAATCCCTCGCCAGATTTTTCGCCGTAATGCCGATTTGTTCGTCGGGCGTGGCGATAAAAATTATTTCGGAGTTGATGTCGGCAAATCTTTCGACCGGCAAAACGCGCGATTCGGGCGCGATTCGAGCCGCGAGATTTTCAGTTTTGATGACATCCCGCACCAGCAGATTTTCGATTTTATAGCCTTTATTCGCCAGCGCAATCGCCAAACCGCCGCCGATTCTGCCGATGCCGATGATGGAAACCGTTGTCATATCAACAGCATAGATGAAAATCTTTTGAAATGCGAAACTTGCAGAAGCACACACGAAGAAAGTGCGTTTGCCCTCTAAATTAGCCCACTTACTTTATGCGTGCTTCTTCATTTACTTAATGTGTTTTTGATATTTCTCGTCGTCTTTGTCATTTTCGGAATTGCTTTATAAAATGAAATCTATGTCCCTGCTCAAAATTGTCAATTACCCCGCGCTGGTTTTGCTGAACGTCGGCAAACCCGTCGAAATCTTCGATAAAAAAATAGAAAAACTCGTCGGCGATATGTTTGAAACGATGTATGCGGCGGGCGGTGTCGGACTTGCCGCGCCGCAGGTTGGCAAATCGCTGCGGCTTTATGTGATGGATTGTTCAGGCGGCGAAGACTTTTCCCGTAAATATACGATGATTAACCCGGAAATCATCATGCACGAGGGCGAGCAGACCGGTGACGAGGGCTGTCTGTCATTTCCCGGCATTTACACGAAGATTTCCCGACATTTTCGCGCAATTGTGAGTTATCATAATTTGAATGGCGAGCAGTGCGAACTCGACGCGACCGAACTCGAAGCCCGCTGCGTGCTGCACGAAACCGACCACTGCGACGGCATCGTTTTTCTCGACAGAATGTCGCCGCTCAAACGTCAATGGGCAAAACAGAAAATCAAACGTCTGCAAAAGACGGGAAAATGGGACTAAAACTATGAAAATCGAAGACACCAAAGTAACCGCCGAAGTCAGTTCGAGCCGCGACTTAAACAAATATCTGGCAGCCGGCTGGAAATTGATCTTAACCTACGTCAAACATCAAAGCGACACGCAGCAGCCGCGTTTCGTCGTCGGTTGGCAGAGCGAAAACGAGCCGATCATTCCCGAACTTTTGGATGAATGGGAATTGCACGAAATTGACCGGCAGAAATACATTTAAAAAATTATGCCGCCCAAAGTCAGACAAATCATTGCTGAACTCGAACGTAACGGTTTTATCAATCGCGGCGGAAAAGGAAGTCACCGAAATTACTGGCATTCAAAATGCACAAAAATCGTGACAATTTCAGGTAAGATCGGTGAAGACGCAAAAAAGTATCAAATTAAACAGGCTGAAGAAGGGATAAATGAGGTAAAAAGCAAATGAGAAAAGATTCAGACCTTTATAAAAAAATAGTTTATTGGAGCGATGAAGATAGTTGTTTTATCGGAATGTGTCCCGAATTAATGTATGGCGGCGTTCACGGCGAAGATGCGTTAAAAGTATTTATCGAATTAAATCAGGCGATTGACGAAGTAATCGAGATTTTCAAAGAAGACGGAAAACCTTTGCCCAAACCGAAAGAAGTTATATTAGGAACTGTATAAATCTTTTTAATACTATATTTATGGACTTAGAAAAAATAAAAAAAGTTGAAGAAACTAAATCATTCAAACTTCTGAACCTTTATTTGGAAAAAGGTTGGGTTTTGATTGCCACAGCAAATCCTTCAGGAAACTTAACTTATTATACTGTCGGATGGAATAATGATAGCGAACCAATTTATCCTGAATTTATTATAAAATTCCGAAACAATGAACTTGATCCAAGTTTGTATCCAAAATTTCAATATCGGAATAATGAAGAAACAGCTTTTTATTATTATTCAAAACATCAAGAGAATTAAATTATGCAAACACAAAGAACATTAGACGAATTTAAAAACGAACCTTTTACCGATTATTCGACTGCTGAAAATGCGGCGGCGATGCGGGCGGCGATTGAGCAGGTCAGAAGCGAACTGGGGCGCGAATATCCGCTGATAATTAACGGCGAAAAAATTACGCTCGAGAAAAAGTTTTCGAGCATTAATCCGGCGGAAAAATCGCAGATTGTCGGTGTTTTTTCCGATGCCGACGCGGACAGCGAAAATCTCGTCGGTCGGGCGATTGACGCGGCGACGAATACCTTTAAATTTTGGCAGTTTGTCGCGCCTGTCGAACGCGCCGAATATCTTTTCAAGGCGGCGGCGATAATCCGTGAACGCAAACATTATTTTTCGGCGTGGATGTGTTTTGAAACCGGCAAAACTTGGGCGGAAGCCGACGGCGATACGGCGGAAGCGATTGATTTTCTCGAATTTTACGGGCGCGAAATCTTTCGCTGGACGGATAAACAGCCGGTTACGCCTTACGCGGGCGAAGATAATCGGTTTGAATATATTCCGCTCGGTGTCGGCGCGATTATTCCGCCGTGGAATTTTCCGCTGGCGATTATGTGCGGAATGACGATGGCGGCGGTCGTCTGTGGCAACACGGCGGTTTTGAAACCTTCGCCCGACGCGCCGACGATTGCTTACAAATTTATGGAAGTTTTGGAAGAAATCGGTTTGCCCGCCGGAGTCGTCAATTTTGTCGTCGGTTCGGGCGCGGCGGTCGGCGAACAGATGGTGCAGAGTCCGAAGATTCGATTTATTTCGTTCACGGGTTCAAAAAATGTCGGTCTGCACATCTACGAAGAAGCGGCGAAAACCCGTCCGGGACAGAAATGGATGAAGCGCGTGGTCGCTGAAATGGGCGGCAAGGACGCGATTATCGTCTGCGATGATGCCGATCTCGATTCGGCGGCAAGCGGAATCGTGTCGGCGGCGTTCGCGTTTCAGGGACAAAAATGTTCGGCGTGTTCGCGCCTGATTGTTGATGAAAAAGTTCACGACGCGCTGCTCGAAAAAATAGTTGCGCTGACTAAAAATCTCAAAGTCGGTTTGCCGACCGATGGCGATACGCAAATAACTGCCGTGATTAATCAAAAATCGGTTGATAACGTCAAAAAGGCTTTGGAGTCAGCAAAATCGGAAGGCGGCGAAATCGTTCACGGCGGCAATGCCGATCACGAATCGGGCTTTTATATCGAACCGACGATCATCAAAAACGTCACGGCGGGTTCGACCATCGAACAGCAGGAAGTTTTCGCGCCGGTTCTGGCGGTGATCAAAGTCAAAGATTTTGACGAAGCGTTGGATGTGGCGAACGGCACGGATTACGGTCTGACGGGTTCTGTTTATTCGACGACGCAGGCGAATCTCGAACGGGCGCGGCGCGAATTTCACGTCGGCAATTTATATTTAAACCGCAAATCAACCGGCGCACTCGTCGGCGTTCATCCGTTCGGCGGTTTCAATATGTCCGGCACGGATTCAAAAGCGGGCGGACGCGAATATCTTTTGCAGTTTATGCAGGGAAAATCCGTTTCGCAAAAAATCTGAAAATAGCTGTCAATGATTAGGTCAAGCCGCGAAGCGAAATTATTCAGCTTCGCGGCTTTTATCAAGGTCAGAACCGCCTGCGGTTAGCGGGCGGTTAAAGTTTACGTTTAGAACTTAAATAATTATCTACAACCATCCGGTAACGCAGATGGTTCCGACATTTAAATATGAAAAAATTTACCGTTCCCGTTGTTTTTTTCTCGATCCTGCTGTTGACGTTTTCAACTGTTTTCGCGCAGCGACGCGGCAAAACTCCGCCGCCGTCAAAACCGAAAACGCTTATTTTCGCGGTTATGAGTGACGGCACATCGCTCGAACCGATTGCCGCGATCAGCAAAGATTTGCTCGTCGCCACGACCGGCGGCGATGCCGAACCGAAGTCTTTGACCAAGTTTGCGGCTGATTATTACAAGCCGAAAACCTCGTATAAATTAATTTTCGGCGGCACGGCAAACGGCGCGGTGACGGTTAAAAGTTTCAATACGACTGCCGATTTCGGTAAAAATTTGGCGACGATTACGACCGTTTCGCCTAAAGCTAAATTAAAAGATAATGTGATGGCACTCGCCACCAATCAAACGACCGCCAAAGCGAAAAGTACGCGTCGTTTACCGACCGCCGCCGAACGCGCCGAAGTCGAAACTCTCGTCCGCGCCGAATACGTCAAACAAGGCGTTTCAACCGCCGCCGCGAAAAGTCTGCATTATCTAAACCTGACGGCGATTGACGTTGACAACGACGGCAAAACGGAAATGGTCGGTTCATACTGGACGGCAAATTCGGCGAAAGAAAGAAATCAGCTTTTTTTCATCGCCGATCAAAACGCCAAAGGCAAATATGAATTCGGCTATTCCGAATACAAAAAAGTCACGCCCGAAGAGGTGATGAGCGGACAATTAAAAGACCTCGATACGGGAACTTATAACGAATTGCTGCTCGATTCATTCGATTATGACGGCGACAAATCCGACGAAATTTTTACCGTCGTGCCGGGTTTTGAAGGCAATTCATTTAACGTCTATTCAAAAAAGACCGGCAAATGGACGAAAGTTTTTGAAGGCTCTAATTATCACGGGGCGTATTGATTTGAGGGATGAAGGATGAAGGATGAGGGATGAATGAAGAAACATTCTCTATTTATCTTTCATCTCTCAAACCTGACAAATTGAATAAAATGTTAAATCGGCAATGAATCGTGCCGAAGATTCGCTGCCGATTTTTCTTTGCTCAGGTTGTGCAATACAATAATTGATTGCATCAGCAGTCACACACAAATAATTTTATGCCGAAAATTTTTAAATATTTTGCCGTTTTTGTCATTTGTTACGGACTTTTAATCCCGACTTTCGCGCAGACTTTGCCGCCTGCTTTTCCGACTAAGCGCGTTGAAAGTGCCGAATCTTGGCGGCGCGACGGGTTGGCGGCGATTGCGGCTCGTAAAAATTTGAAGCCGAAAAAAGGCAAAGCAAAAAACGTCATTTTATTTTTAGGCGACGGAATGGGTGTGACGACTTTGACGGCTTCGCGGATTCTCGAAGGACAAATGCGCGGCGAGAGCGGCGAGGAAAATCGCCTGTCATTTGAAGAATTTCCATACACCGCGCTTTCCAAAACATATTCGGCAAACCAGCAAACGTCCGATTCCGCACCGACGATGAGCGCGATTATGACCGGCATCAAAACCGACGAAGGCGTGTTGTCGGTCAATCAAAATATTATGCGCGGCGATTACAAAACCGTCGCCGGCAACGAAACGGAAAGTTTACTCGAAATGGCTGAAGATGCCGGAAAATCTACGGGCGTGGTGACGACGGCGCGGCTCACACACGCCACGCCGGGAGCGTGTTACGCGCACACCGCCGACCGCGATTGGGAAACCGACAAAGATATTTTCGACCGCAAAAAAGACGCTTTCGAGGCGAAATTTCCTGACATTGCGCGGCAACTGCTCGAAAATAAACACGGCAACGGTCTCGAAGTCGCGCTCGGCGGCGGACGGACGAAATTTTTGCCCGATTCGGTCATTGATCCCGAATATCCGACCGTCAAAGGCGAGCGAATGGACGGCAGAGATTTGACCGGCGAATGGCTTAAAAAATATCCGAATTCAAATTACGTCTGGAACAAACAGCAGTTTGACGCGATTGACGCGAAAAAAACCTCGCATCTTTTAGGACTTTTCGAGCCGTCGCATTTGCAGTTTGAACACGACCGACCAAAAGATGCGGCGGGCGAACCGAGTCTGACCGAAATGACGAGTAAGGCGATTGATGTGCTGTCGAACAATAAAAAAGGCTTTTTTCTGATGGTCGAAGGCGGCAGAATTGACCACGCGCATCATCTCGGCAACGCCTATCGTGCGCTCACCGAAACCATCGAATTTTCCAACGCCGTCCGCGCCGCCGCGTCGAAAGTCAATCTCGAAGAAACGCTGATTATCGTCACCGCCGACCATTCGCACACGTTTACGATGTCCGGTTATCCGATGCGCGGCAATAATATTCTCGGCTTGGTGCGCGAAATCAATAACAGCGGTTTGGCGGAAGAAAAACCGTCGCTCGATAAAAATAAAATTCCCTACACGACGCTCGGCTACGCCAACGGTCCCGGCGCGAAAAACGATAAACGCTCGCTGCTCACACAGGAAATGGTGACGAACCCGGATTATTTGCAGGAATCAGTCGTCCCGCTTTCCAACGAAACGCACGGCGGCGAAGATGTCGCTATTTTTGCAACCGGCGTTGATTCGTATCTCGTTCACGGTTCGATGGAAGAAAACTGGATTTTTTATGTGATGCGCGAAGCCTTGAGACTGAAGAAATAGTTCAAAGTTCAAGGTTCAAAGTTCAATGAAAGAATATTGAACTTTGAACCTTGAACTTTGAACCTTGAACTTTATGAGAATAGTTTTTATGGGAACTCCGCAGGCGGCAGTTCCGAGTTTGGAAAAAATTATTGCCGACGGTCACGAAATCGTCGCGGTTTACACGCAGCCCGACCGACCTTCGGGACGCGGGAACAAACTGACTGCGCCGCCGATTAAAGAATGCGCTTTAAGTCATAATTTGCCGGTTTTGCAGCCCTTGAAAATTAAAACCGATGAGGCGATTGCCGCCTTCAAATCGTTCAATGCCGATCTTGCAGTCGTCGTCGCTTACGGTCGTATCTTGCCCGAAAGTTATCTGACGGCGTTTCCGAACGGCGCGGTCAACGTCCATTTTTCGTTGCTGCCGAAATATCGCGGAGCCGCGCCGGTCAATTGGGCAATCGTCAACGGTGAAACAAAAACGGGCGTGACGACGATGAAAATGGATGTCGGATTAGATACGGGCGATATTTTGCTCGTGACCGAAACAGAAATCGGCAAACGCGAAAATGCGGTTGAACTGATGAATCGTCTGGCAGTTATCGGCGCGGATTTGTTGTCGGAAACTCTGGCAAAATTCGGTGAAATCTCCGCGCAACCGCAGGATCATTCACAGGCGAGTTTTGCGACGCTGATGAAAAAGGAAGACGGCAAAATCGTCTGGACGCAGCACGCGGCGGAAATCGCCAATCGTGTGCGCGGTTTTCAGCCTTTTCCGACTTCGTTTACCGTTTACGAAGACAAAAAGCTAACCGTCTGGAAAGCCTTTGAAACGGAAAACGGCAAATGGAAAATGGAAAATGGGAAGGATTTTCAGGCTGGTGAAATTTTAGAAGCGAAAGGCGATAAACTTTTGATCGGCTGCGGCAATCAAACTATTTTGGAAATTGAAGAACTGCAAATCGAAGGCAAAAAAAGAATGCAGACGCGCGATTTCTTAAACGGCATCAAACTGAATATCGGCGAAATCCTGTCAGAACCGCCTGCGTAAGCGGGCGGCAGAGACTTTAGCTATGCAGTCATTAGTTGATTAACAAACATTTTTGCTCAAATTCTGCCGCCCGCTCACGCAGGCGGTTCCGACTGGCGACCGCCCGACAATTTTATGGATTTTCAGATTATTACCTTTTACGAATTCAAACGGCTTGAAAATTTGCCGGAGATCAAACTCGCGCTTAAATCGGCGATGGACGATTTGACGGTTCGCGGCACGATTTTGATTGCCGTTGAAGGTTTTAATGCGACGGTTGCAGGTTTGACCGCCGACATCGCCAAGTTTATTAATGTTCTCGAACAGACATTTGAAACAAAATTAAAATACAAATCATCATTCAGCAGCGAACGCCCGTTTTTGAAAGCAAAAGTCAGAATCAAAAATGAAATCGTTGCCCTGCGGCATCAAGTCGAGATTGAAAAAGCCGTCGGCACACACACGGCGGCGCAAAAATGGAACGAAATAATCTCCGACGGCGAAACGATCATTCTCGATGCACGGAACGATTATGAAGTGGAAATCGGAACTTTTCGCGGCGCGATTAATCCGAAAATCGAAAAATTCAGCGATTTGCCGAAATATGTCCGCGAAAATCTCGATCCTCAAAAACATAAAAAAATCGCCACATTCTGCACCGGCGGAATCCGCTGCGAAAAATTCGCGCCCTTGCTCGTCGAGATGGGTTTTGAAGAAGTATATCAACTGGACGGCGGCATTTTGAAATATCTCGAAGATACGCCGAAGGAAAACTCGCTCTGGCTGGGCGAATGTTTCGTCTTTGACGACCGCATCGCCGTTGACGAAAACTTGCAGCCCGGAAAATCAACCGACGAACGTCCGCTAACGGTCAATCCGCCAAAGAAAAGGATGAGGGATGAAGGATGAAGGATGAAGGATGAAGGATGAATTCAGAAATGAGCAAATGAACAAATGAGCAAATGAACAAATGAACAAGTTTTTCCATTCACCATTCACCACTGACCGTTCACCATTTACAAAATGAATATTTCGCCTGCCAGAATTGCCGCTTACGAGATTCTTTTTAAAGTTGAAAAGGATAAGGCTTACTCGTCAGTTTTGTTGCCGGTTTACGAAGAAAGGCTAATTGATAAAGATAAAGGTTTGTGCCACGAGTTGACGCTCGGCGTTTTGCGGAAACAGATTTGGCTCGACCATTTGATTGATCTGCTTTCGGGCGGTAAAAAGATTGATACGGCGATCAGAATAATTTTGCGGGTTGCGCTTTATCAACTGCGATTTCTCGATAAAATTCCGGCGCACGCGGCGATTAACGATGCGGTTAATCTGACGCAGAAAATTAAAAAAACTTCGGCTAAAGGTTTTGTCAACGCGATTTTGCGCCGTTCGACGAGAGAAGAAATACAACTGAATTTTACTGACGAAATCGAAAAAATCTCGGTCGAAACATCGCATCCGCGAAGGCTTGTCGAACGATGGATCAGTCAATTCGGCATTGAAGAAACGGTAAAAATATGTGCGGCAAATAATGAAACGCCCGCGCTCGATTTTCGTTGGACGGCGAAAACTTCGGAGGCAGTTAAAAATTCGCTCGCCAATGCCGCGCCGAACGTAAATTATTTGCGCGAATTGGCTGACGGCGGCAAAATTTATTTTCAGGATTCGGCTTCGCAAATAACGGCGCGGACAGTCGAACTGCAAACAGGCGAAAGTTTTCTCGATGTCTGCGCCGCGCCGGGAAGCAAGTTTTCATACGTTAATTTTTTGGCGGACGCGTCTTCAAAATTATTCGTCGGCGGCGATTTTTATCTGTCGCGCCTGAAAATCGTGCAGCAGATTTGCAGTAAAATCGGCGTAACAAATTATCAAACAATAGCTTACGACGCGCAAAAATCTCTGCCTTTTGCCGACGAAAGTTTTGATGTCGCGCTGCTCGACGCGCCGTGTTCGGGGACGGGAACGATCCGCCGCAACCCAGAGATTCGATATTTTTTAACGGAAAACGATTTTGAAGAATTATCCGTCAAACAACTTTCAATGCTCGAAAACGCATCCAAAACAATCAAGGTCGGCGGACGCATTATTTATTCGACCTGTTCGCTCGAACACGCGGAAAATGAAGCGGTGATCGAAAAGTTTTTGGCGGCGAACGCGAACTTTTGCTTGTCAAAACCGAATACGCCGACAAATTTTTTAACGGCTGAAAACTTTGCGCGGACGTTTCCGCAGCGTGATGCGATGGACGGATTTTTTATCGCGGTGATGGTTAAATCTTAAAACTTGTTTTGAGAAAAGTATTTTTCGTTCGTTTATTTAACTAAAAAATGTTAGAATTTCGCTTTATTTCTGGAGTCAATCAAAAACAGTGAGCTTTATCAAAAACGGAGTTTCGGCACTCGGAAAATTGTTGATCGTCGTCGCCTTGGCGGGAACTTTTCTCGTCGGTCTGGTGAGCGTCGTTTATATGTCTTTGCAGGGCAACGCCATCAAAGTTCCCGAAATTACGGGCAAAGATTTTACCGAGAGCGAGAAGGAATTGACCGCGCTCGGTTTGAAAATTAAAAAACGCGCCGACCGATACAGCACGGAAAAGGTCAATACGATTCTCGAACAATTGCCGAAAGCAGGCGATACGGTTAAATCCGGGCAGATGATTCTGGTCGTGACCAGTAAAACCAATCCTGACGGCGATGAAGCTCCGACCGATTTAAAGAAAATCAACGAACAGCAGCAGGACGATTCCAAAAAAATCGAGGATTTAATTTCCGACACGCCCAAGAAAAATAATAAGCCGAACGCAAATTCCGCACCGACTAAGAAAAAGCCCGACACCAAACGCGATTCGGGCGATTCGGTCAGCACAAAACCGAATACGAATTCTGCGGCTGGTTCCAACAGTTCCGTGCCGTCAAATTCGGCAACTACGCCTGTCGGCAAGGACGGCAAAACAACGCCGCCTGTCGCTAACAAAATGGTGACAGTGCCGACCGTCAAACCGGCGGCGGAAAAAACACCGAACGGCGGCGATGTCCGACCGCGCGTCACGCCGAAACCATAAAGCAACCGATACACAGCCGTCGGCAACCAATAAACTGAAAAGATTTTAATGTTTGAAATAGCTCCTTCGATTTTATCGGCAGATTTTACAAAGTTGGGCGAAGAACTTCGTGCCATTGAAACGGGCGGCGCGAAAATCGTCCATTTCGACGTGATGGACGGCAGATTCGTGCCGAATATCACGATTGGTCTGCCGGTTCTAAAATCAGTCAGAAAAGCGACGACCCTGCCGATTGACTGTCATTTGATGATCGTCGAACCGAACCGCTACGCCGCCGAATTCGTCAAGGCGGGCGCAGATATGGTTTCGGTTCACGTCGAAGCCGATCCGCATTTGCAGCGAACTTTAACGGCAATTCGTGAAGCCGGCGGCAAGGCGGGCATTGCGATTAACCCGGCAACGTCGCTTTCGACGCTCGAAGATGCTCTGCCGCACGCCGATTTTATTTTGCTGATGTCGGTTAATCCCGGATTCGGCGGACAAAAATTTATCCCGGCATCGCTCGACAAACTGCGGCGTTTGAAACAGATGATCGAATCGCGCGGTTTGCTGACTAAAATCGAAATTGACGGCGGCGTTGACAAAGAAAATATCCGCGAAATCGTGCAGGCAGGCGCAGAGATGATCGTCGCCGGTTCTGCGGTTTTTAACGGCGGCAATCCGTCCGGGGGCGTGCGCGAACTGATTAATGCCGGTTCGGATTGGATATAACAACGGTTGACAGTAAGTTTACAGAGTTTCAGGTAGTTGCAGACAGTTGAGAATAAAGAGTTATTTCAAAATATCTGATGACCTTTTGTTTGAGAATTTCTATTTATTAAATTTATTTTTCTTTCCTCATTCTATTATTAAGTTTTTATTTAAGAGGTAATTATGTTTTTAGGCAGTATTAAAATTGTTTTTTTAGTTTCATTGCTGGCTTTTTCGGGGTCGGTTTTTTCTGCTTCGGCGCAAACGTCCGGCGAAGGAACGCCGGTTCAGCGTTTGACGGTAATGCAGCAGAAACTCGAAGGCATTAAACGCTCGCTCAACAGCGCGGCTTCCGGTTTGAAGGACGACGGCAAAGACGACAAATCGAAAAAAGACGACAAAAAAAATCTGAATACGCCGCTCGGTCAGTTGCGTTCACAGATCAAGGAAGCATCTTCGCTTTCGACGGAAATTTCCAGTCTGCGCGGCAAAGTTGACCGTGCGGAAAAATACGAAGCGACAGACATTGACCAGCTCGAAGCAAGAGTTTCCGAACTGCAATCGCGGTCGGACAAACTTCTTCTTGATACTGCTTCATTACGCTCGAATCCGACTTCGGATGTCGGCAAAGCGCGTGAGAAAAAGAAGAAGGGTAAATTTTTAGGCATCTTCGGCGGCGGCGGCAATGATGAATATGAAGATTTGCTCGGCACGGTCACACCCGACCGCGATAAGGAACTTTTTATCGTCGCTACCCGCGAGGTTCGTAAGAATAATTATGATGTCGGTCGTCTGCTGTTTCAGACAATTATTACCAGTTACCCGGATTCAAAATATCTGCCGATGGCGAAACTCGCGGTTGCCGATTCGTTTTATCTCGAAGGTTCGACCAGCGCACTAATTCAGGCGGCGGCGGCTTATCAGGATTGGCTGACGTTTTTTCCGACGCATCCGCTTGCCGACCGCGTTTTGCTGAAAATTGCCGAATCGCAAATGCGTCAAATCGGTTTGCCGAGTCGTGACGCAACCCGCGCCAAAATTGCCGAACAGCGTTTGAAAGCCCTGTTGCAGCAATATCCGAATTCGATATTCAAAACCGATGTCGAAACACGGCTCGTACAGGTGCAGGACAATCTCGGTCTGCATAATCTGACCATCGCAAATTACTATTATATCCAGTCGGTTGACCAGAAAAAAGGCGGACTCAAGGGCGCACAGTCGCGTTACCGCGAAATAGTTGATAAATATCCGAATTTTGCGTTTCAGGACGAAGTGCTGTTCAAACTCGCCAACACTTATTTGATCGAAGAAGAAACCGATCAGGCGGCGCGTTATTTTCAGCGCATTGTCCGCGATTTTCCGAACAGCGATTACGTCGAAAAATCTATCGAACAACTTAAACTGATCGGCGCAACGATTCCCGAACCGAATCCCGACCGCAAAAATGTGTTGCCGCCGGAAGACAAATCGTTCTTTTCCAATTTCAAAAACGAACTGTTCGGCATTTATCCGATGACGATTGATAAAGACGGTGTTTTGATGACCGATAATTTTGACAAAACCAAGTTTGAGTTGATTGACCAAATCATCAAAAACGAAGGCGACATCAATTCCTCGCAGATTCCGAAAGCCTTAACGACGGTAATTTCACAGCGTGAGCCGGAAGCCGCTAAGAAACCGCAGCAAAAATAATTTTGTTCGAGAAGATAAAAACCGTTTCTGAACGCTCGATTTTTCTTTGAAAATATTGAACGGCAAATTCAGAAACGGTTTTTATCTTTTTCGATAATTTTATTCAGTCAGTCGGATAAGTCGGCAAAAAATAAATTTATTGATTGCGGAGACTTAAATTTTGTAGAATCTACACAATCCGTCGTTAAATTCAGCTTTTTTAATTCAACGCGATAATTCAATTATTTTTTGACAAACATTTATTATTCAGAGGTCATTAATGAAGTTTTCCCGATTATTTTTTTTACCCGTTATCATATTTGCCGCAGTAACTCTTGTTTCCGCTCAAGTTCCGCCTCCGCCGCCCACCGCTGCGCCATTGTCGGCGGAAACCGCCGCCAAAAATCTCGAATCGGCAAAGCAAACCGGCGTTTCCAGTGAACGACGGTTATTGGCTTATCAAAAACTGCTCGAAGCTCAAAAATATATCTGGGCGATGGCGCGTTTGCGTTCACAGACGGGAGCGAACGCCAATATCAGACAGGCGCGTGAAGCTCTGCAAAAAGCCGTCGAACTCGATCCGACGCTTGCCGAAGGTTACACCGCGCTCGCTGAAATCGCCGATTCGATTGACGATTCGCTGTTGTATGCGGAAATCGGCGTTAAAATTGCGCCCGACAACTACGGCGCACACCGCATCGCGGCACGAATTTACACGATTAAAAGTCGTCTCAGCACCGGCAAATTGGTTGATTCATTTACACAAAAAGCTATCGGCGAGTGGAAAGAAATCACCAGACTCGATCCGCGAAATGCCGAAGGCTGGGCATTTTTAAGCGAATTTTACGAAAAAACCGGCAAAACCGACGAACAAATCAACACGCTCAGAAAATGGCGGGCTTCGGCGACACCTTCGGAAACGCAGTTTTTCAAACGAATCACCGGCGGACAAACCGAATTAGCTCCCGAATCCGCTTCGCTCAAACTCGCAGAGGTTTTGCTCAAAAAAGGCGAAACACGCGAAGCTCTCGAAAATATCAATCTCATCATCGCCGATTCGCCGGAAAATACCGCCGCCGTCGAACTGCTGCGCCAAGCCGTCGAATCTTCCGACGCTTCATCTGCGGCAACTGCACAACAGTCTTTGCAGCAGGCGGTTTTTGCCAATCCGACCAATATTTCGCTGATAACGCTGCTCGCCGAAATTCAGGCGCGAAACGGGAAAACCGATGATGCGGCGAAAACTCTGCGCGATGCCTCGGCGCGTTTGCTCGATGCCGATAAAAATGCGTCGGCAAATCTGCAAGTCGCGCTCGGCGATCTTTTTGCCGGTAAAAATGAGGTTGACGAAGCCGTCAAAGCCTACGATCAGGCTCTATCCCTGCGCGGTGTCGCCGATAATCAGCCCGTCACCGATGACGACCGCGATTTTGCGATTGCGGTTTTCTCCAAAATTATTCAAATTTATAAAAAGTCGAATCGCTTCAACGATGCCAAAACGGAAATCGAAAAAGCCCGCGTGATTCTCGGCAAAAACGATTTATTTGCCGACAGCCAGACGATTTCTTTTTACCGTGAGACCGGCAAAAAAGATGAAGCATTGACGGCAGTTCGTGGACTTCGCACTAAATATCCTGACGACTACGGTATTTTAAGATTGGAAGCACAAGTTTTGACCGAAAACGGAAATGTAGATCAAGGCGTTGCGTTGTTGCGCGGACTACTCAAAAAAAATCGGGTTTTGCTCAATGGCGGCAATCAAACAAATTCGCAAGTTCCCGTCAATTATGACGATTTTACAAATTATTTATTTATTTCAAGTCTTTACACACAGGCGAATCGCGGAAACGAAGCAGTTGATTCCGCTAAACTCGCGCTGACTGCGGCAGTTGGTGAAGAACGCAAACAAATCGCCCAATTAACGCTGGCTTCGGCACAGCAAAGTTCAGGTGATTTTGCTTCCGCCGAAGAAACTCTGCGCGACGTGTTGAAGAAAATGCCGAATAATCCGACCGCGCTCAATAATCTCGGATATTTTTTGCTCGAACGTGATGTCAAAGTAATCGAGGCGTTTAATTTGATCGAACAAGCCGTCAAAATCGAACCGGCAAATTCTTCATTTTTGGACAGTTTCGGCTGGGCTTATTTCAAACTCGGCAAATACGTCGAAGCTGAAACTTATCTCCTTAAAGCCGTGCGGATTGACGATTCGTCTGCTGCCATTCAGGAACATCTCGGCGATGTTTATCAAAAACTGGGCAAAACAGATGCCGCTAAATCGGCGTTCCAAAATGCCATCAAACTAACCACCGAACCCAAAGAGATCACGCGCATCAAAAGCAAAATAAAATGAAAAGAATTGGAACGCGAACTTTCCGGTTCGCCGGTCTTTGTTTTTAATTTTCAGTTATTTTCTGACTGCTGACATAATATTGATTTTGACACGCGAACCGGAAAGTTCGCGTTCCGATTGAAAAAGGCTGTAATTTCTTACAGCCTTTTTTTTATTTTACGGTTTGTCCGGTGTCGGTGTCGGTGTCGGCGGCGGCGGATCTGATCCGGGACGCTTTTTCAGTTTCGGCGGTCCGCCCGAACTCGAATCGCTGCTCGAACTGTCGCCGGTGTTGGTGTCGCTCGAATCGGGGTCGGGCTGACGGCGTTTGAGCGTCGGTTTGCCTGAATCGGTATCGTCAATGTCGGTGTTGACACCGGCTTTGGCATTGGACAATCTGAGCAGATGCGCTTTGACGCGCTGAAATTCCGAAGTGCTGATAATGTATTCTTCCTTTTCGGGAAAACGCGCAACCAACGCCAAACTCGTATCGCGGCGGTTGATTGATTCGGGATGCGTCTGAAAAAGTTTTTGCAGCGAGCCGGGTTTTTTCTTATTCTGCGACGCGAGTTTTTCAAACATCGTCGCCATCGCAGTCGGATCGTAACCCGAAGCGTAAAGATATTGAACACCTAAACGGTCGGCTTCTTCTTCTGCGCCGCGTGAAAATTTAAGCTGCGCCAAACCGCCTAAAATGCCGCCTGCGTTTTGCAGGATCGGACTGATAATGCCGCCACCGAAGATAATTCCGGCGAGCATTCCGTAATTCATCAGTGTTCCTTTGCCCTGGTTTTCCATCGCGTGACGCGCCGCAACGTGACCGATTTCGTGCGCCATTACGCCTGCGAGTTCCGATTCGTTATCGGCGGCGAGAATCAAACCTTTGTTGACGAAAAAGAATCCGCCGGGTAAGGCGAACGCATTCACTTCGTCGCTGTCAATCACTTTAATCGTAAACGGCACTTTCGCGTCCGAATGCAGCACGACGTTTTGCCCGACGCGGTTGACGTATTCGGTAATCACCGGATCGTCAACGAGTTTCGACTGCTGTTCGACTTCGAGCGCGAGTTGTCTGCCGATCTGCGCTTCCTTATCTTTAGAGCCGCCGAGCCAGCCTAAAAATTTATCGCTGCCGCCGTTGATATTACGCTTGCCGATCTGCGACGGGTCTTCGTTAGTCGAGAGAGCTTTATTCGTCGAAGCCGGTGTCGGACTCGGTTTCGGCGTTTCCTGTTTTTTATTTTTTTCGTTCTTAGTGTTTGTTTTCCCGTTATCCGGCGTAGTCGTCTGCGCCAAAGACAGCGAAACGGAACCGAATGAAAATGTGATTGTCAGCAAACCGCCGGCAAATTTCCGAAACATACTGCTGTGCATAAAATCCTCCAAAAACCTTACCTGTTACGATTAGTAGATTCTAACTTTTTTTATATTTTGTAACAACATTTTTTTGATGCGTTTAAATCAAAAATAGTTGCGAAATTCGACCGATTGGTAATTTTATTTTCGAATTTATATTTTTCTTAAAAAAATAGTTTTTTTTAACGGGCAAACTTGTTAAAATAAAAACACAAACCGGAAAAATTCCGGCTCTCATCCTTTTCGTCAATTCAGTCGTCCCGCAGAAAATCGCCATTCTCCAATCTTTTAATAAATGAAACGAATTCAGGAAAAAGTTAAAGACATCGTCGAAGTCCAGGATTACGAGATTTTGCTGGATTTTATTTCCAATCCCGAAAAAACTCTCGGCGCATATCATTTTACCGATGCCACCGCCGATTTGATGGCGAAATGGCTCGACCAGATCACCAACGCGATGCCCGGAAACGGCGTGACCTGTGCGCTTGCCGGTTATCGCGGTGTCGGTAAAAGTCATTTTTTTGCGACGCTCGGCGCGATTGTCTCGCAGCCCGAATTTCGTTCGAGAATCGCCGATTCGCACGTTTCGGCGAGGGCGCAGATGCTCAAACGGCGGCGTTACCCGGTTTCGTTCGTCAAACGCGGATTGCGCGATACTCTGCTCGAAGAACTGCGCGAAGCAGTTGCCGTGACTTTTGAAACCCCGCTTGCACAACTCAGCGGGTCGCTGTCTGAAATTCTCCAATTTGCCGCCCGACGCGCCGGTGAGATTCCTTTTGTATTATTGATAGATACGGCATTTGAACGGACTTCGAGAGTTGTCCGCGATGACGGACCGACGCTCGGTGAAATCGCCGATTTAACCAAAGAACTGAATATTTTTGTCGGTGTCGCGCTCGATGACGACATCGCGGGCGCGGACGGCGTAAATTCGGCGATTGCCGCCAATTACCGGATTGATTATCTCGATCAGGAACATCTCTACCGCATCGTTGACACGCACATCTTCCCGAAACACCGGCAGATGTCGCAGATTCTGCACGAGATTTACACTTATTTTCGCGGCGTTTTGCCCGCTTTTCGCTGGAGCGAACAGCGTTTCTCCGCGCTTTATCCGCTGCACCCGATTATTCTCGAAACCGCGCCGTTCGTCAGGTTGTATGTGCAGGATTTCGCGCTTTTGAGTTTTGCGTCCGAAGCCGGCAGGAAAATTCTCGGTCGTCCGGCAAATTCTCTAATTGCGCTCGACGAAGTTTTCGATAATGTGGAAACGACGCTTCGCAAAGCCGAAGATTTAAAGGAAGCGTTAATCGTTTTTGATCGTCTGAACACGGAAGTAATCGCACAAATCCCGATTATGCAGCGTTTGCAGGCGAAACTGATTCTCAAAGCACTGCTTTTACTTTCGCTCGAAGGCAGCGGCACGACCGCGAGCGAAGTCAGCGCGGCGATGCTGATTTTTGATGAAACCGATCCGCATCGCGCCGTCAAAACCGTCGAAGATATTCTCGAACGCTTTGCCGCTGCGATGCCCGAAGGCGTGCAGCGCGTCACGCAGACGGGCGGCGAAAACAATTACAAATTTACGATTGCGGGCAAAGACGATCTGCAAAACGCTTTGACGATGGCGGCGCAGACGATTTCGCCCGATGTCATCAATAAAATACTGCGCCGCGTCGCCAAAGATAAATTTTCCGATTGGTCGCTCGCCGATGAAGGCGATTCAAACCCGAACAACCGGATGGACAGCTACGCCGTCTGGCGCGGCGGTCTGCGGCGCGGTCGCATCATCTGGGATTTAGATGCGGAAGAATCTTTTGCCGAACAAAAATCGGATCAATCCGCCGAGTTTGTTGATTGGGAAGTGATTATCAACCGCCGTCAGATTCCCTTTGCTCCGACTGAAAATGCGGAAACACCGAAAATTTTCTGGCAGCCCGCCGAATTGCGCCCCGACGAACGTGACACGATTCTGCGTTATCACGTTCTCAATACGAACGCCGAACTGCGAACCGAATTCGGTGAACAAATTCGTGCCGCCGGACATTCTCACAGCGTCGCGGTTGAAAAAATCTGGAAACGCGTCTTTTTACAGGACGGCAAAATCGTTTTCGACGGTTTCGATTTTAATTTCACCGAAGAAGCCCGCACCGCGCAGAGTTTATCCGAAGTTTTTTCCGTGATGCTCGAACCGTTTTTTGAAACGCGCTATCCGATGCACCCTTATTTTGCGCGTCTGCTCGGAATGAACGAAGTTTCGGTGTTGGTCAACGATCTGTTTAGCGGCGCACATCCGAATTTGCAGGAAGTGCAGCATTTAGCTGAAACTTTTGCGCTGCCGCTCGGATTGGTCGCGCCGCGCGGCGGTTTTTACGCGCTCGAAACCGAAGAAAGAATGGTCGGTTTGCCGCTCGCCGCCGAGGTTTTGACGCTCGTTCGTCAGCACGGCGAAGAGACGGTTTCGCTCAGAGACCTTTACCGTCAGCTCAAAAAAACGCCGAACGGATTAGTCCGCGAAGCCCAGCATTTAATTTTAACCGCGCTCGTCGCCCAGCGTCAGATCGAGTTCGTGACCTCGAAAGGCGACCGCATCAACCGCCGTTCGCTCGATTTGAAAATAATCTGGGACGACATTGAAGGTATCGCCAAACCGACCGGCTCGACTTATTCGGAACAAAGACTGAATGAATGGGCGAAGATTTTGACCGGCAACGAAAATCTGCAAACGCTCGAAACGTCCGCCGACCGCGAAGCCGTCCGTCAATCGCTCAAACGCTGGCTCGAAGATTGGGAAACAGCGCGTCTGCTCGAAAGATTTAACGAGCTTGGCGATGAAATTCTCAACACGAAAATCTGGCGGCTGACCGTTCACGCCGAAAAAACTTTCGGTTCGGTCGCCGAAACAGTCCGCAATCTATTGACCGACGCGATTTCGGTTGACGAAAGCCTGCACCGCGTCGCCGATGCTTTTTCCAATTCCGACGAACAGTTTTTTAACTGCACGGGCGATCTCGTCATCATCGAAGATTTTATCGGCGGCGCGGCGAAACGTCAGGAAATCACTTCGTATCTCGCAGTTTGCGAACCGACCGCCGACGAAAAAACAGAAGAACTGCGCGAAAAACTTTTCCGGACGATTGCTGAAAGCTGGACGAATCCGAGCGAAGTTTTAAATTCTCTGATGAATGATCTGTGGGAAAATTTTCATCTCGAATTTTCGGATTATTATGCCAAAACGCACGATTCGGTGATGAAATCTCATCGTTTACAGGAAAAGGTCGAAAAGATTTTGAGCAGCCGCGAATGGTTCGAGTTTGAAAGTCTGTCGTCGAGTCCGATTTTCCCGCAGAATTTCCGTCTCGAAGCCGAAAATATTAATCGCCGGTTAAGACATCTCGACTGCCGCGATAATGTGCGGGAAACATTGGATTTGCAACCGTTTTGTTCGTGCGCTTTTAATTTGTCGGAAACCGAAATGTGGGAAAACCTGCCGCAGAAATTATGGGAAGTGATAAATCACGGTCTTTTCAGTTTTCGGCGCGGTCTGCTTCTGACCGGCGAAGCAATCAAACCGCTTGTCCAAAAATTTGCCGCCTCGACCAATGAAATGGAATTTGTCGCCGCCGCCGAACATTTAAACGCCGTTCTCAGCCGCCAAGCCGAATTTTCCGCTCTCACCGATCAGGAAATTTTCATTCTGCAAAAAGTCCTGCAATCAATCACCGACGCGCCCCTCGCACAGGTCAAATTCCCTGCCGTGCCTGATTTTATGCTGCGCGAACAACTGCGCGAAAAAATCAATTCGTGGCTCGACGAACTGCCGGACAGTCCGGCGAAAATACGAGTCTGAACGGAACGCGCACCTTCGGGTTCGCGTGTCGGATTTAATTAATTTTAATCATAAAAAAAATAAGTCACGCCAACCCGAAGGTGCGCGTTCCGACAGTTAAAACTGCATAAAAATTTGGGTGACGTAGATTTTGCCGTCTTTTGATTGGGCGATTCCGATGCCCGAATCAGTCCAATCCCGGTTGAGAATATTTTGGCGGTGCGTTGGCGAATTCATCCAGCCTTTGACGGAAAATGCGTCGAAATCGTCAATCCCTTGACAATAAAAAAGATTTTCGCCGATTTGTGACCAGCCTTTGATATTATCGCCGCGAACGCGGTCAACGACGCTTTTTCCGTTATCATCAAAATGCGAAAAGAAATTTCCCTTTGCCATCCGGCGCGAATAATTCCGCGCAGTTTCCGACAGTTCATCGCTCCAAAACATCTCGCGCAGATTGCGACGGCGGCGTTCCCGATTAACCAAATCGAAAATTCGCTGTTCGTCAATTTGATAATTTTTATCAACTGCGCGATTTTCCGAGCGATTAAAAATCTTGATTCTTTGCGCCGAAACAGAACCGGCAAGAGTTAAGACAGACGCAAACGACAACAATATAAAAGTTAAAAGTTTAATTAATTTGTTCATTATCAGTAGTTGAGGAAAGTTGTCGAAGATTTTATCGAACGGTTTGATGGAAATTTTGCAATTTACGTTGGAAGGAAACGAGAGATAAACAATGAATGATGAATTAGGTCAAGAATATTTCTTAATTCATCCTTCATCCTTTATTTCCCTTCCAGCCTCGCGCTTTCGGCGGTTGTCCAATCGCAGAGAGCTTTTTTGTCATCGGCGGAAAGGACGGCGTTTCGGTGAATTAAAGTATATGAAAACAGAGGCATTTCGCCTGATTCGACCTGATCGCACATTTCGCCGAGTTTGCGTCTTTTTTTGGCTGTATCAAAAGTATTAAAATTAGACATATTAAATTTTTGTCTGCCTTCATTGATATGTCCGGCGAGAAAATAAGCGGACGGCTGAATTTTTGAATACCACGGGTAAACCGTATTATTTGTATGGCAATCTGAACAGGAACGGTCAATAATCGCCTGCACGTTGTCGGGAACTTTGGTCGAAGCCTGCAAAGTTTCCGCCGCGTTGACCGGCGGATTGGTAAAATCGGGACGATAAAACTGAATGGCGATGAACGCGCCGAATAAGACGATTGCCGTGATTTTTATTGCTTTTTTCATTTAATTTAATTTCCTTTCGGATGTTTTTTTTCAAATCATAACATTCATTTACAGCAACAGCCTTATTTTTGAAAACTGACCCGCCAGATTTTGTTTGCGCCGTCGTCGGCGATCAGCAGTGAGCCGTCGGCTGCAATCAACAATCCGACAGGTCTGCCCCAAACTTCACGCGAAGTTTCGTTCGACAGCCAACCCGTTAAAAAGTCTTCGTAACTGTTTTTGACGGGTTTACCGTTTTGAAAATGAATTCTGATGATTTTATAACCTGTCAGTTTTTCCCTGTTCCACGAACCGTGCAGCGCAACGAACGCATCGTTTTGATATTCGGCGGGAAACATTTTGCCCGTGTAAAATTGGATGCCGAGTGCGGCGGAATGCGCGGTCAGCAGCACATCGGGAATCGCCGCCGCCTTTTCCATCTTTAAATCCGCATCTTTCATTCGCGGATCGCGGTTTTGTCCGATGTAAAAATACGGGAAGCCGTAAAATGCGCCGTCCTTGATTGAAGTGACGAAATCGGGAACGAGATCGTCGCCGAGTCCGTCGCGTTCGTTGACCGCCGTCCAGAGTTCGCCGTTCGCCGGATTCCACGCCAGACCAATCGGATTTCGCAAGCCCGAAGCATACAGGCGAAAGCCCGTGCCGTCAGGATTATACTCGGAAACAGCCGCGCGGCGTTCGTCTTTTTCGACCCCGACATTGCTGCTCGAACCGATTGAAACATATATTTTTTTACCGTCCGGCGAAAACAGGATATTGCGCGTCCAATGCTGATTAGACCTCTTGCATAAGTTATTTGACAATGAAAGCGTTTTCGCTCATCAATAATTTGATGAGTTTTGAACAAATTGAATCGCTTTCGCCTGAATTATTCAAACGATATTGTGGTGTCAAACCCGACACTTTTATTAAAATTTGCGGATTTGTCCGTGATGAACTGCGCCGCGTACAGAAAAAGTCGGGCAGACCGTGCAAATTGTCGGTTGCCGACCAAGTGTTGCTGACGCTTGAATACTGGCGCGAATACCCAACGCAGTTCCATCTTGCCAAACGCTGGCAATTGTCCGAAGCAACGGTTTCACGCACCATTGTCAAAATCGAAAACCTGCTCAAAAATTGTAACGACTTGAAATTACCCGGCAAAAAAGTGTTGCGTGAAAGTGAAAACAGTTTTGAATTTATTATTGTCGATGTTACCGAAACACCGATTGAACGTCCGAAAAAAAACAAAAGCGGTACTATTCGGGCAAGAAAAAGCGGCACACGATAAAAACGCAGATTGTCATTGATCGGGCGACGCGCCGAGTTATTTGCACGGCACAGAGAAACGGCAAAACGCACGATTTTGCGATGTTCAAACAGAGCGCGTTGGCAATTGCCGAAAACATTTGTCTGCTCGGCGATGCCGGTTATCAGGGCTTGCAAAAGATTCACGAAAACTCGCAAACGCCGCTCAAAAAGCCGAAAGGCAAGCAGTTGAGCGAAGACCAATGCCGCGCCAACCGTCAATTGTCGCGGCGCAGAATTCTGGTCGAGAACGTGATTCGGCATCTGAAAATCTTTCGCATTATCTCGGAACGGTATCGCAATCGCCGCCGCCGCTTCGGATTGCGATTCAACTTGATTGCCGGATTGTATAATTACGAAATCGGTCATTAAATTACTTATGCAAGAGGTCTATTATAACCGCCTTCGGTCAGCGTGATGACTTTTTCGGGTTCATTTTCCGCCGCCGTCTGACCGTCACGATATTTGAAACGAACGACCGAATCGGTGTTGGCGACGTAAAAATAACCGCCGTTAAATCCCATACCGAATGGCTGTGAAAGTTTGTCGGAAAATATAAAACGCTGATCGGCAATGCCGTCTTTGTTGGTGTCGCGCAGAATAATTACCGAATTTGCCGCCGAATCTGCGAGAAAAACGTCGCCGTTCGGCGCGAGCGTCAGCCAACGCGGATTTTTAAAATTGTCGTCGGCAAAAACATTAACTTTAAATCCCGGCGGCAGATAAAATTTTGCATCTTTCGGACGGGCGACGATTTTCGACGAACGACTCGCGCTTTCCGAAGCAAACGGCTCAGGCAAAGTTTGCGGATCAATCTGATATATTTTCGGTTTTTCGACGCTGATGATTTGCGGAGGTTCGTTTCCGGCGGCTGATGTTTCGGATTCCTGTTTGCAGGAAAGCGTAAATAAGATAAGATGTGCGATAAAAAGAACGGCTGAAAATTTGGCAAATTTCGATAATTTCATAAAAACAACCCCTTGAAATAAAATGACGGGAAATTTTCTCTCTTTATCCGAGCATAAACATTCCGACCGCCCGAACACAAGTTTAATCGGCGAACGCGGCGAAGAGTTGGCGGCGCATTATCTCATTCGCCGGGGTTTTCGGCTGGTCGCGGCAAATTTTAAAGTTCCAATCGGCAGAAACATACGCGGCGCGGCGGTGACGGGCGAAATTGACATCATCGCGCTCGAAAATAAAACGCTTTGTTTTGTCGAGGTCAAAACCCGTTCGTCCGCCGAATATGCCGCGCCGTTATCGGCGATTAATCTTCGCAAACAACGTCAGATCATTCGCACGGCGCGTGTTTACCGGAAAATTTTCAATGTCCGACCGCTAAATTTTCGCTATGATGCCGTCAGCGTTATTCTGCCGGATTCGGGCAAACCGGAAATTGAACTGGTTCGCAATTTTTGGACGGAAGATAAATTTCGCAAAAAGTTTTGGAACAGCGAATTCCTGTAGTTTATTGCAACATTTTTTTGTCAGTCTCGTAAAATTTCAAGTAACCGCTTTCTAAAATAATTAACCGAAGGACCAAAAATATGAACAAATTTTTCCTGCTTGCGCCGATTCTGTTGGCGATTTCATTTTCAAATATGACTGTTACAGCACAACTGCCGCCGTTGATTGACCGTGAGATTTTTCTCGGCAATCCTGAAATCGCGGGCGCACAAATCTCGCCTGACGGCAAATATATCGCGTTCGTCAAGCCTTTTAAGGACACGATGAACATTTGGGTCAAGGAAACCGCCGCGCCTTTTGAATCGGCGCATCCTTTGACGGCGGACACGGCGCGTCCGGTGCGCGAGTATTTCTGGTCGCGCGACGGCAAATATATTTTGTTTTCGCAGGACAAAGGCGGTGACGAAAATTTCAATATTTACGCCGTCAGCCCGTCGGAAAAACCGGCGACCGGCGCGGATGTGCCGTCGGCGCGAAATTTGACCAACGCGAATGGCATTCGCGCGGAAATCCAAAATGTTCCGCAGTCCGACCCGGACTCGATTTTCGTCGGCATCAACGAACGCGATAAAGCGTGGCACGATCTCTATAAAGTAAAAATTTCGACCGGCGAACGAACGCTGATTTCCGAAAACAAAGACCGTTATCAGGGAATGATCTTCGACAACACCGACAAAATGCGGCTCGCGGTTCGTTCGCCGCAGAACGGCGACACCGAAATTTTGCGGCTCGACGCGGACGGCAAAGCGACGAAAATTTATTCGTGCAGCGTTTTTGAAAGCTGTGCGCCAATTGGTTTTCATAAAGACAACAAGCGCGTTTATATTGAAACCAACGCCGGAAATCCTGATCTCGTCGAACTCGCGCTGCTCGATGTAGATTCGGGCAAAGTCGAAAAGGTCGAAAGCGATCCGATGAACAAAGTTGATCTCGGCGGCGCAACCATTTCCGATCTGTCGCACGAACTGATTGCCACGACTTACACCGACGAAAAAACCCGCATTTATTGGAAAGACAAAGGTTTTGAAAGCGATTACAATCTTTTAAAGAAAAAACTCGGCGACCGCGAAATCAGTTTAACCTCCGGCACGGCTGACGAAACTAAATACCTGGTTTCGAGTTACAGCGACGTTGATCCGGGAACGGTTTATTTGTTTGACCGCAAGACGAAGGACTTGACGAAACTCTACGAGGTTCGATCCAAACTCGACCGCGCCGCGCTTTCGCCAATGAAGCCGATTCACTATAAATCATCGGACGGACTGGAAGTTCCTGCCTTTCTGACCTTGCCGAAAGGTCTCGCCGCCAAAAATCTGCCGGTCGTCGTCGTTCCGCACGGCGGACCGTGGGCGCGTGATAATTGGGGTTATAACACTTTCGCGCAGCTTCTCGCCAATCGCGGCTACGCGGTTTTGCAGCCTAATTTTCGCAGTTCGACCGGCTACGGCAAAAATATCTGAACGCCGGCAATAACGAATGGGGTCAGAAAATGCAGGATGATCTGACTTGGGGCGTGAAGTATTTAATCGGTGAAGGCATCGCCGATCCGAAGCGCGTCGGGATTATGGGCGGCAGTTACGGCGGTTACGCGACGCTTGCCGGTGTTGCGTTTACGCCTGATGTTTACTCGGCGGCGGTCGCTATCGTTGCGCCGTCGAATTTGAAAACGCTGCTCGAATCCATCCCGCCGTATTGGGAAGCCGGACGCGTGATCTTTTACAAACGAATGGGCGATCCGAACACGCCGGAAGGTTTGGCGCAGATGAAACGGCAGTCGCCGCTCTATTCCGCCGATAAAATCAAAACTCCGCTGATGGTCGTGCAGGGCGCGAACGATCCGCGCGTCAACAAACGCGAAGCCGATCAAATCGTGATTGCGCTGCGCGACCGCAATTATCCGGTCGAATATATCGTTGCGCCGGACGAAGGTCACGGATTTGCGCGTCCGGTTAATAATTCGGCGATGATCGCGGCGGCTGAAAAATTCCTCGCCAAACATCTCGGCGGACGTTATCAGGAGACGGCAACGCCGGAAGTTGCCAAGCGTTTGCAGGAAATTACGGTTGATCCGAAAAACGTGATGCTGGCTGTCAAAACAGAAATGAACGCCGCGCCGTCGGTTGATCTTTCGGGCAAATGGACGCTCTCGGCAAACGCGGGCGGGCAGATGATTCCGCTCGATGTCGAATTCAAACAGACGGCGGCGGATTTTAACGGCACGGTGTCATCATCGTTCGGCGCAGGCACGTTTGAAAAAGGCAAAGTCAGCGGCAATAATTTTACCGGAACGGTCAAAATCGAATTTCAGGGACAGCCGCTCGAATTACAGATGGAAGGTAAATTGGAAGGTGAAAATATGACCGGCACACTCAACGGTCCGGGTTTACCGCCGATTTCTTTTACGGCAGTGAGGGGGAAATAGAGACAGGGAGACGGGGAGAAAAGGAGACGAGGAGACGGGGAGAAAAGGAGAAATAGGTGAATTTAATTTTTTTTAGTATCAAATCCGCCAAATTTTTCTAATCCCCGCATCTCCTTTTCTCCCCGTCTCCTCGTCTCCTTTTCTCCAGAGTCACTTACCGCTTCTCGGCACTTTCGCATCGGTTAAGATGACGAAATCGCCGAGATTTTTCATTTTGGATTGGTCAAAGGTTTTGAAATCATCAGCGTAGAGCATTGTCACGACCAATGTTTTGGTGTGCGGTCGGTATTTTTCGAGATGTTCGACGATGCCGAGATGATTTTCGCTGTGAAAACTGCCGTTGAGTTGGACGACGAGCGAATTTCCGATTCCTGCTAAATGTTTTGAAATTGAATCAGCCATCGTCGCATCCCAGAGCGATTGCGAGGCAAGCAATGGATTATGCGGATTCTTGCCGTCGCTCATTCCGCCCATTAAGCCGTTAAATTTGGCGGCGTAAACGTCTGACGCTTGGGCGTAAGGCAGCGGCGCGAGCCAATTTTTTGCCTCCGGCGAAAGTTTATCGAGCGTTTCGCGCCCGTTACGGGAAACCATATTAACGTAGCGGCGCGGTGCATTGGCGGCGATGACGGGCAATTTGTTTACTTTGGCGAATTCGACAAGCGGACGATAATCGGTTTTATAATTTCCCCACGGTCGCGCATCATCGAGAAATTTCTTTTCGGTAATCAGATCGCTCAAATATTCATTCAACACAATCTGAGTATCGCGTTCAAACATCTCCATCGAAAGCGCGATTTGTTTCTGCTTGCCGTATTTTTCGCAGATCAAACGAAAGATTTCAGCCTGCAAATAATGCGCGACGGCATCGTCGTGCTGTTCGCCGAGAAATAAAACATCGGTCTTTCCGGCTTTGGCGATCACATCTTCGAGTTTGGCGGGTTTGCCCGACGAATTGAAAATTTGATAATTGTCCGCAGTAATTGCCGTGTCTTTTCTCCCGGCTGAATCCTGTCCGAAAATCGTGATATTGGTCATAATCATTAGAGCGCAGAGGGCAAATATAAATTTCAGCATATTTTTTTGAACGATTTTGAAAATCTGTGTTGATTTAGGACAAATGAAAATATTCTTTCGTCTGTTATCCAAACATAATTCATCCGGTTTTAAATCCCGTTAATGTCTAAGTTCAATCATCGCATAGAATTCAGCTTATGGCATAGTCATTGCAAAACAAAACGGCAAGCAGCAAATGCTTACAAATCAATTCAAGGGTAGGAAATTACAAGGAGTTTATTTATTATGATTAACGAAGGACAAGGAACAGTTAAAGAAGAAGCATCGGCATTGGGCGAACGGATCGAAGGCAACGCAAAAGATGCTTACGGTGCGGTCACGGGCAACACCTCGGTTGAACGTGAAGGCGAAAAACAGGCTGCCGAAGGCAATGCACGTCAATCGCAAAACAGTATGCTGACCGGACTTTTCAGTGATCGTGACAGCGCGGAAAAAGCATACAGCACGGCAAAAAGTCGCGGCTATACGGACGCTGATATGAATCTGATGATGTCCGACGATACCCGTAAATCGTGGTATGCAGACGGCGATGCGGCAGATTCCGAACTCGGCTCGAAAGCTCTCGAAGGCGCGGGCGCAGGTTCGGCAATCGGCGGCACACTCGGCGCGATTATTGCAGGGATTGCGGCAATCGGCACGAGCGTTTTGCTTCCGGGTCTCGGTTTGGTCGTTGCCGGTCCGATTGCAGCGGCATTAGCCGGTGCAGGCGCAGGTGGTTTGACCGGCGGATTGGTCGGCGCATTGGTCGGTTCGGGGATTCCTGAAGAACGCGCAAAATTGTATGACGAAGGTCTTCGCAATGGCGGTTCGGTGATCGGTGTCAACCCGAAAAATGAAGAAGATGCGGCATATTTTGAAAACGAATGGCGCAACAACAACGGTCAGCACATCTACCGTTAATTCGATAGTTATTTCAATCTCCGAGAAACTTCGCTTCAATCATTGAAGCGAAGTTTTTTTTTGTGAACATTGCCTGCTATTGTTGCGTATAAACAGGCAATAAAGTTTGAATGATGAATTTCGAATTGTCGAATTTGATAACCGATGTCACGCAGAAAACAAATTTCTGCTGCTGTCATTGAAAATGACAAACATTATAGCCTGGCGAGAATCGCCGGGGATTGACGGCAAATGCACCGCTCGCTGAAAGCGAGCAACAAGCAAAGCGTTTTTTGTTCGTCGCTTTCAGCGACGGGAAGATTGTCAACGCCGACCGAGCGATTTTCGTTAGGCGGCGAAGCGTTGATGTAGATCGCTTTCAGCGATAAAAATCAAAACTGCGTGAGATCATTTATTATTTATAACTGCAATTTGATCCGACCTTGCATATGTGCGGACTAGTGTTCGGGAGATTTAGTTTAATGTTTTTTGCAAATAATTTTAATCGAAAATTTATCAGCGTCGTATTTTTTGTTTTTTGTGGCTCGCAGATTATTCCGGCGCAAAAGCCGGAAGTATTAACGCCGAAGGATCGAATGCAGGTTTTCGATAAAGTTTGGTCAACCATTAACGATAAGTATTACGACTCAAAACTCAACGGCATTGATTGGAAAGCGATCCGCGCCAAGTATCAGCCGCTTGCCGAACAGACGGCGAACGATCAGGATTTTTACGGCTTGCTCAAGCAAATGGTCGGTGAAATGCATGACGCGCATACCAGATTTTTATCGCCGCGCGAAGCTCTCGATTATCAAAACCGGCAAGGCACGGGCGTTGGAATGCAGGTCAATCAGATTGACGGCAAAACCGTCGTTTTATACGTTTTGAAAGATTCGCCCGCCGACCGCGCCGGTGTTCGCGCCGGGATGTTTGTCAGGACAATCGGCGGGCAAAAGGTCGAAGATTTATTGTCGGAGATCAATCAAACCGTCGGAAGTTCCTCGTCCGACCGCGCACAGCGGATTTTGAGCAATCGCCGTCTGCTCGAAGGCGAACCGGAAACTCGGGTCGTGATCGGTTTGACGGACGAAAACGGCAAGGATTCGGAAGTGACGCTGACGCGCAAAACAATTAATCAGGAAGCTAAAGCCTCGGCGCGGATTCTCGATTCGGGCATCGGATATATTTCGCTCAGTTCGTTTCGCGGCAATGCTTTCGACGTTTTCAAAACCGAATTTGAAAAGATTCGCGGCACTAAAGGCGCGATTATTGATTTGCGCTACAACGGCGGCGGCAGCGTGTCGGAAGTTTTGAGAATCGCCGGATTGTTCGAGCAAAAAGGCTCTTCATTCGGCAAAATGTATGATCGTTCGCAGAAAACGATTAATCTTTCCGCCGCCGGTGACAACAAAAATATTTACACCGCGCCGCTTGTCATTCTCGTCAACGCATATTCGGCAAGCGGTTCGGAGTTCTTTGCGAGCGGTTTGCAGGAAGCCGGACGCGCCCGCGTGATCGGCACGAAATCGTGCGGCTGTCTGCTCGGCATCAGCCAAAACCGCCAACTCAAAGGCGGCGGCGTTCTCCATCTGAGCGAAAAAGGTTTTCTCTCGGCAAAATCAAATGTCTATGAAAAAAACGGCATCACGCCCGACCGCATCGTTCCCGAAACCATCGAAACCATCCGCACACCAACCGACGAAGATTTGGACGAAGCGGAGAGATTAATGGTGAGTGGTAAATGGTAAATGGTAAATAATGAATGATGAATGGTGAGTGGTAAATGGTAAATGGTGAATATTTTATCAGTCCGTCTAATCCGTCTAATCCGTGTTCAAATAAATTCGATAAATCTTAAATTAAAAAGGGGAAAGCGCAACCTACGCTTTCCCTTTTTTTGTTCGAGTTGATCGCCGGTCTTTATTTAGGATTAGCGATAAATTCCATTCCGGTTAAATCTTCGTTCAGAGAAACGACGCGGCTCGGAATCGAGAAAGTATAACCTTTCGAGATGACCGAGATCACATACGTTCCGCCTGACGGCAGATTTTTGATGTTGAAATTGCCGAACGTCGAAGTTTTCGCGTAGATCGGATGCTGCAAACCGTTACCCGAAACCATTAGGAACGCATTTTGAATGCCGCGACCGTTTGCCGTTCTAACCGCGCCCGAAATATCCGATGAAGCCGCCGTTGCAATTCCCGGCGTAACCGATAAGTCATCAATACTTAAACCGTGATCGTTTCCGGTATCATTGATGTCAGTCCATCGAATCATTACTTCTTCACCTATCGGAATAATTACCCTAAAAGTCGAAGTGACAGTTGTTCGGTTAGCTGCTGCATTGCCGTCTAAAGCACCTGCTGTAGCCGTGTTGATTGGAGTCGTAAAATTTAGAGCTGCGACCGGCGTGTAAGTTCCGGTCGTTAAATCGGTAACGGTCGGGGCTTGGCGAAAATCGAATGCCAAAACCTGCGGATTCACATTGCCCCCGTTTCTCCACTGTTCTCCGGTGTAAGTAACAGTAAGCGAAGTTATTGCCGAACCGGTGTTATTGACGTATCTCACTCCGTAATTAAGTGTTCCCGGAGTACCTGAACTCAATGATCCTAAAGCACGATCAGTAACAGGATTTGTTCCGGCAACCCCGTAATTTTTAAATTGTCCTGTGCCGGAACTTCCCGTATCTACGGTAAAAACATTAGGCGTAGCATTACCTGCTGCTCGAAAAGCGTAAACTCCGGGGATCGAGGTATTGTCCGTCAAATTGAAAGTAGCAGTTCCTAATCCGTCAAAATTTTGAGTTACGGCAGTTCCTGCCGTACTCAAACTGACCTGTCCAAAAATCGGTAAACCGACTACTAAAATAAATGCGCCGATGATTGCCGGCATTAAAAATCTTTTCATAAAAGTAAATCTCCTGTTTGTCATAATTCAAAAAAAGTAGCTGTTTCAAAAATTCAATCCGATATGAATTGTGTTAATTTCATTCGCGCAGGGCAGGAATGAACAGTTAAAAACCGTTTCAATACCCATCGTGTTTCGACTCTCGAAACATCCCGAATCGCTTTTGTCAGTTATCGTCGGGCAACCGTTAGACACACGGATATTAACTGAACAACTCGAAAACAGAATGTCGGGGGTCAAAAGCCTTAAACTTTTACACGGAAATTGATTGTTTATTGTTACGCAAACCAACGGTAAAATCAAGCGGTTTTTTCCGGCGGCAAAAATTTAACAATTAATTAATCTGCGCCGATTGCACAATTTGCTCTGAGGATAACTGTTTAATTGTTTGTCACAAATAAATCCCTTTCCCGAACCGCACCAACCGTCGTATTTCACGCCGACAGACCGTTGAAGTTCACTCGAAATGCTTTGCAGACGACATAATATTCCCCGATAGTTACGCGGGATGGTTTGAATCATACTTGATTTGTCTTATCGGTTGCGTGAGATCACTTGTCGGTTGCGTGAGACGACTTGTCGGTCGCGTGAGACGACTTGTCGGTTGCGTGAAATGACTTGTCGGTCGCGTGAGACGACTTGTCGGTCGCGTGAGACGACTTGTCGGTCGCGTGAGACGACTTGTCGGTCGCGTGAGATGACTTGTCGGTCGCGTTAAGCGAAAAGAATGAAGGATGAATTAAAATATTTCTTGACTCACCTGACGCAACAATCGTTTTTTGTCGCCGAAGGTGACGAACATCATAGCGTCGGGAATAATGAGCAAAGCGATTGAATCCCGACGTTGAATCAAAACGATGATTTGCCCGCTGAAAGTGAGCGGCATTCGCGGGGCGGCGTGTGCGACACTTTCAGCGTCGGAAATTTTACCCGAACTAACGTAGGGTTCTCGCTCACTACATTCGCCTGCGCCTGAGCTATAATGTTCGTCACCTTCGGCGACCAAGATAAAATCATTTGATGCGTCAGATGAATTCTTAATTCATCCTTCATCCTTCATCCTTTTTTTAGAACGTAAACCGCGCCTGCAATTGGAACATTCGCGGCGGATCAACATTGGCGAACGCCGGTAATGCGTTAGTGTTCGAGACATCGGTGAAAACCTGCGTCAATACGCCGAAGTTCGCGTTCGGTGTCGCCGTGTCGCCGTAGATCGTCTGTCCGCGTCCGAGAAAATTGCCGTGATTCAAGAGGTTGAAGCCTTCGATTCTGAGCAGCAGATTTCTTTTTTCACCGAACGGGATGCGGTGTTCGAGAAACAGCGCGACATCCTGCGTCGGTGTGCCGCGAAACGCCGATTTGCGGATAATCACGCCGTCAATCACCGGACGGTCGTTGTTGATGCCGTCGCCGTTATTGTCCACGCCGGTCGTCGAATTAAACGGACGCGCCGATGCGAACTGCGAAAGTGTGCCGACGGTAAAATGATAGGGCAGACGATAATTGACCATCAAAACGGCGCGATGCGTCTGATCGAGCAGACTCAAACCGCGTTCCTGTTCGCCGAGTGAACTGATAATTGATTCGTTCGGTCCGATGCCGTTGCCGTCCGGTTCGCTCGTGTTCGTCGCCCTCGAAAGCGTATAGCCGAGCGAAGCGTAAAGCCGCGAATTGCCGCGATACGAAATCTGCGTCTGCAATCCGCTGTAATCCGCCACGCCGTAATTCAATAAAACATTGACCTGCCGAACGCCGTTAGTGACCGGGAAAATCGGGCGCGTCAGATTAGCATTGGCAACCGAGCGCGTCTGTCCGGGCGCGGTGCGGGCAAATGCCGTCGGCGCATTCAGATCAATCGTGCGGTCAATATTCGTCAGATGCTGGCGAACGAAATCCGCGCCGACGAAGAATCCTTTAAAGAATTCGCGTTCCGCACCGATAGAGAAAACCTGACTGCGCGGATTAACCAGTTTGTCGGGATAATTCGGCAGCAGATCGAAATTCAAACCGTAAGTCGCAAACTGCGTGCGGTAAAAATCGCGCAGACCGGCTTTGAGCGTAATGTCACGCGCCGGGAGATTGTTTGATTTCGGATTATAAGCGACCGGCAGACACGCGCCGGTCAGACACGTCGGAAATCCCGCCTGTCCGGGCGTTGCCGTATAAGTCGTCAAACCGTCGAGTCCGCCGGTCAAATATCCGGCGACTGCATTGGCGCGAATCTGCGTGTAATACATTCCGTAACCGCCGCGAATCGCCAGATGCGGATCGCCGTTCGGATGCCAGCCGAAACCGAGGCGCGGCGCGAAATTCTTTTTCGCGCCGGTCAAGGTCTGACGGTCGTAGCGCAAGCCGAGATCAATCGTCAAATCCTGCCGGATACGAAAACTGTCCTGCACGAATCCCGTGTAGAGATATTGATCGAGTTTGTAGCTGTTGATGCCGAAGCTGATCGGCTGCGTGTAACTCTGCACGTCGGCGAGCGTTAATTGCTCGAACGGCGCGGTCGTCGTGTTCCTGAATGTAAACGTGCCGAGCGTCGCCTGTCCCGGTTCGTTGCCCGTGCCGCCCGACGAATGACGCATCACGTTCACGCCGAAACGCAGATAATGTTTGCCGGTTGACCACGAAAGCGTATCGCCCAACTGCAATTGACGGCTGAAAATGTCCGATTCTCTCGACTGCCCGATGGTGAACGGCGCACTGCCTGCGCGTGTATATGCGGTCGAAGGATTATTCGCTTCCCATTTCGTCGCCGGAACGCCGTTCAAATAAACCAGACGTGCTTCGTTCAACAGTTTGGAATTGATGACGTTCGTGTAATTAATTTGTCCCGTTTCCGAACGGCGCGAATATCGCCGCCCGACGCTCGGCGCGTTCGTGCCGCTGACTGCATCCTGCGGATTATCGTCGGCAAACCCGTCGTAATTGAGACGGAGCATCAAGGTTTGATTATCGGTCAAACGATGGTCAATGCGCCCGTCAAATAATGTCTGGCGATAATGCCCGACGTAATCGAGTTGACCGTTAGCAGGCAGCAGTGACGGGGCAAGCGTTGCCGAAAGATACGCCGTCCGGTCTTGTTTGGTGTAATCGGCGGTGGCGAAGAAAAATGTTTTGTCCGAAATAATCGGTCCCCCGAACGAACCCGAAACCTGTTGAAGCGCGTCGGGAATGTCAATCGGATTGATTTTCTGCAAAGTCGTCGGCACGACGCACGACGGCGTTGATTTCGGACAATAGTTTTTTGTCGAGAACGACCGCGCCTGCCAGTTCCCGATGCGGCTCATAAAAATTCCTTCGCCGTGAAAGTCGTTCGAGCCTGATTTGGTGACGATATTGACCGCCGGACCGGAAGTCCAGCCGTATTCCGAGGAAAAAGCGTTCGACAGCACATTGACTTCCTGAATCGCGCCGAGCGGCACGGTCGCAATCGCCGTCTGCCGTCCCCAGCCTTCATCATTGTTTCCGCCGTCGAGCAAAACGGTCGTCTGCCGCCGTCCGCCGACTCCGGTCACGAAATAGGTCGCGTTGACGAACAGATCGCCCGTTCCCTTCGCCTGTCTGAAAGCCGAATTAAGCAGCGGCAAGGATGTTACTTTACGACCGAGAATCGGCGTTTCGTCAATCAGCGGACTGTCGAGCCTCCGACCGATCAGCGCATCGGCGCGAACGCCTTCAGTCGTGCCGAAAACTTCGACCTGCGATTCGCCCGTGCCGACCGCAAGCGTGATTTTAAGCGTCGCCGTTTCGCCCGAACGTAAGGTAATTGCCGTCTGCTGTTCGGTATTGAAACCCGTCTTGGAAACCTTGACCGTATAAGTTCCGGTCAAAGGCAAAGCCGTCAGCGACGCGCTCCCGTCATTATTCGTCACCGCCTCACGAACGGCGGCAGTCGCCGAGTTTTCGACCGAAACCTGCGCTCCCTGCACGACCGCGCCTGCCGGATCAGTGACCACGACAATCAACGACGAATTATTCGGCGACTGCGCCGAAATCTGTGTCGTCAACAATAAAAATACCGTCAAAACCGGCAACAATAACAATCTGTAACTATTCAACATTCTTAATTCCTCTTAAATTCGGGTTTGGATTGCGGGATGAAACGCCAAGATTAGCAAGATATTCAAACTACTACCAACACTCGTATTTCGTCGCGGACAGATTCAGCCAGAACGCGAACCTTCCGGTTCGCGTGTCAAAACATTTTAATATTGAACGACATTTGATAGTTTATGTCCGTATAAATTTTGACGGGCGAACCGGAAGGTGCGCGTTCCGTCGGCTGGAACGCGCACCTTCCGGTTCGCGTGTCAAAAAAATCAGGCATTCAAATTTCTCAAATTTGTTGATATTAAAATTTCACACGCGAACCGCGAGATGCGCGTTCCGTCGGCAATAAAAAGCGCGAACAGTCTTTCGACTATTCGCGCTTTCAGTTTGAATTTATTTATACCGTTCAGCTTCCGGCAAGCTGCAAACGCGCCTGTGCTTTTTCGAGTTTTTCTTTTTCGATCTCGAACGCATCTTCCGAACCGCTGTTCCACGAACCGAGAGTTTTTTCGCTCTGTTCGCGTTCGCTGCGGGCTGATTCGACATCAATTTCGTCGGCTTTTTCGGCAATGTCCGCTAAAATCGAAACGACGTTTGCGCCTACTTCGATAAAGCCGCCCGCAACCACTAATTTTTCAGCCGCGCCGCGATTGTTATAGGTCAAAATTCCCGGCTTGAGCGTCGAAATGAGCGGCGCGTGATTCGGAAAAATACCGATTTCCCCGTTCGCCGTCGGGACAGTAACCGAATCAACCGATTCGTCCAAAACCTTTTTTTCAGGTGTGACAATTTCTAACTTAATCATAAAAATAATGGATAACGGATAACGGATAATGAATAATTTAAGAATTCTCCCAAATATTATCCATTATCCGTTGTCCATTTTTCGTTATGCACCGGCTGCCATTTTCTTGGCTTTTTCGCGGGCTTCTTCGATTGTTCCGACCATATAAAACGCCTGTTCGGGCATATCGTCGCATTTGCCTTCGATAATTTCTTTGAATCCTTTGATGGTGTCTTCGATCTTAACGTATTTGCCGGGTAAGCCGGTAAATTTTTCGCCGACGAAAAACGGCTGCGAGAAATATCTCTGAACTTTGCGGGCGCGTGAGACGGTTTGTTTATCGTCTTCGCTCAATTCGTCGAGTCCGAGAATGGCGATGATGTCCTGCAAATCTTTGTAACGCTGTAAAATCTGCTTAACCGACTGCGCCGTATTGTAATGGTCGTCGCCGACGATTTGCGGATCGAGAATACGCGAGTTCGACGCGAGCGGATCAACCGCCGGATAAATTCCGAGTTCGACGATCTGACGCGACAGCGCGGTCACAGCGTCCAAATGCGCGAACGTCGTCGCCGGCGCGGGATCGGTGTAATCGTCAGCCGGAACATAAACAGCCTGAATCGAAGTGATCGCGCCCGTTTTGGTTGACGTGATGCGTTCCTGCATTTCGCCCATTTCGGACGCGAGCGTCGGCTGATAACCGACCGCCGACGGCATCCGACCGAGCAGCGCGGAAACTTCCGAACCGGCTTGGGTAAAGCGGAAAATGTTGTCAACGAAAAACAACACGTCATTTCCCTGATCGCGGAAATGTTCGGCAACCGTCAAACCCGTCAAGGCAACGCGCAGACGCGCTCCCGGAGGTTCGGTCATCTGTCCGAAAATGAGAGCCACTTTTGATTCTTCGATTTTCGCTTTATCAACTCTCGACAAATCGAATTCGCCGGTTTCTTCGAGATGATGATTGAAATCCTTGCCGTAATTGATAACTTCGGATTCGACGAATTCACGGAGCAAATCGTTACCTTCGCGTGTTCTTTCGCCGACCCCGGCAAACACCGAATAACCGCTGTGCGCCTTCGCCACATTGTTGATAAGTTCCTGAATGAGAACGGTTTTACCAACGCCCGCGCCGCCGAACAGACCGATTTTTCCGCCGCGTAAAAACGGCTGAACAAGGTCAATAACCTTGATGCCCGTCTCGAACATTTCGAGCGTCGTTGACTGTTCGTCAAACGACGGCGCGTGTCGGTGAATCGAAGCCGAATCCGTGGCTTTGACTTCGCCGAGTTCGTCCACCGGCTCGCCGATGACGTTCATCACGCGTCCCAAAGTCGGCACACCGACCGGCACGGTGATCGGTCCGCCGCTGTCAATCACTTTCATCCCGCGCACCATTCCGTCGGTCGGCAGCATCGAAACCGCGCGAACGCGACCTTCGCCCAAATGCTGCTGAACTTCGCAGACGACATTGATTTCGTTTTCAACATCGAAGCCGTCGCTCGTGATTCGCAGTGCCTGATAAATCGGCGGTAAATAATTATTTGAAAATTCGATGTCAACGACCGGACCGATAATCTGCACGACCTGTCCGACTTGACCGTTTCCTTCATTAGCCATTTTAAATAAAAACTCCTCGTATAGATAAGAAAAAAGGTTTGAATACAAAGGAGCAAGATTATCATATCGGGCGGCGGAAAGGCAAAGACGCTTCACTTTCGACAGATTACCGGCAGATGATCGGAAATAAATTTCAAAAATCAGTGTCAACAGCCGACAAAAAGCCGCCGACCGGAAAGAAATTTTCAGTCGGCGGCTTTCTGTTTGCTGTTTAAGGGGTAAGTCCTGTCCCGAATTTATTTATCGGCGACAAACAGCAAATCACCTGAACTGTCCGTTAAATTAACAATTTGTGAGGACGAGCTAAAGTTGTAATTTTTACCCAACACCTGCACGACGACGGTTTGTCCGGCGGTTACTTTTTCAAATTTAAAGTAACCGAAAGTCGTCGTTCGCACCGTCCGCATCGTGCCGTCGGCATTAATTAACCGGACGGTCAGATTATTAATTCCTCTGCCCGATTTAGTCACGGCGCGACCGCCGACCGAAACTTCCGCCGCCGTCGGCGCAAGCTGAACAATCGCAAACGGCGAGAATGACGGCAGTGCAGTTGTGCAGAGATTGGGCGAAGTATTTGAAACGGCTGTCCGGTCAACCCAAATGTTGTTTTCCAGGTGGTAAACTTTGAGGTTGGCGAAACTGCCCGCCAGTGACGCGACGTTAAAACAAACGCCCGCATTTGCCGACGGTGCGGTCGTCGAAATATCGTAATAAAGTTTCGGCGTGCCGTTCGTAATCGGCGGCAAACCTGCGCCGTCGAGACCTTGTTCATTCGCCGTGCCGGTTTGCGCCGCCGGGAAATTAACGGTTGCCGCCGCGATTTTAACCGAAGTCTGCGCGTTAAAAGCGGCTTGTTTTAATTTGCCGTTGGCACCTGCCGCGTAAATCGCCTGAGTTTCGCTGACGGATAATGCACGATTGTAAACCGAAACTTCGTCAATCGGCTGATTGAGAAACTGCGACAAGCCGCCGCTGTTTAGTAAAATGTTCGCGTTCGAAGTATTTAACGCGCCGTTCGGAAAACTTACCGCGCCTTTGTCAACGCCGTTGACGACTAACCGGACATTGCCCCCGCCGCTGTAAATTGCCGCGATATGCTGCCAGCCGTTCGCCGTTGTTTCCGCCGTCACATCAACGGTTACATCGTTAAACCAGCCGTCAATAATAATAGTGCGGGTGGAACCGTTGCCGCTCGCGGCAAGCGCAAAAGCCTGACTGTTATTGTCGCTGCCCTGATGATAAAAAGTTCGGTAATTGGCATCCCACGAAGCGGAATCGGTTTTAATCCACATTTCGACAGTGCGCGGTGCGTCGCCTGTCGGCACACTTGCCGAACCGAAAGTCGCAGAGCCGCCGTTTGCAAAATTAAATGACTGTCCGACCTTACCGATAGTGAATGCTGCGTTGCCCGCGAGCGTTCCGTCGTTGCCGTTGCCGGAAATATCCCGCGCGTCGCCTTCGCCTGCCGCCCAAAGAACTTGACCCGCAGGCGCATTGACGGCTTGATTTGCCGCGCAGCCGAATTGATTGACGGTTGCGCCGTTCGGAGTGTTCGCGCACGAATCTCTTGAGTCCGGCACGCCGTCGCCGTCTGTGTCGGGCGGCGCAACCAGCGTAAAGTCAGCGAATTCGGTCTGACCGCCGAGCGTTGCGGCAAAGTTATCGGTTGGGAATATTGCTGCCGGAATTGTTGCAAATACTGCTCCGTTGTAGCGGCGCAATTCAAAAATAGATTCATTAATACCGGCAGGAACGTCCGCTTGCCGGTAATAAAATTGCGGGCTGACCGTCAAATCTCCGGTTTCGGTTAAAGTCCAGTAACGTCTCAAAGCTCGCGGCTGATCGCCTGCCGAAACATTCGGCTGAATACTCTGAATCGCCCGCACGGTCAAAGTCGAATTTGCCTGTCCGACGGCGGTCGTCGCGGCTTCGACACGCGAATAACCGTCCGCCGTGCCGACCGGAAAAGTAAATTGCTGAACGTGGTCATAAATTTTTCGCAAACTGCCGATATAGAAACCGTTTTCATTTCCGGTCGCCGTGCCGTTCACGCCGACGGTCAAAACGTCGGTCGGACTGCTTAAAAAGCCGCCGGTGAATGTTAATGCACCGTTGACGGTAATCGCCCGATTCATCACGATTGTCGAATCGCTCATCGTCGTTCCGGCAGATTTATTCAAAGTCAGATTGTTGAGCGTCCCGTTCGGCGGAATTTCAAAACCGAAAGTCTGATTGGTATTGCCGATGTATTCGAGATTAACCGCGCCGGCAAAATTCGGGGACTGCGCCAAACCCGCACTGTCGCGGACGATCTGAATACCGTCGGCGAGTGTGAGATTTGTGCTGTTATTAAAAGTTCCGCGTATCAGCCGAAGCTGCTGTGAAACGGTTTCGGGCGCGGAAAGTGTGAGGCTCGACGGATTATCAATGCCGAGCAGCGCGTAATCAATGTTATTGGTTTGGACGGTTTGCCCGGTTGTCCCGTTATAGACGATGCGGGCGTTTGTAATCGCCGTGCCGTTATTTGTAACAGGCGTTCCGCCGCTCGCTAGAAATAAAGTGAAATTGTTGAAATTGAAGGTCGAACCGCCGTCAATATTTAAAAAATACAGATTAACATTGCTGCCGAGTCTGACGGTCGTGCCGTTGGAGATGCGCGTGTCGCTAATGTTTGATTGAATAACGCCGCTGCCGGATATAACAGTTGTTCCAGCCGCGCCGCGCTGAAACTGAAGATTGACCTGTTCGACATCAGCGTCGTGGCGTTGGAGATGTGAAAGTCATTGAGATTTTCATTGAAGGTTCCCGCGCCTGACAAAGTGGTCACGCAAAGTCGCTGATTATATTTAAACTCGTCAAATGACGGACGCTTTTTCGCAGTAAAAGGCATTGCTCATTGCAAGCACGGATGCTTGCGCTCTAATCTTTACAATCTGATTTTTACCGTTATGACCCCTGAATATTGGCAGAAAATTAAACAAATTATCGAGTCGGTTCTCGAAAAGCCCGCCGCCGAACGCGCGGATTTCTTGAACGAATTGTGCGGCACGGATATTGAATTAAAAGCCGAAGCCGAATCGTTTCTCGATTACAATTCAACCGCCGGCGGTTTATTTGAAGAAGGCAACTTTTCTCTGGAAGGCTTATTGCCGGATGACGAAAGCACCTTTATCGGCAGAAAAGTCGGCAAATATGAAATAGTCGGCGAAATCGGCGCGGGCGGAATGGGAACTGTTTTTGCAGCGGAAAGGGCTGACGGCGAATTCACGCAAAAGGTCGCGGTCAAATTTCTGCGCCGGAGTTTTTTAACAACCGAAGCAAAACGACGATTTGCACAGGAACGACAGATTTTAGCGAGTCTGCGGCATCCGTTTATCGCCCAGTTGATTGACGGCGGCGCAACCGAAGACGGCACACCTTATCTCGTAATGGAGTTGGTCGAAGGAGTTTCAATCACCGAATATGCCGCCGCCGACGCGCTCCCGCTCGATGAAAAACTGGAACTTTTCCGCAAAGTCTGCCGCGCCGTTTCGTTTGCTCATCAAAACTTTATCGTTCACCGCGATTTAAAGCCCGATAATATTTTAATTACCGCCGACGGCACGCCGAAACTGCTCGATTTCGGCATTGCCAAACTTCTCTCCGAAACGGAAGTTAAAGCGACCGTCACGCGCTTTCAGGCGTTCACGCCCGAATATGCCGCGCCCGAACAATTTGCCAACCGTTCGATTTCCGCCGCCGCCGATGTTTACAGTTTGGGCGTAATTTTGTATGAAATGCTGACCGGCTTGAAACCATATCTGATAAATTCCGGCGATTCGCTCGCCCGCATCAATTCCCTGTTTGAAACCGAACCGACGCGACCTTCAGCAGTTAGCAGTCATCAGTTATCAGTTAACAAAAAAACCGCTGATTACGACGAAAAACAAACAAATCCGAAATTTAATGTCCAAAATTCAAAATTACT
This sequence comes from Pyrinomonadaceae bacterium, assembly GCA_965247235.1. GTDB lineage: Bacteria > Acidobacteriota > Blastocatellia > Pyrinomonadales > Pyrinomonadaceae. The sequence continues at coordinate 791,081 of OZ252004.1, forward strand.
AAAAGGCGATTTGGATACGATCATTCTCAAATCTCTCAAAAAAAATCCGTCAGAGCGTTACGCCTCGGTTGAAAATTTTGCCGAAGATATTCGTCGCTATCTCGAAGGCTTACCAATTTCGGCACGTCCCGATACATTTTTTTATCGCGCCTCAAAATTTGTCAAACGCAATAAAATTGCGACAATCGCGGCAGTTTTAATTTTCGCCGCCCTGACATTCGGCATCGGCATCGCGCTTTATCAGGCGAGACAGGCGCAAAACGAACGCGCCCGCGCCGAATTGCGTTTTGAGGAAACGCGGCAGATTGCCAAAGCCGTGATTTTCAATTATTACGACGAAATTAACAAACTTTCCGGCGCGACCAAGGTGCGTTCGATGATGGTTTCGGACGCGCTCAAATATCTCGACAATCTCGCCAACGATGAATCGGCGACGCAAAACGCCGAACTGCGGCGCGAACTCGTCGAAGGTTATTTGCGAATGGGCGACGTTCAGGGACAGCCTTACGGCGAAAATTTGGGCGACAGCGAAGGCGCGTTTGCGAGTTACAGCAAGGCTTTGAATATTTCTGAAACTGCGAAAAATACGGAAAATAATGCCGCCGAACTAAAAATACCGGCGACCGTCTATCAACGAATGAGCCAGATTATGATTCGTCGTGATCCGACCGGCGAAAAGTCGGTCGAATATTCACGAAAAGCTGTCGGAATACGCGAAAAAATCGTTGCGCTCGAACCTTCCACCGAGAACAAAACTGCTCTCGCACAGGCTAATCAAAATCTCGGCGGGATGATCGGAACGACCGGCAATATTGAAGCCAGCCTTCCGGTCTTGGAGAAATCTTTGGCGATGATCGTCGAACTTTTACAGGCTGAACCCGACAATAAAATTCTGCGAAATCTTGAGGGGAGATATTACGGCAGAATCGCCTTTCACCGCTCAATGATGTCGGCTAAAGAAATGCTTTTTTGGAACAACGTAAAGGCGCGTGAATGGAACGAATCAGCCGTGCCGTATTTTCAAAAAGCCATCGAATCAACGAAAAAAATGGCGGCGGAAGACCCCGAAGATAAAGGCAGGCATCGCAGCGTAATCGTTAACGAATCGAATTTCGGCGAGGTTTTAGCGCAGCTCGGACGCACCGATGAAGCGTTAAATTACCAGCATCTATCGTTGGAATACAGCGAACAACGGCTTGCCGCCGATTCTTCTAATCAGGAAACGAAGTTTGAGAACGCCGAAGATTATTTAGATTTAGCGCGGACTTACCTCTATCGCGGAGAGAAGAAAACAGCGGCGGAAAACTTTGAGCGCGGAATGAAAATAATGGACGATTTGATCAAAGCCGACCCGCAGAATGCGGAATTCCCTGAATTTCAATTTTCAAATTTCACGACTTTTTACGGCGACGCGCAAATCCTGACCGGCGACCTCGACGGTGCATTTGAAAGCTACCGCCGCGCACTGGAGAAAAGCGCGGGTTACGCAAACAGTTCACCCGAATTAATTTCTAAAACCGGTCTCACCGTGAAAATGCGTTTCGGCGACATTTATCGTCTCAAATCCGCTCAAGAAACCGGCGCGGCGCGGCAGAAACATTTAACGACGGCGCGTGATTTCTACCGCGAAGCACTCGCTGATTTGACCGCCGGCAATCCTCGTTACGAAGAATTTTCAAAGTATCTCAACGAAAAAATCGCCGAATGCCAGTAGGCATTCAGCGATTCTATATTTTCGACAGACAGTTCAGAGCTATAATCTCAAAGTTCCGAAAAATCTGCCGGGATTGAAAAATGTTTGAGCAAACCTAAGTCAGCGCATTATATTCCGAGCGGGAGTTCCAATTCAGCGCGAACTTCGGATTGCTCAATCGTTTGGGAGAAAGCGTTTATTGCTCTGTCAGCGGAACCAAACTTATCCCACTCAAATTATCCGTCGGAGTGAAAATCTGCGGAGCAAATTTGTATTTTTTATGCGCCGCCTGCATCACAATAGTTTTTCCGGCTGAGACATCCGTAAATCTGAAGTTGCCGAAATTATTTGTCATCGCCATTTTAACTTCACCTTTATTATTGGTCAGCGTGATCGAAACACGCGATAATCCACGGCTGCCGCCGTCGGTCACGCGACCGCTAATCGTGATTGCAGCGGCGGTCGGCGCGAGCGGAGTTTCAACCGCGCCCATATCAACGCCCGAATTTTGCTGACGCGAATATCCTGCGCCGCGCTGATCGGTTGTCAGAGCCATTGACGGATTTTTGCCGAGCGGATTGTTGACGCAGGCATTAATGACGACGCACGGCGAGCCGACATTGAGTGCCGGACTGAGCAGCGACAGCAGACGCGAGTTGGTTTTCCCGCCATTGTTTTGCAGATTGCCGAGTTGCGGATTGATCGTTTGACCGCCGGCAAGCGAACTGCCGACGAGATCGCCGTTGGCATTTATTTGTGGCTGACTGCCGTTGAAACTGCTTGCCGGGAAACTGTCCTGCGCCGGGAAATTATCGCCGATTAAATTATTTCCGAGCGATGTAAAACTGCCTGTCGCGCCCATTAAATCCGCACCGCCGGAGTTGCCGACGTTTTGCGCGATGATCGTATTTCGCCAATATGTCGTCACCGACTGCTGCGAATTTCCCGCGAGGCTGACCACACCGCCGCCCGTTTGTGCCGCCTGATTATGGCTGATCGTGTTATTTGTCGAATTGACGATGCCCGCGATATTCAGGATTCCGCCGCCCATTCCCATACTTACGTTATTAGTGACGGTCGAATTGGAAAGCGTCGTCGTTGACAGTAAATCATTGCTCAAACCGCCGCCGCCGCCGTTATTGCCCGCAGCGTTGGAAGTGTTGTTGTTAATTAAAGACCGCGTGATATTTGTTTCGTTGGCGAGAGTTGTCGCAATGCCGCCGCCGAGAGCCGAAGCCGTGTTGTTGGCAACATTTACTTCGGTCAGGTTAAGTGTCGTTTTGCCCGTTCCCGCGCCAAGCATTGCACCGTTCAAAATGCCGCCGCCGCCGCCCGTATCTGCGCCGCTTGTCGGGGCAAAACCGTTGGTAAAGGTCAGACCGCTGATGTTGACCGTGTTGTCGCCGCCGCCTGCCGGAGTTGCGATCTCGAAAATGCGATTGGTTACGCCGCCGTCAACGCTGACGACCCGTGCGCCCGGACCCGTAATCGTCATCGGAGTTTGAGTGATAATTTGTCCGTTTGTCAGAAAAATCGTGCCGGTCAAACCGCTCAGGAAAGTGATCGTATTTGCATCAGGCAGAGCGTTCGCATCCGTCACGGCTTCGCGCAGAGTGCAGAGACCGACCGCGCAGCCGTCCGATTCGTTATCGCCGAGCGAGGTCACGACGAACGCCAAGACCGGCGCACTCGAACCTTCGGTCGCACCGATGTCCACGCGCGTTCCGACCTGTCTGGGAAATCCTGCGCCGCGCTGTTCGAGTGTTAGCGGCGCGGTTAAATTGGAAACCGTGCAGGTGTTGTCAATGACGCAGTTATTGCCTTTATCAATTGCCGGACTACCGACTGCCGGAAGGCGCGTGTCGGTCGCGCCGCCATTGTTTTGCAGTGCGCCGAGCAACGGATCAATGCGCTGAACGCCGATTCCGACACCGCCGACGACATCGGCGTTGGCGTTTGGCGAGGCTGAACCCTGCACGAAAACGCTCGCCGAAAAACTTGCGCTGATGTCGAGGTTATTGCCGATTAAATTGTTGCCGAGCGAATTAAAAACTCCGAGACCGTCGGAGCTGATAATGTCCGTATTCAAAACTGCCGTGTTCTGCGCGAGAATCGTGTTTCGCATCGAAACCGTGCCGATGAGGATGCCCGCGACATTGACGATGCCGCCGCCGGCAACCGTTGACTGATTGTGACTGACCGTATTATTAACCGAATAAATCGTTCCGGCGGTGTTGCTGATGCCGCCGCCTTCGGCAAGTGCCGAATTGCCCGTCACGGTCGAATCGGTGAGCGTCATCGCCGCGCTGCTGATTAATTGTGTGCCGAGATTGCTGATGCCGCCGCCGCCCAGGATTGCGCTGTTATTGCTGATCGTCGAGCGCGTGATGTTGGTTGTGGTTGTCGCCAATAAAATTGCCCGTGTAGCGATGCCGCCGCCGAGACTCGTCGCCGAATTTCCCGAAATGTTCATTTCAGTCAAATTCAGCGTTGCGCCGCCGGTGTTGATGATGCCGCCGCCGTCGCCGATCAGAGTGCCGCCGAGCAAAATCGGCTGCGCGTTGCCGCCCGTCACCGTCAAGCCGCTCATATTAACCGTCGCCGAACCGAACAGCGCAGGATTAACGACAAAAACGCGGCTCGCATTATTGCCGCTGACTCTCAAAATTCGTGCGCCCGGACCGTTAATCGTCACGTCCGAATTAATCGTAATCGCCGTGCCGCTTAAAACAATCGTGCCGTTCAAACCGCTTTGAAAATTGATCGTGTCGCTGCCGAACGAATTTCCCGCATCATTGACGGCTTCACGCAGAGTGCAGTTTCCCGTCAGACATCCGTTCGATTCGTTGTCGGCGAGCGTGTTGACTGTAAAAGTTGCCGCATTTGCCGAAAAAGTGAGAAAGCAAACGGTCATCAAAACACTTATAAATCTAATATCGGGTTTTAGATTTGTTAAAAATCCGGTTGTTTTATCGGTCGTGATAACCTGCGATATTTTTTCTAACAGATACATTTTGTTTTTCTCCTGCAAATTCTTGTTTTCGGAAAATTATTGATTCAGAGGCATAATTTCCGAATTAAGCAATTACAAGTCTCGTGCCAAAGCCGAAAAACCGATAAACAAAGGCTTTTGACACGAATGGAGAATTTTTTAATAGATTTGATTGGTCAAAATCAGGAAAAATTTCCCCTTTAAAAATCTTTCAGTAAGGAATTTTGGGACAGTTTTCGGCTGGAATTGAAGGAATGGTTAAGAGTCTGTTTAAATTTTCCCTGTAATTCAATTCAATAGCGGCGGGTAAAATGGAGCGCGGGCGCAATGACACCCGCCGAAGCTGACAACGTAATTTCGCCCGCTGAAAGTGAGCTACAAAAACGCTTTGCCGATTCGACACTTTGAGCCTCGGAAGAATTATCGGCAATCAACGTCGGGCGGCGTAAAACCTCTGCCCGACGCGATCAAATCGGTCGCTGGCAACGACAAGAAATAAAGAACTTGAAATTTAACAGTCTCTAAAAAGCTGTTTGAAAAGTAACGCGAACGTCCCGTTTGCAGTATCGGGCGCGTCCCGCGTCCGTGTCAAAACGGCGGCGACACACGGACGCGGGACGCGCCCGATACTGACAGGCAGGATGCCTGCGTTACTTTTCAAACAGCTTCTAACAGTTGAAAGTGATCCGAACTATTGATTTTCGATGATTCGCTGTGACATTCGGGCGAGTGTTTTGCGGTCAATCTCCAGCAGACGCGCCGCCGCCTGTTTGTTGCCTTTCGTATGTTCGAGAACGCGTGTGACATATTTCAACTGCATTTCATCGAGCGTCAGCCAGCGTTCGTCGCCGCTTTCGGGTTCGGGCAATGTAAAATTGTTTTCCGGCGTATCGGCAGCCGTCTGCGCTTCGGCGGCTTTGAGAATTTTCGCGGGCAGATGTTCAGGACGAATGATGCGGTCGCTCATCGAAATCGCGTGGAGAACGGCGTTTTCGAGTTCGCGGACATTTCCCTGCCATTTATAATTGGCGAGAATATTCATCGCTTCGTCGGAAAATCCGGGCGTGCGGGCGTTTTGCCGCCGTGCGCGTTCGAGAAAATATTCGATCAAAACCGGAATATCTTCCGTGCGTTCGCGCAGCGGCGGCAGATTGATCGTGACGGCGTTTAAGCGATACATCAAATCTTCGCGGAAATTTCCTTTTTCGGCTTCCTGTTCGATGTCGCGGTTGGTTGCGGCGATCACGCGGACATTGACTTTGACAGTTTCATTTGAACCGACGCGGCGGATTTCCGATTGCTGCAAAGCCCGCAGAATCTTGACCTGAAACTGCGGCGGCGTTTCGGTTATTTCGTCCAAAAAAATCGTCCCGCCGTCGGCTTCCGCCCATAAACCGACGCGCTGCCGGTCTGCGCCGGTAAACGAACCGCGAACGTGTCCGAACAGTTCCGATTCGATCAACTCGACCGGAATCGCTCCGCAATTGACCGCGATAAACGGTTTATCGGCGCGGCGGCTCCGCTGATGAATCGCGCGGGCGATCAATTCTTTGCCCGTCCCCGATTCGCCGCCGATCAAAACAGGCAAATCAGTCGGCGCAACCCGTCCGACCATTTTCAGACATTCGACGAATTTCGGACTGCGCCCGACGAGGTTCGATTCCGGCACATACAATGATTCGACGGTCGGTTCGGCAGTTCTGAATTTTTCGATTTCTTCGAGCTGTTCGCGCACCGCATCCGAAAGCGAAATCACGCTCCCGACGGAAAACGGCTTAACCAGATAATCGTAAGCACCGATGGAAATCGCTTCGAGTGCGCCCGCGCCCGATTCGTAACCCGTCATCATTATAAATTTCGCGTCCGGCTGGTGTTTGACGAAATCACGCAAAACGCTGTAACCGTCGGCATCGCCGAGCATCACGTCGCAAAAGATTAAAAGCCATTGTTTTTCGGAAATTTTTTCGAGAGCTTCCGCCGCGCTCGCGGCTTCATAGACAGTCCAACCTTCGGATTGAAGTATTTCACGCAGAAAACTTCGGATTTGCGGTTCATCGTCAATGATGAGAGTTACCAAAGATTTGTCCATATTTTAATTTATCCGGGAGTATAAATTTTCGCCTTAAAATTCAGGATATTTATATGTAAAACTATCGAATAAGGATGATGGCATTTTAACACATAATCTGTTTAAGTTTGATAAATTAAATTTTTTTGATATAGTGATTTCACCTTCCATATTTTTTTGAGTTGCCTTATAGCTCAAACCAACAATTAACAACAGCCGAGTAAGTTATCACTCCTATAATCGGGTAATCTTATTTAATTTTTTTAAATTTAAATTAGAAATGGTGAAAAATATCAGATCCGCAAATTTCGATGCGGAACAGTCCGACGGCTTTAGAGCAGATTTACATTCCGCAGATTTCCGGGAAAACATTAGAAACAACTACGGCGCGTTTATAGATTCGCTGCCGATAATCATTTATGTCGTCCAGCCGCGTCCGCCTTATTCGCCGATTTATATCAGCCAAGGCATCGAAATGCTCGGCTATACGCAGGAAGATTGGTATCAAACTGCCGATTTGTGGATTAGTATTATTCACGAAGACGACCGCGAAGATGTTTTGCGCGAAACCGCCGCTGCAATTAGAGAACAGCGCGAATTCGATTACGAATATCGAATGTATGCCCGCGACGGCTCGATTTTTCGGTTTCACGACAAAGGTCATTTTATCCGCGATTCAGGCGGCGAACTTTTGTCGTGGGAAGGATTTTTGCTCGATATTTCGGCGCGAAAAACTCGTCAATTGAAATCGAATGCCGATTCCGAAACCGTTCAACCGGCAACAACTGAAAAATCTACGGTCAAATCAATTTTACTGGTCGAAGACGAGGAAATCGTTCGTGAATTGGTGCGTCAGATTTTGCTTTCGAGCGATTACGAGGTGACGGCGGCGGCAAACGGAGCAGAGGCTCTGGAAATTTTCCGTTCAGCCGGAAAGAGTTTCGATCTGGTCATCACCGACATCAAAATGCCTGTGATGAACGGGTTGGAACTCTCCGAAAAAATCAGGGAAATTAACCGTCATATTAAAATTTTATTCACTTCCGGCTATACCCAGGACACCGATTTTCTCAAAAAAATTGACGATCCGGCGCGGCATTTTCTCGGCAAACCTTTTTTGCCGCAGGATTTGATTTCCAAAGTCGGCAATATTCTAAACGGCGATTAGAGATTTTCGCACGTCCATTTTGCCCCGAACAATGTGGAATTTTGTCCCGTCAACCGCGTCCGAATCAGGCATCAAAACTCTGTCGGCAAGAATTTGCCTTTTGTTTGCTGATATTTAAGAAGCTGGCACGATTATTGTTTAGCAACCGTTTAGAATTTGAAATTTAGCTTGCAAGAGGCGATTTCAAAACGGACTCTCCCATACTTTTAGTCTGATTCGAGGCAAAATGGTTATTAATCTTTTAGAAAATTTATTATCTTCCGATGAACTCGAACTCGATGTTCAGGAATCGGCGGCGGAAGTCGAGCGCGAAAATATTCTGGTCGTGGACGACGAAGAAATCGTTCGCCGGTATCACATCAATTGTCTCTCGCCGCAATATCATTGTTTCGAAGCTCGATCAGCCGAAGAAGCCGTCGAGATATTGCTGGAAAAACAAATATCGCTCGTCATCAGCGATTGGGTGATGGGCGGAATGAGCGGAACGACGTTGATGCGAAAAATTATCGGTTCATTTCCCGACGTTCCCGTGCTGATGATTTCCGGCATAGATCACCCGGAACGCGCTCTCGATACGATTCGTTTCGGCGCGTTCGATTACTTGATCAAACCCTGCAAACCGGAAATAATCGCCGCCACGGTTGATCGCGCACTGACCCATCGCCGAAACAATATGGAAATGCGCCAGCGTCAAATTAATCTCGAACTGGAAAACCTCGAACTCAAACGAATTAATACCCAAATCTCGATGGAAAATTTAGTCGCCCAATAGTATTTTTACGGCTCAATTAACCCGCTAAAACTTTCTTTAAATAAATTATAAAAACCGATTTCGGCTGATTGACCGGAAATCGGTTTTTTTGTGTTGATTTCGGCAAATTTATTTTGCCTCGTGCCGGATTGAAAAATTACGGCGTTCAATTATACTTAACCAAAATCACGGAATTAATTTTCACACAGTTAAAATTAATTCCGCGAAAATAAAGTTTTCTCGGAAAATATTTCTTAGACCGAAAAAAATATGATCAAAATCGGGATTCCGAAAGAAATTCAGGAAGGCGAACGCCGTGTTGCCGCCACCCCGCAAAGCGTGATGAAGCTCAAAAAACTCGGTTTCGAGGTCGTCGTGCAAACTAATGCCGGACTCGGCAGCGATTACACGAACGGCGCGTATAAAGAAGCCGGTGCGACGATTGTCGAAGATGCGAAAGATGTCTGGGCGCAGTCGGATGTCGTGCTGAAAGTGCGTCCGCCGGAAGAAAATACCGCGCTCGGCGTTCACGAAGTTGATTTGATGCGCGAAGGCGGAACGCTCGTCGGTTTTATGTGGGCGGCGCAGAATAAAGAGCTTTTGAATCGTCTGGCGAAGAAAAAAGCGACGGTTTTTTCGATGGATTCCGTGCCGCGTATCACACGCGCTCAAAAGATGGACGCACTTTCGGCGATGGCGAATATTGCCGGTTATCGCGCCGTCATCGAAGCCGCAAATCATCTTTCGAGATTTTTCGGCGGACAGATTACCGCCGCAGGTCGAGTTGATCCGGCAAAGGTTTTAGTGATCGGCGCAGGCGTGGCGGGACTTTCGGCAATCGGCACGGCGCGTTCGCTCGGCGCAATCGTTCGCGCCTTCGATCCGCGTTCGGCGACGCGCGATCAGGTCAAAAGTATGGGCGCGGATTTTCTCGAAGTTCACATCAAGGAAGAAGGCGAAGGCAAAGGCGGTTATGCGAAACAGATGTCCGACAGATTTCTCGAAATGGAAATGGAACTTTTCGCCAAGCAAGCGATGGAAGTTGACATCATCATTACGACCGCTTTGATTCCCGGCAAACCCGCGCCGAAACTGATTACGACCGGAATGGTCGAGAGTATGAAACCCGGCTCGGTAATTGTAGATTTAGCCGCCGAACAAGGCGGCAACTGCGCGATGACCGAACCCGGCAAAGTCGTCGTTCATAAAGGCGTTTCGATCATCGGCTACACCGATCTGCCGAGCCGCATGGCAAGTCTTTCGAGCCAGCTTTACGGCGCGACGGTCGCCGCTCTGGTCGAAGAAATGCGCGACAAGGAAACCGGCGGTCTAAAGGTTGACGAGAAAAACGAAGTGATTCGCGGCGCACTCGTGACCTACGACGGCAAGATTACGTTTCCGCCGCCGACACCGCCGCCCGCGCCCGAACCCGGCGTTGCGTCAAAAGCTCCGCCGACAATTTCAACTTCAAATGCGCTCGCTAAATCCGCGCACGGCGAACGCGACGAAGGCAACACGAATCCTTTATGGTTAATGTTCGCCGCACTCGCGCTGGTCGGCATCGGCTTCGTCGCGCCCGCTTCGACGCTCTCGCATTTGACGGTTTTTATGCTCGCCTGTTTCGTCGGCTGGCAAGTCGTCTGGAGCGTCAAACCCGCACTGCATACGCCCTTAATGAGCGTCACCAATGCTATCAGCGGCATTATTTTAGTCGGCGGAATGCTCCAATTATCCGGCTTAAATTCAAATCTAACGACAATTTTAGGCGCAATCGCCGTGCTGATTGCAACGATCAATATCGCAGGCGGATTTTTGGTAACGAACCGAATGTTGGCAATGTTTCGCAGGTAATTTTTTGGGTGAGGTGAAAATTTGTCGTATAATTTGCGGCAGGCAATCAATTAAAAATTCACCTTTAGCGGTTAGCGACGGGCTTTGCCCGTAATGATTAATTTCAACGGCGGAAACGCGACCGTCAGGAAGCGTGTTTCCGCCTTGTATATCAAATTTATGTCGGTCAAATCATCAATTTCGAGTTTCAAACTTATAGCTTCCTTAGCTTTCGCCTGTCTTTTTTCGCTGCCGATTTTCGCACAGCAAACTTCTGTCATCGTTCAGCCCGGTGCGCCCGGACAGCCGACCAAAATTTTGCCGCCGGAGACACGCGCCAAATTGCCTTTGCGTTCACCGAAGGATGTCGAATTTATGCAGGGAATGATTATGCATCACGGGCAGGCGGTCGAGATGACGGCGTTGATCCCGGCGCGGTCTCGGAACAAAGACTTAAGTCTGCTCGGTTCACGCATCAGTCATACGCAGTCGGACGAGATGAACTTTATGAAACGCTGGCTGACGGCGAGGGGCGAGAAAACTTCGATGCCGGGAATGATGGCGATGGATATGCCGGGAATGGATATGTCCGGGATGGATATGTCGAGCCATCAAATGTTGATGCCCGGAATGCTGACCGCCAAACAGATGAAGGAATTGAAAAAAGCCAAAGGTGCAAAATTTGACCGACTGTTTTTAAAGGGAATGATTCAGCATCACGGCGGCGCACTGACGATGGTTGACGATTTATTCAAGACGACCGGCGCGGGTCAGGATGCCGAACTTTTTAATTTCGCCACCGATATTGACAGCGGACAACGCGCCGAAATCAGGATTATGGAAACTTTGCTGGTTAAAAAACCGTAGAAAGTAGACAGAAAGTTTTCAGAGTTTGCAGAGTTAGTGAATACCGAAAATTAGCGCGGTAAATCAGGAAATCAGACGCGGACGAACGCGGATCGAACTGATTTTCGCTGATTTTTTTCTAATTTTATCAGCGGTAATCCGCTTAATCCGCGTTCGTCCGCGTCCCATTTCTTAATTTCAGCCATTTTATATTTGGAAATCTAAAGGAGAAATAATGAATCGAATACAAATTATCGCCTGTCGTTTGTTCACCGCGCTCTTTATTTTGAGCGCACTTTTTTCAGTCAAAACATTGGCGCAGGGTGCGCTTGAACCTGCGCCGCCGCTGCCTGCCGGGATGACGGGTTCGGATGTCAACGATCCGCGTTTCAAATTATCGCCGGGTTTGTATGATGCAGGCGAAGCGGCGATGGGAATGAAACATATTACGCTGCTTAAAAAGCCTGATGCGTTTCAGCTCGGTTCTGACGACCCTGACAGTTCGCAGGTCACGAAAAGTCTCGGTTTGCTCGGCATCGGCGATTCTTCGCAGATACCGAAGCCGACCAAACTCGTTTTGGCGCAGCTCGCTTTTGCTAATTCCGACCTCGCTTTTCAGGGCAATCACTTGTTTCAGGGCAATTTTTACGGTGTCAGCATTTACGATATTTCCAATCCGTCGGCGACCAAGTTGATGACGACTTTGGTTTGTCCGGGCGGACAGGGCGATGTTTCGGTTTACAACAATCTGATGTTTATGTCGGTCGAAATGCCGAACGGACGGCTCGATTGCAGCGTCAACGGTTTTCCGCCCGTGCCGCCGCCCGCTGAAGGACAAAAGAGAGAACCGGATATTCAGAAAGACCGTTTTCGCGGCGTGAGAATTTTCGATATTTCCGACATCAGCAATCCGAAACAGGTCGGCGCGGTGCAAACTTGTCGCGGTTCGCACACGCACACGCTCGTTATTGATCCGAAAGACAAAGACAACGCTTATATCTACGTTTCGGGAACATCGTTCGTCCGTCCGGGCGAAGAACTTGCCGGATGTTCGGCGGAAAAACCCGACAAAGACCCGAACACCGCGCTCTTTCGGATTGACGTGATTAAAGTTCCGCTTGCCGCGCCGCAAAACGCGAAAATCGTCTCGAGTCCGCGCGTCTTTATTGATCCGCGAACCGGCGCGATCAACGGTTTGAATAACGGCGGTTCACACGACAGCAAAGGCAAGGTTGCCGACACCAATCAATGCCACGACATCACGGTTTATTCGGCAATCGGACTCGCTGCCGGCGCGTGTTCGGGCAACGGCATTCTGCTCGACATCAAAGACCCGGCGAATCCGAAGCGCGTTGATGCCGTCAACGATCCGAACTATTCATATTGGCATTCGGCTTCATTCTCCAATGACGGGAAAAAAGTCGTGTTCACCGACGAATGGGGCGGCGGACTCGGCGCACGCTGCCGACCGAACGACCCTAACAAATGGGGCGCGGATGCGGTTTTCAATCTCGCCAACGACAAATTGAGTTTTGCGAGTTACTACAAACTTCCGGCGGCACAAAGCGACAGCGAAAACTGCGTCGCCCACAACGGTTCGCTCGTTCCGATTCCCGGACGCGACATCGAAGTCCAAAGCTGGTATCAGGGCGAAATTTCCGTAATGGATTTTACCGACGCTGCCAAACCGTTTGAAATCGCCTATTTTGATCGCGGTCCGATTGACCCGAAAACGCTCATTCTCGGCGGTGACTGGTCGGCTTACTGGTATAACGGCAGCATTTACGCTTCGGAAATCGCTCGCGGCTTGGACGTTTTCGAACTTGCTCCGGCGCAAAATCTGTCGCAAAACGAAATTGATGCGGCAAAATTAGTGCGCGTCAACGAACTCAATGTCCAAAATCAGCAGAAGATCGAATATCCGAAAAATCTGACGGTTGCTCAAGCATATATTGACCAATTGGAGCGTTCGCAAAGCATATCTGCTGACAAGATCACTAATTTGCGGCAGACTATTCAAAGCGCGGAAACTTCAAAACTCGGTAAAAAAGATGTCAAAAACCTGAAAAAACTCGCTTCGGTCTTGCAGAAAGATGCTTTGACGAGCAAAAATGCGCTGACTTCGATGCGTATGCAGGATTTAATCGAAATACTGAAAAATCCGCAGATTTAATGTTCAGATACCAAATCAAAATAGATTTGACTTAAAAACACGGAGCGCGGACACTCTTGTCCGCGCGGCGTGTTCCGATTCTGAAGCAAGCGGACAAAAGTATCCGCGTTCCAGCCGAATAAGTCTTTTTGATTTGAACTGTTATTAAAAAAAACGAGTTGATTTTGTATATTAATCAACTCGTTTTTCCATATCAAAAATTTTATTTCAACGATTTATCATTTTCTGCGCGGCATCAGAATAGCGATTTCCCTGCACGTCAATTTGTTTGGTGATTTTGTCGAGTTCCTGCAAATCGCCTGATGTTAATTCGACATCAACTGCGCCGAGATTTTCTGCTAAACGATGCAATTTGGTCGTTCCCGGAATCGGCGCGATCCATTTCTTTTGCGCTAAAACCCAAGCCAAAGCGATTTGCGCCGGAGTCGCGTTTTTTTGCGCGGCAAACCTGGCAATTAAATCAATTAAATTTTGATTTACTTTGCGGTTTTCTTCGGAAAATCTCGGCACGGTGTTGCGAAAATCGGTGCTTGCAAAAGTCGTGTTCGCGTCAATTTTTCCCGTCAAAAAACCTTTACCGAGCGGCGAAAACGGCACGAAGCCGATTCCGAGTTCCGATACCTCCAAATCACTTTTTCCAAGTTTTCTTTTTTGCATAATCTCTCCAAATATAATTTCGTTTTTTAACAGACAAATTTTTATCAATTTCTATTTAAGTTTGATTATAAAGACTCGAAAACAAGATTTGGTATGACGAAACTCGCTGATAATTGCACAATCCTGCAAATTCTCCGTATAATTTCATTTTACTCCGAATCGGTTTCCTGCAACTGTTTCTCCCGAATTTTGTATTCTTCAACATCAATTAATCCGAGATATTTTCTGATTAAATCTTCGTCGAATTCGGTATGCCGATTCATTTTATCGAGCAGTTTGCGCTGATGTTCGAGCATTTCCAGATAGATTGTTTGATAATCCCGCAGCGAATTATCTCTGATGTCGTTGGTTTCCTTGAGTTCCTGCTCGAAAAAATTCAGATCGAGCTGCAATCTGGCAAGCAGATTTTTTAAATACTCGCTTTGCGTCTGCTCTTCGCCGTAATTTTCTTCGAGAAACTTTTGCGAATAAAGCGCGATCTTCTTTTGAATGATTATTTCCTGTTTCGGTTCGGTAATCGCGGTGAATTTGTCTTCGGGTTTTACTTTACGAATCACCCACGGCAGCGTCAGACCTTGAAAAACCAGCGTCATGAGGATGACGATAAACGTGATAAAAAGAATCAGATTGCGAAAGGGAAAAGTCTGCGCGTCGGAAATCATTAACGGAATCGAAAGCGCGGCGGCGAGCGAAACCACGCCGCGCATTCCCGCCCAACCTAAAATTACCGGGTTTCGCCAACCCGGATTGTCGTCGGCGACAGTAATAAAATTGCTCATAATTCTCGTAAAAACCGAAGTTCCGAGCGTCGAAAGCAGCCGCGTGACAATCAGCACGAAGGAAATCGCCAATCCGTCAAAGATCGCGCTTCCCAAACTAATATCGCCGAGTTGATTGATGATGGACGGCATTTGCAGACCGATCAGCATAAAAATTAACCCGTTCAAAATAAAGACCAGACTGCTCCAAACATTGACACCGGCGATTCGCGTTCGATAGTCGAGCATACTGTCGCGCCGGCTCGATAAAAAAAGTCCGCCGCTGACGACCGCCAACACGCCCGAATATTCAAAATGCTCCGCCAAATAATACATACAATAAGGCGTAACGAGCGTCAAAACGATTTCGATGCCGGTCGTGGTCGGCAAAAAACGATGAATGGCGTAGAAGACGAGTCCGACGAGCAGACCGACAATTATTCCCATTACGACGACGAGCAAGAAATTTCCGGCGGCATTTTGAATGGAAAATTGCCCGGTAATAACCGCCATTATCGCAAACCGAACAATAATCAATGACGAAGCATCGTTGAGCAGACTTTCGCCTTCGGCAATGCTGACCATCGCTTTCGGCACTTCGACGCGGCGCATAATCGTCGTCGCGGACACGGCATCGGACGGCGAAATAATTCCGCCGAGCAGAAATCCCAACGCCAGCGTAAAACCCGGAATCAGCCAATTTGAAAACAGCGCGATCACGCAAGCCGTGATGATGACGATTGGAAACGCAAAACCCGTAATTAAACGCCGCCAACGCCAGAATTCTTTCCACGAAACCTGCCACGCCGCTTCATAAAGCAGCGGCGGCAAAAAAATCAGTAAAATCACTTCCGGGTCAATCGTGATATTTGAAAATCGGCTGATAAAACTCAGGAAAAGTCCGCCGACAACCAGCACAATCGGATAAGCCAGACGCATCTTTTCGGCGAGCATCACCAACGCGAGAATAATCAGAATGAGGAAAACATATTGAACAAATAAATCCTGCATAATTGACGATTTACAAAAAATTGGGAACTAAAAGCAGTGCTTTATAAATTGCCACCAGTGCTTTGTTACGCTGGTTTTTAGTTATTACCGCTTCGTAATGACGGCTTAGTTTGATTCCGGCTTGACCAACCGTAAACTGCCATTTGACCTTGATTTCCAAGTCGTTGCGTTCTTTGACAACTATTTCCGGTTCACGGCTTGAAGTTTCGATGCCGGCAATCCTTCGCGCCCAACATTGACGGGAAATCGCCGACAATTCCAACTCCGCCATATCGAGCCAACTGCCTTTTTTCGGCGTGTAGTGAAACCCGAAGCGTTTCATCAAAGCACAGACTTCGGGTGGCGGCAGATTTTCATATAATGAAGAAGCATTGTGCGTAGTTCAGATTATCCTGCACCTCGCAGATGACTTCGGCTTCCGATTAAAACGCGATCACTTCATGAGCAAAGCGGCAATAATCGGCTTTGGTGCGGCGCGGATAAATTTTCACCGGACGTTTGCCCGTTAATGGCTCACGATGCACCACATTTTCCGCAAATGCGGCTTTAATAAGTTTTTTTTAGAATTTCTCCGACTGTTTTGTGCGAAATACGGCTCACCAAACCATGTGCGACCGCTTCGGCGGCAAGCAGCCGCAAAGTCCGGCGGGCGTGTCCGGCGGGCGTGTCCGGCAGGCGTGTCCGCACACGTCAAAGCCGTCAGGCGGGCTTTTTCCAAATCGCTGATGACACGCGGTTTGCCCGAACGCGATTTGTCCGTCAAAGCCGCCTGCAAGCCTTCTGCCGGATAGCGTTTTGGCACGTTATAGATCGTTCCCGGAGCGACCCGCAGCAATCGGGCAATTTTGACGGGCGACTCTTTCCGGTGCAGCAAATCCAGAATGCGGGCGCGAGTTTGCCGCCGCGCCCGGAATGTTGCCCACTTTCAGCGGGCAAATCATCGGTTCGATTCGATGTCGGGATTCATTCGCTTTGCTTATTAATCCCGACGCTATGATGTTCGTCACCTTCGGCGACAAAAAAACGATTGTTGCGTAACATCTATTATTTATTTAACTTATTGCCCGATTAATCAATAAATTTGACTTCCAAATATCTACCTTTATAAATTATTTATCATTCAATGCTTCAACGCCCGGAAGAGCGTCGCCTGCCAAAAATTCCAAAGTCGCGCCGCCGCCGGTCGAGATGTGGGATATTTTGTCGTCTAGTCCGGCTTGATTAACTGCTGAAACCGAATCGCCGCCGCCGACGATTGAGGTTGCGCCTTTTTCGGTCGCTTCGGCGACGGCTTTGGCGATTGCAATCGTGCCTTGATCGAACGGTTTTTCCTCGAACATTCCCATCGGACCGTTCCAGACGATTGTTCTTGCGCCTTCGAGCGCGTGCGCGAAAATCGCCTGTGTTTCGATGCCGATGTCTAAGCCGACGAGTCCGGTGTTGGTGAATTCGACGGGAATGGTTTTTGTCGAATTGAGCGGATCGTAGCTGTCAACGACCTGATGATCGGTCGGCAAAATCAATTCAACATTAGCATCTTCGGCTTGTTTGGTAATTTTCAGAGCCTGCGGCATCATCGCGTCTTCGACCAGAGATTTTCCGACGGTCATCCCGTTCGCCTTGAAAAAAGTGTATGCCATCGCGCCGCCGATCAATAATTTATCAACTTTGCGTTGGATAAGCGATTCGATAACGGGAATCTTGTCGGAAACCTTCGCGCCGCCTAAAATTGCGACGAACGGACGTTCGGGATTGTTTAATGCTCTGCCAAGGAAATTCAATTCCTTTTCCATTAATAACCCGGCGACCGAATCTTTGACGAAATGCGTGATGCCTTCGGTCGAAGCGTGTGCGCGGTGCGCCGTGCCGAATGCGTCATTGACGTAAACGTCCGCGAGTTCGGCGAGTTGTTTGGCAAATTCTTCGTCATTTTTTTCTTCTCCGGCGTGAAGCCGCAAGTTTTCCAATAACAAAACTTCGCCCTCGCGTAAGCCTTCGATGATTAATTTTACTTCTTCGCCGATGCAGTCGTTGGCAAATTTGACATCTTTTTCGAGCAGTTCGGCTAAACGGCGGCTGACGGGTTCGAGCGAATATTTCGCCGCATCATAAACGGTTCCCTTTTCCTCAGCCTTTTCCCGGTCCTTGAGAGGTCTGCCGAGATGAGATGCGAGGATTACTTTCGCACCTTGTTCAATGGCGTAACGAATCGTCGGCAACGCGCCCTTGATGCGTGTATCATCTTCAATCACGCCATTTTTGATCGGCACGTTAAAATCAACGCGAATGAATACTTTTTTCCCTTTAATATCAATATCTTTGATGGTTTTCTTGTTCATATTTATAAATTTATTCGGTCGGCTCGTTTATTTGTCCAAACCGACCTGAGATTTGCTCATTACCTGTTCGTTTTGAAACGAAATGATGATCGTTTTATAGTTGCTTCCTTCCCATTTATTAACGGTGAACTTCATTCCGCCGCCGCTCGAACTGCTGACTTCGATTCCCTTTCCGCCGAGAATTTTCTCGACATCGGGACGCGCCATTTTGTCTTTGATGCGGTTGTATTGATCCATCGTCAGCGTCGGTTTGTCGCCGTTTTTATCAGGTTGCGACGGCACGACGGCTGAATTGGACGGCACGGTCGGCGAATTCGAGTTCGTGACGTTTAGCTGTTTGGTCAAATCGTTAAGTTTCGGACAGGCACAGCCAAGTATTACCGGCAAAAGCACGGCAAAACCGAGATTTGATAAATTTTTCATAAAGTCTCCGTAAATTTTCTTTGAAATTTAACGCGTTTAGTCGGGCGTGTCAAAACAATTGGTTTTTTTTGTAAAATTCTCCGGCGCAATCGGCTGATTGACCTCGTAGGCTGAGGCTTTAATCGTCATCACGCCCTCGCGTTCGATGAAAAACGGCATTGTCACATTACCGACTTTGCGGTAATCGTCGAGATTGATTATTGAAAATCTGCTCGCCGTGCTGACCAACAGCTTGGTCAGATTATCAAACGCCAGCCCGTAAATCGTGCCTTCTTTCGTTTTCAACTGCACGACATTTACCTTGCGACCGTTTTCAACAAACATTCCGAGATATTTGGCAGATTTGAAATAATCGCTGTCGAGCAGATTAAAAATCGGTGAAAGCGTGTCCGCTCTCAAAGCATTGTCAAAAACCGGAAACTCGGTCGTTAATCCGTAGTCGGTTTGCAGCAGACCGTTCCTGCCGTTGTAAATCTCTCGGACATCGCCGATGGCATCAGTTTCGAGAATCTGCGAATACTTGTCCGGTTTTTGCACATAGACATCTATCAGCGCACTGGTATTCGTGCCTTTGACAGCGATTTCGGTCGCTCCGCGCAGATGATAGGCGTTGATTTTCGTTAAATTTTCCCTGCCGCCGATTTTCGTAAAAAAATCTTCGATCACCTTTAGCGATTTTTCATCTTTCACTTCGGGTTCGACGGGTTTTGCCGAAATTATCGCGCCCGTCGGAGCTTTCGCGGGCGGCGGCGGCGGCGGCGGCGATTGTGCCGCAGAAATTATTTTAATCGGCTGATTATTAATAAACGCTTTGTCGTCGGCGATCAGGTCGAGAGCTTTTTGAAACTGCGCGTCATTATTTTCGAGTAGAGTTTTCTTATCGAGCGCAACCGTATAATCCGGCGTTAATCCGTTGCCTTCGATCAGATTTCCCTGATGCGTTTTGTAATTTGCAATCGGATACGTCAGATACGCGCCCGTCGCCAAGTCGACCGAAACCGATGGCAGAGCCTGACCGGACGTTTTTTCACCGACGACGAGGGCGCGATTGTTTTCTTTTAACGCGGCGGCGAAAATTTCCGCCGCCGATGCCGTCACATTATCAACCAACACGACGATCCTGCCCTGATAATTTTTTGCCTTCCGCATCGCCGACATATTTTCGCTGCCGATTTTATAATATGAAGTGCCTAAATCAATCGGCTGATCCGCGAGCATTCCGCCGAGTCCGACCATCGTTCCCAAAACGCCGCCGAGATTGCCGCGCAGATCAATGATAATCGCTTTTTTCGTCTTTAGTTCGGTCAATGCGCCGCAAAAATCCTTAATCACGGACAGCGCAAAAAGGTTGAATTTGATGTAGCCGACATCATCGCTCAAGGATTTTTTAACAAACCTCAGATATTGTTCGGGATAATTTTTACCGATGGAAATTGCTTCGCCTTTGAGCAGTTCGCGGCGGATTTTCAACTGTTTCGACTGTCCGGCGGCATCAGTATATTCGACATTGACGAGAGTGTCTTTGTCGCCGTTCAAAAAATACGTGACGATTTCTAGCGGGATTGATTTGCGGATGTTTTTATTATTCGGTGAAGAAATTTGAATATTTAACAGCAGTTCAGCGAGCGAAACATCGTTGACTTTGGTCAGCACGAATCCCGTTTTCAAACCGGCAAATTCCCCGGCAGATTTTTTTTCGACCTCCGTCACGACGAACTCGTCGTTAATCAGGCGCAGATCAATCCCGATGCCGTAACGGGCATTTTCTTCAAGCGAAAGTTCGAGCGCGTCGGCGACATCTTTCGCGTCGGGTTTGTCGCTGGCGGCGATGCGTTCATTTATTTGCCGTTCACGCAGTTTGGCATTCTTCTTCGCGGTTTCGATAGCCTCGTAAACCTCCGGCGGAATAACCGCCAGATGCGAACGGTCGAGCCGTGCAATCATTTCCTGCAACAGAATATGAAATTCGCGGTCGGTTTTCGCGGCGACCACACGCGGCGCGTATTCACGTTTAATTTCGAGCCAGTCGAGATTATTGAAAGTCCGGTCGAAATAATATGTGTCGAGCGTTGACCACGCCAGTTCAAACGATTCGACGCGCCGACGCTGTGCCGGTGTCAGATTGTCAGGCGGTGCTTCGGAAGATTTGACCGTGACAATGACATTTTTACCCTTGACAATCGGCGGCGGGTTTTTTTGAGCATCAACAAATTCCGCCGCCAAAAGCAGTAATGTAATTGCAGTAACATTTTTTATGAAGTTTAGATTCATCAAATTCCGTGAAATTATTTTAATGCAATCAAAATTATGGACTCGTTTCGCATTCGCCCGTGCGCGAGATTTCCATATTGATAAAAAAGCGGTAAAAAGTTTGATTTCCAAACTCAAGAAAATCATTCTTTCCGCCGCTTTAACCTTACTCCGCAACTCTGAAACTCTCTGTCAATCTGCCGGAAACTTTCTTATAAACCTTTGTCGGCAATATATTTAACCAGATCACGAACACGGCACGAATATCCCCATTCGTTGTCATACCACGACAAAATTTTGACGCACGTTCCGCCGATAACTTTAGTGTTTTCCGCGTCAACGATTGATGAGTGTGGATTTCCGCGAAAATCAATCGAAACTAACGGTTCTTCGCTGAAAGCGAGAATTCCTTTGAGTTCGCCGTTCGCCGCTTCCTTCAAAACGCGGTTGACTTCTTCGGTCGTGGTTTCTTTTTCGAGGTTGATAACGACATCAACCAGCGAAACATTCGGAGTCGGGACGCGGACGGAAATTCCGTCGAATTTGCCTTTGAGTTCGGGAATGACAAGCGCGACGGCTTTGGCTGCGCCGGTCGAAGTCGGGATCATCGAAAGCGCGGCGGCACGGGCGCGGCGCAAATCCTTATGCGGCAGATCGAGCAATTGCTGATCGTTGGTGTAGCTGTGAATAGTGTTCATCAGCGCATTTTTGATGCCGAATTTTTCGTGAATCACTTTGGCAACCGGCGCGAGACAATTGGTCGTGCAGGAAGCATTGGAAATGATGTGATGATTCGCCGCATCATACATTTTTTCGTTGACACCAAGCACGATTGTCACGTCTTCACCTTTTGCCGGTGCGGAGATAATTACTTTTTTGACCGAACCGCCGAGATGTTTGCGAGCGTCTTCGGCGTTGGTAAATCTGCCCGTCGCTTCGATCACGATTTCCGCGCCGACCGAATTCCAGTCAATGTTTGCGGGGTCTTTTTCGCTGAAAACCTTGATCGTGTCGCCTTCGACTTTGATCGTGTCGCCGTCGGCGGAAATCGCGTGTTCGAGATTGCCCATAATCGAATCGTATTTGAGCAGATGTGCCAGCGTTTTAGTATCTGTCAAATCATTAACCGCCACGAAATTGTAATTATTGTCGCCGAGACACGTTCGCAAAACATTGCGTCCGATGCGTCCGAAACCGTTGATGCCGATTTTTATAGCCATTTTAAAATGAATCCTCCAGTTATTATCAATCCGAAAATTTGAATGTAGTGCAAAACGAACGAAACTTCAAAGAATCGTGCGATTGACGAAATCAGTTTTTCAGAATCCCGAAAATCTTGAAACAATTTAGAAAATACACTCGTAAAACCGACTGAGTTTTTAATCTAATATTTTTATCCTATCAAAACTCGGAGCAATTTTATAATGAACAACTTGCGCTTTTTTTTCGGTTTTACGGCGGTCTTGATTCTGAGTTTCACCGTGACCGCGCAAACTGCCGGAAAAATTCAGATCGCGGATAATTTTCCGTCAAATAATAAACCTGCCGGTCAAACGCCGGTTGAAAATGATGAGTCTTCCGCCGCCGGAAAAATTGAAACAGTCAAATCCGCCTCGATTCTCTCGCGTGTCGGTGTGCAGAACGCGCAGGTTCGCTCGCTCTCTTTAAACGAAGCGATTCGACAGGCTCTCGAAAATAACAACGCCATCGAAATCTCGCGCACCGATGTGCGTTATCAGGAAACTCAGCTTCGTTCGATTCTCGGAGTTTACGATCCGGTTTTTACCGTCACGCCGACTTATACGCGCAGTTCGACGACCGGCTCGAAAGCGACCAACGACTTTCGCGCCAACGCCGGACTAACTAAATTTTTCAGGAACGGCGGCAGCGTGCAGAGTTTTTTCAATAACACGCGCTCGGAAAACGCCTTCACACAATCGCAGTTGAGTTCGGGTTCGACCGTTTCGGGTTCATCAAACAGCGCGATTTATTCGAGCAATCTCGGATTTAATTTCACTCAGCCGTTGTCCCGCAATCGAAAAATTGACAACAATCGCCGGCAGATCAGGATTCAGCGCAAGCGTTTGCAGCAGTCGGATGCCGATTTTCGCCGGCAGACGATTGATATTATTTCTCAGGTTCAACGCGCTTATTGGGATTTGGTTTTCGCCCTCAGAGATCAGCAAAATCGCATTGCCAATCTCGATTTGGCGAAAGAAAATCTCCGGCAGATCGCCGCCAGAATTGATGCCGGGGTTGCCGCGCCGCTTGCCCGTGCGGAAGTTGAAACCGAACTTGCCAACCGTGAGTTCGATGTTTTAACCGCTTCCCAGCAAGTTTCAATTAATGAAAACACTCTCAAATCATTAATGCTCAAAGATTCGACCGCGCCGCAATGGTCTGAATCGCTCGTTCCGACCGACGCGCCGGTTTTCAGTCTCGACGCGATCAGTTTAGACGATGCGGTCAAAGATGCGATGGAAAATCGCCCCGAACTCAAACGGCTGCAATTTGCCAAAGAAATCAACAAAATCAACCTCGATTTCTACAAAAATCAGATCAAGCCGCAGATTGATTTCACTTCGCAGTTTTCGCTCAACGGTCTGGCTCGCGGCGGAACGAATACCGATATTACGACCAATCTTTTTACCTCGACCGGAAATCTGGCTTTGCTCAATGGTTTAAATGAAGTCCGGCAACTGCCGAACGTCAATTTGCCGGTGATTCAAAACCCGTCCATCACGATTCCCGCCGGTTCGTCATCGCTTTACGGCGGTTTCAATCGTTCGTTTTTTAATTTATTTCGCGCCGATGCGCCGAATTTTAGTGTCGGCGTGACGATTTCGTTTCCCTTTAAAAATCAGACTGCAAAGGCAAATCTTGCGGGCGAAAAAATTTTAGAGGAACAAACCGACGCGCAGGTGCGGCAGCAGGAAGAAACAATTCTGGTTGATGTCAGGAACGCGGTTCAGGCGGTCGAAACGGCGCGGCAACAGGTTCTCGCCGCCCGACGCGCCCGCGAAAACGCTGAAATTCAACTCAACGGCGAGCGAAAACTTTTCGATGCGGGACGCTCGACGACGTTTCTTTTATTTCAGCGCGAGAACTCTCTGACCAACGCCCGCAACACCGAAATTCGCGCCGAAACCAATTTCAACAAATCGCTTTCCGATCTGCAAAGAGCGACTTCGACGACTTTTCGCGCCAACGGCATCGAAATCGAATCGCCGATGGATGACAAGTAATTTACATCATTTCAACATTTAGCTCAACTTCGCAAAGTTTTTACTCAAGAGTCGGAGAGCCGACTCTTTATGTTTTACGGCAAGTTTGCGACAATTATCAGCGTGAAAATCTCAGCCGTCATTATTACCAAAAACGAAGCCGACAAAATCGCTTATGCG
Source organism: Pyrinomonadaceae bacterium (assembly GCA_965247235.1). GTDB lineage: Bacteria > Acidobacteriota > Blastocatellia > Pyrinomonadales > Pyrinomonadaceae. Next base: position 815,444 of record OZ252004.1, read on the forward strand.
ATCAATTCACTGACTTTTGCCGACGAGATTCTGGTGATTGATTCGGAAAGCGTTGATGCGACGCGCGAAATTGCCGCATCATTCGGCGCGAAAGTAATAATTCAAAAATGGTTAGGGTTTTCGGCTCAAAAACAATTTGCGACCGACGCGGCACAGCACGATTGGATTTTCAGTCTCGATGCCGACGAAGAAGTTTCACCCGAACTTCAGCAGGAAATTGAAAAATTCAAGCAAACAGATGAAAAAAATATCGCTGACGGTTATCGTTTTTCGCGGCTCACATTTTATATGAATCGCCCGATCAAACACGGCGGTTGGTATCCTGATTGGCAATTGAGATTTTTCGACCGGCGACGCGGATTTTGGAAGAAAGTTAAAATCCACGAATCGGTGCAGATGGCGGATGATGCGAAAACCGTCAAACTCTCCAAAGATATTCATCATTATTCAATCGAAGATGCCGCGCATCATCACCGCATCATCGGTGAACGCTATGCACGTCTCGCCGCCGAACAGATGTTTGAAAACGGAAAACGCACCGGCGCAATTAAGATTGCATCGGTCGGAATGACGACTTTTCTCCAGACTTATATTTTGAAAGCAGGATTTTTAGACGGTTTGCCGGGTTACTGCATCGCGCGTTTTGCCGCCCATCATTCGTTTTTGAAATATCTTTATTTATGGGAATTGCAGCAAAAAGCCATAAATCAAACGAAATAAAAAAAATCCGCCGACGATGATTCGCAGACGGATTTTTTTCTCGATTTAGTTCAAAATTAATTATGGGTAGAATCAACCATACAGAAGAAACTGCTGCCCACTTTCATAATATTCCGCTGAATCAACCAGTTATGTCCGCCGAAAGTCATATTAGCGAACGAACCGTTGGCGGTTTGAAACTGCGAATGTCCGAATGTATAAGCGCATAAATCGCCGTTTTCAGAGCCGTTTGAATTTGCAAACCAACCAGCCGGACTCGCATCGGGATCAGTTGTCGCTTCTTCCAATTCGTGTGTCAACACGGAAATCGAACCGTCAATGCCCGGATTATTGTTCGGGCTGACGCTTGACTGCACCGCGCAGGCACTCAGACAGCGATTGGCATTGCCGACATACGAATAACGAATGTTACCGTTGGCAATCGAGCTGTTCGTATGGTATCCGCAATACTGTGTGCAGAAACCTGAACTGGCTGTGACATTCGACGAAGTAATCACGAAATAAATCCCGTTCAGATTATAAGGCAAACGGTTGCTGCTGATTGCGGAACTGACGACAGTTTTAATTTGAGCGTCGGACAAAGATGTTCTGGTTCCGGTATCGGTCGTTTGACCGCCGTATGTAACATTGCCGGAGATAGGTTTTCCGCTGACTGACAAACTGGTATTTAACTGGAAATGCGGTGATCCGCCGACACCGGCTGCCCAATCACGAATCAATTGCTGTGCGGCGGGCGTGTCGGAACCATTGGATTGATTCCAATTGCCATACCAAATGAGATAAATGGACGGCGTATTGATTAATGCGCCGTTGTGATAATTCAACACAGCGGTTGCGGCTGTTCCGCCGGTTGTCGCGGCGGCACGCGCCCGCCCCGCAGGACTGTAAGTTATTTGAGGAATCAAACTTTCCGTCTGCGGATTGGGATTTATCCCGTGTTTGATAAGCACATCTCTCTGAGCGAAAACGCTCGTCAACATTAATAAAACAAACAATACAGATACAAGACTGGTAACTGGGAATTTTCTCATTTTTTCTGTCTCCGGTAAACTGATAAATTGATGCCTAAACATCCTTTATTTGAAATAAAGCGGGTTGAAATGAATGATTGGGTTGCTCTAATTTAATATTATTTTCGGGAAATAATGTTATGAATGAATCAATTATATGAACCTGCAAAACAATGTCAAGTTTTATTTTGTCGAGGGTCGTTTTTTTGTATTAACAACCAATTATCAAGGTTAAATCATCATATACTTGTGAGCCGCATTCCATTTCGGATATATTGTTAAAAAGCATTAATCGTGTTTTTTCAATTTAAAAGGTAAAACACGATAGTAATAAACTTATGTATAAATTAATTTCAGTTTTCGCACTCGGTTTGATGCTCGCATTGACCGTTTTAGGACAAAAAGGCGTTGACACCCAAACGCAAAAAATCCAGCAGGACGGGACTCGTATAAATTCAGCCTCGACTGCGCCGATCAATCCTTCAGGCAGTCGCGGGTTTGATTGGGGAAAAGGCAAAACCAAAGTCCGCGAAATGCTGCCGAATCCATATAAACTCAATGCGCGGCGCGATGTTCTGGTGGATAATATCATTTCAGTTCTCAAAGACCGGAAAATTATCGTTGACGAAGCGGCTTCAAGGCGGAAAGACGGGTTTATCATCACTCAACCTTTTGTTTTTGCCAAAGGCGCGGTTATTTCCCGCAACGAATTGAATCGTTATGCCTTTTTGCAGGATGCAGATACTTCGTGGACACGCGGACAATACTCTTTAACTATCGAAATTCAATCAATTGACGGCGTTCAAAATAACGTGTCGGTGACGGCAAAAGTCGAAGGTCGTTCAGGCAGCGGTTTGGGTTCTGAATGGACGACTTTGACAAGTTCGGGAGTTGCCGAAGATGAGTTTTTGTCAAAACTTATCGAATTGATGACCGGAACATCGCCGGATGCGCCCGAAGACGGGAATTAATTTTTTCACTTTCAAAAATAGTTTTACCGATTATGATTTCACGTTTTTTTAATTTTTTAATTCTCTCAGCGGCAATTGCTTTGTGCGGTTTTACCGCTCAGGCGCAGTTGTCAAAAGCCGATAATTCAGATCAAACGGACAACAGTGTCACCAAAACTTTTGAAGAAACACTAGTCAAACAGCGCATCAATCGTGATAAAAAAGACCATCAGGAAATGATTGATCGCGGCGATGAAGCTGTTTTATTATCAAATCAGATTGAAAAATCTTTTGAAACGAATCATCAACTTTCAACACAGGACGCGCAGAAACTAGATAAATTGGAGAAACTAATCAAAAAAATCCGCACCGAACTCGGCGCAGAAAGTGATGATGCTGAGGCTGTCAACGATTTGCAGTCCAAAGATAAAAACGATGTGTTTGAGAATGCCTTTCAAAAACTCAAATCGCTGACCGGAGATTTGTCAGACAAATTGAAAGAAACCACCCGTTTCAGCATTTCGGTTGCGGCGATTGAAACATCTAATAAACTCCTGTCTTTTGTTCGATTTTTAAGGAAGAAAAATTAATTTGCCCGGAAGTTATGCTGAATTTTCAACCATCATTATTTTTAATTCTGACATTCGGCATTCTCTCTGCTTTTACTTTTGCTCAAGACGACGAACCGATTAAAGTTGATTCCTCGATTGTCATTCTCAACGCGACTGTCACGGGCAGGGACGGCAAAGCGGTGACAGCCTTAAATACTAATCAGTTCAAAGTTTACGAGGACGGCAAAGAACAGCAAATCGCTTATTTTGCCGCTGAAAAAACACCGTTCGCCGCCGTTATTTTGATTGACACATCGGGCAGTATGGAAAGCAGAGTTTCGATGGCGCGGGCTGCCGCGATCAATTTTTTGAACGGTTTGCGTAACGAAGATTTCGCTGCCATTTACAATTTTGACAGCAAAGTTTCGTTGATTCAGGATTTTTCCAACTCCCGCGATGTTCCCGAAAGCACTTTTGACCTTAAAGCCGACGGAATGACGGTTCTCAACGACGCGATTTTTCAGGCTGCCGAAGTTTTATCCAAAAGACCTGAAAAACGCCGCGCAATCGTCGTGTTGTCAGACGGCGCAGATACGCACAGCCGTAAATCCGATTCCAAGGCTTTAAACGCCGCACTTGCCGCCAACGCGACAATTTATACGGTTGATATGTCGGCGATGGACAATACGCTGAATCCGGGCGCGGGAGCTTTAAAAAACTTCTCTGAAAAATCCGGCGGCGTTTTTGTTGCCGCGTCCGGCGGCGTTTTGATGCGGGACGCTTTCAAAGCCATCGTCGAAGAACTCGGCGCACAATACACGCTCGGTTATCAGCCGTCGTCCGCCGGTCAGGACGGCAAATGGCATTCGCTCGAAGTCCGAGTTTCCAAACCGAATCTGCAAATCAGAACCCGCAAAGGTTATAATTCTAAAAAGATTCAATCCAAATAGTTCTTTTTTTTGGAATCTTGACATTTTTGTCAAGATGAAATTGAAATCTGTTTTCAATTAGCATAAAATTATTTAACCGAGGCAATTTTAGTATTCGTGCCTTGAGAATTTTAATGACTACGTTAGCCAAATTAAAAATCGGTGTCGAAGCCAAAGTCACCAAAATTTTGGGCGACAGCGCAATTTCCAGACGTTTGATGGAGATGGGAATTGTTCCGGGCGTGCTGGTGAAAATCATTAAAACCGCGCCGTTCGGCGACCCGATTCAAATTAAGATTCGCGGCTATGATCTCGCAATGCGCCGCAGCGAAGCCGAAACTATCGAAGTGAGTGTATTATCGTGAAAAAAGACAGTTTCAACGGATTGTCGAACTCGGTAGGCGTAATCGAAATCGCTCAAACCGGCAAATCTGACCGTATTCGGCTTAAAACTCCAAATAATTTAACCGTTGCACTGGCGGGCAATCCGAACGCCGGCAAGACGACGCTTTTCAATGCGCTGACCGGAATGACGCAAAAGGTGGCGAATTATCCGGGCGTGACTGTCGAACGAAAAGAAGGCGTGTGGAAACTTGCCGATAAAACAGCACAGTTAATTGATTTGCCGGGACTTTACAGTCTGGATGTCACTTCTCTCGACGAACAGATTGCAGGCGAAGTTTTGCAGGGAAAAATTGCCGATACGCCGAAACCCGATGTCGTCGTGGCAGTCGTTGATGCGACTAATCTCGAAAGAAATCTCTATCTCGTCACGCAGATTCTCGAATACAAAATTCCGGTCGTGATCGCGCTGACGATGGTTGATTTGGCGAAGAAGCAGAGTTTGAAAATTGACAGCCGCAAACTCGCCGAAATGATGCAGATTCCGGTCGTGCCGGTCATTGCTTCACAAAAACAAGGTTTGAATGAACTTGCCGAAGCCGTCGCCGCGCAATCCCGCACAATTGAGCCGCCGCCTGTTCCGTGGCTTTACGGGCTAAATATTGACGAATCCGATGAAATTCATTTGAGTCTCTCGGAAAACGATGCCGTCAATAAATTAATTTTCGCCCGCTACAATTTTATTTCCGACGTTTATCAGGAAACCGTCCAGCGCAAAAACACGCCGGAGCGTAATTTATCCGACAAAATTGACACCGTTCTGACACACAAATTTTGGGGATTGATAATTTTGGCGTTGATTTTGCTGCTCGTTTTCCAGACGATTTTTTCGTGGGCGAGTCTGCCGATGGACTTGCTCGAACAAGGTTTCGGCACATTAAATCTGATCGTCAAAAACACTCTGCCGCCGGGAATACTCAATGATTTGCTGACCGACGGGATAATTTCCGGGGTCGGCGGCGTGCTGGTTTTTCTGCCGCAGATTTTGCTGCTTTTCCTGTTTATTTCGATTCTCGAAGATTCCGGTTACATGGCGCGGGCGGCGTTTTTGCTCGACAAAATAATGTCGCGTTTCGGTTTGCACGGCAAGGCGTTTCTGCCGCTGATGTCGAGTTTCGCCTGTGCGATTCCGGGCATTATGGCGACGCGGACGATTGAAAACCCGAAAGACCGTCTGGCGACAATTTTGATCGCCCCGTTTATGAGTTGCTCGGCTCGTCTGCCGGTTTACAGTCTAATGATTGCGGCGTTTTTTTCCGGTCAGAAAATTTTCGGCTTCGTGTCACTCGGCGCGGTTTTGATGCTGGCAATGTATGCGCTCGGCATTATTGTTGCGGTGATCGTTGCTTTTTTGCTCAAACGAACGCTGCTCAAATCGCCGCCGCCGCCGTTTATGATGGAACTGCCGCCGTATCGAATGCCGAACGTGCGGACAATTCTTCAAAATATGTTTCAACGCGCCGGAATGTTTCTGCGCCGCGCCGGAACTGTGATTCTCGCTATTTCGATTGTGCTGTGGGCGTTGACATATTTTCCGCGAACAAATATTACCGATTCGGTTTCATCCAATCAAACTGTTCAGATTGACAATTCAAACCCGGAAGCACAGCAGCAAGCCTCGCAGATTCAGCAAAGTTACGCGGGCAAACTCGGACATCTGATTGAACCGGCGATCAAACCGCTCGGATTCGACTGGAAAATCGGTATCGCGCTGATTTCGTCGTTCGCCGCGCGTGAAGTTTTCGTTTCGACTCTCAGTATTATTTACAATGTCGGCAAAGATGCCGATGCCGAAAACGATACGCTGATTTCGGCGATTCACGATGCCAAACGCGACGACGGAACGCCTGCGTGGACGGCTTTGACTGCGCTGACGTTGATGGTTTTCTTCGTTTTGGCGATGCAGTGTATGTCAACGGTGGCGATTGTCCGGCGCGAAGCTAATTCGTGGTTTTGGGCTTTGTTTATGGTCGTTTATATGACCGGTTTAGCATATCTCGCGGCATTTCTAACCTATCAGGGCGGAAAACTTCTGGGAATGTAACCGCCGTGCAACTTTTATATTGAAGTAATAATCAATCAGTTATGCAGTCAATTATCGTTATCGCCATCGTTCTAATTGCTACGATTTATCTCGGTTGGCAAATACTGAAAAAATCGCGTTCATTTTCCGCCAAAAAATCTTGCGCTGTTGATTGCGGTTGCGGTAAAAGCCAAAAGCCTTCAAAACTTCCGGTTTAAGATTATTTTCAAATTAAATCTGCGGCGTTATTTTGCTCTTTTGTGACGCGCAGTTTTATGCTTTTACCAAGTTATGAATAAACCCGAAGAAATCAAACGTATTTTAAGCGAATGCCGCAAAATCGCGGTCGTCGGTTTGTCCTCGAATCCGTATCGTCCGTCAAACGGCGTGGCGGCTTTTATGCAGAAAAAAGGCTATAAAATTTTCCCCGTTAATCCGAATGAAACTTTGGTGTTAGGCGAAAAAGCCGTTTCGTCATTGAATGAATTGTCGGAAAAGCCCGATTTAGTAGATATTTTCCGTCGTTCCGAAGATGCCGGGTCAATCGTTGAAGAAGCAATTGAAATCGGTGCAAAAGCCGTCTGGCTGCAAGAAGGCGTGATTGTTGAGTCTGCCGCCAAACGTGCCGAAGATGCCGGTTTGTTGGTCGTGATGGATCGCTGTTGGCTCAAAGATTATATGCAGTTCGGCGAATAATTTTTGCAAATTTTATGAACGTCAAAATCCGCGCAGTTTCAATTACCGTCAGCGATTCACGTCAGGAATCGAACGATGTTTCGGGCGCGATTTTAGTTGAATTACTTAGAGAAATCGGCGCGGAAATAGTTGAAAAAATCATCATTTCAGATGATTTTGAAGATTTGCGTCAGAATCTTTACGCACTGACGGAAAAAACCGATATTAATTTGATCGTCACGACCGGCGGAACGGGTTTTGCGCCGCGTGATAATACGCCCGAAGCGACCCGCGCCGTGATCGAAAAAGAAGCGCAGGGTTTAGCCGAAGCAATGCGTTACGCGAGTCATAAAATAACCCCGACGGCGATGCTTTCACGCGCCGTCTGCGGCATTCGCAGTCAAACATTAATCGTCAATCTGCCCGGTTCACCCAAAGGTGTGCGCGAATGTTTTGAAGTTATTACACCTTTTCTTCAGCACGCCGTCAACCAAATCTGCGGCGAAACCAAACACTAAAATTAATAGCTGGAGAATGTTTCTTCGCAATTTTCAACGGCTTTTTGCGACAATCATTTCCTCATCAACGAATAATTTCGCTGACTATTTTGCCGTTGATAATCGTGCCGGTGCAGTGCGTCGTGTATTCAAACGGATCGCCGTCATACATCGCCACATCTGCATCTTTGCCCTTTTCGAGCGAGCCGATTGTTTTATCCAGACCGATGATTTTCGCCGCGTCAATCGTGATCGTCGCCAACGCATCGCGGCGCGAAAGTCCGTTTGCCGCCGCGACTCCGGCTTCAAAAAGCACGACGCGAGTTTTCGGAACGTAACCTTCAAAACCGCTTTGCAGAGCAACCGGAATGCCCGCCGCTTTTAATTTTGCCGCGTCTTCAAAACTCAAATTCTCCGTTTCATCAGCCGCGCGATACATCGTCGGATGAACGATCACGGGAAAACCCGATGCCTTAATTTCCTTTAAAACCAACTGCGCTTCTGCCGTCCCGTCAAGCACGATTTTGATGTTAAATTCTTTGGCGATGCGAATTGCGGTGATTATGTCCTGCGCTCTCTGCGCGGTAATTAATAGCGGAATTTCGCGCCGGATGACGCGCTGCATAATTTCCGAACGCAAATCCGTGCCGCTCGTGCGCGAAGTAACGATGGTTTGTTCGTTTGAATTCTGCATCGCGCGATTATTTTCGGTCGGCGGATTTTGCAGCGTCGAATTCGGATTTTTCGCCGTCGGGCTGTTATCGTTATTGTTTTTGTTGGTATTTCCAACCGTGACAATCGCTGCCGGTGAATCGTTTTTGTGAACGGCTTCGGATGCACGAACCAGTTCGGCGCGAAGCATCGCCGCTTCTTTGCCGCGCGTTCCGGGCGATTTACCTGCGCTGCCCAACGCACTTTCGCCGATGGTCGCGGCAATCATCGCGGTCGGAACCATCGCGGCTTCGTCGGCAGTTTTGCCGATGGTTTTGGCGATCATCGTCTGTCCTGAAATCAACGCGCCGGGTTGGTGTCCGGTGTGAATCGTCGTCACGCCGAATGAGCGCACCCATTCGATCAATTTTTCTTCCGGGTTGTATGCGTCAATTGCGCGAAGTTCGGGCTGCATCGGCGACGAACCGTCCAAAGCCATTTGTTCCTGCGGCTGATTCAAATATCCGTTCAGACCAATCACCGTATGCGCGTCAATCAATCCGGGCGTGACGACTTTTGCCGAAACGATTTTATAATTCGCCGGAATCGTGATTTGATCCGCCGCGCCGACCGCTTCGATTTTGCCGTTCGCATTGAGCAAAACTACGCCGTTCGTCAACGGTTCGCCCGCCATTGTCCAAACGGTTTCACCTTTGACGGCAATCTGCGCTTCGCAAACGGAAAATGGAAAATGGAAAATGGAAAATAAAAGAATTAAAAAAAACAACTTTTTATCTTTTAGTGTCCATCCCAACCAAATTCGTGTTCTTACATTTTCCATTTTCAATTTTCCGTTTTCCATTTAATTCCCTCCATCCGCTTCGTCCGTGTCGAGCATATTGTCTTTTCCCGCGCCGTCGCCGCCGACTGAAATCAAGTAATCTTTCGGGTCGCTGCGGTCGAATACTTTTTTGCCTTCGACGTAGGTTTGCAAAACGTGCGTATAGACGCTCAAAGGATCGCCGGAAAGCACGATAAAATCAGCGTCTTTACCGGTTTCGAGCGAACCGACGCGTTTATCCAAATCGAGAATTTTTGCGTTCGCAAGTGTCAGCGCGTAGAGTGCTTTTTCTCTCGAAAGTCCGCCGCGCACACCGATTGCCGCCTCGCGCAGAAAAAATCGTGAATCGGTGATGTAATCGTCCGTGTGAAATCCGAACAAAACCCCGGCTTTATCCAAAATCGCCGGCGTTTCAAAACGAATGTCGGTCGTTTCCAACTTTCCTCCGGGCGAATCAATCAAAATTATCGAACACGGAATTTTTGCTTTGGCGATTTCGTCGGCAACTTTCCAGCCTTCGGAAACGTGATGGAGAACGAGACGGAAACCGAATTCTTTTTGCAGCCGCAAAATTGTCATAATGTCATCGGCGCGATGCGTGTGAAAATGGACGACGCGCTTACCGTCAAGAACTTCGACGAGCGTTTCCAAACCCAAATCACGCGGCGGCATTTTCGACTGATCGCCGGACGATTTTTTTATTTTGTCGCGGTAATCCTGCGCCCTGACGAATTGTTCGCGCACCAAAGCGGCTGATTTTCCGCGCGTTCCGGGAAAAACTCCGCCGCCTGCGCGTATCGAATTCGTGCCGTTGGCAAATTTTATTCCGCCCAGATATTTGCCGTCTGCGCCGTAAATAAGCAGGTCTTCAATCTTTTCAGCATCATCGCGCAACTTCAAATAGAGCGTCTGACCGCTGTCGAGATGTCCCGAACCGGGCATCACGTTGACGGTCGTAATGCCGCCGGACTGCGCCCTCTGAATGCTGCCCGAACGCGGATTGACCGAATCTAAAATCCGCACGTCCGGCTGAATCGGACTAGATGCGTCCGCGCCCGCCGGTTCGCCGATGTGACTGTGCGAATCAACCAATCCGGGCATAATCGTTTTACCGGCAACGTCAATCTGCACGACATCAGACGAAAGACGAACCGTCCGCGCATCGCCGACCGCCGTGATTTTTCCGTTTTGAACGATCAAAATTCCCTGTTCAATCGGCGCACCGACAATCGGGATGATTCGCGCGTTGATATACGCCGTCGGTTTTTCCTGCCCGGAAACGGAAAAAACCGCCGTCAGCATCAGAATGAGACCGAAAATTCGTAAATTCATTTTTTCTCCATTGAAAGTTTGATAATCTTCGTTTGTTTAAGGTGCATCGAATTTTATTTGCTGTCAAGAATCAACTGACAGGAAGTTTAATCGTGAACGTCGTGCCTCTCGATTCGTTAGCTGAAACCTCAATCAAACCGTGATGTGCCGTGATGATACCGTAACAAACCGCCAAACCTAAACCCGTGCCTTTGCCGGCGGATTTAGTCGTGTAAAACGGGTCGAAAATTTTCAGTTTTTCATTTTCGCCGATTCCGCTGCCCGAATCTGTAATTTTGACGATTATCTCGTTTTTAATTGATGTTCCTTCAATTTTAATACTTCCGCCTGACGGCATCGCGTCGCGTGCGTTGAGCAGAAGATTTAAGAAAACCTGTTCCAATTGGTTGGAATCGGCAAAAATGTCCGGCAGATGTTTGGCGAAATTCTTGCTTAACTCCAGATTTTGGAATGTTTTATCAAAACTTGCAAGACGAATCGAAGTCTCGATTACTACTTCAATATTGACTTTCGACTTCGCCGCCGGACGCACGCGGGCAAAATCCATCATATCTTTTGTCACCTGCGAAATGCGTTGGATTTGGGTTGAAACAAGCCGCAGATTTTCGCGCGATTCGGTCGGCAGACTGTCTTTGGTCTGCATAATTTGAATGAGCGAAGAAATCGCGGCGAGCGGATTATTGACTTCGTGCGCGATTCCGGCGGCAAGCGTTCCCATTGCGGCGAGCTTTTCGGTGCGCGTCAGTTGCTCGTTCAGTTCGCGCAGACGCTCGATGTCAACCGCCATTTTGCGGCTCATTTCATTAAACGAATCTGCCAGAACGCCGATTTCATCGTTGCTTTTACGCATTTCCACTTCAGTTCCGTAACGTCCTTCCGTCACTTGAACCGCCGCCAAAGTAATGCGCTGCAACGGTCTCGAAATCGTCCGAACGATCAGCAAAACGAGCAAAAGATTCGGCACGAGCGCGGAAATTAAACTAAAAACCAGATATTTGCGCCACGCTTCAAAATTCATCCCGTCCTGAAATGCCCACCAGACAATCGGAATCTGAAAGAGCAGAAAACTCAAAACCGCGACCGTCGCAATCGTCAGCGCGACTTTATAAGTCAATGGAAACAAACGAAATTGATTGAGCGCGGTTTGCAGTGAGAACAGTTTAAAGTTTGAAATTGCGTAGGTGTAAATCAAAACTCCCGGCAAAATACACAACGCGCTAACCGGCAAAAAATCGTAATTATTAAAGAACGGCAGAATAATCGTCGTCACCGTGATCGGCACGACCGTAATCGTCAATGCCCAGAGAATCGCGCCTAATTGTTGGCTTTTCTGCGTTCCTCGATAGAGTTGAAACTTTTGATAGAGCGTAAATCCGCCGTAAAAAAACAGGAAATAGACATACACGACAAACGCATATGCAAGCGGCGCGAGATCAATCACGAAATTGCCGTTTTCAAATCCGACTTTGCGCCACAACAGCCCGAAGATAACTGACGGAATTAAAACAATCGCGGGCGAAAAAATAATCGCCGTCTTTTTTTTCGGCAGGCGCGAGTTTTCGGGAAACGTCCACGCAAAAATGACTAATGCCGACTGCATCAACAGCGAAATAATAAATCCGGCGGCTGCCCACCAATCCGTCTGTCTGATTTCATTATGGAAATTCCAAAAAATTAAATCTTTGACAGTCCAGAGCGCGAGAAAAGCGATAAATGCGGCAAATGTTTGATTTGAACGCTTTCGCGGATCGGCGACAAAGATATAAAATCCTAAAATCACCAACAAAAAAAGCGCGAATAAATGCGTCAGAACAAGCATAATGTGTTGTTTACGATTATAGACCGCAAAGCAAAAGCGGACAAAATGTCAAACAATTTGTCCGCTTTGAATTGGAATTAATAAATCACCTGACGCATAAATTGATTATGTCTTGGTCGCCGAAGGTGACGGACATCATAGCGCAGGCGCAAGCGAATGCAATGAGCGAAAACCCTGCGTCGGATTAACAAACATTTCCGACGCTGAAAATGTCGCACACGCCGCGCCCGGAATGCCGCTCACTTTCAGCGGGCAGATTTTTGATTCGATTCGACGGAGGGATTTATTCGCTTGGCTCATTACTCCCGACGCTATGATGTGCGTCACCTTCGGCGACAAAAAACGATTGTTGCGTCAGGCGAGTTAATAACTTAACTTTAATGAAAACCTAAAATAAACGAACAGATAGAAATTGTAATCCCAATCGCTATCGGCAGAAAGTGTTTTGTCTGAAAATATTCGTCGCGTTTGAGCCAGCGGTGAAGGATTAAAAACAGAGGCATTGCCGCCGCGCCGACCATCCCGCCAATTGCCGCGCCGAAGATTCCGCCGAAGATAAAAAATATCGCGCCGCCGAGTCCGCCGGTAATTATTCCCCAGATTATCCCGATAAACGGCGAGAGAAATATCATCGCCCACCACGGATAGGTTTCCGCCTGTCTAACCATATTGGCGATTAACTTACCGGAAAAATATCCGACGAATGCGGTCACGGAATTGACGGCAAATAAAATTCCGATGAGCCACAAATTTTCACGGGTCAAACCGGAAATCGAAAGCCATTTGGTGAATAAAATGAGTGGCGGAAACAACCCTAAAAGTAACCCGAAATATCCGAAAGTCTGGTTGAGATTTAGTTTTTTCTCCATCGTGTCGGCTTCGAGCTTTTCACGATTCGAGACAACCCGATTCTTTCGACGTTCGGTTTTCGCGTTCAGCGCGATCAGCGCATTTAATCGCCGTAAGGCAGATTCTTCCTCTCTAAAATCGGCAAACGGTTTGTAATCAACCGTTTTGTTGATGGTTTGTGTTCGCTCGCGTTCCATAAAACATTCCTCGTTTTTTGGACGAATCCATTAATAATTTTTTGCTCTTCAAATATATTTTCTTCAAACAATTTATTAAAATTTCGCAATGTGTCCGAATCATTCAAATCTTCGATTAGTTGATATGAAAGGTTTATAAATACTTGCCGCTGATTAGTCGTCACGGAAATCACTTCAACCGCTTGCAAAAAATCCGTCGCGGCATTTGTCTGATGAAACAAAAGGCGTTGACGGTTGCGTCTGTGCTGACAAATTGCTCCGATTCGAGCATTTTGAAAGTTCCCGATTTGAAATATTTCGCGTTCGCGTCCGTCCTCCGCTGAATTTTCGATTTTTGCAGAAAGCGTCAAACCGATATAACGGCTGACAACCTCTCGAAAATCGTAAAAATCGAATTTGCTTTCGCCGACAATATTCTCAAGTTTTTTTTGAATTCTCTGAAAATGAGTTTCCGCGCCGGTTTCTACACTTCCGGCAACTCGATTTTTATTACGTCCGTAAAAATAAACTGCGAGAAATTTAAACGCCAAAGGAATCCAGAAAATAAAATTCAGGACAGTTTTAAAAAACAGGTGTCCTGAATTTATACGCCGACGGTTTGATAAAAAATAATAAACTGCAAACGGCGCACCACAGGAAAGATAAATAATGAGAAAATCAATAACATTCATCGCCGCTAAATCGGCAAGATTTATGCCATTATCCCAATTTGTATGGATTTCAATAAATTTTCAAAATTATGCTGATTTTACTCAGCTTAAAGCAAAATTAATGGAACATCCGATGAGCATTCAGCGTTAGATAGTTTTAGCAATCAGCAAAATTCAGTCTAATTATTTGCAAATTGCGAAAAACGACGTGCCGCAAATTTATTTAATTTTTAATGCAAATAACTTTTGCGAGTTCGTTCATAATTTGTGGCATCAAGATTGCATATTGTTTCAGCAAGAGCAGTCAGGTTTCCGGCAAAACATACACGGTTTAAATTTAGAGAGGAGAAATAAAATGAAGATCAAAGTAATCAAAAAAGGAGAAATAAAAACGGTCGCACCTTCGGTCGTGGCGGATAAAAAAAATACCAAAGAAACCGCCCGCGAAATGGTTTCGACCGTCACCAATTGGGTTAGCGAATTGCAGAATCGTAAACGCGAAGAAACCAAAATCGCGCTCGAAAATTTCTTCAAACAACCTTCACAGGCAAACTAATTTATTGTAATCATTATACTTAAACATAAAATCAAGGGGTCAGACAGTCTTTCGAGACTGTCTTTTTTTTGTTTTACGCAAAAATTGAAAACTAACTCAGTCATCATTCTGGACAAAAAAGAATTTAGTTGGTTAAACTCTCTTCAATGGTAAAAGCAATTTCAAGCGCGAAGAAAGTCGCCATCGTAACGGGCGCAAGCAGCGGCATCGGTCGTGCAACGGCGAAAAAACTGATCGGCGAAGGATTTCAGGTTGTCGCCGTCGGCAGAAACAGCAAAGAATTGAGCAGTTTGCGTGACGAACTGGAAAACGCCGACGGATTCAAACAATATCTGGCGGACATCTGCGAAATGTCACAGGTTGATCGCCTCGTGATTGATACTTTTGAAAGTTTCGGTCAAATTGATTTGCTCGTCAATGCGGCGGGCATTATCGCCAACGGGACGATTGAAAATACAACGCTCGATGATTGGGATAAAATGATGAATATCAATCTGCGTTCGGTTTTTTACCTGATGCAGAAATGTGTGCCGCACCTTGAAAAAACGCAGGGCAATATCGTCAATGTTTCCAGCATAACGGGTTTGCGGGCGTTTCCGAATGTATTATCTTATTGCGTTTCAAAGGCTGCCGCCGACCAATTGACGCGCTGTGCGGCTCTCGAATTAGCTCCAAAGAAAATTCGCGTCAATGCTGTTAATCCGGGTGTGGTGGTGACGAATTTGCATAAGCGTGGCGGAATGGCTGAGGCTGATTATGAAAAATTTCTCGAAAATGCCAAAAACACGCATCCGCTCGGTCGTCCCGGCAACCCGGAAGAAATCGCCGAATTAATTTGTTTTCTGGCTTCGGATAAGGCTTCGTGGATTACCGGCGTGACGTATGAAATTGACGGCGGCAGAGGTCAAACCTGTGCCAGATAAAGTTTTTAATAATTGATCGAAATTTATTAAATTTGAAAAAGTGAAATTTCAACTACTTCCCAGCACTTTTGACGATAACGGACACGCTTCCGCACGGCAGCATCTCGCTTGTTTTGTCGTTAATGATTCGGTGGCTTTTGATGCCGGGAGTTTGGCGATGGGAGCAAACTCGACGCAGCGCGAACAAATCAGAAATGTCGTTCTCAGCCACGCGCATCTCGATCATATCGCCGGATTGCCGCTGTTTGTTGATGATTTATTTGCGGTTTTAAAAAAACCGATCTGCGTTCACGCGACGCGTGAAGTGATTGAAACTCTCGAACAGGATATTTTCAACTGGCGAATTTACCCTCGATTTTCCGCATTGGAAAACGATTTCGGCAAAGTTTTCGAATATCATCAAATCATTGAAAACAAAACTTTTCACATCGGGAATCTGCAAATCACTCCTGTCAAAGTCAATCACAAAGTTCCGTCGGTCGGATTTATCATCGAAGAAGGCGAAACCGTGATCGCATTAAGCAACGACACCGCGCAAATGCAGGAATTTTGGCAAAAAGCGGGCGAAAAAAAACTCTCCGCGATTTTAATCGAATGCGCTTTTCCGAATGATTTGATCAAATTAGCCGAAGATTCCCATCATTTAACACCGGACGGACTCGCGCGTGAACTCGATAAAATGAATAATCGTGACGTTGAAGTTTACGTCATCAATCTCAAACCGATGTATCGTGAACGCATCATCGCACAAATCGAAAATCTACACATCAAAAATCTGCAAATTATTGAAGTCGGCAAAATTTATAATTTTTGATTTAAGAATTTCGCCCACGAAAGACACGAAATATACGAAATTAAAATTTTTCTTACTGATTTCAATCTAATTTCTTTTTTTAGTTTCTTTCGTGTATTTCGTGGGCAAAAACTTCTTTCAAAATCTATTCTGTTTTATTTACCAAACATCTTTTTCAAACTTTCCGCGTAAGGCGCACGGGCGACACCTTTTTCGGTGATGATCGCCGTTACCAAATCGTGCGGCGTGACATCGAAGGCGTAATTGCTGACATCAATGCCTTCGGGCGCAAGTCGGATGTCGTGAACGTGCGTGATTTCGCGGATGTTTCTTTCTTCAATCGGGATTTCTTCGCCGGTCGGACAATCTAAGTCAACCGTCGAAAGCGGCGCGGCGACGTAAAACGGAATATTATGCCTTTTGGCTAAAACGGCGACCATATATGTGCCGATTTTGTTGGCGACATCACCGTTTGCCGCGATTCTGTCCGAACCGACGACGACCGCCTGCACGCGACCTTTTTTCATCACGTGTCCGCTCATACTATCGGTAATCAGCGTCACCGGAATATCATCTTGATTCAGTTCCCAAGCCGTCAGTCGTGCGCCCTGCAAATAAGGTCGGGTTTCATCGGCGATCACCGAAATCTTTTTGCCCTGCGCTTTTGCGCCGCGCACGACACCGAGTGCTGTTCCCCACACGCCGCCGGTTGCCAGTGCGCCCGCGTTGCAGTGCGTTAAAATCGTCGAATCGTTTTCAATCAATTCGCCGCCGAACTGCGCGATTAATCTTTGCGATTCGATGTCTTCTTCCTGAATCGCTTTGGCATCTTCGACTAAAATTTGTTTGATTTCCGAAATATTTTTGCCGTCGTTTTTGGCTTTTTGAAAGGTTTCATTCATCCGTGAAATCGCCCAAAATAAATTGACCGCCGTCGGGCGCGTGTTGCCTAAAACTTCGCTGATATAATCTATTTCCTCTTCAAAATCAGCCAAATCCGTCCCGACAAACTGTTTCGCGCCGAGTGCCACGCCGTAAGCCGCCGACACGCCGATTGCCGGTGCGCCGCGCACGACCATATCTTTAATCGCATCGGCAACTTCGGTATAAGTTTTCAAAGTCAGCCATTTTACTTCGGTTGGCAGCAGCCGCTGATCGAGCATTTTGACGTTTTCGTCTTCCCATTTGACAGGTATAATCATTGTTTCAAACTGTTCCTTGTATTAATTTAGATAAAAAAGAATCTTACGGAAATTTGTCGGCGCAAACAAGAATGCCCGAACTTTTTTCAGCTGGATTTGATTGAGCATCATAGTTGGTTTATAGTTTTTGATGATATTTTTCTTTTGTTCCTGCTTAAATCAAAATAAATTATTATCAAATTTTATGAAGGAGTTTTTTAACTAAAAAAGTAATAATATAATGGGACAAGCTGTTAGTTCACAATCCGAACAAAGTTTTCGGCAAAATTATAATCTCGACCGCGAATTACCTGAGAATTTAACATTTTTGGAAAAACTTGCGTGGAATTTTTATTGGTCTTGGGATGTCGAAGGTGCGGAACTTTTTCGCCGTCTGGCACCGACGCTTTGGGAAAAATACGAGCAGAATCCGCTCAAGACATTAGGAAAAGTCAGCGATTTGAGGCTTTGGCAGATGGCAAATGATGTCAAATATGTCGAAGAACTCGGAGAATTTGAACAGAAACTCGATAAGTATTTAGCTGAAAAACCGAAAACTTTCGGAAAAGTTTCGCCGGAAAATCCGGTCGCATATTTTTGCGCCGAATACGGCGTTCACAATTCCCTGCCCAATTATTCGGGCGGTCTCGGTATTTTGGCGGGCGATCATTTGAAATCGGCGAGCGATTTGAATGTGCCGCTGGTCGCTGTCGGTCTTTTTTATCGTTTCGGTTATTTCCGCCAAAAAATCGGTCACGACGGTTGGCAGCAGGAACACTACGTTGATAATTTCGGCTCGCAAGTCGCTGTTCAACCTGCGCTTGACGAAAACGGCGAGCAATTTTTTGTTTCCGTTCACATCCGCGA
This sequence comes from Pyrinomonadaceae bacterium, assembly GCA_965247235.1. GTDB lineage: Bacteria > Acidobacteriota > Blastocatellia > Pyrinomonadales > Pyrinomonadaceae. Next base: position 833,860 of record OZ252004.1, read on the forward strand.
CCGCGAGGTTTTCGCACAGGCTTGGATCGCCAAAATCGGCAGGATTTCGCTTTATTTGCTTGACACCAATCTGCCGCAAAACGCCGAAGTTGACCGTTTGATTACCGGACATCTCTATGGCGGCGACACCGAAACGCGCATCGTGCAGGAAACAATTCTCGGCATCGGCGGCGTTCGTCTGCTTAGAAAATTAAAGATCGAGCCGTCTGTTTATCATTTGAACGAAGGACATTCGGCATTTTTGACGCTCGAAATGGCGCGTGAATTTTTAGTTGAAAATGATACGGCTGATTTTCCCGCCGCCATTGCTGATGTGCGCGAAAAGTGTGTCTTCACGACACACACGCCGGTTGCCGCCGGAAACGATGTTTTTTCGCCCGATAAACTCAGAGATTGTTTCAGCGACGCATATATTTCCGCGCTCAAACTGACCAAAGACGATTTTCTAAAATTGGGACGCACCGTTCCCGAAGATACGGCGGAATGGTTCGGAATGACACCGCTGGCGATTAGAATGACTCGTTCGGCAAACGGTGTCAGCGAAAAGCACGGCGAAGTTTCGCGTGAATTGTGGCTGAAAATGTTTCCCGATTTGAAATCAGCCGACGAAGTGCCGATCACATTCGTTACCAACGGCGTTCACGCGCCGACGTGGATCGCGCCGGTTTTCAAAAAACTTTACGGAAAACACATCGGCGAAAACTGGAGCGATGTGCTGCGCGACAAACAAGCGTGGGAAAAAGCGATTTACGGCATTCCCGATTCGGATATTTGGAACACGCATCTGCTCGTCAAACAGCTTTTAATATCCTTTATTCGTCAGCGAGTTTATTCGGAAGAAACCGGCACGATTGAAACGATTAACGAACACGAAGACACGCGCCGTTTGTTTGCGCCTGATGTTCTGACCATCGGTTTTGCGCGTCGCGTCGCGGCGTATAAACGCTGGAATCTGCTGATGACCGATTTGCCGCGATTGTTGAAATTAGTTGACGATCCGCAGCGTCCGGTGCAGTTCGTTTTCGCCGGCAAAGCGCATCCGCAGGACAACACCGGCAAAAAGATTCTGCAAAATTTGATGAGCATCAACAACAATTCCAATTGGCAGAATCGCGCCGTTTTTATTGAAGATTACGATCAGGAAATCGCGCGTTATCTCGTGCAGGGCGTTGATGTCTGGATGAATGTCCCGCGTCGTCCGATGGAAGCGAGCGGCACGAGCGGCGAAAAAGCCGCGATGAACGGCGGTCTCAATTTTTCGATTCTCGACGGTTGGTGGATCGAAGGCTACAACGAAATCAACGGTTTCGCCATCGGTGATCTGAGCAAAGACGAATCCGACGAAATCGCCGACCGCGATGATGCAGCCGCGCTTTACGACATTCTCGAAAACACGATTATCCCGGCATATTACGAGAAAGATTCAAATAATCTGCCGTCAGAATGGATTCGCCGTCTTAAAAACGCGCTCGCCACTTTAACGCCGGAATTTTCGAGCGACCGAATGCTTGAAGATTATATTCGTAAAATTTATAACGCCTGATTTATTTCGTATTCAAGATTCAAGATTCAAGATTTAAGATTGACTTTTTCTAATCTTGAATCTTGAATCTCGAATCTCGAATCTCGAATCTCGAATCTTGAATCTCGAATCTTTAATCTTTAATCCAATGAACACCGATTTCAGAGTCGTCAAAATTCATCCGATTGAATGTTTTAAGCAAGGATTTGAATTAATCAAATCCGATTATTGGCTGCTTTTTGCGATTTCTCTGCTCGGAATTATGATTGGCGGATTGACGTTGTATATCGCTCTCGGCGCAATGGTTTGCGGAATCTATTTCTGTTACTTGAAAAAGATTGACGGCAAACCGATTACGCTCGATGATTTATGGTTCGGTTTCAAGTTTTTCAAACCTGCGCTGTTAGTGACGGCACTTATTTTTATCCCGGTTTTGTTAATTTACATCGGATTATACGGGCAGATTTTTGCGATGGTTATATTCGGTCAAAACATTAGCCCGGAGAAATTTAATTCGATAGTTGCGGGATCGCTTCTTTTTGATGTGTTGCTCTCGGTTTTAATGGTTTGCATTCATACGCTGATTTTATTTTCATATCTGTTGATAATTGATCGCCGTCTGTCCGGTTTTCGGTCAATGAAAACGAGCGCACAAGCAGTTTGGGCAAATTTGAGCGGAATTGCCGGGATTTTCGGCGTTGGTTTTTTAATTTCTTTTGCCGGTTTAGCTGCCTGCGGATTCGGTCTCTATTTAGTTTTGCCGATTCTATTCGCGGGTTATACAGTCGCTTATCGAAAGATATTTCCTACGCTTGCCTGAAAGTTTCAAGTATCGTTTTAAATTTACCCGAACTTCGCCAATCATAACTTTTCAAAGTTTGCCATTGAACTTTTGCCGACAATTTATCATCATTGATTTATGGCAAATTTTATTAAACTCGATTCCGTCGAAAAACTTAACGAAGTTTTAGAATCATCAAACCAATCGCCCGTTATTCTTTTCAAACACAGCACGACCTGCCCGATCAGTATGGGCGTTTATCAGGAAATGTCGAAATATGACGGCGATGTCAATCTCGTCGTTATTCAAAATTCGCGCGACATATCAACCAAAATCGCCGAATTGACAAAAATCCGGCACGAATCTCCGCAGGCAATCGTCGTCAAAAACGGCGAGCCGGTTTTTCACGCTTCGCACTACGACATCACGGCGGGCGAACTTGCTTCGGCGGTCGAGTAAAAAAATGATCGAACCTGTTGAAATAATCGAAGAAAACGACCGCGACATTTCAATCAAATGGTCTGACGGCGCGGCGACATCGTATCGAGCCGCGCATTTGCGCCGCAATTGTCCGTGCGCGGGCTGCATCAACGAATGGACGGGCGAAAAAATGCTGCGCGACGAAAGCGTGAGCGATGATTTATCGTTTTTGAATATGTCAATCGTCGGCAGATACGCGCTCAATTTCGTTTTTTCGGACAAACACGACACCGGAATTTTCACTTTCGCCCAATTGCGAAAACTCTCGGAATAAATGCCCGATACTTTTTCGGGAATCACTTGCTAATTAGCCGTTTCCAGAAGTTACAATAAATATATGCAGGAACGAGATATTTTCGACGAAAAACCCGAAACCAAAAAGGCTGAATTTACTTGCCCGGTGTGCCGCGAACGAAATGAATATGAAATTCGCTGGCTTAAACGCACCAAGAAAAAAAATGCCCCGCGCAATCTCAATCGTGACGATGTTTCGCGCTTCGACAAATCGCGTGATTATATGGTCAGAATTGACGATATGCTGATGTGCAAAAATATCCGCTGCCGCCGGAGATTTGAAATTCCTTCCTCTCAAACTATCGTTTTTATTTAAATTTTTATTAAAATCTAAAAATGCGCGAAATTTATTATCGTGCTTTTTTTTGAGAAGATTCGATTATTTATCAGAGTTTTCATTTACCAAATCGAATATGTTATGCTTTTTTTATGTCAAACGAAGAGGAAAATAATATGATTTCAGGCAAAGATTTGGAATTTTACGATAAAGAAGAAATCACGGATAAAGAAATTACCGATTTTATGACGGATGAAATTAACCACGCGCCGCAGTCTCCGAACGAGTTGAAAGAACGATTGGAAGATCATCATTCGTCTTCACCCGCCGATTCCGGCGGCGATATTGACGCGCAATGGGAAGATGTCAATGTTTCGGGCGCGGAATCGGTGTTCGGTCATAATCCGACACCGGATCAATCGGACGTTGAAGAAAACGCCCACGCGATGGGTTTGGATTATCAGGATAACGAACCGCTCGATCTGCTCGAAAAAATGGAAAAACGCGACCGTGACCGTTACGAACTGGACGAAAGTTCAAAATCTGACGACGATATGATCTAACAGGAACGCGGACATTCCTGTCCGCGTGTCAAATCTTTAAATTCTTAACCTGAAAATTTGAAATTTTTTCAGTTTTGTTAAAAGCAAAAAGGCGCAAAATATATATTTTGCGCCTTTTTGCTTGTGTAAAATTCATTAAAATTTGACCGGCGAACTGGAAATTCGCGTTCCGGTTAATAAATCGTGAAACTATACTGCACTGATTTCGTGACGGTTTGCGGAACACCGTTTTTCAATGCCGGCTCAAACCTGATGCCGTGCGCGGCGGCAATTGCCTGTTCGGTCAAACCGTTCGGCAAACCGCTGACCGCCGAAACGCTGCCGATTGAACCGTTTGCCAGAAAAGTTACTTTGAGCGTGACAGTTCCCTGAATCTGCGCTGTTCTCGCCGCATCAGTATAATTTGCGTGCGGTTTGGAAGTAATTGTTACGCCTTTCGTCGGTCCTGCGGGCGGTGGCGGTTTTGACGGCGGCGGCGGCGGCGGCGGCGGATTTCTATCGCCGCCGCCGCCCGTGCCGCCACCTGTTCCTGTGCCGAATCCACCTCCACTACCTGAGCCTGTGCCTGTGCCTTCGCCTGTTCCTCGACCGCTGCCGACACCGGCACCTGTGCCGTTGCCGATTCCGCCGCCGCTGCCTCTGCCGCTCGAACCGTTTCTAGCTAAACCGTTCGGTAATCCGGTATTTTCATCGGTTATCGGTCGCGGATTATCTCCCTTGGTTGCCTGCGGCGGCATTCTGATTGCCGGATTAGTCACCTGAACTTTATTCGGATCAGGCAGATTCTGCGGATCTTTGACTTGCGGCGGCAAACGTCCTTTCGACGGATCTTGATCCTGCTGTTTACCGCCGCCGCCGCCGCCGCCGCCGTCATCTTTAGCTTTCTTGGGTGGTGGAAGTTCATCAACCGGAATCGGCGCAATTTCAGGCACGGATGCAATTAAATCGCCCTGATCTATCGCACCGATTAACGCATCTTTGGCAAACAGCGAATAAACCGTCGCACCTAGCAAAAAGACGATCATCAATCCGAGCGAACCGAGCAAGAGCATATTTCGCTGGGCGACGTTTTTGTCTTCGATCACGGTGACATAGAAGCCCTGATCTTTAACATATTCCGCTTTTGGCGACGGAGTTTGATCGTTATAATTAGCTGTTTGGTATGAATCGCCGCCGGCAGATGCGGCAAAAGTTTTTTGTTCGACGAACGGATTAGTTTCTTCAACCGGCTCGATTTCGTCAACTTCCTCCAGCGGCGCGGTATTCACAATTTCCGGCTCGACCGTTTCAACGATTGGCGCAGGAGTCGGAATAAATTCCGGCTCGGCAACATTTGCCGCCAGATTTTCTTCGGTCATCCACGCGTCCGAAAAAGCGTGGGCAGTCGGTTGAGCAACGGATTCGCCGCTGAAATTTTCGATTGACGTTTCCGGCGGTGCGACTGAATAATCATCGGCAATTGATGCCTGCGGAGTCGTTTCAACCGCCGCATTTTCAACCGGATTCATCGCAAAAGCCTGAAGCTGACTGCCGCAATTCGGACAAAAACCGAATTTCTCGGCAAAACCTTCTTCACAGGAACTGCAATATTTTACTATTTTTGACATTTTTTCTCTGCCTCTCAAAACTAAGGTGATTCGAATGAATTTCCGAATCTTCAAACCGATTATAACAATTTTCCGCCGAATGTTAAGTTTTATCAAAAGAACAACTTGATTCGACAGTGGACAACAAATTGATAGATGCCGCGTCAAGTTGACGGGATGTCCGGCGACCTCTAAAATTTCTGTTAAGCAAACTATTGAAATGATTTTTTTGCGATCAGTTGACAACAAAACCATCCATTTCGGCAACTAAGTTGTGAATTCACTTTCCAATTAATAACAAATTTACAAGTAATGAAAATCAGTTTTAACTTAATCAAATTTTACCTTGTCATCGTTTTTATATTTGTCGGCACGACAGCTATTTGCGCTCAGAATACAGCCGTTTCACAAAGTTCTCCGAGACAGGAAAAACTCTTGAACGGTTTGAAGATTCTAATGTGGAGCGACCGTTCGGCAAATAATGTCGAACTCAAAGTCCGCGTTCACAGCGGCAGCGCATTCGATCCGCAGGGCAAAGAAGGCGTGATGAAAATGCTTGCCGAAAATCTTTTCCCGACCGATGCGTCGCGCGAATATTTTACCGACGATCTCGGCGGCAATTTACAAATCGCTGTCAATCACGATTACACGCAAATTACGGCAACTGCCAAACCTGAAAATCTACTGCCTTTGATCGAAACGGTTTCCCGCGCTTTTTCGTTGATAACTGTTGATAAGGAAACGACGGTAAAATTGAAAACCGCTCAACTTGCCAAAATTGCCGAACTGGAAAAAAATCCCGAATATATCACCGATCAAACCGTGGCGAAACGTCTTTTCGGCAGTTTTCCTTACGGCAGAACGGTTGACGGGACAGCCGAATCTATTAACAAAATTGATTATGCCGACCTGATTTTCGCCAAGCAGCGATTTTTAACTGCCGATAACGCGACGCTCGCCATTAGCGGAAATTTCGCGCCCGATTTGGCTTTCAGAGCAATGCGGCGCGGGTTCGGCGGTTGGGAAAAATCAGACAAACGCATTCCGGCTAATTTTCGGCAGCCCGACGAACCCGACTCAAAACCTTTGACAGTCGCCGCAGCAAATAATCAGGCGTTAAAAATCAGCTATGCGACACGCGGTTTGGCTCGAAACGCCAAAGAGTTTGCGGCTTCCGAAATACTGCTTCAAACATTGCGTGACCGTTTAGGAAACAGTCAGAATTCGGTGCAAATTTCAGATAATTGGCATTTTTTGCCGGGTTCACTGGTTATCAGCCGCAGTATTTTGTCTTCGACCGACACCGAAAAAGGCTTTCCGTCAGACAATTATATCCAGACGATTACTGCTAAAATGATTTCTCAGCCTGAATTCGAGCAGGCAAAATCGAAAGCATTAGCGACGCTGGCGATTAAAAACGCCGCCGATTGGTGGCTCGATGCAGACACATACAACTTAGGTTCGGTGGCGAAAGATCAAATGAATTTCCAAAACGCAACGCTGGCGGATGTCGAATCACTCCGCAACAAATTAAACAAACAGTCGGTCGCAACCGTGGTTATTGTCTCAGGCAAATAAAACAGCCTGATTTCAAAACAAAAAATTATCAATTTAAGGCGTAGAAAATATTTTAATTTTATTTTTACGCCTTATTAATTTTAAAGTAATTTCCCGAAGTAGAAAATTTTCCGCCAACGGCTTATCATTAAAAACATAATTTAAATGCCAAACGAAAGAACAGCCAACGAAATAGCCCACGCCAAAGCCGTCCGCGAGATGTTTTCCGGCATCGCGCGACGCTACGATTTTCTCAATCATTTTTTATCCGTCAACACCGACAAACGCTGGCGGCGATTGGTTCGTTCGCAGCTCGAAGAAATTTTGCAGAACAAAAATGCTTCGGTGCTGGATGTCGCCTGCGGAACGGGCGATCTGTCGGTCGAACTGCAAACAAATTCTAAAGCGTATATTTTCGGCACGGATTTTTGCCGTCCGATGCTGGCGATTGCTTTCGACAAGAATGATAAAAATCAACTGCGTATTCCCTATCTCGAAGCCGACGGGATGAATCTGGCTTTCGCCGATGAAACTTTTGACGCGGTGACGATTGCCTTCGGTTTGCGAAATTTTTCCAACTGGCAGGACGGCATTAAAGAACTGCGGCGCGTCCTGAAAAAAGGCGGCAAACTCGTCATTCTCGAATTTTCTACGCCGGTCATTCCCGGTTTCAGCGCATTGTTCAATCTTTATTTCACGCAGATTTTGCCGCGAATCGGCGGCGCGGTCAGCGGTTCACGCGGCGCGTATGAATATCTGCCCGATTCGGTTGCGCGTTTTCCCGATCAGAAAGGTCTGGTAAAAATGATGTCGGAAAACGGTTTCGGCGAAGTCGTCTATAAAAACCTGACCGGCGGCATCGCGGCGATTCACAGCGGAATCAAATGTTAATTTTTTTAATTTTTATGTTCGATTGTCTGTTTTAGATTTTCGTTATAAACTTTCTCTGCATCTTCAAACCGTTGTTTTATCAATGAAATACCGTTTATTAAATCTTGCCCGTTCAATCGCTCTGAGCCTTCTGGTGATCTTTACGGTCGTCTCGCTGGTCACGCTGCTGATCGAAATTATTCCGGGCAGACCGGCGATTGCGATCTTGGGCGAAACCGCGACACCCGAACAAATCGCCCAATTCGAGCATCTGCACGGACTCGATAAACCGGCGTTTTTCTTTGCGATTTCACAGGAAAACGGCTTTGTTTGGAACGGTTTGGACAATCGTTACGCCAATTATCTCGGCGGCTTGCTGCACGGTGATTTGGGAAATTCGTTTCGCACTAATCGCCCGGTGCTTTCGATGATCGCCGAACGCTATCCGACGACGATTGAACTCGCGCTCGCTTCGATGCTGATCGCCGTTGCCATCGCTATTCCGCTCGGCGTTTTGGCGGGAACAAATAAAAATAACCGGATTGATAATTTTTCGTCATTCTTTGCCATTCTCGGCATTTCGCTGCCGACTTTCGTGATCGGACCTTTTCTGGTGTTTCTATTCGCCGTCAAACTCGGTATTTTTTCGCCGACTTACAGCGGACATCCCGAAGACATTGTGCTGCCCGCGTTCACACTCGGCGCGGCACTTTCGGCGATTTTGACCAGAATGGTGCGTTCGAGCGTGATCGAAGAACTCGGCGAAGATTACGTCCGCACGGCACGCGCCAAAGGTTTGAGCGAGCGCACGGTCGTCTATAAACACGTTTTGAAAAACGGTCTGATTCCGGTCGTCACCGTTCTCGGTTTGCAACTCGGCGTTTTGCTTGCAGGTTCGATTATCACCGAAAAGATTTTCGGCTGGCAGGGTTTGGGCTTGCTGCTGCTCGAAGACGGCATTCAGAAACTCGATTATCGTTTGATTCAAGGCTGCGTGCTGGTCATCAGCGTGACCTATATTCTCGCTAATTCGCTGACTGATTATATTTACAAAAAACTCGATCCGCGCATCAGATTTAGCTGATTATTGATAATTTTACTTTATTTTTTTAATGAATCGTTTAGCATATTTAGGCATTTCAATCGCGCTTTTGTTCGTTTTGACGGCAATCTTTGCGCCATTTATTGCCACTCATAATCCGATTGAAATCGTTGCCGCGCGTTATCTGCCGCCGTCCGCGCAGTTTTGGTTCGGCACTGATTCAATCGGGCGCGATGTTTTTTCGAGAATCATTTACGGCGCACGGGTTTCGCTCGAAGTCGGGATTATTGTCGTTTTCGTGTCAGGAATAATCGGCACGACCATCGGCGCGATTGCCGGATTTTACGGCGGTTGGGTTGATAAATTTTTATCGGGTTATCTGTTCAATGTGTTTCTCGCGTTTCCCGGTTTGCTGCTGGCGATTGCGCTCGTCGCGTTTCTCGGCGCGGGACTCGACAAAATGATCACCGCGCTCTGCATTATCGGTTGGGTCGGTTACGCGCGGGTCATTCGCGGTCAGGTTTTGAAGGTTCGTGAATATGATTTCGTGCAGGCGGCGCGGGCGTTGGGCGCGGGCAACGGGCGCATTCTTTTCAAACATATTCTGCCGAACGCCGTCCAGCCTTTGATCGTGCAGGCGAGTCTCGGAATGGCTGGCGCGGTTTTGTCCGAAGCGTCGCTCTCTTTTCTGGGTTTGGGTATTCCGCCGCCCGCGCCCAGTTGGGGAACGATGGTTGACGAAGGTCGCAGTTTGGATATACTTTACAGCGCACCGCATATCTTGTTTTTCCCCGCGCTGGCAATCGCTTTGACCGTTCTCTCATTTAACTTTATCGGCGACGGTCTGCGCGAATATCTCGATCCGAAACAGCGCAAACGATAATTTTTTGTGAATGATTATGAAATCTGAAATCAAATTTCATTCGCTCGGAGAAAGTGCGCTGACGGTTGATTTCGGCAATTTTATCTCGACCGAAATCAACGAAAAAGTTATCGCTTTGGCAGAATATTTCGAGCATAAAAGTTTTATCGGTATTAGTGAGATATTTCCTGCATATTCGTCTTTGACCGTCTTTTACGATCTCATTTCAGTCAGAAAACATTTTCCGCAGTTTCCGAATGCTGACAGCGCAATTACCGATTTAATTGAAAATGCGCTCGCTGATTTGTCTCATAAAGCAGATACAACTTCAAAAATAATCGAGATTCCGGTCAATTTCGATTCCGCATCGGGTTTGGATTTAGAAGTTGTCGCCGAATTAAATAATCTTTCAACCAAACAGGTAATCGAAATTTTCACCGGCAAAATTTACCGCGTTTTTATGCTCGGATTTCTGCCCGGATTTGCTTATATGGGCGAAGTTGACGAACGAATCGCCGTTCCGCGCAAAGATTCACCGCGCCAAATCGTTCCGCGCGGCAGCGTCGGAATTGCCGGCAGACAAACGGGAATTTACCCTCAAGATTCTCCCGGCGGCTGGCAAATTATCGGGCGAACCGATTTTGAGATGTTCGATCCGAAGCAAAATCCGCCGACAATTTTACGCGCCGGAGATTCGATTAAATTTTATCGTGATTAAATTTTATGAGTCTGCTGATTAAAAAAAGCGGCATCTTAGATACCGTTCAGGATTTGGGCAGAAATAATTTTCGCAAATTCGGCATTAATCCGAACGGCGTGATGGATAGAACGGCGGCGCGTTTGCTCAATATTTTGTTCGGCAATGATGAAAATTCGCCGGTTTTGGAAATGCACTTTCCGGCAGCGGAAATTGTCTTCGAATATTCCGCCGAATTTGCCATCGGCGGCGCGGATTTCGGGGCGACCTTAAACAATCTGCCGACCGAGAATTACCGCATTTATCACGCTGAAAAAGACAGCATTTTAAAATTCAACTGTAAAACATTCGGCAGCCGCGCTTATTTGACTGTCGCCGCAGGTTTCAAAGTTGAAAATTGGCTCGACAGCGCATCAACAAATTTACAAAATAAAATCGGCGGTTTTTCAGGCAGAAAACTTGTCAAAGGCGACCGTTTGGAATTTGATAACTCAGCAACGAAAACCTTAAAAAAAAATCATCATTATTTTATTTCGCCTGCGATTTTGCCGCTTTACAGTTCATTTCCGACGGTTCGCATCACGGCAGGAGCAGAATTTGAAATGCTCGCCGATCAAAGTCGAAATGTTTTTTTGAACGAAACATTTGTCATCGGAAACGCTTCAAACCGAATGGGTTATCGTCTGCAAGGCGAATCGTTGAAACTAATTCACCCGTTCGAGATGATTTCATCGGCGGTTAGTTTCGGCACGATTCAACTTTTACCGAACGGTCAAATGATTGTTTTGATGGCTGACCACCAAACGTCCGGCGGTTATCCGCGCATTGGCAACATTATCGAAATTGATCTGCCGCTCGCCGCGCAACTCGGCGCAGGCGATAAAATCGGGTTTCATTTAGTTACGATTGAAGAAGCGGAAAATCTATTAATTCAACTGGAAACCGATTTTAAAATACTCAAAACTGCTATTAACTATTTAAAGTTTTAACGGAACGCGAACCGGAAAGTTCGCGCGTCGAAAATACAGTAATCACAATAGTAAATTGAACGCGAACCGGAAAGTTCGCGTTCCGTCGTTCGACATATTTTTTTTCTGTAATTATAATTTTTTCAATGGTTTCGATTGATCTAAACTGTGATATGGGCGAGAGTTTCGGCGCATGGACGATGGGGCGCGATGACGAATTGATGAATTATGTCTCGTCGGTCAATATTGCCTGCGGATTTCACGCCGGAGATGCGACGACGATTCGTCAGACCATTGAAAGCGCGGTTAAAAATAATGTCGCTGTCGGCGCACACCCGTCATTTCCCGATTTACAGGGTTTCGGCAGGCGAGAGATGAATTTGCCGGCACAGGAAATTTACGACACGGTTTTATATCAAATCGCCGCCGTCAAAGGCATTTGCGAATCAAACGGCGTAAAACTTCACCACGTCAAACCCCACGGCGCATTGTATAATCTCGCTGCCAAGGACAAAGAAACTGCCAGATCAATTGCAACCGCAGTTTACGCACTCGATCCGCATTTAATTTTTTACGGTTTGGCGAACAGTTTTTTAATTTCCGAAGCTCACGCCTTAAACTTAACGACTGCATCCGAAGCGTTTTCCGACCGAACGTATCAATCTGACGGTAGTTTGACTCCGAGAAATCAGCCGAACGCTCTAATAAAAAACACCGATCAGGCACTTTCACAAGTGTTACAAATCATTCAAAACCATTCGGTTACAACAATTGACAGTCAAGCTGTCGCGCTCGAAGCGCAGACAATCTGTATTCACGGCGACGGCGAAAATGCGGTCGAATTCGCCAAAGAAATTCACCAAAAATTGCTGGAAAATAATATCGAGATTGCGGCAATTGAACGTCGGGAAAACGTCCAATGAAAAAAAATAATGTTTCGACAGCGATTTTGGGCGCGGCGTTTTTGATGGCGACATCGGCTATCGGTCCGGGATTTTTGACGCAGACTGCCGTTTTCTCCAAAACACTTTTGGCTAGTTTCGGCTTCGTTATTCTGCTTTCGGTTATTCTCGATATTTTCGCGCAAATCAATATCTGGCGCGTTCTGACGGTTTCAGGCAAACGCGGACAGGACACAGCAAACGAGACGATTGCGGGCAGCGGTTATTTTTTGGCGGTTTTGGTGGCGTTCGGCGGTCTTGTTTTTAACGTCGGCAATATCGCCGGAACGGGACTCGGACTAAATGCGCTTTTTGATCTGCCGGTCAATTACGGCGCGGTTTTGAGCGCGGCGGTGACGATTGCGATTTTTCTTTATAAAGAAGCCGGGAAAGCGATGGATTTTTTCGTTAAAATTCTCGGTTTCGTGATGCTCGTTTTGATAATTTACGTCGTGTTCAAATCACAGCCGCCGCTTGTCGAAGCATTGACGCGCACATTTTTGCCTGAAAAAATTGATCCGCAGGCAATCGTCACGCTCGTCGGCGGAACGGTCGGCGGTTACATCACATTTGCCGGGGCGCATCGTTTGATTGACGCGGGAATTTCCGGTGTTGAATCGTTGCCGCAGGTTAATCGCAGTGCCTTCACGGGTATTTTGCTGACTGCAATCGTCCGGTTTATGCTTTTTTTGGCGGCATTCGGCGTGATCTCGATGGGACTTTCGATTGATGACAAAAATCCTGCCGCTTCGGTGTTTCAAAACGCCGCCGGACAATTCGGACTTCGTTTGTTCGGAGTGGTTTTGTGGTCAGCGGCAATCACGTCGGTCATCGGCGCGGCATTTACATCGGTTTCATTTCTCAAAACTTTTCACGAAAAAATCACTCTGCACGAGCGTTTTGTGATCGTCGGGTTTATTGTTTTTTCAACTCTGATTTTTCTCATCGTCGGCAATCCGGTCAGCGTATTAATTTGGGCTGGAACAATTAACGGATTTATTCTTCCTGTCGGATTATCCTTGATTTTATTAGCTTCGCGCCGCCGCTCGATTGTCGGCGAATACGCTCATCCGCTGTGGATGCAGATCGCCGGATGGCTCGTAGTTTTGATAATGTTCGGTTTCAGCGTCAAAACTATTCTCAACAATTTGCAGATTTGATTCATCCTTTTGTCAATTTTTATCATCCGAAGAAAAGTTTGTCGTGACAATCAATTGATAGACAGTTGACAGAAAGTTTTCCGGGTTCTCAAATTTGCCAAATTGTTAAATGCAACATAATCAAAGTTTAGAATTTTCAATTTGCTTTTTCCCAACTGCCAAACGTCAACATTAAATATTAAATTATGAAAAATTACCCTTTATCGTCTGCGCTAATTTTGCTTTTGAGCATTTTCTCGTTTGCACAATCAGGCAAGAAACAACCGACGACCGCCAGCAGTCAAAATTCGCCGCTTCCTTACTCGGAATCTCAACCTGTCAGGAAAAACAACACGTTTTCGCAAACGGTAAATACACAGTCGCCTCAATCGAAAAACACGACACCGACGGCAAAGCAAAATGGAGATGATGACGGCGAAGTCTTGAAGGTCGAAACCAATCTGGTCACGATTCCGGTTTCGGTCGTGGACGATAAAGGTTTGTATGTCTCTAATTTACAGCAATCGAATTTCAAAATTTTTGAAAATGGAACCGAACAGGAAGTCGGTTATTTCGGCACTTCGGAAAAACCGTTTACGGTTATTTTGATGCTCGACACTTCGCCTTCGACCGTTTTCAAAATCGAACAGATTCAACACGCCGCCGCCAGTTTCATCAATCGTCTGAAACCGCAGGATAATGTGATGATCGTCAGTTTTGCCCGCAGCGTTCACGTTTTGAGCGAGGCGACCAACGACCGCGCGAAGACTGTCAAAGCCATTCAAAAAACCAAATTCGGCACGGGAACATCGCTCTATGACGCTGTATTTAATTCGTTCAGCAAACATCTCGATAAAATCCAGGGACGCAAAGCCATCGTTTTGTTTACCGACGGCGTTGACACCAGTTCATCGAATATTGATGCCGCCGGAACTCTCTCGGAAGCCGAACAGTCGGACACGCTGATTTTCCCGATTTATTTCAATACATATGAAGATAATCATTCGCCAGCCGCGCTGATTGCTGCCGGTGATCTCGATCCGAGCGGCATTTCGGCGGCGGAATATGAATTCGGCAGAAAATATCTGGAAGATTTGGCTGCCTACACCGGCGGCAGAGTTTTTACTGCCGATTCGACCGTCACCGGACTCGAAGACGCTTTTACGGGCATTGCCGAAGAATTACGCAAGCAATACACCGTCGGTTATTATCCGAATGATGCAGGAGAAACCGGCGATGTGCGGCAGTTGAAGGTGCGTATTGACCGCCCGAATTTGCTGATTCGTTCACGCGACAGCTACGTTGTCGGCGCAAATACTCCGGCGACCAAACCTGCAAAAGGTAAAAAATAGATAACCGCAAAAAGGCGCAAAAAACGCAAAAGGGATTTTTTTCTTTTTGCGTCTATTGCGCTTTTTTGCGGCTATATTTCCGGCAAATTAAGTTGCCGAAGTTTTATTTCTCGATTTATCGGCGTGACGTTCGACGGCGTATTCAATTAATTTATCTATCACTTGCGAAAAATCAAGACCGCTGCCAGCCCACATTTTGGGAAACCCGGAAGCGTCGGTTAATCCGGGTAAAGTGTTGATTTCATTAATCAGCAAAGCTCCGGTTTGATTGACGAGAAAGAAATCTACCCGCGCCAACCCCGAACCGTCCACAGCTTTAAAGGCTTTCTGCGACATTTGACGGATTTTGTTTGAAAGTTCTTCGGAAATCGGCGCGGGAACGACGAATTCGTTATTGCCCGTGCCTGAATATTTCTCCGTGTAATCGAGAAATTTTTTGCTTTCATCACGAATCAGATATTCACCCGGCAAACTCGCTTCCGGCGAATCGTTGCCGATCACGGCGCATTCGATTTCGCGCATATTCAAACCTTCTTCGACGATGATTTTGCGGTCAAATCGGGCAGCTTCGTCAATTGCCGTTTTGAGCGACGCTGCATCGTCAACCTTAGAAACGCCGACCGATGAACCGAGATTTGCCGGTTTGACGAAGCACGGAAAGCCGAGTTTCGTTTCAATCTGAGAAATCACCAAATCGTTATTTTGTTCCCATTCGGAACGCAAAAACCAGACATATTTACAAATCGGCAGTTCGGCATCGCGGAACAGAGTTTTCATCACGACCTTGTCCATTCCGCACGACGAAGCCAATACGCCGCAGCCGACATATGCGACATCAGCCATTTCAAACAAACCCTGAATCGTGCCGTCTTCGCCGTATGTGCCGTGCAGAACGGGGAAAATCACGTCGAGTTTGGCGACGCGTTCTTCACCTTCGCTGATTTCGAGTTTAGTTAAACCCTGATAATTCGTATCACCGGCAAAAACCGTCGCATTGCGCGGATATTTACCGATCTCGGACATCAAAACCCGTTGAGTTTCAGGCGGCAGCAAACCGAGCGATTCGACCGGATTAAGCCAACTGCCGTCTTTCGTGATGGCGATGGGAACGACATCGTATTTTTCCTTATCAATCTGCTCGATGACTGTTCGCGCCGAACGAATCGAAACCTCGTGTTCACCCGAACGACCGCCGAACACTACACCGACTTTTAGTTTGTCCATAGTTTTTTTGGATTAAAAATTTCAGATTTCAATTTTCAGATTACAAAATTTAATTTGAACATCTTAAATCTTAAATCTTAAATCAAAGAATCGTCTTACCAAGCGCAGATAAAATTAATTCCCCGGCAAGTTCGACCGTGATGTTGCTTTGGTCGAGCATCGGGTTGACTTCGACGATTTCAAACGAACGCATTCCGCCTTTTTCGGCTAATACTTCGAGCGCGAGATGAGCTTCGCGGTAAGTCGTGCCGCCGCGCACGAGCGTTCCCGATCCCGGCGCAAATCGCGGATCAATCATATCAACGTCAAACGTGACGGCGTATCCGGCGGGCGCGGCTGATGCGATTTTCCACGCTTTTTCGACGCATTCGAGCATTCCGTAACGATCAATGTCGCTCATCGTAAAAAAATTGTCGCGCATTCCGAGACGATTGATAAATTCGCGTTCGCCGTCGTCAACATCGCGTGCGCCGACGTGTGCAAAGTATTTCGGATTGAGTTTCGGCGCAAAATTTTCGAGATTGACGAGTTCGTCAACGCCGTGACCGAGCAGCGTCGCCAAAGGCATTCCGTGGATATTGCCCGACGGCGATGTTTCCGGCAGATTGATGTCGGCGTGTGCGTCAAACCAAATCAGACCGATTTCTTCGCCGCGTTCGTGAAAAAATGACGAAACGCCTGAAAAAGTGCCGATTGCCATCGAATGATCGCCGCCCAAAATCAACGGGATCGAACAGCTTTCCAAGACTTTTTTAACCGACTGCGCGATATTTTGCGAAGATAAAATCATTTCGGGCAAAAATCTCGGATGTCCGGCGTTTTCGATTGTTTTGTCTGGATTAATTATTTCAGCGTCACCGAAATCTTCGACATCGTAACCGAGACCGCGAATGTGATTTATCAAATAATCGCCGCGAAATTTTGACAGTCGCAGAGCCGTTACGCCGAGTTCGCTGCCGATTTGTCCGGCACCGAAACCGAGCGGAACGCCGAGCATTCCGATTTTTCGAGCGTCTTTGTTTAATTGCGTCATAAATTAAATCTCGCCGAACCCGTTATCAAACAAGGTTTTGATCTCATTATATGCCTTTTTTTCATCATCACCGTCAATTTCGAGCAGTAACTCAGTTCCCTTGGCGGCGGCGAGAGTGAGAACATTCAAGATTGATTTCGCGTCCGCGAAATGATTGTTATCGGTTCGTTTAAGATGAATCCGGCTGTGAAATTTCGCCGACAAACGAACCAATTGCGCGGCGGCGCGGGCGTGCAGTCCGAGTTGATTGGTGATCTTGACTTTGCCTTTAAGCATTCGATTTCAGTTTCTGCGGTTCGAGCAACGCGCCCGTGCGATAAATTGCCTGTTTGCCCTGTTCTTCGATTTCCTTTGCCATTTCCGAGACAGTCAACTGTTTGTTTTGCGAGGCGATTTTAATCACCATCGGCAAATTTACGCCGGTTACGATCTCGATTTCGTTGGCTTTCATAAACATCGCCGAAATATTGGTCGGTGTGCCGCCAAACATATCGGTCAGCAGCAAAACGCCGTTTCCCGACGAAACTTTTTTAATTGCCCGCTCGATTTCGTCCTGCGCCAACTCGACATCATCGTGCCAGCCGATTGAAACCGCCGCAATATGATTCAAATCACCGACGATATTTTCAGCCGCCGATAACAGTTCATTGGCAAGCTGTCCGTGCGAAACTATCACCGCGCCGATTTTTTTAATTTCAGACATCTTTTTAACCTCGTTTTTTAATCAGGCAAAATTGAAATAGATAACCCGCAGCGAGAATTCTCCCGAAATATAAATTATTTGGACACATCACGGTGCGACACACTGACTTCATAATTTTTCGCTTTCAGATTTTCGCCTAAACGGTTGGCGGTCATCACCGAACGATGCCGTCCGCCGGTGCAGCCGATTCCGATTGTCAGGTATGATTTTCCTTCTTGTTTATAAAGCGGCAGCAAATAATAAAGCAGATCGCTGAACCTGCGAATGGTTTCTTCGACTTCCGGCTGTTGTTCGAGAAATTCGATCACTTTCGGATTATTGCCCGGAAGTTCCTTTAAATCTTTGACGAAATACGGATTCGGCAAATGACGCACATCGAAAAGCACTTCGACATCGCGCGGCACACCGTATTTATGACCGAAGCTGACTACCTGAACTTTGAGCGGCGTTCCATCTTCGGACGCGCTGAATTTTTGAACGATCAGGCGGCGCAACGTGTGAACCGTGTGTTCGGATGTATCAATAATCAAATCTGCCGTGCGCCGCACATTATCGAGTTCGCTTCTTTCAGACTGAATCGCCGCTAACACGCCGTCGCCATTGTCTGCCGGATGCGGACGACGTGTTTCGGAAAATCTACGCTGCAAGATTTCATCCGAAGCCTCGAAAAAAACCACATACGGCTTGAGATGATTATCGGAGATTTTTTCCAGTTCGTTCGGAAATTCATTGAGAAAATGCCGCTCACGAATATTTATGACGAGCGCGGCTTTTTCGATGGCGACGACTTCCTGTTCGTTCGGCAACAGCAAACGGGTAAACGTCGAAATCATTGTCAGCGGCAGATTATCAACGCAAAAATATCCCAAATCTTCAAACGCATTGGTCGCCGAACTCATTCCCGAACCGCTTAATCCGGTGATAATTATGAAATTCGGCAGATTTGATTTTTCTAATTGAGACATTAAATTTTAGTATTAAAAAATCGGTAAAAGGCGGAAACGCGAGTGTTTGGGAGCGTGTTGATCGCCTGACAGATAACCCGCCAACAGTCGCGTTTCCGCTTAAAAATTTATGGTTGAATCAGCCCGTAATTGCCGTCGCTGCGTTTATACAAAACCGAAACTTTTTCGTTATCCGCGTTTCTGAACACGATAAACTGGTTTTCCTCATCTTCGAGGTGCATCGCGGCTTCTTCGGCGGTCAGCGGTTTGACGGCGTAAGTTCGGGCGTTAATAATTCGTTTGGTCGGCAGCGGTTCGGGTTTGACCTCGACGGCGGGCGCGACGACTTCGGCGATTTTTTTACGGCGGTGCGATTTGTCTATGATTTTATTTTTGAATTTGAGAGCCTGTTTTTCGATTTTATCAATCGTCTGCGTAAGCGATTGATACATATCCGGCTGAATCGAATTTGCCGTCAAAACGTCGTTGCGCCATTTAACGATAATTTCCGAACGATGTCTGCCGCGTTCGACTTCGATGACAACGTGCGCCTTCGCGGTTTTGCCGTCAAAAAGATGGTTGATGCGGTTGAAATGTTCTTCGACGTGTTGTTTTAATGCCGCCGTCACATCAATATGTCTGCCCGTATATTCAAATTTCATTAGCTTGCTCCCTTTGTTTGTTATAAATTTCCGCATTTACGCGCAAATTTCACCAATCAGATTCAAACCATTGTTTTGCGTTCACGCGAACCGGCGATTTGCATCTGATCGCGGTATTTGGCAACCGTCCGGCGCGATAATTTCACGCCGTCTTTGCCGAGAATTTTAGCGATTTCGTCATCGGTCAGAGGTTTTTTGGAATCTTCATCTTCGATCATTTTCTTAATTTTAAGTTTCAAAATGCGCGTCGAAACTTCTTCGCCGTCCTCGTTGAGCATTCCTTCGGAGAAAAACCGCCGCAGTTCGATGACACCTTGCGGCGTGTGCGCGTATTTGCGGTTGACGACGCGCGAAATGGTCGAAAGGTGCATCCCGATGTCTTCGGCGACATCTTTGAGCATCATCGGCTTGATAAACTGCACGCCTTTGTCCAGAAACTCCTGCTGGCGATTAACGATACATTCGACGACGCGATAAATCGTCTGGCGGCGATGTTCGATATTTCTCAGTAAATCAACCGCCGAACGCACTTTGTCTTTGATATAATCTTTGGTTTCTTTGGTCGTGTCGGGCTGAACGAGAAGCTGGTTGTAATTTTGACTGATTCGCAGACGCGGACTGCCGTCGTCGGTAAAATAGATGACATATTCTTCCTCGATTTTTTCGATGTAAATTTCCGGCGCGACATAAATGGCATCGCCCGAAGAATACAAACTTCCCGGATGCGGATTGAGAATGCGAATTTTATCTATTTCTTTGTTGAGAACTTGAATGTCTATGCCGGTTTCTTTGGCGAGATGATGCAAACGATGGGCGGGCAAATCTTCAAAATGATCGCGCACGAGTTCGGCGGCGAGACTGTCGCCTTCGCCGTTGGCTTCGAGCTGTGCGAACAGACTTTCTTTGACTTCGCGTGCGCCGCAGCCGACCGGATCGAGTTTCAAGACGACCTGACGCGCCGGTTCGACTGCTTCGACCGGGCAATCGCACATCTCGGCAATTTCATCATCGTTAATTCCCAAACGACCGTTCTCATCAAGGTTGCCAATGATACAAAATGCAATATCCGCCTGCTGTTCGCTGATGTTTTGAAGATTAACCTGCCATTCGAGATGATCGGTCAGCGACGGCGAATATGAAAGAAACTGCTCGAAACTCGGCGCGTCTTCTTTATGTTCGATTTCCTGAGTTTTATAGCCGGGATCGAGATATTCCTGAAATTCCCTGCCGTAATCAATTTCCTCGAAAACGTCAAATTTCTCTTCCGACGCACCTTCCTCACTCGGTTCAAAATCCGACAGGTTCTTTTCCTCGAATCCGTTTTCAGACGGACCTTCAGGCGTAAAATTTTCGCCGGTCGGCTCAAATTCTTTGTAATCGCCGTTTCTGTCGGCAACATTTTCAAAAGAGCCTTCGTAGCCTTCAGAATTTTGATCGAGAATATTTTCGGAGATTTCTTTAACTTCGTCCCCCGGCTGAACTTCTTCGAGAACCGGATTCGTCACCATTTCCTGCGAAATCAGTTCGGAGAGTTCGAGCGATGTCATTTGCAGCATCTCGATTCTCTGCCGCAACTGCGGTGTCAGAACCATTCCTAATCTTTGAGTTGTCTGCAATCTTAATGAAGACATAATTTCCAGTAATTTTATATTGTGCGGGTTTTCGAGTCAAAACAAAAAACTTTGTAAATATGCGGTTTTTTGTTTTATTGCATCAATTCTCGTGCCAAGAAATGAAATATACTTGCAGAAAGAAATACTACAATTTGATTAAGAACAAGTATTTCAGCAGTTTAGACAAATAATTTAATGAGATTTGTCCGATATATGCTAATTCAATTAGTTTATAATTTTGCTTTTTTGTCAACCGCTAAAATTTTTACAGGGTAAATCTCTCGCCCAAATAAAGCCGTCTGACCTCTTCGTCTTCGACCAAATCGTTCGGCATTCCGGCGCGTAAGATTTTTCCTTCCGCCATAATGTAGGCGCGGTCGCAAATGCCGAGCGTTTCGCGGACGTTGTGATCGGTAATTAATATGCCGATGCCCTGATTTTTCAAATAAATAATTACTTCACGAATGTCGTCAATCGCAATCGGATCAATGCCCGCAAACGGTTCGTCGAGCAGAATATACTGCGGTTCGGTCGCCAAACAACGGGCGATTTCGACGCGCCGCCGTTCGCCGCCCGAAAGCGCATCGCCGCGAGTTTTGCGAACGTGTCCGACACCGAATTCGGCGAGCAGTTCTTCGAGCCGCGCCGTTCGCTGTCCGCGCTTCATTTTCAAAGTTTCGAGAATCGCCAGAATATTCTGTTCCGCCGTCATTTTGCGAAAAATCGAAGGCTCCTGCGGCAAATAACCTAAACCGAGACGCGCCCGCAGATACATCGGCAGCGTCGTGACATCTTCACCATTGAGAAATATCGCGCCTTTTTCCGGTCGTTCCAACCCGACCGTCATATAAAAGGTCGTCGTTTTTCCCGCACCGTTTGCGCCCAGCAAACCGACGACTTCACCTTGCCGGACGTTCAAACTGACATCATCAACGACCATCCGCCGCCCGTAAGTTTTTTGCAGATTTAACGCCGTCAGCGCATCGGCAGGAACATTTTCATAAACGACGCGGGATTTTTGTGAGCCGAAACCAAACATTATAGTTAGAAATTAAAGGTCAGAATCAAAGTAAGCAAGCGGCTGACAACTTTTTTTTCCGATGAAGCATTATAAGCAGGCGAAAATCTAAACTTTTTACTGTTTCTTAATTTTGTAAACAGTGCGGATTCTGCCGTCTTTTGTAGTTTGTCCGACGCCCGGTTTATTTTCGCTGACGAATCTTTTTTCGCGCATAAAAACGGTAATTTGTGCGCCCTGTGTCGAACCGTTTTCGCCGTCTTCGACGCTCGCCGGACTGCCGCGCAGTAAAATCTGTTCGTTTGCCGCCGTATATTGGGCAAATTCACCGGCGGCGCGGCGATTCGGCTGCGTGATGACGACGTTTTTCTCGGCAATCGTCTGCGACAAATCGTTTTTGTCGTCCATATAAATGTCCGCCGAACCCGAAGTGATGCGGTCGGTTCCCTGCCGAATATCTACATTTTCCTGATAACGCAAAATTCGATTTTCATGGTTATACGAAAGTTTTTCGGCTTGAGCAAACACCGGAACATTCGATTCTTTGCCGTTTTCCCTTTGTTTGGCGTTATATAAAACGCTCTGCACTTTGCCGTCGGCGTTTAGTTGTCCCTGTTTCTGCTGCAAAAAAAGGCGTTCGGCGCGAACATAATTGTTTTCCTGCCACGCTCTCGCGTTTCCCGTGTAAAGCCCGGTTTCATCTCTGGATGACAGTTCGGCGTTTTCGGCGGTGATAAAAACCGGCGCACTCGTGGCGTTAAAAGGCGTTGCGCCGCCGGTCGTTTTCTGGCTGTAATAAGTCGTCGAAACGCTGCCGCGCAAATTCGTTTTGCCGCTCGCCGTATTCCAGTCAATTTCCTGCGCTTTCGCCCGCGCACGCGAATCCCAGACGGTCGGTTCGCCGCCGCGCAGACGAATAATTTGTTCATTCGCCGCAAAATTTATCGAATCGGCGACGGCGTTCCGGTCGAGTTCGGTAAATTTAGTATTGCCGCTCGCATCAAACTGCTGAATGTCCTGATTTTGCTGATTGAAAGTCGTATTCAATTTATCGGCGATTAAAGTCTGCGTTCCGTGCGTTTCGTTCGGGAGCGTCGGCACACGAACGGTTTTGGTTTTGGTTTGCGCGACACAATTTTTGGCGTTGTTGCCGGTCGGATAAAATTCGCACGAAAATTGCGCGGCGTTGATCGTCGTTTTGTAATTCTGCGCTCCGGCATTCAAAGGTTCGACGTAAAGTTCCGCGTTGCCGTTCGCATCAGCGTGCGCGAGACTTTTGCCGTCAGCCTGAAACACGGTTTTGACCGAATCGGCGGTAATTCGCTTGTTTGCCGCATCCGGCGCATTGTTCGGCGCGTTCATCTGAATCGTCGTCCGTCCTTCGGTCTGCATCTGATCGAGCAATCCCGCGCCTTTGAAATTCAGATGAATCGCCGTCGGCGCAGACATCGAGAGTTTGGTGTAATCTTTTGAATTAACCGGCGTGATGACGGCGTTGCCGTTGCCGAGCGCGTTGGCGTTTTGCAGAACACCGTTCGCGCCGTATGAAATGGTGAGTTGATTGGCAGAAATATCGGTAACGCGCTCGTCGCTGCTTTGTTTAAGACGTGCGCCGCCGTCGGCTTTGGCGGTTTGCAGATTGTTGTTTTCGCCGTAATTGACGCTCAGATTATCGGCGGAAATTTCGTTGAAACCTTTGTCGTTGTTTTGTTTGAGATACGCGCCGCCTTTTGAATCGGCATATTTCAGTTTTTTATCAGGAAACAGTTCGGCGGTCAAAATCTCGCCTTTAATCAAATCGTTATTCTGCGTGATCTGCGCTCCGCCGGTTAAGAAAATTTTCCCGTTAGTCTGCTCGTAAACCGCTTCGGCTGATTGAATATTAGTCGGCTGTGCGTCTTCGACCGTTAAAATTTTGACATCTTTTTTGAGCGTAAATTTGTCGGCATCTTTTTCATAAAGTGCGTAACCGGCGTTGATTTTTGTCGGTTTCGTTTCGTCCATCGTCGTTTCGATCCGGACGTTATCGAACAGTTCGAGCCTTTTAACTTCCTTATCAATGTTCGCCGTCGCTTTATCGGCTTTGGTGTGCGTCCATTTCGCATCGTTTACCGACGGATGCTGATAAACGTCAACATTTCCGGTCAAATCAATCTGTTTGATTTGCTTATTTTCAAAACTGGCGGTCGCGCGGTTCGTTTTGATGTCGGTCGGCTGGGTTAATTTGGCGTTGTCGCCGTTCGGAATGATGTTGATATTGACGTTATCATTGAACTCGATTTTCTGGTTCAATTGGTCGAACATCGCATAATTCGACTGAATCTTTGCGCTCTGAATTTTATTTTCGGTAATGTCGTTATCCGCGCCGGTTGCATATGTATTAATCTCGACATTTTTCATCAACTCAAGCCGTTTTTCAGCAATATGAACGATTGCGCCGACTGATTTGCCTTTGATATTTTCACGTTCAAACTCAACCGCGTCTTCGATTTCCGCTAAATCTTTGGCTTTGGTGTAGGTAATCTGTTCGGTTTTGACTTTGAGCGCGTCGCGCGTTTCGATGTTGACGTTCCCGGCAAAATAGCCGGTGAAATTTTTATTTTCTTCGGGAATATAGAGACCTTTATCAGCCGTGATTTTGTCGAAATTTGCGCCTTTGTCGTCGTAGATTTCGACGTAAACACCTTCGAGTTCCTGATGATTATCGGTGAAGGTTTTAGCGTGATCGGCTTTAATATAATATTTTTTCAATTCACCGTCAGATTCGGTGCGTTCATAGTTGCTGACTTCGGCGACGACGTTGGATGAAAGCTGCGTATGTTCGGGTTTGAGCCGAAATTCGGCTTTGCCTTTGTAAAGATAAAACGATATTCCGATGCCTGTGACAGCGATAATCAGAGCCGCAATTGTCGCCCCGCGCAGATATTTCGGCAGGTTGGCGCGACGCTGCAACTGTTTGATGTTCGGCTGTTTTTTATTGCTCACTCGATTTAAATTTCTTTCAGGCGGAAAGTTTTAATTCAATTAAACGCTTCGCAAATCTTCGACGACGAGTTGCAGCCGCGTGTTGCCTTTCCATGTGTTGGCTTCGGGCGTATAAGCTAATTCGATGCGTGTTCTCGGTTTAAGAGTTTGCCGTTTTGATTTTTCAACGCCGTCCCACCAAACCGCTTCAAATTTTTGCCCTTTGTCGTCGCTCAACTTTAATTTTAGATGTTTTTCCTTCATCACGAAAGGTTCGTCGAGCAAAAACAAATCTTTGGTGACGAATTTCGGTTTCGGATTGCCCGCGCCGAAAGGTTCGAGTTTTTTTAATTGTTCGACCGTCTGCAAATTCATATTCTGCGCCGCGACGCAGGCATCAATTTTTAATTCGGGAATCAAATCTTCGTCGGTCAGTTTTTGAGCGGCGTGAGCGTTGAGTTTTTCGCGCAGAGCTTCGATGTTTTCGCGCTTGATCGTAAAACCGCAGGCGGCGGCGTGTCCGCCGAATTTTTCAAACAATTCTTTGCAGGATTCGAGCGCGTCGTGCAGATTAAAATTTTCGATGCTCCGCGCCGAACCGTGACCGATGTCGTTTTCGAGCGAAATAACCAGCGACGGACGATAAATTTTGTCCGAAATGCGCGACGAAGCCAAGCCGATCACGCCGCGATGCCAGTTTTCACCGGCGATCACGGCGACGAATTTTTGTTTTTCATCCGCGCCGTTTTCGAGGTATTCTTCGAGCGCGAGACGGCTGATTTCGACTTGCGCTTTCTGCCGTTCGCGGTTTTTTGAATCGAGAATTTCGGCGTATTCACGAGCCTTTTCAAAACTTTTCGCTTCAAACAGACGGACGACGGTCATCGCTTCATCCATTCGTCCGGCGGCGTTGATGCGCGGCGCGACTCGGAAACCGATGTCGTAACTCGACATCTCCGAACCGCAGTCGGCGGCTTCCATGAGAGCCTTCAAACCGTAATTGGTCGCTCGCGGCAGATCGCGCAAACCGAGTGCGACAATCGCCCGATTTTCGCCCGTCAACTGCATAATATCGGCAATCGTGCCGATAGCCACCATTTTCAAAAAACCTTTGACGAGATTTTCCTTGCCGCGTTCGCGCAGCAAAGCGTGTGAAAGTTTGAACGCGACACCGACACCGGCGAGATTTTTGTCCGGGTATTCGTCGCCCGCCTGATTCGGATTGATGACGGCGTAAGCGTTCGGATTTCCCTTTTCTTCGTCGGACAAATGATGGTCGGTAACGATCAAATCCATCCCGTTCGCCCGCGTCCATTCCGCCGCGTCGAACCCGCGACTGCCTGTATCAACGCTGATAACGAGCGTGTAGCCTTTGTCTTTGGCTTCGGAAAGTTTTTCGATATTGATGCCGTAGCCTTCGGTAAATCGGTGCGGAATATGATAACCGCTGTCCGCGCCCAAAATCTCCAGAGTCTTACGCAAAACAACCGTGCCGGTCGTCCCGTCAACATCATAATCGCCCCACACCAGAATTTTTTCGCCCGTGTCTATCGCCCGCAAAACACGTTCGACGGCTTTCCCCATATCTTTGAGCAGATGCGGATCGTGAAGCTGTTCAAACGACGGATTGAGAAATTCCAAAGCCTTTTCCGCCGTCTCAAATCCGCGCGAAATCAGCAAAGCCGCGACAATCGGCGCAACTTTCAACTCATTCGCCAACTGCGAAACCTGTTCACGGTCGTGTTTTTTGATATTCCAACGCTTCATAACAGTTAGCAGTTATCAGTGAACAGTTATCAGTTGCCGGTCATAAGTTATCTAATTTGAATATTTCATTTTCAATGATAACTGATAACTGTTCACTGATAACTGCTAACTGTTCAAACTTGCGGGCTGATTACGCCTTGCCACAGTAAAATTAAAATCGCCGCGCCGACGATGATGCGATAGACGATAAAGACGGCGGTCGAATTTTTCTTTAAAAATGCCAGCAAAAACCAGATCGAGAAATAACCGATGACGGCTGAAACCAATGTTCCGACAGCGAGCGCGGTAAAATCTTCGCTCGACAGCATATTTTTTTGCAGAGCGTCTTTTAATTCCAAAAGACCGCTTGCCAAAACTGCGGGCATCATCAGCAGAAACGAAAAACGTGCGGCGGCTTCGCGTTTTTGTCCGGCGAACAGTCCGCCCATAATCGTCGAACCCGAACGACTTGCGCCCGGAATCAACGCTAAAACCTGTGCGAAACCGACGGCAAGCGAATCGAGAATGCCGAAATCCCGCAGTTCTTTGCGTTTGCTGCCGGCGAGTTCGGCGAATATCAACAAGACGGCAATCGAAATCATCATAATCGCAATCACCCAGAGATTTTTTGTCGCCGGACCTTCGATCACTTTTTTGAAAATCAAACCGAGCGTTCCAATGGGAATCGAACCGATAATAATCAGCCAGCCGAGCCACGCTTCTTCCGACAGCCAGATCGGTCGAATGCCGTTCGTGCCGGAAAAACGCATCCCGCGTTTGCCGGTCAGCGCGGCGAAATGATCACGGATAAACGCGCTCGAAATCGCCCAGATGTCCGGCGCGAAATAGACGAACGCGGCAAACAGAGTGCCGAGCTGAAGCACGGCAATCGTCGCCGTAATCCGTTCGGGATTGCCGTCATAAATGCCCGTCAAACGGCTCGCAAAAACTAAATGCGCTGTTGATGAGACCGGAATAAATTCAGTTAATCCCTGAACGATTCCGAGGATGATCGCTTGTATTAAATCCATATTTGAAAAGATTGTTTGACGAAAAAGAAATTTTGAAGCTCAACCAATTTAGCATTAACCGTTCGGCTTTCACAAACTAAAGCGGAATTTCGGCGCAAAGAGCAACTCGAACTTAAAACTCTTTAACTTTCTGCCACTCTCTGCAACTCTGCCAACTATCTGCAAACTTGCTGTCAACTCTTTTACTTCCGGTAATTTGCGCCGCCCGCGATTTTATCGTAGATGAACGCCGGAAAGATTCTACCGGCGCGAACGAGCGTCGCCAGTTGCCACGGAAACGCCGCAAATCTCTTTTTCTTTTCGATTGCGCCTAAGAAATGCGGCATCGAGTCTTCGAGTTCCATCAAAAACGGCATTTTATTTGCTCTGCCCGATGTCAGCGGCGTTTTGATAAATCCGGGCAGAATGATCGTCACATCAACGCCTTTTTTCTGCACGTCGAGTCTGACACTTTCAAAAAAGGCGATCATTCCTGCTTTTGAAGCTGAATACGCTGCCGAATTCGGCAAACCGCGCATACCTGCAAGCGACGCAACGGCAACCAATTGTCCGCTTCCGCGTTCGAGCATCTGCGGCAAAACGGCGGCGACCGAATTGACCGCGCCGATTAAGTTAATATCAATCAATTTTTTGACGGCGGCAGGCTGTAAACTTCTGGTTTCCGAATTGTTGCCGCCGATTCCGGCATTGGCAATTAAAATATCAATTCGCCCGAATTCAGCGCGTAACGTGTCCGCCGCCGCCTGAACTGCCGCCTCATCAACGACATCAACCGCAAAAACACGCGCCTTCACGCCAATTTTTTCACATCTCGCCGCCAAATCTTCGAGCATTTCCGCCCGCCGCGCAATTAAACCGAGAACCGCGCCGCGTTCGGCGATTTTCAACGCCAAACCTTCGCCGATGCCACTCGACGCGCCGGTCAGTAACACGATTTTATCTTTCCAAAAACTCATTTTTTGTGATTTCAAACTCAGCAAATCTCGTCAACATATTGACTCAAAATCTTTAACGCCTGCGCCAGATCGTTTTGTTTAATCAACAAATGATCGCGTGAAAACGCCGACAGCGCGATGATTGAAATGTTTGCTTCGGCGAGAATCCGCGTGACTTCGGCGAGAAAGCCGATAACCTTAAAATCCAAGACCGTCGCAAACGTCATTAAACGAAATCCCTGCTCGATTTTCGCGTCACGAACGGCGTGGCGAATCGTCTGAAAATCAATCTCGTCTAACAGCAGAGTCGTTTCATATTGATCCCTGAAAATCATAAACGGCGCAGTCATTCGCGGCGAAAGTTCCGGGTTTTCGAGCAGTTTGAGCCAATCTTCGTGCGACAGAGAAATCAATGCGAAAGTTTCCGGCGCAATCCCGACGCGGGTTTGTTTTAATATTTCTGCGGCGTTCATTAAACTTCGGTAATGCTCGTGACAATCACGGGTTTTGAGCGGGTTTCTTTCTGCATAAAGCGTTTGAGATGAATCCGCAAGTTTTCTTCGACGACGTGTTTATGCGCGAATTCGACTTTCGGCATATTGGTCAGAGCATTGACGACTAATTTTTGCGCGTCGGCGCGGAAACCGCTTTCCAATTTTAGTCCGGCAACGCCTTGAAAAGTGATTTGCGGTTCGCCGACGATTTTTTTGTCTTTTTTATTAATATTAACGACCGCCGTCACCAACCCGCCGTAAGCGAGTTTTTTGCGTTCGCGGATGATGTCGTATTCGATTTCGCTGACCGATTCTTCGTCAATAAACATCCGGCTGACTTCGCGTTTTTCGCTGATTCGTGCGCCGTTTCGGTCAAATTCCAACACATCGCCGTTTTCGATCAACAGTATATTTTGATCGTTGTAACCCGCGATGTGATTTTTGACGTATTCTTTGTGGCGAAACAGCATTCGATATTCGCCGTGAATCGGCACGAGATATTGCGGACGCGCCGTTTCGACCATTATTTTGATGTCTTCCTGCGAGGCGTGACCGGAAACGTGAACCAAACGGCGTTTTTCTTCGATGATATTTGCGCCGCGTTTGTAGAGATGTCCGATCAAACGCGAAATGTTTTTTTCGTTGCCGGGAATGATTCGCGCCGACAAAATCACCGTGTCGCCTTTTTCGATTTCGAGACCTTTGTATGAACCGATGGACATATTCCAAAGCGCGGCGCGATTTTCGCCCTGCGAACCCGTCACGAGATAGACGATTTCGTCGTCGTCTTTGGAACGCGCTTCGCCGAGATCAATCAAAGTATTGTGCGGAATATCTAAAATTCCCAACTCGGTCGCAATTTCGATATTTTTAACCATCGAACGACCGAGAACGCAGACACGTCTGCCGTATTCGTGCGCGACATCGAACACGACCTGAAGGCGATGCAGCGACGATGAAAACGTCGAAACGATAATTCTGCCTTCGGCTTGCTCGAAAATTTCCTGAAACGCCGGAATAACCGCCATTTCCGACGGCGTTCTGCCTTCGACCGTCGAATTGGTCGAATCGGCGAGCAACGCCAACACGCCTTCGTCGCCGTATTTTTTGAGCGTTGCCAGATCGAACGGTTTGCCGATTACCGGAGTTTCGTCAATTTTGTAATCGCCGGTATGAATAATCGTGCCGACCGGCGTTTTGATGGCGAGCGAAAAACATTCGACCAGCGAATGCGACGCGTGGATAAATTCGATCTGAAAACTGCCGATGTCCACGATGTCGTTCGGTTTGACGCGATGCTGCAAAATCTCGTCGAGCATTTTATGTTCGTCGAGCCGTTTTTCTGTCAGCGCAAGCGTAAAATGCGACGAATAAACGGGCAGATTAAATTTCTTTAAAAAATAGGGCAGTGCGCCGATGTGATCTTCGTGTCCGTGCGTTAAAATCAGCGCGATCATTTCGTCTTTGTAAGGATCGAGAAAGCTGAAATCGGGAATCGAAATATCAACTCCGTAAGGCGTTTCTTCGGGAAAACCCATTCCGACATCAACGACGATCATCTCGTCGTCGTAACGGATTCCCATACAATTCATTCCAAATTCGCCGATGCCGCCGAGCGGTATTATTTCCAGTTTATTCACTTAGCTTGTTACTTAATCTCCAATTTACTCGAGCCGTTTTTTTAATCCTTGATTTTAACACAAAGCATTTTTTTATGCGTTGACTGCAATTTTTATCCGAAGCGAGAGTAAAAAAAGCGGAACGACGACTATCGAGAAGCGTGTCAACTCGTCAACTCAAACACTCATTCACGGTCGCATCTTCGATTCATTTGATTACTTAATGATGTTACGCCGATGTAGTTTTTGTCATTGAAAATGACCGACATTATAGCGTAGGGTAAAGCGAATGTAATGAGCGAAAACCCTACGTTAATCGGGAGAAATTTCCGACGCTGAAAGTGTCGCACACGCCGCGCCCGGAATGTCGCTCACTTTCTGCGAGCAAATTCTCGGTTCGATTCGACGGAGTGATACATTCGCTTGGCTAATTACTCCCGACGCTATGATGCCCGTCACCTTCGGCGACCAAAAACGATTGCTGCGTCAGGTGAGTTATTCAAATGATTTTGAACATTCGATATTAACCGTCAGTCGTTTCCATTCGTCGAGCGTCAGAGTTTCGGCGCGGCGGTTTGGTTCGATGTCCGATTTAATCAATAATTGCTGCGTGTCGAGCGTCTTCAATTGCTGCCAATGCTTTAGATTATTGAGAATGGTTTTGCGCTTCTGCATAAAGCCTTGACTGACGACGGCGCGAAAAAGTTGTTCATCGAAATCAACGCTGCCGTGTTTAGGAATGAGTTTAATAATCGCGCTCCAAACTTTCGGCGCAGGTTTAAAGGCATTCGGCGGAACATCGAAAAGTTTTTCTGCGTCGAGATACGCTTCGGTCATGACCGACAAAAAACCGCGTTCGGAATTTCCCGGCGGCGCAATAATTCGTTCGACGACTTCGCGCTGAAACATCAGAATCATCTCGCTGAAAACTTCGCGCTGCTCGATTAATTTCTGCAAAATCGCCGTCGAAATATTGTATGGAAGATTAGCGACAAGTTTGTGTTTTTGATTGTTGGAAATTTCTGAAAAATCAACTTTTAACGTATCCGACTCGATCAATCGGAAATTTTCAGCAGTTGAAAATTTGACGCGTAATACAGAAATCATCTCGCGTTCGAGTTCGATAGCGACAACATTTGCGCCGCTTTCGACAAGTTTCTCCGTCAACGCGCCGCGACCTGCGCCGATTTCGATAATTGTTTCTCCACTTTGCGGCGCAAGCGCGGCGATAATTCGACTAATATAATTATCATCAATCAGAAAATTTTGTCCGAATGATTTTTTGGCGAAAGATTTATTCATTTTATTTTGTAAATTTTAGTATTTCTAAATCTACGAACCAAACCATTCCAAACCTTGCGGCAATTTCAGAGATGAAAATTCAAAATGAATGACGCGACGATGTAAAGCGTCAATTGCGGTTGACGAAGCGTGTAAAAGCAACGGTCGCATTAGCATTGCGCCGCCTTTTTGAACCGGGCAATTTATTATTTGCCGCTCGGATATTAATTTTTCAATTTGCTCTGCACTCAATCTCCCGAAACGATGCGAACCGCCGATAACTCTCAATGCTCCGTTTGATTCGTCCGTTTTATCAAGATGAACGCGCAATGAAACGATATTTTCAATTACTGACTGAGGCGGTTGAACGTGCCAAATATCGGCTTTTTTTGTCCACGAAGTAAAACCTTCAGTGTCCTTGCGTTCCTTAATTGTAATCGTTAAGTCTTGATGAAATGGCACTTTCCAGTTTGCTTCCGGCGTTTTATCAAAATAAATTGCCCGCACAACCTGTACGTTTTTTTCCTACGATTGGCTCGATAATTTTGCGAACCGAATCTGAATTGGCAAATTCTTTAATAAACGGCGCAACATTCAAAAGATTTCTAACCCCGAAAGCTACCGAACTTCTTTGTTTGACGTTTTTATCAAGATTAATCCGTGAAAGTTTACTTGTTAGATTTTCAATAACCACAAGCTCAATAGCGTTTTCAACTATTTCAAAACTGAGTTCTTTGAAATTTTTTATTTGCATATAAAATTCGCTTTATAGTTTTTGAAGATTAATTCTGCGGATAGCCGGTTAATTTGTAATCTTGACCGTGTTTGACAATTTCCAAATCGCGCAATTTTAAAGAATTTTCTATTGAATTTACTCCGTTTCCGCCGATTGCTGACGGCGCGTGATGTCCGCCGATGATAATTGGCGCGACAAAAAAAGTTATTTTATCAACCAGTTTCGCATCAACAAACGCGCCCGCGATTTCTGCGCCGCCTTCGACCAAAACGCTTTGGAGTTCGCGGGATTTCAGTTCGGCTAAAACCGCGACCAAATCACGGGCATTGATTCGCGCAACCTCAACTCCTGAATCGTTTAATCGTTTGATCTTCGTTTCATCGTTTGAATTCGACACGATCAAAGTCGGAACTTCTTTGGCAGTTGTAATTAAATTCGATTCGAGCGGAATACGCAGACGATTATCCAAAATCACGCGCACTAATTTTCGTCTTCGAGGCTTTTCGCTGCGGTCTGTGAGCGATGGATCGTCAACTAAAGCCGTGTTGCCGCCGATCAGAATCGCATCGTGTTCGCGGCGCAAATCCTGCACACGCGCCGCCGATTCCGCGCCCGAAATCCGCGTCGAAACATCCGGCGCAAGCGAAATTCGCCCGTCCAAACTCATCGCCATTTTCAAATGAACGAACGGACGCTGACGCAGATGCCAGACGCAGAATTTTTCGTTTAATTTGGCAGCTTCGTCCCGCAGTATTCCGGTAACGACTTCGATGTTATTTTGCCGTAAAATTGTAAAACCTTTGCCTGAAACAAACGGATTCGGGTCTTCAATCGGGCAGAACACACGCGAAATTCCGGCGTTTATCAACGCTTCGGTGCAGGGTTTGGTGCGCCCCTGATAAGAATGCGGTTCGAGTGAAACATACGCCGTTGCGCCTTTTGCGCGTTCGCCAGCCTGAATGAGCGCGAGAACTTCGGCGTGGATTATATTATCGTAGATATAAGTTCCCTCGCCGACAACTTCGCCGTTTTCAGCGACAATCACACAGCCGACCAACGGACTTGGGCTAACTTGTCCGACACCGAAAGACGCGAGTTCGAGCGAACGGCGCGTCATTTTTACGTCAAATTCTGTGTAATTTTCGTTCAATTTTATTCGTAAAACTTATGATTTTGAAATTAAAGCAAGTTCAAAATATCTTGTTTTTTGCGGCTGTGCCGCCTGATATGCGGCGACGGCTATGCCTCGCCGACACTATTTCTCAAAAATTCTTTGAGGCTCTGCCTCAAAATCGGCGGCATAGCCGCAATAATATAGAAAATAACTCACGGAAAGGCACAGCCGCAGAAGAATTAATCTTTCAATATTTGTAAATTACACAAACAATTTCAATTTGCGGCAATTTATTAGAAACTTAATCTCATCCTAAAATTCACCGTTCAAAATACTTTTCCGTTCATTGTAAATCTTCAAGATCAACTCACCGAAAATCGTGTTTGCCCACGCGAACCAACTGCGTGTGAATTCTTTCGGGTTGTCGGGATTGAAAGATTCGTGCATAAATCCGGTGTCGGCGTGCGTTCGTTTGAGCGTCGCCAGACAGTTTTTGATTTCGCTTTCGTCGCCCGAAGTCATCGCCTGCATAATGATTGCGAGATGCCAGACGTTCGTTTTGCCGGTGTGCGGACTGCCGACGGCGTTGGCGTATCTGCCGCGTTTGAAATACGGATTGTTGTCGCTCAGGGCAAATTTGCGCGTGTTTTGATAAATTTTATCGTCCGCTTTGACGAATCCGAGATACGGCAAACTCATCAAATTCGGCGCGTTCGCGTCGTCCATCAAAAGCCGGTTGCCGAAGCCGTCCACTTCAAAAGCGAAAATCTTGCCGAAAGTTTCGTGTTCGACCACCGCGTATTTATAAATCGCTTTTTCGACTTCATCCGCCAACGCTTTGCATTCATTGGCAAACGCCCGGTTTTTCAGCGCAGATTCAAAAATCTCGCTCAAATGCCGTAAAGACACGACCGCAAAAGCATTCGACGGAATCAGAAACGGAAACACCGTGGAATCGTCCGAAGGTCGAAACATCGAGCGAATCAGCCCGACGGGTTTGACCGGATTTCCCGTGCCTTCAAACGGCGGCGCGTCAATCATCACGGTCGTTTTGCGGATAAATTTATACGGACTTTTGCCGTCTTTGAACTGCTCGGTTTTGAACGTCTGCACGATCAGACGCATCGCCCGCTGCCATTCTTCGTCAAACGCCGCCGCGTCGTTCGTCGCCTTCCAATACTGATACGACAGCCGCAACACATAACACAGCGAATCAACTTCCCATTTACGCTCGTGAACGCCCGCGACGCTCAAAGGCAGATCGTCCCAACCTTTCTCGTTTTTATCCTTCAAAAAAGCATTCGCGTAAGGTTCGAGCAAAACCGAAAACGCCTGCCGGTGAATCAAACCTTTAATCAAATTCTGCAACTCTTTATCGTCTTTCACGAGTGATAAATAAGGCGTGACCTGCGCCGTCGAATCGCGCAGCCAGAGCGCGTGAATGTCGCCCGTTATCACAAACGAATCCAATTTGCCGTCACGCGTCCCAATCTCAACCGTAGTATCGAGCGTGTTCGGATAACAATTCTCAAACATCCACGCCAATTCTCTATCCCTAATCGCCGCCTTAACTTCCGCAATTTTCGCCTCAACCGTCGTTGAAACAAACTTACGGTCTTTCAACGCCGGACGCTGACTGACAAAATCATTCGGCAAAGCATTAATCTTACCGGCAAACAACAATCCTGCCGCCGCAATCGCTGAAGTCGTAATGAATTCGCGTCTTTTCATACGATTATTTATTCCAATTCAAAATCTGCAAGCCTGTAATCCGTTCAAAATGCCTTTCGTTATTTGTGATAACCGGCAGATTATTTTCCAAAGCGGTTGCCGCAATCAAAATATCGGCATCGCCGACGAGTTGACCGCGTTTGGATAAATCGGCGTAAATATCGGCAGCGCGAACTGGGATTTCATCGTTTAATTCGATGATTTCGTTTTGTCTGCAAAATAAATCAAAAAACTTCAATTGGGCTGTCGCGTTTCTGACTTTCATTCCGCGCAGAAGTTCAAAGCGCGTGATGGCTGAAAAAGTAAAAATCTGATGATGTTGCAAATAATTCTGCGCTTCGGCAACAACTTTTGGATATTTTTTGAAATAAAACGAAAGTGTATCCGAATCGAGTAGAGTTTTGCCGGACGAAATCATAACTTTCGATCTCCGAAAAAGTTTGAACAGTCGAGGGCGATTCGTTCGATTTCATTTATATCTTCTTCCGAAAGTCCTTCGTAAACCTTTCCCGCAAGCTCCAACATTTCATCGGGCGAAAGCCTTTTGTCTTTGATAATAATCTCAACCGTTTCGCCTTCCGAAATTTTCTCTAAAATCGGATTCAGCGGCTTAAACAGTCCGTTTTGGTAAATAGCTTCAATAGTTTGCATAATTCTCGCCTCCTAATTAAATAAACCGTTCACATAACTTTCCGCGTCGAAAACCATTAGATCGTCAACCTGTTCGCCGATGCCGACGTATCTGATCGGCAGATTTAATTCTTTGGCGATGGCGACGGCGATGCCGCCTTTGGCTGTGCCGTCTAGTTTGGTGAGGACGATTCCGGTGACATCCGCCGTTTTCATAAATTGACGCGCCTGTTCCAAGCCGTTTTGTCCGGTGACGGCATCAATCACGAGCAAGGTTTCGTGCGGCGCGTGTTGGACTTCGCGGGCGGCGATGCGTTTCATTTTTTCGAGTTCCGCCATCAGATTGGCTTTGTTGTGAAGTCTGCCTGCTGTGTCCACGATTAAGACATCGGCGTTTCTGGCTTTAGCGGCTTGAAGCGCGTCGAACAAAACTGCCGCCGGATCGGTTCCCTGTTTTTGCTGAATGATTTGGACACCGGCGCGGTCAGCCCAGATTTCGAGTTGGTCGGATGCGGCGGCGCGAAATGTGTCGGCGGCGCAGATTAAAACGCCGTGTCCTTCTTTTTTAATGCGTTGCGCGAGCTTTCCGATAGTCGTTGTTTTCCCGACTCCGTTGACACCGACGACCATCAAAACATACGGTTTGATGTCGAGATCGTATTTTGTTTCGTCTGATACGCCGCTCGTTTTGGAATGCTGTAAGATCGTCAAAAGTTCGCTCTGCATAATGCGTTTGAGCGCGGGCAAATCGTTGATTTCCTGTCTTGACACGCCGCGCCGCACGCTGTCGAGAATCTGCAAAGTCGTGGCGACACCGATGTCGGTCGAGATCAGCATCTCTTCGAGTTCGTCTAAAAACGCTTCGTCAATCTGTTTGCGATTTTCAAAAATCGTGTCGAGTTTGTTATTAATCGAATCGCGCGTTTTGCCGACGGCGTTATAAAACCGCACGCCGAGAGCTTTTTCCGCCGCTTCTTCCTGCTGTTGCAGTTCTTCGATTGATTTATCGAGTCCGAGTGTCGAAATCGAAAATTTATCTTCCTTATTTCTCCGCCAAAAAAATGCCATATTCGGATTTTGGATTTTAGATTTTGGATTTCGGATTAGTTATCCTTTGATTCAAAATTTATTTCTCCGCCTTATTTCTAAAAATTTACTGTTTATCAAACTTTTGATTATAAAAAAATAACGCACGCTTCACAACGTGCGTTTTTCCGGCATTTTTTTGCAGAATTGTTTATTTTGGCAGTAACTCGAGTTTGTGTGAATTTTTATAGAGCGCAAAGCCGAGAATGCAGGATGTAACGACCGTTAAGTAAAACGTCAGCAATCCCGAAACGACTTTCAACGGCAGATTTCCGAGCATCGGTATCTCGAAAGGCATAAGCGCGACGGCGCAGATTGATGTGATAATCGAAAACATAATCACGACGGCGGCAAACATTAACAGAACTTTCAGGTAATCTGCGCCGAGTCTTTTGATCGTGTCAAAGCCGATTGACAGGTTGAAAATCGCGCCGAATGACCGCGTGTAACCGGCGACCGCACACGCCGCCGGAAAGTAAAAAATTGCCCATAAAAGTGATATTGCCAAAAGCATCATCAGCGGCAAACCGAATGACGGCGCGTCACCGGATAAAGCAATCGAGCCTTG
Organism: Pyrinomonadaceae bacterium; assembly: GCA_965247235.1. GTDB lineage: Bacteria > Acidobacteriota > Blastocatellia > Pyrinomonadales > Pyrinomonadaceae. The sequence goes on from OZ252004.1 coordinate 871,923, forward strand.
ATCGGCTGTCGGCTGTGATTGGTCGGCAGCATTGGCATCCTGCATTTGTTTCATCAATTTATCAAATTGTTCCGCCTGTGCGTTTTGCAGTTTCTGCTGACTTTCCGCCGTCATCGGTTCGTTCGGATTAGTCGTATTTTGCTCTTTTTTAATTTGATTGATCTGCCCGACTTTTTGCATCAACGCCTGATTTTCCGTCTTTTTCACGCCGTTGGTCGAATAAAAGATTCCGCCGAGCAGAATTGCCAGAAATAACCCGAAGGAAACGGCATAAACCGCAATCGAGAGAAAAAACGGCTGGACGACATCATCCCAAATTGAAAATGTCTCGAAAGGCGGCATAAAATCAGCGTCGGTTTTTCCCTGCGAAAAGTTTTCGAGCGTGTTCGCCAGAATGCCGAAACCGAGCATATTACTGCCTAATAAACTAATCAATGCCGCAAACAGCATCACGCCGCCAAACGCCGCACCGGATTGTCCGAGTGAAAAAAAGATAAAAAATATCGCTCCGAAAATAAAACTCAGTTTGAACTTGAAGGGATATGCAAACGATTTACCGAAATCCGCCAACCCGAAACCTTCGTTCAAATCAGCGTGACGGCGATAATTATTTTGCGAGGCTTTTTTTACTTCATCAAGTGGTTTACACATTGCGCCGCAGTACGGGCAAATTTTCACCGAACCGCCGTAGGATTTCGGGCAGGTTTGACAAAAACCGTTGCTGCAAGTCTCGCACAGATAGACCGATTGAATTTCAGGGTGAAAACAACACACATTTGCATTCAAAATTTTCGTTTGAATGTCGTTTGTCGGCTGAAAATTGTTATTTGTATTATCGAATGATCGGTTTGAATTTAATTGAAATTTTTCTTCCGTGACGGCTGATTCAATGACAAAATGCCGGTTCTGAGTGGTTGCATCCGTTCGATTGATTTTTATTTCAGATTTATTTCCGCCATCGCCGAGGTTAAAAAAATTGACGAGTTTCGGTACTTTCCCGGCTTCGATCCAGCGCAGATTGCCGTATTTTACTTTGTCGGTGCGCTGCAATGAACCTTCATCAATCCATTGTTCGAGTTCGGAAAATTCGGCTTCGTAAATTTTCCCGGCAACTTCGATCTGCCAATTTTCCTGCACATTTGAATTGCCGTTTGCGGTTTCCATTGTTTTATTTTCAGGCGATTTTGCGAGTTTCAATCGGACGAATCCGACTGTTTGCCGGTTGCACCGCTGATTTTAGTTTGACGACACCGATGCCGATTTGTCCTTCATGACAGGCTTCGGTCAAGGCTTTGACAATTTGCGGATCGTAGCGCGAACCGACGAAACTCTGTATGCGGCTGAGTGAATCTTCGAGGCTCATTCCTTTTTGATACGGACGATCAATCGTGATCGCGTCAAAAGTATCGGCGACCGAGATGATTTTCGCCTGCATCGGAATCTGTTCGTCCGTCAATCCTTGCGGATAACCTGCACCGTTGACCATTTCGTGGTGCATCAAAATTCCCGGCAGATAATCTTTCATCGCCGGAATCTGCGACATAATTTTGTAGCCTTTTGCCGGGTGCGTCTTCATAATCTCGAACTCTTCGTTGGTCAGCGCGGCTGGTTTTTTCAAAATCGCATCGTCAACCGCAATTTTGCCGACATCGTGCAGCAGTGCGCTGATTCTCAGTTTTTCGAGTTCGCCCGCGTCCATTCCCAAACGCTGTCCGACGACGACCGAAATGCGCGAAACTCTTTCGGAATGACCGCGCGTGTAGTGATCCTTGCCGTCAATTGCCGCCGCCAGAGCCTTGACCGTGCCGACGAACAGTTCGTGATTTTCCTGCGCGGCTTTGGCGAGATTGGCGATTTGTTCTTCGACTTTGCCGCTCATCAAATTAAATGTTTCGCCTAAAGTGCCGATTTCTTTGAGTTTATTTATCTCGACGCGCTGTGAATAATCTCCGCCCGCAACTTTCTGCGCCGCTGCCGAAAGTTTTAATAACGGTGTAGTTAAACGGCTGGAAAGCAAAAATCCGACGATCAAAGCTAACGCCGCAAACGCCAGACTGGTGATCCAGGTTTGCCGACGCATTTCGCCGACCGAAGCAAGCGCGTATTTTTCGTCCTGCATCGTAATCACGCCGAAACTGAGCGTCGGGCTGAAATTAACGGTCGAATAGGCACCGATCATTTCGTGTTTTTCGTTGGCGAAATCCGCCGTAAAAGGCACGAGTGCAGATTGAATCTGACTGTTTGATTCCTGCCATTCCTGCACGATTTTCAAATCCGTGAGTGCTTTTTGATTCGCTTCGAGGTTCGCGTCGGGATGAAAAACAGCGTGTCCCTGCGAATCAACGACGAAAACAATCGGCAAACCCGACTTCCATAGTTCTTCTTCACTTGCCGATTTAACGCCGACAACGCTCCGCGCGATTTCCCGCATCGAAACGACCGCAACTACAGTTCCTTCAAATTTATTGCCGATAAATACCGGCGCAGCAATTGCTAATACAGGCTCTTTGCTTGCCTCGATAATTTTCGGCTGTCCGAAATTGAGTTTGCTTTTTTTGTCCTGAGTAGAAACATCACCCGAAAGATTTTCGACTTCCTCCTTCCTGATTCTTTCAGCACGAAATGCCGAAACCGATTCAGCCGCGACCGGTTTGATATTGAGCGCAAGCAAGTTCTTATTTTCTTCGAGAATTTTGCTTAATCTCTGCTCAGTCTGCACCGAAGACAAAATCGCCGCATCATTATTTAATTCCAAAGCCTGTGCAAAATCGGCAACCAGATCGCCGTATTTTTGACCGAACATCTCGATTTGTCTGGCTTTTTCCTGCACGAGTTGTGTTTGATAACGGTTTTCGACCGCGCGTAATTCGCGTGCGCTGCGTTCGGACAATGACCAGCCGGTGAGGACAAGCGGAACCATTCCGACCAGCAATAGTGACAGAATGACGAAGTATTTAAGACTGAATTTGTAAAATATTTGAGGCATTGCAGATTGGGAAGGCGACGAACATCGCCTTTATGATTCTATGATATTTAACATTACAGAGTCAACAACTTTTAACATCGCTTTTTTTCTTTTATTTCACAAGATTAGTTGATGTATTTAAACTCTCGACGAATTTCGATTAAACTTTAATTGATGATAAAAATTCTCGCTCTCGATTTGGACGGAACATTTTTAAATTCCGCCGGAAAAATCTCCGAAGAAAATAAAATTGCGGTCAGACGTGCTGAAGAAAACGGTGTTTTAGTGACGATTGCCACCGGCAGACGTTTTCGTGACGCGCTGCCCATCGCGCTCGAAGCCGAATTTAATGCGCCGGTCATTTGTCACAACGGCGCATTGCTCAAATACGCCGAATCGCTCGAAACCGTCGCGTTTTCATTGCTCGAAAATTCGACCGTCGGCGAAATTCTGCGCGTCGGGAAAGAATTCGGCGGCGACGCTTTGCTCAGTGCCGATCCGCACGGCAAAGGAATTTTGTATTACGACACGGTTTCCGACGAAAATATTCCGCTCCAAAAATATCTCGCGTGGGCGCAGTCTCTGCACGGCGAAGATGCCGAAAACTCGGTCAGGCATCTCGAAAATCTCGCCGATGTTGCTCCGCATTTGGAAACCATACATATTTCTTTTTCAGGCAAATGCGACCGAATGGATGAGATGCAGAAAATTTTACAAACCGAATTAGGCAAAACGGTTAATATTTTGGCGACCGTTTATACCAAACTGAATTTCACCTTGCTCGATATTTTGCCTCCCGATTCTTCAAAAGGTTTCGGCGTTGAAAGATTGGCGCAAATGAACGGTTATTCAGCCGAAAACGTGATGGTCATCGGCGATAATTTCAACGATTTGGAGATGCTCGAATATGCCGGAACACCCGTCATAATGGGCAATGCGATGCCGGAAATGCTCGCCTGTCAAGAATTTCATCAGACAACTTCCAACGACGAAAACGGTGTCGCCGCAGCAATTGAGCGATTTATTCTGGTTGATTAAAAATCAGGACTTTTGTCATTGGTGAACGAAAGATTTTTTTTGGCAACGCAAAATAACACGCGGCGATTAGCTTACCTTTGCTATAAATTGTTAAAATCGGTAAACATCGGGTTTGAATAAAAAAGTTGATTAAATACACAGGAGAATCAGTTAAATGGCTAACAGAACAGCAGTTTTGGAGACGAACAAAGGAACGATTAAATTTGAACTTTTAGAAGAAGACGCGCCGAAAACGACGGAAAATTTTCGTCTGCTCGCGGAAAAAGGTTATTACGACGGCGTGATTTTTCACCGCGTCATCAACAATTTTATGATTCAGGGCGGCGATCCGCTCGGCGAAGGTTATGGCGGCGAATCGGCTTGGGGCGGAAAATTTGACGATGAAATCAATCGCACTTCGCCGCTTTATCAATCATCGTATAATCGCGGCACGGTGGCGATGGCGAATTCGGGACCGAATACCAACGGTTCGCAGTTTTTCATAATGCACGTTGATTATCCTTTGCCGCCGAGCTATACAAAATTCGGCAACGTGATCGAAGGTCAGGATGTCGTGAATGCAATCGCCGAAACAGCGGTCAACCAGCGCGATAAACCGCTCGATCAGGTCGTGATGAACAAAGTTTATATTGAAGATTAACGGGAACGCGCCCCTTCCGGTTCGCGTGTATTTTTTTAATTTTCGGTATTTCTTTTTTGCGGCGAACTGGAAAGTTCGCGTTCCGTCGGTGGGAAATGCGGGTTGTCATTCAAAAAGTTATTCGTGCAAAAGTTTCGGTCGGTGATGAAATTACCGGCGAAATCGGTCAGGGAATTTTGATTTTGCTTGGCATCTCACGTGGCGATTCTGAAACGGAAGCCAATTATATTCTCGACAAAACCGTTAATTTGCGGATATTTGCTGACTCGGACGGCAAAATGAATTCTTCGCTGCTCGACATTGACGGCGATCTGCTCGTAGTTTCGCAATTCACGCTTTACGGCGATGCGAGAAAAGGTCGCCGTCCGTCATATATAGAAGCTGCCGCGCCCGAACAGGCTCGATTGATTTATAATTTTTTTGTTGCCAAGTCACGCGAAAGAATAAAAAAAGTAGAAACCGGACGCTTTCAGGCAATGATGAATGTCGAACTCGTTAATGACGGTCCGGTAACGATTCTGCTCGACAGCGATAAAATTTTTTAGACTGTAAATTTATGAAAACAACTTTTAATTTTCTGGCATTATTGGTGATTGCCGTCATCATCTTCGGGGCTTGCAACAGCAAACCCAAATCGAATAAAACCGATCCGCCGGTCGTCAAAAAAGGCGTTGCGCCGGTTGCCGACAGCGAAATTGCAGTGATCGAGATGGAAAATTCCGCCGCGTTTCCTACCATTAAAATCGAATTTTATTCAAACATCGCGCCGAAAGCCGTTGCACGTTTCAAAGAACTCGCCAACGAAGGTTTCTATAACGGCACGACTTTTCACCGCATTGATACGGCATTGGGAATTATTCAGGGCGGCGATCCGAACTCGAAAGATAATGATCCGAGCAACGATGGTATAGGAAACTCGACCAAACCGAATGTCGAAGCCGAATTTTCCGATATTCCTTACGAAGCCGGAATCGTCGGCGCGGCGCGAACTCAGGATTACAATACGGCAAATTCACAATTTTTCATCACACTCAAAAAACAACCGGCGTTTGATGCGAAATACACTGTTTTCGGTAAAGTAATCGAAGGCTTGAATACTGCTAAAACGATTGCCGGCGCACCGAAACAAGGCGAATCTTCGCCGCTCGATCCGGTGAAAATTAAAAGCGTGACATTTCAGCCGCACCCTTAATTGAACGCGGCAAATTTGCTATAATCAATTTTTCACGCACGCGTAGCTCAGTGGATAGAGTGTTTCCCTCCGAAGGAAAAAGTCGCAGGTTCAAATCCCGCCGCGTGTATTCAAATAAAAAAAGCCTTTGAAAAAATTCAAAGGCTTTTTTATTTTATTATGAGTTGAAATTTATTTCACCTTCAACATCGGATCGCCGAGCAGACACCACGACAAACGCACATCGCGTCCGCCCGGAATGGTCGTCTTGGCATCGTTAATCAGATCGCCGAGCCGCGTAATGTTTCCGGCTGTAATCTGACTGTAATAACGATTTGCCATTACTTCTTGAATATCAGGCGTTGTCAATCCGGTTGATGACCAAACCGAAACCGCACCGCCGACAGTTGATTTAAGCAGCAATTCCGACATACTGTCGCCCGTCGGATTCGACGCGTTACCCGGATCAATGAAATATCCGTTTAAGCAGGTAAGCATCGTATAGATTGTCAAATTAGACGAATTAGTCAACGAAGGGATATTTGAACTCAGGAAAAATCCGCCGGTTGACCAAGCCCCGGCGTTACCGTGACCTGAATAATTAACTAAGAATTTGCCGCTTCTCAATTCATTCAACAAGGTTGTCGAAGCGTTGGCACTATCACGATTAAGCAACACTTTCGGCATCGAAGCCGGCAGTTGCTGACTCAATCTGGTGCTGACACCTTCGAAATCATAGCCGACAGGTGAATCGCTGACAAAAAGCGCACCGCGACTCTGAGCGTTTGAAACCGTCGCTTCAAAACTCTGAACTTTATTTAAAGCGTCCGTTACCACTTGTCCAGTGCGGGCAGGAATACGTCCGACTGCCATTTCCGATAAACCGTCGTCGTTAAAATCGGCTAGAGCTTCATCACTCCCGGTTTCCAGATAAATCGTGTCAACAATTTTGGTCGGAACGAGATTGTTTGTTCCTCTGCCCTCATATCCTCGCGGATCGTATGAAGCGTCGCCGACAAATAAGACATATTGCGGCTTGGTCTGCCAATTGGTTTTGGCATACTGAAGAAAACTTCGGATAGAATCTGCATTTGATGTGCCGAAGTTAAATTCGTCATAAACATCTTCGATATTGACTACTTCCGAACTGAATCCCTGTCCGCGCCGGTAATTTGCCCAAGCCTCGGACTGAGTTAAAAAATTCCCATGAGAAACAATTAAAAAGGTCGCGTTGTGATTAATCGTCGAAAGTGTCGAAGGTGTATTTGTTGTCACGGCAACCGGCGATAAAACCCCTGAATCTTCGACTGCAAAAAAAGTTTTCCCTCGATATGCCGGCAAATTAACGCTAAAGGTCGAACCGTTAGCTACGGCGTTGACGTTAGTCGCTAAAACCGGGCTGTCCACATTAGCCATATCAAAAACACGGACATTTGCCGATGAAAATCCGTCAAGACGGGCTATTTTATAGTTTTTGGTAGTCAGGAAAAGATTATTATTTTGCGCCTGATATTTGCGGTTATAGCTGACGCGGATTGATTCGACTAATCCAACCCCGATTGAATCCGACATTCTGAGCGTATTATTACCTTCCGCTAAAAATGCAGCCGGAATTTGATAACGGGCGGTTATCAAATCGGTGCTGCTGCCGGCTATTCCGGCTAAAGCATTGTTATTGATAGATATACTGACCTGATGATCGGTGGTTGTTAATCCTTGAATATTGACTTCGAGGGTAACTGTGCCGGTTGAATTAAAATCAACTCCCGACAATGAGAAGACATCATTTCCGGGGCTGCTTGTGACAACCGTGCCGAAATGGTTGTCGAGATCACCGTTGAGAATACCGCTCGCATAAACCGTGCGTTCTTTTCTGACGAATGTCTGGTAATAACTATTGCCGTTCACCTGCGAATTTAAAGAACGGAGAACATTGGTCGCCATTCTTTTTCCCGAAGTCGTTCCGGCGATCAGAAAATAGTTTTGCGTATCGGCTTCGTTGGTATCAATTCCCTTCCCGTAAAATTCGAGATAATTTCCGCCCGGTTCGACGATGATTGACTGCTCGATTCCGTTTAAGTATAACTGCCAATTGCCGATACTGCCTGTCAAATTAAAACCGGCGGATGCAAGCTGTGCGCGTGTAACGCGATATAAGCCGTCTTTTTTAACCGCGATTTTTACTCCCGGCGTGGCGGCAATAATTCTCTGTTTATTGAGATCGGTTAAAGTAGGCTTGCTGCCGGAATTACCGTTTTGCGATTGATAAGATTCGACCGTTCCATTGATATTAGCCGCAGTTGATGCCGAAACGAGCGCGTCTGATTGTTTAGCACTAAGATTTGTCGAGCTGGCGTAAAATGAACCGGAAAGTTGTTTCTGTCCGCTTTTGCCGATGTTTTCGATCACATATTGCGAACTTGAGTTGCCGTTCGGGTCAAATAATGAATAGCTCCCGCCGTCCGAACTGATTTCTCGATTTTTCAGAAAACTTCCGGGAACGATTGATTTCCCCGCTAATTCACGACCGTTGGCGGTCACGCGGTAAACCAAAAATCCGAGATTGTTTAGTTCAGATTCGGTTTGCCACGAAATCAATACACCTTTAGCCGCACTTTGCGCCTGTAGATTGGTATATTTGACTGAAGTTTCCGAACTGACAACGGGCGGTTTTCTTGAACCGACCGTTCTTTGCCCGAAAACGGTGAAATTAGCGAGCAAAGACAAAACGACTATAAAAACGGGATAAACAACTCTTTTCATTATGACTTCTTCTCCTGCAAAAAACTTTAGGTGTGATATACAGACTATCGTTGAGATATAAAAACAAAAAAAATCAATTGAATGTGATTAAAATGCCTTTAACATCAACATTGAAATTAAGATACCGTGAAGGGCGATATTTATTCCTGAATTTTAATTCTTTTTCCCAACATTATATGGGAAAGTTAGTATTGTATCATTTTTTTGCTATTATAAAAACATTTTTTAGTCAAATTTCGATATGAAAACTATTTATTTTAGAAAATTAACGGTCTTTTTTTTCCTGATGTCATTTTCACTTTCTTATTTTCCGCCTGATGCACGACTTTTTGCCGCCACGCGCGAACCCGTTCGCGGGAAACACGCGATGGTTGCTTCGCAGCACGAACTCGCTTCACAGATCGGCGTAAACATTTTACAAAAAGGCGGAAATGCCGTTGATGCAGCAATTGCAGTCGGTCTGGCATTGGCGGTCGTCTATCCCGAAGCCGGAAATTTGGGCGGCGGCGGTTTTATGATGATGCGTTTTAAGGACGGCAGAACGACGGCGATTGATTACCGCGAGATGGCTCCGGCGGCGGCGAATCGTGATGTTTTTATCGGCAAAAACGGCGAAATTTTAAACGGCGAAGGTTCTTCAACCGTCGGTTATCGCGCTTCCGGCGTTCCCGGAACGCTCGCCGGATTCGATTACGCCTTTAAAAAATACGGTTCGGGCAAAGTTAAATGGACTGATTTGGTCGAACCGGCGAGGCTTTTGGCGCAGAACGGATATGTTTTAACCAATCGTTTGGCAAATCTTTTCAAGGCTTATCAGACAACGCTCGAACAGTATGAAGACAGTAAAAAGATTTTCTTGAACAACGGCAAAATGTTTGAAGAAGGCGATGTTTTGAAACAAACCGATCTCGCCCAAACACTTCAACGCATCGAGAAAAACGGCGCGAAAGAATTTTACGAAGGTGAAACCGCCCGTTTAATTGCCGCTGATATGAAGGCGCATAATGGTTTAATTACTCTCGATGATTTAAAAAATTATCAGCCGAAGGAACGTGTTCCGCTCAGAGGAACATATCGCGGTTATCCGGTTATTTCGATGCCGCCGCCGAGTTCGGGCGGAATCGTTTTGATTCAGGCTCTCAATATGCTCGAAAAATACGATATTCGGGCGATGGGTTTGAATTCGGCGGAAAAATTTCACGTTCTTGCCGAAGCGATGCGCCGCGCATTTGCCGACCGCGCCGAATTTATGGGCGATCCCGACTTTACAACTGTTCCGGTTGAAACTCTGATTGATAAAAATTACGCTCTCAAACGCGCCGCTTCGATTGATTTGTCCAAAGTTTCGACAAGCGCGGAAATCGGTCACGGCGACATCATCGGCAAAGAACCGATGGACACGACGCATTTTACGGTCGTTGACACTGACGGCAATATCGTCACAAATACATATACAATCAATGACTTATACGGCTCACGGGTGACGGCGAAAGGCACGGGCGTTTTGCTCAATGATGAAATGGACGATTTTGCGGCGCGTCCGGGCAAAGCGAATATGTTCGGTCTGATTCAGGGCGAAAAAAATTCGGTGCAGCCGAAAAAACGTCCGCTGTCTTCGATGACTCCGACAATTGTTTTGCGAAAAGACGGCTCACCGTGGTTCGCGCTCGGCGCACGCGGCGGTCCGCGCATTATTTCGGCGGTTTTGCAGACGGTCGTCAACATCATTGACCACGATCTCGACATCCAGGCGGCGATTGATGCGCCGCGTGTTCACCATCAATGGTTTCCCGATGAATTATTGATCGAACCTTTCGGGATGTCGCCGGATACGCAGAATATTCTGCAAAAATTCGGTCACAAATTCGCCGCCAAACCCGGTTATGTCGCCTCTGAAACCGGCATTATGATTGACGAACAAGGCGTTCGGCTCGGCGCGGTGGATGCCCGCAGCGACGGGGCGGCAATCGGATATTAATGGTGAACGATGAGTGGTGAATGAAGAAATGTTTTTGATTCCTTCATTCTTTTTATTTTCGCTTCGGTTCACTCATTAAATTCTGTTTGATTATTATTTTTCGTCGTCGCGTTGGAGCAATTTGGTCGTGTTCTCTGTGACGCTGATCGGAGAAAGATCGTTTGTATCGCGCCATTGTCCCGGCGAATTCGTGATGAAATCGGCTTCATTGACCGAATTCGGCGGTAATTCGTTTTGTTTGGATTTTCCCGGCAGGATTTTTCCGGCATTATCTGTTACAAACTTGCCGAAACTGCTTTCCTGCGGAAATTTCGACTGGAAAATCAAGGCGTAAATAATTCTCAGTATGCCCCCGAGAAAAAATATCAACGCCATCGTGCCGATTAATTTGTCGGGAGCTTCCAAAACACCGAGCAGCGGCACGATTATTGTTCCCGATATCAGCATTATTCCGCCCATTTTCAAACCTTTTTTGCGCGGTGATGCTTTGTCCGGAACTCCCGAATTGTCCCCGAAATTATTCGGCAAAAATCTCGATAAATCTCCGCCATTCGAGAGCAGCATTGCCACTCCGGTCATCGGGAAACCGCAGCGCGAACAAAACTTGACTTCGGCTGAAAGCTGTTGCTGACCGCAATTTGGACAGTGCATAAATTAATCTCCGTATTTTTTAAAAGTCTCTCTGCTCAACGAAAGTTTATAACATAAAGTTTCGATATTGTTACCGACGGAGCGCGGGCAGCCTGCCTGCTTAAATCCAAACACGCCGGCAGACTGCCCGCGTTCCGTTCGTTATTTCATCTAATAATGCGGCGGTTTTTCGTCGGAAATCATTTGAAAAACCGCGAATGCGCGTCCCTGAAAATGCGAGGCGCGTTCGAGTGTTTCGAGCATTATCTGATGAATCGTTTTAAGTTTTTCAGGTGCGGGAATTTGTTTGATTAGATCGCCGTCGGACGAGAAAAACGCCAAACCTTTTTCGCGGGTTTCCCTGACTTCGGTAAAATACTCTTCGATTTTGCCGACCGAATCCAGTTTTTCCGGCAGCGTCCATTCAAACGGATCGTCCCAGAGTTTGGTCGTGATGCCCCCGAAAGTCTGTTCGACCGCCGCCGCCGAACGCAGCAGATATTCGCCGCAGGAAAACATCGCCATCGAATACTGCACGGGTTTCGGTTTTTGAAACAATCGAGCGTTATTTAATTTACCAAGCAATCGGCGCGAGTTCACGTCTGAAAGTTCAAATTGCCGTCTGAAATTTTCAATTAAAATATTCATAAAAAATGGCGACGGAAAAAACAATTTCCATCGCCATTTTAGCTTAAAAATCAAATCCGGGCATTCGACCTGAAAATGAAATTTTTATTTACCGTTGTCATATCGCCGTTCATTTTCGTAGATTCCCAGACCGTAGTTTTTCCCGTTCCAGTTCAAACCGTCTTGAAGTTTGCCTTTGACACCGACGCGCGTTCCTTTTGACGGCACACTCTTGTCGGTAAAAACCCATATCGTTCCCGTTCCGTCGTCAATTTTATACACGCCGCCGTGGATGTTCGTGAGCGGAATATTCGCCCCGTAAGCATCGCGCACCGTGCCGGCGATGACGACATCTTTGTTGCGATAACGCGACGGATTCGCTTCAATATCGGCGATACTTTTTCGTTCGGGACAACCCGCCGCAAAAATCGCCGCCAACAACACTACGGACAGCATCAGAATTTTGGTTATTTTGTTCATTTTATTTTTTTCCTTCCTCTCGATAATTACGGGAGAGCGTTGTTTGACGAAATATTGATTCTTAAACCGGGATAATAGTTTGCCGCTGATTCGGCGCAATATTTGATTTGGAGTTTGCAAAGGCGTTTTGTTATATTTTATTAAAATTTTAAGGAGCAATTTATTTATGAAACAATTTTTACGACATAGCTTAACAACAATTATATTTTCGATGCTGTTTGCCGCCGCGATTTTCGCGCAGGACGATGCCGCAAAATCGGAAATGATGAATAAAATTTCCAAGCTGTCGCAATCGAAAAAACAGGACGACAAAGCTAAAGCCTACCAAATGACCAGAGAGTTTTTGGCGAAATACGGTAATGATAAGGACGACAATACAGCCAAACTCAAAAAATATTTTCAGGGTTATCGTCTCAGTGAATTCGATAAAGCCGTCAACGATAATCGAATGGCGGACGCGCTCGTCATCGGCAAGGAAGTTTTAGCCGAAAATCCGAATGATTTTTACGTTATGATGAAACTTGCCTACGGCGGTTACGACGTGTTGAGCAAAAAACAGGATAAAACCTACATCAAAGATTCAATCGGATATGCCAATCAAACGCTCGCCGAATTTGATAAAGGAAATTACCCGAAAGATTTTGCGCCATACAAAAACAAGGACGAAGCGACGGCTGTAATGCACTTTACGATTGCCAAACTCTCCGCCGACAGCGATCCGAAATTATCCGTGACCGAGTTTTATAAATCACTGCAATACGATTCCGAGATCAAGAAAAACGGCATCAGCTATGCTTCGATTGCCCAATATTTCGAGCAGTCGTATCAAAAAGCGGCTGCCGAATACCAGACAAAGTTCGGCGCGGCAACTTCCGAATCTCCTGAATTGTTAGCCGCACAGAACAATCTCGAAAAGATTCTCGACCGGATGCTCGACGCTCACGCCCGCGCGATTGCGGCGGCGAGAATTAACGATCCGAAAAGCCCGAATCTGCCTGTCTGGGAAAATCGTCTCAAAGAGATTTATAATTTCCGCTTTCACAAAACCGACGGAGTTGACGAATTTATTACGAAAACTACGGCAGCACCGATTGCCGATCCGAATGTTTTATAAGTTTTTAAGCCGGAGCGCGAATAGTCCTGTTCGCGCTCCGGTCATCTGCATCATATTTTTCAACTTTTTTCTTTGAAAATTTAATCTGTTAATGTTTGTTTTTGACTTTTAAGCCTGAGTGAATTCTAATTCATTTCAGGCTTTTTCAATTTTATTTCACATAAAAATTATGTCGGCGACGAAACAGGTTTCAAACTCGAATTTTTCGTTCTCTTCGAGCATCGCGGCAGATGTCGCGCATCCGCAGAAAGACCCGAAATCTTATGAATGGTGGTATTTCGATGCCATTTCCGACGACGGTCGTGAAGCGGTCGTGATAATTTTTCTCGATAATTTCGTTTTTTCTCCGCGCTATAATTTTCGCTCCGGTTCATCTTTTTCAACCCGGATTCCGGCGATCTCATTTGTCTATTACCGCGATGGAAAGCCGGTTTACCGCGCCGTCAACGAATATACCGAATCGGAATTTCAAGCCGATCCCGAAAAACCCGGCTGCACCATCGGCGAAAACAATTTCACGACCGAATTTGCATCTTACGGTTCAGGGTATTTGCTGACGGTCAATGCCAATCTGAGCCGCCGACGCAAACTTACTGCGAAGTTTGAATGGGTTTCAATCGAAGCCGATTTAACGCCCGAAAGATGTCAGATTTCAGAAAATTCGCATTGCTGGAATATGGTCGCGCCGCGTTCGGATGTTTCGGGCAACATCAGCGTTTTCGATCATCAAAACAAGGAATCGGACGTGCGGCATTTTCGCGGAACGGGTTATCACGACCACAATCTCGATCACCGCTGGCTGCCGGAAACCGTGACCGACTGGCATTGGGGCAGAGTGCATTTCACGGATGCGACCGCCGTCTATTACCGTTATTCGGAAATCGGCGCGGAACTGCCCGAAACAAAATTGTTACTCATAATTGACGGGGTTTTGCAGGAATTTGAAGCGGCGTTCGTCCCGGCAAACGTCAAACGCGATAAATTCGGCATCAAATATCCGGCGCGTCTGGAATTTACCGCTAATGACGGCAAAAAACTGATTGTCGAAAACCGTCAAATTATTGATTCGAGTTTTTTCTATCTGAGGTTTTTAAGCGATTTCACACTAATCACAGAAGGGGAACAGAGACGGCACAGCATCGGCATCACCGAATATCTCGCGCCCGCCGCGCTCAAAAAACGCTGGCTCAACTGGCTCATCAATATGCGAATCGGTCGCAGCGGCAAAGGCGCGTTTTTGTCTTAGCCGGACGGAACGCGAACTTTCTAGTTCGCGTGTCAAAAAATCTCAACCATAACAATTTTAAAAACGCGAACCGGAAGGTGCGCGTTCCGAATAAAAAAAGTCCGCTTCAAACGAAGCGGACTTTTTTTTTCGGTCATTGTTCCCCGTTTAGAGTATTTTAGCGGTGATGCTTTTGGTGAGCGGATTGATCGTGAAGCGGACGACTTTTACGCCGGTTAGAGTTGACGCGCCCGAAGCCGCCCCCGAAGCTCCCGTTTGAGTTCCGGCATTGGCGTTCGGCGAACCGTTCGGCAGCAGTTGTTTGCTGACGACGGTAAAATCCGCCGCACCGTTGGCAAAGCCTTTGACGCGCAGAATGTATTTCGTGTTCGGTGTGACGGAACTGGAAACGTGTTCGCTGGCGGTAGCGGTTGCCGATGAAGCGATCAGTTTTCCGTTCGCGTCGAGCAAATCGAAATCCATATCAGCCGCGAGCGTCGAACTCAAAGTCGCGTCTAAAACCAGCGCGTCACTTTTGGTCGTCACTTCGACATCCTGCCAGGTGATTCCTTTGAACGTCGGATTTCCCCACGTCGCACTTGCGCCGCCGGTTGCCGTCGGATCGCCCGCCGCCAGAGTTCCCGTTTTCGTTTCCGAGAAAATCGAATAAACAGTCGGCGCAGGCGGATTTGATGTGCCGTCGCCGGATTGCGAACCGCTGCCCGTGGTCGAACCGGCAAAGGTTGTCGCGCTGATTTTCGCGTCGAAGCTGAATAACTGCGCCGCCGCATCGTTAAACTCGAAGCGTTTGGCAGTCGTCGTCGCGCCGATTGCGAGCGTTTGATTAAAGTTGAACAGATTGCCGTTCGCGTCGGCGTTTTTAACCGTCACCGTCGGATTTGAAATGTTTGAAATTTCAAATTGAATCGGTTTATAGATCGTTTTGTCGGTCGAAAGTGCGCCGCGAGCGTTGGTTAATTTGGTGTCGAATGCCATCACGCCGTTATTGAAATTGATGTTGGAAATCGCCGAATCAATCTGCGTCGTGACATCCTGCGTCTGCATCAAAGCGCGGGTCGTGCCGCTCGGATTCGAGAATCCGACTTGTCCCGACTGATTGACACCGACGGCGCGGACGACATATTCGCTGTCGAAAAGATTTTTCAAACCTTCGGGAGCGAAAACTTCATAAACCGCGCCTTTATCTTCATACGAAAGCTGATTCGAGTTGACGAAAGCGATATGTCGGAATCCGGTCGTCGAAGCATCGCCGTCCGCGTATTCGCGTTTGCCGTTGGGCAGACGTTTGTTCGGCGAATCGGTTTTGCGTTTGAGAATTTCATAAGCGGTCGCGCCTGCAACTCCGCTCCACGAAACTTTCAGCGAAGTCGGGCTTGCCGGTTCCGCCGTGATATTGGTCGGCGTGTTCGGCGCGGGCTGCTGACCGGCAAACGGTGTCACCTGCGTCGAAATTGTCGCCCGTCCGCCCGAATATTCGAGCGCATTAACGCCCATTTCGTGCGCGGCGAAAATCTGTTCGATCAACGCCTGATGTTTTCCGGGTGAAGCCGCTTCGGTTGAATTGCCCGGATAAAGCATCTGGTCGGCGACGATCATCGCATCGCGTGATTTAACATATGTGTCCGGCGCAGTCGTGCCGAGAACATACATCGCGCCGAGAAAATCGCGCTCGAAAATGTTCGTTCCCTGCGTGATTGCTTTCAGCGGTTTGCCGTCCTTCGGCTGCGGACGTTTGTAGGTTGCGGCGTTCGGATACATCCGGTTCATCATTTCGCGGATGTCCCAGATTGTTGACATAAAAATTTCGCCGTCGCGGTGAACTTCCGGTCGGTAGCCGGAAATCGTCGAATCATAAAGCGTTCCGAAATCGGAATATTTGAGTGTCGAACGTGCGCTGCGGATATAAGCGATTGAATCGGGATTGCGTCCGCGACTTGCGGCGAGATTGCGATAACCTTTGGCGTTGACGACGTAATCGCCGAGCGACGGATTATCGGTGATCGTGAACGCCCATTCGTCAGCCTGACCTTCATTCATCGCCCCGGCTTCGTCGCCGCCTTCGAGACCGGCAATCGGTGTCGTGATCGAGTGCATTCCTTCGTGATACGGCACCGAACCTTCGAGTGCCAAATCATTAAATAAATAACCGTGACCGTAAAATGTCGGGTTAATGACGACCGGAGTTTTCGTTCCCGTCAACGATTCAAACAGAGCGGAAACCGGCACGGCAAAAGCGTTATCCATTCCGAGAGCTTTCAATCTCAAATCGGGATCGGTCGGATCCGACAGTGTTCCGCCCGATGCCGCCAATGCGAGATAATAATTCGGCATATGGACGGTCGCGGGCAGCGGCACGGTTTTATTCGGATAATCGTCCGGGAAATCCCCGCTGCCGAATTTGCCGTTGTCGCCGCCGACGTGCAGATAATCAATGTATTCGATTAGGTAATTAACAAAGAAAAACGAATTTATTTCGTCCTGATGTTCAGCCGGTTCGGCAAATTGATCCTGTTCGTTGGTGCGGGCTTCAAATCCGGTCGGGTTGTCCTGTTTGAAATGCCAAGTTCCCAGAGCCGCCTGCGCGAACGGTTGTCTGCCGACCTGCAAACTGTTGACGAGCGCGTGTGTGCCGGTCAATGTCCCGTTGATGCCCGTCACAATATTCTGCTGATCGAAAT
Source organism: Pyrinomonadaceae bacterium (assembly GCA_965247235.1). Taxonomy (GTDB): domain Bacteria; phylum Acidobacteriota; class Blastocatellia; order Pyrinomonadales; family Pyrinomonadaceae. The sequence goes on from OZ252004.1 coordinate 889,253, forward strand.
TGCGAAGCGTGACCCGTTCCTGACCGCACGGTGTGCCGCCGCAGTCGCTGATAATGCTCTGATTTTTCAGTTCATCGGTGATCGTCGGGTATTTCGGATAAATGTCCGCCGTGAACGGCAGCGGAGCTTGCGGAGCCTGTTGAAATTCGACAAAATCTTTGGTCGAGACGATTTCGCCGGAATTTGCGTCAATCACAAACAGATACGCGCCGAACGGATTAGTCGAAAATTTACCGACTTTCCAAACCAGACGATAACCGTCCGCCGTCGGGTAAATTCCCAAACGCGGCTGTTCGTTATTGATTGTGCCGAGTTGCTGATTGAGCAATTCGTTGGAAGTCTGATAAATGCTGCTCAGTGAATCAAGCAAGCCCGAATGAACTGCATTCAACTTGCCTTCAACCACTGATTTCGCCTGTTCAGCGGAAATTGTCGGAGTCGTATTGACATTAACATCGCGGAAAAACGGACCCGAAGCCATCACGACCTGATTATTTTTATTCAAAACCAGACCGATGCCGCCGTTGACGACATCAATACCGCCGAACGTCTGTTGAAAGCGGATGAGATGACCGCCGAGTGCGTCTTTTTGATTAAAAACACGCAGATTATTCGCGCCGGTCACGCCGAACAAAACGGCGTTTTGATTGATGAATGCGCGTCCGGCTTCTTCGGTCGTGCCGTTCAAAGCCGCGCTCGTAAAATTATAGATAACATCGGGCGAACCGCCGAAATCGTTCCAGCGCGAGACCATCCGGTTCGAGGTATCAGCCGCTTTCAAATTATTCAAAGCCGCCAACTGTTCGCCGGTCGCCTGTCGCAAACCGGCGATGTTGCGGCTGACATTCAAATCAAAATCGGCAACCGGCTTGCCGTAAATATTGGTTATATTTGCCGGCTGATTGTCGTTTGCCGCCTGCGCGGTGGTCAGCGGAAAATAAATTCCCGTGAATATTGTTGTCAAAATCAATATTGCCGAAGCTAATCTGATTCCCGTCTGTTCCATTAATCTGCTTGTCATCAATCTGTTTCTCCGTTTGTTTAAATTTTGTTACTGCTTTGGTATTTTGAGAATATAATTTCACTCTTGAGAAGAACTTGAGTTTGTCGGAACCGCCTGCTTTGCTTGTCAGAACCGCCTGCGTAAGCGGGCGGCAGACCGACAAATTTAATAATTTGCCTGTTTAATTTACGACTGTCGGATTTTATAATTTTATTATTTGCTGAGGTTACGCAGGCGGTTCTGACAAATAACGCCTGCTTTGGCAGGCACTGACAAAAAAAAGACGCGAAGCCGGATGAATATTGAGCTTCGCGTCTTACATTCACTTGCTGCCCCTAACAACAAGTGAATTTCTTTTAGCCGCCGGTCGTGAACAATGTTCTGAAACTGTTCAGTTTGACCGCGAGAGCGGCGCGGCTGACGTTGGTATTCGGCTCGAATCTCGGTCCCGGAAAAACCGTAAACTGTCCCGGCGCGGTTTGGCGAACTTCCGCCGCATATGTTTCAAATAAACCGTCATTAATGGCAATCTGCACATATCCGCGCAGCGCGGCGGGAATCTGCGCGTTATCGGAAATCGTCGTTCCCTGATATGTGACGTTAAAGTTTGCCAGTGCGCGGGCTTCCGTATCGTGTCCGAGAGCTTTGACGAAAGCGACTGCTAAATCGAGTCGAGTTACTGCCGCCGACGAATTAAATGTCGAACCCGAAAAACTCAGCATTCCGGTCGGCGTGAAATCGTAATCGCGCAAAGTCGAACCTTTTGCTGTGACGGCTTCGGCAATTCGCGCCGCATCCCCGGAAACATCCGAAAACTTCGCGCCTGCACCCAAACTTTGTCGAACGGGCGTGTCGAGCATCAAAGTATTTGCCAAATCCATTCTCGTAACCGGCGAATTCGGTTTAAATGAACCGTCGGCAAACGTATCAATCAAACGATTTTTTAGTGCCGATTCAATATCGGACTGGTTCGGGACATTTTGAATATCCTGAATGACAGGAAGAATATATTTGATTTGATTAATCGCACCGTCAACCGCACCTGTCAAAGCGATTCCGCTGGTCGGCACGGCGGGCGTTGATGTTCCGGCAGCCGCGAGATTGAGCGAACGAATACCGCGAACTTCCAAACGCCATTGTCCCGCGACCGGATTCGGCACGGAAATCTCGCGCACATTCGCGCCGATAACCGGCAATTCGATACCGCTCGAATAAGTTTTTCCGTCGGGAGAATATGCGATCAGCCCAATCGGATTGCCTTCGTCAACGCCTAAACTGTCGCTCACGGTCGCAAAAATATCGAGCAGATTTTGTCCGGCGGCAACCGTAAAATTCTGCGAATTAGGCGAATTTGCTCCCGGCATTCCGGTCGGATCATAGTTAATATGAAAATCCTGTTGCCGCGCACGTTCCTCGTCAAAATGCGCGTTAAATGTTACTTCCTGAAAATTTTTGTATTTTTTCGCGCGATTGAAAACTTTGTCAACCGCCGCGTAAACATTGATGTAACCCGCGCCGACTTCCCATTCGGCGCGTCCCGGCATTGCGGTTGCCGTGTCCTGAATAATCTGTTTGATTTCGTCCGGCGAGAGCGTCGGATCGGCATCGAGCATCAGCGCAATCGAACCCGCGACAAACGGAGTTGCCATCGAAGTTCCCGAAATCTGCGTATAAAAAGGAATCGCCGAAACCGGCAGATCGGCATCATCGGTCGTGCCGTTGGCGGTTAAATTTGAAGCCGCACGGGTTGAAACAATCGCTTTCGTGAATTTCGCCGAATTCGTTTCAAATGCGCGTCCCGTTCCCGGCGCGGTGATCGTCGGCGCGGCATAATCGTTGAGCGGATTATCATCGTTCAAACGCTCTTCGCGCGGAATTCCGCGTGATGAAAAATCGGCTAGTTCGCCTTCTTTCGTGCCGGCGGCGACACCGATGACCCACGGAGCTTTCGCGTATGTGTTCCAGGTTCCCTTCGCCGGACCCGCATTTGCACCGGCAAAAACGACCGTAATATTGCGTTCATACGCGGCTTTGGAAGCGATATTGATCGGATTGTCGGGATTAAATTCGGAGGAAGCACCGTATGAATTTGAAATAACGCGAATGTTGTAGCGAAACTGATTGGTCAACGCCCATTCCCAAGCCGAAACAGCGTTGAGAACAAACAGCCCCGCGCCCAGCCCCGCGCCGATTAATTTGACTCCGGGAGCAACACCCGCGTAAGTTGAACCCGAACGCGAACCGTTGCCGCCGATAATCCCGGCGCAGTGTGTTCCGTGACCGACCGATTGATCGGTATTCGGCACATTTTCAATCACTAAATTCGGAGTAAAACCGTCAACCGTGTCGGTTCCGCTGATTGTCTGGACGTTCTGCACGACTTTTGTGCCAAAGGCGAGATCGGCGTGAGTCGCGTCAATGCCCGAATCAATCACCATCACCGAAAAATCGCCTGCACCCGAAACCGGCATTCCGCCGTTTTTCTTCGTAAAATCCGCATCCACGCGCAGACGGTCAACGCCGGTCAGCACACGCGCCTGATTCAAATATAAATAAATGCGGTCATTCGACCATATCGAACGAACCGACGGATTGTTATTCAAAGCGCGAATTTGTCCAGCCGTCAAAGCAGCCGCCACAATTCCTAAAGCGGGAAATGTTTTGCCGCCGGTCACACCGACCGAACGCAAAATATTTAAATGATCGGCTTGCAAACCGTTGGTTGTCTGAAACGCAACTAAAACCGTTCCGACATTGAGATTGTCTTGAGCCGTAAACAGTTTTTTTTGTAAAGAAGGACTCAATGACGCAGCCGCGATTGGCGCATTAAATACCAAGATTGCCAAAACAAACAAGGCAAAAACCGATAAGATTCGTCCGCTGTGATTAGCTTTCAATTTCATTTAAGATACTTTTGCTCCGGTTGATTCAAAATAAAGTTTAGTTCCGGTATCAGAGTAATTTAAATAGTTTGAGGAAAACTTGAGGTAAACTTGAGGTTGATGAAAACCGGACGTATTTATTGATAAAACCAAATGAATCGTGTCGGTAAATGAATAAAAATAATTCACTAAAAACTAAAAAAGCCTTCAAGTTATAACCTGAAGGCTTTATTAAATTATGAAGTTTTCAATTGAACTAAAAACCTGCCGGTCTGAAATCTACTCCTGAAACATCATTAGTCGGGCTTAAAATCTGTGCGGTATATGATCTCGATTTGGCTATCGGTCTGATGGTAATCGTTTGTCCGGCGCGGATGTTTGAAATGCTGTAAAATCCGGTGTTGTTGGTGCTTGCATAATGAACTTCGCCCGCCGAATCGGTCAGAGCCATTAAAATATTATTAGCACCGCGATTTTGTGTTGAATAGACACGTCCGCTAATTGTCACGAAAGTGGCAGTAGTTATTTCGGTAATCTGAATTCCGCCCAATACCCAACTTGACGGGTTTTGGAGCGTCCAATTGGTTGTCACCGAATTTGCCAGCAATGAAGGTTTTGTGCTGCCCGCACCGATGTATAAAGCCGGCGGCGGTTCAGAATCACCGTTCTGCCGCCAATGTCTGGTCTGCGAAGGATTCTCGACGACGGTCAGCGAATTGTATTCCGCACCGAGAACGTCCAGCACAAAATCATTCGGCGTAGTCGGGACGGTTAAAGTCGGGGAATTATTAGTTCCCGTATTTGACCTGAGCGCACCGGCAGTCGAGTCGAAAGTATTAACTCCCGTCAATGAAACCGCGCCGAGATAGACATAATCACCGCCGTTCGGAATTGTCACGGTGATCGTATTCGTGCCGACCGCCGGGTTTTTGAGACGAAATATTTCCACCGAAACGCAATTATTACCGGAAACGACCGAATTGAGATTAAGTGTCGGTGTCGTATATCTTTCAAAGTCGGTTCTTGCCCCGTAACTGATCGCCGTCACCGTTCCGGCAGTTGTCAGCGTTCCGACACAGCCCGAACCGACCGGCACGGCGGTTAAAGTTCGATTATTGGTAATCCCGACAAATAAAACTTCGCCCGCACCGGCAATCGTATGCGTAAAGGTCAAATTTCCCGACCGCGCACCGCCGAGCGTAAAATCCGCCGTATTTGACGAAGCATCCACGCCGATTGCCCGCGCCTGCCAATTTATCGTCAGCATAAAAATAGTGAGTAAAAAAACTTTTCCGTATAATTTCTTCAATTGAGTTCTCCCTAAAATTTCGACTATTGAACTATCTTATGTTAATTGATTCAGTTTGTTAAGAACTTTTTTTTATTTTGATTTATTTACTCACCTTACGCATAAAGTGATTTATTAAATTTAAGTTGGAACTCCAAAACATCACTTTGTGCAACCTCATTTATTTATCCGAAACAGTTCAAAATTTAACGCGTTATCAGACGCATTACAGCTTATTGTTATTTTTGTCAGCAATTGAAACAACTATTTTATCAACTCCTGATAAACTCTGACCGTTTCCGGGGCGGGGCTGACACCGAGATCGGATTTCAGTAATTTTTGCAGGCTTTCGTATTGTTCGATGATCGCTGCGCGGTTGCCTTGGGCGGCATAAACCTTCATTAAAAGTCGCTGTGCATCTTCGCGGAATGGGTCTGATTGGATTATTTCGGTGACAAATTTCAAGGCTTTGGTCCATTTCTTTTCGGCGAACGCCGATTTTGCCAGTGCATTGATGACGCGGGCATATTGTTCGGCAAGATAGATGCGCCTTTCCTCAGCCCAGTCTTCGTAAACACCGGCTAAAAATTCGCCGCGATAGATGGTCTGAGCATTTTCGAGATGTTCGATAAAAAGTTCGTTATTTTTTTCTTTTTTAGCTGTTTCGGCTTGCGAAATCAGTTTCTCGAAATTTTCGGTATCAATCGAATAGACGAGTTCGGGGTTAAGCTGATACGCGCCGTCGCGGAAAACGATATATTTTTGCTTGAAACTCTGATTGCTGTTGAGAGCTTTGCGAATATGCGAAATCGTCGGGTGAAAGTTTTTTTCGATTGTTTCGGGGTCTTCGTCGCGCCAGAAAACATCAATCAAAATATCTTTGTCCACGCGCCTGAACGGGCTGGTGGCGATATAACAAAAAATATCCCGCGCACGTTTCGTCGTCCACGCATCCGAAGCAAACGGTTTGCTGCGGTCGCGGTAAATTTCGACGAATCCGAGTGTTTTGACCGTCAAATCAACCACTTCGACTTCGCTGATTTGTGTTTCAAACGTATTTTCGGGCGTTTGCAGACTTTGCGGCGAATTAATTTGAATTAATTGATTTTGAGAAATCAGACACAAATCGGGCGGCAGCTTTTCAGATATTTCTTCATCACCGAAAAATTTCGGATTAAATGCAATCTCGCCGCGCAGCCAATGTTCGTAATCAAACCGCGCTGTCAGATCGAGCGCACGTTCGAGCGGTTCGATCATCTCCAGTCTTTTATCCAACACAAATAAAGTCTGCGCCGTCAAAAGCGCGGCATTCGCCTCATCGTAATTCAGGTTTTGTTCGCGGAAAAATTCGGTCAGATTTTTGAGCTTTTCCGTCAAATCCGGAGTTATATTCTCCGACAAAGCGACGCGGCAGAGATTCATTTCAACCGTTTTAATTCCGAATTCGTTCTTAGATTCGGCACGTTTTTTTTGCAGATTTTCGAGCAGCACGCGGGCTTTGGCAAAATCGCCGCGCAGCAGATAAAATTTCGCCCTTTCTTCATCCAAATCCCTGGTTGCCAAATCTATATTTGCGTCCTGATATGTCTTCCGGGCGCGTTCATAAAATTCGGATGCGTGGGGAAAATCTTTTTTTTCGCGGTATAAATTGGCGTAAGTTTCAAAAATTTCACCGCGCAGCGAAACTAAATTATAAAGCTGGCAGATTTCGAGCGCGTGTTCGAGACTTTTTTCGGCTTCGTCAAATTCGCCGCGAAAAACGTGCAGACGCGCAACATTGAGATGACCGATGGCTTCCTGCGGCACGGGTTTGCCGCTTTTATCGTCGCGGAAAATCTTTTTGAACCAATGGAGAGCTTCGCCGAAATCGCCGCGAAAACCGGCGGGCAACGCCAGATTATGCGTAATTATTCGGATAAAATGATCGTTAAATTCGCGTTCGGCAAGTTCGAGCGCGTAACGAAACTGATGTTCGGCTTGCGTCCACGCGCCTTGCGCGACCAGACATAACCCGCGAGTATTGGCGCATTTGAGAAATGTTTCGGTTTCTTCACCGACCAATTTTTCGGCTTTTTCGAGATATTCAAAAGCCGCCGTGCAATCACCTTTGCGCCTGAACAAACTGGCAAGCGAATGAAGTGCTTCGGCTTCACCTTCGCGGTCTTTGTTTTTAGACAAAAGCCTGACGGCGCGGTTTAAAAGATTAGTGGATTTTTCGATTTCGCCGCGCAGACGGGCGATTTCGGCTTTGTGCAGCAAGGCTTTCGGATATTTGTCTAAAATAGTGAGCGGAATTTTGCCGATAAAATTATCGAGCGTCGTGATCGCGCCGCTTTCGATCCAATCACCGCCATTTTCGCCGATAATTTGCGCCGCGTTTTCATAATTTTCGACTTCGAAAAGATATGGCAGAGCTTTCTCCCATTGATTTTCGGCAAAGAAAAAATCGGCGATCCGCTGGCGTTCCTTGTGAATCTCGACACGACCGATTTCCGAGCGCAAACGTCTTTGCAAAAAATCACGAAACAACGGGTGAATTCGGTAAACTTCCGTTTCGCGGTCAATTCCGGCGACCGTTAAAAAGATATTTTTATTGAGCAGTTCGGGCAAAATCGCCGAACACCGCGCATCTGGAAATAAACGGCTGCAATCATCGAGCGGCAGTGATTCGAGCAGCGACAGATGCAGAAGCAGATTTTTAGTTTCTTCAGGTTCGCGGTTAAAAACCTCTTCGGCAAAATAATCGAAAATATCTTTTTCCGACTGCTGCAAAATCTTTCCGAGATTAATCGTCTGCTTTTCCGATTGCGAATAAATTTCCTGTTCCGCAACCTGCCTGACAAGCTGCAACGCCGTCACCCAGCCGTGTGTGCGTTCGCGGTATTCGCGGACGATTTCGTCAGCAATTTCGACATCGAGCGTCTGTTTAAAAAGCCCTCGCATTTCGTCGTCGGTAAACAGCAAATCTTCACGCGTGAGAATCAGCGCGGTTGATTGCGAACGGCGGCGCATGGTCGCCAGCGGCGGCAAATCGCGCGTCGTAATAATCAAATGCAGCATTTCCGTGGAATACTGCAAGAGCCTGTCAACGAGTTTGTGAACGATTGTTTCGCGCCCGATATGGTGATAATCGTCCAGCACGAGAATAAACGGCTGTTCGATGGTTTCGAGAATTTCATTGAGCAAAAGATCAACGGCGCGTTCGGGGTAACGAAAAAGTTCGTCGGTCGCTTCGGAAAGATACGGCAGAATATTCTCACCGAATTGCGGCGCGAAATTTTTAATGCCGTGCGCGATGTAGCCGAGAAAGACGAACGGATCGGCATCGGTGTGATCGAGTTGATACCAGACCGATTGGCGCGAGGTTTGACGGATAAAATCGGAAATCAGAGTCGTTTTGCCGCAACCCGCATCAGCCGCCACCAAAGTTACGGGCGAATTAAGATTTGCTTTCAGTTTTTCCGTCAAACGCGGACGGGAAAGAAATTCGGAAACGGCTCTCGGAGGCAGCAGTTTCGTTTTCAAAAACAGATTCGGTTTCGGCATTCGGTTCGGTTCGATAATCTTTGCTGTGATTATGTCATAAACCGTTTTTTTTGCCAATATTTAAGCGAAATTTGTCAACGAAATCAGTTATTTATTCGTTGCGAAGAATAGTCTTGAGTTTGCCGATTCTGCCGGAAGATTCGAGAGAATATTTGATAATTTCCTTGACCGAAAGATTCGGTTTGCCGCAATACGCGGCGATTTCTTTGGCATCGAGAATCAAAGTTTTTTCGTCCAACACCGCCAAAACCTGTTTCGAGCGCAGCCGCCAGAGCGGACACGTCGGTTTGCTCCGCGACAACATCAATAAATGCGTGTCGAGCGGCAGCGAATAAAGCGCGGTCTTGAAAAATTCGTCAAACCATTCGGCATCAAATATTTTGTGGGCATCGTCCAGCACGATTAAACGCGGTTCGGCTGATTTGCGTTTCTCAGGCGCATCGAACAACAATTCCGTCCGGGCGGCAATCGAGTGTTCAGAGACATTTCGAGATTTGCCCGTCAGACATTTTGAAAGACAGCCCGAAAAGATTTTCCAATCCAAATCAGCCGCTTCGATGCGATACCAGAAAGTTTTCGCATATTTTTTGGAAAAGTTCGCCGCCAACACAGATTTCCCTGTTCCGGCTCTGCCGGTGACGATCATTGCACCGATTTTATCGAACGATTTTTGCAAAAAATCATCGAGATGCGGACGTTTGAAAAAGTTTTTTTCCGATGGGATTCGCAATTTATCGGCGAACAGACGAATATTTTCGTCTGTTCGTGAGTTGTTTGGAATGGAAACCGATTCGATTTCGCTGTATGTCGTGCCTGAAAAATAATCGGTTTCGTTTTGAGGTGAAAAAATCATCGTCATAACAATTATCAAGTTACCGGAACAAACTTGAGTAAAACTTGAGTTTTTGACGAAACTCGAGGATTTTTGGTAATTTTCTCAAGTTTTTCTCAAGTTTGTTCATCTAATATAGAAACATCAGCCCGTTTTGATAAATTTTATCTCCCCGGATATTAGTTTTAAATTAAGTTGAGGTAGAAAATTTATATGAAAAAATTCAATTTTGTAATCATTTTGATGCTCGCAATGGGTATCTCGGCAGTTGCTCAGAACGATGATTCGGGCAAACGCCAACCCGGACGCAAGCAGGATTCATCAATGTCGAACATTCAGTCGCAGACGAGTTTGGCGGCTCAATTACAGGGCAGTCTCGATGTTAAAAACAGCAGAGTCGGCGATCAGGTTGTTTTGAAAACCGCGTCAGCCGTCAAGCAAAACGGCAAAACAATCATCCCGAAAGGCGCGAACGTGATCGGTCGAATCACCGAAGTTCAGCAAAAAAGCAAAAATAATGCCGCTTCAAAAATCAGCGTCGTTTTTGACCGTTTGCAGGGCAAAAATCTCGACACGCCGATCACCGCCAGAATCGTCTCGATCACGCAGGCGGCGGGAAATGCCAATTTGGATGGCGCGGGAAGCGCAGACGTGATTGGCAGTTCGAGCAATTCGGGCAGTATTTCAGGCGGCGGTTCGGGTAACGGATCAGGCGGCGGATTGCTCGGCGGTCTCGGAAATACCGTCGGCGGCGTGGCAGGTTCGGCGACCAACACCGTCGGCGGCATCACTAACACCGCCGGACAAACTGTCGGCGGTGCAACCAATGCAGTCGGCAGAACGGTCAGCGGCATCAAAATCTCGCAGTCATCGGATGTTTCAGCGAGCGGTTCGACGACGCTTTCTTCCAATAACAATAATCTGAAATTGGAAAAAGGTGTGACATTTAACCTTTTACTTTCGGAACAAGCCGGTAACTAAAGTTGATGTTTTGAGTGAATAGTTAAACTTATTTTAGTTATTCACTCAAAACTTTTAGTTATTGTAATCATTGTGTTATAGTATCGGAAATTCAACCGAATTCGGACAGCATTAAATTTTAATCGTAAGAGCCAATGAATAATTTCGTGACACCTAAAAGTCTGACTGTTTTTGTATTAATAATCATTTTTTCGATACAAACGGTTTTTGCCGGGATTTCAATCACCGGCACGAGCGGAATGCGTTTTACCGGCGCGGACGGCATTGATTTTATCGGTGTCAACGGAATGCGCTTTACCGGCGCGGACGGTTTTTTGAACACACAGGTCAACGGAATGCGTTTCACCGGCGCGGACGGCACACGTTTTACAGGTGCAGACGGCACACGTTTCACCGGCGCGGACGGCGTAACCTACACGGGAACAAACGGGATGCGTTTCACCGGCGCGGACGGAATGCGCTTTACAGGTGCGGACGGCGCACGTTTCACGGGCGCGGACGGTTACAGATTCACGGGCGCGGACGGCACGACTTTGACAGTCAATTCAATTTTTATCGTGCATCCGAACGGGGCGGAAATAGTTCATCCGGCTTCAGGCGCGTTGGTCGGTTTGGATGGTGTTAATGTTGCCGGAACAAACGGTTCGGCGGTATTTGCCGACGGAATGCGTTTTACGGGTGCGGACGGAATGCGTTTCACCGGCGCGGATTCGATCACCGGATTTAATTCGACCGGACAGGTTTTCAATTATGTTGCTCCGGGCGGATTTTCGATCACCGGACCCGACGGCAGTCGCTTTACAGGTGCTGACGCGGTCTTTACTCAAGTCAACGGCATTCGGTTTACAGGAGCAGACGGAGTTCGTTTCACCGGCGCGGACGGTTTTTACGGGACAGTCGGCGGCGGATTACAGTCGGTTGACCCGCGTTTGGCGATTATTCTCAACCAATCAACCGATGACAGCACGATCAACGCGATTGTCTCGTTTCACAATTATCCGAACTCGACCGATCTCGACAGCTTAAAACAAATCGGCATTCTCGGCGGCACACAATTCAAAGTTCTGCCGTTTATTTATGTGTCGGGGACCAGACAGCAAATCGCGGCGGTTTCGCAATTGCCGAATGTTCGTTCGATTTACGGCAACCGCACTTTGAATTTTAACAGCGATCCATATTATAAAGCCACCCAGATTTCCCGTGTTTCGACCGACCGCGATTTGCAGACGCGCAATGCCGGAATGCCTGTTTCAGGTAAAAATATCACGGTTGCGGTTTTAGATACCGGCGTTAATTCGCAGCACAACGATCTTTCCGGCAAAGTTTTGCAAAACGTCAAACTCGCCGATACGCAGAGCGCGGCAGTCGGTTTCGTTAATCCGACGGCGATTGAAAATTTACCGAATACCGATGCCGTCAACGGACACGGCACATTTGTCGCGGGCGTAATTGCCGCGAGCGGTGTCAGTTCGGGCGGTAAATACAGCGGAATCGCTCCGGGCGCAAACATTTTGGGTTTGAGCGTTGGCGATGTGAGTTTGATTAGCGTTCTTTCGGGTTTCGATTATTTGATGGAGAAATCCGCCGGTTATCGCGTTCGTGTGGTTAATTGCAGTTTTTCGAGCGATACGGTCTTCGATTATAACGATCCCGTCAATATCGCTACCAAAATGCTGACCGACAATAATATCAATATCGTTTTCTCAGCCGGAAACAGCGGTTCGGGCAACAGTTCGCTCAACCCGTATGCTGCCGCGCCGTGGGTCGTGAGTGTCGGCGCGACCGATGAAAAAGGCGTTTTGGCGGATTTTTCTTCACGCGGCGTGTTCGGCGACGCACAATTTTCGCCATCGCTGGTTGCTCCCGGTGTCAACGTCGTCAGTTTGAGAAATGTGGCGACCCAAACCGGAACGCTCGGTTTGGCGGGAACGGACGCACAGCGTTTGACTCCGGCTGAACTTCCCTTTTACACGACCGACAGCGGCACGTCTTTTTCAGCACCGCAGGTGTCCGGCGCGATTGCTTTGATGCTCGAAGCCAATCCGAATCTGCGACCGGCTCAAATCAAAAATATTTTACAGCGTTCGGCGACACCTCTGCCGAATTATTTCACGCACGAAGTCGGCGCGGGAATGCTCAATACTTACGCGGCGGTTCTCGAATCGGCTTACCCGTTGCGAAAAACCGGTATCTTTCGCGGTGTTTTGAACGGCGATTCGATTCAGTTTCTCTCTTCAGTCACACAAAACTTTTCAGGTTCGGTGACTCCCGACAAAGCATTTTCAACGCCAATCCCGATTCCTGTCGGCACAATCCAGTCAAATGTTTATATCGCTTGGGGCGGACTGACCAATCCGAACGATTTGAGTTTGAAATTGACCGACCAAAATGGAAACGCCGCCGGACAGTCAAATTATGTCAATGCCGCCGATATTGCGGGCAGAAATGAAAAGATTACGAATTCTGCGCCTGCAAGCGGAATGTGGAGTGCGACCGTCGAAAATTCATACAGCACCGGAACGGCACAGGATTTTCTCGGTTTGGTGGAAATCACGCGCCTTCAATTCGGCAACATCAGCGATTTATCGGCATTGTCCGTAAGTCAGCAATCAATTGCCCTTGAGAGTTTGAGAAAATTTATTTTAATGCCGGACGGCAATAAATTTTCGCCGAATTCCGCGATTACCCGCGCAGATTTGGCGGCGGCTATTATTCGCGCCGGTAAATCGCCGCAGTTCGTAGCGATGAATCAGGCTTTTTCGGATGTCGCGGATTTGACTACGCGCAACTCGGTCGAAGCGGCGCAGTTTAATCCGAACGGCAAACTTTTTTACGACTCGGGAACAAACGGCGAGTTTCGTCCCAATCAATTTGCCACTCGTTTGACAGCGGCAGTAGCTTTGATTAAAGCGTCGCAACTGGACGGCATCGCAGCTTCGACGGCGTTGCCCGTCACCGTCACGGATGCGGCAACGATCCCGACGCAATGGCGCGGTTATGCCGCTTTCGCTCTGCAAAAAGGCTGGCTCAATCTCGAAAACGGTAAATTTAACGCCAACAATCCGGTCAACCGAATGGATTTGGCGAAAATGCTTTTGAACAAATAAATTTCAGATAAAGTAGTCGTGCAAAATAAATTTATCAATATTATCAATATATTGAAACATAATTGTTAAATAAATCTGCGATGGTCGGCGGGTTCTGCGGGAAACAGGAAAATCGTCCCGTCGAACCCGCCGACCATCGCAGAAAAACTTCAAATTTATTTTGCACGATTACTCAAATTAAAAAAGCGCGGAATTTAAAACCGAATTTCCGCGCTTTTTTTATAGATTAAATTAGATTTATTTGAATTTCACGGCTGTCCCGTAGGACAAAACCTCAGTTGAATTTTGATTAAATTCGGTGGCATCGTAACGCATTGCGATGATCGCATCTGCGCCGATTTCGGCGGCGTGCTGCGTCATTCGATTGAAAGATTCCTGCCGCGCAATCTCGCAAACTCTGGTAAATTCTTCGATATTGCCGCCCGCGATTGATTTTAACCCGCCGATAAACCCCGCGCCGATGCCGGTTGCACGCACCACAATTCCGCGCACAATGCCGAGATATTGACCGATTTCGTGTCCAGATATATCATTTCCGGTTGTAATTATCATAGTTTTTTTTCTCCCTTCTATTTTTCCCGATGACCTTTTTACAAACTTAAAATATTTTATTTTTGATGATTTTTCCTCAATTAATTACTGTTGTCAAAGAGAATATGTTTCAGCAAAACCATTTACCCGCAAAAATTTATTTGAGGTATTTAATTCTATACGGTATTTTAAAAGTAACAAAAGTTTTATGAAGTTTTTGCCCCTCAAAATACTGAAAGATTTTTTCACGTCTGTTTTGCTGACTTTGACATTCATTTTTCAAATTTGTGTTCATCCCATTGTCGCTCAAAATGTTGATAAATTATCGACTCAAAACGATAAATCAGCAGAAAGTTCACCGTCAAATTCCGGCAATCCGATTGAATCGAAAATATTTTCCGGGGCAGACGGTTTACGCATCGAGAAAAAGCAGATCAACGTCGGAGCAGAATTAATCACGATTTTTGCCGATTTGTCAGGCGGCGAAATTTCAGAATCGAACCGCCGTGATGTTCCGCTGCTGAGTATTTTGCGCGATACTTTGGGCGACGAAAAACCTGAAAATGACCGGCTTCGATATGTTTGGCTGCATAATTTTACCGAACCTTCGCTCACACAAAAAATTGCTTCCGGCATCCCGTTTTTCTACAAAAATATCGGCACGAATAATCGAATCGGCGACAAACTGCCGCAAGTTTCGATTGATCTGAATCCATCGAATAAAAATATTTGGAACAATGTTTTCCGTTTGCTTTTTAAGCAAATCGTTCTCTCGCAGGCAAATCCGTTATTGCGAACGTCTGTTTTGCAATATCAAAACAATCAAAAATACGCCCGTCAAACCGCTTTGATGAGCGCGTTGGCTTTGCTGTCAATTTTTCAAACGGAGAACAACGAAAGAATCCTCAGCGATGCGGAAATTCGTGATATTCACGCGAAAATAAAACTCTCGGACAGTTTGACCGGCGCGTTCGTTCAGAAGAAATATTACAGTCGCGTTTATCAAAAATCTCTGACTGAAACAGAGAGTATTCGCGGACATAACTGGGAACTCCTGCGGCAATCCTGCGATTCGGCAAATCTTTATTTTGAACCGCTGCAAATGCCCGACGGCAGCGCAACGCACGCGATTGTTTGGGTTGCCTCGGAAGATTTGAAAATCAGACAGGATAAATCTTTTGATTCCAGATTTTTGAATCTCAAGAATCCTTGGAAAGATGCACGTTTGAGAGATTGGAACGGTTATCGGGAAGTGCGTTTTTATGACGAAGAAAACCGTCAGGTCGCGCCGGATGATGTTCACGGGAAACCGAAAACGATGATTCCGCTGGCAATTTACGGGCTTGATTTCCCGAAAATCCCCGTGCTTTTGGTGGATTTCAGAAATAATCAAAACCCGCGCAGCCGCGAGATTTCCAAACGTCTGCTCGATGATCTGACGAGAAATCTGCTGGCTGTTTCTTCGTTCGGAAATTTGCCTTATTTTTTCGGTCGGACGCTTTACGAATTTGTCACCGCGCGGCGCGGCATTGATCTCAATCAGGCTTCACGTTCGGGTTCGTTTTCGCAGTTGCAATTACTGCTTTTGCTCGACGAATCGCTCGATAAAAATTTCAAATCCCAAATTCGCAGCCGTCTCGATGAAGTTTCGATCAATCCTCTTGATTCGCCTGCCGCGCCCGAACTTGCACGACGGCAATACGCCAATCTCATCGCGTATTCGATTCGCCCGGACGGTTTGCCGAAAAAGATTGAAAATGACCGGCGCGAAGAATTGGCGGAATTAAAACACAATCGGCGCGACAAAATGTTTTTTTCGGCAGCACATTTTTTCACTTTCGGGCGTTACACGCACCGCGAACGGCAAACCGGCGAACTTGCAAATGAAATCGGTCTGCGCCGCGAACTCGATTTTCACGAGAGATTTTTGAGCGAAACGGCGAAAAATTCTTCGCGTCCCGAAATTGACGGCGATCTTGACAAAATAAAAAAATCGCTCGTTTTTATTGCTGAAAACGGTTATTCTGCACATCAAAAAACTGTCAAGACGATTGCCCGACTTTTCAAAATGTCCGGCGATCAGGAAATCCGGCAACTCGCGTTAAATTGTCTGAACGGCATCAATAGTTTAACCGCTAAAAACGAATTGCTGTTGATTTATAGAGACGAAAAAATCGAAAATTACTGGCGAAATCAGTCCGCCGAAATGCTGAATCTCGCGCCGTTTGAAGATTCGCAATTTTCCGCCGACAGCGAAAAATAACCCGAAAATGATTTATTTGTCGTTTCGTAAAAAATTTAATTTAATTTTTCTGATAAGTAGATGCCCGGAGCGCGGCAAGCACGGAAACGCCCGTCAAAAGTCAGGTTTCAGGCAAACCGGAGCGTTTCGCGCCGGTTCTCGCCGAGTCTCGAACGCGCGGGCAGGCAGGTTGCCCGCGTTCCGTCGGAAAAAAATTTTTAATTTAATTCTGTCCACTTACTTAGTTATTTTGCTGATCGGTTTTTCCGACGCGCGGGCGCAGACGGTCAAACGAATCGTGATTTTAAAAACCGACGGCACTTCGGGCGATTTGATTGACCGTTTCGTGTCGGAAAAGAATCCGGCGACGGGCAAAAGTCTGCTGCCGTGGTTTGAAGAAGTTTTCTATCACAACGGCACACATCTGAAAAATTTTTATGTGCGCGGCATCAGCTTGTCCGCGCCTTCGTGGAGCATTCTCGATACCGGGCAACACCTGCAAATCAAGGGCAATGTCGAATACGACCGGCTGACGCTGCACGGTTACGATTATTTGAATTTATTTCCTTTTTATATCGGTTACGGTTTCAACAAAGTCGCCGATCTGCCTGCCGTCGAGGTTTTAAACGAACTGCAAATACCGATTACGAGCGACGCGTTCGATTTTGAAAATCGCTACACGAGTCCGCAATTGATTCAGCGCGGCAATAATTGGAAAGTATTCGGCACGGGCGCGGTTAATTTTTTGCCCAAAAATCCGTCCGATTTTATTGACGAATGGACAATCGGTTTCGATTTCAGGAATCTACTGCTCGATCAGAACGAACGCGACATTATTTACAAAATAAAAAATAATCCGAAAATCAAATACTTCGATATTTACACCGGCGAACTCGATCATATTTCGCACGGCAACAATGATTTAAAGAGTCAAATTTTCGCTTTGCAGGACTTAGACCGGATGGTCGGTCGCATTTGGACGGCGATTCAAACTTCACCGCAGGCTGATGAAACCGCGCTCGTCGTCGTTTCCGATCACGGTTTTAATACCGACGAAAAGGTTTACAGTCAGGGATTTAATCTCGTCAAACTGCTCGGAAGTGCAGACGGCGGCGCACATCACGTTGCCGCTAAACGCCGTTTGATGCTGGATTATTCGGTTAAAGGTTTATATCCGCTCGTGCCGTTGATTACGACCGAATCGAAAGATTCATTTTATTTGAGAGGTCGGCAAAACGCTTATCCGACTGCGCTGATTGATTTTGACGGTAACGAACGCGCGTCATTTCATTTGCGGAACAGCGATTTAAATACTTTGCAGATTCTCTGGCAGCAGTTGGAGAAAAACAAACTTCCGGCGGCGGAAAAAAATGCCGCTCTCGATTATTTCTTTTCAATCATTGATCGTTCACGAAAAGTTTGGCTCGAAAACATCGCGGAAATATCTGACGAACTCGGCGCACTTCAACGCTGGCGCGAAGTTCAGGAAAAAATTATCGCCGCCGCGCAGAAAACTTACACGCCCGAAGAATATCGAACCGGCGTTCACTACGAGGCTCGAAGAACTGCCGCGCAGAAAGATATTGCCGTCCGCGAAGAGCAGGAATACCGCGCATATCTGCGAGTTTTATCAAATTTATCAAGTTTACGGCACGAAAATTTTCATCCCGAAAAACTTAAAATCGAAGATTACATCGGCAAAGGTGTGATGGGCGAGCATAATTCGGTTTATCAACTGCAAAATTACGTCGCCGGTTTGTCTAATCAAGGTTTGGTTCTGGATAATGACGGGAAATTAGACTTTGAAAAAAGTTTTAAGCGTCTCGATTATTTCAAATTATTAAGCGATCAAACCGTTCGCAATAACGTGCAGCGCGAGGTCGGCAATCGTCCGGTTGATTTCTCCGCTGTTTCGATTCCGCTCGATCAAATTGCCGATCAACTGCCCGCCGATTTGCTGCCGGATCAATCGTTTATCTGCCTTTTCGGTGCAAATAACAAACAGTCACTCGTTTTATCGCGCGAAGATCAAAAGGGAAACTCGAGTTTTCGGTATTTGCCCGTCTCGAATTTACGGCAGAATATTGACGGGAAATTTACTTTTCAAATTGAAAAATGGAGCGCGGGTTTTCCGCTCAAAATATATGAAGATGAAAATTTGAAAATTCCTCGAGGCGTTGACAAAATTTCGTGGCTTGACGCGTGGCACGGCGAAGACGATTGGATGAACGCAACGCACCGGACGATTTATTCCAATGCCGTGATCGGTTTGAACGAACAGCTTGCGCGTCATCAAATACCGATAAATCCAGATAAAAATTCGACCGGCGACGACCAATTGTTGACACGTTTTCGCCAGCGACAGCGCGAAATGGCGGAAGTCGATATTTTGGTTCTGGCAAATAATCATTGGAATTTCGACGTGCGCGGCTTTAATCCGGGCGGCAATCACGGTTCGTTTTTCCGCGTTTCGACGATTTCCGCGCTGATGTTTGCGGGCGGCGACAAAACCGGAATTCCGCGAGGTCTGACAATCGAAAAACCGTATGACAGCCTGAGCCTTGCGCCGACTATTCTCGCTCTGACCGGCAATCTCGACGCTGATAATCAACCGTTTGAAGTATTAAAGAAAAAAGGTTTTACTAAATTTCCGGGTAAAATTATCCGGGAATTATTGACTTCACCGGCAAATAAATAAACTGTTTTTAATCATATTTCAACAGTTTTAAGATCGCCTCAGCCGCATTTTCAGATGCGCCGTTTTTGCCGAGTTTTTCAGTAACGAACGCAAATTTTTCCCGCATCCGACGGTTTACATCCGGTTCGAGCAATCTGAACAATTCTTTTGACAAAATTTCCGGCGTGAAATCGTGCTGGATAAATTCTTGCGCCAATCTTTCTTCAGCGATTAAATTTATCAAACCGAAATGCGGAACGCTGATGAGCGGACGGAGAAGTTTGTAATTGAGCGGGGAACTTTTGTAAACGATTGCCATCGGCGTTCCGATAATTCCCGTTTCGAGCGTCGCCGTGCCACTCGTGACGGCGGCGGCATCGGCGGCATTGAGCGCATCGTAAGTTTCATTTTGCACGACCAGCAAATTTTCGGGCGCGTTCGACACAGAGGATTTGGCGGCTTCGACTTCTACGATTTTTCTCGTCGGCGATAAAGGAATGACGAATTGTAAATCTTTTCTAGTCTGATTCATTAACGAAGCCGTTTCGAGCAGCGTCGGCAGGATTCGGGTAATTTCCTTTTGACGGCTGCCGCCGAGCAGCGCGATGATCGGTTTTTGCGGATTTAATTGATGTTTGCTGCAAAAATCTTCTTTGGACAAATTTATCTGAATTTCCCTGACGGTCGGATTGCCGACATATTCGACATTTTCGACACCCTGATCCCGATACCATTTTTTTTCAAACGGGAGAATCACGAGCATCAAATCCACATATTTTCTGATTGCATTGATGCGGTATTTTCGCCAAGCCCAAAGCTGGGGCGAAATGTAGTAAATAATTTTCAAGCCGCGTTTTTTCAATGTTTTGGCAAGTTTCAAATTAAAATCGGGAAAATCTACCAAAATCACCGCGTCAGGCTGTCGTTCGATTGCCGCATTTTTTAATTTTTGAAACGCCCGCCAAAATACCGGCAGAGCCTTGCCGATTTCTAAAAGTCCGACAATCGAAAGATCGTCGGCGCGGACAATCGTTTCGACGTTTTCGCCGCGCAATTGATTGCCCGTCGCGCCGAAAAACTCGAATTCGGTGTGAGGTTCACACGTCCGCAAAGCCTGCACGAGTTTGGCGGCGTGCGTATCGCCGGAAACTTCGCCGCTGACAATCATCAAACGCTTTTTTAATGGTTCGGACATATTCAATCAATTATTGTAAGTAAATAACCGGACAAAATTAATTTAAAGATGTGTAGCGCGTGTTTCGAGTCCCGTCTCGAGACGGCTCAAAGCGTTCCGCCGCGCTTCGCGGTCGGAAAAGCCGCCTGAAGGCGGGACTCTAAACATTTTGAAAATTATTCTGTCCAACTACTTTATAATAAATGATAATGCGCCAATGACAACCATTTAGCGTTTTTTCGGCATCAAAGAAATGTTTTTCGCGCACTAAATTCAGTTTTAAAACAATACTTGCTTGCAGAACGCATTTTTTATCTTTAAAATGTTTAATTTCGTGCTTTGGGAAACTATTTTTATATTTATGTCCTCAATACAGAATTTTTTGGAGGGGTTTGTGAAACTTCGTATTTTTACTTTTTCAGCAGTTATTTTCTTATTTGCTATTTTTAATCACGCTTCGGCACAAACGCCGACACCGACACCGACACCAACGCCGACACCGATTCCCGGTCAGGTTGATACGGCTATCGGTCAGATTACCAATTCGGCTCAAGAGTCTTTTGCCAACGGCATCAGCACCGACGGCAGATTTATCGTCATCGAATCAAGAGGCAACATCGCCACTGAAAATCCGCGAAACACCGACGGCAACCGTGAGATTTTTCTGTTTGATTACGCACAGCGACGAATTTTTCAAATTACCGATACCAAATCAGCTTTGACCGATACGACGATTTCGCCGACGGTCAACTCCAACATCAAGGTCGAAGTTGCCAGTCTTCATCCGGTTATCAGCGGCGACGGACGCTGGATCGCTTTTGAATCAAATGCCACGACCTCCGTTTCGACGGCGGCAGCAAACGGCACGAGTCCAAAAAGTTTTGACGGCAATACGACAGGTTACGCGGCAATTTTGCAGGCTGACGGCAATACCGAACTGTGGCTCTATCAAGTTCCGGCAACTGCCGGCGCGGATTTATCTTCGGGAGCAGAACTTGGTTTGACGGATTTGAGCGCGGGAACTTTTACACAAGTTACCAATACGCCGGCAAGTGCGACCCCGACTGCCGGTTCTAATTTTTCGCTTCCATTTATTTCCGAAGACAATCACGATCCTTCGATTAACAATAACGGCGGCGTTTTCGCATTTGTTTCAACCCGTAATTTAATCAACACTTCAGGAGCGACCAATACTGACGGTAACGATGAAATTTTCACTTTCTCCCGGACTACTTCGACTCTCGGACAGGTGACATCTACTCCTCGCGGAACTATCACCAAACCGATTTACAACGATAATCCGACGATTTCCGCCAGCGGCTTGCGCGTAATGTTTGCTTCGACCGGAGAAAACTCCGTCTTTAATATGACCGGCGGATCAAATGCCGACCGCAACGAAGAAGTTTATTACGCCAATCTCGATGCCGTCGGAAACCCGGCGGGCGTTGGCGCAGCCAGAGGCAGACAGGTGACGGTAACAACTCAAACCAATCCGGGTGATGTTGTCAACATCATCAGTTTAGGCGCGAGAATGAGTAAGGACGGTCGTTATATCGGCTTTGATTCATTTGCCGATTTGACGGCTGAAAACGGCGCAACTAATTACGCGACCTCGTTTGCAATGTTTGTTTACGACACGACGACATCGACTTTTCGCCGTATCGGTCCGCGCAGCGATGCGGACGCAGGCGCGTCCGGCGGCGATGTTCCGCATTTTCCCGGCTTTACTTCGGATGACAATTCACAGCCGGTGATCGTTTATCAATCGCGTCTGAACATTAAAAACGACGGCACGATTCCTACAACGGCAACCGACGGTCTTAATTCGGATGCAGCGCGTCCGGTGCAGATTTTCAGTTACCCGTTGAGCGTTCCGGCAACGACGGCGACATTTTCCGCGCTGACCACTTTTCCGCCACCGAATTTTTCGGTTACATCGGTTCAGCCGATCTTGAGCGGCAGCGTCAGGCGTATGACATTCAATTTTTCGTTCACCGAAATCGGCACGGGCAATCCCGAATTATTGTCCGAATCATATTATTTGCTGACTCCGGTCGAAACAACACAGTCGAACGCCGCACCGAGTTATTTTACGGGCGCGAGCCGTCTGCCGGTTTCCGCGACTGTTGTTGCCACACCGACACCGGGAACAACGCCGACACCGAGTCCGTCGCCGAGTCCGTCGCCGACCCCCGTGACACCGAGTGCGGTGCAGGGTTTAGCTCCGGCAATGCTGGCAATCGTCAACTTCCCGGCGGCGGTCAATTCATCAGTCGGTTCGACCACCGCAGTCGGTTCGATCAACCGCAGATTTCCGCTCCCGATTGAATTAAACGGTGTCACCGTTTCGGTTTCAGGAATCGCTGCCGGCATTAAGTCGGTTAGTTCAAGTGAAATAACTTTCGTCCTTCCGCCCGCATTCGGTGCGTCGGATGCGCCGACCGGCACGAGTTATCCGGTGGTTATCAATTTCAACGGTAATTTCATCCGAACAACCGCGACCTTAGTTCCCGTCCGACCTGATGTTTTCACCAAACTTCCCGCGCCCGGACCCGGCGGCAGAGCGTTGGCGGTCAACGCCACGAATCGCGTCAAAACATCCGAACCGTTTACTATTACGACGCAAAGACTTCGCGGCGGTATTCGCGTGGCGACTGTTCTGCGCGTCTTTATGACGGGCGTTCGTGAAGGTGTGCCGGTTGCGGCAATTACGGCAAGAATCGGCGACGTTTCGCTTGTTTCCTTTAACAATCCGGTGCAAACCGAACCCGGCATTTACGCGGTTGATTTTCTCCTAACCAATCAATTGCGGGGCGCAGGCGACAAACCGTTGGTCATCAGCGTGACTATTAACGGCATCGTTTATTTCGCAAGGCTCGACGATACCGCGCCGCGAATTTCTATTCTCTAAATCGGTAAAATGAAGGCGAATTTCGGTTCGCCTTTTTTATTTTCCTTTGATTTTTTGAGAGCGTCCTGTTTTGTCATAACAATCACTTATCTTGCTAAAACTTCTGTCATAGATTATTCTTGACCAGTATAAAAACTGTTATAAAACCCGAATTTAAAAATAACTCGTGATGCGCCGCAGTCCGGCGAAGTTTACAAATAAATATGTCAAATAATGATGTCAATACGATGAAAATTGCGCCGAAAATCTGGAAAAACGGCGAGATGATCGATTGGAACGAAGGACGAATTCACGTTATGTCGCACGTCGTCAATTACGGTTCGAGCGTTTTTGAAGGTATTCGCTGTTACCGGACGAATCAGGGTCCGGCGGTATTTCGTCTGCGCGAACATATGCAGCGATTAATTAATTCGGCAAAAATTTACCGGATGCAGGTTGATTTTAACCTCGACACCTTCTGCGGCGCGGTCGTTGATCTGATCGGTCAGAGCGGTTTGGACGAATGTTATATTCGCCCGATCATTTTTCGCGGTCTTAATGAAGATAAACCGGCGTTCGGTGTCAACCCGTTTCCGAATCCGATTGACGCATATATCGCCGTCTGGCAATGGGGCAAATATCTCGGCGAAGAAGCGTTAGACGCTGGCATCGAAGTTTGCGTTTCGAGCTGGACGCGTTTTAATTCCAATGCTTTACCGGCGATGGCGAAAGCCGGAGCGAATTATATGAATTCGCAGCTTATCAAGATGGAAGCGATCACCAACGGTTTCAGCGAAGGCATCGCGCTCGATGATCGCGGATATATTTCCGAAGGTTCGGGCGAAAATCTATTTTTGGTCAATAACGGAAGACTTATCACGCCGCCACTCGGTGCTTCGATTCTGCCGGGAATCACCCGCGATACGGTTATCAAAATCGCACGCGAAATGGGTATCGAAGTCGAAGAATCTACAGTTCAACGCGCCGCACTTTATCTCGCCGACGAATTATTTTTCACCGGCACAGCTGCTGAAATCACGCCGATTCGTTCGGTTGACCGCATTACAATCGGTGCGGGCAAATGCGGCGAGATAACCAAAAAACTCCAAACCGAATACTTCAAAGTCATTCGCAACGAACGTCCTGCGCCCCAAAATGCCGACTGGCTGACCTTTGTCAATCATCAAAAAGTCAGCGCATAACTCGATTTATGTGTAGAATACGGGAGCGCGGAGATACATTTCCGCGCTCTTTTCAATTTTATGAATGAAAATTCCGCGCCAATCAAACCGTTTATTCTCGAACTGACCGTTTTCGTCTGCGGCGCATTAGTGATGATTTACGAAATTATCGGTTCGCGTCTGCTCTCGCCGTATCTCGGCGCGTCAACTTACGTCTGGACGAGTTTGATCGGCGTGATCTTGGGCGCATTGAGTTTGGGATATTGGCTCGGCGGAAAAGTTGCTGATAAAAAGCCTGAATTAAAAGGTTTGGCGGCGGTTATTTTTCTCGCGGGCGGTTTGGTTTCGCTGACGATTTTGTTGAAAGATTTGATTTTGTCGTTGGTCGCTTCCGCGTCGTTAAATTTAGAAATAAAGTCTGTCATTGCCGCCGTTTTATTGTTCGCACCGGCGAGCGTTCTGCTCGGATTCGTGACACCTTACGCTGTTAAATTAAAGATTTCGACGCTTGCCGATTCGGGCAAAACCGTCGGCAGACTTTACGCATTTTCAACCGTCGGCAGCATTTTCGGGACATTTCTCGCCGGTTTTTTTTTGATTCCATTCGTCGGCAGCGTTCGGACTCTTTATTTAATCGGTGCATCGCTCGTCGTTTTGTCGCTGGTTCTCGCGCCGTTTGCAGTCAGCAAATTTAATATCGCGTTGCTCGTGCTATTCGTTTTCGGTGTGGCGGCGAGCGAATTTGCCGCTTATGAACTGTTTATTTCCAATGATTTACACGACATTGATACGGAATACAGCCGCGTCCGGGTTTTTAATGCGACCGATCCGAAAACCGGCAAACCGATTCGCGCGATGGCGACTGATCCGTTTTTCACGCAGTCGGCGATTTTTTTTGATTCCGACGAACTCGTTCTGGAATATGCACGTTATTATCAACTCGCCGGATTTTTCAAACCGGAATTGAAAAAAACATTATTGCTCGGCGGCGCAGGTTACACGTTTCCCCGCGCGTTTCTCGAAAAATATCCGAATGCGGAAATGGATGTTGCTGAGATTGATCCGCAAATGACTCGAATTGCTGAAAAATACTTCAGACTCGTGCCGAATCCGCGACTGCAAATAAAACACGAAGACGGCAGAACTTTTCTCAATCAAGCAGTTTCCGGCAGTTATGACGTGGTTTTTATGGACGCATACGGCTCGATGTTTTCCGTGCCGTTTCAATTAACGACGGTCGAAGCCGTTTCGCAAATCAGTCGTTCATTAACCGATCACGGCGTGGTAATCTTCAACATCGGCGGGGCAATTTCCGGCGAATCGAGCCGTTTTTTTCGTGCTGAACTCGCAACTTACAGACAGGTTTTCCCGAAAGTCTGCCTCTTCAAAATCAATGCCGATTACACCGACGATCATTTGCAGAATATGATTATCGTCGCCTTTAAATCGAAAAATGCGGTCGAACTACAAAGTTCCGATCCGCAAATTTCAGGTTTATTGGCGCATCTATACGAAAAGAATATTCCCGACGACATCCCGATTTTAACCGACGATCTCGCGCCGGTCGAATACTATAACTCATTTGCACAAGACATTTACCGTCATTAAGTGGTAATTATAAAGTGTTAAGTATGAGTTGTGAATTATTTATTTCTTTCACTCATACCTTACACTTCATACTTCACACTTACCTCAGTCCCTGTCCGAATTGTTCAGTTCCGAAGGTGCCGATGCCGTTGAGTTTGAAGCTGAAAACAACGCGGTTTTCGCGGCGCACTCCGACATTATAAGTGAAATATTGCAGATTGATCGTGCAGCAGTTTTTGGCATAACCGATGGTGTAAAGCGAACTGATGAGCGGCGAACCGCGCTGTTGGACGCGGCTGTTTTCAAAATCGAAAAAGAGCGATGTGCCGCCGTATAAACCTTTATTGCGGTCGCCGATAAAGACCGACGGACTCCATTGCGAACCGCGCAGAGTTCCCGCTTCCTTACCGCTTGAATCGGCGTATTGTTGCAGCGAAGGCACAAGCGAGACGGCGCGTGTGTAGTAAAATGTCTGGAAAAACTTGAAGAAATTCGTGTCGTAACCGACAGTTGCCGAAATATCGCGCAAACCGCCGCTCTGCACACCGTAATCGAGCCGCGAATTAACGAAAATAGTTTTGCGCGGACGATACGTCGCATCAATATTGAGCGGAGAAAAACGTCTCGGAACGCCGCCGAATGTATAAAATGAAAGCGATGTAATCGGCGCGATCTGATTGCGCTGTCCGGGAATAAGTGCGCCGCTGAAATTTTTATCGAGAAAATATTTGCCGCGCACGGTCAGCGAAAAAATATCATACGGCTGAATACTGAGCGCATTTTTCGCCTTCTCCGGGTCTTCATTTAAAAGTTTTTGCGCCTCTTCGGTGACAGCTTCAGGATAACGCCGCGTGTAAAAATGATTGGTTACGCCGAATTCGATTTCGTTGGTATTAGTGATCGTGTCGAGCGCGTCGAACCGGATATAGCGGTTAAAATTATCAATTCCCTTGATTAAGCGATAAGTCAAAAACGGTTCGATTGTGTGGCGAAATTTGAAAACATCGTTTTTGCCGTAATAATTTTTGGCGAGCGCGACGGGACGAAAATCCAAATCGAATTCGCCGTATCGCCGCACGATGTCTTTGCCGATCACTTGCCGTAAATCATTAAGCGAATTGGAATAATAAGTAAAACGCGCCGCGCCGGTGGCGGTCAAATTAAAATATTTAGTGTTAATCGGAACTGAAAATTCGGGAAAAACGTCGAACCGCTGACTAAGCGCAGGCGTGACAATCGGATCGCTGCCGGTCTGACTGCGGTAAAGCGCGAGATCATTAACCTCTTCGCGGCGCGAAACGCCTTCGAGACTCGTGTTGAAACCGAAATATGCTTTGTCGAAAAAAGAGAGGCGCGAAAGGCGTTTTTGAAAATTTACGCTCGGCAGATTTCGTGTTTTGACCAGCACATTCGGAATTGAAATCTCCTGCGCCCGCGCGAGAAAATCGAGTGTGTAGCTGTTCCAGCTTTTATTGATGAAAACCTGTGAAACCTCGATCGGCGAAATAATCTGCTGAATGCCATCGGAAAAAACCTGCCTGAACGCCAGATTTGAAGTCAGACGAACATCAACGGCGGCGGTAAAACCGTTCGGAAAATACTGGACACCGTTGGCATAAACCACAGAACCGCCCTGATCGGGGTGTGCGTCATCGGCACGCGCACCGAAAATGCGGTCTTTGACGGCGAAAAATCCGAACTCGAAAAACGAACGTGAATTGGAACGAGTCCGAAAATCAAGCCCGAAACCCAAACCGCGTCCCGTGTAAATATCGCTTCGCAGAGTGACATCAGCCGAACGTCCGAGCGTCTGAAAATAAGCGGTCGAAAGCCGCGCACCTTTATTTTGTGAAAATCCGATTGTCGGAATCAAAAACCCTGAACTGCGGTCTTCCTGCTTGATCGGGATCGAAACGAACGGCAGATAGGCGACCGGCACATCGCGGATGCGGAATTTCGGACCTTTTAATTTCACCTTGTCGTTTTGTTTGATGACGGCTTCGTCAGCCGTAAAACTCCAATCGGGAACGGCATCTTCGCAGGCGGTAAACTTCCCTTTCGTGACTTTAACTTCGGTCAAACTGATGCGCTCGACCTTATCAGCGGTAAAATAAATGACCGTGCCGTCGTTGGTTTGATTGGTAAATCCGGTTGATTCTTCAAATGTGCCGAGTTTGGTTTTATAATTCCAAACGCCTTTTGAACCCGTAATTCGCTGGTCGCTGCCCTGATCGAAGATCACGCTTCCTTCAGCGACGAGTTTGTTTTCGGCTTCGTAAATAACGACTTTATCAGCTTGCAGGCGATAAATTCCGTAATGCACGTCAACTCTGCCTTCGTGCCTCAAAATTCGTTTGCCTTCCGTGCCTTCGACTGATTGTTTGAGCGAATAAACTACTACTTCGCCGTCGCCGCCTTCCTGTTCAAACGTCGGTTTGCCGCCATTCGGTTTGGCAACCGTGATGCTCTGTTCGGGCGAAACCGGATTGATATTCGGCGTATCGGTCAGCGGATTTGAAACCTGCCGTTCGACGGGATTAGTATTCTGCGCCGTCATTTCAAGCGTCAAAACAAAGGCGAGCAAAGCAGTTATGGCAAATTTATGAAGGCGCATTCGGTTAAGTTCGGGTAAATTTGATGCTAACATAATAGCGGGAGAATTTGGATTCGGGATTATAAAATTCAGTTAATCCGCATTTGGAGTTTAACAAATATGTCTGAAAAAATTTTAGTCGTCGAAGATGAAGAATTGATGCGTTCGATATTGCGGCAGTTGCTTGAAAACGAAGGTTTTCAGGTTTTGACGGCTGACCGCGCGGAAAATGCGCTCGATATTTATTCGCAGAATGATGTCGCGCTGATTTTGACCGACATTAAAATGCCGGGAATTGACGGCATCGAACTGCTCGATCGTCTGAAATCGGTTGATGCCGAAGCGATTGTGATAATTATGACG
The DNA here is from genome assembly GCA_965247235.1 of Pyrinomonadaceae bacterium. Lineage (GTDB taxonomy): Bacteria > Acidobacteriota > Blastocatellia > Pyrinomonadales > Pyrinomonadaceae. Next base: position 918,130 of record OZ252004.1, read on the forward strand.
GCATATTCTTCGATTGATTCGGCAATCGCCGCGCTTCGCAAAGGCGCATACGATTACATCACCAAACCGTTCGTTAACGAAGATTTGCTGCAAACCGTTAAAAACGCCGTTCGTCAGCGCGAACTCTTCCGCGAAAACCGCGCACTGCGGCGCGAACTCGGCAATCATTACGGTTTCGCCGAAATCATCGGCAACAGCGCACGTTTACAGGAAATTTTTCAAATCGTCGAAAAAGTTGCCGATACCAGCGCGGGCGTGTTAATTCAGGGCGAATCAGGCACGGGCAAAGAATTGATCGCACGGGCAATTCATTACAACAGCCGCCGCGCTTCTAAACCTTTTCTCGCCGTCAACTGCGGCGCGTTGCCCGAAAGCCTGCTCGAAAGCGAACTTTTCGGACACACCAAAGGCGCGTTCACGGGCGCGACCGCCGACAAAAAAGGCTTGTTTCGTTCGGCGACCGGCGGAACTTTGTTTCTCGACGAAATCGGCGAAATGCCTGTGCCGTTGCAGGTTAAACTTTTACGGGCGTTGCAGGAACACGAAGTCACGCCGCTGGGCTCGTCAATTCCGGTAAAATTCGACGCACGGATTATCGCTGCCACCAACAAAAATCTTGAAATTGAAGTTACGGAAAATCGTTTTCGTGAGGATTTATATTATCGCCTGAATATCATCGAAATTATGCTTCCGCCGCTACGCGAACGCCGTGAAGACATTCCGCTGCTGACCAAACATTTCGCCGGGAAAATCGCCCGAACCCAAAACGCACCTGAGAAATCCGTCTCGCCGGAAGCCTTGCAAACATTGATAAATTATCAATGGCAGGGCAACATCCGCGAACTCGAAAACGCCATCGAACGCGCATTTATCTTGAGCGGCGACGAAATTGACGCTGCCAGCCTGCCGCCCAAGGTTCGGCTCGGAGCGCACGAAACAACAATGCCTCAAATGTCCGAGCAGGCAACACTCGAAGAAACAGAGCGCAAATATATTTTAGATACACTTAAATCGGTTGACGAAGATAAAACGGAAGCCGCCGGAATCCTTGGAATAGATTTATCAACACTTTACCGCAAGTTAAAAAAATATGAAGAAAGCTAAGGTTCGTTATAACTTAACGAGAGACTGACAAAAGCCGTCTCTGTAATATCTATTTTAATTGAAAGAAAACGCTTTTGAATATTTTTCTTGACACTTTTTCGTGATTTTTACTGCGATTTTCTATGAGGACAGTACTTGTTTATGAATAAAATTCTATTATTATTTTTTGTTTTGTGTGTTTTGGCTCTAACTTCAGCGGCACAGGTTACACCCGATTTTCAGACTGTCAAAACTGCTAAAGGCTTGCTGGTCTTAAATAATAATGCAGCACAGCCTTTTACACTTCTGGTTCCCGGCGGCAATCCGACCGCTTCGCAAAATAATGACGGAAGTTTGCAGATTTCGACCGACTTCAACGGCTTAGTTGTATATTTCGTCAAAACCAAAGAATTTCTCGGCACGAAAAAAATTACCGATGAAAGTGAAATTCTCAAAGCGCACCGTGATTGGGATATTGCTGCTCAGGAAACGTTATGGAAAGCAAAATTAAATGTTGCCGCCGGTGAACTCTCTTTATTGACAATTTATAATCCGCCAAATAATCCTATTCCCGGAAAGAATATTGCAACACTTTATTGGAGTTATCCTTCGCCCAACGCGACTAATACGAATCAAACTTACTTTCAAACTGTTTTGGTCGGCGATTTGGTTTTAATGATCGGAACCGGTTTTGACGATACTGTGAAAGTTGAACAGATACGGGATATATTCAAAACGGTTTTTGAAACATTGACGCTTTTGCCGGTTCAAAAAAACATTCCGGCAAAGAAGGTAATTAAACCTAAAAAGAAAAAAGTTTGAGCCAGTTAAATATTGCACAATATCAATCGGTTAATTCGATGATAAAATATTCGGAATTTTCAATGCGCGTGACAACCGCTTGGGTGAACGGCGCAATCGGTAAATCCTGAACAACAAACGATGTCCCTTTGACCGTGCCGTCACCGCTGATCTGGCTTTGGGCGATTAATTCTGCCGGATACCAATCTTCCGTTTCCAAAACCGCCGGTTTGCCGTTTCCGGCGGCGGTCAATCGTTCGTAAAATTTCGGCGTATCTTCAGGCAGAAATCTCAACACGGCGTTGATTTTTCTTTTGCCGTTTGCCGAATTGTCAGCCTGTCCGATTTTATCTTCGCGCCAGACTATTTCGTCGGGTTCGGTGTTTATGCTGACGTATTGCGTAAATTCGGCAAAAGTATCTTTCACGGAATTGTTCGCATTGACATTCGCCTTCGGCGCGGAGTCGGCAGAATTTGAATTCGCATCTGATGGCAAATTATTTCCGTTGCAAGCGTTGAAAAAAATGCTTAAAAATATCAAGGAAACCGCAAAAACTTTCCCGAAATATAATTTCATAATTTAATAGTAACCAAACAATTCGACCGATTCAATCGCCAAACGTATATGATTTTTCAATTGCCTCCAAAAATAAAAGGTTTGGAAGAATGAATTAACTTCACGCTTCCAAACCTTTCTTTCAGTTTCAATCGTTAAAAACTAAAAGTTATAACGAACACCGAATTGCAGTTGTCGAGCCGCTGCTGCTGATGTAAATCCGAGCGGATCGGTTGCCCCTGCGCCTTTGATACCGCGAGCGTTGATCGGCAAGACGGTCGTTGCTCCCGCACAGTTCGGATTGGTCGCAAAATTGGCGACGCAGGTCGTGCCGACGATGTTGTTGATGCCGTTGTAATTGACGCGGTTAAAAAGATTGAATCCTTCAAACGTCAATTCCAAAAATCGCTGTTCCTGAACAAAGAAACGACGTGCCACACGCAAATCGAAAGTATATGAAGCCTCGCCGCGTCCGGTGTTTCTGCCGGCAAGCGCGGGACGATCATTGTATAGGCGTGTATCGCCATCTGTGTCAGAACCTATTAACAAATTAAACGGTCTGCCGCTGCCCGCCGTGAAAATCGGCGATAACACGAAGTCTTTCAAAAAGCTGTTTTTCGACGGGCTGATAAATGTTCCGCTGATGACGGCGCGATGGCGTTGGTCAAACGACGACAACGCGCGGTCATCACGAACATTAAGCGGATTCTGCGCCAAATAATCCGTATTGAAATCGGTTGATTCGTCAATTGATTTCGCATATGTATAGTTAGCATTTAAACTGTAATTATTTGAAAACCGTTTGGTGATCTGCAATGTTCCGGCGTGGTAAAAAGTATTTGCAACCGATTGATATTCGGCATCCAGAGCATACTGGGGTAAATTAGCGGGAATCGCTGCGCCTCCCGGAACTGTACTTGGAATTAGAAATATACCTCTGTCTATCGGAAACAAACACGGCAAACCTGTAAAAAAACTAGTAAATACTCCATTTATATTATTACAGGATGTAGGAGGTTGTTGAACTGCCGATGTGATAGGCGTATATCTCCTGACATCAACCGGACGAACGATGTGCAAACCGCGAGTAAACAAATAACTCACTTCCGCCGCGAAACCGCGTCCCAAATCCTGCTGAACTGCGCCGCTGACCTGATATGTTTCAGGGTTCTGGAAATTTTGTCCCAGACGAATTCGCGCTTCGAGCGGTCTTCCGGGCGCGGTATTCAAACCGAATTGAGTCAAATCCGAAGCGACAATCTGACGGTTGCCGATTACGCCTTGCGCCAGTAAAGTTTGGTAAATAAACGCCGAACTGTATGTTCCCGGCAGCGTGATCGCCGACACGACGATGTTGATGCTGTATGGATCAGTTCCCGAAGCCAGCGTGTTGGTGACGTTGGTTTCCTGATTATCAATCTGCCCGGTGAAAATTCCTGCACCGGCACGAATCACCGTGTGTGCATTCCCGAAAACATCCCACGAAACGCCGATTCGCGGTTGGATGTTATTTTTATCTGTCGGCACCGGATTTGCTTCGTTTTGCAAGAAATAACGTGCGCCGTAGCTGAACGTCAGATTCGGTCTGATTTTCCATGTGTCCTGCCCGAACACCGAAAATTTCTGCCCGTTGCTGGCAAAATACGGCAAGCCGAAACCTTGCTGATAAACCTGCGGTGCATTGATATTATATGCCTGCAAAGAAGTAATCGTGCTGGCTGTTTGATTGCTCAATGTTGTGCCTAAAAGTGCAGCTTGTGCCGGAGTGATATTTCCGGCAATTGCATCGGCTTGAATTTGTTGACCGATTGCAGTTCTTTGTGCGGCTGTAAATACAGACGCAAAAGGAAGTGCGCCGAATCGAAATGTTCCCGGCAAAAAAGTTTCCGAATTGGTTGAAACACGATTGGCGACAGCCACGATTCCGGTTTTAATCGTATGCGAACCGCGCACGAAAGAAAGAGTATCGGCTACATCAAATTGCTTTGTATAAGCATTTGAAGGCAGAAAAATATCGCGTCCGAAATTTCCGTAACCGAGAATATTTACTTCCGGTCCGTTCGGATCGTTCGGCGTAATTCTCAAATTGTAATAAGAAAGCTGCGCCCGCAGTTCGTTAAGCGTCGTCGTGTTGAAAGTGTGATTTTCAGAAAACAGAATTCCCGCGCTCGGTGCTTTGATGCTGTTGCCGCGCGAAATTGCGTTTAATGCGCCGGTTGACTGGTTGCCACCTTTAAATCTTGATAGATTGAGCCGGACAAATCCGTTATCGGTATCGCTGAAAGTATGGTCAACACGACCGGAAATTAGACCGTTCGACGTGCTTGACGGAAATTGTCCGCTGGTCGAAGCGTAAAGATTTGCGGTGCGTGTAGTCGGCGCGGTCAAAACGCCGCGAACTCCGGCGGCAAGCGGCGCAAACGCAGCACGTCCGGCAAGGTATGTCAGAAAAAAATTCTGATCGCTGGCTGCGTTTGCCCGATTGAGGGTCAAACCTCCTGCAAGTGAATCGTTAAGACTCACGAAAGCAGTTTCACGCTGACGCAAACCTTCCGCCGAGACGAAATAAAATGTTTTGTTTTCGGCAATTTTGCCGCCGAGACTGCCGCCGAACTGTTGACGGCTGAAAGGTGATTTGCCGTTCGGATTCAAATCGAATTTATTGCGCGAATCGAATCGTTTATCGCGGAAATAGCCGAATGCGCTGCCGTGACTATTGTTGCTGCCGGTTTTGGAGACGATATTGACCACGCCGCCCGATGCGCCGCCGAATTCGGCGTTATAGCTGTTGCGGTCAACTTGGAATTCCTGCACGGCTTCCTGACTAACCACATCGCGCGAACCGCCCGAAGGCGTGTCGGTGGATGAACCGTCAACATTGATCGAGTTTCCGCGACCGTTGTTGCCGCCGAATGAAAGTCCCGACTGCGGAGTCTGGACGACGCGGAAATCGGTCGAATCGTTGATATTATCCGAATCGGTCACGCCCGGAGTGAGCAGCGCGAAATCTAAAAAGTTACGGCGGTTGATCGGCAGATTGTTGAGTTGACGACCGGAAATGACCGACGACTGCTGAGTTCTTTCCGTATCAACTATTTGCTGATCGCCGGCGGCAATATCAATCACCGCGCCGACCTGTCCGAGCGTCAAATCAGCATCGAGCGCAGATTGCTCACCGACTTCGAGCGTGACATTGTTGATGGTTTTCGACCCGAATCCGGGCGCATCAATCTTGACCGTATAAACACTTGGCGGAAGCGACAAAACGACGTAATTACCGTCGCTGTCGGATGTCACCGTGCGAACCGTGCCTTTGGCATTGTCCGTGACGGTCACGGTTGCGCCCGCGACACTGGCACCGTTCGGGTCTTTCACCCGTCCGCGCAATTCGGCGTTTGCCGTTGCCTGTGCCGAAATCGAAACTGCGCCGCCTGTCAATACAAGACAGGTAAAAAATAAAAATAAAATTTTCTTCATAAATATAAACTCCTTAAATTGCCGCTTCTGCCGAAATAAATCATCCTTTTTAACTAAGCAGATGTTAAAAAGTTCACAGGTCTTTTGATTTTGATTTAGCTCTTTGTTTTTTACTATTCTGTCACTACCTGTAACTCTGAGAACTTTCTGTCAACTGCTTAACAATTTTTCAAAATTCCTTTTAAAGCCATTTCGCAAACATCTTCGCAAACTTTTTCAACCGGCATTTTCCCGTTCGGACTAAACCAACGCGCCAGCCAGACAATCATTCCCAAAATCGTGAATGTTGCGGTCGTCAAATCAATTTCACGCAGCTTTCCCTCATTGTCGAGTTCTTCCAAAGTATTGCGGATAAAATCGAAGTATTCGCGGCGACGCTGCAAAACTTCCTGCTGCTGGTTGAAATTTAGAGCTTCGACTTCGTGTGAAATGATAATCACCGCGTGATTGCCGCCCGCTGAAAGTTTCGCGTGATTTTTGATGATAAAACGCAGACGTTTTTCCGCGTCCGCAATCATTCTCGCCGGTTCCAAGACTTCGTTTTTGACATCATCAAGCCCTAGTTTAATGATCTGATAAAGCAAGTCCTGTTTGCTCTCGACGTAATAATAAAGTCCGGCTTTGGTGATATTAAGAACGTCAGCAATCTCATTCAAAGATGTCGCGCTGTAACCTTTATTAAAAATAATCTGCGCCGCCGTCAGAAAAATTTCCTGTGCGCGATCCAGATTTTTTTGCGTTCCGTTTTTCGCCATTAAAATAGATTGATACGAAATTCAAATTCTGCAATTCAAATTTCTACTGCTGATTTATAATTGTTGCTATCGGCTGAATTGTGGTATTTTTTTACTAACCGTTCGGTAAAATTTAACTTAAATTTAATTAAATATTTATTAAATGTCAAGTATTTTTTAAGTTCAGTAGATAATAAATTGGTAATACCAATTAACATTTCCTTTGAATTATTTTTATACAATTTTATAACCGAGAAATATGAACGATTCAGCCATCAAGCAGCGTGTTTATCAAACCCTCAATTCAAGCGATGACTATATAAATTCGCTGCGAAATCGGAAATTAAAAGTTTATCTGTTCGGCGAACTTGTCGAAGATATTGTCGAGCATCCGATGATTCGACCGAGCATCAACGCCGTCGCCGAAACTTACGATTTGGCACAGCGCGAACCTGATTTGGCGAGCGCGACTTCGCATTTGACGGGCGAAAAAGTTAATCGTTTTTTGAACATTGCAATGAACCGCGATGATGTCGTCTTGCAAAATAAGATGCAGCGAAGGCTCGGACAGTTGACCGGCACTTGTTTTCAACGCTGTGTCGGGATGGACGCGCTCAATTCGCTTTATTCGACGACGTTTGAAATTGATGAAAAATTTCAGACGAATTATCACGAACGCTTGAAAGATTTCATCACCGAAGTCCAAAAACAAAATCTCGTGATCGGCGGCGCGATGACCGATGTTAAAGGCGACCGCAGTTTATCGCCGCACCAGCAAGCCGATCCTGATTTGTTCGTTCACATTACCAAACGCACCGACGAAGGCGTTTACGTTTCCGGCGCAAAAGCGCATCAAACCGGCTGTCTAAATTCGCATTGGCTGATAATTATGCCGACGATGCGCCTGACCGAAAACGATAAGAATTACGCGATTGTCGGCGCGATTCCGGTCGAAGCCGAAGGCATCACATACATCTACGGTCGCCAATCGTGCGACACGCGGGCAATGGAAGGCGGCACGATTGATGTCGGCAACAACAATTTCGGCGGACAGGAAGCAATGGTGATTTTAGACAATGTGTTCATCCCGAACGCGCTGATTTTTATGGACGGCGAACACGATTTCGCGTCAATGCTGGTCGAACGATTCACCTGTTATCACCGCCGCAGTTACGTCTGCAAAAGCGGTGTCGGCGACGTTCTGATCGGCGCGGCGGCGCAGATCGCCGACTATAACGGAGTCGAAAAAGTCTCCCACATCAAAGAAAAATTAGTCGAAATGACGCACCTCAACGAAACGATCTACGCCACCGGCATCGCGTCTTCGTATCAATCGAAACCGACGAAAAGCGGCGCATACATCAACGACGATATGATCGCCAACGTCTGCAAACACCACGTCACGAAAATGCCCTACGAAATCGGGCGACTCGCCCAAGATTTAGCCGGCGGAATGGTCGTCACGATGCCGTCCGAAAAAGACTTCCGCAGCGAAGCCGTCGGCGGACTGCTTGAAAAATATCTCAAAGGACGCGCCGACGTTTCAACCGAAAACCGGATGCGAATCCTGCGCCTCATCGAAAATATGACTCTTGGCAGAAACGCTGTCGGCTACCTCACCGAATCAATGCACGGCGCGGGTTCGCCGCAAGCGCAAAGAATTCAAATCGCACGGCAAATGCAGATCGAATTCAAGAAAAATCTGGCGCGTGAATTAGCCGGAATTGACGAACGCAAACGCGAACAATTAACGAGCGAGATTGCAGATTATTTCGGAAAAGTGTTTGATACGGAAATTTAGAAGGCTAGAAAATTGTGCAAATTAATGAAGAAAAGTCTGATTATTATAAAGCGTATAGCGCAAGTTTAAGAATCATCGGTATTGATTTACCGTTTGAACAAATTGAAAGTAATTTGAGTTTGTCGGCAACGTATAAACATCGAAAAGGGGATAGGCGAGGGACGACTATTCTTCAAGATGACCGATGGATTTTAGAAAGTCCTCTACCGGAAGACAGAGAATTTGGTGAACATTTGGACTGGCTGTGGTCAAAAGTATCCGATCAAAAGCATTACTTGATTGAACTCAAAAGTAACTATTTTATTGATGTTTTTGCAGGTTATCGAAGTGATTGTGATCATTGCGGAACTGTTATTTCAGCATCGGGTATGACAATTTGCTACGAGTTAAGCATTCCTTTTGAATTATCAATCACGGTTGCATAATTTCAAAGCAATAACTAAATCGCATTTTGCATTTTTTCTAAAAAATTCAAAATCACTTCAACCGACTTTTCTGTTTGATCGGTCGTGAAAATATGGCTTGATAGAAAATTTATGCGGTTGTTAATTCTTGTCGGCGGATATTTTTCAAAATTGCTTCTTCCTTTTTTTGCGTTGCGAACAGATCGAATTTTACTTGCAGGTTCAGCCAGAAATCCGCGCTCATTCCGAAAAATTTGGCTAATCGCAAGGCGGTCGAAGGCGTTACGCCGCGTTTGCCGGCGACAATTTCGTTGATTCTCTGATACGGAACCTGAATCGCGTCGGCAAGTTCTTTTTGCGTCAAATTCATCGGAATCAGAAATTCCTCGCGGAGCATTTCGCCCGGATGCGTCGGCGTTCGACTTGTCGGTATTCTCATTTTTTTCCTCTTAGTGATAATCAACTTAGTGATAATCAACAATCTCAACATCACTCACGTCGGTTTCATGCCACACAAAACAGATGCGATATTGATCGTTGATGCTGATGCTGTATTGCCCGATTCTTTCTGCTTTCAATGGTTCAAGCCGATTTCCCGGCGGAATTCGTAAATCATCGAGCGAAACCGAAGCATCAATTTAATCTAATTTACGAGCGGCGACATTCCACAAAATTCCCGGTAAAATCCTTCTTGCATCAACGGATGTCAGGCTATCACAAAAACATGATATTTTTCATATTGTTTACCTCTTAAAATGACCAAAAAAAAGCGGTGCGAATAATAAAAATGTCGCGCCGCTTTTTGAATTTTAACCGGGAAATTAATTTAACTTTTGTGAATAAATTCGACGAATTTGTGAACTTCGTCTTCGACGATTTGATCAATTTCGTCCTGTTCGTCGCAGTGTTCTTCGACTTCCGGTGTCGGATCGTCGTCCCAATCACAGTCAATTTTGAAGCCTTTGTCCTCTGATTTGAAAATGTCAATTTTTAACTCGATGACGTTTGCGTCCGCGCCTTTTTCGACGACATCAATCTGGGCGGCTTCGAGCAATTTATCCACCGACTCTTCGAGGGCTTCCTGCGAAACATTGATGTCCGAACCGTGAACATTGACGGTGATATGAACCGAACTGTGTCCGTTCGACTTTGCCTGCAAACTTGCCGGTGTCATAAAAATCAACCCGCCGAATAAAGCCGCTGCCGTCAAATTGCGTGAATATTTTTTTGCTGAATTTTTCATAAATTTTCTCCTGTTATTTTAATTTCGTGTAAATTGCCGGTAACGCGATAGATATTTTTGTTTGAATTTTTCATACCTTTGTTACCGTTTTCAAAGTTCGTTTGTTAGTCATTTTCAAAGTTTCAATGCTTGGCAGTCACTTAAAATCCGAACCAAACCGGCAAAAGATTAACAAAATGGCAAATAAACAGCTTCTCATCTTTACTAAACGACAAATCATAGAAAATGAGGTCATCAAATAAAAAATTATTTTCGGAATTTATTTTTAATAGCTGTAAAGAGGTTTGAAAAGAATTTTGACCGGGCATAATCCGTGTTTATGCCAACGAATAATTATTTTGAAAGAAATTATTCTTTGTCTCATTGGCTGCGTCTTGTCCGGTTTCCTGCTTAATCGGCTACGCGCTCGACGGCTTTGGAATTAACGGTTAAAAATTTGGACGAATGCGACGGACACAGCCGTAAAATAATATGGAACGGCGCAGAAACAGAGATGTATCATTATCACCCGACTCGTGAATTTCCCTATAAAATCGGCTGTTTCAAAGGCAAAGTTGCCGACTTATGCTAATTGTTTTCCAAAAAATCCAAAATTTCCGCGACTGACTTTTCGGTTTGATCGGTCGTGAAAATATGGCTCGAATTTTCGAGTTCGACGAGTTTTGAGTCGGGAATTTGGTCGGCGATGATTTTCGAGTTTTCACACGGAATCAGTTGATCGTTTTTGCCGCCCAAAATCAGCGTCGGCGCGGTGATGTTTGAAAGCCGTGCGTGTGTTCCCTGCCACGTCATAATGGCTTGGAGTTGGCGCATAAAATTGGCGGGCGCGGTGAATTTGCCTTCGCGGGCGGCTAAATCTTCGGCGATAATTTCGCGCGGCGTGGCGGCATCGTAAATGAATGGAGCCATCGCCCAGAAAGCGTCTTCGGGCGTAGCAACGCCGCGTCCCTGCAACGCGAAAAGGACTTCTGGTTTCGGCAAAACGGATTCACGTCCGCCGCAGTTGGTAACGGTCAGAATTAAGGAACGTGTTTTTTCGGGATAATTCAGCGCGAATTCCTGCGCGATCATTCCGCCCATAGACATTCCCAAGATATGCGCCGATTCGACGTTCGCTGCGTCCAAAACCGCTTTCGCGTCGGAAGCCATCAGCGGAATCGTAAACGGTTCGTCGTTAAAAATCGTGTTGCCGACTCCGCGATTATCAAACAAAATCACGCGGTATTTTTCGGCAAGCTGCGGCAGTATTCGCCGCCATTCTTGGTGCGAGCCGCCTAAACCCATTATCAGCAAAAGCGGTTCGCCCGCGCCCTGTTCCGTCCAAAAGATTTTTGTGCCGTTATTTTCTGTAAATGCCATAGTTTTGTAAGAAAATTTAACCACAGATTTACACAAATTAACACGGATAAAAGCGGATTTTTTAAATCTACAATTAAATAAATTGCGGATTTTGCGGCTGTCCGCAAAAAATCCATAACCGTTAAATTGGGCTTAAAATATTAAAACTATTTTAAGAATCAAAAATTTATCAGTGTCCATCTGTGTTAATCTGTGGTTAAATTTTCTTCGTCTTTTCTGAGCAAAAACAATTTCTATGAACAATAAAAAAGCCGCTTATTATGCGCTCGGAGTTTTGTTTATTATCAACGCGCTGAATTTTTTTGACCGGCAGATTATCGGCGCGGTCGGCGAACCGATTCGGCGCGAATTCGGTTTGGGCGATACGGCTTTAGGTGCGTTAAATGTGGCTTTTACTTTGATTTATGCGTTCGTCGGTTTGCCGCTCGGCAGATTGGCGGATAAATTTGAGCGGCGCAAAATACTGTCGGTCGGCGTTTTGGTGTGGAGCGTATTCACCGCTGCGTCGGGTTTGGCGCAGAGTTTTTGGCAGATTTTCGCGCTTCGTTTAGGTGTCGGAGTCGGCGAAGCGTCGTGCGCTCCGGCGGCAAATTCGTTGATCGGCGATTATTTTCCGGCGACGAAACGCGCCAAAGCGACTTCGATTTTTATGCTCGGTCTGCCCGTCGGCTTGGCTTTGAGCTTTGCGATTTCGGGTGCGGTCGCCAAAAACTACGGCTGGCGCACGGCTTTTCTGGTCGCGGGTTTGCCCGGATTGCTGTGCGTCGTTCTCGCATTTTTTATCCGTGAACCTCTGCGCGGTGCGGTTGAAAAAATTAACGTCGGCGCGAAAATCCGTGAAGGTTCGGCGTTCAAAAACATTCTCGCCGCGCCGACGATGCGCTGGCTGATCTTGTCGGGGGTTTTGCATAATTTCAACCTTTACGCAATTTCGGCTTTTATGAATTCGTATCTGATTCGTTTTCACGGACTCGATATTCAAAGCGCGGGTTACGTTTCGACGATCATTTACGGCGGTTTGAGTTTGCCCGGACTACTCGGCGGCGGTGCGCTCGGCGATTGGGCGAACAAACGACGCACGGACGGCGCAATGCTCGTCGTGACATTGGCGATCCTGCTTTCGATCCCGTTTTTCTTTCTCGCGCTCGGTGCGGAAGCCGGAAATGTGAAGACATTTCTGGTTTTGATGGGCGTGAGCGTCGCGTTTATGTATTTTTATTATTCGATAGTTTACGCGACGATTGCCGAAGTGACCGAACCGGCGCGGCGCGGAACGGCGATGGCGGTTTATTTTTTCGCGTTTTACCTGCTCGGCGCGTCATTCGGTCCTTTTGTCGTCGGCGCGATCAGCGATTATTTCACGCAAAACGCCGCCGCCGCCGCCGGAATTACAGAATTTTCCAACGCCGCACTCGAACCTTTTCGCGCCGCTGGTTTACGTTCCGCAATGTATCTCGTGCCGTTTTTAAGTATAATTTTGACAGCCGTTTTATATATGGCTTCGCGCACGGTGAAGACTGATGTCGAGAAAATAAACGATTGGATGCGCGAAAATTCAGGAAATTAAAAAGCGCAGCGACTGGAGCGCAAGCGGCTCGCTTGCAACATCGCGTTTTTCAGCGTTGTAATGTCGTTCGTTGACATTCAACTTGAGTGTAATCACACTTCGTTTTCGCGTCCGAAACGAACGCTCATTGCAAGCGAGCCGCTTGCGCTCCAGTCAATAAAAATTATGACCGCAAAAATTCCGAGAAATAAAGAAAACGATTACACCCGCGAAGCCGCAGATGCGCGGCGCGAATTTGCGAAAGAGCAAACCAACGCCGAATTAAATCACGTCGGACGTTATTCCTTTGAACCGGATGTTTTGCAGGGCAATATCGAAAATTTTATCGGCGCGGCGCAAGTTCCGATTGGGCTTGCGGGACCGCTTTTGGTCAACGGCGAATATGCGAAAGGCGAATTTTTCGTGCCGCTTGCGACGACCGAAGGAACATTGGTGGCGAGTTATAATCGCGGAATGAAATTATTAAAAGAATCGGGCGGCGTAACGACGACGGTCGTTGACGACGCGATGCAGCGTGCGCCGGTTTTTGTTTTCAAATCGGCGCGTGAAGCACAGCAATTCGGCGTTTGGGTGAAAGAAAATTTCGCCGAAATCAAAGCCAAAGCCGAAACGACGACGAGCGTCGGGAAACTGCGCGATATTCAGCAATTCCCCGCCGCACGGTTTTTATATTTGCGATTCAACTACACGACGGGCGACGCATCTGGTCAAAATATGGTCGGCAAGGCGACGAAAGCGGCTTGCGATTGGATAAAATCGGTTAGTCCCGACATCGAACGCTATCAACTCGAAGGCAGTTTTGCGACCGACAAAAAGACTTCGTGGGTGAATACTTTGAACACTCGCGGCAAAAAAGTGATCGCCGAAGCAACGATTTCCGCCGCGAAATTAAAGGAAATAATGCACGTTTCCGTCGAGCAGATTTTTGAAGCGCGTTTGACATCGCAACTCGGCGGATATTTGGCGGGCGTAAACAACAACGGAGCGCATTCGGCAAACGGCATCACGGCGATATTTATCGCCTGCGGTCAGGATGTCGCCAACGTCGCCGAGTCGTCAGCGGCGGCGGTTTATGCGGAAATCACCAAGTCGGGCGATTATTATTTTTCCGTCACGATTCCGTCTTTAATCGTCGCCACCTACGGCGGCGGAACAGGTTTGCCGACCCAACGCGAATGTTTAGAATTGCTCGACTGTTATGGCAAAGACCGCGTGAAAAAATTCGCCGAAATCATCGCGGCGACAGTTCTGTGCGGTGAATTATCGCTCGGCACGGCAGTCATCGCCGACGAATGGGTTTCGTCGCACGAGCAGCTTGGGCGCAATCGTTAGGAAATTTAACCACCGATAGACACAGATAAACACGGATAAGAAAAAGATTAAATCGGATTTGGTTTTATCTCTTAAAAATCCGTGTTTATCTGTGTCTATCTGTGGTTAAAACCTCTTCAATTCTCTCAAATCATTCAACTCAAATGTTGAAATTGTGATAAAATACGCTCAGATTTTAATCAAAATATATCAGAAATAGGTTTAATTTATGACACCCGAAATCAAAGAATCAATATCAATCGCCGGCGAAGAAAAACGGCGTTGGGAAGCGGAAACATTGCAGAAAGTTTTAGACAAAACGGCGGAGCGCAAGAAGAGTTTTGAAGGCATTTCGCTCGAATCTGTTGAAAGACTTTACACCGAAAGCGACGCGGAAAACACGAGCGAAATCGGTTTTCCCGGCGAATTTCCTTACAAACGCGGGATTCATCCGACGGGTTATCGCGGCAAGTTGTGGACGATGCGGCAGTTTGCGGGATTTTCTTCGCCCGAAGAGACAAATAAACGCTTTAAGTATTTGACGACGCAGGGGCAAACGGGACTTTCGACGGCGTATGATTTGCCTGCGTTGATGGGATTGGACGCGGATTCGCCTTTGAGTGAGGGCGAAGTCGGGAAATGCGGCGTGGCGGTTTCGAGTTTTGCGGATTTTGAGGTTTTGTTTGACGGCATTAATCTCGAAGATGTCACGGTTTCGCAGACGATTAACGCGCCGGCTTGGATATTTTTGGCTTTTTACGTTGCGCTTGCCGAGAAACAGGGCTGTGATTTCAACAAGATTTCGGGAACGCTGCAAAACGATATTTTGAAGGAATATATCGCGCAGAAGGAATGGATTTACCCAATCAAACCGGCGATGAAATTGTGTATTGATACGTTTGAATTCTGCACGCAGCACGTTCCGAAATACAACCCGATTTCCGTTTCCGGCTATCACATCCGCGAAGCGGGCGCGACGGCGTTGCAGGAACTCGCGTTCACTCTGCGCGACGGCGTGGAATATGTGAAATATGGCGTTGATCGCGGGATGGACGTTGACGAATTCGTGCCGCGCATCTCGTTTTTCTTTAATTCGCACAACGACTTTTTCGAGGAAATCGCCAAATTTCGCGCCGCGCGCGTCATCTGGGCGCAGACGATGAAAGAGCGTTTCGGCGCGAAAAATCCGCGCACGATGCAGATGCGTTTTCACACGCAAACCGCCGGAGTTTCGCTGACTTCGCAGCAGCCTTTGAACAACATCGCCCGCGTCGCAATTCAGGCACTCGCCGGAGTTTTGGGCGGCACACAATCTCTGCACACCGATTCATTCGACGAAGCACTCGCGCTGCCATCCGATCAAGCCGCGCTAATCGCGCTTCGCACACAGCAAATCATCGCCGAAGAAACCGGCACGGCGAACACTGTTGACCCGCTCGGCGGCTCGTATTACGTCGAAAGTCTGACGCAGAAAATGATTGACGGCTGTTTCGATTATTTCGACAAAATTGACGGTTTCGGCGGAATGGTCGAAGCCATCGAAGCCGGTTTCCCGCAGCGCGACATCCAGGAATCGGCGTATCAATACCAAAAAGCCGTCGAACGCGGCGAACAAATCATCGTCGGCGTGAACAAATATTTTATGCAGGACGAACTCTCAAAAACCAACATTCTCCAAATTGACGAAACCGTCCGCGAAACACAATTGGCAAGACTCGAACAAACCAAAACAACCCGCGACAACGGCGCAGTTGCAAATGTGTTGGAAAAACTAAAAAAAGGCGCGGTCGAAAGCGTCAACCTAATGCCGCTCACCGTCGAAGCCGTCAAAGCCTACGCCACCGTCGAAGAAATCTGCACGGCGTTGAGAGATGTTTACGGAATTTATGAAGAACCTGCTTTTTAATTTTTATGTTAAAAGTTTCAGCAACTGATAGTGAAATTTTAGATTATGTTGATGAATGGGCTTTGTTACTTGAAAATGAAGATTACGAAGCCACGTTCAATTTCACGAAACAAAATAAAAAGCGAGGTTGGACACCTGAACTAATCAAACAGGTTATAAAATCATACGGCGATTGTGAAACTACGCAAAAAGTTACTTTATTCAATAATGGTTTATCTATTGATGGAGTGGGTAATATTGATAAAGGCATTCAAAGTAAAGAAGTAAATTGGTTTGATGAAAAAGGCGGTTATATTTGGTATGACCTCAATATTGATAATTATATTTCGGATCTAACGGCTACCTTTGATTTTAAAAAAACTTATGAAGAAATCTATGTTTTTCTCAATGAAATTTATGTTATGTAATTTTTAAACAACTTATGTAATGTTTGCTGAATTTACGAGGGACTAACCTTTAAAGTTTTATGTGGTTTTATCGAAAAATGACGAAATAGAAATCAAAAAGATTAGTAATGGCAAAAATTTATTCTTATGTTTTGAGATACGATGATGGTGCGGCTCCGAATCCATTTTGGGGAATATGCACTTTAACAATCTGTAAACCCATTGTAAGGCGAAATGCTGAAATTGGAGATTGGATTATCGGAACAGGCTCTAAAAATGCCAAATGTAACGACGGAATTGTTTATGATTTATCGGACAGTTTGGTTTATGCAATGAAAGTTACAGATATAAAAAGGCTCAAAGATTACGACACTTTTTGTAAGAAATCATTACCAAACAAAATCCCTTACTGGCGAACAAAGGATTGGCGACTTCGTATGGGAGATTGTATTTATGACTATTCAAACTTAGAAAATCCAATTATTAGAAAAAGCGTTCATAACGAAACAAATAAAAAAAGAGATTTGAGTGGAATGAATGCTCTACTTTCAAACCATTTTTATTATTTTGGAGAGGAAGCCCGACCTTTGCCTGATTCACTTATTCCACTTATCAAAAGGAATCAAGGACACAAGAAAATAGAGAATGAAAGTTTAATTAAGCTATTTGAAGAGTGGATTAATTTATTTGATAAAAACAAAATTCATTCTAGTCCTCAAATGCGTTCATTATTTGATAGGAAAGTAACGGACGAAATCATTGCAACTTGTTCCAAACAACATCTTGAAGAAGACGAAAATGAAACAGAAGAAACAGTTTGCTAAATTTATGAAGGAAAATGTTATTAAATGCGAAAAGAAATAGTCGAACTAATTTTCAAAGTTGCCAAAGAGAAAAATGCTTTCGACACTTTAGAAAAATATCTTTCCAAAATTACTCAGCAAAAGTTAGGCGAAAACATAATTGAATGTGGCATCTTGCCGGAGATGTTTTCTCAAAACGGTTCGGAAGAAAAGATTTGGGCGAAGTTTTCAGATATAATTTTGGCTCACGCTTTGAGTTTTCTCGGTATTTCGACAACTGTTTTAGGAGCAAGAGGAAATTCTGCTGATGTTTTCGGAACGGCAACGGATTATACAATCGTCGGTGATGCGAAAACTTTTCGATTGAGCAGAACAGCGAAAAATCAGAAGGATTTTAAGATTTCGGCTTTGGACACTTGGCGCAAGCAAAATAATTATGCTTTGCTTGTCGCACCTTTGATGCAGTATCCGACGAGTAAAAGTCAGATTTACGAGCAAGCGATTAAACGAAATGTAACGCTTCTTTCTTACACGCATCTGCATTTTTTGCTTGATTTTTACAACGAAAACAGTTTGCGTAAGATTTGGGAAACTGGCAACAGACTCGCGCTTTTGGATGAATCGGAACACGAGAAATTTCAGGTTTATTGGAATGAAATTGATAAAACGGTTTGCGAAGCGGTGAGGCAGAGTGAGGATAAATTGAAAGAATACAAAATGCTCGAAATCGAAAAGACAAAACAAATCGGCGATGAAGGAATCGCTTTTTGGAAAAACAAAATAGCCGACTTTAACAATCTCTCAAAAACAGAAGCAATCACGCTTTTAATTAAATCAGAAAAGATCGAAGCCAAGATTAAAACAATCGAACGTGCGATAGAAATCAAAGTAAAATTATGAACGCCGAATACATCAACAAAATCACGAATGCCGATTGTTTGGAGCATTTACCGCTACTCGACGATGGCAGTATTGATTTGTTTTTGTCGGATATTCCTTACGGCATCGGCTTGGATGATTGGGACGTTCTGCACAACAATACGAATTCGGCTTATTTGGGAAGTTCGCCCGCGCAGGAAGGAAAGACGGGTTTTAAGCGGCGCGGAAAACCGATTAACGGCTGGAGTTCGGCGGACAGAAATATCGGGAAAGAGTATCAGGAATGGTGTTACAAATGGTCTTCGCTCGTTTTTCCGAAGATGAAGGAAGGCGCGTCGCTGTTTGTATTCGGTGCGCGGCGGACGATTCATCGCGTGGTCAATGCTTTTGAAGATTCGGGATTTTTGTTGAAAGACGTGCTGGCTTGGAAAAAACCGAACGCGCATCACCGGGCGCAAAAGGTGAGCATCGTTTTCGAGCGGCGAAATTTGCCCGAAAAAGCCGAAGAATGGGAAGGTTGGCGATTGGGAAATCTCGCGCCGATTTATGAGCCGATTGCGTGGTTTTTCAAGCCTTATAGAATTACGATTGCCGATAATATATTGAAAAACGGTGTCGGCGCGATTAATACGGAAGACTGCAAAGTTGATGATTCACTGCCGACGAATTTGCTCGAATTCGGCTTCGGCGCAAATGAAATGCGAATCCACGAAGCGCAGAAACCGATTGAATTAATCGAGTTTTTAATCAAATTGACAACCAAAGAAAATCAAATCGTGCTTGACCCGTTTATGGGAAGCGGAACGACTGCCGCCGCCGCGAAAAATTTGAAACGCAAGTTTATCGGTTTTGAACTCAATCAAATTTATCACGAAAAATCATTGGAAAGATTAGACGAAGATTCGCCGAAACAGAGCAGAATATCTCTTTCCAAATCTATGCCGCTTTTTGAAGTATTATAAAATTGAATAAATACATGGAGCGAAAAAACGGTTTAATAAATCTAATCAGCGGCGACGATGCCTTGCAAGCGATTGATATTGTGCGAAAAATGGCGGCTGCAAATGATATTGATTGGGCGGTTTGCGGCGGGATTGCGATGGCGATTTACGGGAGTCCGCGATTGACGAAAGATGTTGATATTATCGCTTCAAAACGTCTGCCGTTGGAAAAAGAAAGGGTTATCGGGCATCTGAAACAAGGCGGCGAACATTTTATCGTTGAAACCGAAAAGCGGGAAGTTCCGATTGATTGGATTTTGCGAAACGATGATTTTAAGGCTTTTTATCGTGAGGCTTTGAAAGATGCGGTGATGATTGACGAAATACCGATTCTCACGCCGGAATGGTTGGTTATTTTGAAATTTATCGCCGGACGATTCAAAGATCAGGAAGATGCAGTTTATCTTTTGCGTGAAAAAGGCTTGGTAAATCGTGATAAAATCCGCGAATTGATAACCAATGTTTTCGGTGCAAAGGCTTGGCTTTTGGCAAAATCGGGTTATCAGCGTTGGTTTGATTTAGCCGACGGAAATGTTGAACAGACAAGCGATGGATTACGCGATTCTTAACCTTTAACTATGACAAAACTGGTCAGAACAAATTCGGATAATGCGGATTTTCGTGAACTGGTCGCGCTGCTTGATGCTGATTTGGCGATTCGGGATGGGGCGGAGCATTCGTTTTACGCGCAGTTTAATAAGGTTGACGCGATTCGGCACGTTGTCGTCGCTTATGATGGCGAAACGGCGGTCGGGTGCGGCGCGTTTAAGGAATACGAGAAAAACATCGCGGAAATTAAGCGGATGTTTGTGCGCGAAGATGTGCGTGGGCGCGGGATTGCGGGCGAGATTCTGGCGGAGTTGGAAGCGTGGGTAAAGGAACTTGGGTTTGCGGAATGTATTTTGGAAACCGGCGTGAAACAGCCCGAAGCGATTAGGCTTTATCAAAAAAGCGGCTATGAAAAAATGACGAGTTACGGGCAGTATCTGAATGTCGCAAACAGCGTTTGTATGAGGAAATTGATTTGACAATGGATGCGAAATTGTAAAATTTGCAGGAGATAAGAATTTTTAACACAGATGCACACAGATAAAGAAGGATATAAAACAAGATACGAATATTAAAATAGAATTTTACCCTGATTTCATCAGTTTTTATCCGTGTGCATCTGTGGCTGATTTTTTTTAAGGATTACTCGATTAATGGATGCTAAATTCTTTGCGACACAGGCGGATTTTCGGCGTTGGCTTGAGGAAAATCACGCGACGGAAACCGAGATTATTGTCGGTTATTATAAGGTCGGTTTGGGTAAAACCGGAATGTCTTGGTCGCAGTCGGTGGATGAAGCGTTGTGTTTCGGCTGGATTGACGGTGTGCGGCGCAAGATTGATGAGGAAAGTTATTCAAATCGGTTCACGCCGCGCAGAGCAGGCAGTAATTGGAGCGCGGTGAATATCGCTAAAGTTGCTGAACTGACTGAAAAAGGTTTGATGAAACCCGAAGGACTCGCGGCGTTTGCGAAGCGTGAGGAAAGCAAATCGAAAATTTACGCTTATGAAAACGAAGCAAAACAGTTTTCTGATGAGTTTGAAAAACAGTTTAGGGCAAACGAAAAGGCTTGGGAATTCTTTCAAAATCAGGCGAATTGGTATAAAAAGCAAATGACGAGTTGGGTGATGACGGCGAAACAGGAAGCGACGCGGAAAAGTCGGCTTGGGAAATTGATTAGCGAAAGCGAAAACGGGAAAAGAGTTTAAATTAATTTTGGAAAATGCTTCGGTAAAGACTCAAACCGTGTGACTGGAGCGCAAGCATCCCTGCTTGCAATGAGCGGTGGTTTTTACCGCGAACAAGCGTTAGTTATCGTGAAACTTAAATTAAAACGAAAAGTTTGTGCGCGGAGAAATTAGTTTAACTTTAACTTGTCGAATGACGAACGCTTTTTCGCGTTTGAAGCAAACACTCATTGCAAGCAGGGATGCTTGCGCTCCAGTCACACGGCTTTAGTTTTCTATAAACGTGTTAGAATTTCAACGATATTATGAATGAAAAATCGAACAATTTATTTTGCTTGAAGAGTGTTTTAATAATGCTCTTTTTTTGTTTTGTATTCGGCAGTTCGACGGTTTTTGGCGAGGTGAAACTGGCTCGGCTTTTTTCCGATCACGTTGTTTTGCAGCGGCAGAAACCGATTCCGGTTTGGGGTTGGGCGAATCCGAATGAGAGCGTTTCGGTAGCATTTAACGGGCAAAATAAATCAGCAAACGCCGATTCGTCGGGCAAATGGACGGTAATTTTCCCGCCGATGGAAGCGGGCGGACCGTTTGAAATTAATGTTAAAGCAAAATCGGGAAACGCGACGGTGAAAGATGTTTTGATCGGCGAAGTTTGGCTGTGTTCAGGGCAATCGAATATGGAATTTATGGTCAAGCAAGCCGATAATTTCACCAATGAAAAAAAGGACGCGGATTATCCTCAGATTCGGCAGTTTTATGTCGAACACGTTGTCGAAACTGCGCCGCAGAAAGATTTGAAATCGGGCGAATGGAAAGCGAGTTCGCCGGACACAGTCGGCGACTTTACGGCGGTCGGATTCTTTTTCGCGCGTGACGTTTATAAAAAATTGAAAGTTCCGATTGGACTTGTTCATTCATCGTGGGGCGGTTCGCAGGTCGAAAGTTGGATTTCAAAGGACGCGATGCTTTCATCGGATGAACTCAAAAGTTACGCCGAAAAACTGCCGACGGATTGGGCGGGATTTGACGCTTTGCTTGAGCGAAATGTCAAAAAAGCGACACTCGGAAATATGGATGCGAATCCGACGATTGATGATGAGAAAAAATATCTCGCGGCGGATTTCGACATTTCAAAATGGATCAAAAACGATCCCATCGGACAGTGGGATTGGAAAGGAATCTGGCAGTGGCGCGGCAACGGTTTTTTTGCGCGTGATGTCGAAATCCCAAGCAATTTCGTCGGTCAGGAAACGATTCTCGGTTTGGCGGAAAGCAACAGTTACAACGAAATTTATATCAACGGCAAGCAGGTTTTCGCGGATACAACGAAGGGCAAACGTGAAATAAAATTGGCGCAAAATACCTGGAAAGGCGGAACGAATCGGCTCGTCGTCAAAATGAATAAGGCAATCGAACCCGAATGGTTCGGTCTCGGGTTTCAAGGTTCGGCGGCAGACGTTTTTGTCAAAACGAACGACGAAAAAATTGCACTCGGCGACAATAATTGGCGTTTGATGCCGTCGTTTGCCGAACCGCACACTTACACGCATTCGAGTAACAATGCCGGAACGATTATTTACAACGCGATGATCGCGCCGCTCGTGCCGTTTGCGATGCGCGGCGTGCTTTGGTATCAGGGCGAAACCAACGCCGGACGCTCGTTTCAATACCGAAAAACCTTTCCGCTGATGATTAATGACTGGCGCAAAAAATGGAACGACGACTTTTATTTTTACTTTGTGCAGTTGTCGAGTTACGGCGCAAATCAGGACAGCAACACCGGCAGCGGTTGGGCGGAATTGCGCGAGGCGCAGACGATGACTTTAAGTTTGCCGAAAACCGCGATGGCTGTCACGACCGACATCGGCAACGCCAACGACATTCACCCGACGAATAAGCAGGATGTCGGGTATCGTCTGGCGACAAACGCGCTCAAACAAATTTACGGGCAAAACATTCCATACAGCAGTCCGCTCTATGATTCGGTAAAATTTGAAAATAATAAAGCGATTGTCTCGTTCAAATTCGCCGACGGCGGCTTAACCGTCAAAGACAAATTCGGCTACGTCAAAGGCTTTGAAATCGCCGGCGCGGACAAAAAATTCTATTATGCAAAAGCGGAGATTTCCGGCGACAAAGTAATACTTTCAAACGAAAACGTCAAAAATCCGGTCGCGGTCAGATACGCGTGGTCAGATGCGCCGACGGACGCAAATTTGTATAATTCGGCAGGTTTTCCAGCGTCATCTTTTCGCACAGACGAATGGCAAGGCGTTACTGTCAGTAATAAATTTCAGTAATATTTAACGGGATTCGTCAATTAAACTATCGGCAACTTTTATTTGGTTAATTTGAATCATAAGCAATTGTGAGAGTTAATATTTCTCTCACAATCGGACAATCAATCGAAAATCAGAAGTTGTAAAGTTAAATAATGCTGAAACCGACTGAAATCGCCATTCCTTTTTTTGCTTTGCTGATCGCGGCGGAAACCTATATTACCGTGCGGCACGAGGAAAATTACGACCGCAAAGATGTCTGGACGAACATCGCGCTCGGTTTCGGCAGCGTCGGGTTCGGCTCGGTTTTCGGTTTGTTTCAAGCGTTAATTTACAATGGAATTTACGAAAATATTGCGCCGTTTCAACTCCAGATGAATGTTTGGTGGATGTGGGCGATTATTCTTTTCGCCGACGATTTTATTTATTACTGGTTTCATCGCGTCAGCCACGAAACACGGCTATTCTGGAATTTTCACGTCGTTCATCATTCGTCGAATCAATATAATTTGAGCGTTGCGGTGCGTCAAAGCTGGTTTTCGGGCATTCTTCACTGGATGTTTTATCTGCCGCTCGCCTTTGCCGGATTTCCGCTCTGGGCGTTTGCGACGATGCACGGATTGAACTTGATTTATCAATTTTGGATTCACACCAAAGTCGTCAGCAGAATGCCCGCGTGGTATGAATTTATTTTCAACACGCCGTCCCATCACCGCGTTCATCACGGCGCGGACGATGTTTATCTCGACAAAAACTATGGCGGAATTTTCATTTTCTGGGATCGTCTGTTCGGTTCGTTTACCACAGAAAAAGACGCGCCGCGTTACGGGACAATCGTGCCTTTAAAGAGCTATAATCTGCTCTGGATTAATTCGCACGCCTGGTTCGAGATGTTGGCGGCGATCAAAACCAAACAAACCTTTTTAGGCAAAATCCGCTGCGTTTTCGGGTCTCCGAATATGGATTTTGAAGAAAAAATTCTGATTCCGAAAATTTCCGCTAATAAATATGAAAATTAAATTTTTGTTCGCACTGTTGTTTGTCATCGGCTTATGTTCAATAACTTTCTCGCAAAGCGTCACGATAACGCCGAAAAAAGTTACTTATAAACGCCCGAAGCCAATCAGCGAATACAAGAAAACATTTGAAATCACCTATCCGAAAGTAAAAGCCGCTACGCCTGCACTCTCGAAAAAAATTGAAGATACGATCAGTTATCAAAAGAATAGCAATCTCGATCTCAAAGACGAACTAAACGACGGTCAATGGCTCGAAACTGCCGAATACGCAATCAATTACAACAAAAACGGCTTGCTCGACATTATACTTTCGACCGAAGGTTCAGCGGCTTATCCCTCAACTTATAACAAAGAAATCATCGTGGATTTGAAAACCGGAAACCGCGTGACCGCGCAAAATGTTTTCATCAAAATTCCGGCGTTGGCAGCGGCAGTCAGAAAAATGCAGCTTGCCGAAATTAAAAAGTCGCAGGCGGATTATAAAAAAGACCCTGAATCGGCGGATTTTGACGGCAGCGAGTATTTTAATTCCGCAAAATACACGGCAAAAAGTTTGGACGATTTCAAAATCAGCGACAAAGGCGTGACTTTTACATATAATTACGATTTCCCTCACGTTGTTCTCGCGCTACAACCCGACGGCGAATATTTTTTCAGTTGGACGCAGCTTAAAACTTTTATTAAAGCCGACGGTTTGCTTGGACGGTTTGTTCGTTAATATACTTACAGTTTATGAACGAAAGAAAAATCAGAGTTTTAGTTGCGAAACCCGGACTCGACGGACACGACCGTGGCGCAAAAGTAATTGCCCGCGCATTACGAGATGCCGGGATGGAAGTGATTTATACGGGTTTGCGGCAGACACCGGAAATGATCGCATCGGCGGCGGTGCAGGAAGACGTTGATGCCGTCGGCATTTCTATTCTTTCCGGCGCACACAACACGCTTTGTCCGCGTATCATTAATTTACTCCGTGAAAACGGGATGGACGACTGTTTGGTGTTTGTCGGCGGCATTATTCCGCAGGAAGATATTCCCGGTTTGAAGGAAAAAGGCGTGTTTGAAGTATTTCTTCCCGGAACTTCGACCGAAGATGTCGTGAAGATTTTGCGCGAAAATGTTAAAGAAAAAGTTTAGTGTGGAATATAAATTGCTTTGATATGTTTCAAATGATGTGATTTGTATTAAAATCATACTCGACTATTTCAATTTATTAATTCAGGAGAAAATCAATGAAGAAAATTTTCAGTTTTGCATTCGCTTTTATAATGCTCGGATCAATATATTTTGCCGGTGAAACAATCAACGTCAACGCACAGCAGACCAAAACGACCGTCACGGTCAAACGTCGCAAGCCGGTTCGCGGCGTGGTCAGCGGTTCAAAATACGTCTATCGCAAAAGCCGTAACGGTGTCAAATATGTCGGTAGAAAAGTTTACAGAGGCGGCAAATATGTCGGACGTAAATCCTATCAGGGCGGTAAATACGTCGGCGGCAAAACCTATCAGGGTGGCAAATATGTAACTAAGAAAACCGTCAACGGCACGAAATCAATTTTCCATAAAACTAAAAAAGTAATCGTCAACTAAACAATTCTGCACTTTAGTTTGAAGTAGCGTCCGCAATGGTTCATACTGTTGCGGACGTTATTTGTTTATAATTTAAATCTATAATCCGGGATTTTCCAAAAGATGAAAGAAAAAGTAAGAATTGCCGGCGGGCAGGGTTTTTGGGGCGATATGCTGACTGCGCCTGTCAATCAAGTGCGCGGCGGTCAGATAGACTATTTGATGCTCGATTATCTGGCGGAAGTGACGATGAGCATCGTTCAGAAACAAAAACAGCGCGACCCGAACGCCGGTTACGCGCGGGATTTTATCAGCCTGATGCGCGAGATTCTGCCTGACTGTATCGAACGCGGCATCAAGATTACTGCTAATGCAGGCGGCGTTAATGTCAAAGGCTGCGCCGATGCCGTGCGCGGAGTCGCTGCCGAACTCGGACTTTCCGGTAAATTCAAAATCGGGATGATTACCGGCGACGACATTTTGCCGCGTCTCGACGAATTTCTTGAAAAAGGTATCGCAATCAACAATATGGACACCGGCGAACCGTTGTCGCTGATCCGCGACAGAGTGCAATCGGCAAATGTCTATCTCGGCGCACAGCCGTTGGTTGAAGCTTTGAATCAGGGCGCGAATATCGTCATCGGCGGACGCTTGACCGATACGGGTTTGACGCTTGCACCGCTGATGCACGAGTTCGGCTGGGCGTTTGAGGATTGGGATAAAATCGCCGCCGGGACGATTGCCGGACATATTATCGAATGCGGAGCGCAGTGTTCGGGCGGAAATTGTCAGTTTGATTGGGAGAATATTCCTGATCTGGCGAACGTCGGCTATCCGATTGCCGAAGGTTATCCGAACGGCGAATTTGTTATTACCAAACACGACGGCACGGGCGGCAGAGTCAATATTCCTTCGATCAAAGAGCAGCTTTTATACGAAATGGGCGATCCGAAAGCCTATATCACGCCTGATGTCGTCGCCGATTTTACTTCGATAAATTTAACCGACGACGGCGCAAACCGCGTCCGCGTTCACGGCATTAAAGGCAACCCGAACACCGAATTTTATAAAGTTTCCATCGCCTATTCCGCCGGTTGGAAAGCGGTCGGAACGCTCGTCTATTCATATCCGAATGCTTACGAAAAGGCGCAGGCGGCAGATAAAATTCTGCGTCAGCGACTGGAAAATTTAGGTTTGAAATTCGACGTAATTTTAACCGAATTCGTCGGTGTCAACGCCACGCACGGACATCTCGCGGGCGAACCGCCGAAAGATATTCCCGAAGTTCAATTGAGATTCGGCGTGCGCGGACAAAACAAAGCTGACGTTGAAAGATTCACCAAAGAACTCGCGCCGCTGATTTTAACCGGACCGCCTTCGGTTACAGGATTTGCCGGCGGCAGACCGAAAACCGAAGAAATTATGGCGTATTTCCCTGCATTGATACCAAAAAATTTGATTGAAACCAAAGTCGAAATTGTCGAAGCATAAGAGTTTTAGCCACGAATTACACGAATTGACACGAATTAAATTCTAAAATAAAACCAAATTGCTAACTCAAATAATTTGATTAAATTTTAATTCTTATTCGTGTCCATTCGTGTAATTCGTGGCTAAAACTCTTATTTCTTTTCCAAAAACCGCTTAATTCCCTTTTGGCAATCCTCGGTCAGGCGAGCGATTGTATTGACTTCTGCGCCGGTTTCGAGTGCGGTTTGAAAATTCATTCCGTCCATTTGATACAACAACTTTTTCGAGAGAATCACTGCCGAACGTGAAACTTTTTGATAAACATCGAGATAATTTTTAACGTCTTCGACAAAGGTTTGATCGTCGAAAACGCGATTGATTAAACCGAATCTTTCGGCTTCGTCAGCTGAAAATTCAAAGCCTTGAGTTGCCAGTTCAAACGAACGCTTTTCCGATAAATTTCTCCGCAAAATCGCCAAAACCATCGCCGGAACAAAACCGATTTTAACTTCCGGGTAGCCGAATCGCGCCGATTTTGCTGCCAACACCAAATCGCAAGCCGTCGCCAAACCGCAGCCGCCCGCGAGAGCGCGACCGTGAACGGCGGCAATCACCGGAATCTTGATTTTGCGAATCAGCGCAAAAAGTTCGAGCAGATTTTCCGCGTCCCAAAGATTTTCCAGCACATCGCTTTCGGCAATTTTCTGCAACGCCGACAAATCCGCGCCCGAACAAAAATCTTTGCCCGCGCCTTTGATGACAATCGCCCGCAGATTTTCGTCCGTGTCCGCTTTTTTTAATTCGGCTTTTAACGAATTAATCAGCCCGTCATTTAAGGCGTTGCGTTTTTCGGGACGATTTAACGTCAGCGTTAAAATCGAATCTTCAATTGCTGTCAAAATATCGGACATAATTTGTTAATAAACTTTTGACGCTTTATCAATTTCATCGGCAAAATTTTCAATCACTTGCGCGACTATTTTGATTTGTTCTTTGGCTTCCGTCCAATTTCTCTGTTCGATTGCTTCGCGGACGGCGGGCAAAGTTTTGACTCCGTATCCTGTATAGAAACCGGGCGCGTAGATTTGATGTTTGAACCAATCGCGGCGCGGCAAACCTGTTTCGTTGGTTAGAGCGCGTTCGGATTTGAACAAAATTTGATCCAAGTTTTTTTGTTTTTCGACTGAAATTTTGCCGTCCAATGCTGCGTTTCGATATTTTTCCGCGCTTTTATTCAATTTTTCAACCGCTTCCTGCAAAGGTTTGAAATCTATTTCGGGAACGCCGGTTTTCGGCTGCGGAACGACAAACTTTTTCGTCGGGTCTTGAACGGCAAGCATTGAACCGTCCTGAATCAACCGATTCATCCTGACGGTTTCTTCACGCATCGAATCGGTTAAATCCTTTACTTCTTTGACATAATTGGTAATGGTAAATGCCGAATTGGTAAATTCAAATGGCAAAACTTCTGCATTTGCCAATCTTAAAACCGCGTGACCGGCGACTTTGGAAAGTGCGATGCCGTAATCGAAATTCGGATCGCCGAAACGCGTGTAATGGTCGAACGAATCGTAAACAGAATGATATGAACCGCCGCCGTCTTCGCCGCCGAAACCCATATTCATCGAAGCGATGCCGAGATGCTGTAAGAACGGCGTGAAATCCGACCCTGAACCGAGCGCGTCAATCGGCAAATCGGGACGCGCCAAAATTCCCTTGCGCTGGTCAGGCGAACCGTTGACCAAACCGGCGGCACGTTCGCGTTGCCAGACGGTTAATTTTGTCTGCGGATCGGTTACGTCCTGCGTCACCTGATTGATAAATTTTTCGAGCGTGTGCGAACCGCCGACATCGAAGAAACCGCGCCCGTTGCTGTCCGTGTTGATGTAAACTGCGGCTTTATTTTTCAGTTCGTCGGCGTGTGTTTCCACCCATTCGGTCGAACCGAGCAATCCCGGTTCTTCGCCGTCCCACGCGCAGTAGACAATCGTCCGTTTCGGTTTCCAGCCGGTTTTCATCAATTCGCCGAGCGAACGCGCTTCTTCCATTTCAGCGACAAGCCCCGACAATGGATCGTTTGCGCCGTTGACCCAAGCGTCCTGATGATTGCCGCGCAAAATCCATTCGTCGGGACGTTCCGCGCCGGGAATTTTCGCAATCACGTCGTAAATCGTTTTGGTGTCCCAATTAAAAGCGAGTTTGAAATGAATTTTTTCAGCGTTCACGCCGCCGATGTGATATGTCAAAGGTAATGCGCCGCGCCAATTCGCCGGTGCAACTTCGCCGCCGAGATTTTTCAAAAGCGGTGTTGCATCAGCGTAAGAAATCGGCATCACGGGAATTTTCGTGATCGTCGGCGCGTCTTTGCGGTCAATGCGCGGTGCGCCCTTAATTGAGCCGATGCCTTTGGTTAGCGGATCGCCGGGGAAAACCGGCATATCGGCGACCGAACCGCGCTGCGCCCCGTCTTCGCTGCGCCACGCGCCTTTCGGATAGACATCGCCCTGAAAATATCCGTCATCGCGCGGATCGGAATAGATCAGACAGCCGATTGCGCCGTGTTCAGCCGCGACTTTCGGTTTGATGCCGCGCCACGAACCGCCGTAACGCGCGATGACGATTTTGCCTTTGACATCAACGCCGTGCATTTCCAGATATTCATAATCTGCCGGAACGCCGTAATTGACATAAACCAGATCGCCGGTGACATCGCCGTCCGCCGAATATGCGTTGTAAGTCGGCAGTTGTTCGGCAGTTTGATTCGAGGTCGAATCTTCTTTCAAAACAGGTTCAGAAAGTTTTGCGGTAAATTTCTGCGGCGCAGTCATTTCGAGCAGACGAGTTTTCGGTGTCGGAAACAAAACGTCGAAACTTTCAATGTTCGCATCGAATCCCCAAGTTTTATACAGCGACAAAATATATTCGGCGTTCGCCTTGTCATAAGGCGAACCGACGTGATGCGGATGTGCGCTCAGACGCTTCATCCAGTCACGCAGATTTTCACGCTTCAAATTAGCGTCGAAACTCGTTTCGAGGGTTTTTTCTCTTGCCGAACTGTCAACTGAAAATCCCATTAGTGCCGGATTCGGAACTGTTTGAGCAAAGATCGAGATGTTAGCAAGCAGCAAACATAACAAACGCAGAAAGTGTTTATTCATAAAATTTTTGTCGCGGTAAAAATGTTCTTTTCAGATTGATCGAATTTCTATTGATTTAAATTCAAGGATTTTATTTCTTCATCGCCGAG
Organism: Pyrinomonadaceae bacterium; assembly: GCA_965247235.1. Classification (GTDB taxonomy): domain Bacteria; phylum Acidobacteriota; class Blastocatellia; order Pyrinomonadales; family Pyrinomonadaceae. The sequence goes on from OZ252004.1 coordinate 948,760, forward strand.
TTCGATTTTCATTCGCAAAAGCGCGGTTGAAAATGTTTTTCCCTGCGCGTCAGTCATCAGCGAGAGTGTTCCGCCGCCGCCCAGCGATTCGTGCAGTAGAAAGTTGAGCGCGTGCAGATTCGGCAGTTCAAAGCGTTCGACCGCGCCTTTGACCATTTCGCCGAAATGTTCTTTGACTTTTTCAGCCGTTACTTCCCTGACTAAAACCGGGTAAATTTCGTCTTTGAAGGCAATCACGCCGACGTTTGCCGTGTCGCCTTTGTCGCCCGAACGGGCGTGGGCGAGTTTTGTTAATTCGATTTTCATAATTTATTAAAGTGACTGCGAAATTTTAGCAGCCAAACGATTATTGTTGTCAATAAAATCGCTAAAACACTTGCCAATTCAGCGAAAGAGATGTTTTGCGCCAAAATATTCGCTCGAAAAATCAGTTGATTGAGCGCAATCATTAAGGCTGTCAAGATCAATGCAAGCCAATCAAAACTTTGAGCGATGTATTCAAAAGTCTCTCGGCGGCGTTCAGTTGCCAGCCAAAATTGTTTATTCGGCAAGTTTATCAGCGATTCGGGCGATTTTTCCAATATCAAAGAAACAATTGTAAACAACGAAACGATTAACAGTAAAATGAAGAGTTCGGCAATCGCAAAAGAATTTTTAGTCAGCCAATAATCCGGCGCACCTGAAAAGTTGTAATGAACGGCAACCGTTTCGGGTAGATTGACGAAATAATAGAGGAATTGCGCGACTAAAATTCCGAGCAAAAAATATAAAATTATTCGCGGCAGATTCATTTTTGCTTTTCCCGCCGCAAATAAAAATACTGAAATGCGGCAACGACCAGAGAATGTTCGATTTCACCCGACAAAATTAAATCTTTGCATCCGGCAAGCGGTTTTAGTTTCGTCACCACCGATTCGTGTTCGTCAAATTCGGTGTCGTGAGTCTTGACGCAGTTTTCTGCCAGATAATGAAAGATCGTATTATTTTGAATCGCCGGATTAGGCAGCGATTTGCCAAGATATGTCCAGTTTTCCGATGAATAACCTGTTTCTTCAAGCAATTCACGTTTCGCGCCGGTTTCGGCTTTTTCTTCGTCATCAATCATTCCGCCCGGAATTTCGAGAATAATTTCTTCCGCGCCGTGACGATATTGTTCGATGAAAACCACATCTTCGTCAGCCGTCAAAGCGATGACATTGACCCAATCGGGATTTTCGACGACGAAAAATGTTGATTCTTTGCCGCCCGTTTCGCGCTCGCAAAAATCTTTTCTGACGGTGAACACGCGGCAGTCGGCAATCGTTTCCGATTTATTTCGTTTCCAGCTTTCGGGTTTTTCGCTCATTTAATTATAGACTTGTCCAAGACAATTTTGTTTTAATAATAAAACAAGTTTTAGTTTAAGGGGGAAAAATGTTTCAAAAATTTATTTTCATCGTGATCGCCGGATTATTTTTCGTTTCGAGTGCTTTGACACAGGCAATCATCACCGCGCCGACACCGACTCCAACGCCGGATTTGCCGACAATTATTTCCGAAGCCGCCAAACAATCGGAAAATTACCGTCTCGCTTTCAAAAATCTGCTCGCAGTCGAAACAAAAACCACAAATAAATATGATAAAACCGGCAGTTTGAAGAATTCACACACAGTCGAATCCGATTTTTTGGTTTATCAATCGGCAAAAGATGTAAATTCGATTTCCGAACTGCGAAATGTTACCAAAGTTGACGGTAAGTTAGTTCCTGACAGCCAAAAACGGTCTAACGAACTATTTGCCGAACTGCAAAAATCGTCAACATTGAAAAAGGAACTGGAAAAAATTCAGAAAGACAGTGCGCGGTATGACGACACTCTGGAAATTTACGGCGTAACGCTTTCGCAGGCGGTTGCGCTCAAGGAAAAATTTCAGTCTTATTTCAGCTTTAATTTGGTAAATACCGAAACATCGCCCGAAGGCGGCGTTTATGTCGTCAGCTATGTGCAGACGAAAAAAAGTCCGTATATTTTATTGAATTCAAAGGATAAAAATAATGAGGAAAGTTTGAGTTTTGACTTTAGTGTGCCGGGTTCATTGAAAAAGAAAGATGCTTTTCTGCGCGGGAAATTGTGGATTGACGCGCAAACCTTTCGCGTTCGACGCGAAGAACGCGAACTGTTCGTCCAACCGGAAAATCCGGTCGTGCTGCTCTCCAACGTATTTGAATATCAGCCGAGCAATTACGACATAAATGTTCCCAAATCAATCGTCCTGACGACCAATTCGATCAAGAAAAAAGATAAAAATTTCACCGTCTCAAAAGACATCGAAGCGAGTTTTAACTATTCAAAATTTCGCAAAACCGAAACCGATGTCAAAATCCTCGACGACGAATAAACTCCAAACGGAACGCGAACTTTCCAGTTCGCGTTTCAAATCTCTACATTTTATTGACAAATCTTGAACATCAAAAGGCGCAAACCGGTTGCGCCTTTTAATACTTTTGAGTGTCAATCTTTGACACGCGAACTGGAAAGTTCGCGTTCCGTTCCGCGTCCGTCCTACGAAATCTTAAATATCAGAAAATAATCCATTCCGTCGGGTTTGACGAAATCGTATTGATTTTCGAGCGTAAATCCTGCCTGTTTCATCTCTTGAATGACGGTCTCGGACTTAATGCCGTGATAGTCGCCATTGCCGTTGCGGTCAATAATGCCGACGAGAGCGTTTGGCTTGAGCGATTTCTTTAATAATTTCAACACTTTCACCGGCTGCCCGATTTCGTGATATGTTTTCAAAATCAAAGCCGCATCAACCGAATTTTCCGGTAATTTAGGATCGTCTTCCGTGCCTAAAATAGTTTGAATATTAGAAAACTTTTCTTTTGCCGCGCGTTCGTTGATGTATTTTATATATTCCCGATTGATTTCCACCGCATAAACTTTGCCGTTTGTGCCGATACGTTTCGCCGCGCGGACGGAAAACCAACCAGAACCTGCGCCGATGTCGGCGACAGATTTACCGGATGAAATTTTCAGCAGATTCATTATGCGATCAATCTGCAAATTTTCGGCGCGTTTCGGGTCTTCAAAAATTGATAAATCACCTGTGTAAGGTTCGCTGCGCGGACGGTTGATGTTGTCGTCGGTTTGATTTGATTGAGCGGCTGTTTGATTTGGCGGTTGTTTGGTTAAATTTCCCGTGCGGCAGGAGATTGAAAACGCCGAAGCAAAAATTAAAAGAATTATCGTGTTCCTGACGATTACCGAGTTTTCAGATTTTTTCATAATTTTATGATGATGAATTCAGGTTTGAATTTGCCGAAGTTTTATTTATTTTCCCAAAACCCGCAATCTTTTCCTAACCGTAAAAATAATGTATATTTAGATGAAATCTGTTTGGAGGATTACTGACTTGCCAATTACCGTCGGCTTTATTTTTCTACTTTTTTTATTGATTGCGCTTCTGATAATTTTGGCGAAAACCGTCAAAATCGTGCCGCAGTCAACCGTTATGCTGATTGAAAGACTCGGCAAATTTCATCGCGTGGCGACCAGCGGATTAAATATCATCGTGCCTTTTTTTGAATCTCCGCGTGCCGTCTATTGGTCGAATGTTCGTCCCGGCACGACTTCGATTGATCTGCGCGAACAGTTTATTGATCTTCCCGCCCAATCGGTGATTACCCGCGACAACGTGATGATTAGCATTGATTCGGTCGTTTACTGGCAAATTACCGACGCGATGAAGGGTGCGTATGAAGTCGCTGATTTGGTCGGCGCATTAGTGCAGTTGACGTTTACGGGAATGCGTTCGGTCGTCGGCAAACTCGATTTGGATCATACGCTTTCGTCACGCGAACAGATTAACAGCGAACTGCGCCTGATTTTGGACGAAGCGACCGATAAATGGGGCGTAAAAGTCACCCGCATTGATGTCAAAAACATCACGACACCCGACGAAATTCGTATTACGATGGAAAAACAGATGACCGCCGAACGCAACCGCCGCGCACTCGTTTTGCAGGCGGAAGGCGAACGTCAGGCGGCGATTACCCGCGCCGAAGGCGAAAAACAAGCCGCCATCACGCGTTCGGAAGGTGAAAAAGAATCGGCTGTTTTGCAGGCTGACGGCGCGGCGCAGGCGCGTCTGCGTTCGTCACAGGCGGAAGCACAGGCAATCGCGCAAATCGCCCAGGCAATTGGCGATCCGCAACAAACCGCGCAGTATTTAATTACTATTCGTTACATCGAATCTTTGCGCGATATGGCGAAAACGCAGAATTCCAAAGTTATTTTTATGCCGATGGAAACTTCGAGTATGCTTTCGAGTGTCGGCGCGTTAAAGGAAATGTTCGCGGAAACCGGCGAAAAGAAAGAGCCGACTCCGCCGCGCAATCCGCGTGAATTAGCTGAATAAACAACAAAAATGGGAAGGTAATTTATGAAAAAGTTTTTAATATTTCTAATCATCGCCGTCATCGCCGGTCTCGGTCTGACATTTTTATCCGGTTTCGGATTTAACTCAGCCAACGCCGCCGATCTCGGCAAACAATTTTACAAGTTTAAAATGAAGGACATTGACGGCAAAGATGTCATTTTGAGCAAATATAAAGGCAAGTTGCTGCTCGTCGTCAATGTCGCCAGCAAATGCGGTTACACGCCGCAATATGAAGGTTTGGAAAATGTTTACAACAAATATAATTCCCAAGGGTTGGAAATTTTAGGTTTTCCCGCCAACAATTTCGGCAGTCAGGAACCCGGAACCGAAGCGGAAATCAAGCAGTTTTGCGAGAGCAAATATAAAGTCACGTTCCCGATGTTCGCCAAAATCTCGGTCAAAGGCGACGATCAGCATCCGCTCTATAAATTTTTGACTTCCAAAGACACCGATCCGCAGTTCGCCGGAGATATTTCGTGGAATTTCAACAAATTTTTAATTGACCGCAAAGGCAATATCGTCGCACGATTTTCATCGAAAGACACGCCTGAAAGCGAAGCCGTTACTTCGGCAATCGAAAAATATTTAAAATAAGTGTGAGATGTGAAGTGTGAAGTATGAGTTATTCATTAACTAAAACTTTACACTTCTAATACAAATGAAATTTATTAAAATTTTAGCCGTTCTGTTGGTCATTTTAATGCTCGCTGTCGCGGGCGTTTCTTATTGGATTTACAGTAATGTTTCAACTCCGGTGCAGCACACCAAAAGCAACGTGTATATCGAGATTCCGAAAGGTTCGACTCCGAATCAGATCATTTCCAAACTTGCCGCCGAAGGCGTAATAAAGAACGAAACCGCGACGCAGATTTATTTGCGGACGTTGGGCGAATCGGAAAATTTGAAAGCCGGCGAATATCAGTTTAATTCGCCGATCACGGCTTTGCAGGTTATTAAAGAACTCGAAAAAGGTGAAGAACGGACGACGAAAATCACGATTCCCGAAGGTTTCACACGCTTTGACATCGCTAAACGAATCGCCGAAAAATTTCCGAACGGCGGCGCGGACGACAAGGCAATTCTAACGATGATGGACGACACGACGCTCATCAAAGATATTTCGCCCAACGCCAAAAATCTCGAAGGTTATATGTATCCAAGCACTTACAGTCTGCCGCGCGATACCGAACCGAAAAAGGTAATTGATTTAATGGTCGCGGAATTCAAAAAAATCTGGAAACCCGATTGGAGCGACAAAGCCAAAATACTCGGCAGAACGCCGCAGGAAATCGTCACGATTGCTTCATTGATCGAAACCGAATCGAAAGTTGATACCGAACGTCCGGTCGTCGCTTCGGTGATTTACAATCGTTTGAGCAAAAAAATTCCGCTCGGATTAGACCAAACGGCAGTTTACATCGCCAAAATGCAGAACCGTTGGGACGGCACGATTAACAAAAGCGATTTGGAAGTTGATTCGCCGTATAACACGCGCAAATTCGGCGGCATTCCGCCGGGACCGATTTCCTCGCCGTCGGAAAGCGCAATTTCGGCGGCACTTAATCCGGCGCAGAGCGATTACATATTTTATGTGCTGAACGTCGAAAAAAATGACGGCTCCCATAATTTCTACGCTTCTGCCAACGATTTTGAAAAAGGCAAAGCCGCGTATCAAATCTGGCTCGAGAAAAAACGCGCCGAAAAGCGCGACGATGCCGCCAATAATTAAGTCGTCAATCCAAACTGTAAACTATAAACTTTGCACTATAAAATATTTAGGAAACACGTTCGTAATAATTTACATTTAAAGATAAGGAATATCTAAAATTCTATACTTGCGTTTTATTCGACCGTATGGTTTTAATATAAGAGATGAATTTAATCGGCAACTCCGGCATTTTGCATCATCATCACGCGCATCACCGTTCGCGCGGGCTGATTTTTGTTGATTAAAAATCGAAAAATTTAGTTTTATTCAGACGCGAACCTTAAAATAAATTTAAGGTTCTTTTTGTTTTTATGAACAGTTCAAAATTAAAAATTGCCATTCAAAAATCCGGTCGCCTGAGCGAAGAATCCGGTGCGCTCCTTAAAAAATGCGGCATTTCTTTCAGCAGCGGCAACGGCAAATTAAAATCGGAAGCGGCAAATTTCCCGCTCGAAATATTTTTTCTGCGCGATGACGACATTCCCGAATACGTCGCCGACGGCGTTGCCGACATCGGAATTGTCGGCGAAAATATCATCTATGAAAGTCGCTCAAAAATTGATGTAATCGAAAAATTGGGTTTCGGCAAATGCCGTCTGTCGCTCGCCGTGCCGAAAAATTTTGAATATCAATCAATCGAAAATTTGGCGAATAAGCGAATCGCCACGAGTTATCCGAATATTTTGCGTGATTTTTTTAATTGTTCGGGCATCTCTCCTGAAATTCACACGATTTCAGGTTCGGTCGAAATCGCGCCGTCAATCGGTTTGGCTGACGCGGTTTGCGATTTGGTTTCGTCCGGCAGCACGCTTTTTACTAACGGATTAAAAGAAGTTGAAACAGTTCTCGTTTCCGAAGCGGTTTTAATTGCCCGGAAAAACTTAAGCGAACCGGCGCGGCAAATTCTCGAAAAACTTCTGTTCCGCGTCCGTTCGGTCAAAGCCGCCAAGCAAAATAAATATATTTTGCTCAACGTGCCGAACGACAAAATCGGACAGATAATCGAAATACTACCCGGCATTAAAAGTCCGACGGTAATGCCGCTGGCTAAAAATAATTGGAGTTCGATTCATTCGGTGATTAACGAAAATGATTTCTGGGAAGTCGTCGAAAATCTCAAAAATGCCGGTGCGGAAGGCATTTTGGTTCTTTCGATTGAGCAAATGATTCAATAAATAAGTGTGAAATGTGAAGTATGAAGTATTAGTTATGAAACTAACAACTGTCACTCATACTTTACATCTCATACTTCATACTTAAATAAATGCAGATTATAAAACACCCGAAAAAAGAAGTTTGGTCGCAGATTCTGGCTCGACCGTCACTTGACACGAAATTTTTAGAGCGCACCGTGGCGAATATTCTCAATGACGTTCGACAACACGGCGACGAAGCCCTGAAACATTGTGCGCGTCATTTCGATAAAGTCGAACTCGACGAATTTCTCGTCAGCGAAGCTGAATTTGCCGAAGCAGAACGCGAAGTTTCAGCCGAATTAAAAGCCGCGATTGCCATTGCCAAGTCGAATATCGAAAAATTCCACGTTGCCCAAATCGAACAACCGCAAATTATCGAAACAACCGAAGGCGTTTTTTGTTGGCGCAAATCGGTCGCCATCGAAAGGGTCGGGTTGTATGTTCCCGCCGGAACTGCGCCGCTTTTTTCGACGGTTTTGATGTTGGCAATTCCCGCGAAAATTGCCGGATGTTCGGAAATTGTGATTTGTTCGCCGTGCGACCAAAACGGCAAAGTCAACGCCGTCACGTTATACGCGGCAAGACTTTGCAGTGCGACGAAAGTGTTCAAAATCGGCGGCGCACAGGCAATCGGCGCGATGGCTTTCGGCACGAAACAAGTTCCGAAAGTTTCCAAAATTTTCGGTCCCGGCAATCAGTTCGTCACCGAAGCAAAACAGCAAATCACGAAATTCGGCGTGGCGATTGATATGCCCGCCGGACCTTCCGAAGTCGCGGTTTTCGCCGACGACCGGAGCGTTCCGGCGTTTGTCGCCGCCGATTTGTTGTCGCAAGCCGAACACGGCGTTGATTCGCAGGTTATTCTGGTTTCAACGAGCGAAAAAGTCATCGAAAGTTCATTAATCGAACTCGAAAAACAACTCGAAGTTTTGCCGCGCAAGGCAATCGCGCGAAAAGCGATTGAAAATTCCAAAGCGATTTTGGTCGAAAACAACGAAACCGCACTCGAACTCTTGAACGAATACGCAGCCGAACATTTAATTTTAGCGGTCGAAAACGCCGACGAAATCGCCGAAAAAATAATCAACGCAGGTTCTGTTTTTATCGGCAACTATTCGTGCGAATCGGCAGGCGATTACGCTTCGGGAACGAATCACACACTGCCGACTAACGGTTACGCGAAAAGTTACAGCGGCGTTTCGCTCGACAGTTTCGTGCGAAAAATCACGTTCCAAAAACTGACCGCCGACGGCATCAAAAATCTCGGTCGCGCGGTCGAATGTATGGCGGAAGCCGAAGAATTGCAGGCGCACAAAAACGCGATTACAGTCAGATTGGAAGAGTTAGCCACGAACAAACACGAACTGACACGAAATAAAACATAAAAAATAATTGTTTATTTTGAAATCTTTTTTCGTTTTTTTTCGTGTTTGTTCGTGGCTAAAAAATCTTATGAATTTAGAAAATCTGGTTCGTGAAAATATCAAACGATTAACGCCGTATTCTTCTGCGCGTAAAGAATTTAGCGGCGCGGCGGAGATTTTTCTCGATGCCAACGAAAACAGTTTCGGTTCGCCTTTGCCGACTAATTACAGTCGTTATCCCGATCCGCTACAATGGCAAATCAAGGAAAAAATTGCAAAAATAAACGCCGTCAAACCGTCTGAAATTTTTATCGGCAACGGTTCTGATGAAGCAATTGATTTATTATTTCGCATCTTTTGCGAACCGAAAAATGATAATATTTTAATTGTTCCGCCGACATATGGAATGTATCAGGTTTCGGCGGAAATCAATGATATTGTCATCAAACGCGCAAATCTGACCGCAGAATTTCAACTCGATTTTGAAGCGATTAAAAAAGCGATTGATGAACACACGAAACTGCTGTTCGTCTGTTCGCCGAATAATCCGACGGGCAACAGTTTGCGGCGCGAAGATATTATAAATCTGACCAATAATTTCAACGGAATCGTCGTTATTGACGAAGCCTACATCCATTTTTCGAGCGAAAAATCTTTCGTCAAAGAGATTAATAATTTCCCGAATATCGTCGTGCTGCAAACCTTTTCAAAGGCTTGGGGATTAGCAGGTTTGCGCGTCGGTCTGGCATTTGCAAATGAAGAAATAATTAGACTTTTCAACAAAGTGAAGCCGCCGTATAACATCTCGGAAATCGCCCAAGCGGCAGTTTCGGATGCGCTCGAAAATTATCGAAAAGTTGAAGTTACAATCGCCGAAATCATTTCAGAACGTGAAAATTTAATCGAAAATTTATCAAAATTAAAAATTGTGACCAAGGTTTATCCGACCGACGCAAATTTTATTTTGGTCAAAACAACGAACGCTGAAAAAGTTTACAATTATCTTCTCGACGAAAAAATCGTCGTCAGAAATCGCAATAATGTCGAACTGTGCGAAGGCTGTCTGCGAATCACAATCGGAACGCCGACGGAAAACAACGCTTTGATAAAGTCGCTGGAATTATTAACCACATAGAACACAAAGCAAGCACAAAAACTTAGTGTTCGGTGTTTCTATGTGGTTCAAAATCTTATGAAAAAAGTTTTATTTATTGACCGTGACGGGACTTTGATTCTCGAACCGGAAGATTTTCAAATTGATGCTTTTGAAAAGCTGAAATTTCTGCCGGCAATGATTTCAAATCTCGCCAAAATCGCGCTTGAAACCGATTATGAACTCGTGATGGTTTCAAATCAGGACGGTTTGGGAACGGCAAGTTTTCCCGAAAGCACCTTTGTTCGGGTGCAGAATTTTATTCTGCAAACACTTGAAAATGAAGGAATTATTTTTTCTGAAGTGTTAATTGACCGTTCATTTGCCAAAGATAATCTGCCGACGCGCAAACCTAATACCGGACTTTTGACGAAATATCTTTCGGGTGAATACGATTTGCTTAATTCGTTCGTTATCGGCGACCGCGAAACCGACGTGCAATTGGCGCAAAATTTGGGTGCGAAGGCAATTTTTATCAAAAACGATAACTTTGCGATTGATGATAAAGAAGTTTTCAGCGCGGAAAACTGGCACGAAATTTACGAATTTTTGAAACTTTCTCCGCGCCGAATTTCGCTCTCGCGCAGCACGAAGGAAACGGAAATTGCTATCGAATTAAATCTCGACGGCAGCGGCAAAGCGGAAATTTCGACCGGCATTTCGTTTTTCGATCATATGTTGGAACAAATCGCGCGGCACGGTGCGATTGACTTGAAAATCAAGGCGAACGGCGATCTGCATATTGACGAACATCACACGATTGAGGATGTCGCTATCACCCTTGGCGAAGCGTTTGCGCTCGCACTGACGGATAAACGCGGAATGGAACGCTACGGTTTTTGTCTACCGATGGACGATTGTCTGGCGCAGGTCGCCATTGATTTCGGCGGTCGAAACTGGTGCGTCTGGGAAACCGAATTTAAGCGCGAAACGATTGGTCAAATGCCGACCGAAATGTTTTTTCACTTCTTTAAATCATTTAGTGATAAAGCCTTGTGCAATTTGAATATAAAAGCCGAAGGCACGAACGAACACCACAAGATCGAGGCGATTTTCAAGGCGTTTGCCAAAGCGATAAAAATGGCGGTCAGGCGAAATGCCGGTGATTCGAGTTTGCCGTCAACAAAGGGAACTCTTTAGTCAAAACCGTCTGCGGCAGCGAACGGTTTAACTCGATAATTACATTCTCAAACTAATTAACATCAACCATCCGCTAACGCAGACGGTTCTGACAAAACAATGAAAGTTGCCATCGTCAAATACAACGCCGGAAACGTCGAATCGGTCAAAAACGCGCTCAATCGGTTGAATATCGAGCCGATTTTGACGGACGACGCGGACGAATTAAAATCCGCCGACAAAGTGATTTTTCCCGGTGTCGGTGAAGCGTCGAGTGCGATGAGATTTTTGCGTGAAAAAGGTTTGGACGCGGCGATCAAAAATCTGACGCAGCCGGTTTTGGGAATCTGTCTCGGAATGCAGCTTATGTGCGGGTTTTCTGATGAAAATGAGACGCAATGTTTAGGCATTTTGCCGTATCGCGTTCGCAAATTTGAATCGGAAACGCTGAAAATTCCGCAGATGGGTTGGAACAATATTTTTGATTTGAAAAGCGATTTATTTAACGGCGTTGAGAAAAACGCATACGTTTATTTTGTCCATAGTTTCTACGTCGAATCGGGCGCGGAAACGATTGCGGCGTGTGACTATGAAGTCAAATTTTCCGCCGCCGTCAACTACAAAAACTTTTACGCCGTCCAATTTCACGCCGAAAAATCAGGCTCGGTCGGTGAACGAATTTTGGAGAATTTTTTGGAGATTTAACCACCTGGATATATAGTTCACATAGGATTAAAAATTTTCAGGTAAATGGTTTTTTTTGTAGTTGATAAGTATTATGATCGAGATAATTCCAGCAATAGATTTGATTGACGGCAAATGTGTGCGATTGTCGCAGGGCGATTTTGCGCGAAAAGTCGTTTACAGCGAAAATCCTCTGGAAACGGCGAAAAGTTTTGAAAATGCAGGCTTGAAACGTCTGCACATCGTTGATCTGGACGGCGCGAAAAACGGGAAAGTTACGAATTTAAAAGTGCTTGAAACTATTGCGAAAGGCACGAATCTGATGATTGATTTCGGCGGCGGCATCAAAACCGACGAAGACATAAATGCGGTTTTCAACGCAGGCGCAAAGATGGCAAGTGTCGGCAGTGTCGCTGTCAAAGTCGCGGAAAAATTCTTTGAGTGGGTCGAAAAATTCGGCAGCGATAAAATATTGCTCGGCGCGGATGTGCGCGGGAAAAATCTGGCGATTAACGGTTGGCAAACTGCCACGGAAATCGAAATTTTGCCTTTTTTGAAGGAATATTTTGCTAAAGGTGTCACAGAGACGTTTGTGACGGATATTTCCAAAGACGGACTTCTCGAAGGAAGTGCGAACGAACTTTATGCTGACATTAGGCGCGAAATACCTCAAATAAAATTGATCGCTTCAGGCGGCGTTTCGTGCGTGGAAGATATTTACGAACTCGAAAAAATCGGCTGCGCGGGCGTAATTGTCGGCAAAGCCATTTATGAAGGTAAGATAAAACTTGAAGATTTAGTGCAGAAATAGAACACGGATTTAGCGAATTTGGCGGATTTTCACAGATAAATTAAATAAAATCTGCGAAATTCAGCCAAATCTATCAAATTCGTGTTCTATGCTAAAAAATATGTTGAGCAAAAGAATAATTCCGTGCCTCGATGTCAAAGACGGACGCACGGTCAAGGGAACAAATTTCATTAACCTGCGCGATGCCGGCGATGCGGTTGAATTGGCAAAAATATATTCGGCAAACGGTGCGGATGAACTCGTTTTTCTTGACATTACCGCGACTCACGAAAAGCGAAAAACTTTGTCTCAATTAGTCAAAAAAGTAGCGCGGGAAATTAATATTCCGTTTACGGTCGGCGGCGGAATCAACACGGTCGAAGACATCGAAATTTTACTTGATTCGGGTGCGGACAAAGTTTCGATCAATACTTCGGCAGTCAAAAACTCGCAGATATTAACGGATGCGGCAAAGAATTTCGGTTCGCAGTGCGTTGTGCTGGCGATTGATGCAAAACTTGCCGGAAACGTGTGGAAAGTCTTTTTGAACGGCGGACGAATCGAAACCGAACTCGACGCGATTGAATGGGCGCGAAAAGGTGTTGACCTCGGCGCGGGCGAGATTTTGCTGACTTCGATGAACGCCGACGGCACGAAAAACGGCTTTGAAATCGGACTGACGCGCCGCGTTTCCGAGTCGGTCAATGTTCCCGTGATCGCTTCCGGCGGCGCGGGAAGCGCAGAACATTTCACCCAAGTTTTTGAACAAGGCAAAGCCGATGCCGCACTTGCCGCCAGCATTTTTCATTTCCGTGAACTCGAAATTCCGGCATTGAAAAATTATTTAAGAGCGCAAAATATTGCAGTCAGAATTTAATAATTGTGTTGAGCAAAACAGTTGCCACCGGAGCGCGGGCAGCCTGTTTCAACAATTAACAAATAATCATCATTAAACTTATGAAAATTGATTTTGAAAAATACGCTGACGGATTAGTTCCGGCAATCGTGCAGGACGCGCAAAGCGGCGTGGTTTTGATGTTGGCGTTTATGAATGCCGAAGCGTTTGAATTGACGCAAACCACGAAACGCGCGACGTTTTTCTCGCGTTCGCGGCAGAAGATTTGGACGAAAGGCGAAACGAGCGGAAATTTTCTCGAAGTCATCGAAATTTTGCTCGACTGCGATTCCGATACGATTTTAATCAAGGTAAATCCGGCGGGCGCGGTTTGTCATACCGGCGCGGAAACTTGTTTCGGTGAAGAAAATTCTCGCGCAAAGGCGCAAAATCCTGAAAGTGATTTTCTATTTGAACTCGAAAAAGTAATTTTAGAACGTAAAGAAAATCCAAACGAAAACTCTTATACATCAAAACTTTTCGCCAAAGGCATCAACAAAATCGCCCAAAAAGTCGGCGAAGAAGCAGTCGAATTAGTAATCGAGGCGAAAGATAATGACGATGAGCTTTTCAAAAACGAAGCGTCGGATTTAATTTATCATTTGCTCATCCTGTTTCGCGCCAAAAACATTTCGCTCAACGAAGTTTTAGAAACACTCAAATCTCGCAAAAAGCAGAGAAATTGAACTATCGAACGAATCTCCAATAATTAAAATTTGTAGTCGAATACTTCAACTAATTTTTTCGCGTGTAATCGGAAATCAAGTCAATCTGATATGTTCCCAAAGTCAGGCGCAAAGGCTGTCGCTGGTCGTCGTTGCTCAACCACAAACGCGGATTTAATGCGTCGAGCTGCGGATTTCCGGTAGTGATTGTAATCATCTGCGCGGAGATTTTTTCGCCTTGCGAAGTTATCAGTTGAGCATCAGCGGGACGCAAGGTGAAAACATACGGCTGTTTTTCATAGAAAACGGCAACCCGCGTGTCGTTGACGGGATTGGTCGGGTCTTTGCTGGGTTTCAGATTGAAAGCCCGAATCGCGTAAATCAGCGACAGCAAACTGTGTGTGCCGACCGGGACGGCGACGTTTGCACCGGCGTTGACGGTTGCCGTGCCGTTTTTCTGATCGAACTGGTTGGTCTGATTGAGAAAAGCAAGTGTGCCGTTAAACCGCAGTTCGTTCTGCAAAGGTGTCAGCAGATCGGGATTGACAAAGGTTTTGATCGTGTCGCCGGAGTTAAATAAATTTGAACCGAGATCATTTTTCAGGAAATCTGCCGTGAGCAAAAGACTGTCTTTTCCTGCCAACATCTGTCTCGTGCCGGCTTTGAGCGAAACCGTGCCGACGATTTGCGAATTATTCATTACCTGATAATTGAGCGTTTCGCCGAGTTTAAACGGGAAATCAGCGGAAAGCGGTTGATTTTCAATATACGGTGTCGGTGTCGGAATCGGTTTCGGCGTTTTTGCCGGTTCGGGTGTCGGAATCGGTGTTGGCAAAGGTTCATTGATATTCTGATTGGAAAATTCGCTTTCCATCGTTTGAATGCTCGCCATTGTCGCTTTAAATTCGCCTTTCGATGTTTTAAAGCGAATCATCACGGGAATTTTCCGCTCGTCGTTACTGAAATTAATGCGAAAATTCGTGATGTCTTTATCGGTAAAAAAATCGCTGGTTGCGCTCGAAACAGTCGTTTCATAATTCCCCGAAGCGGTTCTGACTTGTTCGGTCGAAGTGTTATGAAAATTGATCGTGTATTCTTTTTCATCTTCGACTAATGAAAAAATTCCTTCCGCGCCGAAATAACGCAAACTGTAAATCAGGCTCAGAAAATCATAGCTTTCGGTCGGTGTCCGAAGATAAGTAGTGATCGTATCTTCCGGTAAAACGCCTGTATTAACGGTGTTGCGAACATACAGAGGATGACCGTTTTCCGCCGACGCAAAGGTCTGGCGCGATTCGTCAAACAGGAAAAAAGCCGCGCTGACCAAATCGTTGGTTTTAATTTTTGAATGCAGTTCGACGGCATCGCGGCTCGATAAATTTCCGCGCGAAACAACATAAAACTCGGCATAACCGGCGTTAAGAAATTTTTCAAACGAGATGTTATATGTAATTTTTTCGCCGATTTTAAACGGTGTCGGCGAATTTTTTATCTTGAATGTTTTTTGCGCCGGAGTTTTTTGACTGACGAAACCGAATGCCGCCAAAGAAAAAATTATCGCCGCTAAAATTACGGCGCGATGGTTGGTAAACAGCATTTTAAAGAGGTTTGAAGCCGAAGAATTGTTATTTTTCACGAATTTATATTGATTCAATTTCCTTGATAATTTTTTCGACTGCCGCCGATTTGTCCGCCGATTTGGTGATCGCCCTACCGATGACGAGAAAATCTGCGCCTGCGTCAATCGCCTGTTTCGGTGTCATTACACGTTTTTGATCGTCATTTGTTGCAAATTCCGGTCTAATTCCGGGCGTGACGATTAAAAAATCTCTGTTCGGCAAATTTTTCCTGATTAAGCTGATTTCGTGCGATGAAGCAACCACGCCGCCGAGTCCGCATTTTTCAGTCATTTTTGCCAGATTAACGACTTGTGCGCCGAGTTCATTTAAAACTCCGGTTTCCATTAAATCGTTCCGGTCAAAACTCGTCAAAACCGTGACGGCGATAATCTTCGGCGGTGAGAGATTATTCTTATCACAAAATTCACTAACTTCTGCATTGGTGCGCCGCATCATTTCGCTGCCGCCGACGGCGTGAAGATTAAACATCCAAACTCCGAGCCGCGCGATTTCGACGGATGCTTTGGCGACCGTGTTCGGGATGTCGTGAAATTTCAAGTCGAGAAAAACCTTCAAGTTACGGTTAACAATTTCCTCGACAAATGTTGCCCCGGCAGCGGAAAAAAGCTGCAAACCGATTTTATATGCGCCGGCTTGATCGCCGGTTTCGTCAATTATTTTTCGCGCTTCGTCAACCGTTTCAACGTCGAGCGCGACGATGATTTTATCCTTCGCTTTGACGGTTTTCAGCAAAATTGATTTAGTCATCATTACAAACCGCCGCAATCAACATTCGGCGGACAAATCTGGCAATTCGCAGCGAACCGCCCGACCACAGACGTTTTTTGGTATCGTGTAAATGCGCGAACGGCAGGGCGACGGAAATTTCAAGCGGTTTTCCTTTTTTGAGGAATTCAACCGATTGTGCGCCGTTTTCTTTGGCTTCAACTGCTTTCTGAAATGTCAGGTTAGACATTTCCTGATTTTTCCGCCGCCCGTAAATAACCGATTGCATCAGCCAAGCGTCGGAAAATTGATTATCGAGCAATACCGCGCGATCTAAAAATTCAAGACATTTTTCCTCGTTACTTAATTGAAAATATGAACAACCGAGCAAATATGCGGTTTCGGCTGAATTTTCGAGCGTGTAAACTTGTCCGAAAAATTTTACAGTCTTTTCCCAATTTTGATCGGCGGCTGAAATGAAACCTTTGATGAACTTGACGCTGACTGCCAAATGCGAATTTTTTGCAGCATTTTTCAATAGTTTTTTTGCCTGTGAAATGTCGCCTTCATCGGTTTGAAACGCCGCCGCCAATAGATTCACGAAATCATTTTGCGCGGAGAGTTTCAGCAGTTTATCGAGATGTTTGCCGGTTTCGCGGTATTTCTCAGCCTTGAATGATTCGACGGCGATAAACCAAATCAACGAAAAGTTTTGCGGCGAAAGCAAGGCTGCGCGTTCGAGCATCTGAAACGATTCTTTTTCGTCGCCGCGCTTGAGCATTTCAATTCCGTCGCGCACCAGTTTTTCAAAAATCTCGCTGTTCGGATGCGGATGTTCGGCGAAAATTTCAGCAAGTTTATTCTTTTCGATTTTCGGAGATTTATTTTTGCTTTTTACGGCTGAAATTTTTTCCAGACTTTTACTGCTGATCGCCGCCGCAATTTCAGGATTTATTTGGTTAACGGTTTCCAAAAACGCCTGTAATACCAAGCGATCTTTAGTAAAACCGTCAAATCCTTTTTGAATAAAATCATACGCACTTTCCAGTTTGCCGACGACCTGCGCGAGTTTGAGTTCGAGCGAAGTTACTCTTTCAAGCAGATGATCTTCGTAGTATGACGGGACTGAATTAGTGTCGTAGCGCAGAGATTCGGGAAAAACGACGAGCATCAGCCGTGTGCCGCATTTGACGCAGAATGATTCGCGCAAACTGTTGACAGCGCGACAGTTTTGGCAATAAACGACGGGTTTTTCTTCGACAATTTTCGACATCTTAATCTAAATCGAGCGGATTCTTAAAAGGCGTATTTATCTCGTTTCCGGCGCGTTTGAGAGCTTCCTGAAACTTTTCTTCGAGCAGGCGTTCGCGGTCTTTCTGCGACGACATTTCCTGAGCGAAAATCTGTTCGCGCTGCTCTTTTTGTTTGGTCAGATCGCTCTTTAAATCGTCGAACGAACCGAGTTTTTTGGCTTTTTCCTCGTGTGCGAGCAACGCACCTGTTTGCGCGTCAATCGTCAGAATCGCTTCGCAGCAAGGGCAGATAATACTGAACTTTTCCATAACTTCCAAATTATACAGCAAATTCGCCGTAGCGACTCAAAATTATGTGAGTTGTTATTATTTCTATTGCGGTATAAAATCGGCGGCTCTCAGAATCGAACTGATTGAAGCAACTGCAAAATCAGGAATTTTATCTTCCGTGACTGTCACCGTTTTGCCATTTTTCAGGTAAATTTTAATTTCTTTTTCCTTTTCAGAAATATAGATTCTTTCCATTTTTACCAAAAATGAATTGTTTTTGTAAACTCTGACATCCATCGGCTGATTTGCGGCGTTCATCGCCGGGTAAATTTCCGAATTATCGGGCGCGGGACGAGTTGCAATCGAGTTTTCAGGATTTTTTGAAGGCTGCGGAATCGGCGAATTTTCCGTTTTCGGATGAAACGATTTATTAAAAATTTCGCGGCTGACGTTTTCCAAATTTGACGGCGGTTTCGACGGTTTTGGCTCGTTAATCGTTAAAGCATTATTTACCGGCGCAGCAACTTTAGCATTCGGAGTGGCGGAAGTATTGACGATTGAAGAGTTTTCAATCGGAGTCGTATTTCCGCAGGCACAATAAATTAAGGCTAAAATCGAAACGCAAATGTAATTTCCAATGTTAATT
Source organism: Pyrinomonadaceae bacterium (assembly GCA_965247235.1). Classification (GTDB taxonomy): domain Bacteria; phylum Acidobacteriota; class Blastocatellia; order Pyrinomonadales; family Pyrinomonadaceae. The sequence continues at coordinate 967,267 of OZ252004.1, forward strand.
CGAGGTTTTTTCATTGATTGTATGATGAACTTTCCTACCGTCATTTTCGCTGAAATAATGTTATTTTATCCGAAATCCAAATAAAAATCAGTCGCCGAAATATATTTCGGCGACTGATAGGTTTAGATACATTTGCTGACAAATTAGATGTCGTAATACATCGAAAATTCGAGCGGATGCGGACGCAGACGCAGCGGCGTGATTTCTTTTTCACGTTTATAGCTGATCCAGCGTTCGATCATTTCTTTGCTGAAAACATCGCCTTTGAGCAAAAATTCGTGATCGTCTTCGAGTGCCTTAAGAGCTTCGTCTAAACTTCCCGGCAGCGACGGCACGCCTTTCAATTCTTCCGGCGACAAATCGTAAATATCTTTGTCGAGCGGTTCGCCCGGATCAATGCGGTTCTGAATGCCGTCGAGTCCAGCCATCATCAATGCCGCAAACGTGATATACGGATTGCACGACGGATCGGGCGGACGAAATTCGAGCCGTTTGGCTTTCGGCGATTGCGAGAACATCGGAATCCGAACTGCCGCCGAACGATTTCTCGCCGAATAAGCGAGATTGACCGGAGCTTCAAATCCCGGCACGAGACGCTTATAGCTATTGGTTGTCGGGGCGGCAAAGGCGACGAGGGCAGGCGCGTGTTTGAGCAGTCCGCCGATATAAAACTTCGCCATTTCGGAAAGTCCGGCATATTGGTCGCCGGCAAACAACGGTCCGCCGTCTTTCCAGAGCGATTGGTGAACGTGCATTCCCGAACCGTTATCACCGTAGAGCGGTTTCGGCATAAAAGTTGCCGTTTTGCCGTGAACGTAAGCCGTATTTTTGACGACGTATTTAAACATCATCAAATTGTCGGCGGTGTGCAGCATATTGGAAAATTTAAAATCAATTTCGCATTGTCCGGCGGTCGCAACTTCGTGGTGATGACATTCGACATCAATACCGAGATCGCCGAGGATCAGCGAAATATGGTTTCGCAGTTCGATCAGAGTATCAACCGGCGCGACCGGCACATATCCTTCTTTAGGTCGAATGTGATAGCCGTAGTTCGGATTGTCCGGGCTTGATCTGCCTGAATTCCAGTGTCCTTCTTCGGAATCAACCGTAAAACCGGCGGAATTTTGATTATTGTGATATGTCACTTCGTCGAAAACGAAAAATTCGGCTTCCGGTCCGACGAAGATCGTGTCGGCGATGCCGGTAAATTTCAGATAACTTTCGGCGCGAACGGCAACCGAACGCGGGTCTAAACCGTAACCTTCTTTAGTCAAAGGTTCGACCACGTTGGCAAACAGACAGATTGTCGTTTCTTCGGCAAACGGATCAACCCAGCACCGCGACGCGTCGGGAACGAGCAGCATATCCGATTCGTTGATTGCCGCCCAGCCGCGCAAACTCGAAGCGTCAAATCCGAAGCCTTCTTCAAATGAATCTTCGGTTAATTGACTGATCGGATAAGTTAAATGATGCCAAGAACCCGGCAAATCCGTGAAACGCACGGATACGAATTTTGCTCCCTGATCGGCAGCATACGTTAAAACACTCTTTGGATTCATTGAAACTCCTTAAATAATTTTTTGTAATAAAAGTTTTAGGGCTTGAATTCGTCAGTTTTGTAAAATTCAAATTCAATGCGAAATTTTATACAATTTATTATCAAATTTAAAACCGCTATAAGCAAAAATTTCTTATAGCGGTCAAAAATATTATTTTAAACTGAAAAATCGAGTAATTTATTGGTATTTTAGCTTGTTTTTAGTTTAGGCAAAAATTGTCAATTATTTATTTTTACTACATTATTGTCGTAAAATCCCCGATTACTGCCATTTTTGTCAATTAATACGACTTTCGTATAACCTTTCGTTTTACCGTCATCGGCAATTATTTTGAGAAAATCTTCTTTTTTGGCAGCCGGAATATTCTCCCATTCCGGTGATACAAGCGCGTAGTATGTGTCATTCGAGATTCGGGCTAACTGCAAAAAACCTTTGAACGGTGAATTATCCAAATTTACTTTGATGACGTTTTGGTTTTGTGAAACTGTTTCACTGTCTGAACTATTCGCCCAAAAATAAAGTCCGCCGCAGATCAGGGCGACTAAAATCGTCATAAATAGCAGTGTTTTGTTGACTCCTGCAACTGCCGACTGTTTTTTCGATTTCTTGACGGGTTTCTTAATTTCCGGCTCAACGTATTTGAAAACTTCTTTTTGGGCTGGATGTGCTTGATTTTCTTCTCTTACTTCGACCGCTTTTTCCTTGAGCAGTTCCACCAACTGCAAAGTTTTGCTCGTTGCATCGGAAATAGTCTGATCGTGCAGAAACCCGTATTTGTCCTGAATATCATCAGAATTAACGAATTTTCTTTCTTTTTCAATTAAATCTACATAACGGTTGCCGATTTTAATACTCGTTTCGATTGCCGCCGCAGTAACTTCGGGTTGGAAAAATAATTCCTGAATTGATTCTTTAAATGTCCTCAGGCGATTGAAAAAATTCGTTTCGATCAAAACGTCAAAACTTTCCGAAGATTCCGATTCCTCAATAAATTGGTCGAAAATCCCGACTGCGCGATCAATTTCAGCTTGGTTTTCTTCGTTTGAAAAAAACTTGATGCTCATCCATTCGGCATACAAATCCTTCAAATGTCCGCTTAATTCATCGCGTGTAAAAACTAAAAATCGCTTATCATCATCAATTTCTTTGGAAAATAAGCGCGTCACAACCAAATCGAACTTACTTCTAACCGGCTCTGAATATGGCAGATTTCGATAAAATTTTGCCAGACTGATCAAAGCCTGTGAACTCAGGACGGGTTTTGTATTCTCGCAAAATTGACGCAAGTGCGTGACCGACATACTTTTGTCGCGCCGTGCTAATAATACGCCCCAGTCTTGCGTTTCATTTTTGAGATTAATATCGGCGGCGATGTATGCTTCGGAACATAAATCATCTGAAATTTGCAGAAAAGTGTGGAGCGTTTTTTTAACTTTTAACTCATCGAAAAACGGCGGAACGATTTTCATCTGTTCGCGTTCCACACCTGAAACAACGTGTTCGACCAATTGCAGCCCTGAAACCTCGTCAACGGCTCTTTTGCGAAAAAATTCCAGTTCCTGAAATTGTTGAATATACTCGTTTTCCGGCACTTTCTCGCCCGGAAATTCTTCGTTTTTTTGTAAATTAGAGTTTTCAGTCAGTTGTTCGGCGACAAATTCCTGTTCATCGCCCGGCTCTTCTGAAAACACGACTTTATCTTCAGCGGCAGATTTTTGTATCCTGCTGTCATTATTTGTTTCAATAACCGTTGATTCCAGAAGATTCTCTTCCTTCAGTTCATTTACTAAATCTTGAAAAAGGCTCATTTGTTCTCTGCAATAAATTAAGGTTGATTTTTAAACAGCGAGTTGAGGAAAAGAGATTTCAGGCGGGAGATAAGGTCAAGCACGTTTGTTGAAAGAGAGATTAATTGAATCGTTAATTACGGAAAAATTTGGGTGATTTTGCCCGATTGATCAACTTGAATAATAAAAGCCGGGTTTGTCCCGTCACTGGTTCTCGTAGCAATGATGGTATAAGTAGTTTTCAATTCGGCATCTGTCGGTGATTGGTTCGGGCTGTGTTTGTAGGTAAAATCTCCGCGCACGATGGAATCAACACCGTTCGATCCTAAAGCATTGCTATTCATAAGGTTAATTTCCGACATTCTGGCATATCTGCTGTGGGTCGTATAAAAATTTAATTGAAACGTCGAAATCGTTCTCAGAATAGAGGCAGTCGAATTATCCTGAGCGGCGGTGCGGGCTTTAACAAATGAAGGAATGCCGACGGCGGAGATAATTCCGATGATTGTTACCACTAAAAGAAGCTCGATTAAAGAAAAGCCTTTTTGCTTTTCAGACTTATTTGGTCTAAATGCTACTTGACTCCCGTGTTTTTTTTGTGTATGTAACATTTTTTGACACCTCATTTATGACAACTTATGGCAATTTAATCTTTTTTATTAGATAAAACTAAAGCACTTGCAGGCTTTAAGAGGTTTTGACTCAAACCGCCAAATACTTTCACGAACGGAAATGCAATGCTTATGCCACGCCGATTAGTGCCGGAAAATGACGAACTTAAAAAAAAGTTGTTGTGATGGTTATTGATTTTTGTTAAATTTCTATTAAGCTATAAATTTTTCCGAACGATTGGAATTATTCAGATTTTAACCATTGGAGCAAACGCAATTGAGCGCAGTCATCGAACAGACAGTCGAAACATACGGAATTGAAAATTGGGGTGCGGATTATTTCGGTGTTAATCGAAAAGGCAATCTGATTGTTCGTGCGCCTGAAAATGATGCGCTGACCGCCGATGTCAAAGAAATAATTGACGATCTGGCGAAACGCGGCATTAATACGCCGGTTTTATTGCGATTTCCTCAATTGCTGGTCGGGCAGATTCGCAAACTTCAAACCGCGTTTCGTAAATCAATCAAGGAATTTGAATATCAGGGCGGACATCTCTGCGTCTATCCGATGAAGGTCAATCAAAACCGCGCCGTCATCGAAGAGTATTTGCGTGAAGGTTCGCGTTATAATTTCGGTCTCGAAGCCGGTTCAAAAGCCGAACTTTACGCGGCGGTCGCGCTTGAACAATCGGCGGAGAGTTTGCTCGTCCTGAACGGTTTTAAAGACCGCGATTTCGTCAAACTCGCTTTTGCCGCCGCGCAAGCCGGAAAAAACGTCGTGATCGTGATCGAAAAACTCAGCGAACTCGAACACACAATTACCATTTCCGATGAAGTTCTCGAAGAAAATCCGCAGGCGAATCTGCCGATGATCGGTGTTCGCGTCAAACTTTATTCCAAAGGTTCGGGCAAATGGGAAAAATCCGGCGGCGAAGCGGCGAAATTCGGTTTGACGACGACGGAAATTCTCGAAGTTATCCGCCGTTTGCAGGAAACCGGCAAAACCGAAATGCTTAAACTGCTGCATTTTCATATCGGTTCGCAATTGACCGACATCAAGCGCATCAAAAACGCGATGAAGGAAGCCGCACGGACTTACGCCAAGATTCGTAAAATGGAGATTCCGATTGAATTTCTCGATGTCGGCGGCGGTATGGCGGTTGATTATGACGGATCAAAAACTTCGTTTGAATCTTCGGCAAACTATAACGCGCAGGAATTTGCCAATGACGTAATTTACGTTATTAAAACTGTTTGCGACGACGAAAACGTGCCGCATCCGACGATTATTCAGGAATCGGGACGTTATCTGTCGGCTTATCACGCGATTTTAGTCACCAATATTCAGGACGAAATCGAAACCGTCGTCGAAGACTTAACACCGATGACGATTACGGGCGACGATCCGCAGGTGGTCCGCGAACTGCACGATTTGCGGGAAACCCTGAACGGCAAAAATTATAATGAATATTATCACGATGCCATCGAACTGCGAGATGATTTATTTACGATGTTCAACCTCGGTTTGGTATCACTCGAAGCTCGCGGCAAAGGCGAAGTTTTATTTTGGGATGTCTGCGAAAAAGCCGATTTTTATGCCCAGCAGAAAAAATATGTTTCCGAAGAGTTCGAAGATTTGAGAAAACTGATGTGCGCCAAGTATCTGGCGAATTTCTCGGTTTTCCGTTCGATGCCCGACAATTGGGCGTTGGAACAGCTTTTTCCGATTATTCCGATTCATAAATTAAACAAAAAGCCGCTCGAATATGCGACGCTTTGCGACATCACCTGCGATTCGGACGGTATCGTTGATAAATTTGTTGATTTGCACGATGTCAAGTCGGTTTTGCCCCTTCATAAACTCGTGCCGGGAGAATCTTATTATTTGGCGATGATGCTCGTCGGAGCTTATCAGGAAGTGATGGGCAACAATCACAACTTATTCGGTGTTCCGCACGAAGCACATATTCACATCGGCGAAGACGGACACATTATCAAAAAAGTGATCTACGGCGCAACGCTCGCCGATTCCCTTTTGACCGTTCGGTTTGATGCGGTTCAACTGCACGATCAATTCCGCCGGACAATAATGAAGCGGATTAAAGACGGCATACTTTCAACCAAAGTCGGCAATCAATTGATTGAATTTTACGAAAATCAGGCTGAAAGCTATACATATCTAAAGCCTAACGGCACAAAGGAAATCGCGCACAGTTAACGCGGACGATTTTCAAAAGCAAATTTTACAAGAATTTATTTATTTAACTTAAAATATTACGGAGAAATTATGACAGCTCAGAAAAAAACAAAATCTTCCAAGTTTTTAACAGTTCCGACCAGACCGATTCCGGTTGATCGTGATCGTTCGGTCGCGGGATTGCTAGAAAAGATGGAAGGCGCAGGTTTCGGCGCGAAACAATTGGCGGAAGCGCACCGCATTTGGCTCGATATGCTCGACGATAATTCGACGATTTATCTGTGCGGTTCGGGCAACCTGATTCCGTCGGGAATGCGCCGTTTGATTTCGTATGTTATCAAAAACCGCTTTGTTGATGTGCTTGTGATGAGCGGAACAGTCCTGTTTCACGATATTCACGAAACTTTGGGTCGCAGTCATTATCAGGCGCATCCTTCGATGTCGGATGAAGAACTGGATGCTTCCGAAGTTTCGCGCACCGGCGATATGCTCGCCAATCTCGAAGAATACCGTGAAGCCGACGAATGGATCGGCAGCGTAATTAATCAGCTCGAACTGTCGCGCCCGTATTCGATTCGGGAGTTTCTCCATCTTTTGGGACGCGAACTGGCGGAAATCGCCCACGAAGACGGCATTTTAACCGCCGCATTCAAATCGCGTGTCCCGGTTTTCTGCCCTAATGTGCTGGATACTGAAATTTCAATCGGCATCGCCCGCAGCCGTTTTGAAAAGAAAAATCAATTTACCTTCGACATTACGCAGGACACGATGGAATTGATGAATATCGCGCAGAAAACCCGGAATTCCGGCATTATCACGCTCGGCAGTATTTGCAGTCAAAATATGGTCAATATGTCGGAAATCTCGTCATACATCACGCGCACCAACGCTCGCGGACACAAATACGCCGTTTCGATCACGACCGATTCCGTGCCGCTCGATATTCGCACACCTTCATACGGCGGCAATCACCGGCAGATTTTCGGTAAATTGTTGAAAAATGCAACCACCGCTTATGTCCCGAGCGATCCGTCAATCGCTTTGCCGATGCTGATTACCGCGCTTTCGCAAACAGCCGCCAAATTTATGAAAGGTCGCAAACGTCCGACATTTACTTTTGCCGGTAAAGAGTTGGGAGTTGACGTTCCTTAATAAATACAGGTAAATACACGTTCGGGCGATGTTTTTAATTAACAATTATTAAATCCTCGCCCGTTTGTATGTAAAATTGAAAATTTTACGAACTTAAACTCTTCCCTGGTCGTAGTATGACAAGTTGCCCGATTTGAATTTTTCTGCCCTTTCAAAATTGCCCAAATAATATATTTTGAATTTTTGAAAATTTTTGGAGATACACAGAAAAAATGTTTACACAACAAATAAAACGCCATTTCAATTTAAGATTTTTCGGCGCGTTGACGCTCGCCGTCGCTGGTTTGACCGCATTCGGCTGCAAATCGAATTTGATTCCGGGCAGCGAACCGACTGCCGCCGCCGCGCAAACGCCGCCGGTAAATCCCGAACCGATTGTGGTCAACGGTGTGCGGACATCGTATGCGGATGTCGTTGATAAAACTTCGCCTGCCGTCGTTCGCATCGAATCCCAAATCAAGGCGAACGCTTCCGACCAACAGGAATCGCCGTTTGGAAACGATGATTTTTTCAAACAATTCGGGATGCCTGCGCCGCGCCAGAATCAGAAACCGCAAATCGAACGCGGACTCGGCTCAGGTGTCATCGTCAGCGCGGACGGAATGATTTTGACTAATTATCACGTCATCAACGGCGCGGAAAAAATCACGGTTCAAACCAACGATAATAAATCTCTGGTTGCCAAAGTGATCGGCACGGATCAGCCTTCGGATTTGGCAGTTATCAAAATCGAAGCCGAATCGCTTCCCTTTTTGAATCTCGGCAATTCAGACAATGTTCGCATCGGCGACATCGTGCTGGCAATCGGTAATCCGCTCGGCATCGGTCAAACCGTGACGGCGGGAATTATCTCCGCCAAAGGTCGCCGCACCGGACTGAGCGACGGCAGTTTTGAAGATTTTCTGCAAACCGACGCGCCGATTAATCGCGGAAATTCCGGCGGCGCACTCGTCAATCTAAACGGTGAATTAATCGGCATCAATTCGCAGATTTTATCGTCCGGCGGCGGCGGCGGCAGTATCGGCATCGGTTTCTCGATCCCGTCGAATATGGCGAAATCCGTGATGGAACAACTGATGCAAAACGGCAAGGTTCATCGCGGTCAACTCGGTGTCAATATCCAGCCGGTCACGCCGGAAATCGCCCGTGCGCTCGATCTCAAATCAAACGAAGGCGTGATCGTCAGCGGAGTCAAATCCGGCAGCGCGGCTGACAAAGCCGGTGTCAAACAAGGCGACATTATCACGGCAATTAACGGCGAAAAAGTTGATGACGGCAATGTTCTCCGCAACAAAGTCGCGCAAACTTCGCCCGGAAGTGCCGTCAAAATTACCATCAGTCGTGACGGAAATCCGCAGGAAATATCCGTCACTTTGGATGAATCTGCGCCTGATTCAGCGAAAAACGAAAATGCACCGAAAGGTGACGGCGAAATCGATAAAGGACAAACAACCGGCAAACTCGGTCTGAGTCTCCAACCGCTCACGCCGCAAATCGCCAAGCAAATCGGAGTTGAATCAAACACCGAAGGCTTAGTCGTCACCGAAGTTGATCCAAGCGGCGCGGCGGCTGAACAAGGTGTCAATCAAGGCGATGTGATATTGCAGATCAACAAACAGCCGGTCAAATCACTCGACGACGTTCGTTCGGTTCTCGATAAATCAGGCGATAAGACGCTTCTTTTGTTGATTTCCCGCAAAGGTCAGCCGGTTTATCTGCCGGTTACGCCGCACTAATTAGTTTTGACATTTCGATAAAAAAGACGGCGTGAATGCCGTCTTTTTTTGTGTTTTAAGCAACGATGTGATACAAATTCGCTTATGCAAACCAAAATTTATTTCGTGTTGTTATTGATTTCCGCGCTGGCGATGTCATTTTTAACTTATTATTCGTGGAGTTGGTTGCAAAGCATCGGCAAACCTCAAACGGCAATTGAAAATTTCGATTTTTGGTTCAATTATTTTTCAATCGCGTTTTGGGCAACTTCGATATTGCTGCTGATTGTTGCTAATATCATTTTGTGGACTCGGAAAAGTGCGTGGGCTTTGTGGACGACACTCGGTTATTTTGTCGCACTGACTTTAATAAATTATTTTTGGCTGGGTGAAAGCTATTTCCAGTTCAAAAAAGCCAACAATCTCTGGCAGGGCGGTTTTTCGGTCGGATCATTTGTCGGCATCGGTCTTTGTATTATTGCCGCCGTCGTAGTTTTTTTCGATCAATTTATCGGATTTCGTCTGCGCGAGAAAATGTTCCCGACTGTGGCGACTGACGTTGACACTGAAAAAATCATTGACGATAACAACCAAATTAGTGAAATCTAAAATTAAAAAAAGGCTTTTCGCATAAATACGAAAAACCTTTTTTCTTTTATATCGGGACGGCGAGATTCGAACTCACGACCTCTCGCACCCCAAGCGAACGCGCTACCGGACTGCGCTACGTCCCGACAAAACGAATAGTTAGAGTAAGTTTTCGGGACGGTTTTGTCAAACTGGCACTTTTTAATATCTACGCAAATGACGTTCGGCTTCTTCGGTTTGTTTGGTCTTGAGCATTTCCCTTAATTCGAGAAGCTGCGAAGCCAGCGATCTGATCGTTTCGCGCTGTTCGTCATTAATCCCTGAATGATTGACAGTCATTATCGGCGGATGTTCGATTTCCCCGGCAACCGATTGTTCATCCTCAAAATCCTCGATTTCAAAATCATCTTCGATATGTTCGGGAGTTTCGACAGGTTTCAGATATTCACGTTCTTTTGCCGGTTCGGGATGGACGATTTTTAAACGGCTGATTTCACGCAATTCGACTTGCAGTTTTTTCTTTGCGCCGGCAATCGTGTATAAATCGTCGTATAAAAGTTCCTTGATACGAAGCGCGATTTCAACATCACGGCGGCGGTATGTTCTTTGCCCGGAACGATTTTTTTGCGGCGAGAGCATTGGAAATTCGGTTTCCCAATAACGCAAAACGTGAGCCTGAACTTCGCAAATATCGCAAACTTCGCCGATTTTAAAGAATATTTTTTCCGGTATCGCAATTGCTGCCTGTCCCATTCACACCTCGTTTATGTTAAAGTTTTTTATTATATCCGCCGCCGTTATTGTAAGAACTAAACCGTTTATTGTCAATGAAATTTATGCGTTCTGAATTTGAATTCATCGAAAATCTAAAATTACGGGAATCGAAAAATGTCATCCAAAATCACAAAATCACTTTAGGAATCGGCGATGATTGTGCTGTTTTATCCAAAGATTCAAAGACGGATTTGGTTATCACAACCGATATGTTGGTTGAAGATATTGATTTCAAGCTGGATTGGTCGAAACCCGAATTCATCGGTCACAGAAGCCTTGCCGTTTCGCTTTCCGACATTGCCGCGATGGGCGCAAAACCTGTCTGGTCAATGATTTCCATCGGCATTCCCGAAGCTGTTTGGAAGACGGATTTCGTTGATAAATTTTACGATGGTTATATGCGACTGGCAAAAAAATTTGATGTCCGACTTATCGGCGGCGACATTTCAAAAACGCCCGATAAAATCGTGATTGATTCGATTGCCGCAGGCGAAGTTAAAAAAGGCAAAGCCGTTTTGCGTTCCGGCGCGAAAGTCGGCGATTTGATAATCGTTTCCGGCGAACTCGGCGGCGCATCTGCCGGACTTAAATTATTGCAAAGCGGTGTGTTATACGATACTTCCGGGAAATCTTGGCAGAAAACATTACTGCTTAAACAATTGTCGCCTTTGCCGCGAACACATATCGCCGCCGAAATAAACGCTAAGAACAGGTTGACTTCAATGATTGATCTGAGCGACGGAATTTCGTCCGATTTGGCGCACATCTGCCGCGCAAGCAAAGTCGGCGCAAAAATCTACGCCGACAAAATTCCATTTCACAAAAAACTAAGAGTGATTGCAAAATCCTTTAACGAGAAATTAAATTACGCTTTGAACGGCGGTGAAGATTTTGAGCTGCTTTTTACGGTTAATCCGAAAAAAAATTTTCACGTCAAAAAACTGATCGAAAACGGGCATTTTTTTCAAATCGGAGTTATCACTGCAAATACTGATATAATTGAACTTATCAACGGTGAAAATTCGCAGATTTTAGAGTCGAAGGGCTTCCGGCATTTTTGAAGAATTTTGCATTTTCAAAAAATAATTTCAAAAAATGCTTGACAAGCGATTTTGAACCGTGCTAAAACTTTCAACTGTTCGCCGAAATAATGCGGACATATTTTTTTAGGAGATAGTTTTTGTGATTCAAAATTGGATACATACAACCGGGAAAACGATTGGCTTCGCCGCAAATATTGAGATGCGGTCAAATAGAAGTCTGTCGGTCGGTTTGTGTGTAAGTTTTGATAATCGAGATTATCAACTGACACCCGGCGGCTTAAACCGTCAGGTAAAAGAATTTTAGAAATGCGGGAGCGAGTTGTTTCCGCTCCCGAAACGTAAAAATTTAACGGATTTATAGAATTTATCCGAAATTGTTTTTGGAGCGGTAACTCGAAAAGTCTCGAAAGAGATTTACAAAGTTATCGCTCCTTTTCGTTTTTACGATATTTGACAACTGAATGACCGAAAAAAGTTCGGGAATTTTGTATTTTGTGCGCGAAGATGCGCTGAAAGATGAAGTTGCCCGGACAAAATAATAGAAAAAGGCAGAGAGTTTGGAAAGTTTTTTTTCTTCGATATAAACTTTGGCGAGTTCCAAAGAAAAAAATCTTGTGCGACCTATCCGGGCATAATTGCGTCCGAAGTCTGTCTATACTTCTCTGCCTTTTTCATTTTACACGAGAAAACAGTTATCAGCTAACAGTTATCAGTTATCAGAATGAACCTGATAACTGATAACTGTTGACCGATAACTGAACAAGTGAGCGAAACTCAAATGGCTGAGTAGCGGTCTTCCAAACCGAATGCTGCGGGTTCAAATCCCGTCGCTCACTCCAATTTGAGGGATGAAGGATGAAAGATGAGGGATGAACATTTGTTTTTAAACTCATCCCTCATCCTTCATTCCTCATCCCTAACTTCGGGGGCGTGGCGCAATGGAATTAGCGCAATTCATTACGAATGAATAGGTTGGAGGTTCGAGTCCTCTCGCCCTCTCCACATTTTTTCACGGCTTCGTAGCTCAATGGATTTAGAGCGCAGGTCTTCTAAACCTGATGTTGCGCGTTCGAGTCGCGCCGGAGCCATTTTGATTTTGGATTTTGGATTGCCGATTTTGGATTGAAGAAAATTCTTCAGAAATTCGTAATTTGAAATTCGTAATTGAATATATTTCGGGGTCGTCTAACTGATAGGACGTATGATTTTGGCTCATAAAATATAGGTTTGAATCCTTTCCCCGAAGCCATTTTTAATATCCGGGCGTTCCACAGATGACTATACGGGCAAGTTTTGGAAACTTGTGTTCGCTGGTTTGAATCCAGCCGCCCAGACCAAATTTTATTTTTATGCCGACGTAGCCAAACGGCAAAGGCAACAGTTTTAGAAACTGTAATTTGCGAGTTCGACTCTCGCCGTCGGTATTTTATTTTTTTTCACGTCGAAGTGGCGGAATGATGAAACGCACGAGATTTTTCTTAGCCGAAATCTTGTGAGAACGAGACTCTTGCGGGTGAAAACCCCGTCTTCGACAACCAAGTTATTTAGGATTTGCGATTGCCGAATTGCAATTGAAAGAATGCGCCCGATTATTTCATTCGCAAATTGAAAATCGCAAATCGCAAATTTCCCGCTCGCGTAGCCCAAATGGAAGAGGCGAAAGTTTCAAAAACTTTTTATGTGCGAGTTCAAATCTTGCCGCGAGTATTTTTTCCAAGTCAGAACCATCTGCGGTCGCGGATGGATAAAATTTATTAATTTGAATGTGAATTCAAACGACGTATTGCAGCATTAACCCATCCGCGACCGCAGATGGTTCTGACATTCGCGCGTGTAGCCCAACTTGGCAGAGGCGATTGGCTTAAACCCAATTTATGTGAAAGTTCAAATCTTTTCACGCGCACTTATTCACGAGGACGTAGGCAAATCGGTGATGCCGCCAGACTTTCAATCTGGAAATTGCGGGTTCGAGTCCCGTCGTCCTTACCAATTTGAGGGATGAAGGATAAGGGATGAAAAATTCTTCTTAAATTCATCCCTTATCCTTCATCCTTCATCCCTCAAATTCGCGGGCATAGCCAAGTCAGGTTTAAGGCGTTGGTCTGCAAAACCAATCATCGTCGGTTCAAATCCGACTGCCCGCTCCAACATTTTTTATGCGGAAACGTGATGAAACGGTAGCCATAACGGTTTGCTAAACCGTCGAGTGAAAACTTTTGCAGGTTCAAATCCTGCCGTTTCCGCCAAAACTTTTCGGGCGAATGCCGGAATGATTACATCAACTGTAAATTGGGAAATATCATTTCATTTTTTTGTCGCCCTTTTTCAGTTATCAGTCAACAGTTAGCAGTTATCAAGAGAGAGGCTGATAGCTGATAACTGTTGACTGATAACTGTTTTCCGTGGATTGTAGCTTAACCGGCAAAGCGTCGCACTGTGAAAGCGAAGAATGTGAGTTCGAGTCTCATCAATCCACCCAAACCGATTTTGGATTTCAGATTGCCGATTTTGGATTGAAAACATATTCGACCAAATAATCCAAAATCTAAAATCCGAAATCCGAAATCCAAATGGGATTGAAGCACAAAGGCTGTGCGTCCGATTGTCTATCGGAAAGGTGCGGGTTCGATTCCCGTCAGTCCCGCCAAACTTTTTTAATTTACGCGGAGGAAAAATTATGTTTGAAAATTACTTGTCGGAGGTCGCCACAATGAAACTGTGAAAATTTTATCTTTCGTAGATTGCCTGAAAAATATGTTGTAAAAACAACAAACTATTCGAGGCGAATCTAACGAAAAAAGGAAAAGAAAATGAGCAAAACACAACGCACGAAATATTATGTGCGAAAACGGATATTTTTGAACCGCGATTTGAATATGCGGGCGTTTGCCATCGCTATTGTCGAGGACACGCGCAGCATTCCGAACGAGCAGGACAGCGAATGGAAATGGGGTGAAATCCAACTGAACTTGGGCGATTGTTACCGCCACGTTTCGTTCGATTTCAATATGGATACGAAACAAAAACGCGCCGACAGCCTTTACAAAATCCGCAAAATCGCGGAAATCGTCAACGCCGTCCGCGACGCGATTGAACTCGAAGCCGAATCAATTAACCAACGCCAAACCGATCAGCCGAAGGTCAAAGCAAAACCGAAGGCGAAAGGTGCGGCGGCGTAATATTTTCAAAGGACGTTTAGCTGAGACAGATCAGCGTCGGTCTGAAGAGCCGAAGAGTTTGGCGCGATACCAAAAACGTCCACCAGTTCGATTTTGGATTTTGGATTTTTGGATTGAAGAATTGGCTAATAATTTTCAATCCAAAATCGGCAATCTGAAATCCGAAATCCAATTGCGGGGCAATGTTTAATGGCAAAACAATCAGCTTATACCTGATATTAGCGGCAGATTACCGCAAGATTACAGGTTCGAGTCCTGTTGCCCCGAATTGAAACTCATGCGTCGCACTTGGGCGCAAAGTGCCTGAAAATTATCTAACAATCTTACCTAAACAAACGCGGACGAACGATTTGCGAGGACGAAGGAATGCGTAAAATACTTACCTTTTGTTCGCAACGAACACACTTGTCTTTTGTCCGATGATGCGAATCAACGCCCGCGTTTGCCTACCAAATTTTAGATTTCGGGTTTGGATTATTTGAGAAAAGGTTATTTTGACTCGTAGCTGATGGGGAAGCAACCGACTGTTAATCGGTGAAATGCAAGTTCAAATCTTGTCGAGTCAGCCATCTTGATTTTAGATTTTGGATTTATTCTGACAATCCAAAATCCAAAATCTAAAATCCAAAATCAATAACGGTCGGTAGCTAAGTGGTTAAGGCAGCGGACTTTTAATCCGTTAATCGTGAGTTCAAATCTCACCCGACCGACCAGATTTCAGTTATCAGTCAACAGTTATCAGTTAGCAAAAATCTGATAACTGTTGACTGATAACTGCTAACTGTCAATCGGCGAATGCCCGATGGAACTACATTTGTAATGTCGTGGTCGTTGGTTCAAATCCAACCTCATTGAAAAATGCGTAGCTCAGTCTGGATAGAGCGCGAATGTTTCATCAAAAACTTGTCGCCGTCTTTGAGTTCAAAGTTCAAGGTTTAAGGTTCAAAGTTTATTTGACTTTGAACCTTAAACCTTGAACTTTGAACTTTGAACTTTTTTTTCAGGAGGAAATTATGGCAAACAAAAATTTATTTCAAACGGTTCGCGGAATGTTCGCGTCGAAGACCGATACGATCAACGAAGCGGGCGGAATCGCTTATAAACTATCGCCGGAACACGCGCTCGCGCAGTATGCGGCGACAGGGTGTTTCGCGCAGACTTTTTACGCCGATGCGGGCGAACAGCTTGATAAAGTTCTCGAATTAACGAAAGAACTCGACGCGGAATTTATCGCTAAAACTGCGGTTTATGCGCGTGAAAAAGGCTTTATGAAAGATATGCCGGCGTTATTGGTCGCACTTCTTTCGACGAAAGATAAAGCGTTGTTTGAAAAAACTTTTCCGCGTGTGATTGATAACGGGAAGATGCTGCGAAACTTTGTGCAGATTATGCGTTCGGGCGCGGTCGGGCGTAAATCGCTCGGTTCTCTGCCGAAAAGATTAATGCGTGAATGGTT
Source organism: Pyrinomonadaceae bacterium (assembly GCA_965247235.1). Taxonomy (GTDB): domain Bacteria; phylum Acidobacteriota; class Blastocatellia; order Pyrinomonadales; family Pyrinomonadaceae. The sequence goes on from OZ252004.1 coordinate 983,331, forward strand.
TGAAACGCGCAAGGCGGAAACTATTTTCAAACAATCAATCGGTCAAACCCCAAGTTTCGCCGACGTTCTGAAAATGGTTCACCCGAAGCCGAAAGACGTTGAAAAAGAAGCACTTTACGGATATTTTATCGGTCGTGAAATTGATGACGATAAACTTCCCGAAATCGTCAAACAGTTTGAGAAATTCAAATCGGGCGACGTTTCGGAAGTTCCAAATGTGCCGTTTCAAATGTTGACGGCTCTGCCGATTTCGACGAAGGAATGGACACAGATTGCGCGAAACGCCGCGTGGCAGATGACGCGAATGAATCTCAACACTTTTCAGCGTCACGGAGTTTTCCGCGATGCTGAAATGGTCGAGATCATCGCCAATCGTCTGCGCGACCACGAAGCGATCAAACGCGCCAAAGTCTTTCCGTATCAACTGCTGATGGCGTATAAAATAGCCGAAAGCAACAAGGAAATTCCGCGCCAAATCACCGAAGCGTTGCAGGACGCGATGGAGATTGCGACGGAAAACGTGCCGTGCATTACAGGCAAAATTTACGTTTGCCCCGACGCTTCGGGTTCGATGTCGAGTGCCGTCACAGGTTATCGCAAGGGCGCGACGACTGATATGCGCTGCATTGATGTTGCCGGTTTGGTCGCTTCGGCGATTCTTCGCGTCAATCCGACGGCGGAAATTCTGCCGTTTGAAAATACCGTCGTCAACATCGCGCTTAATCCGCGTGATTCGGTGATGACCAACGCGCAGAAACTGGCAAAAATCGGCGGCGGCGGAACGAATTGCTCTGCGCCTTTGCAGCAACTCAACCGCGCTAAATCACAGGGCGATTTGGTCATCTACGTTTCCGATAACGAATCGTGGATTGATTCAAACCGCGCGTGGAACAGCGGCACGGAAACGATGAACCAATGGAACGAGTTCAAATCGCGCAGCCAAAACGCGAAACTCGTCTGCATTGACATCCAGCCAAACGCCCACACGCAAGCCACCGAACGCGCCGACATTTTGAACGTCGGCGGATTCTCCGATCAGGTTTTTAACCTAATCACCGAATTCGCCAACGGCAATCTCGAAGCCGATCATTGGGTTGGTGTGATTGAGAAGGTTAAGATTTAAGAAAGAAATGAAGGATAAGTTAGAATTGCTTATCCTTCATTTTGGAGAAAAATTATGAGTGAAAAAAGCGAATTTATTTTAACGAAAGACGATTTTGTAAGTAGTGGTTGGGAAAAAGCAGTTGAAAGCCTTGAAAAGAAAGATAGCCATTCTTATTCATCTGCTTTTTACTCAAAAATCAACGAAGTTTCAGATGAAAAACAAAAAGAAACATTTTTGATTTTGGCGACTTTAATGACAGGTTGGCTAAAACTTGATTCTCCAGACAATCCTTTTCCAAACATTGATAGATTCAATGATGCACATCTAAATTTCTTTTCAGAGATTATTGATGAAGTTTCCGACGACGAAATTAAGTCTAGAATGGCTGACGTTCTTTGGCTAAGAACTAAAAATCATAAAATGGCTCATATTGCGGTTGAATCATATCTCAACTCAGCTAAAACTTTAGAAGATTTTGAGCATTGGACTCATACCCAAAAACGAATTGAAAGAGCATTGCAATTGGCTTCGATGCTAGGCAGAAAAGGAGAATTTTATTCAAAGGTTTTAGACCGAATTAGTGATTTGCTTGATAGATGCAATGGTGAAGACCCAAACTATCTTTCAGCAGAACTGATGCGACTACTACAAGGAAGATGCGAAGGCGATGCAAAAAAGTATGCAGATTTTTGTGAAAAATTAGCTTTGAATGCCGAAATTCAAAATGATTTCAATAAAGCTCGTAGATATTGGGAAACAAAAACTGGTTGGCATTTTCAAGAAAAAGACAATGCTTCTGCTAGAGAAGCCAGATTAAAAGTTGCAGAAACCTTCGAAAAAGAATCTGACTTCAATCTTGAAAATAGACAGCCTAAATTTATAATGGCTTCTTACCCAATTGAGCAAGCGATTATTGCTTATAGAAATGCAGGTGATTCAAATACAAAAATTGAAGAATTACAACTCAAATTGCGAGAATATCAAAGCAAAGGTGTTGAAGAATTGCCATTAATTTCTAGTGGAAGTGTTGACATCACAGATATTTATCTCCATTCAGAGAAAGCCGTTTCAGGAAAATCATTTCTTGACGCATTGAAAACTTTATCATTACTTTCAGCACCGAATAATGTCAGCCATATTCGAGCGCAAGTCGAAGAAAACAGAAAAAAATATTTATTTTCTACTCTTATGCCGAAAAAACTATTTAGCTCTAATGGCAGAGTCATTGCAGTTCAGCCGAGCGAAGGAGAAGAGGCTATTCTTGCTGATATGTTTGAGTATATAAATCAAACATATCAAATAAGAACAAAAGGATTTATTGAACCTGCGAGAAATACAATCTTACTTGAACATCCAACGAGAATTTTTGAATTTTATGATTTGTTAATGAATCATCCATTTATTCCCGAAGGTCGAGAATTTATTGTTGCTCGTGGGCTTCACGCAGGAATAAACGGTGACTTTCTTACTGCAATACATTTTCTTGTTCCGCAAATGGAAGAATCTGTAAGATATTTTTTGATTGGTTGCGGAATTGTCCCGTCATCTTTTACAGATAAAGGAATTCAAGATGAATATAATTTAAACAAATTATTGAAAGAAGAGAAATTCACTGCAAAATTGGAGGAAGTTTTCGGAGAAGATTTTATTTTTGATTTGCGATGCGTTTTAGTTGAAAGATTCGGCGCAAACCTTCGTAATGATATGGCGCACGGTTTGATAGACCATAATTCGTTTTACTCTCACGCAGCCGTTTATTTTTGGTGGTTAGCTTTGAGATTCTACTTTCTACCTGTTCTTTTGAATAAAGAAGCTGAACAAGAAACAGAAGGTGTTATATGCGAAGAATGAAATTTTGGCGAATGCCGTCGGGAATACATTGGTATAGAAAGTTCGACTCTTTCCCGCCCCGATTTAATTTACGGGGCGGAATTCCCGGCAATTTTGTCGCCAAATTTTGATAATTGAAATGAAAGGAATTTAAGCGGCTTGGAGTTCGGGTTTATATTTTTGTTGGTAATAATTTTCTTGTTCGGTGCGCGTCCAGATGTGTCCATCGGTTTTATCAACAATAGCGAAGAATGCGCCCGGAATTATTCCGTCATCAATCATATTTTGAGAACCGGAAACATAAATCCAAAAAGATTCGGTTTCACCGTGAAATTCGACCGGAGAAAAATCGTTGTAATTAGATTTATTCTGCCTTTTGTAAATGTTTTTTTCCGCAATTTCTAACGCTTGGTTTTTATTTAACATAGATAACACCTGATTTCAACCAAACTTCCGTAAAAGTTTCTAGAGCAACGGCGTAACTTTTTCCCTGTCCTAAGGGCGATGGATCGCGCAGTCGGATCGTGTCGTCAATTATAGCATCCGCAATTACGGAGTGTCCAAATCTTGTATTTTTCCTTTGAACCGAAACAATTGCAAAACCCTTTTCTAACGCCGCAGACAAATCGGCAATCGTTAAATCTCTCTGGAATTGATAAACATCTATTCCAAGTGCGTTCAATATATTCGGAACTCTCGAAGGATATGCACCGTCGTCTGTTTCTAATGCCGATGCTAAATAACTTTCAGGAATACGAATTTCAAAATCCGCCAAAATCATTCGCATACAAGCCGCAACACAGGTGTCAATGCTTGACTGAGAAATCAATTCGTGTGGTGTTTGATATTCGATTTGTTCGTTTTCGGCAAAGAATGAAAACAGCAATTCAAAACCTTTATCGGTGATTTTCGATTTCATTGTTTGGAATCATAGCATTTTTCGACGGGCGGAACTTCTGCCAATTTTTACAATTATTTTGTGCTACAATTTTGTTTATGGAACAAGGACTTTTACAGCGAATTAGCATCAATCCGAAAATCTGTCACGGCAAACCGACGATTCGGAATAAACGCTATCCGGTTGAAAATATGTTGGAATTGATGGCTTCGGGAATGACCAACGAAGAAATTTTGGCGGATTACGAAGACCTCGAAAAAGAAGATTTGCTCGCCTGTCTGCTGTTCGCGGCAAAGCTCGCTAGTGTCGGTTCGATCACCGAACTCGTCGGCGTATGAAGTTCATCGTTGACGCGCATCTACCGAAATCTTTGGCGTATTTTCTGCGCGACAAAGGTTTCGATGTCGTTCACACGAGCGAATTGCCTGACGGAAACGACACATCCGATGGTGAAATCAATCGTCTTTCGTTAGCTGAATCAAGAATCGTAATCTCCAAAGATGCCGATTTTTACGACAGCTTCGCCGCCAAAAAAGAACCTTACAAACTGCTTCACGTCAAAACGGTAAATATCAAAAACTCGCAACTGATCGAACTGTTCGATAAAAATCTCGATGTGATTATCAAAGAATTAAACGAAAGTTCCGTCGTTCAAATCAGTCAAAACTTCATCATCAAAATTCAATAAAATTTTGGCGAATGCCGCCGTGGAATACATTGGCATAGAAAGTTCGACTCTTTCCCGCTTCGTTAAAATTTACGCGGCAGAATTTCCTGCGATGCGCGTTGCCGAACATTATCCGTTTTGTATGTCGCCGAAATGTTTTCAAATTTGATATACTTACCTTAACCCCAATAAATCTAATTTATTAAGATAATTTTGAACTGAAAATAATTCAAAAATTATCCGTTGATTAATCCTTTATATAGTTAAATTAAGAGGTAATACTATGTTGTGGACACGATTATTCTGCGTGATTGCGCTGATTTTTGTATCGTTCGGTTTTGATTCTAATTTGTTCGCCCAGACAACCGCCGATGATGACGGTGAAGTTATCAAGGTTGATGTGGCTTTGGTCAACATTCCGTTTTCAGTCAGCGACCGCGACGGGAGAAATATTCAGGGATTAAATATTAAAAACTTCCAATTTTTTGAAGACGGAAAGCTCCAACCAATCGAATATCTTTCAACCCAGGATGCGCCGCTCAATATCGTTCTGCTGCTCGATACGAGTCAGAGCGCGGTTGAAATTTTCGAGAAGATTAAAAAGGCGGCGACCGAATTCACCAGACAGCTCCGACCAACGGATCGCTGTATGATTATCGGTTTTGACGGCGCGGCGCGGGTTAAAAGTGAATTTACCAACGATCCCAAAATATTGGAAAATGCTATTAAAAATACCGTTCTCAGTCAAAAACCGGGAACTGTAATGCGCGATACGATTTCCGTCACGGTTGATAAAGAATTGACGAAGATTAAGGGACGTAAGGCGATTATTTTAATCACCGACGGCAAAGATGCGGGCAGCGTGATGACCAAAGACAATCTGCTCTATCGTCTGGCGGAATCGGATGCGCCTATTTATTCGATCTATTATCAAACCGTCAATGTTCCGGTGCTGACAGTTCCGCAAAAAAAAGGAAAGGAAACGCCGAAACCGCAAGTTTATCAATTTTCTCAAAAAGAACTGAAAAAAATACTCGCTGATAAAGTAAAGCAGAATGAGGAAGCCGCTGATTATCTTACTAAAATGTCTGATATTACCGCCGGCAGAAGTTATCGAAAAGAGATTGATAATTTAGGCGAAGCATTTAATAATATCGCCGAAGAGTTGAGAATGCAGTATCTTATCGGTTTTTATCCGAGCGATTCAAAATATGATATTTCGCAACATCAATTTAAAATCAAAGTTGATAAAACCAACATCGTCGTGAGGATGAAAAGCAACAGCCTGAGCAAATATCTATACTGAAATTACTATAAAAACAGTTGATAATTGCTAAGGTTTTTGTTTATTAATAGTTTGAAGTGTGCAGATTATTTCAATTTGTTGCGCGTCTTCAATTCTTTCCAGATCAAATATAAAAATACGACAATCAACGGCGGACTGATGATTAACAGGAAGAACAAAATCTGAAACAGATACTGCATAGAATTTGCGTCGAACGGCAGATGAAAACCTGAATTATTACTGCCCATTTTCAACAAAACGGTCAGAATAAATAATTTAAAGGTAACGAAAGCAGCTATTAGATAGAGAAATTTGCAATTTGACTTCATAATTTTGAAAACCTCAATATCTTCAAATAATAACACATTTTTTTAGCCGCCGACAAAATTATGGCGAATGCCGTCTGAATTATAAAAATTATATCTTCAAGGTTAATAGATTCCATCAATTAAACGGAGTTGAAAACCCCGTCAAAAAAATTCCCGCCAATAAACGCAATACAAAACCAATCCGGGTGAATACTGAAATGATTGATTTTCTTGGGATAAAACCGAAAGTCATTTCAATTTCTGTCACCCTTTTTCATTTAACATTTTTCGTTGAACATTAATCATTTATCTAAGTAGTTTCGGGTAAATGATAAATGTTAAATGATAAATGAACGGAGTAAATATGCCATACAACAAACTAAATATTTCGGGCGCAAAAGCGGACGTTTTCGCTTGGGTCAATCACGATTTGTCGCTCGACGAGCAAAATATGCTGCGTAATCTGTCGCGTTTGCCGTGTCTCTATAAACACGTCGCGCTGATGCCCGACGCATATCTCGGAATCGGTTCGATGGTCGGTTCGGTCGTCGCTACGAAAGACGCAGTAATTCCGGCAACTGTCGGCGTGGACATCGGCTGCTTTACGGGTGAAACGCTCGTGCCGACTCTCGACGGAAAATCTTATTCGCTCAAGGAATTGGCGGAACGCGATGAAGAATTTATCGTTTACGCCTGCACGGAAAGCGGGAAAGTTGTCGCGGCAAAAGCGGCGGCAAAGAAAACCCGCACGAATGCCGAACTTATCAAAGTTACACTCGACAACAGCGCGGAAATTCGATGCACGCCTGACCATAAATTTATGCTTCGTGACGGAAACTTTACCGAAGCAAAAGATTTGAAATCAGGCGAATCATTGATGCCGCTTTATCGTGAAACAAAAGAAGACGGATTGGTTGTAGTTGAGCAAAACTATTTGACGGCTCACAATCACAAAGTTGTTTTCGTCGAAGCGATTTCAGAACGTGAAGACGTTTATTGTCTGACCGTTCCCGAATATCACAACTTCGCACTCGAAGCCGGAGTTTTCGTTCACAACTGCGGAATGATGGCGGTCAAAACGCCATTTAAGAGCGGAATTCTTGACGGTAAATTGAAAGATTTGCGTCACGAAATCGAACGCGCGATTCCCGTCGGATTCAATGCCCACAAGGAAACCGACAACGACGCGGCGCGTTGGAACGGTTGGGAAACTTTCGAGAATTTAATCGAAAGCGTCCAAGACCGCAAAGTTAAAGCGATGAAACAACTCGGCACGCTCGGCGGAGGCAATCATTTTATTGAGGTTTGCCTCGACACCGAAGACAATGTTTGGCTGATGCTTCATTCCGGTTCTCGTAATATCGGGAAGGAAATCGCCGAACGGCACATTGCGACGGCGAAGACTTTGCATCGTTTGAATGAACTTCCCGATCCGAATCTCGCTTATTTTATTCAGGGAACCGACGAGTTCAAGAATTATTGGCGCGATCTCGATTGGGCGCAAAGTTACGCGATGATGAACCGACAAGTGATGATGAAACGGCTTTTGAAATCATTCAACCGGATGTTTAATAAACAAAAGGAGTTTCGTCCTGAAATCGCGGTCAACTGTCACCACAATTACGTTGCGTTGGAAGAACATTTCGGCGAAAACGTCTTCATCACCCGCAAAGGCGCGATCAACGCCGAAGCAGGACGCTACGGAATTATTCCCGGCTCGATGGGCGCGAAATCGTTCATCATCAAAGGTTTGGGGAATCCGCAGTCGTATAATTCCTGTTCCCACGGCGCAGGTCGCAAAATGTCGCGCACGGCGGCGAAAAAACGCTTCACGCGTGAGGATTTGGAACGCCAAACCAAAGGCGTGGAATGCCGCAAAGACTCCGGCGTAATTGACGAAATTCCCGGCGCGTATAAAAACATTGATGAGGTGATGAAAAATCAAACCGATTTAGTGGAAGTCGTCGCGGAATTAAAACAAGTCGTTTGCGTGAAAGGGTAATTAAAAGTGAGAATATTAAAAAAATTCTCACTTTTGTCCTTTACACAATTGTATTATTAAAAACCAAAAAATTATTATGACTTATTACCACTCAGAAGATATAACCAAAACAAAAGAATTTGACGCTAACGAATTAGATGCAAAAATGAAACTATGCATAAATCGTATCATTGCCTCATTTAACAAATTAAAACAAACGCATACTACAGAATTTCGTTCTTTGATGGAAGAATTTTTCAAGACCTTTTTATCAACGCATAAAACAATTAGATTACTTCTTAGTGAAGCACAAAGTGATTTGGATTACGCATCAGATGCTAAATCTTTAGTTAGAGAACAAGTTGAAAAGGTGTTTGTTGTATCAATAATGCTGGATGATCCTGATAAATGGCTGTCCATATATTTAAAGGATGGATGGAGAAGACTTTACAAATATAGCGTTTTGATTGAGGCGGAAGAAACTAAAAATCTGCCCAGATTTGCCGAATGGAAAAACGAAGCAGAAAAAAGGTTGGAGTTTTATCGAAAAGTATCCGGCGTTTCAGAGAAAGAAAAAGAGCTAGTTGATTTCAGATTTAATAATTTCGGTGTTAAACCACCAGATCATTTGAAAGGTTTAGATTTGTATTTTCCAACCCCTGGGCAAGTTAAAGAACTTATAACTGATGCAAACACAAAGAATTTTTTGAAAAGATGGCATCAAGAATATGAATATCTTTGTGGCTATAATCATATTGGAGAAGAGAAAATAATGATTAGCTTGATGGAGAAGACTCGTCTAAGCGAAGATAACAAAAAAGAATATTTGCTCAAAGAAATTACTCTTCCAAGTATTTCAATCAGTTACATAGCTGTTGCCTCGACATGCACAGAGGCTTGGAAATATTTAATTCAATACGATAGTGATTTATCAAAATCAATTGAATTTATTGAAGCAATTTTTGATTTTTGGGATGACCTTAGTCAAATGGGATTAATGGGTAAATTATTTTGGGAAATTCATGCAAAAAATATCCTTCCACCAATTATTAAAAATTAATTTAGCTTGGCATGTTGGGAACAGCGATTCCAATTCGGTAAGATATTTTATTTCTCAAACAAATAATCAATCAATCGGCGTTGTTCTTCCAATAAAATTTGTTGTTGCTTCAAAAGTTCGCGTTGTTGGCGGCTTAGACGAATCAGAGTTTCGACGGCAATGTTTGTTTGTTCCAAAATTTGATATTCTTCGAGCTTTTGGAAATTTTGCTGACGTTTTGTGACTAAAGGTTTTCGATTAAGGCGTAAAAGTTGAATAGTAAATTCGCCGACTTCGGTCAATGCAAATAATATGCCTGATTCGGAAAGCCAAAAATGCTCGTTGCGTTTGTCTGTTCGCGGGTTAAAAAGCCGGATTTGGTTTGGTTCGATGTTCCAATAATCGCTTTTGTAAGTATTGCAGCGAAAACAGCAATAGACTAAATTGTTTTCTGCGTCGCCGCCATTTTGGGATTGAGGTTTGAAATGGTCAATGGTTAGTTCGCCGCCGCTGTCGGTTTCGGAAATCTCGCAGTATTCGCATTTGAAATCGGCTTTCTGCCGGATTTTTTGACGAAGCGAAGAACCAATACTCACGCCGCTTTCTCCGTCAAACGTGATTCCAAAGTCTTTTTCAATGCCTGATTTTCATTGCGTAAATTTTCATTTTGCTTTAACAAAGTTCCAATTTCACGACTTATTTTGGCAACTTGTTTGGTTGTTCGAGCAAGATTTTTACGCAGTTCAGGGACATTTTGAACCGGCTCAGAATTGTTCAAAATCGAGTCTTCTTCGCGGTCTAAAATTTCATACCAATTCTGTAAAGCTATTTTTTCTTCCGCCGTCAAAACCTCGCCTTTAATTGCCGATTGATGAAGTCTTTGCATATTTAAATCGTTTTTGCTCATCACAATTCGAGATTTTATCACAGCAGTAAAATTTTCGCTAAAAACTTTTTCGCATCGTTAGTCTAGCGGCTATGATCTCGACTTGCCATGTCGGAAACAGCGGTTCAAATCCGCAACCATACTACAAATCAATCTCGAAATAGAAACTTCATTATGTTAAATTTAATGTGAGGTAAGATTATGTCTAAGAAGAATGGAAACGGAATAAATCTTGAGGAAAAAATTCCGACGGGTAAGGAACTTTTGAAAATGTTTCCCACGCCGGAGAAATTAACGCCGCAGGAACAACGTATGAAAGAATCTTTTGAAAAGGCGATGGATGCTTTGGATAAGAGAATAAAAGAACATGGCTACCCACCCGATTTTCGACACTAGTTCGGTCATCAAATACCGCGCTCGGATAAAACCTTATTTTAAGATTTCTTATTTTCCATCTTTGGTATTTTTTGAATTGGTGGCGACTTCGATAAACCAAGACGAACTGAAACTTTATTCGTCTTGGAGAAGTGAATTCAAAAAATCAGACCGCATTTTGTCGCCGACCGAAAACGACATTTGGGAAACTGCCAAAGCAATTCGCCGAATGTATCTCAACAAAATCGCCCCGCAAACAAAACTCGCAACTTTGCGAACCGACGCGCTGATTGCGCGGCTTTCCGTCAAGCAAAAAGATTCTTTTCTCGTCACCGATGATGTTGACGATTTTCAAATCATCAAACGCGAAATGAGCGAACTGAAAATCATTTCCGCCGAAGATTTTTTCGCCTGAACATTCAAAATCAATTTAATAAGCATCTTTGATTCGGCTTGCCAAATGCAGGACAGCGGTTCAAATCCTCGACGACGCTCAGACATTTTAATTGGAGGTAAATATCGTGACAAATAAAAACACAAAACCGCTCGGCATCAGAAATTACGGCAGCATCGCGCATTTGCCGAATTCACGGATGGGCGCGGGCGATCATTACTGCGATAAAGGTCAGGCGCGAATTGCGACTGAAAAAGCACGGGACAGACACGATTTGATAATCGTTCAGGAAAAATTGGACGGCTCAAATGTTGGGGCGGCGCGGATTGACGGCGCAATTTATCCGTTAAGCCGCGCCGGATATTTAGCCGACACTTCAAAATATCTCCGGCATTGGGAATTTTCGCGTCGGGTTGATGCCAATCAAGATCGTTTTTGAGCGGTTTTGCGGGACGGCGAAAGAATCGTCGGCGATTAGCTGATGCAGGCGCATGGGACGCGCTATGAATTAACGCATAAACATATACGACCGACGGTAAAACCTCGACCGTCGTCAAGATTTTCAACATAATCGTATTGAAATTCGGTGGTCGGATTCTCAAAAAAACTCGTCATCTGTTCAATGGTTAATTTTTGTCCGGCATCGAGTTTGATTGACGGGTGAGCATTTTTTGACGGAGTTGTTTTAGGTGTTTGAGAAAATACTCGAATTCTTTCCTGAGCAGTTGCCAAAAATATAACGGATGACAAAAGCACCGGAGCAAATAAAATCAGAATAAGCCTTTTCATCTAAAACTCCCTAAAATTCACGAAATGACGGCTGATTTTCCAAAGCATTCGATATTAATCGGCGGTGTTAGGTTGACATTGTTTTGTTCGAGCAGTTTCGAGTAAACATCAACTCTTTCGGCAGATTGAGACCATTCATCTTTGGAATATTTATCAGCCGGATTCAACAGCACCGATTTACGAATCTGGAGAAATTTGCCGAGCCAAGCCGTTTCATCAACTCCGTCCTTCGGTTTGCCGTTCATCTCCGAATCGGTTCTTTCGAGCATCGAATTTAAAGAATCATCATCATCGCCGATTCCGTGCTGAATGCAGGCATCATAGAGAGCCGCCCGCGCAAGAGCCGTATTTAAGCCGTATTGGTCGGCTAACTGCTGCGAAGGACGATAATAAAGTTCGTCATTAGCCTCATCCTGAACCTGTCGAAATCGTTCATCACCGGCTGATTGTTTCCAGGCATCTTCAAAAAAATCCAAATTATCCGTGTTATCTTTTTCATCATCAACGGCGTGATCGAGCCGCTGCAATTCGGGCAGATATTTTGCCAGCGGATTGCCGCGAACGATTTCCGTATATCTCTTAACCACGAGATGCGCGTCGTCGGTTCCGGTCGTAAAACCGCAGCGACCCGCCGTGATTCCGCGACCGTCATCGAGATTTTCGACGTAACCGTATTGCGGTTCGAGCGTTAGATTTTCAAAGAAACAGGTAAATTGTTCGGCGATTGATTTTTGTTGCGGGTCTAAACTCATACTTTAATATAAGTGTTATTGGGCAAACTGCAAAGCAAATTGAATTTAGAGTCGAATCCAAATTCCAAAATCACATTGTTCTCGCGGACGGAAAAACCCGACCATTCCGGTTTTCAGGCAATTTCTAAGCAATTGAGCAATAGTTATGCAACATTTTGTTTTCGTACAGAGTCCCGCCTTCAGGCGGCTTCGCCAGCGAAGCGCGGCGAAAATGCCGTCGCAAGACGGAACTCTGAACTTTTCAGATATATTTCAAAAATTATGCTTGCCTGCTTAATTCGCTTCGAACTTTGTATTTTAATCGCCGTCTTTTTCCGAATCAAGTTCTTCTTCGATTCCAGCCGTCATTATGTCAAATGCAGGCATTCGGGCGATTTCGGGCATTTTAATCTTTTCGCCTTTGACGGAAAACCAGATGATTTCGTTCATTTCGCGCGGGTTTGCCATATCTGCGCGGGTTAAGTTTTGCTCGTTGGTCAACTTAAAATATTCGCGCATCGCCGCCGAAGGTTTGTCGGGCGGATAAAGATTATCGAGCGCGACATCGGGCATCTGTGCGGTAAAAGGGGCGAGATTCGGCTGAGTTTGAAACGCAGCAATCGGCGCGGCGTGTGCGTCGAGAAAATTCATCGGCGGCAGATTCAGGCAGATTTCCATCGTCCGAATAAGCGAAACGGTGTTGTGAAAATCGTGAATCAACGAGCCTTCGCGGTTGTATGCGGAGATAACGAACGCGGGCGAACGGTGCGCGTCAACGTGATCGGGTCCGTCCTGCGCGTCGTCTTCGACGATGAAAATCGCCGTGTCCTTCCAATATTCGCTGTTTGAAATCGTTTCGACTAATTTGCCGATGGCGTAATCGTTTTCGGCGACGTAAAACTGCGGTGTCGGCGTGTTTTTATTCAGTCCGGCGGTGTGATCGTTGGAAAAACGAATGATAGAAAGATTCGGCAAGCCGTCGCCTTTGCCGTTTTTTAAGTTTTCCTCGTAGCCGCGAAATTCTTTGAGCCATTCGCCGAAACGCGAACTTCCCTGATATTTTTTCTGCTTGTTTTGGTATGAAATGAGCGCGTCGGTTTTGCCGTTCGATGTTTTCGCTTCCTTGTAAGAATCGGTCGTCATCGAATCGGGCGTTTTCTGATCGAAGTTACGCAGAGCATTTGAAAAATGATTTTCGAGCGATTTTTTCGTCGCAAATGCCGTCAGAGTCGGCGACAAATCGGGATATTTTTTGGGTTTGCGCGTGTTGACTTCTTTGACATCTTCGGCGGAAACCGTGGCGACGTATTCGCCGTAATTGCGGTAAGTCAAGTTATTGCGCTGCGCCAAATCCCACAGATAAAGCGTTTCCGGTTCGCCGACATCGCGCCCGCCGCTTAAATACGGAATGTATTTTTTTTGAAAATCGGCGACGCTTTGCTCCGTTGCGGGCAGCGCGAAAACCGACGGCAGCGCAACCGGCGGCTGACCGGCTGGCGGATCGAACGACGGCAGGCGATTGAAGCCTTCGTAATCGTAGGTGCGCCCGCGTCCCGAATAATTCCAGCGAAAAGCCTTGTCAATATAATCGTTTGAAAACGCGGCGGTTGACCAGTTATGACCGTCGGGCGAGGCTTCGGCATTGACGAAAAATCTGTCCATCAAACCGAATCGCAAAGCTAAATTTCGCGCGTTCGGCGTAATGTTCTGCAAAACGCCGTTCGGTGATTTGGCGGATTCGCCCGCGCCGAAAATTGCGACTGAACCGTCGCCGTCGGCTTTCGTCCCGTCGCCCGATTTTTCGAGATCGCCGAAAATCTGATCGTAGGTTCGGTTTTCGCGGATGATGTAAATGACGTGCTTAAACGGCGATTTGCCGTTCGGAAAAATCTGCGCGTTCGGCGGATTGACCAAGCCGTTATCACGCAAAACTGTCTGCGAATAGGCGTAAAGTTGTTTTTCCGATGGCATTTCAACGAGCGAAACATTGCCCGAAACAATCGCCGCGCTGTATTCGCCTCGTTTCGAGCGAGTCGCCGGAAAAGCCGCGTTCGGCATATTCGGATAAAGTCCCGATTCGGTAATTTTGACCGAAGAATTTTCCATTCCGGTTCCTTTGCCGTTAGCGATAAAAATCCGCTTGCCCGCGACCGCGACCGCCGACGGATAATTGCCGGTCGGAATAAATCCGGCGATTTGACTGCGCGATTTTCCCGTTGAAAGTTTGACGACTGCGACCGAGTTTGTTTTGGCGTTGGCGACATACAGAAGTTTTTCGTCGTCGCTTAAAGCCAGACCTTGCGGACTCATTCCGTTCGGCGCGTTGTCGGCGAGTTTAATGTTGATTTTAGGTTCGTTTTGATCGAGCGAATTTGTTTTCGTGTTGATTACCGAAACAGAATCGCCGTCCGAATCAGCAACGAAAATTTTCGTTTTCGAGCGATTAAAAAGCATTTTCGTCGGATGACGTGCGGTTTTAATATGCGTCAAAACGCGCAGAGTTTTGCCGTCAACGACCGCGACCGAATCGTCGCCCCATAAGGAGACGAATATTTTATCAACCGATTTCCCGTCAGCGTTTGGCAAAACTTTCGCGTCATACGGATAGACGAATTGGTTTGAATTGGCGCGTTGGAGTTTGATGCGCGTGATTTTTCGGCGGTCGCGCAGATCGGAAATCACGCCGAGCGAATCGCCCAAGTTATTCGCCGAAAACAGCGTCTGACCGTCGGGCGCGAGATCAATTCCGGTCGGATAAACGGCGGCTTTTTCGTCATTATAATTTTCCGACGGCGCGTTTTCGGCAAACGCCGAAACGTCAATCGAAGGCGCGTCCAATTTTTCGTCCGGCGCGTTTTGCGGCGCGAGCGGTTTATCTTTCGCCGCGTCGAAACTCAGAATCCAGATTTTATTTTCAAATCCGCCCGAAAGATAAAGATTTATTCTGCCGTCCACCTGCGCTTTTTTATCGAAAACCAGACCGAAATTCGCGCTTTGCGGCGACGGGAAATAAATATTCTGCACGACTTTCGGCACGGGTTTCGCGTTCAGATCAATCACGGCGAGCGTCTGCTGCGCTTTGCTTTTTGAATTAAACATCAAACCGTAACCGCTGTTGACGGCGATCAGAAATCTGCCTTTGCCGTCCGCGCCGTTCGAGTCGGGCGAACGCACAAAATCGAATGTCAGAGGCATTACCGCCGCTTCGTTCGTGTCTGCGTCAAGCAATAATTTACCCGCGCTTTCGAGTTTTTTGTCCTGCAAATTCGGCGCATCCGATTCGGCAAGCGAGTGATTTTGCCAAATTACACCGAAGGCGATTGCCGCTGACGCAACTACAAAAAATGCGGCGAAAATATGTCGGATGTTTCGATTTTTCATATTATTTTGAAATTTAAAAATTCAAATTTTGGTGAAAATTATTTTATAACATTTACAAATTTTCGGAATTGATACGAATGAATTTGTTTCATTTTGTTAATTTCAATGATTTATTTTGAAGATAAAAAAGTCGGAATAGTTGATAGCTGATAAGTGATAGCTGATAATTTAGGAAATCAGCTTAAAATTTCGGCTTAATTTTCAAGATAAAACGCCAATAGTTTGAGCGCAAACTATTATTTTACACAAATTTCATATACAAATCGGGCGCAAATCGGTTAATATAGTGTCTGTTCATAATTACTTGCACAAGATATTGCGATTGCATCCGATTTGTTTTTGAATTCATCAAATAACACAACAATTTAGAGGAGGTGATTCCATTGATAACAGGTAGAGTTTTGCTCTTGAATTTCTCTTACGAACCGCTCGGCACGATTGGTGTCGCACGCGCGATTTGTATGTGGTTTTCAGGCAAATTAACAGTTGAAGAAAACGACGGCGATAATGTTCTGCATTCGCCTTCGACGATTTTTCCCGTGCCGTCGGTCGTGCGTCTGCGATTATATGTTCACGTCAAACGCCGCCGTCAGGAAACGACGATGAAACGTGCGCGAATCTACATTCGTGACCGATACAGGTGTCAATACTGCGGCGAAAATAAACACGCCAAAGATTTGACGCTCGACCACATTTTGCCACGCGCACAGGGCGGCGAAAGCACACCGCACAACCTTGTCGCCGCGTGTGTCAAATGCAACCAGCGCAAAGGAAACCGCACGCCCGAACAGGCGCGAATGCCGCTGCTGACTTCGCAAAAACTGCTGCGTCTGGGCTTAGATCACGTTCTGCTTTGCCACTACGCCGAATCGCGTCCCGAATGGAAAAAATATCTGTTTATGGACGAAGACGTTGAAGAAGAAGTCAGAATCGCTGCTTAAAACGAACGGGTTGTTATCACGAAACGGCAATCCGTTTGTTTTTGCTTAACTTAAATTCCTTTCAATCAAAGTTCAGAGTCCCGTCTTTAGACGAGACTCTGAACGCAAAAAATCGCCGAATTTCCAATTCTTAAAAAATCGCTTCTAATTCCCTTCCAAATATATTTATAGACTTTTCCCTTTCCGATAGCTAAAATCTAATCTCGTGAAATTTTTATCAAGAGATTAATTTAATGGCTGACAAAAACGAATATACTTTTCAACTTTTCGCGCCCTATAACAACAAAGCAAGTTTGATTGCCGATTTTAACGATTGGCAGGAAGTTCCGATGGAAAAAGGCGATGACGGAGTTTTTCGCACAACGCAGAAACTTACTGACGGAACATATTTTTATAAATTTAATGTGCAGTCGAAAAGCTGGTTTTACGAGCCGGATGAGTGGAAAACCGTTACCGATCCTTACGCGACGGACGTTGATCCTGAATCGCAGAACTCGATTTTGAAATTGAAAGACGGCGTGAAAATCGTTGACGAATACGTCTGGCAGCACGACGACACGCCGCTGCCGACGAATAGTTCGATGGTCATCTATGAACTGCACGTCGGCGATTTTTCGGGCGGCGAAGACGATGGATTTTCGCGCGGAAAATATATCGATGTCATCGCCAAACTCGATTATCTGGCGGATTTGGGCGTGAACGCGCTCGAACTGATGCCGCTTAAAGAATCGGTCGGAGATTTCAATTGGGGTTATTCGCCCATCCATTATTTCGCGCCCGAACATTCCTACGGCACCACCGCGCAGCTCAAAGAATTAATTGATAAATGCCACGCGCTCGGCATCCGCATTATCGTTGACGGAGTTTATAATCACGCCAATACCGAAATGCCGCTGACGCAGATTGACCACGATTACTGGTTTCGGCACGAAGGAAAAGACCCGGAACAGAATTGGGGACCCGAATTCGACTACGAAAAAACGGACGAAAAATTTGAACTAATGCCCGCCCGCGCCTTTATTTACGATTCGATTCGCTATTGGATCAAGGAATATCAAATTGACGGCATCCGTTTCGACGCAGCGAAACAGTTGAATAACTTTGACACTCTGCGCGATTTCGTCAAATTTTCACGCGAAATGTCCTCGATGAAACCGTTTTTCACCGTCGCCGAATACATTCCGCCGACACCGGAAATTACCGAGCCGCAAGGTCCGGTCGAAAGCTGTTGGAACGACAGTTTTATGTATGTTCTGCTCGAATATCTGACCGGCGGCGAGGTTGATTTTGAACGCTTAAAAAATGCGATTGACTCAACCAGATTAGGTTACGCCAATGCGACGAGTATTACGAATTATCTGTCGAATCACGATCAAAATCGTCTGTTTTTGAAACTCGGCGAAAAAGGAATTCTCGACGCGGAAGCGTATCTTCGAGCAAAACTCGGCGCATTAATTTTAATGACGGCGGTCGGTGTTCCGATGATTTGGATGGGCGAAGAATTCGGCGAATATGTGCCGATGAGCGAGCAGAGCAACAAAATAAACTGGACGCTGCTCGAAACCGACGCAAACAAAGATTTGCAAAATTATTACAAAACGCTGATCGAACTTCGCAAGATTAATACGGCTTTAGCAACCGCCAACGCCGATTTTTTTCACGAAGATAATGCCAATTGTGTGCTGGCTTTCCAGCGTTTTGATGAAGCGGGAAACATCGTCGCGGTGATTTTGAATTTGTCTGACGAAGACCTCGAAAACTACGAAATCACAAACTTTCCCGAAGGCAAAAACTGGCACGAATGGACAAAAGATTACAATCAGGAAATCAAAGAAAACTCGCTGACAATTAATTTGCCGCGCCGCGAAGGTTTGGTTTTTGTAAAAAGTTAAGAAAATCATCCACAGATGAACACAGATAAACACAGATTTTATATGATTTTCACCGTAATTTTTTGAAGCGATTAAAAGGTGATAAATTTTACCTGTCACATATCACTTTTCACTGATTCCGAATGATTTTCAATTGATTTTAAACTGCTCGAAATTATCAATTACTTATCAGATTTTTCTTCATCTGTGTTTATCTGTGTTCATCTGTGGTTAAATAAAATTCTTTATGCCGCGCAGACTTTACGAAGAAACTTGGCTGTTCGATCTCGTCCACGAAAAACCGCCGGACGGCGCACAAATCGCGTTTTATGAACGGCAGATTGAAAAATTCGGTCAGCCGGTTTTGGAACTTGCGGTCGGCACGGGCAATTATCTCGTAACTTTGAGCGAAAACGATTACGATATTTCCGGCGCGGAAAAATTCAGCGAAATGCGCGACGCGACGCGCGAAAAGGCGCAGACGCGCAACGTCGAAACCAATCTTTACACGGCTGATATGCGCGATTTCGATCTCGGGCGAAAGTTCAATCTGATTTTCGTTGCCGAAAACGCGCTCCAGCATTTGAAAACGACCGCCGAAGTAATCTCGTGTTTCGCGTCCGTCAAACGCCATCTCGACCCGCAAGGCAGATTCGTCGTCGAAGTTTTTAACCCGTCAATCGAACTTCTCAATCGTGATCCTAATCAAAGATATTTCGTCGGCGAATACAAATCTGACGACGGCTGGATCGTGCTGACAACCAACGTCCGCTACGATTCGGCGACCCAAATCAACAATATTGACTGGCATTACAAAAACCAATATCTCAAGGAAGAACAAACCGTTTCGTTCACGATGCGCCAATTTTTCCCGCAGGAACTCGACGCGCTTTTTGCCTTAAACGGCTTTCGCATCGAAGCTAAATACGGCGATTTCGATGAATCGGATTTCACGAGTAATTCGCAAAAACAAATCATCGTCGCTTCCCTTTTATAAAGACTGGAACGCAAGCGGCTCGCTTGCATGAGCGTCGTTTTTTGACGCGAAAACGGCGTTCAATTACATTCGACTCGAATGTAATTGAACGCCGCTAGCGTTTTGCAAACGCTTGCAAGCGAGCCGCTTGCGCTCCAGTCAATTATTTTTTCTTCGCCGCTTTTTTGCCGCCCGAAGATTTTTTGCCGGCTGCCGGTTTTTTGTCGAAGTTTTTTGTCACGCCCGGAGTTTTAGTCTGTGCCTGCGGCGCGTTTTCAGTTTCGACTTTTTCCGCCCGGTTTTCTTCGTCGGGACGAACTATTTTCGTCGTATCGTCAATATCGTCCGGTTTGACGGCAAACAGAAGATCAGCCATATCGTCGGCGTGTTCTTCTTCCTGCGCGAGAATTCCTTCCATCATCACGCGCGTCGTCGGGTCTTTGTCGCCGAAAAAATTGACCATTTCGCGGTAGGTTTGAATCGCAATTCGTTCCGCGACGAGGTTTTCCTTAATCATATCAACCAAAGATTCGCCTTCCGCATATTCAGCGTGAGCGCGTTTGGCGACGACTGCCGGATTCATTTCGGGTTTGCCGCCGAGTTGTTTAATGCGTTCTGCAATCTTGTCGGCGTGAACCTGTTCTTCCGCTGAATGCTGCAAAAATTCAGCCGCAACGCCTTCTTTATGAATGCCGCTTGCCATAAAATAGTGAAATTTATAGCGCAAAACGCAGACGATTTCCGTCGCCAGAGCTTCGTTCAAAATTTTGCAAACCTGCGTCTGATCGAGCGCGTAATCCGGCGTGACCGCGCCTTCGTTAATGCTTTGACGCGCACGTTCACGAATCGTTTTGATGTCCGTTAAAAATTGTCCCATAATCGTTTTTATTCTCCCTTATCCGTTGATAAATTTTATTTCAAACTGCTTATAAAACGATTATAAACTATATTTTACAAATTAGAAGCACGGCGTAAATTTTATATTCGTGCTTCTAAATTCAAAGGTTATTCAGTGAAAACTTATGAGATATAAATCAATAAATGACTTGACGGAAATCGTCAAAAAATTTGAAAACTGCACATTTTCGCGCGAAGAATGGCGGCACGCCCATCATCTCGTCGTCGGCAATCATTATCTTTCGGAAAACGATTTCGACACGGCTTTAATAAAAATGCGTTCAGGAATTTTCAAACTCCTGCGCTCATTCGCTGTTGATTTAACCGTCGAGATGCCGTATCACGAAACCTTAACCGTTTTCTGGCTGAAAACGATTGACGATTTCCGCAAATCAAAATCAAGCGCGTCAAACTTGGAAATCTGCAACGAAATTATCGAAAATTTCGACAAAGGTTATCCGCTGAAATTTTACAGCCACGAATTTTTATTCAGCGACGAAGCGCGAATAAGATTTGTCGAAGGCGATTTAATTTGAGTCAATCCAAAATTTGTGCGTTTTGTTGTATCATTACTTTTTCAAAATAAATTTCAAATATGCTTAAATTTCATAACACTTTAACAAATAAATTAGAACAATTTCAGCCGTTAAACGGCAACGATGTCAAGATGTATATTTGCGGTCCGACGGTTTGGAATTTCGCGCATATCGGGAATTTTCGCACCTTTACGTTCGGCGATATTTTGGCGCGTTATCTGCGTTATAAAGGCTACAAACTGACGCACGTTATGAATTTGACGGACGTTGACGACCGGATTATTAACGAATCGGCAAAGCGTAAAATTTCGATTGACGAGATGACCGCGCCTTTTATTACGGCGTTTTGGGAAGATATGGATTCCATCGGAAATCTGCGTCCCGACATCGCGCCGCGTGCCACCGAACACATCGCCGAAATGATCGAAATTATCTCGACGCTGCTCGAAAACGGTCACGCATATGAATCGGACGGCTCGATTTATTACCGGATTTCGGCGTTTCCCGAATACGGCAAACTCTCGAAAATCAAGTTTGAAGGCAATATCGTCGGCGGTTCGGAGCGCATTGACACCGACAAATACGAAAAGGAAGACGCGCGAGATTTCGCGCTCTGGAAACTGGTTGATGAAAACGACGCGACGGCGTGGGACGCGCCTTTCGGTCGCGGTCGTCCCGGCTGGCACATCGAATGCTCGGCGATGGCGATGAAATACTTGGGCGAAACCTTCGATATTCACGCGGGCGGCATTGATTTGCAGTTTCCGCATCACGAAAACGAAATCGCGCAAAGCGAAGGCGCGACCGGCAAACTGTTTGCAAAAACGTGGCTGCACGGCGAATTTCTGAAAATTGAAAACGAAAAAATGTCGAAAAGTCTCGGTAATGATTTTACTTTGCGCGACATCATCAGTCGCGGCGTGAAACCGCTGGCGATTCGATATTTGCTGTTTTCCGTGCCTTACGATAAGCAATTAAATTTCACCTTCGACAATCTCAAAGGCGCGGAAACGACCCTTGAACGTCTGCACGATTTCAAAAAACGCTTGCAGGAAGCGCACTTAACCGACGGCATCAACACCGATTTGCAGGAAAAAATGCGCGGATTCTTGAATGATTTTGAAGCGGCGATGGACGATAATCTGAACACTTCGGTCGCCCTCGCCGCGCTTCACAATCTCGTCCGCGAAACAAACATCGCGCTCGCGCACGAAACCGTTTTGACGGAAGATCGCTCGTTTATTCTTCACGTTCTCGATAAATTCGATTCCGTCTTCGGCATTTTCGGCGAATCAATAGAAGAAATTATCGACACCGAAATCGAAACATTAATTGAAGAAAGACAGGAAGCACGGCGCAATCGCAACTTTGCCCGCTCTGACGAAATCCGCGATCTTTTAGCCGAAAAAGAAATTATTTTGGAAGACACGAAAGACGGCGTGAGGTGGAAACGAAAATGAACAATCAAACAATTATTCAAAAATCCGAGCAAGGTTTGATTATCGAACTTCCCGACGAATTTGCGGAAAGCATCGGTGTGGAGAAAAATTCAATCGGACTTTTAGGCTATAAAAACGGTAAAATCGAGGTCGAGGTTTTGCCGCCGCCGTCGCCTGAATTGGAAAAATCCGTTGACCGCATTTTCAACAAATACAAAGATGCGTTCGAGGAAATGAAACGACTCGGCGATTGAATCTGTCAAATATACGAGCTATTCGGAAGCGGTTGCGATTTATCTGCTTTTGATGAAACTCGTCGGCGAAACACGCTTCGGCGTTGACCATCGTTCGCTGATCGAATCGGCATTGGCTCGTCCGCAACCGGCGGCGGCGTATGAAAATGCCGACCTGATTCGTCAAGCCGCGACACTTTATTTCGGTCTGATCAAAAATCATCCGTGGCTCGGCGGAAACAAACGCACCGCGACCGCTATTGTTGATAATTTTCTTGAACGAAATGGCTATGAAATTAGAATTACAATGAAAGAAATTGTCTCGCTCGTTCCGGCAATCGAATCTGATGATTTTGGCGTTGATGAAATTGAAAATTGGCTGCGTGAAAGAATTTTTCCCGCATCAAATTAAAACTTTGCGCGTTTTGCTAAAATCTTTGACTTGTTAAGCAAAAACAGAATTATTCGCAAGTCCCGGAAGGCGGCGTGAGGCGGGAATATAAACAATATCAATTCAAGATAATTAATTTCAGGAAAAGTATTTACCCACGAAACACACAAATTAAACGTATAAAATCAATAAAGCGGTGACAAAAACAGCTTGCATTATAATGTGCCTGATGTTTTTCCGATTACGCAGAAAAAATTCTTATGTATGATGTTCAAAAATTATCGAACAACCGATAATTATCAGTTGTCGGTATAATCTTCCCGTTCCTGAAATTTAATTTTTACTGTGCGATGGCGACAATTTTTTCGATTGCGAAATGAATATTTGAAAGAAAGTTGTAATTTGTCGCCAACATAACAATCAGCACAAAGCATAATCCGACAACTGTTCTAACCGCTTTTTGAATTGAAGTGGTGTAAAACTTGCCGGTTGATTTTCGGTCGGCAATATTTGTCAGGTTGATTATTCGCTGTGCAACCTGTGCATTATTTTCTTCGATTAAAAATGCGGCAAGCGGCATTTTCGGAGTCGAATTCGGCGGCACGATGCGGGCGATTTTGATGAGTGCGGAAGCCAAATCGAGCGCAGTTTCCCTGCCTTCGCGGGCGGCAAATTCGTCTGCCGAGTCTTCTGTCGTTTCCGTCCAGAGAGTTTCCAAACTTCTGCCGATTGGCAAAATCAACAAATCGCGGCAGACGCGCAGAAGCATTCGTTTGAAATTATCGTAACCGGCTAAATGACCTTTTTCGTGCGCGATGGCGGCGGCTAATTCGTGTTCGTTTAAAACTTCAAAAATCTGCGAAGCGATGAACATTTTCGGTCGAAAAACCCCGACCACGGCGATTACCGGAAACGGATGTTCGAGTTTATAGACGTGCGTTGAATGATTTTCGACGACAATTTTTTCGCTGCGTTTGAGCCATTCACCGACGGTTCGGCGCGTGACATAAAACGTGCCGAAAACTCTTTTCGCGGCTAAAAACATTCCGGCGGCGGAAATGAGCGCGATCAAAGCTAATTTTAAACTGACAATTTCATTGGAATCGGGCGGTTCAAAAAGGAAATACGAAGGAATCAAAAAAGCGCAGACGAGCAGTGCGGCAAAGGCGAGCGGGAAAATTCTCAACCCGAAAATCAAATTCGATTTTTCTTTGCCCGGCAAACGTCCCGTGAATTTTTCGGCGCAACGCCAGACTGCCGAAGCCGCCAGCGAAGCCGTTAAATTCAGGACGTAAAAGAGCGCGAAAATCAGGGATATTTCGAGTAAAAAATACATCAGTTTTTATTCCTTACTTTTAATTGCCAGACGTTTTGCCTGCACGAGTCTTTCGAGTTCATCAAGCAAAGCTAAATCGTGATCGCTGACGGCTTCGATAATGCACGATAAAACAGGTTCGGTTCTGCCGGTCGCCGCATCGAGCAGATTGCCGATCAGATTTTGCGCGAAACCGCGTTCGAGTTCCTGTTCGGTGTAACGAGCCTTGTATAAAAACGCGCGTCCCGATTTGCGGCGGACGAGAAAACCCTTCTTAAAAAGCCGGTCGAGCGTCGTCATCAATGTCGTGTAAGCAAGCTCGAAGCGAAACGCCGCCGAAACATCGCGGACGCAAACTTCTTTTTGCCGCCAAACTTCTTCGAGCGTTTTGCGTTCGAGTTCGCCGAGCGAATCGAGAATCGGTTTGTGTATTTTTGAAAATTTTCGTGTAAAAAAATTTGTCATTGGATAAATCTAAATGTTGAATTAAAAATTAAAATTATTTGCCGGTTTTTACAATTTAATATCCGGACAAAGTTCGCCGCGAATGCTCGTGTAGCAGAGCGAAACTTCGGCAAATCTATCGGTTTCGCGGCAATACGAAAGACATTTTTCAAATGGTTTTGAATAAATATGCAGACTGACGGCGCGTTCGTCAAATTCCGGTAAATTCAATATTTGATGAATCGGTTCTTCGAGTTCGACTTTAGCGGTCAGGCAATCGGACAAATCGAATTGATCGGTTTCTTCTAATTTGCAGAAATTTCTTTTTTCATCAATTTCAACCGAACGAAAATTTTGTCCGCGCAGTTTGCCGACCGGAACCGTCATCCAGCACATTTGATCGTTGTGATTGTGTATGCGCGAAATCTGACCTTTATTCCAGCATAAAACTATCATTTCAAACCGCTCGTCACGGAAGATCAGGTTGCGCGTATAAAAATTTTCGCTCCAGTGAAAATACGGCGAAATCGAATCTACCGCGACCGGATTTTCGGCGAGATATTGATAAACCGTATCGCACTTAAAATTCTCATCGTGAATTTCGCACAAACCTGCAATTAGATTTTCGACATTGACGGATTTCATAAAAAATTTTTAAGGAAGTTATTAAATTTTCAATCTATTTTCGTAAAAAGTCAACAAATTCCTCTGTGTTTCTCGTCAAACCGGGAAAAGTCGAAACCGTTTTGCCGTCGCCGTCGAGAATCGCGTAAAAAGGCAGCGCGACGGTTTGAAAGTTTTTTTCCTGATATTCCTGCTGTTTGGTGTTGTTTTCGCTGCCGTCATCGGTGTAAAGCCGCGCCAAAACATATTTCGACATTTCCGCCGCGACATCTTTCTGCGGAAAAACATTCGCTTCCATCCAGCGGCAATTCGTGCAGGTGTAACCCGTAAAATCAACAAAAACCTGTTTATTTTCTGCCTTTGCTCTGGCGACTGCGGCATCGAGATTGTTTTCGTAGGTTCTCCAGTTCAGTTTTTCATCATTCGACTGTCGAAAGAAATTCGCCGAAGTTTCGGTTTCCGGCGGCAGAAATGATTCGAGTGTGCCGAGTTTTGCGCCGAAAAGTCCGGTCAGCAGATAAAAGCTGATCGCCAAACTAAAAATCGCCGACATCAACCGAAACGCACCGATTCTTTCCGTCTTGGAATCGTGAAAAAGTTGAAATTTGCCGAGCAGATAAACCGCTAAAATCGCGCTGATTGCAATCCAAATCGCCAGCACGAACGGGCGCGTGAAGATTCCCCATTTCCAGATCAAATCAACATTCGAGATAAATTTCATTGCCGCCGCGACTTCCAGAAAACCCATCGCAACTTTGATCGAATTCATCCAACCGCCGGCACGAGGCAGACTCGAAACATATTGCGGCACGAGCGCGAGCGCGAAAAACGGCAGTGCGAAAACGGTCGAATAAGCGAGCATTCCGACCAGCGGCATCTGCCAATTTCCCTGCGAAGCCGACACGAGAATCGTCCCGACAAACGGCGAAGTGCAGGTAAAACTCGTCAGCGTAAACGTCAAACCCATCAACAACGCGCCGACGATTCCCGAACCTTCGCCTTCTTTGCTGCGCGTCAGATTATCGAGTTTGGTCAAGATCGAAGTCGGAATCGCCAATTCATATGCGCCGAATAAATTGAATGCGAAAAAGAGGAAAACCGCCGTAATCAGCAGATTGACATAAGGATTTGCCGCAAAAAGATTGATGCCCGCCGCGCCGACGAAAATCGCCAGAAGCATCCCGATTATCGTAAATGTAAAAATAATGCCGAGCGAATAAACCGTCGCCAATTTGATTGATTTGGCGCGGCTTTTGCCCGCGTGATTGGTGAAATATGAAACCGTGATCGGAATCATCGGAAACACGCACGGAGTCAGCAGCGACAACGCGCCGAGCGTGATCGCCAGCCAGATAAAAGACCAAAGCGAGTTTGGCGAGTTGACCGAGTTGACTGAGTTTGCCGGGTTTGCCGAGTTTGTCGGATTTGAAGTTGTTGCAGTTGTTGATGGAGATTGTTTTTTTTGTTCTTCGTAACCGTTGAACGAGACGCTGACGGTTTTCGGCGGCAAACACACTTTATCGTTGCAAACCTGATATTTGATATTTAATTTCAGATCGTCGGCATTTGAATCGGCAGTTGTTTTGAGCGGCACATTAAATTCGGCGGTTTTCTCGAAAAATTTGGTTTCGATTTGAAAATTCGGGTCGAGTTTTGTAACGACGGCGGGCGAAATAATCTTCCCTTCAATCGTCAACGGCAAATTTTCGGGAACGCTGATTTTCGTCGGGAAAGGTCCGCCTTCCGGCTGCTCGATGGCGTAAAGATGCCAGCCGTTTTCGATTTCGGCTTTGATTTTCGCGTTCAAGACATCGTTCGCCTTTAACGCTTTGCCCTTTGCATCGGATTCGAGCGACCATTTGACCGGATTTTGCGCGAATGAACTTGCCGCGAACGTCGTCAAGCAAAATATAAACAGTAAAACCTTCAATTGAAACTTAAATAAATTTGTCATTCTGAAACGAAAAAGACGTGCTGAAATTTCTCGAAAATCTCAACGATTTTAACATATAAATTCTCGATGCCCGGAAATTCGGGTATTTTCATTTATCAAAACAAATATACAGATTTCGCGGAATTTATTTCACGTCATTGATCGTTTTTCAAATGTTTCAATTACTTACGAAAACGTCTGAAAAATGAATCGCCGTTCATTTATTTTAGCTTCAAAGCAATCATTTACAATGCTTTGCACAATTCGGCGGCTGTCGTCTATAATTTTTACAGACGAACTTTTGAAAAGTTATCAACTGCAATCGAAAATTATAATTGTAGTGCGGAGGAAACAAATTTTGCCAAAAACTGCTGCCAGCCAAAAGAAAGTAACCAAGACGAAAACCGTTTCGACCAACGGAAACCATTCAAACGGAACATCTGCCGCCAAGAAAAACGGTGTCGTCACCGATGTCGTTGACCGTTCAGAAGCGCAAGCCGAATTTACGGTGCGCCGCAAATCTCAGCTTGCTTCGATCAAAAAACTCGACAAAGAACTGTTGCGTGAGATGCTTTATCAGATGGTTCTCGGTCGCGTCTTCGAGCAGAAATGCGCCGAAGTTTACCGCATCGGCAAAATCGGCGGTTTTTGTCACCTTTATATCGGTCAGGAAGCAATCGGTGTCGGCACGATGATGGCGATGAAAGAAGGCGATTATGCCGTTACGTCATACCGCGATCACGTTCAGGCGATGATTGCGGGCATCACGCCCGAACAAGTTTTAGCCGAACTTTACGGCAAATCCGGCGGCATCGTCGGCGGTAAAGGCGGCTCGATGCATATGTTTTCCAAAGAAAAAGGATTTTTCGGCGGACACGGCATCGTCGGCGGACAAATCGGGGTCGGCACGGGAATGGCTTACGCGCAGAAATATAAAGGAACGGACAATGTAACTTTGTGTTTTTTCGGCGAAGCGGCGGTCAATCAGGGGATTTTTCACGAATCCTTAAATATGGCGCAGCTTTGGAAACTTCCGTGCATCTTCATCTGCGAAAATAATCAATACGGAATGGGAACATCGCAGGCACGCGCGATGTCAATTTCCAACATCGCCAAAAAAGCCGAAGGTTACGGGATGGCAGGCGAATTCGTTGACGGAATGGACGTGATAGCTGTCCGCGAAGCGACTTTAAGAGCGATGGAAAGAGCGCGAAAAGACGGTTCGCCGACGCTGCTCGAAATCCGCGCCTATCGTTATATGGGACATTCGATGTCCGATCCGGGCAAATATCGAACAACCGAAGAAATCAAAAAATATCAGGAACGCGACCCGATTTTATTGTTCAAAGATTCATTAAAGGAAGCGAAAGTTTTCAATGACAAAGACTTTGAGGAAATCGAAAACCTTGCAAAAGAAGCAGTTCAAAAAGCAGTTGATTTCGCGGAAAACAGCCCGTTTCCCGATGAAAGTGAATTGATGACGGACATTTACGCTTAAACCAAAATGCCTTGTATCAGCCAATTTTTCGGCATCGCTATTTATATGTATTACAACGATTACGCACCGCCGCATTTTCACGCGGAATATGGCGGAAATGAAGCGTTATATGAAATAAATTCCTTGCGAATTTATGCCGGAAGATTGCCGCGACGGGCGCATAATTTGGTTATCGAATGGGCAGATATGAATCGTGCCGAATTGTTGGAAGATTGGCAACACGCAAGACAAGGCGAACCTTTGGTCAACATTAAACCGTTGGATTAAATATGAAATTAGTTAGAGTTCAATCAGTCAAACCGATTCACGATTTTATCGTTTTTGTTGAATTTACTGACGGAACAAATCGAGAAATTGACCTCGAACCGTTTTTACGCGGAAAGGTTTTTGAAAAAATACGCAAAAATCCGTCCGTCTTTCAAGCGATGAAAATTGACGAAAGAATGTCAACAATCGTTTGGGAAAACGGTGCAGATATTGATCCTGACGTTTTATATCACGATTTGAAACCGGCTTGGGCGGAAGAAAAAGAATTGGAATTGACGAAATAAACTATGGCAGAGATAATATCTTGCGCTGTGCTGAACAGAGTGTTATGAGAAATTTAGAAAATGAATAGACTTTTCAGTTTTAGGGAAACGAAAGCCTTTACAAAAAATATTTCATCTCTTTTGCCGGAAGAAAATTATTTTGCCTTTCAGGATTATTTGCAAGAAAATCATCAACTGGGTGATGTTATTTCAGGCGGCGGCGGTTTAAGAAAAATCCGTTGGCAAATAAAAAATAAAGGAAAAAGCGGCGGCGTTCGCATCATTTATTATTTTGCATCTGAAAAAGGTTATCTGTATTTAATGGCGATTTACAGTAAAAATCGGCAAACAGATTTGGATAAAGATCAATTAAAACAATTGGTTCAGCAAGTTCGGGAGTGGTTAAAATGAATAAAAAAGATTTTGACGTATTGTTAGAAAGTATCAAAGAAGTCGGTTTGATGGAAAAAGGTGAAATTGCACCGATACGAGAATTTCTCGTCAAAACTCAGCCGAATTCTTTAAATGTAAAGGCATTTGCAATTTGTCTAACGACCGAGGACGATGAACTGATTCCGATGAAAATTTACCGCGTAGTTTTTCATCCTAATCTAAAATCTTGCACGGTTAAGGATGAAAATAATGAAACTTTAGTTTGTCCCGATGAATGGTTTTTAGCTATTGAATTTCCAAATAATATCAAAAAGGTTTTAGAAAAAACAGAATTGGCTTTAGCATAAATTTATGGCAGAAATGACAATCCGCGACGCGCTCAATCAAGCGTTACGCGAAGAAATTTTACGGGACGAAAACGTCTTTATCATGGGCGAAGAAGTCGCCGAATATGACGGCGCGTATAAAGTGACGCGCGGGCTTTGGAAGGAATTCGGCGATAAACGTGTCGTTGATACGCCGATTACCGAACTCGGTTTCGCGGCGGTCGGAGTCGGCGCGGCGATGGCTGGTTTGCGTCCGGTGATCGAGTTTATGACGTGGAATTTTTCGATTCTCGCGTCTGACCAGATCATCAATCACGCAGCGAAAATGTATTATATGTCGGGCGGACAGTTCAATGTGCCGATTGTTTTTCGCGGTCCGAACGGTTCGGCTTATCAGGTTTCATCGCAGCATTCACAGGCACTTGAAGCATTTTACGCCAATTTTCCCGGCTTAAAAGTCGTGATGCCTTCGACTGCCGCCGACGCGAAAGGCTTGTTGAAATCGGCAATTCGTGACAACAATCCGGTAATGTTTCTCGAACAGGAAACCATGTATGGAATGAAGGGCGAAGTTCCCGACGACGAAGATTTTACGATTCCATTGGGCGTTGCCGATGTCAAACGCGAAGGTTCTGACTGCACCATCGTTGCGCGTTCGTTCACCGTTCCGCAGGCGTTGCAGGCGGCGGAAATTATGCAGAAGGATTTCGATGTTTCCGTTGAAGTCGTTGATCCGCGCACGATCAAACCGCTCGACATTGACACGATTGTCGCGTCGGTCAAGAAAACGAATCGCTTAGTAATCGCCGAAGAATCGCACGCTTTTGCATCAGTCGGCGCGGAGATTTCGCATCAGGTAATGGAACACGCTTTCGATTATCTCGACGCGCCGATCAAACGAATTTCCTGCGCCGAAGCACCGATGCCTTACGCAAGAAATCTCGAAGTTTTGGCACTTCCGAGCGTCGAAAAAATCGTCGCGGCGATCAAGGAAGTTTGTTATTTGTAAATGAAATTTGCTTGGAATCCAGATAAAGCGCGAAAAGTTAAAGGCGAACACAAGATCGAATTCGATAAAATTAAAGATGTTTTTAACGATCCGTTTGCTGTTGAGTTCGATGACGATAATCATTCGACAAACGAAGAAGCTAGGTATGCCGTCATCGGTTTGAGTGCGGAATATGGTTTGATTTATTTGGTTTTTACAGAGATTTCGGAAACTCATCTGCATTTTATAACGGCGAGAAAAGCTGAAAACTGGATGGTTAGAGATTATGAGCAAAACACCCGCAAAATCTGATTTGGAATATTTGGAAACGAGTGAGGAAGCCCGCGCCGCCGGTTTGCGTAGGATAAAACGTCGTCATTTCACCAAACTCGGAGAAGTTACTCTCAAAGATTGCCAAGTTATGACGACGGTCAAAATTGATGCCGACATCTACAATTTTTTGGAATCGAAATGCGAAGATGAAGCGTCTATCGAAAAATTGCTAAATACGATTCTGCGTGAAAGATTTGAAAAGGAAGAAGCATTGAAATTGGCTGAGATTAGAGAAATACGCAGTAAATTATTGAATGATCGTGACTTTTTACAGGAATTAAAAGAAAAACTTACGGCTTAAAACAATGACGATTTACCTGACAGTTCCGGGCGTGACGAATTCGAGTCCGCAGCATTGGCAGAGTTTGTGGGAAGCGCAGTTTCCCGATAAATTTCGGCGCATCGAGCAAACAAACTGGGACACACCGATTTGTGATGATTGGATTGAGACGATTGAACGTGAAGTCCGAAAGGAATCGCCGGAATCGGTTATTTTGATCGCGCACAGTTTGGGCTGCACGGCGGTCGCGCATTGGGCGAAGCGTTTCGACACGAAAATTAAAGGTGCGTTTTTAGTTGCGCCGAGCGATGTCGAAGCCGAAACTTATACATTTGACACGAAAGGTTTTGCGCCGATTCCGCTCGATAAATTGCCGTTCAAAAGTCTGGTCGCGGCGAGCGAAAATGACGAATATGTTTCGCTTGAAAGAGCCGAACAATTTGCCGACGCTTGGGGCAGTGAGTTTGTAAATGTCGGCGAAAAAGGTCATATCAACGCCGATTCGGGTTTTGGCGAATGGACGCAGGGATTGGAGATTTTGAAAAAGTTGAATTGATTTTAATATGAACAAAATTATCGGGTTAATTTTAGCGATTGCAATTTCAGTTTCCACGAACGGCGGGCAAACCGGCGGACTGGCGCGTTTAAAAAAAGGCGAAATCTATGCGAAAGTGCGTCTCAAACTGCTCAAAGCCGGTTGGAAACCTTTTCATTCGCCCGATGCCGGCGAATGTCTCGACGGCGACGCGAGATGCGCGGGCAGACCGGAAATGGAAAACTGCGCGGGAACCGGATTGGCTCCGTGCGTCTTTCTCTGGAAACGCAAAGATAAGACGATTGTCATTTTTACGATTGGCGAAGAGGCGAATTATAACGGATACGAATTTCAAAAATAAATTATGGCGAACACAATTATAATGCCGAAACTTTCTCCGACGATGGAGGAAGGACAGATTTCACGGTGGCTCAAAAAAGAAGGCGATGCGGTTGAGTCGAACGAACCGATTGCCGAAGTTGACACCGATAAAGCGACGATGGAAGTGACTTCGCTCGATGCCGGAACGCTGCTCAAAATCGTCATCGGCGACGGCGCAAACGCGAAACTCGGCGAAACAATCGGCATCATCGGCGAAAAAGGCGAAGATTTCTCTGCGCTGTTGGGCAACGGGAAGGCGGACGCGGCGACTAATGGACGCGGTGACGCGGAGAAAAAAAGCGAATCGGAAGAAGAGAAATCAGTTGAACAGATTGTCGAAAAAGCGGCAATCACCTCTGCTTCAAACGGTTCGGCACAGAAAAACGTCGCAGAAACCGAAGGTCGCAGTTATGATTCGCAGCGTCCGGGCGCGGAAGAAGACGCGCAAAATTCCAAATCTCAGATTTCAGATTCCAAATCCGATAACAGTCGCATAATCGTTTCGCCGATTGCGGCACGGATGGCTTCGGAAAACGACATCAACCTAAAAAATATCAAAGGTTCGGGTCCGAACGGACGTATTATTAAACGCGACATTGAAACGGCGATTGAGTCCAAAGTCCAAAGTCCGAAGTCCGAAGTTGAAGAAACTTCGCCGAGTTTTGCGGCTTCGCCGACGCAGGGCGCGAGCGCATATCGTGAAGAAAACACTTCAAAAATGCGTCAGGTGATTGCGTCGCGTCTCGCCGAATCAATCGGTCCGATTCCGACGTTTTATTTGACCGTCGAGATCGAAATGGATCAAGCGTTGGAGTTTCGTAAACAGATTAACGCCTCCATTAAAGAAGACGAAAAAGTTTCCGTCAACGACATCGTGGTTAAAGTCGCGGCACAGGCTTTGACGAAACACGCGTGGGTAAATTCGTCTTATCAGGACAAAACCGTGCGCTTTTATGAGGATGCGGACATCGGCGTTGCCGTCGCGGTCGAAGACGGTTTGATTACGCCGGTCGTGCGCGGCGCTAATCGTAAAGGTATCGTCGAAATCTCCAAAGAAATCAAGGAAATGGCTGGTCGGGCGCGTGAAAAAAAACTCCAACCTGAAGAATACACCGGCGCGACTTTCTCGATTTCAAATCTCGGAATGTTCGGCATCAAAGAGTTTACGGCAATTATTAATCCGCCCGAAGCCGCGATTATCGCCGTCGGCGCGGCAACTCCAACGCCCGTCGTCAGAAACGGCGAAATCGTCGTGCGTAACATTATGAGCGTCACGATGTCGTGCGACCACCGCGCAATTGACGGCGCGACCGGCGCGAAGTTTTTGCAGACATTTAAACAGATGTTGGAGAATCCGATTTTGATGTTGATGTAAAATTATTGGTATTAATGAATAAAAAAGGCTGAAATTTTGATAGTTTCAGCCTTTTTTATTCATAATTCGGCACAACACCTGTTTTTACTGCCAAAGACTTTAGCGATTTGATAGCATTGAGACTGGATTTCAATGCCCGGGAAAATTTCAACCTCGAAAAACGAATACGCGCCGCACTTGGCTTTGCTTGGTGTGCAGATGTTTTTCGGTTC
Source organism: Pyrinomonadaceae bacterium (assembly GCA_965247235.1). GTDB lineage: Bacteria > Acidobacteriota > Blastocatellia > Pyrinomonadales > Pyrinomonadaceae. Next base: position 1,017,451 of record OZ252004.1, read on the forward strand.
GCTCCCGGTAGTTGGAAAAGTCGTGCTGAAGGTTCTGCCGCCGATTGCGCTCGTCGGTTTTCGGGTCGGTTTGACCGCGCTCATTTTGTTTCTCGTGCAGATATATCGCGGCAGATTATTTTTGAAAGTAAAAAGCGATTACCCGTATTTTCTGCTGCTCAGTTTTTTTGGCGTGACGCTCAACCAGATTTTGTTCGTCACCGGACTTTCAATGACCAAAGCCTCAAATACCTCGCTGCTGGCGGTGACGATCCCGATTTTTACGCTAACTGTCGGTTCAATTTTCGGCATTGAAAAACTGCGAAAACTTAAAATTTTCGGCATCGTGCTGGCGGCTGTCGGCGTAATTTTGCTGATTGATCCGCGCAACGCTTCATTTTCATCGGAGACGACGCGCGGAGATATTTTGATCGTTCTCAATTCCCTTTCCTACGGAATCTACGTCGTTATTTCCAAAGATGTAATTACGCGCAACGGCGCGATTCGTTCGATTGCGTGGGTTTTTATTTTTGCTTCGATCATCTGTGTGCCGCTCGGTTTATTTTCACTTTCGAGTGTGGATTTAACACTTGTCGAACCGAAAATTTGGCTTTCGATACTTTATGTTGCGTTTGTCTGCACGACTCTGCCGTATCTTTTTAACGCTTGGGCGTTGGCTCGCGTTAATCCGTCGGTGGTCGCGGTTTACGTCTATTTGCAGCCACTGTTCGGCTTTATTTTAGCGGTTATTTTTCTCGGCGAAGCGGTTGATTTCAAGGTTTTGTTTGCCGCCATTTTGATTTTTACCGGCGTTTTCCTTACTTCGCGTAAGAATAAACGAACCGCCGAAGAAATTGCTTTGCCGTGATTTTTGAGGTTTAATTTAAACTTATGGCTACGGAAATAACGCAGATTGATGTAGAAATTCGCGGTAAAATTCTTTTGCGCGTGAAAGGCGAAATGCAGTTTGACGATGCCGTTTTGCTCAAAAAAATCGCGCTCGAAATCAAGCATACGTCCGGCAAAAACATCATTCTCGACCTTGCCGATCTCGATTTTCTCGACAGCGAAAGCGCACCGATATTAATTAAGATGCAGACGGAAAATGATTTTGAAATCGAAGGCATTGAACTGTTTCTGCAATCAACGGTTAATCAAACCGAACGCCGTAGTTAATTTTAAATTTTAATAGCCGCAAAAAGGTGCAAAAATCTTAAAAATAAATTGTTTTTTTATTTGGTGTGCCGTATTGAAGTATTTGTTTTTCACGGACGTTTGACAAAAGTTTGCTCAAAAATCAAAATTTGCCAATGAATGTAAATCAAATTGCCGAATATTTGGGCGGCAAATTAATCGGTAAAGGCGAAACTGAAATTCTGAGAATTGCCACGCTCGAAGCTGCACAAGTAAATGAAATTGCCTTTGTCGAAAAACCCGCCGAACTGAAAACATCGGGCGCATCGTGTTTACTTGTCGAAAAATCAGCTTTTGAAAATACTGCGGAATTTACTTTCGATTCAATAATCCTCGTCGAAAATCCCAAGCTCGCATTCGCTAAAATTTCAGCAGTAATCGCGCCGCCAAAATCGCGTCACCCTGAGTTTGATAAATTTTCAACTATTTCGGCTTCGGCGCGTATCGGCGATAAAGTTTTTGTCGGCGCGTTTGTCTGCATCGGTGAACATTCAAAAATCGGCGATAACACGCAAATTTTAACCGGCGCGAAAATCGGCGATGATGTGCAAATCGGATGCAACTGCGTCATTCATCCGAATGTTTTTATCGAAGACCGCACGATCATCGGCGATAAAGTCATCATTCACGCCGGCGCGTGTCTCGGCGCAGACGGTTTCGGATATGTGCGCGATAATGCGAATGGTTACGTCAAATTCCCTCAAATCGGGCGCGTTATTATTGAAAACGATGTTGAAATCGGCGCGAACACCTGTATTGATCGCGGCGCGTTGGGCAACACCTTGATCGGCGAAGGCACGAAAATAGATAATCTCGTGCAGATCGCGCACAATGTCCGAATCGGAAAACGAGTTATTATCGCCGCACAAACCGGAATTTCGGGCAGCACGATCATCGAAGACGATTGCGTGATCGGCGGTCAGGTCGGAATGGGCGACCACGCGCGGGTTTTGTCCGGCGCGATAATTGGTTCGCAAGCCGGAGTTTTGCCCGGAAAAATCGTCCGCGCCGGTGTTTGGTGGGGAACGCCGGTGCAGCCTTTGGATGAATATAAACGCCAAAACGCGCTCGTCAAAGGTTTGTCGCGTCTTCGGGAAAAAGTGTTTGAAATGGAACGCAAAATCAATGGCAAAATATAGTTTTATCGAAAACATCAGTTTATGATTTACCGCTTGCTTGCCGACATTGTTTTAATTTTTCACTTGGGTTTCGTGCTGTTCGTCATCTTCGGCGGATTGCTGACGCTCCGGCGCAGATGGATTTCGTGGCTTCATTTGCCTGCTCTCGCGTGGGGCGCGGCAGTCGAGTTTTTTGTCTTGAATTGTCCGCTCACATTTCTCGAAAAATATTTTCGCGCGGCTGGCGGCGAAGCAATTTATCAAGGCGATTTTATAGACCATTACATTTCGGCAATTCTCTATCCGCAGATTACAGAGCAAATCTTGACGATTTTCGGTGTAATCCTAATCCTCGTCAATTTGTTGATTTACGGCTTCGTCTTTTTCAAACAAAACCGTTCATACTCGCGGAGACATCAAGCGGACTTTTAATTTAAAAAATCATTGAATTTACACTATTTAGTGTCTGACATTGTTATTTCGCCAACTTAAATTCATAATTAGTGCAAATTTCTTTCCCGCATCCGTTCAAACAGGATTATGAAAATTACGAAATATATCCATTCCTGTCTTCTAATAGAACACGAAAACGACAAAATTTTATTTGATCCCGGACATTTTTCGTTTGTCGAAGGCAAGGTAAAACCGAGTCAATTTAAAGATATTACGGCGATTTTGCTGACACATTGTCATCCCGATCATATTGACGATGATGCGCTGGCTGAAATTATCGAAAATAATCCCGGCGTTCAGTTGTTGGCAAACTCTGAAATTACCGGCAAGTTGGAAAAAAAGGATATTACTGCTGAAATCTTTGAACACGGCAAACGAATTGTCGGCAGTTTTGAAATCGAAGCATTTGACGCTCCGCACGAAGCGATTTTAGCCGATGAAATACCGCAAAATACGGCTTATGTGATTAACGGCAGCATTTTACATCCGGGCGATTCGCTCAGCAAAAATCTCTATCATCTCAAAGGAATGGAAGTCGTTTGCCTGCCGATGACCGCGCCTTGGGAAACCGAACTGCAAACTTTTGATTTCGCCAAACAGCTTGCTCCGAAAAGAATCGTGCCGATTCACGACGGTTATGTCAAAGATTTTTTCCTGCATTCACGCTATCTGGCGTTTCAAAATTTTCTGCGCCGCGAAAACATCATTTTTCATTGGATGAATAAAGAAGGCGATTACGCCGAATACTAATTTCCCGCTCAAAATTCCCGATCACTTTCCTTAAAAAATTAACTGATTTCTAACCGCGATTTGGTGGTTTGACAGACCGTTTTTAGTCTATAATATCGCCGATGCTGAAAATCAAAAATTATATCGGCGGCGAGTTGATTGCGCCTGTCTCAAAAAATTATCTCGATAATTTTAATCCCGCAACCGGCGAAGTTTATTCGTTAATTCCCGATTCGGATGAGCGAGATGTTACGTCGGCAGTTGAAGCAGCGAAACTCGCGTTTCCGGCTTGGTCAAAAATGTCGGCGGAAACGCGGCACGATTATTTGATAAAGATTTCGCAGCTTATCGAACGCGATTTGGACAATTTGGCGGAAGCCGAAAGCATTGATAACGGCAAGCCGAAAACTTTAGCAAAAGCCGTTGACATTCCGCGAGCCGTGTCGAATTTCAAATTTTACGCAACTGCCGCGATGCACTTTTCTTCGGAATCACACGAAACTGTCAATCAAGCGATAAATTACACTTTGCGGCAGCCTTTGGGCGTGGTCGGCTGCATTTCGCCGTGGAATTTGCCGCTGTATTTGTTCAGTTGGAAGATCGCGCCCGCACTCGCCGCCGGTTGCTGCGTCGTCGCCAAACCTTCGGAAATTACGCCGATGACGGCATATTTGTTGTCAAAAATCTGCATCGAAGCCGGACTTCCCGACGGCGTTTTGAACATCGTTCACGGACTCGGAACAAAAGCCGGAAGCGCGATTGTGACGCACAAAGACATCAAAGCGATTTCGTTCACCGGCGGCACAAAAACGGGCGAATGGATTGCGAGAGAAGCCGCGCCGAAATTCAAAAAACTCTCGTTAGAACTCGGCGGCAAAAACCCGAACATCATTTTCGCCGACTGTGATTACGACGAAATGCTGAAAACAACCGTTCGTTCATCGTTCTCGAATCAAGGTCAAATCTGTCTCTGCGGTTCGCGCATTTTCGTCGAACGCCCGATTTATGAGAAGTTCAAAACGGATTTCGTCGAACGAGTTTCACAATTAAAAATCGGCGATCCTTTGGACGAATCAACCGACATCGGCGCAGTCGTTTCAAAACAACATCTCGAAAAAGTTCTTTCCTACATCGAACTCGCCAAACAAGAAGGCGGCAAAATTCTGCACGGCGGCAATCAAGTAAAACTCAATGGCAGATGCGAAAACGGCTTTTTCATTGAACCGACGATCATCGAAAACCTCGCGCACGACTGCCGCACCAATCAGGAAGAAATCTTCGGCGCAGTCGTGACAATTCAGCCTTTCGACACGGAAACGGAAGTTTTAGAATACGCCAACTCGGTCGAATACGGTTTGTCGGCGACAATCTGGACGGAAAATCTTTCTCGCGCTCACCGAATGGCGGAACGCATCGAAAGCGGCATCGTTTGGATAAATTGCTGGATGCTCCGCGATTTGCGAACGCCGTTCGGCGGAATGAAAAACTCCGGTGTCGGACGCGAAGGCGGTTTTGAAGCGTTGAAGTTTTTTACGGAAGAGAAAAATGTTTGTATTAAGATAAAATTTTGAAAAATGAAACTATTTATTCAGCAAATTGACGAAAAATCAGAAATAGCGTTGGAAAATTGCTTAGGAAAAAATGTTCATTTCGCATTTCCAGAAATAATTCTTTTTACATATTCAGAAGGTTTTACTACGAGTTCTGTTTCAATAGAATTGGGTCATAAATCATATTTGATTTTGGAAAATGATTGGAGTGACACTCCAATTGAAGCGTTGGATTATTATTTTTTTAGTGCTTCACTTTCAGATAAGCCAAAAGATATAAAAGTAACTGCACACAATGGAAATGGTTGGATTCATCATAATCTCTCAATGCTACGAACGGGAGATTACAACACCGTGGCTAGAATTTCGATCTACGAATTCTCAGAATCTTTTGAATTAGAATCTGTTCAATACGATGCCGCGATGTTGTTTGAATTTGAAAATGAAACACAGATTTTACTTTCAAGAGAGGAATCCATTTCGGGTTTTATCGAAGTCAATTATAAACCGGATGTTATCAAGAAGATATTAAACACAATGAAATTGAGGAAAGTCAAAATAAACAATAAATCAAAAGTATGACCAAAAGAGAAAAAATTGCGGGCGGTTTGATCGGATTGATAACCGGCGACGCGCTCGGCGTTCCTTACGAATTTCATCCGGCGGCGGAGATTCCATTTGAAGACGAAATCGAATTTGAGCCGCCACACTGGTTTCGACGCGCTCACGCGGGCGTTTTGGCGGGAACTTATTCGGACGATTCGGCACAGGCTTTGATTTTGCTGAATACTCTGCTCGAATGCGGGAAACTCGATGTCGAACATTTTGCGAAAGGTTTGGTTGACTGGTATGAAACGGGTTTTATGGCGGTTGATAATAAAGTTTTCGATGTCGGGATTCAGACCGGCAACGCGATTGCCGAACTAAAAAGCGGAGTCAAACCGATGCTCGCGGGCGGCGTTGACGAATACTCGAACGGCAACGGTTCACTGATGCGCGTTTTGCCGCTGGCGTTGTGGCATCAAGGGTCTGATGCCGAACTCGCCGCCGATGCCGAACGGCAATCGTGCGTCACTCACGCACACCCGCGTTCGTGTGTCTGCTGTGCGCTGTATTGTTTGTGGGCGCGGAATTTATTGCACGAAACCGGCGACGAATGGAACAAAGCCGTCGAATTTCTGCGCGGTCGTTACGCCGATCACGAAAGTAAAACGGCGCAGTTGGAATTTCACATCAAACCCGACGATTCGCATCAAATAAACGGCAGCGGCTATGTCGTTGACGCTTTGTTTTCCGCCAAGTTTTGTTGTGAACAAGATTCGTTTGAAGCGACGGTCAAAGCCGCGATCAAGCTCGGCAACGACACCGACACGACCGCCTGCATCGCGGGCGGAATCGCGGGCATAAAATTCGGCGTGGACTCGATTCCACTGCGCTGGCGCGAAAATCTGCGCGGCAAGGAATTATATGAACCGTTGCTCGATTCGCTGCTGAAAGCCGTCTCCTGATGAATTATCAAACTCCTTTGCTATAATTTTGCTTAGAGGTAAAAACTTATGACAGTCGTGCTTGAATTAAATCCGAAAATTGAAGAAGCCTTGTATAAAAAAGCTAAAGATAACGGTTTTGAAGTGAATATCTATCTCGAAAAACTGATCCGAAAAGATGTTGAACACACTGAAACGCTTGATGAAATCCTTGCGCCTTTTCGCCGCGAAGTGGCTGAAAGCGGAATAACCGATGACGAGTTAGACGGTTTGGTTGAAGAAGTTCGAGAAGAAATTTATCAGGAAAATTTGGCGAAAAACCGTGAGTAAAATAAAATTGCAGTATCGCGCTGTTTTCGATTGTATGATTTATGTGCAAGGCGCGTCCCGCATCAAAAACCCGGCAAATGCTTGTTTTGAATTAGTCGAGACAGGCATCGTTGAACTTTATCTCGATCAGAAAACTCTCAACGAAATCGAAGATGTTCTCTCTCGCCCTAAATTTCGGATGCGCTTTTCGTCCTTGACTGACGAAATGATTGCAGCCTTTTTAGATGACATCAAGAGCAAAGCCGTTTTTGTAAAAAATGTGCCTTCTGTTTTTAGTTATTCACGCGATCCGAAAGACGAAAAATATATCAACCTCGCCGTCGCTGCCGAAGCCGATTACATTGTCAGCCGCGATAGAGATTTGCTCGATTTGATGACCGACGTTTCGATTGAAGGAAAAGAATTTCGTCAAAAATCGAGACCTTTGAAAATTATTGAACCGATTGAATTTTTGAAGATTTTGGCGGAAAAAGATCAATAAAAAATTTCAGCCGCAAATCGTTTATAACAGTAACATATGAAAAACTTATCAATCGCCCTGTCAATTTTTACTTTCCTTATGCTTTCGGCAATCGCGGCGAACGCGCAGACGGCAACGCCTTCGCCGACACCGGAAGATGATGAACCGGATTTTATCGTGCCGTCGCGTCCGACGGTTTCCAATCCGGCGGAGTTTCAGAAACCCGGCGTTTTGCAGGTTGAATTCGGTTACAACGGCAATTTTCGTTCGACGGATTTCAAATCGCAGGCTGATTTTCCGCTGGCTTTGCGATTTGCCTTGAACCGTCGAATTTTGCTCGAACTCGACACCGATTCGCCTTTTACGCAGAAGGATTACGGCAATTTTCGGCAGACCGGCGCGGGCGATACGCAGATTGGGATTCAGGCGGTTTTGCAGCCGGAAAACAAAACTCGTCTGGGCATTGCGCTCGCGTATTATGTCAAATTGCCGACGGCGAGCGCGGAAAAAAATCTCGGCACGGGACGCGTTGACCATAATTTTAGCGGACTTTTCAGCAAGAAACTCGATAAGACGACGATTGATTTTAATGCGATTTATCTGCTCGCCGGACGCACGAGTTCAGACGGTCACGTTTCGAGCGGGCAAGGCGCGTTCGCCGTCACGCAGGCGATCACAAAAAAATTCGGACTGCAAGGCGAAGTCAGCGGGTTCAGCCGCAACGACGAACAAAACGGCGCGATGTTCGCGCTCGGCGTGGCAACGTATCAAATCAACAAGCGCGTTTCATTCGACGGCGGCGTACGTTTCGGCTTAACGAAAAATGCGCCGAATTACGGTTTTGTGGGCGGAATTACGGTCGGCGTGGCAAATTTGTATCGAAAAAAACACTAATTGAAAAATTCCCTTTTTTGCTGATTTTGGAAAAAATAATGAATAGATTTTTCGTCTTTAACTTTTCGCCGTTTCTCCTGTTATTACTAATTTTCGCGGCAATTTCGCCGAACTCGGCGCAAAACGGTAATTCTCAAACCGGCAAAAATTATCAATTCACGAACGGCAGATGGTTTGACGGCAAAACATTTAAGAAGCGTGAATTTTATTCGATTAACGCTGTATTTTCAGATAAAAAACCTGCCGTAATTGATGAAACGATTGATCTGAAAAACGGCTTCGTGATTCCGCCGTTTGCCGACGCGCACACGCATAATCTCGACGGCGTTTACAATTTCGACAAAAGCGTCAATGCGTATTTGAAGGAAGGCACGTTTTATGTTCAGGTTTTGGGCAACAGTTCTTCAGGCGCAAAACAGGCGCGGGCGGTTTTGAACAAACCTTCGACGCTCGACGTGCTGTATGCAAACGGAATGCTGACTTGCACTTACGGGCATCCGTTTATGGTTTATGAACCGTTGGCGATGGGAATTTATGTTCCGGCGGAAGCATTTCGGCGCATCGAAGAAGTCAAAAAAAGTCGTCTCGCTGAAGGAAGTTCCTATTGGTTTCTCGATTCAAAGCAGGATGTTGACGCGAAATGGGACAAGATTCTCGCGTCCAAACCTGACTATCTTAAAATCGCTTTGATTGATGCGGAAAATTACGAAACGCTCTACAAAAACGGCAAAGCGGGCGACAAAGGACTTTCACCGGAAGTCGCGGCATACATCATCGAAAAAGCACACGCGGCGGGAAAAAGAGTTTTCGCGCACATCGAAACAGCAAATGATTTTCGGCTCGGACTGAAAATCGGCGTTGATGTTTTCGCACACGCGTCGGGTTACGGCTGGAACGGTGACGAAAAAACCCGCGCCATCTATGAAGTCACCGATGAAGATTTGAAGTTAGCCGCAAAGAAAAAAGTCGTCGTTATACCAACGGCGCGAATCGGCGAATTTTACGCGGGCGGCGAAAACAGCGGCGCGGTTTTTGAAGATAAAGATGCGCGGGTGAAAAGAGCAATTGAAAGACAAAAAAATCTGCTCAATCGAATGAAAAAAGCAGGTATCATTATCGCGTTCGGCTCGGATAATTTCGGTCATTATTTATCCGACGAAACTGATTATCTCGCTAAAAATAAATTTTTCGACAATTTATTTCTGCTCAAAACTGCCGTCGAAACCACGCCGCAGACGATTTTCCCGTCGCGCAAAATCGGCAGACTTGCGAACGGTTATGAAGCGAGTTTTTTAGTTTTGGACGGAAATCCTTTGAATGATTTTTCGCAAGTTAAAAATATAAATTTCAGATTCAAGCAAGGCGTGATAATTACTGTAAAATAGAAAATTATGAACGAAACACAACCTGTCGGAATCGAAACCGGCGAAGAAGTCGCGTTTGAATTGATGAAATTCATTGCCGAAAAGGAAAATAAACAGTTGGCGCAGGAAGAGGTGCGCGATTATTATCTCGATTTATTTGTCGAATGCGCGGCGGTCGTTTATGACGGCGAACGCGCGACGGACAAATAGGTTCAGGCAAAAGCAAGAAAATTAAACAGGGATGAAGACGATAGACAGGGATAAATTTTAAAAATCCTTTTTCTATCCTCTTCATCCCTGTTTAATTTTCCGTCCAAACGACAATGTTTAGTGTAAAATCAGATTTATGGTCACAGAAACGGCAGTTCAGGATAATTCGATTTTGGCGCGTTTGAAGGCGCGGACGGCGCATCAGCATCAGCAGACGGAAGACGGCGTTGACCTGATGAGCGATCAGTTTTCGCTTGATGATTATCGTCAGTTACTTGCCAAATTTTACTCTTTTTATCAATCTTTTGAAGTGAAAATGCGCCAATCAATGCGCGAAAATCGGGTTGATTTTGATTATGCGGAAAGGCTCAACGCGCCGAAACTGGCGGCTGATTTAACGAATCTCGGATTAGCTGAAAGTGAGATTTCGGCAATAAAAAATTTTGAAGATTTGCCTGCGCTCGATTCGCGGGAAAAGATTTTCGGTGCGCTTTACGTCGTCGAAGGTTCGACTCTCGGCGGGCAATATATTTCGCGGCATTTGAAGAGCAAATTCGGTTTGGACGAGACAAACGGCATCGCGTTTTTTTCGGGTTACGGGAAAGATACGGGCAAAATGTGGAACGCCTTCCGCGAAAAAATTACCGCATTTGCCGAAACTACCGACAATCACGAAGAAATTATCAAAAGCGCAAACGAAACTTTTTTGGCGTTCGGCAAGGCTTTGAAATAATTCAAATATTTTGGACGCAAAAGCTGTAATCGTAAATGCGCCATTGCTTACTTGCAAACTTCTGCAATGAATAAGTTTTCCTCAAAATTTATTTCTCTGCTATCAATTCTCTTTTGTCTGACAATCAAAAAATTGTTTATAATTAAATTCGATAAATTATGAATTCAGAGACGAATCAGGGCAATAATTTTCAGGTTGATTTGACTAACTGCGACCGCGAACCGATCCGTATTCCGGGATTGGTGCAGGCGCACGGCGTTTTGATTGCGGTTGATGAAAATTTTGTCGTCAGCCAAATTTCCTCCAATTGCGCCGAACATTTCGGGCGTTCAGCCGAAGAACTTTTGGGGAAAACTTTAAAGAACCTGCTTGGTCAAGAATATGTTGACTACTTCAAACAGGAAACCGCTTCACAAAATCTCGAATCCAACCCCATTTATTTCAATGATTTGACGATTAACGGACAGATTTTTGAAGTTCTGGCGCATAAATTTGACGGCGTTTTAATCATCGAATGTGAAACAGTTCAAACCGATACGGCAAAGTCCGAAAAAAATTTATACGGCAATCTGCGTTCCCGTTTAAGCGCGATGGATCAGGCGCAGAGCGTTGCCGAGCTTTGCAGGATGGCGGCGAAAACCGTGCGAAATTACACCGGATTTGACCGCGTGATGGTTTATCGTTTTCTCGAAGACGATTCCGGCGAAGTTATCGCCGAAGAATTAAGCGACGGAATGCAGTCTTTTCGCGGTCTTCATTATCCGGCTTCCGACATTCCGAAACAGGCTCGTGCGCTCTATCTCAAACAATTGCTGAGGTTTGCGGTTGATGTCGGCGCGGCATCTTCGCCGATTATGCCGACGCTTAATCCGCAAACTAATTTGCCGCTCGATCTGAGTTTTGCGGTGACGCGGGCAATGTCGCCGATTCACGTCGAATATCTGAAAAATATGGGCGTGGCGGCAACGATGTCAATCTCGATTATCAAGGACGGCAAATTGTGGGGTTTAATCGCCTGACGAAGTTCGCATCAGCGAAATTTTCAGCAACCTGATTTCCAACGCGATCAAATATAACGACAAGGAAAAAAAACGCATCGAAATCGGATTTACCTCGGAAATGATCAATAACATTGCCGACGAACTTAAAACGGAACATACTTTTTATGTTCGGGACAACGGAATCGGGATTGACGAGAAACATCAAACCGAAGTTTTCCGCATTTTTAAACGTCTGCACGGTCGCAACGAATTCGGCGGCGGAGTCGGCGCAGGTTTGACCATCGTCAAGAAAATCGTCGAACGGCACGGCGGCACGATTCGTCTGGAATCAACCAAGGATGAAGGCACGACATTTTATTTTACGCTCGGTTATAATTGTTGATTTCCAGTTGGATAAATAGCAAATATGAAACACAGTGACGAAAATTTAATTTTATTGGTTGAAGATAATGACGAAGATTTTGTCGCTACGCGGCGGGCATTTCAAAAATCCGGCTTTAACGTCGTGTTGCATCGCGTCGAAAATGCGGTTCAGGCATTAGATTTTCCGGTGGTGCGCGGAGATTTCAAAAATAACAAACTCGACGGCATCGTTCCCTCTCTGATTCTGCTCGACCTTAATTTACCGGGTGTGGACGGGCGCGATTTTCTGTTGCAGCTTAAAAGCGATGATCGTTTCCGCGAAATTCCGGTGGTTATTTTAACCACTTCGACCAATCCGCGAGACGTTTTATATTGCTACCGCAACGGCGCAAACGGTTATCAGGTCAAAGCCGTCGGTTTTGACAAATTTCTGACTTCGATGAAAACACTAATCGGTTATTGGTTTGAGACGGCGGTTATACCTACCCGCGTGAATTGATGGAAAACACTAAAAATTCCCAACTAAATCAAACGATAAAAGTTTTGATCGTGGACGATTCGCCGACGGATCGCGCCATTTTTCGGCGTTTTCTATCGCAAAACGGCAAACAGCGTTATGCTTTTCTGGAAGCCGAAAGCATTGCCGAAGGTTTTTTGAAAACCAAATCCGAACTGCCGGATTGTGTCCTGCTCGACTATGATCTGCCGGACGGAAACGGGAACGATTTAATCGAAAAAATTACCGGTCATTTCGGGAAAAATTCGATTCCGATGGTGATGCTTTCGGGTTCGAGCAATGTCGAAATCGCGGTTCAGGCGATGCGTTCGGGAGCGCAGGACTTTCTGATTAAAAGCCGCGCAACCGCCGCCGATTTGATGCGGGCTGTTCAGAATGCGATTGATAAAGTCTCGCTTCATCAGGAAAGTCTGCTCATCAATCAAAAGATACAAATCTCCGAAGAACGCTATCGCTTATTGTTTGAAAACACGCCGCTGCCGGCAATTGTTTTTGACCGTCAAACGCTCGCCGTTTTAGCGATCAATGATTATGCGGTCATTCATTACGGTTACACGAGAGACGAATTTTTGTCGCTGACGCTCAATGAATTAGATGCTTTTGACGGCGCATCGAGCGAAATCGTGGTCGGCGAATTTTGCAGTCAGGCAAGTTTGGTTCGCAGCATTCCGGCGCGGCATCGAAAAAAAGACGGCTCGATCATAGATGTCGAAGTCAATTGTCACGACATTAATTTTCAGGAACGCGAAGCGCGTTTCGTGATCGTTAAAGACATTACCGACCGCAAAGAATCGGAAATGCAGTTGCGTGAAAGCGAAGAATTTAACCGCACGGTCATCGAAAGCAGTCCAGACTGCGTGAAAATTCTCGACCGGGAAGGCAAACTCCGGTTTATGAACGAAAACGGTTTGTGCCTGTTGGAAATAGATAATTTTGACAATTTTAAAGATCAATACTGGTGGAATCTTTGGGAAAAACATAACCATCAACACATCCGCGAAATGGTTGAAAATGCTTTAAAAGGCGAAGTTCAGCATTGGCAGGCTCTCAGCCCGACGGCAAAAGGAAATCTCAAATGGTGGGATGTCATCGTCGCCCCGGTTCGCAGCGGAACGGGAAAAATCGAACGAATCGTTTCCGTTTCCCGCGATATTACCGAATCCAAACGCTCGGAATTAAATGCGTCATTTCTCGCCGAGATCAGCAATCAATTAGCTGCCTCGAATTCGGTTTCCGAAATAATGCAGACCGTCGGCAGTAAAATCGGAATGTTTCTTGATCTGTCTGTCTGCGCTTTTGTCGAGATTGACGAAACTTCGGAAAACGCCCAAATCACCTACGACTGGCATCGTGAAAATACTCAAAGTCTCGTCGGCAGCCATCACATCAATGATTTTTTGACCGGAAAAATATATCGCGCATCGTTTGCAGGCGAAGTTTTGCCGGTCAGCGACACGATAGCTGATTTAGGCACTGACTCTGCAAAATATGCAGACTTAAATATCCGGGCATTTGTCACCGTGCCGATTGTAGAAAACAGTAAAGTTCAGTTTTTGATGTCAATGAACGACTCAAAACCGCGCGATTGGAGAACTGATGAAATCGAATTAATGCGCCAGTTGACCGCAAGAATTTGGACGAGTCTGCAACGCCACCGCGCTGAAACCGCTCTACGCGAATCGGAAGAAAATTTCCGCGCCGTTTTTAACTCGATTGATGAAGGTTTTTGCATCATCCAGTTGATTTTTGATGAGCAAAATAAACCGATTGACTATCGCTTTTTACAGGCAAATCCGGCATTTTCCCGGCTCACCGGACTGCCTGAAAACTCGGTCGGTAAAACAGCCCTCGAATTAGTGCCGGATTTAGAAACATTATGGTTTGAAACTTACGGGAAAGTTGCTCTGACGCGCAAATCTGTGCGTTTTGAGAGTCATTCCGAACCTTTGAATCGTTGGTTTGATGTTTACGCTGCTCCATTCGGTGAACCGCAGAGTCATCGTGTCGCTTTGGTTTTCAATAACATTACCAGCCGCAGACAGACGGAAACCGAATTGCAGGAAAGCCAGCGATTTACCCGGAGCATCATCGAAGCCGCGCCGACGATGACTTATATTTTCGACATTCATAAATCCCGTAATATTTTCATCAGTCAGCAGTCAATTGCCATGCTCGGATATACGAGCGATGAAATTTTACAAATGAATGCCGCAGATTTGAGCAGTTTGCTTCATCCCGATGATTCGCCTGCCGCGAAAGAACGATTTCGTAATTTATTGAGCAGTAAAACCAGCGAGATTTTTGAATTGGAACATCGTATGCGCCGGAAAAACGGCGAATGGGTTTGGTTAATCAGCCGCGATTGTGTTTTTCAGCGCGATGAAAACGGCGCACCGACGCAGATTCTCGGCGTTTCGACCGACATCTCAGCCCGCAAACTAGCCGAAAAAGAACGCGAAGAAATTCTTCTGCGTGAACAGGAACTGCGTTCGCAAGCCGAATCAGCCAACCGCGCCAAAGACGAGTTTCTTGCCGTTCTCTCACACGAACTCCGCACACCGCTCAATGCAATGTCGGGTTGGGCGCGAATGCTCAGTCAGGGAATTTTAGACGAATCGAAACAGCGCAAAGCGGTCGAAGTAATCGAACGAAATATTCGTCTGCAAAATACTCTAATCGAAGATTTGCTTGATGTTTCACGCATTATTTCAGGTAAAATCAAAATCGAACCGACCGAGGTAAATTTATGCAAACTCATCTCCGACTCGCTCGAAACCGCAAGTTTTGCGGCTGAACAAAAACACATTAAAATCGAAAGTAAAATTCCTGCCGATGATTGCTTTGGAAAAGGAGATATTTTCCGGCTTCAGCAGATTGTCAGTAATCTGCTGACCAACGCGATTAAATTTACGCCGGAACACGGAGAAATTTTTGTTAGTCTGCAATCAGTCGGATCAGTTGCAGAAATAAAAATTAAAGATACCGGCATCGGCATCGAAAAAGAGCTTTTGCCGCATATTTTTGAACGGTTCAAACAAGCCGACGGTTCGACCAAGAGAAAATTCGGCGGTCTCGGTCTCGGTTTGGCGATTGTCAAATCTTTGGTCGAAATGCACGGCGGCAGAGTTAGCGTCGAAAGTGAAGGCGTTGATCGCGGAGCAATATTCACCGTCGAACTGCCGATTTTCGATCACCACGATAAAAACAATCACGGCAAAAGAAAAAATTCCGATGACGATAATATGAATAATTCGCGCATACTTGAAAATATCCGCATCGTTCTGGTTGATGATGATCCGGATTCGCTCGAACTTTTGCGGTTCGTGCTGTTTAATCACGGCGCAGAGATTGTGGCTTTTACGAGTCCGACGCAGGCTCTCAAAAATCTCGAAGACATTGATCCCGATCTTTTAATCAGCGACATCAGTATGTCGGAAATGGACGGCTATGAACTGATTCAAAAGGTGCGCGAGATGCCTTTTTCTAAAGCCAAATTTCTGCCCGCAATCGCTATGACTGCATACGGCGGCGCAGAAGATCGCGCCGCCGTGCTGTCCGCCGGTTTCCAAATGCACATTGCAAAACCGATTAATATCAGCGAGATACCCGATCAAATCAGACAAATGCTCGGCAATCTTCAGCATTAAATATTTCAATCTTTTAATTAGTCGAATTCACCTGAAATTCTAACCCTAATGTCTCGTCAAATTATTAATTCATCAAAAGCTCCCGAACCTGTCGGACTGTATCCGCACGCGCGGCGCGTCGGGAATTTGTTGTTTTTGTCGGGCGTTGGTCCGCGTGAAAAAGGCGCGAAGAAAATTCCCGGCGTTGAACTCGGTGAACACGGCGAAATAATTTCTTACGACATCGAAGCGCAGTGTCGTTCGGTGTTTCAGAATGTGCGTTATATTTTGGAAGACGCAGGTTCGAGTTGGGAAAATATTGTTGATGTCACGGTTTTTTTAACCAATATGAAGGATGATTTTCAGACTTATAACCGAATTTACGCCGAATATTTCAAAGACAATCCGCCGTGCCGGACGACGGTTGAAATCAATAAACTGCCGACACCGATTGCGATTGAATTAAAAGTTATTGCGACGATTGATTGATTGATTATGAAATACGCGGCATTTCTGCGCGGCATCAACGTCGGCGGAAAAAGCTGAAACTAATAATTCGGATGAGCAAAAATCTACAAGTAAAATAACATTAAAGGAAAATCTATATGAAACAAAAACTACTGTCTTTATTCGCAATCATCGCCGCATTGTTAATCGGAATTTCCGAAACCGGCGCACAAACGTCCAAAACAAGAACTGCCGATTCTGGAATTTTATACAAAATCACGGGCAAAAATCTAAAAAAACCGTCGTATCTGCTCGGCACATTTCATTTGATTTGTGAAAAGGATTTATTTCCGACCGAAACGATTAAAAGTTATGTCAATCAAACCGATAAACTGATGCTCGAAATTGATTTGAGCGATCCTGCCGTGACACAGGAAGCGACGGCAGGCGCAATGCTCGAAAAAGGTAAGACTGCGAAGGATTTTTTAAAACTCGAAGATTACGCCAAAATTGATGCGGTTTACAAAAATTATCTCGGCGTGTCGTATGACAATCTGCAAACATTCAAACCGTTTATGAGTTCGACCGTGTTGATGATGAGTCCGAAAATTATCGGTTGTCAGGCAGTTCCCGGTTTTGACAAAATTCTCGCGGATGCGGCAAAGGCAAATAAATTGCCGATTATCGGTTTGGAGACGGTTGCTGACGAATACGCGGCGATCAACGCGCAGCCGCTCGAAAAACAATTTGCGGGTCTCGTCAAAGTCGCCGACAATCCCGAAAAATTCGCCGCTGATTTTCAGCGTCTTTACAAAACTTATCTGACGCAGAACACCGACGAAGTTTACAAAATGATGCTCGTGCAGTTAAACGAAGAGCCGGGTTCAAAGGAAAAACTGCTCGACGAACGAAACGCCAAATGGCTGCCCGTGATCGAAAAAAACATCAGCGGTTCGTCCGCCTTCATCGCCGTCGGCGACGGGCATCTCGGCGGCGAAAAAGGTGTGATTAACCTGCTTCGCAAAAAAGGTTACAAACTGACACCGATCAAATTGTAAAAAAAATCAACATTTTAGAAATGAGTTTGCGTATCATAAATACGCGAACTCATTTTTGTTTCTGTGCGCGAAATTTTGTCCGCCGCGCCGTTTGAATTAAGATATGAAAATGCCTATCCAAAAACCTTTTAATTTCAAAAAATGGATTGACGAACATCGTCATTTGCTGAAACCGCCGGTCGGCAACAGGTTGGTTTACGAAGACGCGGAATTTATCGTGCAGGTCGTCGGCGGACCGAATTCGCGCCGGGATTTTCACTACGACGAAGGCGAAGAATTTTTCTATCAACTCGAAGGCGACATTCTCGTTAAAATTCAGGAAGACGGCAAATGCGTTGACGTTCCCGTCAAAGAAGGCGACATATTTTTACTGCCGCCGCGCGTCCCGCACAATCCAATTCGCGGTGCAAATACAATCGGATTAGTAATTGAAAGGAAAAGACGCGACGGCGAAAAAGACGGCTTGCTGTGGTTTTGCGAAAACTGCAACGCGAAACTCTACGAAGAATATTTTGAACTCGACGACATCACGACGCAGTTTCAAGGCGTTTTCAAAAGATTCTACGGCGAAGCGCAATTGCGAACCTGTGATAATTGCGGAACTGTGATGCAGCCGCCGGATTAATAATTTTTAATATCATCCCGATTCAAATCAAATAATGAGTCAGATTTAACGAATCACAGCAGACGTTTGACCGAAAAGCCTCAAACATCTCTTATCGCCATAATTTTCTACGCAAGTCCGCAAGAAACGGATTTTTTCGGCTGTGCCTTTCCACACATCGGGCGGCACAGCCGCAAACAAACTACTTTTCAAAGATGTGCAGAAACTAATAGCTATCGCAGACAATTCTGACAATAAACACGAAAAATTTAATCTGCATTTAATACTTCGCTGAGATTTGCAGACCTAAATCTTTCTGTTGTGTCTTGCCCGAAATGTGCAAATGTAATGTTTGCGTTCAATTGATATTTACCAGTTTATTTGACAGCAAAATAAAAATCCCGCCGATCAAAAGTTTATTAAATTCTCCCGATCCGCACCTCACAAACAATCTTCACATTTCTCTTAAACTATTGTAAACACAACATTAAATAGGAATTTTCAAACTTCCTGAATTTTCATACTTCGATAAAATATTTCTCTTGAAATATCGTTCAATTTGTTGTATTATCATAAACATTGTTTAACTATAATTTATTTAGTTAAACTATTTACTTGTGGATTTGTGTTGAGTTCCCCTTTTTTATCAATCATTTTTTCGATTGTTCGTGAGAATAAAATGCAAATAAATTTCCCTGCTATTTAACTCATTACTGCTGATTAAACTTTCCGCTCGAAGGTTTGGTCAAATCGTGATGCCGGTTAATTAGACTAAACAAACCTGATTTACGCCCCTAGACCGATTGTTTTTTGTGTTTGTTTTATTCCCGCAACAGTTCGTTTAAGTATTTGTTTCCGGTTACGGCTGATCCGAACCGGCTCAAAAACGACAGTTAAAATAGAAATCGCTTGGAGTGTATATGAAAATCAAATTCGGCTTAATTTTGCTCGGTTTATTATTACCGACTGCGCTGATAACGGCACAAATGCCCTTATCAAACTCACCTGTCTCAACGGTGAAAAGGTCCTCTGTTTTACAGAAATTACGGGGACAATACAAAAATCAGAACGAATCGGGTATGTATCTGCAAACCGATGCAAATAACTCTGAAACTGCTCTTAATTGCGATGACCAAAATCTGATTTTGGCACCGACGGCAGCACCGTGTAACGGAGTTTCAGTAACTTCGATCAATTTTAATAATGCCTCCAGAACAGTAGTTCCTAACGGCACGGCAAACAGTACAGGAATAGCAGATAAAAATGTCGGCGTGGTTTATAAATATGCCAACGCCGGAACTGCGCCGGATGGAACGGCGATTGATGCGTATGTCACGGTTATCAGCTATGCAAATAATCAGGATGCAACTCCTACAACTTTTACTGACGCTGATGTGCCGTCCGCGACAATCGGCTTTGACCAAAATTTACAGCCGAATATTAATCAGGAATCTTTAGTTTACGACACAACTAAAACCAGTTGGACAGGTAACATTCATTATCAAATCAACTTTTATGCCGCCGGCACAACGACACCGAAAAGGCTCACTGTCGCCGCCATCAGCATTGACAATGATGGTGCGACGCAGGCTCAAAACACCTGCGGTGCGTTACAAGAATCAGTCACCTACAACGCGGGATTTAACCAAATTTTGATTGATAACACAGGCACCACACAAATAATCGCAGGCTCGACCGTGACCGGTCCGTTTAATAATCAAGCCAATGTCGGCGTTGGCTCAAGTTTTGCTAACTCACCGCTGTTTGTTAATGTCAATCAACTGGACTGGACTTACGCTTTTAACCTCCCGACAATGGGAACTGCTGCCAATTGCAACGGTGCGTCTCCGGGCAGATACGGCTCCTTGAATATGAGCTGTCAGATTACTTTTGACCACCCGTTTGCAACGACCACTTTGAGCGGCAACGTCTATAACGATGCCAACGGTTTGAGCGATTCGACCGTTAACGGCACCGGAACAGGAACGCCCGGCGGCACACAACTTTATGCCAATTTAGTTGATGCCAACGGTTTTGTATTTACATCAGTAGCGGTTAATGCCGACGGAACTTACTTATTTCCAACCGTTGTCAGCGGCAGCTATACGGTGCAGATTTCTACTACAAGAGGAGTGGATTCAAATGCTGCGCCGGCAATTGCGCTTCCGGCAGGATGGGTCAGCACGGGCGAAAATCTCGGCGCGGCAGCCGGAAATGACGGCACGGTCAATGGTTCACTTCCGGTAACGATTGCCAATACAGCGATTACAAATGCCAATTTCGGCATCGAACAGCCGCCGACTGCCGCAATTACACCGGCAGCTTCACAGGCAAATCCCGGCGGCACGACGAGTGTGACCGTTCCGGCAGCAACTTTCGCAACCGCCGATACGACACCCGGCACGGTTTCGAGCATCCGTATCAGCGCGTTCCCGTCGAATGCGACTTCGATCACGATTAACGGCACGAATTACACCTCAGCCAATTTCCCGGCTGGCGGTGTCACCGTTCCGGTCAATGCGGCGGGTAATCCGACGCAGCCGATTCTGGTTGATCCGGTAAACGGTGCAGTAACGGTTGCCATTCCCTTTTTCTCGAGAGATAACGCCGGTTTTGAAAGTTTGACGGCAGGAGCGGCAAATGTTCCGTTCAGCACACTTTCCATTAGCGGCAACGTCTTTAACGATAACAACGGCTTGACCGATTCAATCGTCAACGGCACAGGCACGAACGCAGGCGGATTGTTCGCCAACTTACTCGATTCAAACGGCAATGTCGTTCAATCGGTTGCAGTTCCGGCGGGCGGAACATACAGTTTCGCAGGCTTGAACGGCGGAAATTATTCCGTCCAGATTTCAACCAATGCAGGAACTGTCGGTTCGGCGGCTCCGGCGACGGCTTTACCTGCGGGTTGGGTCAACACGGGCGAAAACGTCGGCGCAGGCGCAGGAAACGACGGCACGGCAAACGGCGTGTTACCTGTGACACTCGGCACGACAAACGTGACGAATGCCAATTTCGGTATCAATCAACGCCCGACGGCGACTGCCAATACTGCGGCTAGTCAGGTGAATCCGGGCGGCACAAACAGTGCGACTGTTCCGGCGACGACCTTTTCGGGAACTGATCCGGTTTCAGGCAGCGTTTCAAATATCCGCATCACGTCATTCCCGTCAAATGCGACTTCGATCACGATTAACGGCACGACTTATACTTCAGCCACATTCCCGGCTGGCGGTGTCACCGTTCCGACGAATGCGGCGGGCAATCCGACGCAGGCAATTACGGTTGATCCGGTTGACGGGGCGGTGACGGTTGTTATTCCGTATGTCGTGATTGACGCGGCTGGTTTGGAAAGTTCGACGACGGCAAATGCCAGCGTTCCTTTCACGACGGCTTCGTTAAGCGGCAACGTCTTCAATGACCTCAACGGCTTGACCGATTCAATCGTCAACGGCACAGGCACGAACGCAGGCGGATTGTTCGCCAACTTACTCGATTCAAACGGCAACGTCGTTCAATCGGTTGCAGTTCCGGCGGGCGGAACATACAGTTTCGCAGGCTTGAACGGCGGAAATTATTCCGTCCAGATTTCAACCAATGCAGGAACTGTCGGTTCGGCGGCTCCGGCAACGGCACTTCCTGCCGGTTGGGTTAATACGGGCGAAAACGTCGGCGCAGGCGCAGGAAACGACGGCACGGCAAATGGTTTGTTGGCGGTCACGATCAGCAACGCCAATGTCACCAACGCCAATTTCGGCATCGAACAGCGTCCGACCGCAAATGCCAACACAGCGGCATCGCAGACTAATCAGGGCGGCACGGTCAGTTCGACTGTTCCTCCGACGACGTTCAGCGCAACCGATCCGGTGACAAACAGCGTATCGAGCATTCGCATCACGGCTTTCCCGACCGGCGCGACCTCGATCACGATCAACGGCACGACTTATACTTCAGCCACATTCCCGGCTGGCGGTGTGACCGTTCCGACGAATGCGGCGGGCAACCCGACGCAGACGATTACGGTTGATCCTTCGTTCGCAGGCGCGGGCAATGTCGTGATTCCTTATGTGGCGATTGACGGCGCGGGCATCGAAAGCAGCACACCGGCAAACGCGACAGTTCCCTTTACGGTCACACCGACGGCGGCTAATGCCACGGTTTCAGGCAGATTGTTCAACGGCGACAATCCGCTTGCCGACACACTCGTCACCTTGACGGATTTATCAACCAACACTAAAAAGGTTGTCCGCACCGATGCTTCGGGTGAATACTCGTTCGACGCGGAAGTCGGCAAAATCTATAACGTGCAGCCTTTGAGCAGCAAATATACCTTTGATAATCCATCGCAAACCATCAATTTGACGGCTGATGCCGCCGGATTGAACTTCAATTCGTCCGCCAAGAAGTATCATCCGAAAAATGATTTCGACGGCGACGGCAAAAGTGATGTCGTGGTCTTCCGCGCATCCGAAGGCAAATGGTTTATCAAACAATCGAGCGACGACGCATTGTCGGTCATTGATTGGGGCAAAGACGGCGATGTGCCGGTTTCGGCTGATTTCGACGGCGACGGTAAAACAGATGCCGCAGTCTTCCGTCCGTCAGACGGCAACTGGTATATTCTGCAATCGAAAACGCAGAAATTGCAGGTCGAAAGTTTCGGTCAGGCAGGCGATAAAGCGATGCCGGCTGATTTCGACGGCGACGGCAAAGCGGATGTCGCGGTTTACCGTGACGGTTTGTGGTATGTCCGCCAGAGTTCGGACAACGCTTTCCGCGCAGAGAGTTTCGGTCTTTCGACTGATATTCCCTTCGTCGGCGACGTTGACGGCGACGGAAAATCGGACTTCTCGGTTTACCGTGCCGAAAGCGGAATGTGGTATTCGCGCAACAGTGCCGATTACGGATTCACCGCTCATAGCTTCGGACTCGCCACCGACACGCCAATCCTCGGCGATTTCGACGGCGACGGACGCGCCGACATCGGACAATTCAGAGACGGTTCGTGGTATCAATTAAACTCCACGACCGATTTTGAAGCGAGCCGACTCGGACAAACCGGCGATCAAACCTTCACCGGCGACTTCGACGGCGACGGACGCACCGACACCGCAGTCTATCGCGGCGGCAACTGGACAATCCGGTTTGCCAAAGACGGCAGCACCAAAACCGTTTCATTCGGATTACCGACCGACACCTTGGTCAAATAAACCCGATCAAACTTAACTTAGGACTAAAGAGCCGCTGTCAAAAGCGGCTCTTTTTTATTTGCCATTTGCACTCAAAAAAAAATTAACTCGGGTAAATGGCGGGAGCGCATGCTGCCGGCTTGCCTGAGCAGTCGCTTCGGATGCTCAAACGAAGTGAAGTTTCTCAAATCATTCGGGTTAGTTAATCTTCGTTTAAGCGGCACAAAGCCGTCGCATATGCAGGCTGAAAGTATGCGTTCCCGGCATCTGCAACATATTTTTCAGCAGTCTGTTTTTCAGGTAAACTGATTTATTTCGGTTGCGATGCTTCACGAAATAAATTCTCGCGCCGCTGATTATCCGCGAAATTATTTACCGTCTGCTAAAAGGCGCACAAGGCGCACGGCTCAGTCATTTGATCGCTTCAACCGGCGACACGAAACGAATTTCCGAAGCTGTCAGACAGCTTCGCGCCAACATTGACCAACCGCTCAAAATCGAAAACATCGCCCGCGAAATCGGGATGAGCGTTTCCGGCTTTCACCATCATTTCAAGAGCGTCACGGCGATGAGTCCTTTGCAGTTTCAAAAACAAATTCGATTGCAGGAAGCGCGAAGACTGATGCCCGGCGAAGATTTGGACGCGGCAAACGCCTGATTCCGCGTCGGCTACGAAGACCCGTCATATTTCAGCCGCGACTACAAAAAACTCTTCGGCGCACCGCCGCAGCGCGACATCGCCAATTTGCGCGGCAATCTCGAAATTTGACCTGAACACGATAAAAATTCCGTTCGGCAGAATCTGTTTGCAGCCAATTTTCTGCTATACTGCACAAGAAAATTTCACGACGGTTTCAAATTAAAAAACAACTGAATAATTTATGCGGGACAGTTTAATCACCATTGCATACATCGCCGCGAGTGCGCTGTTCATTATGAGCCTCGGCGGTTTGTCGCGGCAGGAAACGGCAAAACGCGGGAATCTTTACGGCATTTTGGGAATGCTGATCGCGCTGGTTGCAACGGCGGCGCGGATGCCTTTTGACAGTTATGCGGTACTTGCGGCGGTGCTGATTCCGGGCGCGGCGATTGGCGCATTGCTCGCGTCGCGGGTGCAAATGACGGCGATGCCGCAGCTTGTCGCCATTCTGCACAGCTTTGTCGGCGCGGCTGCGGTGCTGGTCGGCTTTGCGACTTATACGGGCGCACACGAAGTTGCTGCCGACGAAAAGTTTATCCATCTCGCGGAAATTTTTATCGGCGTGTGCATCGGTGCGATTACATTTACGGGTTCGGTCATTGCATTCGGCAAACTGCAAGGCACACTTTCGGGCAGACCGCTTCTGCTTCCCGGTCGGCATATTTTGAATTTATTGATGCTCGCCGCGACGTTCGCGCTCGGCGTATGGTTTATGCAGTCGCCCGGAACTTCGGGACAAATTCCGCTCGTCATAGCGATTGCATTCACCGGAATTTTAGGCATTCATTTCGTGCTGGCAATCGGCGGCGCGGATATGCCGGTCGTCGTTTCGATGCTCAACAGCTATTCGGGCTGGGCGGCGGCGGCGGCGGGTTTTATGCTCGGCAACGATCTGCTGATTATCACCGGCGCACTGGTCGGAAGTTCGGGCGCGATTTTGAGTTATGTGATGTGCAAAGGAATGAACCGCTCGTTTTTCAACGTCATGCTCGGCGGATTCGGCACGGAAAGCGGCACGAGTTCGTCATCAGCGAGCGCAGGCGAACAAGGCGAAGTTCGCCCGATTACCGCCGAACAAACCGCCGAACTGCTCGACCGTGCCAACAAAGTCGTCATCGTTCCCGGCTACGGTTTGGCAGTCGCGCAGGCACAGCATTCGCTTGCCGAGGTCGTCAAAATCTTGCGCGAAAAATCGGTTGACGTGCGCTTTGCGATTCATCCGGTCGCCGGTCGCCTGCCCGGACATATGAATGTTTTACTCGCCGAAGCCAGCATTCCTTATGACATCGTTTACGAAATGGAAGAGATCAACGAACGCTTTCCGACCACCGATGTCGTCCTCGTGATCGGCGCAAACGACATCGTTAATCCGTCCGCGCTCGACGATCCGGCAAGCCCGATTGCCGGAATGCCCGTCCTCCACGTCTGGGATTCAAAAGATGTGATAGTGATGAAACGCGGTATGGCAAGCGGTTATGCGGGCGTGGAAAACCCCTTATTTTTCTACGAAAACACGCAGATGCTATTCGGCGACGCGAAAAAAGTAGTGGACGAAATCTTGATGGCAATGCGTTCTTAAGACTGGCACGCAAGCGGCTCGCTTGCATGCCTTTGCAAAAGGCAAACGGCGTTCGGTTATATTCAAGTTGACAGTCAATAACCGCCGTTACATCGCTGAAAAACGCGATGTTGCAAGCGAGCCGCTTGCGTTCCATTCAAACTATCGAAAACTGTCGTTAATTCCGTCCAAAATCGTCGAACCCGGACATAAATCTTTTTCGGTTAATTTGTTTAAAGGCGTGTCGGAAGTATTTATCAATTCGTGCAAATCGGTCGAGTCGGGATTCATATAGAGCAAGCCGGTGAGAATTTCGTTTTTCGCTTTGGCGTTTTGCATCGCGGTAATCGCGGAAAATCTGTCGAGCGGATTCCAGTCTTTGGCGAGCTTGTTGAGTTTGATAACCGAGCCGTCGTGCATTACTAAATCCTGCGTCGTGCCTTCGTCGTAGTTTGTTTTAATTTCGCGTTCGATTGGCACGAAATCGAAGGTCGCGGTCGCTTCCTGATGTTCGCGGACATAATCGTATGATTTGGTCGAACCGTCGTTGTTGTTGAAGGTAACGCACGGCGAAATGACGTTTAAGAATGCGAAGCCTTGGTGCGACATCGCGGCTTTTATCAAAGGAATTAACTGCTCTTTGTCGCCCGAAAAACTCTGTCCGACAAAAGTTGCGCCGAGTTCGATTGAAAGTCCGGCAAGATCAATTGATTCAAACAGATTGACCACGCCCGATTTATTTTTCGACCCTGCGTCGGCGGTTGCCGAATCCTGTCCTTTCGTCAGACCGTAACAGCCGTTGTTCATCACGATATAGACCATATTCAGATTGCGGCGGATGACGTGGACAAACTGCCCCATTCCAATCGAAGCCGTGTCGCCGTCGCCGGAAACGCCCAAGTAAATCAGATCGCGGTTGGCGAGATTCGCGCCCGTGGCGACCGACGGCATTCGCCCGTGAACCGAGTTGAAACCGTGCGAATTCGACAGAAAATACGCGGGCGTTTTCGACGAACAGCCGATGCCGGAAAGTTTGGCGACCTTGTGCGGCTCGATATTGAGTTGAAAACAAGCCTCGGCAACCGCCGCCGAAATCGAATCGTGACCGCACCCGGCGCACAACGTCGAAAGCGAACCTTCATAATAATTAACCGTGTAACCCAATTCATTCTTGGGCAAAGCGGGATGGCGAAATTTAGAGCGAACGTATGACATAAATTTTTAAGCTAACTGCTCTCGCAGAATTTGATCAACGACTTTCGGGATGGATTGATGCGAAGACTCGGCTTGCCGCCTGAGTTTTTGAAAAACATCTCCGGCAACCTGAATTTCAAAAACGCGATTTTCGATTTTGATTACATCGTCAATCGGTTCTAAATATTCGATATAATCCGCCGCACTGTGCGTGTCCCAAAATTCTCCCGCCGCTTCTTCCGTCGCAAACGAATCGGGCAAAATGTCTTTCGTTTTATTTTTGTTTTCCATAATAATTTCTTTCTCCGTCGTCCATATCGCGGGCTGAAATCGGCAAGATTGCGCCGCCCGGTTTGCGAATATAGAAAATTACCAGATAACGACCGCCAAAAGTTTGACCAAACGCGGCATATACATTTTCACCTTTGACATTTCCTTTCGCAACCTTTCTGAGATGCGGTTTATTATCAAGAACGTCTTCCACTTCTTCAACCGAAACGCCGTGTTTGACTGCTAATTTCTCGACAAACTGATCTTTCCAGATGATCCGGTTAATTAGCATTACTCATTCTCAAATTGTTGCTAAAAGCGCAGATTCGACGACTTTCGGTAATTCGACCGGAACAAAATAATTTGCCGAAAAAAGATAATCTTCGCCCGATTCGTCAATGACCCGAATCATATTGTGTCGCGCTCCCTTTTCATCGGGTAGAATGCGATAGACTTTCCAGAGTTGGAGCGAAGCGGGATAGTCTTCATTTTTGATACAAATTGCAAATTTAGGTTTATCGTTCATAATTCTTAATCAAAAAGCTCTTTAACTTTCATTTCGACTTTGCCGATGCCGTGGGCTTCATACCAATGAAGTTCGGCGTTAAATTCTTCGCCGTCATCGAGAAAACGAATGCGGGCAAAGCCTTTTAATTTTCGCCAGCGTCCGCTCCCGTAAGTTTTTCTCAACCATTCGATGTCCCGAATACTGCCTGCGACAGCAATAATTTGGATGTCTTTAATGTCGCCGATGACTTCAAATAAACTCAATTATCAATGATGCTCCTTTCAAGATTTTACAACAAGTTTGACTTAATCTGCTCAAAAATGTTATCAGCCGTAATCGGTGTTCCGTCGTAATTCAAAATTGAAATTAACTTTTCGGGATTTACGCCTAATTCGATCATCATCAGGCTTTTGAATTGCGCGTCGCGGTTTTGTTCGATGACGAAGATTTTTTTGTGCGCGTTGATAAAATCGGCAAATTTTGCGCCGAAGGGAAATGCTTTGACGCGCATTGTGTCGAGTGAAATTTCTTGTTCGTTTAGTAATTTGACGGCTTCTTCGGCGGCGTAGGTTGATGTGCCGAAATAGATTACGCCGTATTCGGAAGCGTTTTCCGCCGCGTTAAATTCGGGCGCGTGGACGAGTTCTTTTGCCGTGTTCCATTTTTTCAAAAGGCGATCTACATTGCGTTTGTATGCCGCGCTGTCTTCGGTGTAAACGGCGTATTCGTCGCGCGAACTGCCGCGAGCGACGAATGCGCCGCGTGTCGAATGCGTGGCGGGAATCGTGCGATACGGGATGCCGTCGTCGTCTGAATCGAGATAGCGACCGAATCTTTCCAGTTTGTCGAGCGCGGGCGCGTCATAGACTTTGCCGCGTTTGCCGATTCGCGCGTCATTCCAAGTCAGCGGCGGCGACATATAATCGTTCATTCCCAAATCCAAATCGGTCATCACGATAACGGGCGTTTGCAGTTCTTCGGCGAGGTCGAAAGCGTCCGCCGTCATCTCGAAACATTCCTTCGGCGACGCGGGGAAAAGCAAAACGTGCTTCGTGTCGCCGTGCGAAGCGTAGGCGCATTCGAGAATATCGGATTGCTGCGTCCGCGTCGGCATTCCGGTCGAAGGTCCGGTTCTTTGGACATCAATCAAAACCGTCGGAATTTCGGCAAAATACGCGAGTCCTAAAAACTCGTTCATCAAGGAAACGCCCGGACCGCTCGTTGCCGTGAAACTTCTCGCGCCGTTCCAATTTGCGCCGATGACCATTCCGATTGCCGCAAGTTCATCTTCCGCCTGCACGATGGCGAAATTCTTTTTGCCCGTCGTTTTGTCCACGCGCAGTTTCTCGGCGTATTTCGCAAAAGCGTCAACCACCGAAGTCGAAGGCGTGATCGGATACCACGCGGCAACCGTCGCGCCCGCGTAAATCGCGCCGAGAGCGCAAGCCGTGTTGCCCGTCATCATAATCGAATCTTTGACGAGATCGCGCCGTTCAACGCGCAGTTCGAGCGGACATTTGAAATTTTCGCGGACGTATTCCACGCCCATTTTCAAAGATTTAATATTCGGTTCGATCAGTTTTTCCTTGCCTTTAAATTGCTCGGCGATAAGCTGTTCGTAAACCGAAAATTCAAAATCGAGCAAAGACGAAAGCGCACCGATGTAGATGATATTTTTGAACAACTGCCGCTGACGCGCATCTGTAAAAGCGTTGTTGCAGAGTTCGGTCATCGGAATGCCGATATAATTAATGTCGTCGCGGATAAACTGCGAATGCAGCGGCTTCGTGTTGTCGTAAACAAAATAACCGCCCGTTTTGACGCTCTCGACATCGCGCAGCATACTCTGCGGATTGACTGAAACCATCAAATCAATGCCTTCGCGCCGTCCGAGAAAACCCTGCTCCGAAACGCGCACTTCATACCACGTCGGCAAACCCTGAATATTCGACGGAAAAATATTCTTCGGCGTGACGGGAATTCCCATCCGAAAAACCGCCTTCGTAAAAAGCGCGTTCGCACTCGCCGAACCCGTCCCGTTGACGTTGGCAAATCTGATCACAAAATCGTTCGTTTTACTCATATTCTTAAAGACTGGAACGCAAGCGGCTCGCTTGCATGCCTTTGCAAAAGGCAAACGGCGTTTGTGTAAATTCAAGTTGAAAGTAAATAAGCACCGTTACATCGCTGAAAGACGCGATGTTGCAAGCGAGCCGCTTGCGTTCCAGTCAACCCGCCTGCGTTCGCTTA
Organism: Pyrinomonadaceae bacterium; assembly: GCA_965247235.1. GTDB lineage: Bacteria > Acidobacteriota > Blastocatellia > Pyrinomonadales > Pyrinomonadaceae. The sequence continues at coordinate 1,047,240 of OZ252004.1, forward strand.
ATCTTTATACGCGCTGCTGAATTTCCAATCGGATGCTTTTTCGCATAAACCTGCTTTGACAGGATTACTTTCAATGTATGCAATCGTTTGCAGAAAATGTTTTTCGTCACGGATGTATCTGTCGAAAGACTCGTGAATCCAAAATTGTCCGCTTCGGTTCAAAACTTTATTCGCTTCGTGCGCCGTAAACGATTTGTTGGAATGCGTGATTTCCGCCAAAGTGTGCGGCGCAATCGGCGATAGCAAATAATGAATGTGATTCGGCATCACGACCCACGCATACAATTTATATTTTTTGCCGTCGTGAAAAAGCAGATTTTCTCTCACGATTTCCGCAACGCAATCACCTTTCAAAAAACATTCGCCGTAGTTTTGGTCAAGATAATACTCGATCTTTTTTCTAAACTCGATGTCGGTAATTTCTTCTTTCTCAAGTTCAACGCGCCATTTATCCAAAACATTTTGCGGCAGAGAATCAAACAAACGGGTTGTAATAAACTGCGAAACTTCGCCGCCTTCATAATGCGGCAAATATCCGCGACTGCGCCAACCCAATTTTGTTTTTAACTTTGATTCCATCTTTTAACTGAGTGCAAGCGTTTTTGACTGGAACGCAAGCGGCTCGCTTGCAACATCGCGCTTTTAGCGATGTAACGGCGTTTGCGTAAATTCAAGTTTATTGTAATCAAACGCCGTTTGCCTTTTGCAAAGGCATGCAAGCGAGCCGCTTGCGTTCCAGTCATTTACCGCAACCCGTATAAGTTTTCGTCACATTATAGAAAAATGTCTGCATATCCCAAGCAGCGGTCGGGCAGCGTTCGGCGCACAGACCGCAGTGGAGGCAAACGTCTTCGTCTTTAACCATCACGCGCGTTGTCGGGAGAGTTTCGGAGACGTATAAATCCTGCGTCAGATTGAGCGCGGGGACTTTTAATTTCATTCGCAAATCTTTTTCGGTTTCTTCGTTGCCGGTAAATGTGATGCAGGCGGTCGGGCAAATATCAATGCAGGCATCGCATTCGATACATTTCGGCGCGTTGAAAACGGTTTGCACATCGCAGTTGAGGCAGCGTTGGGCTTCTTTGAAACCTTCGATTTGGTCGAATCCGAGTTCGACTTCTTTTTTGCGGTCTTTTAAGGTTAGTTTTTTATCGGCTTGCGCGACGGCGTAGCGTGAATCGTGCGCGATTTCCGAATCGTAACTCCATTCGTGAATGCCCATTTTCGCGCTGTGCAGATTGACGAACGGCGCAAGTCTTTCGTGAACGTCTTCGCCGTGACACAAACGGTGAATCGAAACCGCCGCCTGATGTCCGTGCGCGACGGCTGAAATGACGTTTTCGGGACCGAACGCCGCGTCGCCGCCGAAAAAGACGCGCGGATTCGACGATTGAAACGTCACCTTGTCAATTTTCGGAACTTCCCATTCGTCAAATTCGATGCCGAGATCGCGCTCGATCCACGGGAATGCGTTTTCCTGTCCGATTGCCAAAATGATGTCGTCGGCTTCAAAAAATACGTCCTCGCCGGTCGGCACAAGCCTTCGTTTGCCGTTTTCGTCGTAAACCGCTTCGACTTTTTCAAACATCATTCCTTTCAATTTTCCGTTTTCCGTGACGAACGCTTTCGGCGTGTGATTATCAATAATCGGAATGTCTTCGTGCTGCGCGTCTTCCTTTTCCCACGGCGACGCTTTCATATCGGCAAACGGTGAACGGACGACGACTTTGACATCTTCGCCGCCGAGTCTGCGCGAAGTTCGGCAGCAATCCATCGCCGTGTTTCCGCCGCCGATGACGAGAACTTTTTTGCCGATTTTTTTCGTGTGTTCAAACGCGACCGACGCGAGCCAGTTGATGCCGATGTAAATATTGTCTTTGGCTTCCCAACGACCTTCGAGTTTCGGCAAATCCTTGCCGCGCGGTGCGCCCGTGCCGACAAAAACCGCGTCGTAATCTTTTTCTAAAACGGATTTCAAACTTTCGACATAATGGTTAAAATGCGTGTGAATTCCCAAATCCAAAATATAATTCACTTCTTCATCCAAAACCGTTTCCGGCAGACGAAACGAAGGAATCTGGCTGACCATAAAACCGCCGCCTTTTTTCTGTTCGTCAAATAGATGCAGTTCATAACCGAGCGGCGCAAGATCACGCGCGACGGTCAAAGAAGCCGGACCTGCGCCGATTAACGCAACCTTTTTGCCGTTCGGCTTAAAAGGTGCTTGCGGCATCAGATGTTTGACTTCCGTCTTATTGTCCGCCGCAACTCGTTTGAGTCGGCAAATCGCCACGGGTGCTTCGTTCTCAAGCCGTCCGCGCCGACACGCCGGTTCGCACGGACGGTCGCAGGTTCTGCCCAAAATGCCCGGAAACACATTGGAATCCCAGTTAATCATATAGGCTTCCGTGTATTTTCCTTCGGCAATCAGCCGGATATATTCCGGCACGGGCGTGTGCGCCGGACACGCATATTGACAGTCAACGACTTTGTGAAAATATTCCGGGTTGGCAATATCGGTCGGATTCATAATAAAATTATTCCTTATTACAGACGGTTTTTAGACTGAATTTTTATAGAGAGAATCGGCACTAAATATCATAAAACATATTTCAAATTTAGCAACTGAATTCTTGTTTATGCGATTAAAAGTAAAGTTTATTGAAACGCAGGAAAATTAAAGTTTTTATTAAAAACCAGCGAAAATCCGTCTAATCCGTGTTTGTCCGTGTGCTATTTTTTTCACTTTAAAGACTGCAATCGTATTCCGCCCTTGCTTACGCGCGGGCTTCTGATTTTGCTTCCAGCCTTTTTACGAACAAAAAATCACCGGCGGTTTTTGAGACCGAACGGCGATTATATTTTGAATTAATGAACAGTTTATTTTTTTGAACTTTTGACGGCGGTTGCAGATTTTTTTCTGCCCGAACCGCTTTTTCGGAATAAATCTTTCATCCTTGAATTTATAATTTTATAAAATACTCGCCGACCGTTTTCGCAAGGATTTTTTCAATTTTGCAAAACGACTTTCCTTGATTATCACGAAAGACTGATCGTTTTGCGCCGTTTCGATTTCGACGCGCCTGATTTCCGTTATTTCTATTTCTGCTTTTTTCGACGGAAAAATAACAGCATTTTTCTGTAAAACTCGTGCGCTGCCGTTCATAACTTTTGTCTCCCTTTTTGGTTAAAACCCTTGTTCCGTGCGCCGCGTGTCAAACTGCTTTGACGGTGGCGGCTCTTAAATTTTTCGATAGACAAATGATTGCACAAATCACCCGTTTTTTAAAGGTTTTTTCCGCCGAAAGCTGTTAATTTCCGTTTAAATTTTTAGCCGTTCCAAACATTTTTCGTTGACAGCCAAATAACCATTTAGTAGCCTCGAATTATACCGATTTGACACTAAAAGGAATTACATTTTGAGCAATTTAAGAAAACTCGAACTTCCGCCGCAAGGCTTGAAAACTTTATTCGGCGTTCAGGATCAAAACATCAAATATCTCGAAACTCTGCTCGACGTTTCGATCAGCGCACGCGGCAACGAATTGCTGCTCGACGGCGATCCGAAAGCCATCCAAACCGTCGAACGCATCCTGCTCGATTTCGCCGAATTGTTTGAAGAAGGCAATCAATTTACCGACAAAGAACTGCGCGATGCCTTCAAACAAATCGCCGAAGACACGGCGTATTCGCTCAAAGATTATTTTACCCGCGCCCGTTTTAACCCGTCGGGCAAAAAAGCGGTCGCGCCGAAAACCGCCAATCAGCGCAAATATATCGAAGCGATTCAGGATAACGACCTAACATTCGGCATCGGTCCGGCAGGCACGGGCAAAAGCTATCTCTGCGTGGCGATGGCTGTCCAAGCCTTATTTTCCAAACAGGTTGACCGCATTATTATGACGCGCCCCGCCGTCGAAGCGGGCGAAAAACTCGGATTTCTGCCCGGAGATTTGCAGGACAAAGTTGATCCGTATTTGCGTCCGCTCTATGACGCTCTCTTTGATCTGGTTGATAATGAACGAGTTACCAAGATGTTGGAGAAGCGAATCATCGAAGTCGCGCCGCTGGCATTTATGCGCGGTCGCAGTCAGCCGCTCGACAGTTTGCTGATGACTCCTGACGGCTGGCGGACAATGGGCGAAATTAAAATCGGTGATTTTGTCATCGGTTCTGACGGCAAACCGACTGAAGTGATCGGCGTTTACCCGCAAGGGATGAAAAAAGTTTATCGGTTGACGATGACCGACGGTTCGACCGCCGAGGCTTGCAGTGAACATCTCTGGCAGGTCAAAACATTGGAAGACAAACGGCGCGATAAACCGGCGCGTGTCTTGGAAACACAGGAAATGCTCGGCAATTTCCGCCGCAATCATCAATTCCGATACGAACTTCCGCTGCTTTCCGCGCCGATTTATTTTGCCGAGCAAAGCGTCGAAATCGAACCTTACGCGCTCGGTCTGCTGCTCGGCGACGGTTGTCTGACCGGCAAAACTTCGCCTGCATTCTGCACGACCGATGCCGAACCGGTTACGTCAATGAATGTGTCGGTCGCGGAATTTAATGTTTCGCTCAAACGGAAAAATTCGCTCGATTACGTCATTTCCAAAATTCCGACGCACACCGGCAAAGGCACAAAGAAAAATTTACTGACCGAAGCACTGCGAAAATTAAACCTTTCGGGAACATATTCGGCAACTAAATTCATTCCCGAATCATATCTTTATAATTCCGCTGAAATCAGAATTGCGCTTCTTCAAGGAATACTTGATTCGGACGGCGGTCCGGTGACGCAGAAAAACCGCACCTGCCGCATTCAATATTCGACCAATTCCGAACGGCTGAAAAACGATGTCGTCTTTCTCGTCAATTCGCTCGGCGGCACGGCAAATTGCCGGATGCGTTCCGCCGCTTCACGAAAGCCCGGATTTGCTCGCGGACGTAAAGTTTTTCACCGCAGTGATTCTTATATTTTGGATATTCGTCTGCCCGAACAAATCAAACCTTTTCGACTGGCGCGGAAAGCAAAGATTTACGAGAATTTCAGCGGCGGTCGCCCGATGCGTTTTATCAAAAATATCGAATTCGTCGGTGAAACGGAAACGCAGTGCATCAGCGTCGCCGCGCTCGATTCGCTTTATTTAACCGACAATTTTATTTTAACGCACAACACTTTGAGCAATGCTTTTATCATTTTAGACGAAGCGCAGAATACGACGAGCGAGCAGATGAAAATGTTTCTGACGCGCATCGGTTTCGGCTCGAAAGCGGTCGTTACCGGCGACATCACGCAGATTGATCTGCCGCGCGGACAAAAAAGCGGTCTGCGCGAAGCCGAACAGATTCTGGCAAATCTCGACGGCATCGAATTTGTCCATTTCAACGACCGCGATGTCGTCCGCCACAAACTCGTGCAGATGATTGTCCGCGCCTACGAATCACATACCGAAAATAATCCGCCGCGCGAATATAATGATCGAAATAATAAATAATCAGCGTAAATTCAAACTCGATTGGCAGCTATTTCACGAGTTTGCCGAAAACGCCATTGCGCTGATTGCCGAAGCGGAAAATAAGGATTTAACAATTGCGTTTATCTCCGACCGCAAAATGCGCGAATTAAATTTTCAGTTTCGCGGCAAAAATTCGACGACCGATGTTTTATCCTTTCCTTTTGAAGCCGACGAATTTCAGCCGGATGCCGACACGCTCGGCGAACTCGTTATTTCGCTCGAACAGGCGGAAAAACAGGCGCAGGCAAACAATTTATCGCCCGAACTGGAAATCAAACAGCTTATTCTGCACGGCACTATTCATCTCTGCGGCTACGACCACGAAACCGACGACGGCGCAATGAACGACCGCGAACTTATGCTCAGAGAACAGCTCAACATCGCGTAAGTATCAATTGATTAATAAAAAATTGAAAAAAGCTGCAATTCTATCCGCCGCTTGCTGAGGCGCGAGCTTGTGTTTCGTCAGTATTTCTCACGCTTATTTCATTCATTCACCATTCACCATTCACCATTTACAATTAAAGACATTCACCATTAACGATTTGCTGTTTACTATTTTCGATTGACGATTTACTATTTCACTTACAAATATATGAGCGAACAACATAAACAAGCCGATCCCTGCACGATGATTATTTTCGGTGCGACCGGCGATTTAACCAAACGCAAACTTTTTCCCGCGCTTTACAACTTGGCGAAAGATAATTTTTTGCCCGATTCGTTCGCCATCGTCGGTGTCGGTCGGCAGGAATTTACGAGCGAAGAATTTCAGGCGAAAATCAAAGCCGATCTGACCGAATTTATCGGCAAAGACGTGGACAAGGATTTAATTAAATGGTTTGTCGAGCGGACACATTACACGGGCGGCGATTTTGCCGACAAAAAGACGTTCAAAAACTTGCAGAAAATGCTCAAGGATTTGGACAAACAGTTCGACATTCCCGAAAATTATTTCTTTTATCTCGCTACACCGCCGACTTTGTTTGCGACCGTCACCGAACAGGCTTGCCAAGCCGGTTTGACCGATGAAACACTCGGCTGGCGCAGATTTATCTACGAAAAACCGTTCGGCACGGATTTGGAATCGGCAAAAAATCTCAACGCCGAACTCGGCAAATTATTAAAGGAAACGCAGATTTACCGCATTGACCATTATCTCGGCAAGGAAACCGTCCAGAATATTTTGGTTTTCCGTTTCGGCAACTCGATTTTTGAGCCGATCTGGAATCGAAATTATATTGACCACGTTCAAATTACCGTTGCCGAAAAACTCGGAGTCGAACAGCGCGGCGGTTATTACGACACGGCGGGCGCGTTGCGCGATATGATTCCGAATCATATTTTTCAGCTTGTCACGCTGACGGCGATGGAGCCGCCGGTTTCGTTTGAAGCCGATGCGGTGCGCGACGAACAGGCGAAAATTCTCCACGCGATTCAACCGTTTACGCCCGAAGACGTGCTGCACAACGCCGTGCGCGGTCAATACGGCACGGGCGATGTCGAAAATAAAAAACTCATCGCCTATCGCGGCGAAGAAAACGTCAGTCCGCAGTCAAATACCGATACTTTTGCCGCGCTCAAACTTTCGCTCGATAATTGGCGTTGGGCAAATGTTCCGTTCTATATTCGCACCGGCAAACGCCTCGCCGCCAAACAGACGGAAATTATTATTCAATTTAAAAAAGCACCGTTTATGCTGTTTCGTGACACGTCGGTCGAAAAATTGACGACCAACCGCATCGTCATCCACATTCAGCCGGACGAAGGAATTACTTTACATTTCGGCGCGAAAGTTCCCGGTCCGATTGTTGATATGAGCGCGGTTGATATGGATTTTAATTACGTTGACCATTTCGGCACAAACATTTCGACGGGTTACGAACGTCTGCTTTTCGATTGTATGACCGGCGACGCGACGCTTTTCCAACGCGCCGATATGGTCGAAGCAAGTTGGAGCATCGTCTCGCCGATTCTCGATGTCTGGAAAGCGATTCCTGCACGCGATTTCCCGAATTATCAATCAGGCAGTTGGGGACCCGAAGAATCCGACGCGCTGCTCAGAAACGACGGGCGCAAATGGAAAAACTCGATAAGCTGAGTTTTTAACGGTGAACTGTTAGTGATGAGTGGTGAGTGGTGAGTGGTGAGTGAGAAATTATAAATTTTGAAATTTCAATTAAAAAATGCGGTGAATGGTAAATGTTCTTTCATTCACCATTCACCACTCACCGTTCACCACTATCTGATCGGTATGTCGCCTGCCTGACCGAAATTGCCGTAAGCGATTTGTCCGTTTGAACTTTGGATGATATACCACAATCCGTCCCGGTAAACCGCGATGTCCGCTTTGCCGTCGCCGTCATAATCAGCCGGAACTGCCGTGTCGGTTGATAATCCCCAATTGATGATTTTGTTTTGTCCGTCCGAACTTTGGCGGATATACCAGACTCCGTTTCTGACAACCGCGACATCGGTTTTGCCGTCGCCGTCGTAATCAGCCGGAATTAATTTATCGCCTGAACTTCCCCAACTTTCGACTTTTAACTGATGATTCGAGCTTTGCAGAATATACCACGCGCCGTTTGACGGTCGGAAAACCGCCGCATCCTGTTTGCCGTCGCCGTCGAAATCGCCGCGCACGGGCAGATCGCCGCTGCTGCCCCAAGGCACGGAAACGAATTTAACCGACGGCTGTGACGAAGGTGCGTAATAGAAATAAGTCTGTCCGCTGCCTGTATCACGCCAGACGGTCGGATCGGCTTTGCCGTCGCCGTCCCAATCACCGGAATTAAACGGTTGATCGCCCAAGCGTCCGAACTGCACACTTCGCAGTGTGTCGGTATTTGATTCCAATATAAAAAAATAAGACAGATCGGGATTGGCGGAATCTTCGCGCCAGACAGCCAAATCGGTTTTGCCGTCACCGTCGAAATCTGCCGGAGTGAGTTTGTCCGAACTTATGCCCCACGAAACACCTGCAAAACCTTTTTCCGAACGCTGCTCATACCAGACACCGTTTGAAGGACGAAAAACCGATAAATCCGCGCGTCCGTCCGCATCGAAATCCGTCGGCGGTCTGGTGGCTGAACCGCTGATGACCGTGACATTTGCGCTGTTAAAATTAGCGACGTAGATTCTGTTCGTGACCGGATTGATCGCGCCGCGTCCCGGTGTCGTGCCGGCGTTAATCGTGCCGACAACGGTATTTGCCCCGTCAATCACGGACACCGTTCCGCCGACGGAATTTAAAACATATATTTTATTGGTTGCCGAATTGACTTCGACGCGAATCGGATTTGCCCCGACGCTGACGGTTGCCGTCGTGTTATTCACGCCGTTAATGACGGTTAGATTATTGCCCGTTTGATTGGCGACATAAATCTTATTGGTCGCGGCATTGACGGCAATTCCGAATGGAGCAGTGCCGACGGAAACCGTCGTCGTCGAGTTATTCGCGCCGTCTATCACCGTCACGGTATTGTCGGCGACATTCGTCACATAGATTTTATTCGTCGCCGGATTGATTGCGGGAACAGCGGTATTTGCGCCGGTCGGGACAGTCACCGTCGAGTTATTCGCGCCGTCTATGACCGACAAACTCGCGCTGCCGTTATTGGTTACATAAATTTTGTTCGTCACCGAATTCACGGCAACCGCGCGAGGATTTGAACCGACCGCGACCGTCACGGTCGAATTATTCGTGCCGTCAATCACGGTGACGTTATCGCTGAGAAAATTGGCGACATAGATTTTGTTCGTGACCTGATTGACGGCGATCCAATTAGGATTCGTGCCGACCGTGACGGTTGCGGTCGTGTTGTTCGCGCCGTCAATCACGGTGACGTTTGCGCTGTCCTGATTAGCGATGTAAATCTTGTTGGTTGCGGCATTTACCGCGATAAACTGCGGACTCGTGCCGACGATGACGGTGTTTGTCGAATTGTTTGTCCCGTCAATCACCGTCACGCTTCCGCTTCCTTTGTTGCCGACATATATTTTGTTCGTATTCGGATTGACCGCGACCGAATTCGGATTTGCGCCGGTCGTAACAGTTCCGACAATCGAATCGGCTTTGACCGTCTGCCAGCCGAACAAACTGAAAACCGTCAACAGCACAACTGCAAGGCTTTTCCGCCATTCGTTTTTTAGCGGGCGAACAGGCTGAAACTTCCATTCTTTCCGGCGACCGATAAAATTTCCCGACAACATCCAACCGGAAATTCTTTCCAAAAAATTTTGTGTTTGCATTTTATTTCGACTCCTGTTTTTCTCACGAAATCCGTTTGATATTCATTGAAAAATAAACGCAGTAATAATCGCCGTCGGCAATGACCAAAGACCATTCTCACGGTTTTACTTTCAATGAATATCAAATCAGACTTCACGTCCTTTTCAATACCATTGAAACCAATGGTTCAGCCTATTTTTCCCGAACCGGAATGATGCCCGCCTGACGAATGCCGCCGTCGTCCGCGACAAAATCCGTGCCGTTCAAATCGTCCTGTAAATTAATGATTCGCGTCGGATTGGCGAAGGTGTATTGCTTTGCCGCGACACTCAAAACGTAGGTTTGTCCCGCCGGAACGCTGAATTTGTAGTAGCCGAACGAACCCGTCAGCGTTTGAAAAACCTTGCCGCCCGGAGTTGTCAGGGAAACTCTGACGTTTCTGATTCCGCTGCCTTTGAAAGTCAACACTCGTCCGCTGACCGAAGCATTTGCGGCGGTCGGCGCAACTATATTTATTGCAAACGGCGAGAGCGAAATCAGTCCGTTCGTGCAGAGATTCGGATAGACATTTCCTGTTCCCGTGCGGTTTTGCCACACGCCTGATTCGAGATGAAAGACGCGCAAATTGACGAACTGCGCCGGTGTGAACGTCGGAACATTGAAACAAACCTGCGGATTCGTAAAACTCGCCGTCGTCGAAACGTCGAAGTTCAAGCCGGTATTCGTTCCCATCGGAAGTGCGGGAAGCAGCGCGGAATCGAGCGGCGTTAAATGAACCGCGCCTGCATTCGTACTCGTGCCGAAAGTTACTTCCGCTTCGCCGGTTTTAGTTTTGTTGAAAACTGCCGGATTGGTTGCAACTTTATATTTGCCGCCGTTTCCCGCGTAGTAAATGTCACGGATTTCGTTTGCGGTTAAAGCGCGGTTAAAAAGTGAAATTTCGTCAATTCCGCCTTGATAAGCGGTATTATTGACGGCGTTTCTGCCGATCACTACGGGCGTATTGACGGCATCAATCGCGCCGGTTTGCGGTTTGTTGCCGACTTCTACGCCGTTGACGTAAATCCGCATAAACGCACCGTCGTAGGTTGCGGCAACGTGCTGCCAGACATTTGTAGTCAAAATACCTGCGGGATTAAGTGTTTGATAAACACCGCCGATCATTATGACGAACTGCAAACCGTTCGACGCGCCGTTGCCCGACGGCTGCGTCGTTTCAAGTAAATAACCGCCGACATTGCCGCTCGTGCGTTTTTGAAAAATCGTTCCGCCGTGCGGGAGCGTCGTCGGATTGATCCAAGCCTCGATTGTCAGATTGCTGCCGCCGTTTTGATTGGCGTTGTCGGGAACGGTAATTTGGTCGTCCGCGCCGTCAAATTGAAAACCCTGCCCGACTTTGCCGTTGCCGTAAGTCGCGCCGTTTTGCAGCAGCGCGTTGTTTGCGCCCTGCAAATCGTTCGTGTTACCGTCGCCCGCATACCAAGCCGTCAAGCCGTTCGGAACGGTTGACTGGACTTTATATTTTCCGGCAAGTCCGGCGTTCGAGATTGATTGAATCTCCGCCGCCGTCAAAGCGCGGTTGTAAAGACCGAGTTCATCAATTCCGCCTTGATACGAACTGTTGACGACTGTATTTCTACCTATGATAATCGGAGCGGTAACAGAATCAATCGCGCCCGTCTGCGCCTGATTCGCAATCTCAATGCCGTTGACATAAATTCGCATAAACGCGCCGTCATATGTTGCCGCGACGTGCTGCCAGACACCGGCGGTAATGGAATTTGCCGGAATCAGCGCGTGAAAAGTCCCGCCGACAAAAATATAAAATCCGATAGTTTGACTGTTAACGACTTCCAGAATGTAACCGCCAACATTTGAATCCGTCCTTTTCTGCAGTAGTGAATTGCTGTTATTATTTGTCGTCGGTTTGATCCAGCCTTCAATTGTCAGTTGATTTCCGACGTTTTGGTTTTCGTTGTGCGGAACGGTAATTTGATTATGCGGAACAGAGGCTTGGTCGCTCAGACCGTCAAACGTCAAACTCTGTCCGACTTTACCGACGGCAAATCCTGCGCCGTTTGACAAAGTGCCGTTGTTGCCGCCCGCCGAATCATTCGCGTCGCCGTCGCCCGCGAGCCATAAAACCTGATTGTCGGGCGCAAGCGTCGCCAGCGGTTTGCATTTTCCGATTGTGCCGGAATTAAAGATTGATTGAACTTCCGATGCGGTGAGCGCACGATTGTAAATCGCCAACTCGTCAATCGCGCCGAAAAAAGCGTTTTGCGCGTTGTTGTCGCCGCGTGCGCCGATAGCGGCGTTTGTCGTAAAACCGAACGTCGTGTTATAAATTATCGGCGTATCCGCCGCGCCGTCAACATAAAATACAACTTGATTGCCCGATTTCGTAACCGCAACGTGATGCCAATTCGTGTCGGTGATACTCAGATTGGAACTGACAAGCGAAATACCGACGTTGGTTAAACCGAGCCGGTTCGTATTTTGGTCAATAAAAAAGGCGTAACCGTTTTGCCCGTAGGCGAAAATCGTCCCGTTCGGACTGCTCGGAAACGGCGAGTTGGTGAGAATCGCGGAACTTGAGCGTTTAACCCAAGTTTCAATGGTAAAATCCTGAAGCCGAAGATTTGCCGGATTGCCGACAATCACGCGGTCGCCGTTGCCGGATAAATCCCCGTTGCCGCCAAGCTGAAAGCCTTGCCCGACTTTGCCCGCCGCGTAAGTGACATTCCCCTGAATCGTCCCGTTGCTCCGCGAACGCGCGTCAAGGGCGTTGCCATCGCCCGAATATGCCGCGACCAACCCGACCGGCACAGTCGTGCAAGTTTGCGCCTGAATCTGCGCCGCACTTGTCAAAATGATTAAAAATAAAGCGATTGAAATTGATTTTAAAGTTTTGCCGAACATAGTTTTTTTCTCCTGAATTTTCTCCTTCAAACAATAGGGCGTAAAAAGTCGGCGAAACCGCCCGAATAAAAAAGATTTTTTTTCGACTTTTTGTAAATTGTTCGTATAATGATGATTAAAACTGATGCCGACCGAAGAAGTGACAATCCTCCTGAACCAAATAAGCGCGGGTGACGGCGACGCGCCGGAGAAACTTTTGCCGCTCGTCTATGAAGATTTGCGGCGGCTCGCACATTCGTATTTTGCCAACGAAAAAACCGATCACACGCTGCAAGCGACCGCGCTCGTTCACGAAGCGTATATTCGGCTCGTCAATTGGGAAAATGTTTCGTGGCAGAACCGCGCACATTTTTTCGCAGTTGCGGCGGAAGTGATGCGAAAGATTTTGATTGACCACGCGCGAAGGAAAAACGCGCAGAAACGCGACGGCGGACAAAAAATCTTATTGGACGACGCGATCAGCTTTGCAAAGGAAAAAGAGTTGGATTTATTAAAACTCGACGAAGCTCTGCAAACGCTCGAAAAACTAGACAAACGACAGGCAAAAATCGTCGAACTCAGATTTTTCGGCGGACTTTCAATCGAAGAAACAGCGTATATTCTGAAAGTTTCGGAAACGACCGTCCGCCGCGAATGGACGTTTGCGAAGGCTTGGTTTCAGAGAGAATTACAAACTTGAACGAAGAAGATTTTCACAAAATAAAAGAAATTTTTGCCGATGTTGTCGAACTTCCGATGGAAAAGCGCGACGATATGCTGCACGAAAAATGCGGCGATGATGCGAATTTGAAAGCAGAAATCGAATCGCTGCTTGCCGCGCACGACGAAGCGGAAAATATTATCGAGAAAAATGCCTTCGATTACAATTCCCTTTCAAAAAATAAAACTTACGACGGCAGAGAGTTCGGGCATTACAAGATTTTGCGCGAAATCGGACACGGCGGAATGGGCGCGGTTTTCTTAGCCGAACGTGCCGACGGCGAATTCGATCAGCAGGTCGCGCTGAAAATTGTCCGGCAAACTATCGTCTCACACGAACTCGAACGCCATTTTCGCCGCGAACGGCAGATTCTCGCGTCGTTAAATCATCCGAACATCGCCAAACTGCTCGACGGCGGCGTGTCGGCAATCGGCGAACCTTTTCTGGCGATGGAATATATCGAAGGCGCGAATCTGCTCGAATTTGCCGTAGATATTTCGATTGCAGAAAAGCTGAAATTATTTATCAAAGTCTGCAACGCCGTCGAATACGCGCACCGCCATCTCGTCGTTCACCGCGACATCAAGCCCTCAAATATCTTGGTCACAAACGACGGCGAGCCGAAATTACTGGACTTCGGCTTGGCAAAACTGTCAGAAGAAGGTTCTGCGGTAGCGGATGGGTTTAGTTCGCAATCCAACTTTTCTAACGGCAAACTTCACCCGTCCGCTACCGCAGAACCTTCTTCTGACCAAAACGCAAACGATCAAACCGAAACGGCTTTCCGTGCGCTCACGCCGGCGTATGCTTCGCCCGAACAGATGCGCGGACAAACCGTCACGACGAGTTCCGACATTTACAGTTTGGGCGTGGTTTTATACGAACTCTTGAGCGGCGAGAAACCGTTTCACTTTGAAAATAAAAGCCTCGAAGAAATCCTGCAAACCGTCACGACGAGCGAACCGCCGCCGCCTTCGGCAATTCAAAGTGAAAAATTAAAAATTAAAAGTTCCAACAATCCAAAATCCAAAATCCAAAATCTAAAATTGAATAATGATCTGGACATCATCACGCTCAAGGCTTTGCGAAAAGAACCCGACCGGCGTTACAAATCGGTCGCCGCGTTTGCCGAAGACATCGAACGGCATCTCGAAAGTTTGCCGATTACTGCCCGTCCGCAGACGTTTTCGTATCGCGCTTCAAAATTTTTCCGGCGCAATAAAATTACTGTTTCGGCGGCGTTTTTTGTAATGTTGGCGTTGGTTTCGGGTTTGACGATTGCACTCTGGCAGGCGAAAATCGCCCGTGCCGAACGCGACCGCGCCGAACGGCGTTTCGGCGATGTCCGAAATCTTTCAAATTCGCTGCTTTTCGACATTGCGCCGAAAATCGAAAACCTCAGCGGCTCGACCGAAGCGCGGGAATCGCTCGTCAAAAACGCCGTCGAATATCTCGACAATCTCGCTCGTGAATCAAACGAAGACGCGCAGTTGCAATCGGAACTCGCGTCGGCTTACGAAAAAATCGGCGATTTGCAGGGCAATCCGCAAAAACCGAATTTGTCCGACTTTTCAGGCGCGATTCAAAGCTATGAAAAAGCCGGTCAAATTCGTCAAAAACTATCTGAAACCGCTGAAAATCAAACGCTTCTGGCAAAAAATTACCTGCAAATGAGCGCGGTTCGTTACGCGCAAAATGATGTCAAAGGCGCGATAGAGAGTTCGGATGCGGCGTTGCGGATTTACGAAAATCTGACCGCAAACTCAGATTCCGTGGCGTTGAAAACCGATTATCTCGAAGCCGAAATTGATAACGCGCAGATTTACGCCGACAACAATCAATACAAAACCGCGATTCCGCTTTTTGAAAAAATTCTTGCGGAAATTTCAAAATCGGACGTCAACAACAAACAAATTCGGCGGCTGACAGTCAAGGCAAATTCATTTTATGCGAACGCACTTTCGTGGGACGGACGGCAAACCGAAGCCGAAACGGAAATGCAAAAATCAGTTCAATCTGCCGAAAAACTGTTCGCCGATTACCCGAATGATGCAACGATTCGTTATCAAATTTGGCGCACATTTTCATTAGCGGCAAGTATTTATGAAAGTCTTAAAAACCGGCTTTCCTACCAATTTGCTGAAAAATCTTTAAAAATCGCGCAAACATCGGTTGCCGCTGACGGCGCGGATTGGCAGGCGAAAGTCAATCTTGCCAAATCATTTTCGCGGCTCGGCAGCGTCGAAATCCTGCTCGATAAACTTCCCGAAGCACTCGAAAGTTTGAAAAAAGCCGAAATGATTTTGCGCGAACTGACCGAAAAAGAACCGAAAAACATCGTCTATCAACGCGATTTCGGCAGACTTTACCTACGTCTCGGCGATTTTTACCGCAAGCGAAACGACTTTCCGAATGCGCTGGAAAAATACGAAAAATCGGTCGAATATTTCAATAAAATTTCAGCGATAGACGAAAAATCAACACTTGCCAAGCGCGACGCGGCGCAATCAATGAAAAATGTCGGCGAAATTCAGTTTTTACTCAAACAAAACGAACAGGCAAAACAAACATTTCAGAAAACGCTCGAAATTTTGAAAAATCTCGAAGCGCAAAACGCGCTCGGCGAATATGACAAGAAAATGATTGTCGAAGTGCAAACCGCGCTGCAAAAATTATAAAATTGAAAGATGATAAAAGTATTTCCGAACATCGAAAAATTAAACGAATTTGCCGCAAATAAATTTGCGGAAATCTGCGCTCAGGCGATCAAAGAGCGCGGCAGAATGACGGTCGCGCTGTCCGGCGGTTCAACTCCGAAAGCATTATTTGCGATGCTTGCCGGTCAAGCGTTTCGGGATAAAATCGAATGGTCGAAGGTTTATTTTTTCTTCGGCGACGAGCGCAATGTATTTCCCGATCAGGACGAAAGCAACTATAAAATGGCGCGGGAAAATCTGTTCGAGCCTTTGCAGATTGCCGATCAAAATATTTACCGATGGCAGACCGAACTCGAAATGACGGCGGCGATTGCTGAAAATTACACGGCGAGAATTGACGAGTTTTTTAACGGCGATAATACCGAAGCTCAACCGAATAATTCGCTGCCTCGATTCGATTTGATTTTCCTCGGAATGGGCGCAGACGGACACACCGCGTCGCTTTTTCCCGGAACCAAGGCTTTGCAGGAAACCGAAAAAATCGTCTGCGTCAACTACGTCGAAAAGCTCAATTCAAACCGCCTGACATTTACATTTCCCTTAATCAACAATGCGGCAAACATTATTTTTCTCGTCGCGGGTGCAGACAAAGCCGACGCACTGCACGAAGTTTTAAATGGCGCACCAAACCCCGAAAAATTCCCGTCGCAATCGGTCAAACCTCAAAACGGCGAACTGTGTTGGCTGATTGACGAAAAAGCGGGGATTAATGGTTAAACGGTAAATGGTGAATGGTGAATGGAAGAGAAATAAATTTGAGCAAATCTTGAATTTTGAATCTTAAATCTGAAATAATTTTTTCATTCACCATTTACCATTCACCATTTACCATTTACCATTTACCATTTACCATTTTCCCCGAATCAACTATTATCAATAAAATATGGAATTTGAAATCATCATTGCGGTGATTATTCTTTTTTTGCTGATTTTTCTGGCAATGATTGATATGGCGTTTTCGCAGTTGTCGGATGTCAGTCTGCGTCGTCTGGCGGTCGAATCGGAAGAAAACCAAAATCCGCAGGCGGCGGAGTTTTTGCGCGAGATTCTGGAAAACCGCGCTCATTTCCGGTTTTCGATTTCGTCGGCGATTCAGATTCTCAATATTATTTTTACGGTTTTGGTGACGATTTTGGTGCTGCGCTGGACGGAAAATATTGTTTGGGTTGCCGTTTTTTCGCTGGTTATCAGTATGTTTTTCTCGTTTGCCTTCCGGCAGATTTTTCCGCGCCTGATAATTTCCAATAATCCCGAAACCAAATTGATGTTTCTGCTTCCGATTGTTCGTCCGCTCTACAAGATTTCTTCTGTTTTCGTCAACCCGTTTATGCCGAAAGCCAAAACGAGAGAACAGTTAAAGCTCGAACAAACTTTCACGCCGGATTCGCCTGAAGAAAAAACCGACGACAACGCCGAAGATTTTCAGGCTCTGATGGAAGTCGGCGAAGCCGAAGGGATCATCGAAGAAAAAGACCGCGAAATGATCGAGCGAATGGTCGAATTTTCGCAGACACGCGCCGGTGAAATTATGACTCCGCGCACGGAAATCTGCGCTCTGACGGTCGAATCAACCGTCGCCGCCGCGCGTGATTTGATCGTCGAAGAAAAATATTCGCGTCTGCCGGTTTATCGGGATTCGATTGATAACGTCGTCGGCGTTATCTACGTCCGCGATTTACTGCTCAACTGGTCGGAAAAACTCGAAAATCAAAAAATCGAACCGCTGCTGCGTCCCGCGCTTTTCGTTCCCGAAACTATTCCCGCCGATCAATTGCTCAAAAAAATGCAGTCGGATCACTTTCAATTGGCGATGGTCGTTGACGAATACGGCGGCGTTGCCGGACTCGTGACGGTCGAAGATATTGTCGAAGAAATCGTCGGCGAAATCGAAGACGAAGATACCGAACAGGAAGAAATCATCGAAATCGTCGAAGGCGGCGACGGTTATTTTGACGTTTTCGGTTCGACCGACATCAGCAAAATCGAGCGTATTTTCGACCTCGATCTCGAAGACGAAGATTTCACGACGATTGCCGGAATGGTCACGAACGAAATCGGTTATGTGCCGAAGGTCGGCGAAAAAATTATGCTGCACGGTTTAGAGATAGAAATTCTCAAAGCCGATGAAAAACGCATTCAACTGCTCAGGCTTCGCCAAACAACCGAGAGCGCAAATAAAGAGCCGACAATCTGATTAATGAATTCAAATTCCACCGAAAATAATCTCAAAATTTGCGAATCGTGCGGCGCGAATTTTTTTTGCGGCGCAAAAAATAATCAATGTTGGTGTTTTTTTGTTGATATTTCACCCGGAAATTTGTCACAATTAAAACAGCAGTTCAAACAATGCCTTTGCCGGCAATGTTTGGAAAGTTTCACCGCTCCGACAGAAACCGCAATCACCCAACCGACAGAGATTTAACACAATGAACTTCAATCAAACCGGCTCAGATGCCGGAAATTCTTCGTTACAGCAACGGCTGGACGAACGCGCCCGCCGGGAAAAACAACGAGCCGACGGCAAATCGTTTTGGCTTTTCAAACGCTCCGCCATTTGGCTGACCGCCGTTCTCCTGATGTTCGGCACGGCAAGTTTCCTGTTTCCCGGGACGATCCGATTTCAATCTAACCAGATTTTCATCGCCGTCTTTATGTTCGGCGGTTATTTCGTCGGGTCGCTCAAGGAATGGGGGAAAATGGAAAGAATGTTCCAACCGCCAACTGTTATCAGCGAATAGCCTGCGCCTTTAATCAATCTGCATTTTCATCGTTAAGCCGAAACGATTCGATTTAATCGGGTCGGATCGCTTCGCTGCGTCTGCAATTGGCTAAAAAATTAAAATTTTGGCAAAATTGTCCTTTGCCATTATTTATGAAATTACAAGCCGAATTAAACAGCGAAAATTACCGGATTGAAATCACACGAACCGGCGAAAATGTTTCCGCGACAATCAACGACCGCCGATATGATCTCGAAGCGTCGGAAGTCGAGCCGAACGTCTATCTGCTCAAACACGAACAGAAAATTTATCAGGTTTATGTTGCGCCGAACGGCATCGTCAATCTCGGCAATCAACAGTTTGAAATAAAATTAACCGATCCGAAAAAACTGCGAAGTTTGAAAACGGCAGGCGCAAATACAGTCGCAAATTCGGAAATAAAAACCGCGATGCCCGGAAAACTCGTGCGGATTTTGGTCGAAGTCGGCGCGGAAATCGGGCAGGGCGAACCTGTTCTGGTCGTCGAAGCGATGAAGATGCAAAACGAGATGAAAGCCCCGAAAGACGGCATCGTCAAGGAAATCAGATTCAGCGAAGGCGCAACTGTCAACGCCGGTGATATTTTGGCAATTATCGAATAACCCTCAAATAATTTAATGCAAAATTACAGATCAATAGATTTTCTCAAACCGGAAAATATCAACGAAAAATCGCGCATTCTGCTGTGGGATATAGACGGAACGCTGATTCGTTCGACACGTCCGGGCAGTTACAAAACATATTTTGCCGCCGCCCTGCAAAAAACCTACGGCACATCCGGTAATTTGACCGGCGTTCAGGCTGCGGGGAAAACCGATCTGAATATCGTTTTTCAGGCTCTCGAACACGAAGGTTTTACCGTCGAAAAAATCGCGGCGCACATTGCGGATTTCAGCCGTAATCTGCGCGATGCGATGAACGAATATCTCGCCGAAAACGAAAATGTTTATGAAATTTTACCCGGCGCACAGGAAATTTTGACGGCTTCGGGAAAAAAACCGCACCTTAAAAATGCGCTTTTGACCGGGAATATAAAGGGCGGCGCGGAGATAAAATTAAATTACGTCGGCATCTGGGATTTCTTTGCCGACACGCCGAACGCCTTCGGCGAAATTTCCCACGACCGCCGCGAACTTTCCGCTGCTGCCGGGAAACTGTTTCGTCAAAAATACGATTACGATTTTAAAGCCGAACAATTTATCGTCATCGGCGACACGCCGTTCGACGTTGACTGCGCCCGACATTTCGGCGCAAAAGTTATCTGCGTCGAAACCGGCAACGGCATCGAACGCGCCGATCTCGAACAGGCAAAACCCGACGCGATCATCAAAGATTTGAGCGACACGGAAAAAGTTTTAGAAATACTTCAATCAATTTAATTGCCAAAAGGAACGCGAACTTTCCAGTTCGCCCGCCAATCCCCGAAAAAACCCGACACCAACAAATCCGAGCGCAAACTTAATTGGTTGACGAACCGTATATTTTCAACTTACTTTAATTCCGTTAGCAACAATCGGGGTTTTGCCGAGCGTCCAGTTGCCGCGTTTGATTTCGTCTTTGAAACATTGCGTTCGGTAGATTGTTTTTTGAACGGCGGGACGCGGATGATTTTTGAGCCATTCGTGACGCGCGTTGACATACGCGGTCGTCCATTCGATTTCATTGCCGCCCGATTTCGGCACGATTTCCTTAAATTTTTGGCGAATTTCCGAGAGAATTCCGCCGCTGTGAATAAATGAATCATAAACGACGAGCGCGGAAAGCGGCAGGATAAAATCGTTTGCCGTCAGCCATTTGATTGACGGCTGATAATATTTATCGTCAAAAAAGGTGTCCTGCGTTTTCTGCATCAATACATCTTCCCTGCCGGCTTTTTTGATTAAATCCTTGAAATTCTGATCGTCGGTCAGCGCAGTCTCGCCGATTTTTTCGACGTATAATTTGAGTTTTTTGCTGTAAATGCCGCCTGCCGCCGTGTATCGTTTGATTAATTCGCGCAGACTGCCGTATTCGGTCGTCTGCGAACGTCCAAATGTGATCTGCGGAATATCGTTCGGACCGTCATTAAAAATTGCGATTGCGCCGTAATTTCCGAGCGTCGAACCTGATTCAAAAACATTGACGACGTGTTCGATCAAAACTTTTTGTTTGGTTAATAGTTTCATTTTTTAGCTTTCGGCAGACTCAAAAGATTGGCAAACAGACGATACGCGCCCGGAACGCCTGCCGGAAGCTGCCGAAAAAATGAATACGAAGTGTAAACGTAATTCCCTTTTCCAACCTTCGCGTAAACCATTCCGCCTTTATTTTCGAGTTCGCCCGCGTCGTGCGCTTCGAGCAAAGGCGTGTAATTTTCATCAAACTTAACGAAATTATAAAGATTGCGTTCCTGCACCCAACCAGAAAAATCCGCGTCAGAAATTTTGTTCGGATAATTAAACACCGGCGAATTTGCGTCCAAAATTGTCACTTTGGCGTTCTCATCCACAACCCGCGCGGTCGTTCCGGCGGTCGTTTTCTGCGTGTCGTTCATATCGGCGGGAAACGGCGAGAGATTGTTCGCCGCGTAATCCGGTCGCTGATACTGCACGATCAGAGTGCCGCCGTTTTTGACGTAATCCAAAATTTTTTGATTGTTGGCAATCAAATCTTCGCGCACCTGATAAGCACGAATTCCGGCGACGATCACATCATATTTCGCCAAATCGCCGCCGGACAAATCTTTTTCGCCGAGCAAATCAACCGGCAAATTCATCTGCCGGATCGCGTCGGGAACAACATCGCCGCTACCCATTATGTAACCGACTTTGACCGGCGCGGTCTTCAAATCAAACACATCAATTTTCGTATTCGCCTCGGTGTAAAAGCGGTGCGTTTGAATGTGCGGATAAGCGATGGTATTCATCGTTTGCGTGAAAACTTCGTTGTTTGAATCAACCCGCGCAATGATTTGATAAGCGTCGGGTTTTACGTCGGCGGGAATCGTTACGTTAAATTCGAGCGAAGTTTTCGCGCCTTTTTTCGCCAGATCGAAATTCATCTGTTCGGGTTCGACGCGCCATTTTTCCGGCACGAGTAATCTCGCCGTGCCGTTTGCCGCCGACGAAGAATTGTCGGTGACATTTAAAATAATTTTCTTCATTTGCGTCCGGCGTGTTTGCGAAACGATCAGCAAATTTTGTTCGGGATTCAGCGAAATGCGCGGCACGATGTTGATTTCCCGTCGGATTTCGCCGCGAATCGGGTCGGCATAGCGATATTCGACCGGAACCTGCAAATAAAATTCCTGATCGTCAAACGTCAAAACTAAGTCCGCGTTGAAGGACGAAGGCTCGAACGGAATTGGCTGAAAATATTGATAATCCGATAAAAAAAAGTCGCCCCTGCGTTTTTCGCGGAGCCAAAACGGTTGCGTGTATTCCTTCACATAACCCGGCACACGAACATTAAAATAAGCCGCCGCACTTGCATTTGACGCAGCATTTTTCGGCGGTTCGGTTTTTTCAACTTCCCGATTTTCCGGCTGAAACCGATTGAAACTTTTTATTTTCGTCCGGCTCGAATCGGGAACATAGACGCTGACAGCTATCGAAAGAATATCATTCGGCGCGACGGTTTCGCGGTCTGCCAGCGCGTCAACGCGAACACCGAGCGCAAGCGCGATAAGTTTGTTAAATTCAGTTCCTTTCTGACGAATAAATTCGCCGCTTCTAACTATTGCCGCATATTCCTTCGGCGAATAAGTCAGATCACAGCCGCTCTTTCCGCTGCTTGTTGATTTGGAATCTACACAATAATAGATGGAAGTTGATTTACGAATTACTGCCAAACCTGCAAACAGAATCGGCACGATTTTTTGAGGATTTTCCGGCTCGTATTCACGCAGAGCGCGTTCGGCGGCGGTTTGAATGTCGCGCAGTGGCTGATTTGGAATATTTTTCGGAAGTTCGTCCGACTTTAACTGACCGGACAGCGAAACATCAATTCCGTCGAAAATATTTTTTTCCTTTTCGCTTTTCGGCGCAACGCTTTCGATTAAGTTCAAGCCGGAAAATCTATCGCCTTTCGGTTCGATTCCGCCTTGTTCCTGCGTTTTGTGCTGACTGCGACCTTCAGCAGCAATTTCGGCGTAACTGCGTCCGAGCAAAGGATTATATTCGCCCGTGTTAATTTTCAAAGTCACATCGCCGGTCGCACGAAATCCTTGTTCGACGTAAAATTTTTGCACCTGCCACGCCGCGCCTGCAAATTGACACTGCGCCGGATCAGCGGCGGCTCTGACTGCCAAAGGTGAAATGTAACCGGCGTATTGATGTTGTCCGTGTCCGTCGGCTGTCGTTCCCGCGAAGCGTGAGATGACGACGAGCGGACGAAATTGTCTGATGACATTCACTGTATCGCACAAAATTACTTTTTCATCCCATTTTTGCCTTGTTTCAGCAAGAGTTTTGGTAAATCCGAAATCAAACGCGCGTGTAAAAAACTGCTCCGCGCCGTCTAATTTTCGCGCCTGAAGCAGTTCTTCGGTGCGAATTACGCCGAGCGATTCAAATAGTTCCGAACCGATAATATTCTGTCCGCCGTCGCCGCGCGTCAACGAAAGATACGCCGTCCGCGCATTTTCGCCTCTCGCAAGATACGCAAGCAACGCCGAATCTTCATCGTCGGGATGTGCGCCGATCATCAACACGCTTTTCGTCGTGTTCAGTTTCTTCAAAAGCTGCGTCAACCCAATCGCGCCGTAATCATTGACGGCGCGAACCTGCGCTTTATTAATTAACGGAAATGCAAAAAGCCAAATTATCCACAGATGAACACAGATAGACACAGATATTTTTTTTATCTGAGATCTGAAATCTGAAATTTGAACTTCGGTTTCGCGCATTTAGTTTGGCAGAAAATCTTTAACGGCAATTTCAATTTCGGGAAAAGCGATCAGCGAAAATGTTTCGCCTGTTTCATAAGTTTGTTTTGATTGATAACCGTCCGTCGTCGGCTTTCGATAATCTTCAATTGTATTTTTTTCAACATTTACGATTAAATATTGAACAATTCCGGCGTTGGAATATGCAAGAGCTTTATCGGTTCGATCAAAATAAATTGTCGAATCCGAAACTTCAATTATCAGCAGAATATCTTCGGGCGAAGGATGCCTTTTTTGATAATCATTTTCGTCCGGTTGCGCCAAAACAATGTCAGGCTCAGGCTCGGAAAAATCATTCAGCCGAATCGGGTCTTGGACTTGGATAACAACATTTTCATCAAGAATACGATAGAAAAATTTGGTAATAAATCTGGTGGTTGAAGTGTGTTTTGTTCCTTTCGGCATTTTTTCTATAACTATTCCATTGAGTAATTCAACATTATCATTTTCGTTTAAAATGCCTTTTTCTATCATCGAATCGTAAGTTTCGACTGAAAGACGGCGAACTTTGGGGACTTTTCTTGGAGCTTCTAAAACCGTTGACATAATTTTTTTCCTTAACTGGCAGATTCATTATACTTTTTATCAAATGGAAATTCATTTTTTTTATAAGCGCGAATGAAATAAATTATCAATCCCAAAACGATCAAAACCGCCGCGTATTTTATTTCCTTTTGAAAATTCGGGCGCATAAAAAGCACATATAAAAAGCCGAAAATCGCCACAAGCGCGGGCAGCGGATAAAGAAACATTTTAAATGGTCGCGGCATTTCAGGTTGTGTTTGGCGCAGAATCAGCAGTCCGACGATCTGCGCCAAGAACTGAATCGTGATGCGAATAACGACGAGCGCGGTGACGACATCGGCGAGTTTGAAAAAACAAAACAGCGCGGCGATGCTTCCCATAATTAAAAGTGAAACGTATGGAAAACGGTGTTCGGCGTGAACTTTTTTGAAGATTTTGAAATAATTGCCGTCGAGCGCGGCGGCGAACGGAACGCGCGAATAACCGAGTAGCAGCGAAAAAACGGACGCAAACGCCGTCAACATAATCAAAAGCGTTGCGATAATTCCCGCAGTCGGACCGTAAAGGCGTTCCATAAAAATCGAGATGACGTATTTCCGCGCGTCAGCATTCGCTGGTTGCCCTTTCTCGAAAAATTCTTGCCACGGAATTACGCCCAAGATCGAAATATTCATCACGATATAAATCACCGCGACGAGCGCAATCGAAAGCATAATCGCTCGCGGAATCGTCTTTTCGGGATTTTTGACTTCGCCCGCGAAAAAATTGACGTTGTAATAACCCCAATAATCATAGACGGATACGAGCAAAGCCGCACCGAGTCCGAGGAAGAATTTTTGATTGAGTTCAAAAGCTCCGGGCGGAAAATCGAATGCTAACGCCGGATTAAAATTCGTCACACCGGCGAAAATTATCCAGACAATCGTCAGCATCACGACCACCCACAAAACGCGGGCGAATTTTTCGATGATCGTGATTTTGCGATAAAGCAGGAAAACGCACACGCCGATCATCGCCATTGCCAAAAACGTGCCGAGCGTTGCCGCGATATTGAATGTAAAATCGCCGAAAAACGGCAGTGCAAATTTGAATTCGCGGGCGAAAAACGAGATGTCGAGTTTCGGATAAATATAAGTCGCATAACCGGCAAAACCGATGCTGCCCGACGCAATCGAAAGCGGCGCGGAAAACGTCAGTTGCCAGATGAACAAAAACGACATCAAACGTCCGAGTTTATTCGCGCCGTAGATTTCCTTCAAATAATTATACGGTCCGCCGGATTTCGGCATTGATGCACCGAGTTCCGCCCAGACTAGACCGTCGCACATCACCAAAACCGCGCCGAAAATCCAGCCGAGCATCGCCTGCGGTCCGCCCATCGCCGCGATAATCAGCGGCATCGTGATAAACGGTCCGACACCAATCATATCAATCATATTGAGCGCGGTCGCGCCCCACACGCCGACTCCGCGAATCAATTCGGGCTGTTCATTTTCGTTTGTTTCAGGCATAAAATTGTAGTTCAAAGTTCAAAGTTTAAGGTTCAAAATTGAATAGAATCATTGCTTTTACTTTGAACCTTAAACCTCGAACTTTGAACTCTTTTCAAGTTCGATGAAATCCGCGTTCGATGTCCTTCATCGTCAGGCGCAAAATTACCGGGCGACCGTGCGGACAGGTCGTCGGCGATGATGTCGTCAAAACTTTATCAATCAGCCACTGCATTTTTTCGGGTGTCAGTTTCATATTGATTTTGACCGCTGCTTTACACGCTAAACTTGCCGCGATGTCATCACGAATCGTCGCTTTTGCGCCGCCGCGTTTGTCTCTGTCAACCGTTTCCAAAATTTCCGCGAGCAGATTTCTCACTTCCGACGGCGGCAGATCGGTCGGAACGGATTTGATGGCGACGGTTCTGCCGGAAAGACGCATTACCCCGAAACCGAGCGATTCCAAATCTTCTTCGACGAGCGCGAAAGCCTGACTCTGCGCGGGCGAAAGATCAATTGTTTCAGGCAGTAAAAGATTTTGCGATTCGATTTTTCGTTCGGTTTCGCGGCGGCGGAATTTATCAAACAAAATGCGTTCGTGAGCGACGTGTTGGTCAATTAAAAGCATTCCCTGATCGTCAACCGCGATGATAAAACTGTCGTGAAGCTGTCCTATCGGTTTGATTTTCGACGCGAAAACGTCGGAAATTTCCGCCGCTTTGACTGCTTTAACCGCCGAATCGAAAGGCGGGAGAGAATTTTCGATTTGCGAATTTCGATTTGCGATTACGTTTTCTGTGCCGAAATTTTGATGACTCGGCTTTTCAACCGGTGATTGATGATTTGAGAAAGTATTTTCAGACCTTTCGGTGCTTTTGATAAATTCGGTATTAAACTGAAAAACTTCCGCCTGACGTTCAAAATCGGCGGATAAATTTTCGTCAGTCATATCAGTTTGGACGTTTGGATTTTCCGGCAACGAATCGCTTGAAGTTTCTTCATTGGCGCGAAAGGCAAATACATTTTCGCTGAACGAAACAGGCGAATTTTCAGCAGCGGTCGGCATAAATTCGATTTTCTGCTGCTCGAATCGCATAAATTCATCAGACGAATTTTCATTTGTAATCACGTCCGCCGGATTCTGCATTCCGTCTTCGGCATTTTCTCTCCTGTCTTCCGTCTTCAAAATTCCCGCCTGCGCGAGTGCATTGCGGACAGCTTCGGCGATTGCCTCTTTGACGGCTTCGGAGCGTCTGAAACGAACTTCGGTTTTCGCCGGGTGGACGTTGACATCAATTTCGTCGTGCGGAATGTCGAGAAACAGAAACGCGACCGGATAAACGCCGTGCGGCAGCACCGAACGAAACCCTTCGAGCAAGCCGCCGGCGACGATTTTATCGCGGACAAAACGCTGATTGACGAAAAAAAATTGCCCGTCACGCGTCGAACGACGTTCGCGCGGCGCAGAGATAAACCCGGAAACTTTGGCGACATATTCGCGTCCGCCGGAAACCGGCAAAAGGCTTTCGATGAGGTTCGCGCCGAAAATCTGAAACGCCCGTTCGCGCAAATCACGCGCCGGAGAAACGCGTAAAACTTCGCGTCCGTTGCTCGTTAGTGTCAGAGCGATTTCTGGATGCGCGAGCGCATAATGCTGAATAATCTGCGTCAGATGATAATTTTCAGTTGCTTCCGAACGCATAAACTTGCGCCGCGCCGGTGTATTAAAAAACAGATCGCGCACCGAAATCGTCGTTCCCGTATTTCGCGCCGCATCTTTGACATCAATCAGTTTGCCGCCTTCGATTAAAACGTGCGTTGCCGCCGCGTCTTCGGCGGTTTTGGTGATTAATTCGACCTTGGCGACCGACGCAATCGAAGCCAAAGCCTCGCCGCGAAATCCGAGCGTCGCAATTGCGCCCAAGTCTTCGAGAGTTTTTATTTTCGAGGTCGCGTGGCGTTCAAAGGCAAGAATCGCGTCGTCGCGCGGCATTCCTTCGCCGTCATCCGAAACGCGCATCAGCCGCCGACCGCCGAGTTCGATGTCAACCTGAATCCGTTTCGCGCCCGCATCAATCGAATTCTCCAGCAATTCTTTAATCACCGAAGCCGGACGTTCGACCACTTCGCCCGCCGCGATTTGATTCGCCAGATTGTCCGATAAAATTTTTATTTTGTTCATCGTTTTGTCATTTGTCATTCGTTATTCGTCATTTGTCCTTTGTCTAAGAACAAAAGACAAATGACGAATAACGAACGACACTAAAGATAAATCACGCGGTGCGATTTGTCTTCCAAATCAATTGCCTGACCGATCCAGTCAATAAAATAAAACCCGTAACGGCTGAGAAACGACGTGATGTTGACGGTTCGTTCCTGCAATGCGTCGTGCGGCAAAAGCGCGGCGAAAGCAGTTTCGATTTGACGATTGACGGTCTCGTTTTGCCTGATCTGCGCGTGTTGGAATTTTTTTTCGAGTGCGCTGACGTGATACAGAATCTTGCTTGCTCTTTTTTTCAAATGCGCGGCGAGCGTCGGTTCGATTTTCGCCAGTTCACTTTCGAGTTGATCAAGCTGTGCGGCAAATAATTTTCCGGTTACGGCAAACTTTTCGGCGAGTTCGGGATTGAGAAAATGATTGACGATTGGCGGCAGAATACTCTCGAAACCGCCGAACAAATCGTTTATTTTCAAATTATATTTTTCGAGCGTGCGGCGATGTTTGGCTTCGACAAAGGTCAGGCTCTGGCGATGCAAAATTGTCGTCACCGGACGATTGAGCGTTTCGTAAATCACCGAATTTTGCGCGAAATAAGCGATTTCCGCTGCGCCGCCGAAATAGCAGATCGTCGGCAGCAGAAAATCCTGCACGACGGGGCGCATCAGCGCGTTCGGGCTGAGTTTTTCAGGCGAATCTTTCGCTAATTTCTTTAATTCGTCAAAATCTAATTCCGCGCCGCTTTTAATCTTGAATCTTGAATTTTGAATTTTGAATTTAACGCTCTGTCTCGCGCCATTTTCATTAAAAAGAAAAAACGGGAAGAAATCCTTCTCGACTAAAACCTGCGCCTGATAATTTTTCTCTGTTAATTGCTCGTTTCTAATTAACAATTTCTCCCGAATCTCAGCCGATTTTTCGACCGCTTCGGCAAAAATCGGTGCGGCAAGTTGTTTGAAAACCGGATTGAGCGGCGACAAGATTATTAAACCGTAATCTTTAAAAATACCTGTTAAAAATCCGGCAAAACTCGTCGCAAAAGTCTCTTTCGGCTGATAGTTTTCGCGCAAAAGTTTTTCCAATTCGCCGGAAAATTCGTTTGACGACAAATTTTCAAAGAGATTTTCGAGAGTTTTTGTAATCGTTTCATCAAGTTTAATCGCGCCGACAGGCAAATCAGTAAGAATGTTTGACGGAGTGTTTTCAACGGCTTGCAGTTTTCCCGAATTATCAATAATGAATGTTTTTTTGACCTCATCAAAATCGTGATCTTCTTCGGCAATCCAAAAAACGGGAACGGTTTTGATGCCTTTGGCGTTGAGTTTTTCAGCCGCTTTGATCGCGGAAAATGCTTTGTAGATCGTGTAAATCGCGCCGGTTAAAAGTCCGGCTTGCTGTCCGGTGACGACCGTCAGACAATCGCTGTCGCGCAAAAGATTGATGTTTTCAAGTGTTTTTTCGCCTGCGCCAATCTTGCGGTTATCGCATTCGAGCGCATCGCACAAGACTTTTCGATCAATCGAATAATTTTTCAGCACATTCGGCGCAAACGCCGGAATTTGCCCGAAATCTTCGACAATCTGCGGATAGAATTTTTTTAATTTCTGCGGTTCGGTTTGATAATCAATGAAAAGACGGCTCTGATGCGGAATTTCGGAAAACGGCAAACTTTCAATTCTTAAAACTGTTTCTCGCTGCGGACACGCGCTTTCGGAATTTTGACTCACGGTTTTTGCTCCTGAATCTTGATTATAAATTCTCAAACATAATTCCGCCACATTAAAAACAAAAGAGATGACTTTTTTACGAGTCATCTCTTTTATCGCGGTTTAGTTTTTCAGACGGTTATTGATTCCCGGCAATTCGCGGTCTGCCGATTGAATCGGCATCTTTGACCGGAGCGGCAACGGCGGCTTCGGCTGTGCGTTCGATCACATACACGCCCGACGAATGTGTTCCGGCGTAGATTTTGTTGGGATTATTCGGATCAAATGCCATTGACCAGATGCGTCGGCTCGGCAATTTCATTTCCTTGGAATCGGCGCGTTTCCAGTCTTTACCGGCATTTTTTGAAAAATAAATGCCGCCGTCGGTTTCGAGTGCGCTCGAAACGAACACTTCGTCCGAATTATTCGGATTAATCAAAATGCTCGTGTAATTGCCGAGCGGCAGATTGCCGCCGCGCCGTGTCCATGTTTTGCCGCCGTCGCGCGTCAAATAAAGCGTCTGCGATGTGCCGACGTAGATATTTTCGGGATGTTTCGGATCGCCGACAATCGTGCTGACGGGAACGCCTTCGGGTGCGCCGCCGGCTTTTTGCCACGTCGCGCCGTTATCGCGCGAAACGATCACGCCCGAAACGGAAGTTCCGACCCAGACGGTTTGCGGTTCAGCCTGATTGGTATAAACCGCGAAAATGTTGCCGTCAATTCCCGCTCCGAGATCGAGTTTTTCCCAACCTTTGGTCAAATCATACGAACGATACAAACCGTCATCCGTTCCGGCGTAAATCCCGTTTTTGCCGTCCTCGGCATAGCTTAAAAATTTAACTTTTTGAGTTAAAACCGGAATCAGTTTCCCGGTTGAATTATTTGTATTAACTGCCGCAGATGCAACCGGTGCGGCAACTGCCGCAGGTTTGGCAACAGTTTTTTTCGCCGTAACGCGTCTTTTGACGATAGGTTTTTTTATCACGACAGGTTTTGCCGCCGTCATCTGCGCCCAAGTGCTGCCGCGATCCGCCGATTTGAAGATGCCGAGATTCGTGCCTAGATAAATCATATTCGGATTAGTTCTGTCCTGCAAAATCGCAAACGGCGAGACGCGACCGACATCGAATGTTTTTGCCGGCTGCCAACTGCCGCCGCCGTCGCTGCTGATAAAGAAAAATCCGCCGCCGGTCGCCGTATTTTGCGTTGCCGCGTAGAGACGATTCGGCGTTTGCAGATCGGGAACCACGGAATATGTAAAACGGCTCGTGAAATTATCATTAGTCGAAGTAAAGTTTTTGCCGCCGTCATTGGAAACCATTACGCCGTAGTTATTCGTCCCGATATAGACGCGATTCGGTGCGTCGGGACTGACGGCGATGGTGTTGACTTCGAGGTCTCTCTGCGTTGTCAGAAACCACGATTTGCCGTTTGTCATCCAGAAACCGGCGGTCGTCGCCGCGAAAATCGTTCCGTTGATCGTCGGATGCTGAACGATGTCGCGTGTGCGGCGCGAATCGGACGGAATTCCCTTAATCTTTGCCCACAGTTCACCGCCGTTTTGCGATTCGTAAATGCCGCTGCAAGCCGACGCGACGATGTGTTCGGGATCGCGCGGGTCAATCGTCACTGCGAACACGTCCGAATCATCAATCATCCCGTTTTTGATCAAATGCCAACTGCTGCCGCTGTCGGTTGATTTGTAAGCACGCCACCAAGTTCCGGCGTAAATCGTGCTGGTATTTCGCGGATCAACCGCTAATGAATCAACATCAACCGGCATCGTTTTCGATTCGATTTTAGTCCAGTCATCGCCTGAATTTTTGGAAACCCAAACGCCTTCGGTCGTGCCGATATACAAAACATTAGGATCGAATGTGGACTGAACCATCGCGTGAACCGAAGCGGATTTTAATTCCTTCGATTCTTTCCACGTTGTTCCGCCGTCAATTGATTTGAAAAAACCTCCGGGAGCTTTGTGGCGATGACCGGAAGCGTAGAGTATTTTAGAATCGCGGAGATCAACTTCCAATTGATCGAGAATCATCTGCGGACGGTTGAAATTGACGAGCAGCCGCCACGTTTTACCGGCATCGGTCGAAGTATGAACCGTGCCGTCGAGTGTGCTGATAAACAGATGGTCTTTGTCACGCGGATCAATCGTCACGACGCGCACATCGCCGCCGGCGGGACCGACCACTTCCCAATCGCCGAATTTTTGCGTATCGGCAATCTTGTAGCCGCCGGCAAACGCGTTATTGAGGTTGGTTAAAATTAAAATCGCAACGGATAGCAATGTTAGTAAATTATATCTTCCAATCTTGTTCACTTTCATAATATTAAATATTTTCGGGGATGAAATTTTGGGGAATTAATGACGGAATAAACCGATCATCCTCTTTATCAGATGATTTTATTCAGACGATTGTTTGCAATTTATTTGGTAAAAATTACTGGTGTTTTTAGAAATGATTGTCGGGCGCGACCGGCAATAAATTTATATTACACAATTTGCCGGCTTTTCCAAAGTTTTTTTCGGATAAATAGAAAAAGAGCGTGAGCATCTTCAAATTGAAGTTGCTCACGCTCTCGATTATGTTCGTATTCGTTTAACCGAATAACGAAGCTGTTTGATTACGGAGTCGGAGGAGTTGCGCCCGCAGGAACAAGGAAGAACTTGGTATTAACGCCCGTTCCCTGATCTCCACCGTCAACAAACTGAATGCGGTTTGCATCGTATTTACGGAATTTAATCGCCTTATTGATTTGCGCTTTTCGTGCCGCAATTTCTTTAGGCGTTCCATACACAATGATGTAACCCTGCGAATTCGGATCATTATTAAGTTGAATGTAGAAGTTATCTACACGAGCCTTAACATCGTCATCTTTTGCAGGACCGAACTCATCAACTGCTGTAGGTCCTTGAACGGTTGCAATACCGGCAGTTTCCTGATCCGTCTTCGGACAAGTTTCACAAAGTCCACCGACTTCGACCGTTGCCGTAACATTTTGTCCGGCTAATCCGGCAGTATCAACAGTAATACTCGATGTTCCCTGACCGGAGGTGATTGTTCCCGAAGAAACAGTCCAGTTGTAGGTCTGCGAAGTCTGGCTGCCGCCGCTGACATTAGCTGTAAACGTGACAGGTGATCCCGCATCGGTAACACCGGCAGGACCGGCAACCGAAATCGAAGGACAATCACATGGAACAGGTTTCGGCACACATTTACATTCGGCAACCGTGACGGTTTGCGTTTTTGTTTGACCGCAAACGCCGCAACCGTCGTCAACGCCAGCCGTCACCGTGTATGTTCCCGGTTTAACGCCGGTCAAATCCCACGAGACATTTGCGCCCTGACCGGTCACGCGACCGCCTGAGACAGTGTAATTGTATGTTAAGACATCATTTTCAGGATCAACCGCTGTGGTTGAAACGCTGACCGTCTGACTATCGCTGCAAGTCGTGCCTTCTGCCGGTTGGAAACCTTCAGCGCAACCAATCGTCACATTCGTCTGACTAACATTAACCGCCGTCACATTTGCCGGTAAATTGACAATTTCAGCCTGACGTTTATTACGTCTGCCGGCAAAAAACTGAATGATATAACCGTGCGGGTCTGACGAAGGAATAAATCCCGGAGGAACTCCGCCTGCCGAAGTAGTCGTCGTAAATGTCTGCGATGTTCCGGTCGGACTGACAACCGCCGCAGTCGAAGTAAAGTTAGTATTATTATCAAAACTGCTCGCATCCTGCTGATTAGCGTGGTAGCGATAAGCAAAACTCATACCCAAATAACGGGTCGGGAAAATACGAACACCGGCTAAACCGTCAATCGGATTATTCTCAAAAGCATTCGGAGTTCTTCCGCCGACATATCTTGTTATTTTAGCTTCTAAAATAGGTTGAAAATATTTGTTGACCGGGAAATCGAAACCGACTCCGGCGTTAAATTCATCTCCGCGATCAAGCAAAGTAAATGTGCCGCCCGAAAGATTACCTTTAACGCTGCTGTTGTAAATATAGCCGACGTTACCTGACAGGTTGGCATATTTAGCCAAACGCGCATCAGCCGCCAACACTAAGCCGAAATCGCCGCGATTTCCGCCCGGGCTTGCGCCGCGCTGGAGTTGATTGAAGCCGCTGAAATCGTTGGCTTTATCAGCATAAAAGCGATAAAACGGCACGAGAGCCAATCCGTAGGGACTGTCAATCGAGTTCAATCTGATCTTTCCGCCGACTACGAATTCATTAAAAGCAGATGTTCCGTATGTGCGGTTGACAAACGGTGCATCCGGCAAGTAAACCGGCGCAGTTGTAAACACGGTCGGAACAGTCGAACTGGCAACCGTTGTGGTTGCTGCAATTGATCTGGTTTGAAGCACGATGCCCGGCAGGATGCTGCCGTAAACCGAACCGATTCCGGGGAAATTTGCCGCTCCGTTACCCGAAGAACCGTTAGCACCTAAGGTTGCGGTAGTTGTCGGGAAACCGAAAATTGTTCCCGCGAAAAACGGTGCAGTAAATCCGTATGTTCCGGCATTGCCGCCAACAAAAGGATACTGGGTAAAAGGTTGTGTTCCAGCCGGACGATAAACCGCCTGTCCGCTGAAAGCAGTATTGGTTGTTCCCTGCGGAGCCAAAACAATTGCCGCCGGACTTGTCAAAACGCCGTTAATAACCAACTGCGAATTGGGCAGGTAAAAACTTGAAAGTGCCGCCGGGTTATTGACCTTGATACCACGGTAAGCATTGGTATTAAAGAACAATTCGACGTGGTTGGACAATCCAACCTGAAAACTGAGCGGGACATCGCTGATGTCAACATTGCCCGGATCGCGGTCATAATTGCTTAGAGCCGCACTAAAGGTAAATTCACCTTTTCTTAAAACCTGTCCGTCATAAATAGTAAACAAGCCTGTCGGACCGCCCGGTGTGCCGCCTGTTCCAACAGTCGGTGCCGTATTTCTGGGGTCTTTTTCAGGTCTTGCATCTGATTTTGTAGTTTGCGCTGACACTGCAAATGCAAATGCCATTATAATTAGCGCAATTAGATACGCTTTTTTAGCGAGTTTCATCTCATTCCTCCGCCGAAAATAATTTAAATTAAATTTCAAAGTCTGTAGCATATAATTCTTAAAATTCATTAAAGCTGTTATTTATAAGCTACTCAATTATTACATACCCCGTAAAATCTCACTAATTCAGCAAGATTGTAATCTCGGCGGTATGATTAAAAACAATTAAGTTCATTAATTGTAAATTTATACGGGAGATTTAAGTAAAAGTCAATAAAAGTATTGACCGATTAAACACCCTTAATAAACATTACTTTATATTATAAGGAAAATCAAGACTTTCGATGATTTTCCTGACAGTTTCAAACTATGCGTAGATTCCGCGCATTCTCGTATCGTAAGCGACGCGGTCAATTGCCAGCATATATGCCGCCGTGCGCGTATCAACATCGTGAATATCTGAAAAATGGCACAGCTCATTAAAACTCGCCACCATTTTCTCTTCAAGCCGTTGATTTACTTCATCTTCGCGCCAAAAATAGCCCATTCTGTCCTGCACCCATTCAAAGTATGAAACAGTCACGCCGCCGGCATTTGCCAAAATATCGGGAATCACGAATACGCCTTTGTCGTGCAGGATTTTGTCGGCTTTCGGGGTCGTCGGACCGTTTGCACCTTCGGCTAAAATTTTGCATTTCAGCCGATCCGCGTTTTCCGAAGTGATCTGGTTTTCCGTCGCACACGGTGCAAGCACATCGCACTCGATTTCCAAAAGTTCTTTGTTGCCGACCACATCGGCTTCCGTATATCCTTCGAGAGTTTTGTGTAATTGCAGATAGCTTAAAACTTCGGGGATATTCAAGCCTTTGGCATTATAAATTCCGCTTGAAATGTCGGAGATTGCGGTTACTTTATAGCCTTGTTCGTGCATTAAAGATGCGCCGATTCCGCCGACATTTCCTGATCCCTGCACGACTACCGAAGTTTCCTGAGGTTTTAATTTCAGACGTTTAATTGCCTCGTTGACACAAAATAAAACGCCGCGCCCCGTGGCTTCGCGGCGACCGAGTGATCCGCCGAGCGCGACGGGTTTGCCGGTGACGACTGCATTGACGGTATGGCGGGCGTGCATCGAATATGTGTCCATAATCCACGCCATCGTCTGCTCGTTGGTGTTCATATCGGGCGCGGGAACGTCTTTGTCGGGACCGATAAAATCAATCAATTCGGATGTGTAACGCCGCGTCATTCTTTCGAGTTCGCCGATAGACATCTGATGCGGATTACAAATAATTCCGCCTTTACCGCCGCCGAACGGGACGTTGACGACCGCGCATTTCCACGTCATCCACGCCGAGAGAGCTTTCACCTCGTCCAAAGTCACATCGGGCGCATAGCGAATTCCGCCTTTTGCCGGACCCCGCGCAAAATTGTGCTGAACGCGGAAACCTTCAAAAACCTGTATATGTCCGGTGTCCATTCGCACCGGGATATAAACTTTGATTTCGCGGCTCGGAACACGCAAAACGGCGTAAATATCTTCTTCCAAACCTAAAAGTTGCGCGGCGCGGTCAAAGCGTTCACTCATCGCTTCAAACGGATTTTTTTCGTCCGTTCCTTTAAAACGACGCATTTCATCTGCCATCGGATTAGCTTTTGCCATCGGTCATTTTCTCCAATTTAATTCAAAATCAATTTTCAAAGTTTATCAAAAACTTTGAATTGTAAACCGTCAGTTTGAGAAAGATTTTCATTTCAAAAGCCGGACGGCATTGTCATCATTCGTTAATTATTAACGATGTAAATTTAAAACTTAAAGCGTTCCAAATTTATCCCGTGAAAAATTGAACGGTTTTAATCTGAAACGCATCAAAAAACATATTTTCGTTCGCGGAAGGTTTTTTGACTTTCCGTTGTCTAATTTTAGATAATTTTGAACTTTCATCTTGATATAAGATTGTGAAACTTAATTTTCAAAAGCAGTTTCAAAATAAAAATCTTAACTTACGGCGATTGCCGAACGCAAATCATATAAATTAAAAATTATCTTATTATAAGAAAATAATTATGGACGTTTGCGGAATTCAAATGCTAAAATTTTCCATATCAAAATATACGATGAATTTTCTACTTCGCGTGAATATCATTGGTTTTCAACCAGAGCGGGCAATTTATACATTAATTGTCGCGGCGTTGATGTGTGTTTCGCTTTCGTTCCCGGCATTCGCGCAGGAAGATGAAACCGCCGATCCGGTGGCGATTTTCAATCAGGCGCAGGACGCACACGAAAAAGGCGATTTTGCCGCCGCCGTCAAACTTTACGACAAAGCCTTAAAAATCGCGCCCGAATTTCCCGAAGCCGAATATCAGAAAGGCGCGGCTCAACTTTCGCTCGACAAATCCGCCGATGCCGAAAAATCTTTTCGTCGTGCGCTCGAACTGCGGGCAGATTGGACGCTGCCGATGGCGAGTCTCGGCGCATTGCTCGTGCGCGAAAACAAATTCGCCGAAGCCGAAACATTACTCGTCAAAGCTATTGAAAACAATGAACCGAACTTTGCCGCACTTTCCGCGCTCACCGATTTGCGTCTCCAAACTCACGCTGGCAAAGAATCGCTCAATGATCTGCTGGGCAAAATTAAATTATTAACTTCCAAAGCCAATCCGTCGGCATCGCTTTGGACTTCGCGCGGATTGCTCGAAAACTATCTAAGCGACCGCGTTGCGGCTAAAAACAGCCTCAACCGCGCACTTGAACTCGAACCTAAAAATCAGGCGGCTCTGCTCGAACGCGCCCGGATTGCGCTTGCCGAAAGCGATTCGACCTACGCCGGAAACATTCTCAAGACGCTTCAACAAATTGCGCCCGATTCCACTAACGTCAAAATTTTGCAGGCGAAACTTTTGCTTTTCGATAATAAAAACGACGAAGCATTGAAAATTTTGAACACGATTGAAAATCCTTCGACAGAGGTCTTGACAGAGCGTGATATAATAATTGTAAACACATCGGCGAATTCTGCCGAGCTTGAAAAGCAACTTGAAAAAGACGCGAAGAATCCGGTTTTGTTGGGACGGTTATGTTCGCTTCTGAGACTTGAAAATCCGGTTCAGGCGATGGATTACTGCCGCCGCGCTTTTGAGATCGAGCCGTCTAACATCAATCACACCATCGGTTACGGCGGCGCATTGGTGCAGGCAAACAAATTTGCAGAAGCAGCGAATTTGTTTCACCGGATGTTGGCGGTTGCGCCGGACAACGCGACTATTCACGCGAACTTAGCGATTTCGTTATTTGAATTAAAGCAATTTGCCGCCGCCAAAATCGAATATCAATGGCTGGCAGAAAAACAGCCTGATTCGGCGGTCGCATTTTATTTTCTGGCGATCTGTTACGACCAACTGACCGAATTTGCCGATGCGATGGCAAATTACCAACAGTTTATAAAACTGGCTGATACAACTAAATTTCAATTAGAAATTGATAAAGTTAATCTTCGTCTGCCGGCTTTGCAAAAATTAATTAAGGAGAATAAAGGTAAAAAAAAATGAATCACGCAAAAGTTGAAAATTTACAAATTGTTTCCGTTTCCAGATTTTTTGTAAAAAACCGCATTCTTTTATTATGTTGCGGAATTTTCTTTTCAGCTTTTTGCGTTCCCGATCACATTTTTGCACAGTCGCTTTCGCCAGCCGATTTTGCGCCGCCGCCGCTGACGATTGTTCCGAAAGACGAACAGAAACTGCTCGACGGCGAAACCGATCTCAAAAAAAGAACCGTGCTGGCACTGCAATTGATGGATTCGAGAGTCACCAAAGCCGAAGAATGCGATTCGCGCAATGATTTTCCGCAGATGTATAACGAACTCGGCAAATTTCACGCAGTTATGAATTACGCTTTGAGTTTCCTGACGCGCAACAGGTTCGGCAATAAAAATCTCAACAATTTCAAACGGTATGAAATGGGTTTGCGCGGTTTTCCGACTCGCATCGAACTTTTGCGCCGCGAACTTCCGGTTAAATACGAATCTTATTTGAGCGAACTTTTGAAAAAAATCGGCGATGCCCGCGAAAAAGCCATCGAACCGCTGTTCGGCGACACGGTTGTGCCGAACAATTAAATAATATATGACCAAGTTTTACCTTTTCGGCGGCGTTTTGCTGTTCGCCGTAATATGTTTTCAACCTGCACGAATCAACGCGCAAACTCACGACTATATGACCGATCAGGAATCGGATGTCGTACGCGAAGCGCAGCAAATTGACGACCGCATCTTGGTTTTGACGAAAATGATTGACCGGCGTTTTCGCGTTCTCGACGGTGCAGTTATCGAACCCAAAAAAGCTGAAAAAGAAAAAGAACTGTTCGGCGAACTCGGTTCGACCAAACGCTTCGACCTTATTTTCGACATCAATCGCCTGCTGCAAAAAGCGGTTGACGACATTGATAACGCCGCCGATCATAATCAGTTGGACGCGAAATTTTTCCCGAAGGCGATGCGAAAATTAACGGAATCGTCGCAGAGCTATTTGAATCTGTTGAAAACTGAAATTGATAAAACCGAAGACGAAAAGGAAAAAGGTTTGCTGCTCGGTTCAATCGAATTTTGCAACGAAATCATCGAAGCGTCCGCCAAAGTTCCGCCTGAACCAACCAAAGAAGAAAAGAAAAAGAGCGATCATAAAGACTCTTAAAAGCTGTTTGAAAAGTAACGCGAACGTCCCGTTTGCAGTATCGGGCGCGTCCCGCGTCCGTGTCAAAACGGCGGCGACACACTGACGCGGGACGCGCCCGATACTGACAGGCAGGATACCTGCGTTACTTTTCAAACAGCTTCTTAATAAATTTTCGACGATTATTATCTCCGTCAAAATTTTGACACTCGCAAATTGTGGGTGTCATTTTTTTCCTTTACACTTATAAAATATGTCAGAAGAAAACTTAAAAAAAACACCGCTCAATGAGGTTCACCGGAAATCGGGCGGCAAAATGGTTGATTTCGGCGGTTGGGATATGCCCGTGCAATATGCGGCTGGCGTGATTGCTGAACATTTGGCGACGCGCGAGAAAGTTGGGCTGTTTGACGTTTCGCATATGGGCGAAATTTACGTTGAAGGTGAAGACGCGATTGCATTCGTCAATCGTCTGACGACCAATGATGTCACCAAACTGGTTGACGGTCAGGCACATTATTCGGCTTTGACCAACGAACACGGCGGCGTGGTTGATGATTTGCTCGTTTATCGTTTTGACGAAGGCAAATTGCTGCTCGTCGTCAACGCCGGTACGACCGAAAAAGATTGGGATTGGATCACGACGCACAAAGGCGATGAAAATATTACGCTCACCAATGCTTCCAAAGATTATTGTCAGATTGCGATTCAAGGACCGAAAGCGGTCGAAATCGCGCAGAAATTGACTGACGAAAAATTGGAAGAAATCAAATACTATCATTTCACGGTCGGCAAATTTGACGGCGTTGACGCGATCATTTCGCGCACGGGTTACACCGGCGAAGACGGCTTTGAAATCTACGCCGACGCGCAGTATGCCGAACGGATTTGGAATAAATTTATCGAAACCGGCACTGAATACGGCATTTTGCCGTGCGGTCTGGCGGCGCGGAATACTCTGAGATTAGAATCGGCGATGTCACTCTACGGACACGAATTGTCCGATGATATTTCGCCGCTTGAAGCCGGTTTAGGCTGGATTTGCAAAATCAACAAAGGCGAATTTACCGGACGCGCGGCGATGGCTGATTTGAAAGAAAAAGGATTGCAGAAAAAACTCGCCGGTTTTGAAATGACCGACAAAGGCATCGCCCGCGACGAATGCGACGTTTACATTGACGATCAAAAAATCGGTTATGTTTCTTCGGGTTCGCCCGCGCCGTTTTTGAAAAAAAATATCGGTCTGGCTTTTTTGCCTGCCGAATTTGCAAAAATCGGTCAGGAAATTACAATTGATGTCAGAGGCAAAAAATTAGCGGCAGTCATTGTGCCGACTCCATTTTACAAGCGAGAAAAGTAATCGGAAAAATTTATGAACGAATCGAACACCAATTGTCCGAAATGCGCGGGCGAAATGGAAGAAGGCTTTGTCGCCGATTATATCGATGACGACAGGCTTCGTCCGAGCAACTGGGTTGAAGGTGCGCCGGTAAAATCATTTTGGCACGGAACAAAAATCAAAGATAAAAAACATTACCAAGTGAAAACTTTGCGCTGCGTAAGATGCGGTTTTCTCGAATCATACGCAATCGAAGAAACAACAGGCAATTGAATATTCACATAAAATCTAAAAACAAATTATGGCAAACAATATACCGGAAAATTTACGTTATTCTAAAGATCACGAATGGGTTAGGGTTGACGGCGACACGGCGACTATCGGCATCACCGATTACGCGCAGCATTCGCTCGGAGATGTGGTTTATGTTGATCTGCCGCGCGTCGGCGACAGGCTCGATTCGCATCAGGCGTTCGGTTCGGTCGAATCGGTCAAAGCCGTTTCCGAAGTTTTTACGCCGATTGCCGGCGAGATCACCGAAGTCAACGATTCGCTCAACGATTCGCCCGAAGATGTCAACAATAATCCATACGATGCGGCGTGGATGATTAAAGTCAAAATGGAAAATCCGAACGAAGCCGACGCGATGCTTTCCGCCGATGAATACGAAGAATTTTTATCGCAGGTCAGCTAGAAAGTTGACAGGAAGTTTTCAGGAAGTTGCAGGAAGTTTCAGAGTTAAATGAATATAACTGATAAATTTTCTCTCACAGTCGGACTGTGAATAATTATTAAAAAGCGCGGTAAATGCTCGAATTTAGAGAGGTTGCCGCGCTTTTGCTGTTAGCGCGGAAAAGTTTGGCTAATCAATCAAACAATTTTTATTCCTGCGTGAAAATTTGACTTTAACGCGTTTTTTTTCCAACATCTACTTTTGATTTTATTTAGAAACCATAGAATATAAACGATGAGATACATTCCGAATTCACCCGAAGAAAG
The DNA here is from genome assembly GCA_965247235.1 of Pyrinomonadaceae bacterium. Lineage (GTDB taxonomy): Bacteria > Acidobacteriota > Blastocatellia > Pyrinomonadales > Pyrinomonadaceae. The sequence goes on from OZ252004.1 coordinate 1,088,976, forward strand.
ACAGGAAATGCTTGAGTTTGTCGGACTCAAATCAGCAGACGAACTGTTTCGCTCGATTCCGCAGGACGCTCAGTTAAATCGCGCCCTGAAAGTCACCGAACCACTCGCCGAACCGACTTTGATCGCCGGTTTTGAAGCATTGGCGGCGAAAAACACGGGAACGCAGAAACCTTCGTTTTTGGGTGCAGGCGCGTATTCGCATTATTCGCCGACGGTTGTTGATTATTTTTTGCAGCGTTCCGAATTTTTCACGAGCTACACGCCGTATCAGCCGGAAATCTCTCAGGGAACGCTCCAATATATTTTTGAATTTCAAACGCTCGTCTGCCAATTGACCGGAATGGAAGTAGCGAATGCGTCAATGTATGACGGTTCGACGGCGATGGCGGAAGCGTTTTTGATGGCGCAACGCGTCACGCGGCGCGACAAGATCGTGATCGCGCAAACAGTCCATCCCGAATATCTCGAAGTCGCCAAAACCTACACTCAGCACGGCGATCTGACGATTGAAACGGTCGGATTCGACGAAAAATCGGGTAGAGTTCTAACCGACGAATTGAGCAAATTAGACGATAAAACCGCCGCGCTCGTCATTCAGTCGCCAAACTTTTTCGGCTGTATCGAAGATGTCAAAATGCTCGCCGAAAAAGCCCACGCCGTCGGCGCATTGGTCGTGCAGGTCGTGACCGAAGCGTTGTCTCTGCCTTTACTGAAAACTCCGGGCGAATCGGATGTTGATATTGTCGTCGCCGAAGGTCAGAGTTTCGGCATTCCTCTAAGCTGCGGCGGACCTTACGTCGGACTATTTGCGACCAAGGAAAAATATATCCGCTCGATGCCGGGAAGATTGTGCGGCGTGGCTTACGATAAAAACGGCAATCGAGGTTTCGTGCTGACGCTTTCGACGCGCGAACAACATATCCGCCGCGAAAAAGCGACTTCTAATATCTGCACCAATCAAGGTTTAATTGCGCTCGCCGCGACGATTTATCTGGAAACGATGGGCAAAAAAGGCTTGCAGGAAGCCGCCGTCCAAAACGCCCAAAAAGCCGCCTACGCGAAAAAGAAAATCGCCGAAATTTCCGGCTTCTCGATTCCCTTTTCGTCGCCGACCTTCAACGAATTCACCGTTCGCGCTCCAAAAAACGCCAACGAAATTTTAGAAAAACTCCGCGTCGAAAAAAACATCATCGGCGGTCTGCCGCTTTCGTGGCATTACAACGACTACAAAAACGATTTCCTCGTCTGCGTGACGGAAACGAATACGAAGGAGCAGATTGATAATTTGGTTGAAGGACTAAAACTATTGAGCTAAATGTCAGGAATTAAGTGTAAATGTGGACTTTATTTTAGCACCGGATCATATCCAATGCTAAATACTTATCGGACTGTCTCTGAATCCGATCAAGATGGTTTGGAACTCTTTGACAAAGTTAATGTATTAAAACTCTTTTTCGAGTCGAATAAAATGTATGAATGCCCTTACTGTGACCGGCTCGTTTTAGAAAACGAAAATGATAAAGAATTTGGTTGGAAGTTTTACAAAGAAGAAAACTGAATAATATAGTGATAACATAATTTTCGAGGTAAACTTATGGCGAAAATTTTAACATTTGAAATTTCTGAAAATGAAGTCGAACAATTACAGAATCTTCTTGAACAATTCCACGTTGAAGCTGTTAAATCCCGTGAAATTATGAAACGAGACCAAACGGAAATTGAACAAAGTCGCGCGGAATATCGCCTGATTAGAGAGAACATTGATAAAAGTGCGGCTGAAAGTAAAATTCTTTTAGCGGATTTGAGTCGCAGGATTTTGAAAGCAGCTTAATTTTATGTGGACTAAAATCCTCGAATACGCGCAGACTCTGATCTTTTTACAGCGCGAAACTCAGCAAAATAAAGCTGATATTAAAGATTGTGAACAAACTGTCAAGGAAAACGGACGTGACATTGAAAAACTCCGCGCCGAATTCAACCAGCTTCTTTTGTTGGTTCAAAAAATGAGTTTCGAGATCGAAAACATTGACCGGCGCGAACAGAGCGAGCGTCGTGAAATGGCACTCAAACTCGAAAACGAAATGTTGAAATTTGAGCGACGTTTGCCGCAGGGAAAAGATTTGGAAAAATAACAATGAGCATAAAGAAAGTTACATCGCACCCGACACAAAATGAAGGATTGATTTTCGAGCGTTCGCAGACCGGACGGATCGGTTATCGTCTGCCGAAACTGGACGTTGAAGAATCGAATCTCGACGAGATTCTGCCCGCCGAATTTCGCCGCACCGACGATCTCGAAGGCGTGCCGGAAGTTTCGGAAGTGGATATTATTCGCCACTTTACGCGCATTTCGACGTGGAATTATTCGATTGATCTCGGAATGTATCCTTTGGGTAGCTGCACGATGAAATATAATTCGCGGCTCAACGAAAAGGTCGCCCGCATCGCCGGACTTGCGAATCTGCACCCGCTTGCGCCCGAACAGGAAATGCAGGGCGCACTCGAATTGATTTATAAATTACAGGAAGATTTGGCGGAAATCACCGGCTTGCCGGGAATTTCTTTGCAACCTGCTGCCGGAGCGCAGGGCGAAATGACCGGCGTGCTGGTGATCCGTGCGTTTTTGGATAAACGCGACGGCGAAGAATCTAAAAATCGCCGCGTGATGCTGATTCCCGATTCGGCGCACGGCACGAATCCGGCATCGGCGGCGATGGCTGGATTTTCGGTTAAAACGATCAGATCAACTGCTGAAGGACAGACCGATCTCGAACATTTACAGCAATTATGCGACGAAGGCGGCGTTGCCGGTTTGATGCTGACGAACCCGAACACGGTCGGACTTTTCGAGATAAACATTAAAAAAATCTGCGAGATGATTCACGCGGCGGGCGGACTCGTCTATATGGACGGCGCAAATATGAACGCGCTCGTCGGTGTTGCGCGTCCGGGCGATTTCGGCGTTGATGTCATTCATTTGAATCTGCACAAAACCTTTTCGACTCCGCACGGCGGCGGCGGTCCGGGCTGCGGTCCGTGTTGCTGCACCGAAGAATTAGCCGAATTTCTGCCGACTCCGCGCATTGTTAAAGCCGGCGAAGAATATAAAATTGATTACAATCTGCCGAACACAATCGGGCGCGTCAAAGCGTTTTTCGGTAATTTCGGGATGATGATTCGCGCTCTCGCCTACATCCAGACACACGGCGCGGAAGGCTTGCGCGAAGCAACCGAAGCGGCGGTTTTAAATGCGCGTTACGTCGCCGAAAAACTCAAAAACGACTTCGATAAATCTTTTGAAGGCGATCCGATGCACGAAGTCATTTTCTCGCACAAAAAACAATCGCCGAAGGGCGTTCATACACTCGATATTGCGAAGCGTTTGATTGATTACGGTTTTCACCCGATGACCGTCTATTTCCCGCTCGTCGTCGAAGGCGCGATGCTCATCGAACCGACGGAATCGGTCGGCAGACAGGATTTGGACGCATTCGTCGAAGCGATGATTGACATCGCCCGCGAAACCGAAGAAACACCGGAACTCGTCATCGGCGCACCGCACACGACCAGAATCGGCAGGCTCGACGAGGCGGCAGCGGCGCGAAAACCTGTGCTGCGTTGGAAACCGGAACTCGAAACTTTTGCTAAATCAGCTTAAAAATCAACACATTTAACTATCATTTCAAGCCGCGAGATTAAATTCGCGGCTTGTTTTAATTAAGCCGCCAACATACTCAAATTTTAATATTATATTTTGTAACTGGAAAACCGTTGACGATTTGTTATCATCATAGCGTTGAAGACTTGCCCTGGTTTTTCGATTAAAATAATAAGGAGTTTCAGTTATGACCGATTGCGATAAAAAAAGTGATTGCGGAGGCGGCAGACGTGAGTTTTTAGTGAAAGCAAGCGCGTTAGCCGGCGGTTTGGTTTTGAGTTTATCGGGCGCAAATGTGCTTGCCGACGATAAAAATAAAAAAGGCGACGGTTCGGGCGAAGCGGTTTTAAAGCTCGACGCGAAAAGTCCGCTCAACAAAGTCGGCGGTTCCGATACGGTTAAAACCGATGCCGGAAAAGTTGTCGTCGTTCGCACGGGCGAGATGGAATTTAAGGCTTTTACAGCAAAATGTCCGCACGAAGGCGGACCGATCAAATACGACGATAAAACCAAACAGCTTTATTGTTCGTGGCACGATTCGCGCTTCGATACGACCGGCAAAGTCGTCAAAGGACCGTCGAAAGTTGATTTGCAAAACTTTCAAACGCAGGAAGCAATCGTCGTCATTATTCCGCAGGTGAAATAATTTATTTTGACGGAACGCGAACTTTCCGGTTCGCCGGTTTATTTTCTTGCGGTTCTACACCGGCGAACTGGAAAGTTCGCGTTCCGTCAAAATAAATCCATCATAATCTGACGAAAAATTGACGTTATAAAAAACATCTTTCTCTTCAAACACTTGCTGTTTGATAATTTGCAGATTCACCATCTTCAAAAAATCTCTGACGGCAACCGATTCTTTTTCAATCAATAATTTTTCAATCAAAGGTAAACAGTCGGCAATTCGATAAACAGCGCACAAAGGCTGTAGTTTGCCGTCAATTTGACGCGGAACAATCGCAGAAAATTCGCCTGATTCAAAAGTAATTTCAGCGAGTTTCTCAATTATTTTGTCGGTTACATTAGGCAAATCAACCGCTAAAATGACGGCGTATTTCGTTTGACAATCGGCAAATGCGGCGTGAAGTCCGCCGGGTGCGCCTCGATTTTCGTATTTGTCGAAAATGTGCGGAATCTTTCCGGGCAATTTGAGAATAAAATCCGTTTGATTTTTATTTAAAACGATTTTGACGGTCGAACAAACCGATGCCAGAGTTTTGACGGCGCGTTCGACGAATGTTTCTGCGCCGAATTTCAAAAACGCTTTGTCCGCGCCCATCCGCGAAGATTTTCCGCCGATTAGAACATATCCTGTCAATTCGTCTAAAAATTCCCCTTCCAAAATTTACCTGTTAAACTCTCCCGAAAATATCCGTTCGCCATTGTGCAAATGCGAGGCGACGGTGATTATCAGCGATTTTGAAGTCGGGCAGTTGCTTTTTTTCGCCGTGCTTTTGAGCGGCACAAGGACGTTTGTTTCCGGGTAATAAGCGGCGGCGCAGCGCGGCGGAATCGGATACGGGACGACAATAAAAGATTCGGCGCGGCGCGTTTCGTCTTCGTAATATCCTGTAATATCAACAACTTCGCCTTGCTTCAAACCGCGTTCGGCGATGTCTTTTTCGTTCATCATAATCACGCGGCGCGAACCGTTGATACCTCGATAACGGTCTTTTAATTCGTAAATCGCCGTATTAAATTGATCGTGAGCGCGAATCGTTGTTAAAATTAATTGATTTTCTGCCAATTCGATTTTTTCGAGCGGACTCGATTTAAAAATCGCTTTGCCCGTCGGTGTCGGGAAAATGCCTTCGCGCGGCGGATTCGGCAGATAAAAACCGCCGTCGGGTTTGACCTTTTCGTTGTAGTTTTCACAGCCTTTGATGCATCGCGCAATCGAATCGCGGACGACATCGTAATCGTCAATCATCGCCTGCCAAGCGACGGTCGTTTTGCTGCCTAAAACCGCTTCCGCGAGTTTCCCGACGATCCACGGCTCACTCCGCAAATGTTCGCTCGCCGGTTCGAGAACGCCGTGCGTCACCTGCACGTTGAGCATCGTGCTTTCGGTTGATTGATACTGCTCAACGCCGTTCTGCAAATCGGTTTCCGTGCGTCCGAGACACGGCAGAATCAACGATGTTTTGCCGGTCACGAGCGCGGTGCGGTTTAATTTCGTAATCACCTGCGCCGTCAGATTGCAGTTTCGCAAAGCGTCGGAAGTGTAATCCGTATCAGGCGCGGCGAGTTGAAAGTTGCCGCCCATCGCAAAGAAAACTTTGGCGCGACCGTCGTGCATCGCTTCAATTGATTTGACGACATCGAACCCTTCTTTTTCGGGAACTTTGAAGTCGAATTCCTTTTCGAGTTTTTCTTTTAATTCCGGCTGAATTTTGTCCCAAACGCCCATTGTGCGGTCGCCCTGCACGTTTGAATGTCCGCGCACCGGGCAGAGTCCCGCGCCCTGACGACCGATATTGCCGCGCAAGAAATGCAGATTGGCAATGTCCTGAATCGTCGCCACGGCTTCTTTATGCTGGGTCACGCCCATCGCCCAACAGGTAATCGTCCGTCCGGCGTTCGCATACATTTCCGCTGCCGCTGTAATCTGCGTTTGCGACAAACCGCTCTGTTCGATGATGTCATCCCACGAAATAGTGTCGAGATTAGCAATGAATTCGTCGTAGCCGGAAGTTTTTTCGCCGATAAATCGGTGGTCAAAAACCGAATTCGGCGCGGCGCGTTCCCTTTCGAGCAAAACTTTCATCAAGCCTTTGACGAAAGCCATATCGCCGCCGATTCTGACGGGCAAAAATAAATCAGCAAACTTGGTCGAAGTCAGACCGAGCATCGCCAGCGGATAACTCAGCGGATTGGAATAATGCTGCGGATTCGGATTAATAAAATTCATCAAACCGGCTTCGGGCAAAGGATTAACGGCGATAATCTTCGCGCCTTTTCTCTTTGCTTCTTCGAGCGAAGACATCATTCGCGGCGCACAGGTTCCCGGATTTTGCCCGATTATCAAGATTAGGTCGGTATCTTCCAAATCCTGCAAACGAATCGAAGCCTTGCCGAGACCGATTGATTCGACCAGCCCGACCGAGGTTGATTCGTGACACATATTCGAGCAGTCAGGCATATTATTCGTGCCGAATTGACGGACGAAAAGCTGATACATAAACGCCGTTTCGTTCGACGTTCTGCCCGAAGTATAAAATACCGCTTCGTCCGGCGATGCGAGCGTGTTTAATTCTTCGGCGATAACCTGAAACGCTTCATCCCACGAGATTTCGGTATAATGCGTCGCGCCTTCGCGCAAAATCATCGGATGCGTGATTCTGCCCTGCGCGTTGAGCCATTGATCGGGTTGTTTTGCCAATTCTTCGACCGAATAACGTGCAAAAAATTCGGGCGTGACGCGCTCGGTCGTCGCTTCGTCGGCGATGGCTTTTGCGCCCGATTCGCAAAATTCGGCAAGCGTCCGGTGTTCGTCCGGGTCAGCCCACGCGCACGAATTGCAGTCAATGCCGCCTTTTTGATTAAGATGCGTCAGCAAATCCGTGCCGCGCACGATTCCCGCTTCGCCGAATGTGTCGCGCATCGTGTCGAAAATCGCGCGAATGCCGCTCGCCGTATCGAAAATTTCGCTGACTTCGAGTTTGCCTAAATCTTCAGGATTTTGTGTCGTGATGTTTCCGTGTTCGTTTTGCATAATCTGATTTTACAATTTTCGAGAAAAAAAACTAAGACTTTTTCAACACATTCAGCAATTATTTTTCGGATGCGGAAAAGCATCGGCGTTATCCGCGTCAGCCGGACGTTCCGTGCAGACAAAATCTTTTTCGACCGCGATTTTCAAGACGGTTTTCTCGCCGACAATCTGTTCCGCGTAAAGCCCGACCTGATCGTTACCAATCCAATTTTCAGCTATTGCGAGCGGCAGAAATATCTCGATTCGAATATCTGACTTTTGAGCGCGTATTTCGTTCGCATCTTCGGAAACCCGCAGCGAATATGTCAAATTTTCCGCCGGATTAATCCCGAAAGTTATCGTTTCCGACACATATCCGACTTCGCGCAATTGCCGAACTTCCGTCTGCAAGAGCCGCAGTCTGATTGAGTTTTCCCGAAGTCGAAGTTTCATCGGTTTTCGATATTTGGTGATTGATTAATGATTATAAAATCGCATTTAACCTTATAAAAATGATTGCTGAATAAAATCAAAAGTTTTCGTTTGCATTGACCAAAAACAAAATACTAAAAACTAACTTTCAATTTTCTCCCTTCCTGCATAAACATTAAATCTGCCGTCGCGGACGAAACCGAGCAGCGTTAAATTAAATTCTTTAGCGGCTTCGACGGCGAGGCTTGACGGTGCGCCGACCGCGCAGACAAAAGGGATTTTCGCCATTACTGCTTTTTGAATCAATTCAAATGAGGCGCGACCGCTGAGAAAAAGAATGTTATCTCCGAGCGGAAGTTCATTCGCTAAAAATCTTGCGCCGATTAATTTATCAACCGCATTATGCCGACCGACATCTTCGCGCAAATCGAGCAGATTGCCTGAAAAATCAAATAATGCCGCCGCGTGAAGTCCGCCGGTTTGATCGAAAACTTTTTGGTGCAGTCGCAGTTTTTCCGGCAGTTGATGAATAATTCCAGCGGAAATCGGCGGGTAATTCGTATTTTCTATCGCGCTCGCGCCGGTTGCCAAGGCTTCGAGTGAACTTTTACCGCATACGCCGCAACTCGAAGTCGTGTAAAAATTGCGTTCGAGTTTTTTGAAATCAACTTCGACATTTTCAGCCAAATCAACTCGAATCGTATTTTGATTATTTGGAAATTTGCCGCAGTGTTTGATCTGTTTGATTTGATCGGGCGAGCGCAAAATGCCTTCGGTCAACAAAAAACCGGCGGCTAATTCGTAATCATTTCCCGGCGTTCGCATCGTGATCGAAACGGCTTTGTGAATCGGTTTATTATTTTCGAGAAATCCCAGACGAATTTCCAAAGGTTCTTCGCAGGCAAGCAAATCGGTTTCCTCAACAAAATCTCCAACGCCCGAAACGCGCAATATTTTCGTCTCAAATTTCGCCGATTTTGTCCCGCTTGCCGCTTTCACCATTGTAAAATTATAACATTTATCATTGAACATTGAACATTTGTCATTTATCAACTTCGGAGTAAATCTATTATTTATGTTATCGAGAAACTGATAAATGATAAATGTTCAATAACCAATGTTCGTCACGATTTTCCACGCCGATTCGGTTTTCAAAAGTTTGCTCATCATCGAAGCGTGAACGGCGTGACCGGATTTTTCGGCTTTCAGTTTGCCGAGAAAAGGCATTCCGAGAAGCGCGAAATCGCCGATGATGTCGAGAATTTTGTGGCGGACAAATTCGTTTTCGTAGCGCAAAGGCTGTTCGTTGAGCATTCCGTCGGGCGTTAAAACAATCGCGTTGTCGAGCGAACCGCCGAGCGCGAGATTGGCTTTTCTGAGCATTTCGATTTCCGCCGTAAAACCGAATGTTCGCGCCGAAGCGATTTCGCGTCCGAACGACTCGTCGGTCAATTCAAAATTAAAAGTCTGCCGGTTGATTAACGGATGCGCGAAATCAATCACGCATTCGATCTCGCATTTATCCGAAGGTTCGATAGACATTTTGCGGTCGCCGTCAGCAAATTCGACCTTTTCGAGAATTTTCAGATAATGACGCGGATCGTCTTGTTCGACGATTCCGGCGCGTTCGATATATTCGATAAACATTTCGCTCGAACCATCGAGAATCGGGATTTCGATGTTGTCGAGTTCGATAAAACAATTGTCCACGCCGCAGCCGCGCAAAGCCGAAAGCAGATGTTCACACGTCGAAAGCAACACGCCTTTCCGCAAAAGCGTCGTGGCATACGAACAATGCGAAACGTATTCGACCGACGCGGGCAGCTCGAAATCGTCCAAATCGGTGCGGACGAAAATATATCCCGTATTTTCCGGCGCGGGCTTCAACTTGAGATTGACGGAAACGCCCGTGTGCAGACCGATTCCGCTGATGGAAATTGATGTTTGTAGCGTAGTTTGAAGCGACATTACAGACTATTGACGCAATGTTTATGCCAATTGCAAAAGCCGTTTATTCAACTGTCGTGAAGATTTTTTTTGTGGATTATAAGCGACAGTCGTGAAGAAATCTGTGGTAAAAACTATCATTAATTTCTCATTTAAAAACGGCGCGTTCGATTGCTCATTAAATTCTTTTCCGGCGCGTTTCTTTGCGGGCAAACCGAAGAACGATTATAATTTCACTTTACAAAAGTTTAATAAATTTATGGCAATCGAAACCGCAGGACAAAAACCTGCCAGAGCAACAAAATTAAAAATTGACAATCAGGCGAGCTTTGCGCTGCCGAAAAATTGGGAAGAAACGATTAGAAATATTCTCGATTTCGTGCCGCTCGATCAGCAGCGCGGCATTGAAAAAATAAAAATCGTGGATTTTATTAAACCGCCGCCGATCAAAACCGAAACGCCGATCAAAGGCGATCTGCCCGGACTTTATCATCCTAAAGCGGGCAATCAAAACGCTTATCTCGAAATATCGGCGGGCGCGTTATTGCAGCCGACCGAAGGTTTTGCAAAAAAAATGATGGCGAAATCGCAGTTTAAAAACAATCTCGCCGGAATGCTTTTTTCGCTCGTCGGTCAGCATTATTTTTTCGCGCTCCGCCAGACGGTCAACAAAAAAAATCTCGAACCGCAGATTCGTCAATACGCGACCAAAAGCCTCAAAGAATGGAGCGAAAAACAAAACGTCAATTCCAAACGCGCCAAATTTTTCAAACCTTTCCAGCCGTATATCGAAAAATGGGCAAAATGGCTCAACAAAAAAGCTCTGGACGCGCAGAAGAAAAGTTGACAGGAAGTTTGCAGGAAGTTGCAGAGTTGCAGAAAGTAAAAGAAAATCGCGTTTCTCTACTGTTTTTCTACTATCTGAAACTCTGCAACGTCCTGCAAACTATCTGCAAACTACTAAATCTTATGTATTGGCTCGTAAAACAGGAACCCGAAAAATATTCGTTTGACGATTTACTCAAAGACGGCGCGACGGTTTGGGACGGCGTGAGAAATTTTCAGGCGCGGAACAATTTACGGGCGATGAAAATCGGCGACAAGGTTTTGTTTTATCATTCGGTGACGGAAAAATCGGTCGTCGGTTTAGCCGAAGTTTCGCGCGAAGAATTTCCCGATCCGCACGACGAAAAATGGATTGCGGTCGAGATCAAGCCGCTTGGAAAATTTGCAAAAGCAGTTACATTAGAAGAAATTAAAGCCGAAAAAACTTTAGAAAATATCGCGCTGATTAAACAATCGCGTCTTTCGGTGATGCCTTTAACTGAAATCGAATTCGGTAAAATTTTACAATTCAGCGAAGCCAAATGAACAAAGAAGAATTTAAAAAATTCGTCGAACAAACTATTGAAGCTTTAATTCAATTGGCTGAAGAGAAAAGTGGAAAAACTCTTTCTCGAAAAATCGCCTTTCGTTGGTTTTCGCAAAAAGATGAGCCGACTACAGAAAATATAACTCAACATATTTCTGACAGGGTTTTTATTGATGAAAATAACATTTTCCCGTGTGTTGATATTGGAGTTGGTGATATTTTGGAAGACGGAACATTAGTGATTTTTGCCAATGTTGCAGGTTATCCGCCAGAACCTTGGGGAATAAATTGGCGCGGAAAAGAAGGTCCGTTCATTCATATTATAGGACAAACATTTCTTAACAAGATCGGAATGTAAACAAATAAATTATGCTGAAAGAAGCCGTTGCGTATTATCACGAATTACTCGAAGATGCCGAATTGTTTGAAGCGTCGCGCCGTGAACTCGACGAAGGTTTGGAGAAAGCCAAACTGATTTTCGGCGGTCGCCGCTTAACGCCGTATTTGCGTCCGCATTTTGTCACCGAAGCCGATTGGTCGCGCATCGTCGTAATTTGCGAAACGATTTGGTCGGCTCTCCAAAAGGTCAAAGATGCGGCGGTCGGCAATGACGAGATTTTGGACGAACTCGGCATTACCGAAATCGAGCGCGATTTGGTTTCGATTGATCCGAAATACACGCAGGTTTCGCCGACGGCGCGGCTCGATTCTTTTTTGACCGAAAACGCTTATTCGTTCGTCGAATTAAACGGCGAAAGTCCGGCGGGCATTGCGTTTGCCGATTCAGCGACGGGAATTTTTCAGACGCTTCCGGTGATGAAAAAGTTTATGGAACGCTACGAAGTGCGCGGTTTTGAAGGCAGTCCGAAGATGCTCAAAGTTTTGCTGCATGCTTACGCCGAATTCCTTGGCGCGGACATCGAACACATTTTCGACGACAAACCGACGGTTGCGATTGTTGATTTGAAGGATTTGCCGACGGTCAAGGAATTTGAGCTTTTCCGCGATTATTTCCAGTCGGAAGGTCACACCTCGATCATCTGTTCGCCGGACGAACTCGAATTTGACGGCGACAAACTCTGGTGCAAAGGTGTCAGGATTGACATCGTTTACAAGCGTTTGCTCGTCAACGAATATCTGCCGATTATGGATAAATTCCCTGCTCTGCTCGACGCTTATCGTGCCGGGGCGATTTGTATGGTTAATAGTTTTCAGTCGAAATTAATCCACAAAAAAGCCGTCTTTGCAGTTTTGACCAACGAAAAATACGCTCATCTTTTTACCGAAGAAGAATTAAACCACGTCAAAGCCCACGTTCCGTGGACGCGCAAATTCCGCGAAGAACAGACCGTCAATGGCGGCGAACAAATTGATCTTGTCGAATGGACACGCGCCAATAAATCGAAATTAGTCTTGAAACCGAACGACGATTACGGCGGACATGGAATTTATATCGGCTGGATTTCCGACGAAGCCGAATGGAACGAAGCGATTAAAATCGCGCTCGCAAACGGTGATTATCTGGTGCAGGAACGAGTTGAAACGTCGAAAGAAACTTTCCCGATGCTCTTCGGCGATCTGGGCGAAATAAAAATGATCGAACAGCTCGTTGATCTCGATCCGCTGCTTTTCTACGGCAAGGTCGGCTCGGCATTCACGCGCCTTTCAACATCCGAACTCGCTAATGTTTCGAGCGGCGGCGGAATGGTTCCGACGTTTATTATCAAAGAAAAAGTTTAGTTTTGCGCGGGATTTGATCTATGGCGACACTTTTACAGGAACTTCTCGACATCACCGCCGATTTGTCCGCCAACGACATCGAATACGCCGTCTGCGGCGGTTTGGCGTTGACGATTCACGGGTTTCCGCGAGCGACATTCGATATTGATATTTTGATTCGTCCCGAAAATCTCGAAAAATCTTACGAAGTTGTCGCTCATAAAGGCTTTGACATCAAAGGTTTGGATATGTCGTTTAAAGAACGCGCCGTCGAGATTCGCCGCGTGTCGAAAATTGACGATGACGGCGAAGTTTTATCGCTCGATTTGTTGTTAGTCACGCCGCACGTCGAAACAGTTTGGGAAGACAGGGAAAACCTGCAATTGGAAAATCGTGATTTATGGATCGTCTCGCAGAAAGGATTAATCAGAATGAAGGAACTGGCAGGCAGACCGAAAGATTTGATTGATATTGAAAGGTTAAAAGGCAATGAAGAAAATTGATATGTCGGAAAAAGCAATCTTGAAACGCTTCGATCAAACCGAACAGCTTCGGGAGGTTTCATTATATTTGATGAAAGCGAAAAAAGTTCAGGATGCAAAAACTAATGACAACAAATTACAATTCGCAGTCAAGAAAGATGTCAAAGTAGAAGTATGAAAATCCGCAAGTTACAATTAAAAAATATTGGAGTTTTCGATGATGAAACCATCGAATTTCAGTCTTGTCCTGTCAAAAATAAAGCTGAAATTCATATTCTCACGGGTGAAAATGGCAGCGGAAAATCAACGCTTTTGTTGGCATTAGTTAGTGCTTTCGGAAAGATTGGAGAGTATAAAATCGATTTGAGAAACTCATTTGAAAAAAGATTTAGAGCATCTCAGTCATATTTGGCAGAAACAACTTTCTATGACGAAACCATTGAAAGTTTAACGAAAGTTTTAATTACTGACCATAATGTTTTCGATACTATTATGATAGAGCGCACTAATTCAATGAATAAGTTTTCTGAATTATTCGCAACTGAAAATTCGATTAATGAAAAATTGAGTTATTGTCCATTTGCTTACTCAGGCTACCGCAGGATTAAAGATGAAGTAATTGAAATTGGAAGAGAAAATAAAGAAAACCCATTGTTTGAAGCACTCAATTTTGTTAAATTCGAGAATTCTAAATTTACGCTTAATCAATGGCTTGGTCAGAATCTTATTAATAGTTCGTTAGCAAAGACAAAGAGTAGAGGGAAAGAAGCTAATGAATTTGATCAAAAAATTAGTATTTTAGAAAGTATTATCAATGAGGTAATTGTTGATGAAAATGAAGACAATAAAATTAAGTTTGAAATGCAAAGTGCAACTAAACTTGTTCTTATCAAAAACAATCAGGAACTTGACTTTGACGTTTTACCTGATGGACTAAAATCTTTAATTAGTTGGATTGGTGACTTACTAATGAGACTTGACTCTTTAAATTGGAAAAATGATACTCCGATTTTTGAACGTGAAATTCTCTTGTTTTTAGACGAAATAGAAGTTCATTTACATCCGGCGTGGCAAAGAAAAGTTTTGCCAGTCGTGCAAAAACTCTTCAAAAACGCCCAGATATTCGTTTCGACGCATTCGCCGTTTGTCGTCAATTCTGTTGACGATGCGTGGGTCTATGAATTGGCTGTAAAAGACGGCAAAGCAAAAGTGCGTGAGAAAAGTCTGACTAAAACGGCTTACAGTATTCAAACTATTTTGCGCGAAGTTTTTGAAGTTGATGAAAAATTCGGCGATGGAATTAAAGATTTTAATGGTGAAAATAACTCTCAAACGAAACTAGATGAGTTTATAAAACAAAAAGGATTAATTGTTAAACTTAACGGGGATAATAAAATCAACAAAGAAGAGTTTTTAAATCTCGCAAAAGATTTAGCTTCGCAGAGTGCTGAATTGCAAAGCATTGTCTTTTTAGAACTAGCCAAACTGAGTAAAAAAACGGGGGAAAGCTACGAAATATGATGAAAATCTTACGTTCGGAATGTCCCGAATGGTTGGCTAATAATGTTAAAAAATGGACAAAACGCTGGAAAAGAAAAGTAGATAATCCTAAATCAAAGAATAATTGGGATTGGTATGATGTGGATGGAGTTCCAACAAATCAAAAACTTTTATTATTATTATTGAACGATACAAAAAATCATTGTTCTTATTGTGATAAACGTCCAATTCGAGTTGAAGAAATTGACCATTTCAAACCAAAAGTCAAATTTCCAATTGATGCGTTTAATTGGAACAACCTATTTGTTGTTTGCAAAGATTGTAATTACTTAAAATTAAATGAATTTTCCGAATTAATTCTCAAACCTGATGAATTTGAATATGAATTTGATAAGTATCTCTATTATGACGATTTTACAGGAAAAATAGAGCCAAAAGGTGAAGAAAACTCATTTGAATACCAAAGAGCGGATTTTACAAGAACTGCACTAAAATTAAATGAGAAAGGTTTGCCCGAAGCAAGAAAACACATTTCAGACAACAAATCAGTTTTTCAAAATTATAACATCGAGTTAGTGCCATACAGATTTATTTTTTCCGAATGAAAATCCAAGAAAACCCAACTAGACTTCGTGAATTAACCGAAGAATATCAACGGCTCGAACATAAATTACACTTAGGCGGCGGCGCGGAGAAAATCGCAAAGATTCACGCGCAGGGCAAACTGACGGTGCGTGAGCGGGTTGATTTGCTGTTTGATAAAGGCGTTTATCAACAGGAAATCGGTTTGCTGATTGCTTATGACGCGTATAACGGTCAGGCTCCGGCGGCGGCGGTCGTGACTTCGATTGGGAAGATTCACGGGCGCGAATGCGTGGTGGTTGCCAATGATGCGACGATCAAAGCCGGCGCGTGGTTTCCTGAAACGATTAAAAAAATTCTTCGCGCACAGGAAATTGCGATGCGGAATCGTGTGCCGATCATTTATTTGGTTGATTCGGCGGGCGTTAATCTGCCTTATCAAGGCGGCGTTTTTCCCGGTCAATACGGCGCGGCGCGGATATTTTATTACAATTCGATAATGCGAAAGTATTTGAAAGTTCCGCAGATTTCCGCCGTGATGGGAATGTGCGTGGCGGGCGGCGCGTATCTGCCTGCGCTTTCGGACGTGATTTTGATGGTCGAAGGAACGTCGTTTATGGGACTCGGCGGCGCGAATCTCGTCAAAGGCGCGACCGGACAGACGATTGACAACGAAACGCTCGGCGGCGCGATGACGCACAATGCGATCAGCGGCGTAGCGCATTACCGAACGGCGAATGAGCAGGAATGTCTGGAAAAAATTCGCTCGCTGGTGGCGGAACTTCCGGGCAAAGAAGAAACCCGCGTTTCGATAATTGATTCTAAAAAACCCAAAAATAACGCTGAAAAACTTTACGAAATTCTGCCCGAAGATCATCGTGCGCCGTATGATATGCGCGAAGTTTTGAATTGTTTTCTTGACGGCGGAGAATTTGACGAATTTCAGGCTGATTACGCCAAAGAAATGATTTGCGGGACGGCGCGAATTAACGGTATTTTAGTCGGCATTATTGCCAATTCGCGCGGAATGGTTAAGGGCAAACCCGGCAAACCACCGAAATTCGGCGGCATCGTCTATACCGAATCTGCGGAAAAAACAGCTTATTTTATCGAAAATTGCGACCGGCATTCAACGCCTTTGCTGTTCGTGCAGGACGTTTCCGGTTTTATGATCGGCGCGGAAGCCGAACATTCGGGCATCATTCGCGCAGGCGCAAGATTTGTCGAAGCGATGGCGACGGCGACCGTTCCGAAATTGGTTTTGACGATTAATCACGCATCCGGCGCGGGTTATTACGCGATGGCTGGACAAGGTTTCGATCCCGATTTTATCTTCAGTTTACCGACCGGCAGAATGGGCGTGATGGAAGGTGACTCGGCTGTCGGCGCAATTCACGGCACACAACTCGACAAATTAAAAAAAGCCGGACAAGAGCCTGACGACGCGCTTAAAGCCGAGATGCAGAAAGTGCGCGAGACATACGAAAAGGAACTCGATGCCAAACACGCGGCGGCGCGAGGTTTGCTCGATGCGATTATCACGCCGGAAAACCTGCGCGAAGCTCTGACGATTGCCCTGCAAACCTGTCTGAACACATCAAAACCGCACATCGGCGCATTTGTGCTGCCGATAAATTTATAACGTAAGGCAGAAAAATATTTAGCATTGTTGTTAAAGTATAGAGATGATGAGGACGAGAAGATGACCATCAAAAGTTAAATGAGATCAAAAAACCCAAACATAATATTAATCAGATTGTTTCATTGAAAAAATCAAATAATATGTTTTGGCATCTTTAGAAATTATGTTATAAGTGAAACATCATAAAATTAAACGCAAATTTCGCCCGATTTTAGCTATAATTGCCTTAGATTTATTGACAACTAACAGTATTTTATGTAAAAGTTTAATTGGTTCGATTCCTTTAAATCATTAGAAAGATTTATTTGGTGTGTAATAAAATGACTATTAAAAACATATATCGTCAGTTTTTTCTTGTATTATTAATTACCGTTTTGTTATCGCTTCAATCAATGATTTGTTTGGGCGGTGATAAAAATATCGTCGGCGATTTATCGGTTATCGAATTAAATTCCGGTATTAACAAGGCAATTGTTAAAATTAACGGCGAGGTTGCCGAGAGCGGACGTGCTGTCTTTACTTCGAGCATTATTGACACTAACGAAAATTCTGATGCTGTTATCAGTTTAGGGAAACTGGGAAAAATCAAACTGGCATCAAACTCCGAGTTTTTACTATCTTTTAATGATTCAGGTATTAGCGGGAGTTTAATTTCAGGAGAATTAACAGTTCTAAACTCTGCTAAAACGGTCAGCGTTAAAGTTTTAGACGGTCAGACTTTATCATTAAATGCCGGTGACAGTGCTTCCGCAAGTAAGAATTTACCGTCTGCACCGAGTTCGGGTTCGACCGGCAGTTCATCCACGGGATTGAAAATAGTTGTTGCAACGATTTTAGGCGTTGCTTCAGCAGCTATTATTTACGCGGCGACCAAGAACGACAATGGTTTTCAGTTGTCGGGTAATTCAAACGTAGTTAGCCCGACACGATAAAATTGCGACCTGAATGAAATATTGCAGGTCATTGAAATTTGAAATTTTTATATATATTATTTGGATTGATTCAGGAGGAGAAAAATAAATGCTTGGCATAAATCAGATTCGTAAATCTATCACATTACTTACTGCGATTGCTGTTTGGACTGTCTATTCGATGGTTGCTTTTGCAGCAACGCCGGATATGACGGGAGAAATCTCAGTTAGCGGACAGGTCAGCGTCAACGGTCAACAAGCCGTTTCTAATTCAACATTAACTTCGGGCAGCACCATCACAACCGGTTCTGGATCGAGCGCAATCGTCAGCTTGGGCAAAGCCGGTAGAATTGAAGTTTCAGGCGATTCAAGTCTTACTTTGAAATTTACCGACACCAGTATCGTCGGACTGCTTTCATCGGGCAAAATGCGCGTTTCAAATGCAGCGGGCGTAGCAACTACTGTAGCTACAAGAGATGCTACGATTATCGCCGACTCAGCACAGGCTGACAGTTTTGCACTGGAAGTCGAGTGTTCACACACGCACGTTGATACGGTTTCGGGTATCGTAACGATGAGAACCGGCACAAACGACAAACAAGTTGCCGCCGGAACATCGAGTGTTGCGGGAAATCTTTCTCAGGCAGGTTGTGCGCCGTGTCTGCGTCCGGGTTCAGCTCCGCCGGTTGCTGCTTTGGGTCTTGGTGCAGGTGCGCTTGCAGCAATTCTCTTAGGTGTTGGCGGCGCGGCAGTTGCCGGAATCATTCTCGGAACTCGTAATAATAACGATGTTAATTCAAATGGTAACGGAACAGTTATTGTTATCAGCCCGAATCGTTAATTAAGTTTGCCGGTTTTACATTCCGGCTAAGTGAAATTATTAAAATATTTGTCGGTCAGATTCTTTTGAAATTGACCGACAAATATTTTTTTGTTCTGAAATATCGATTATATTTATCGTTTGTAATAATTATTATGCATATTGCTGTTATTGGAACCGGATACGTCGGATTGGTTACAGGTGCTTGTTTTGCCGAATTTGGTGTGGAAGTAACCTGTGTTGATGTAGATAAAACCAAGATTGAAAATCTTGAAAAAGGGATTATTCCTATTTACGAACCGGGTTTAGACAAAATCGTCGAAAAAAATCATAAAGCCGGCAGACTTCATTTTACGACTGACATTAAAACCGCGGTCGAACAGGCATTAGTTGTTTTTCTTGCAGTCGGAACGCCGCCTCAGCCGGACGGCTCGCCCGATATGAGTTATTATCGTCAGGCGGCGAAAGATATTGCCGGGGCGATGAATGGCTATAAGGTTTTGGTCACTAAATCAACCGTTCCGGTCGGCACAGGTAAATGGTTAAGACAGTTTGTCGCTGAAAATCAAGCTAACAAAACAAACTTCGGTGTGGCATCGAACCCGGAGTTTTTACGAGAAGGCGCAGCTATTACTGATTTTATGCGCCCTGATCGGGTTGTTATCGGCAGTAATGAAGAAGACGCGATTGCGATTATGAAAGACCTTTATCGCCCGCTGTATTTGATCGAAACGCCGATAGTCATTACTTCGCTCGAAGCGGCAGAACTCATCAAATATGCCGCTAATGCCTTTTTAGCAACGAAAATTACGTTTATTAACGAAGTCGCCAATCTTTGCGATGCAATCGGGTGCGATGTTCACGATGTCGCTCGCGGAATGGGAATGGATAACCGAATCGGTCGAAAGTTTCTTCATCCCGGTCCCGGTTACGGCGGTTCCTGTTTTCCCAAAGACACACGCGCTTTGACGACTGTTGCCGATCAATTCGGTGTGGAAACTCTGATCGTTGATGCCGTAATTGAAGCTAACGAACGACAGCGTTTAGCGATGATTCCGAAAATTGAAAAATTGGTCGGTGATTTAAACGGCAAGCAGATCGGTGTTCTCGGTTTGTCCTTCAAACCTGAAACCGACGATATGCGGGAATCGCCGGCGACGGATATAATCAAAGCTCTGATTTCTAAAGGCGCGAAAGTTCGGGCTTTTGATCCTGTAGCGATTGAAGAAGCCAAACATTATCTGCCTGAGATCGAATATGCGTCTGACGAATACGAAGCGATTAAAGATGCAGACGTGATGGTTATCGTCACCGAATGGAATCAGTTTCGCGCTCTCGATATGGAAAAAGTAAAATCACTTCTGAAATCGCCGAAGATTGCTGATTTGCGTAATGTTTATGAACCGAAAGATATGCAGGAACTCGGTTTTGAATATATCGGTGTCGGACGTTAAACTGATTATTCGGGTTTAGAGTAAAAACATATATTCATTTATGAAAACTGAAAAGTTTCTGATTACCGGCGGTGCAGGATTTATCGGCTCCAGCATCGCTGATGAAATTATTAGGCAAGGCGGAAAAGTTGTCATTCTCGATAATCTCGTGACGGGTTTTCGTGAAAATATTGAAGAAATCGGCGGCGATGTTGATTTTATCGAAGGCGATTTGAATGACGATAAATTATTGCGAAAAGCCGTTGACGGAGTTGATATAATTTTCCACGAGGCGGCATTGCCGAGCGTTCCGCGTTCGGTAGAAAATCCTCTGGAAACTCATCAAGCCTGTGTCAACGGCACGCTCAATGTTTTGATGAAAGCCAGAGAAGCGAACGTCCGCCGCGTGATTTATGCCGCATCGAGTTCGGCTTACGGCGATCAGCCGACGCTTCCGAAAGTTGAAACAATGCTTCCCGAACCGCTTTCGCCGTATGCCGCCGCTAAATTAATGGGCGAGTATTATTGTCAGGTTTTTAATCGTGTTTACGGCTTAGAAACGATTTGTCTGCGTTATTTTAACGTCTTCGGACCGCGACAGAATCCTTCGTCAATGTATTCGGGCGTGATTTCGCGTTTTATTGATGCTTTGATGAAAGAACAAACGCCGATTATTTATGGCGACGGCGATCAGTCGAGAGATTTTACATATATCGCCAACGTCGTTGACGCGAATTTGAAAGCCGCGCAAACCCAAAAAGGCATCGGCACGACGATGAATGTCGCTAACGGCGAACGCATCACGCTCAATGAATTACTCAGCATTCTCAAGGAAATAACTAACAAACCGGATGCTCAGGCTGAATATAAAACGGAGCGTCAAGGCGATGTCAAACACTCGCAGGCGGATAATAATCGGGCAGTCGAAAATCTCGGATTTGAGAAATTGATCGGTTTGGAAGAAGGCTTGCGAAACACGATTGATTGGTGGAAATCGAGTCGTTTTGCAGATTGAAAAATAAACGGTTATAAAAAAAGCGGTCGGAAACTTTCATTTCCGACCGCTTTTTTTATTTTGTTTTGAGAGTAAAAATATCGTCGGCGACCTCTTTGTTGACGGAAATCTCTTTCGCCTTGAAATCGGCATAAATCGTTATCTGCTCGGTATCGAATCTCTGCGCGTATTTTTCCGGTAAAATTATCCCGTCAACCGTGCGAAGTTTATCAATCTCGACGGTCGTCGTCACATTTCTGCCGTTGATGTCATACGCCGCTTCATAACCGTTTACCAGATTTGTCTTACCGTCAATATAAAAATCCGTATAAAAACCATCAGGCGAAGTCACGCGAAAACCATTTTTCTTTTTTGAATTAGCAGGCAGAGCAGACACGACAAAATCTTTTTCCCCGACCTTGGCAAGCAGCGGAAAACCGAGACGATTTAGCGGCGGCAACGTAAAACTTCCCTTTAGTGTCGAAGAAGTCTGCTCGCCGTCGTAAACCTGTTTGAATGGAGTAAGCTGGTTGTTTATTTCAATGCGATACTTTTCGCCTGAAAAAATTGTCACGAAGGTTGCCGGAATTGTCTGCGTAAAAGCGGTGGTCGTCACATCTACCGAACCGCTGACGATCTGCGTTTTCATCTTCAAAAACTTTTCGCCGCCGTGCGCCTTAATCGCGGCTTTTGCCAAATCAAGCGCGTCTTTGTCTGATTTAACAGTTTCGACTTTTTCAATTTTTGCTTTTGCATTTTCGCGTTTTTCAGGCTTTTGAGCAGTTGATAAAGATGTCGAAATCGCTAAAACAAATAACCAACCGATTAATTTTTTCATATAAAATTCTCTACGCGGAAATATATAAAGAAGCGAAAATTTATTCGCCTCTGTGAAAAGTAATACATTTTCGATGAAATTACCAACTAAACCGCATCTGCAACTCGACACGACGATTGGCAGTTGTCGAAACTCCGCCTCCGCCTCCGCCTCCGAAGCCGCCGAAACTGAATGCGGTCGAAGTTGATTGTCCAAACCTGCTCGAATTCAAACTGCCGATGGGCGTTCCAAAATTGACGTTGTTCAATAGATTAGTGAAATTTAGTCCGACGCTCAAATTATACGGTTTGCTTGAATCAGAACCGCCGCCGCCGCCAAAACCGCCGCCGCCGCCAAAACCGCCGCCGTTTCTGCCGCCGCCGCCGCCGTTTCTACCGCCGTTTCTGCCGCCCTGACCGTCGCCTTGTCCGGTAACTGCCGCAGTTGGTTTAGAACCGCCGAAACCGAAAGTTTTATTAACCCGAAGATTGACCGAAAAATAACTCGGTCCTTGCCCGTAGTTTCGACGGATAATCGCATTCGAATCGGAAACGCCGTTCAGACTGCAAAAATTGTTCGACAATCCCAGCACTTGACACCGCGAATTCAACTCGGCATAAGTCGGACGTTCGGTAAACAATGAGTCACCGTTGGTATCTACGCCTCGCGTGATATTAAATGGTCTGCCTGAGGTTGCTACAATAAACGGACTCAAACTGACTTTCCAGGGTATCGTGAACGAACCGCCAAAAAAGAAATTGTGGCGCGTATCGAGCGATGATCTGCCGTATTCGTTGTCAAAATTATATGTATAAGCCGGAAAACTTCCCGTCCCATCGGTGTTACTCTTGGCAAAATTCAGACGATAATTACTGAAAATCGTGAATTTTTGGCTGATAAAACTTCGGAAGTTTATCAACACCTGATTTTGATTCAAAACGCCGCTCGATTCGTATTGATAGATATTTCCCTGCGACGGAGTCGGGCGCGGCGCGGAACTGCAATTAATCTGCAAAGGACAAATCGGCGCGTTGACGTTGACCGTTCTGAGCAGATGTTCGTTGCGTGAAGCGATATAGAAAAGCGAAAGCGTCGAACGATGCGGAAGTTGCCGCTCAATTCCGAGCGCAGTTTGCAGAGTATATGGAGACTGCAAACCCGAATCAATCGTGCGAATCGTGTTCGATTGCGGAAGCACCGCCAAAATCTGCGCTGCGGTCGGCGCATTGCTGACACCGTTAAGCGTCAATGTCGGCTGTCTCAATAAATTCAAAGCAATTTGCCGACGCGCCGGATCAGGATCATTTGCGCTGACCAATAAACTCAATTGATTCGTGCCGTTAAATCTTGCAGCCTGCAAACTCAGATTTTCGCTGAATCGGTCATAAAACACACCGAAGCCGCCGCGAACAACCGTTTTCGGCGCACGCGCTCCGCCTGCACCCGGCGAATATGCGAACGAAACTCGCGGCGCAAAATTGAGATTACTTTTGATATTCGTCTGATTTTCGTAACGCAGACCGAAACTTAAAGTCAGTTTCGGACTATAACGCCAATCGTCGGTGGCAAACACGCCGACATCGTTTTGAGAAATATCCTGTAAAGGATTTCCGGTCGTAATCGTAAATTGTGTCGGATTAAATTTAGCATCCGTATTTCCTAAAAGTTTCTGGCGATATTGTTCAATCGGCGAAATCGAAGCCGAGATCACACAACCCGCAACTGCCCGGTCACAGTTGGGCGAACTCAAAACTTCAGGCACACCGGAAAACAAAAGGCTGCCGCCGAAATTGTTTTCCGAACGATCTTTGAGAGAAATACCTCGCAGACGAACGCCGAACTTTAAAGTGTGCTGCGAAGTTTTGCCGAGCGTCGTCGTCGTGTAATTTTGCAGTTCATAACTATTACTTCGGTTATAACTGAGACCGATTTGCGATCCGCCGCCGGTAAAAGCAGTCGAAACATTGACAGTCGGAATCGAATTATCACCGCTTTGACGGCGATTATTACGATCAAACTGAAAGCGTGTTTCATTGATAGTTTTCGGATTGATGACCAAAGTTTCGGTCAATTGAATTTCGTGTTCGACGTTTCTCGACTGATACGCACGGCTCGGCAATGAAGTATCGCCGATGCCCTGATTATCGGTTTTGACGCTCGTGTATTCATAACGTGCGACTAAAGTGTTTTTGTCGTTAATTTGATAATCAAAGCGCGGACTGACAGTAAATCTGCGTTGAGGAACAACAAATTCCTGATTAAACAACGCGACATTAAACGACGGATCAATAATCGTCGCATTAACAATCGCATTGTTATCAACCTGTCGGTTGCTGACATCAAAGAAAAACGAGGATTTCTTTTTCTGGATCGGACCGGAAAAACTGCCGCCGTAAAATTTAGTCTGACTTGGCGCACGATTTGAAGCGAAAGGATTTCTCGAATTCAAATTTTGATTATTGTAATTAAGAAAAGCCTGACCACGCCAACGATCAGAACCGGGTTTGGTCAAAATCTCGATTCTGCCGAAACCTAAACGATCATATTCGGCTGAAAATTGATTTTGGTTGATGCGGATTTCACGAATCGCTTCTTTCGGCGGAAGTCTGCCGCCGGTAAAACCGTCAATATAAATCTGTCCGCCGTTCGGTCCGGCAGACGGTCCGGCGAGTGCCTGCAAAGCAGCTTCTAGTTCGTCCGGGTCGTCGGGAAGCGCATCCAAATCCTTATCTTTCAAAACCGTCGCGCTCGCATTCGAATCGGGATCGGTCGAAATGCCGTTTTCATTTGTCACCTGAACCTGCTCCTGCAAACCTTCGACAGTCAAAACGACACTTAAAACCTGCTGTTCTTTGGTTGTCACTTCGACCGACTGATTTTCATAAAGTGCAAATTTCGGCGCAGTCACGCGCACGATATACGTTCCGGGCGCAAGCCCGTTAATCGTCCAATCGCCCTGTTTATTTGACGCGGTTGTCTTTTCTTTGCCGTCAGCCGCAACTGCCGTGACCGTCGCGCCGACAATAATTGCACCGAGCGAATCTGTCACCTGTCCGGTGACGCTGCCGGTTTGCTGTGCGAAAACAGCCGAATTAGTCAAAAATGTAAAAATTCCGAGTAAAAATAACGATCTTAAAAATCTCATTGAAATAAACCTTGTAAATAAATATTCCGCGTTTTCGTTTCTTTTATAAACCTGCAAAAATTCTCTCGAAAACACTTTTTTGTGTTCAGATATAAACTGAGCGAAACGCAGATTTCAAAATCTGCGTTTCGCTATAAAAATCGAATTATGGCGCGTCCGTGCCGTCGAGTCCGGGAATCGAAAATCCGCCCTGACCGCTGTTCTGTCTGCCGCCATTTCCGCCCGCCGTTTGCGGAGTTTTGAGAAACGGTTCGACTCCGGCTAATAATTTGATTGCCGTGATTCGCGTCGGGTCTGCGCCTTTCGTGCTGGAAGCCGCGATCATATCGCCGACCTTCAAATCTGCGATTGAAATCGTCTTAAAATTTTCGAGCATTTCGTCAATGTTTCCGCCGCGCATTCCGCCGCCGCCGAAACCGCCTTGTCGCGGTTGTCCGCCTGCTTCACCGCCCGTATTTGCCGTTTGCGGAGGACGCACGCCGCCGGTGCCGCCGCCGCCGCCCATTCCGGCAGGCATTGCGCCGCCGGCTCTCATCGCTTGAAACTGCGCCATTCTCTGCGCCATTTCTTCGGGAAATTTCTTGACCAGACTCGCCGGATTAACGGCAATCGTCACATCTTTTTTCGTTTGAATGTCGGTGATAACGACTTCGCCCTTCGCCGCATCAATTGATTTGACCGTTCCGGCAACCGTCTGAAAAGCTCCGGTTAAAACTTCTTCGGCGGCAAAAGTAGTGCCGTCCGCGCTTTTATCGCCGACCGCGCGAATCGCATCGCCGACTTTAATATCGGCAGATGAACTTTTCACGGCTTCGCTGAATTTGACTGAATTCGGCGCGTATCGCATAAATTCGGCTTTATCTTTCGGCGATAAAACGACCGTCGAATTCGATGTTAAACCGCGCACTTCGACGCTGATTTGTCTGGTCTGCGGGTTGATCGCCGTCACTTTGCCGCTGATGCCGCGCGTTTTCCAGCGTTCGCCGTCCTTAACCTGTTTCTGCGCGATGTCGGATTTGGTCATCAGATAAACAGCGCGAGCCGGAAGCGATTTTTTGTCGGCTGACAAAACGCCCGTGACCGCGACTTTATCGCCGACACCGATGTCCGAAAAATTGACGGCGACTGCCGATTTTAAACCGGGATTATCGGGCGCAACCTTCTTAAATTCGGTTTTCGGCGAGAGCATCGCCTCGATTTTGCCGTCTTTGCTCTGCAAAACTATTTTTTGCTGTTCGATGGACACGACTTCCCCGGCAACTACCGTCAGTTTTAATCCGGTTTCCGGCGTTTGTCCGAAGGCGATTGTGCAGAGAGCAAAAATAAACGTCAGCGATAAAATTATTTTATATTTCATTTTAATTAAAAAAAATTACAGGGATTATACGCGAACGCCAGCCAAAAAGTTGCCGCCGGTATATTCATCTGACGTATATTTTACTTGGAAAGTTCGTTAAAGAATGTAAAGAATTGTAAAAGATTGGTCTGAACGATTCAGTCTTTTCGCCAAACCGAATTTGTGCGGGCGGTCAGAACCAAACCGATCCCGGCGGCAAACAGCGTCAGCAATGCCAAAGTCCAGACGTATGGAATGGATAAAAAAATCGTCCAAATTAAAACTCCGAACAAAATTGACAGGCTTTCCGAGTGATTTTTGTCACCGAAAATCTTTCTTTGCAGCATTTTACCGACGCTGACCTGTAAAGCGACGCGACCGAAAATATATGCGAGCAGCAGCAAAATAAATGCCATCAGCCCGAATGTCGCGCTCAGATATGTCGGCAAAAAGTTCAGGCTGCCGATAATCGTTAGTGTCGAAACGATAAATGCCGAAAAACCGATGGCGAAGATTTTAAGCGTCGAAAGCTGCAAACGCGCCACCGAACGGCTGATCGCTCCGGGCGCGAGCGTCGTCAGCCCAAGCGAAATAACGAACCAGAAAAGCACCGATAAAATTCTCTGCGCGAGAAATGCTTTGGTAAAACTCGGCGAAAAAATTTGCAGCGGATTCTGCATCAAATCGCGCAGTTCGTCTTCAAAAACGCCCAACACGACCGTCTGTTTTTCTTCCCCGCGCAGAGGTGTTTTGCTTTCCGGCTGATATTTGCCGCCGAAAACGTAAATATCGCCGCCGATAAAAGCGTTTTGATTCTGAATAATCGAACCTCCGATGGAAACCGTTTCTTCGTCAACGCGCCCTTCGACGATAATATCGCCGCCGAACGCCAGCACCGATTTGGCGTGATTTTTGACGATTACTTTTTTCCCGAACGACACGACATCAATATCCGGCGAATCTTCGACCGTTAGCGTTTTATCTTCGGGCGAAACCGAAAATTTTTCCTGCGCCGCCGCAAAAAACTGCAAAACGGAGATTAAACACAAAACGCCGAAAATTCGACGGGCGAAATTTAACGGCGTATTAAAAAAAATTGGCTTGGAAAAATTAACCACTTGGGCGTTTTTTGGTTAGTTCAGATTTGTTTGTATCGAAGCATCTGGCGCACGAAAACAAATGAAGAAACGGCAAATAAAATCAGCAGCAAACTGTTAATCGGTTCGGATTTAAAGATAAATTGTCCGCACAATGATCGCATTACAACCGTTATCAAGAGCGCAAAATCGTAGATAAAATGCCCGACAATGTTTCCGAACGCGGCGGTTTGCCCGATCAAATCGGCGGTCGTTTCAAAGACGCTCGAACTCTCCGCGCCGAGTCCTAAAATCACGAGCAAAAAAAGTCCGGCGCAAATCAAAAGCGCATTAAATCTTTCACGCGGAAGACGCAAACCATTGACGCGGCTTTCGGCATTAGCAACAATTGTTTTGGTAAAATTTACCGGCAAAACCAGGTCTTTTTCAATTCCGGCAGTTAAATTTAGTGCGTCGAGCAGACGTTTTTGCGAATTTAATTCGGCGGTGCAATGCTGACAATTTTCCAGATGAACTTCCAATTCGAGTTCTTCGCGCAGAGAAAGTTCGCCGTCTAAAAAAACGGCGATTTCCATTCGCGGACAGAAATTTTGAACTGAAATTTCGTTGTTCATCTAATTAAAATTCAGCTTATTCATCAAACTATGCAACTTCCTGAAAACTTCCTGAAAACTATCTGAAAACTTTTCAAATCCCCGTAAAACCGCGCTCGATAAAAATATCGCGCATCATTTCACGCGCTCTGAACAGGCGATTTTTGACCGTTCCGAGCGGCAGATTCGTAATTTCAGCAATCTCGTCATAACTTAAATCCTGCGTATGCCGCAGTTGAATCAATTCGCGGTAAACAGTCGGCAGACACTTGATGACCGATTCGATTTCCCTGCGCCATTCGCTGCGTTCGCGTTCGGTTTCCGGCGACGGATTCGGGCTTTCGAGCTGCAACTGATAAGTTCCGTCGGCGTTTTCGGCTTCCAAACTCTGCTGATAGACCGAATTTCGCCGCATATAATCAATCGCCGCGTTGTGCGCGATGCGGTAAAGCCACGTCGAAAATTTATACTCTGCGCTGTATTTTTCAAGCGAATTATAAACCTTGATAAAAACTTCCTGCGTGACATCGAGCGAAGCATCGTAATCGGAAAGCATCCGATAGACGTAACCGGCAATCGGACGCTGATAACGGCGCACGAGTTCTTCAAAACCCGTTTCGCTGCCGCCGATGGCATCAACGATCAATTCGCCGTCGGTAAATAATTTGAAATTTTCGATTGCCTGAGATGACATAATCTTGAGTTAATACGATTAAAAATAATTGCGGGTTTCAAATTTGGGAAAGAAAAAATTATGTTGTATTCAGCTACTCTGAAACTCCTGAAACTCTGTAAACTTCCTGTCAACGCTTTTTCAATTCCACCCCAGAGCAGCTAAACCGGCAGGCGCGGCGAGGTCGTCGAATGTTAAATTGCTGTCGGGTAAATGCAGACCGACATCTTCGGGCTGTAAAATTCTAAGCGGTTCGCCGAGCGCGTCGGCGGAGATTTCGTTGATTTTTTCCGGTATAAATTCTCTCCCGACGATCAGCATTTTTTCCAGAACGCCGTCGCCGACAATCGCCAGTCGGTCGCGGTAAAACATCAGCAGTCGAAAGATTTCATCGTCGCGCTCGCTTTCCGTGCAGGTTACGCTGCGGACAATCGTCGGTTCGGAATCACGAATCAGCAGCGCGGTAAATCCGTTATCCTGCAAACTGATTAAAAGCGCATCGTTCGCGTTGTTTCCGCTTAACCAATTGGCTTCGCTGACGGCACGAGGCAGAATCAGACCGGCTCGCCAGCCTTGCGTTTCAAACAAATTTTCGTATTCGTCAATGACGGCGAGTTTGACGGCGGTTGCAAAATATCGCGCTTTGCCGTCGCGGTCGGCAGCGATTTTTTGACGTGAAATTCGCAGTTCTCCTGCCGGTGCGCCGAAAACCTGTTCCGATTTCCAGTCTAAAACTTCCGCCAATTCGTTGCTCGACGCAGGTTCGGCATCGAGCGTCAAAATCGCCGACCGCGCCGTGTCCGAAGGCAGCGAAACCGACCAGCTTTTTTGTTTGCCAAGTCCGGCTTGAATGACGGCTTCGTCTAACAGCGCACGGAGTTCTTCGACATTGTGGATATTTTTATCGAGAAAATCAGGCGTGAGCAAACCATTTGAAAGTTCGACGCTTGCCGCCTGTCCGATGGCAAACTGCTTTTTGCCCGCCCTTTGCAGCGCGACCGCCGTGACGCTTTCCCGTCTCAAACCGAGCGCGGCTTTCGGAAAATTCGGTTGTGTTAATGCTGAAAACATCTTCTTTAGTGGTGAGTGGTGAACGGTGAACGGTGAACGGAAGACAAAAGCAATTGCAATCTCTGCAATTTTCTTTCACTCACCATTCACCGTTCAGCACTCACCACTATTTCAATATTCTTTGTAGCTTTTGCCCGTGCTGTCTTCGCCTTCGGCAGAACTTTTGACATCTTTAAGTCCCTGTCCGCCGTCGGGCGAATTGGTGTCTTCGCCGGAAATCGCCGTCCAGTCGGATTTATCGGTGATCGGATCGGTCGGTTTTTCGCGCAGATATTTTTCGCTCACGAGATCGTCAATTGACTGCGGCAATTTGCCCTTGTCGGCGGCATACTGGTCAATCGAACGGCGCATCTGCCAGAGATTTTCCGCCAAAACATTTTCACGCGCCGTCTGCACCGCTCTTTGATAAGTCGGCAGCGCGACTGAGATTAGAATGATGATGATAAACATCGAGATCATCAATTCAAGCAGCGAAAAACCTCTCGAATCTTGAATCTCGAATCTTGAATTTTGAATCTTTTTACCAATCACTGTATTTTTCTCCGTTTAGTGCTTCATCGTCGGAACTCGAACGAATGTCGAAAACATTTACTTCGTCCCAGTTTCCGTCGTCCTTAGTTTGATATGACGAGCGCAGATTCCAATCGTTTTTGCCGGTCATCGGATCAATCGGCAATTCGCGCAGGTAAACTTTTTTGAATTCCTTGTTCTGATTGACCTGCGTCGCCTGACGATTATCGTCGAACGCGCCGCCGCCGCCGGTCGGAATTGCGCCCAAACCGCGCGGCTTGACCGTTACGCCGTCGGTTAGAGATTCGAGCGTCGGCGGATAGCGGTCAACATTGTCTATTTCAAAGATTTTACAGTCGCTGATAACGACGCGGCTGCGCGGATCGGCAGGAATATTTTGACCGTTTTGCAATGGATTTCCGCTGGTCTGTGCGCCTTGCTGACACGCGCCGTTGGTATCGCGTTTGAACTCGTCAATCGCCGAACGAACGAGCCGCAGACTTTCGCGCAGACGTATTTCCTTCTGACGTTTATAAGCATTTTGAGCGAGCGGAATCGTGCCAAGCACGAGAATTGACATCACCGTCATCGTAATGATCAATTCAAACAGACTGTATCCGTTTACGGTTTTATTTCGCACTTTATTAAGCCTCATTACGCTTTTGATTTTTGGAAATTCAAAACCCATTTTTTAGAATCGAACGGTAAATTTCTTGCCGTCCGCCGTCATCAGTTTGGTCATTTCGCTGTCGAAGAAAATTTCCTGCCTGCCGTCGGTCAACGCTTCGATCTCGATATAGACGAGCGTTCCTGTCGCTTTTTCAGGCGTGTCGGTCGGCGCGTTCAGAGACATAAACGAGTTGCCGTTTTGATTCTGAAACATCACGACCGGCGTATTAAGCAACTGTGAACCGAACACATCACCGTAATTGACGGAGCGAACCGCGACTTTTTTGCTGTCGTAATGCAAACCGAGCAGAGCCGAACGAAACGCCGACGCGCTGTTGATGTAAACCGCGATCTTGGTTTTTTCGCCCGCTTTCATCTGCTTTGCATTGCCGAGCAATTGAAAATCGGCGGTTTCCTTAACTCCATCGTTGTTTTCCGCGACGGCATTTTCAGCCGGTTTCGCGGTCGTCGTTTCAACCGGCGGATTCTGATTCGCGGTGTTATTTTCAGACGGGGAATTGTCCGCCGTCTGTTCGATTTGCAGCGTTTTCACTTTCGATTCAATCGGCTGCAAATTAAGTTTTTCAGCCGAATTTGCCGCCGTTAAATTCATCGCGGGGAGATTAGATTCAGTCTTCGGCGTTTCCGGCTGAATATTCTGCGCGACGGTCTGCGTTTCGTTCGATTTGGTGTAAACGGGCGATTCGCCTTTTTGGTCGGGAAGCTGAATAGAAACATTCGTATTAGTTTTATTGCGGCGAATTTGAGCGAGAAATTCATCTTCATCGTCTTTTTTGATAGTTTCTTCGAGCGATCCGCTGGTCGGAACTGCCAGACTTCCCGTATCACGCGCCACCAAATCTTCGGGCAGAATCGCCGGGGCGCGAATAACACGCGGCGTGACCGCAATCACGATGTCCACCTGACGATTATCTCTTTGCGGAGCAGTAAAAAGTCTGCCGAGAATCGGGATTAAACCGAGCAGCGGCAAGCCTTGTCTGCCAGTTCCTTCATTATTTTGCGCGACGCTGGCGAGCAGCAATGTTTTGTTGTTTTGAATTCGTGCCGTGCCTTTAATCGTTCGTTCGGTAAATGTCGGGGTCAAAGTTTGTGCGCCGCTGACATCCTTCGATTCGATTTCCATCGCCACCTGCACGTCCTGATTCGGGAAAACAATCGGCTTGAATTTCAATGTCAAACCGACCTGTTCGTAGTTGATGACATCACCGACAAAACTATTTGAACCGCCTGTTCCGCCGCCCGTGCCGCCGCCGCCGCCATTAAAAGCCGGGGCAAATGATGCCGAACGAACCGGCACGCGCTGACCGATTCGCGCCGATGAATCCTCATTATTGAATGCGTGAATCTGTGTCGAAGCGAGCAGTTTTGAATCCTGTTTTCTCTGAAAGGCAACCAGATTAACGGCGGGAACGATAAATCCGACTCCCAGCGTTTGCGGTATCAAAGCACCGGCGGCGTTGCGAAAAGTATTCGCGCTGGTATTCGCCGTCACCACGCCGCTGGTCGAACCGCCGAGATTAATTAATGAGTTAGAATCTCCGATTTGGTTGCCGAGTTGGAGCAGATCGGTTTTGTTGACTTCATAAATCTGCACATCCATCACGACTTCGGCGCGGTCTTTGTCGAGCGAATCAATCAGTTTGCTCATCAGGCGAATGTTTTCCGCCGTGTCACGGATCGTCAGACTGTTGGTCGCGTCGTCGGTCAAAACAATCGTCGGCGTTCTGCCGGGTTGCGCCGGAATCGCCGTTTGGACGACTTTGGCGACATCTTTCGGGTTAGCGTTTGCCAAATAAAATGTCCGCAGAACCAATTGTTGAAACCGCTGCCGACTGTTTTGATTGGCGATTAAAATCGTATGCGGTCCGACTTTTTGAAAAAATAATCCCTGCTGCAAAAACAAATAATCGAGAGCTTTTGCCGCCGTTACATGCTTTAATTCGATGCTGACTTTCTGCGGCGAACGAAATGTTTCCGCATCGAACAAGACATTCAAATCCAAATCTTTTGCCAATTCTTTGATTAAATATTGCAAATCAATACCGCCCGGAAACGGCACATCACGCAATACTTCGAGTCTCTGCGGAACTTGCGGCAGGTCTTTGGAATTCCCGGTCGGGTTGAAACTCGTTTTTTCTATTTTGACGTTTGAATCCGGTGTTGCCGGATCATCGGACGGATTTTCGCCGTTTTGAATTGCCTGCTGTAATCTGAGCATCCGATCCATTTCCGATTTCGCCAGTTCGTTGACCGGATCGTAACCGTAAGCGCGGCGATAGGCGAGATATGCCCCGGCATAATCTTTTTCCGCCGCCAGCGAATTCCCGCGTTTCATAAACATCTGCGAGGCGTTAAAAAGCGAACGCTGATAATGCAGACGATATTCGGGATTTTTCGGATTTTCGGCAATTGCCATCGCAAATTCTTCGACCGCATTGTCCCATTGCTCGGAAGTTTCGTAATTGATGCCCTGCGAGAAATGTTTTTTCCCGTCGCCGGAAGCTAAAACAGCCATCGGTGAGAGCATCGAAAAAATCAGCAGAAAAACGATGGAAATGCGGGTTTGAACTATTTTATTCATAGTAAATTTGGATGATCTATTAATTTTTTGCCTGTCGTCGAAAAGATTATTCGTCAGTTTTCTACACGCCGTCTGTCCGGCAAAGTTTCATTATCATTAAAAAAAGTATCGGTTAAAACGCAGTAAACATTTATATTTTGCAGTTTTCAGCGAATTTCTTCAACAAATGTCACGCGATTTATCTCGTGCAGTGTCGTCTGCCCGATCAAAACTTTTTTGACCGCAGATTCGCGCAGGCTCGACAAACCTTCTTTTTCCGCCTGTCGTCGAATTTCCGAACCCGGACGACGAGCGATAATCATTTCTCGAATCGTGTCCGACATATCGAGCAGTTCGTGAATCGCCGTGCGTCCGCGATAACCCGTGTGATTACACGAATCGCAGCCGACGCTCATAAAAAATTTATTATTTTCACGAATTTGCGGCTTCAATCCCGACTCCAAAAATTCCTGATCGGTCGGCTCATACTGCCGCTTGCAGACGGCGCACAATTTACGAACGAGTCTTTGCGCCAATACACAATTGAGCGCGGCGACGAAATTGTAAAGGTCAACATTCATATTCAAGAAACGTCCGATCACGTCAATCACATTGTTGGCGTGAACCGTCGTGAACACGAGATGTCCGGTGAGCGCGGAGTTAATCGCAATCTGCGCCGTTTCTTCATCGCGGATTTCGCCGACCATTACTTTATCGGGATCGTGACGCAGCATCGAACGCAGTCCGCGAGCAAAAGTCAAGCCTTTTTTCTCGTTGACCGGAATCTGCATAATTCCCTGCAACTGATATTCAACCGGGTCTTCGATGGTGATAATTTTATCTTCTTCGTTGCGAATCTCGTTTAATGCGCCGTAAAGCGTCGTCGTTTTTCCCGAACCCGTCGGACCCGTGACCAGAACC
This sequence comes from Pyrinomonadaceae bacterium, assembly GCA_965247235.1. Lineage (GTDB taxonomy): Bacteria > Acidobacteriota > Blastocatellia > Pyrinomonadales > Pyrinomonadaceae. Next base: position 1,123,575 of record OZ252004.1, read on the forward strand.
ATCCCGTAAGGTTCTTTGATATAAAGACGAAAACGCTTGACATCTTCGGGATCGAAACCGACGACATCGAGGCTCAGATTTTTAAATTCTTCGCTGATCTGTTCTTTGTCGAGGATACGAATAACGCAGTTTTCGCCGTAAGCCGACGGCAAAATCGAGACGCGGAAATCAACTGTTCTGCCTTTGTAGCGAACGCGAAAACGTCCGTCCTGCGGAATGCGCCGTTCGGCGATGTCGAGTTCCGACATAACTTTAATACGCGAAACGAGCGTCTGGTGATAAACCATATCAATCGGATCAACCTTTTGATAAAGCGCACCGTCAATGCGAAATTTAACGCGCATTTCGCGGTCGCCCGATTCGATGTGAATATCCGAAGCGCGTGATTCCATCGCGTTATAGATAATCGTGTCCACCAATTTAATAATCGGCGACATATCCGAATCGGACGCGAGACGGTCTAAATCGAGAACTTCTTCGCCCTGTTCGGTTTCTTTGAGCAGTGAAATTTTAAAGCCCGAAGCCGCTTCCTGCAAAACTCTCTGCGTCGCGTCGCCTTTTTTCAGCACGACATCAATCGCGCCCTGCGTCGCCACATACGGCACGAGCCGCACATTGAGCGCGTTTTCGAGTTCGTCAAGGCGTTCGAGATTAGTCGGATCAGCCATCGCCGCGTGAAGATTTCTGCCTTCGCGCTTGAGCGGCACAAAATGATTCCGCAACATCATCTCGACCGGAATTTTCGCCAGTTCCTGATAATCAATCGGCGATTCCTTGTCCGGCGGCAGCAAATCAATAAACGGCAGACGATACCGACGCGCCAACGCTTTTGCCTCCACAACTTCGGGCGGTTCGTTATCCAAAAAATTTGTCGAAATAGTCGGCGCAGCAGTTGTCGCCGTTCCGTTGGATTGATTTTCCATAGTTTCTTGAGTTCAAGGCTCAAAGTTTAAGGTTCAAGGTCGAAAAATTAAATTTTGTTTCTTACAACCTTGAACCTTGAACTTTGAACCTTGAACCGTTTTACTTCCTTCCGCCAATCGGTCCTGAAGAAATCGTTTGAATAATCGGCAGATAAATCGCCATTAGAATTGTCACGACAATTCCCGCCATAAATATCAAAATTAGAGGCTCAAGCAGCGAAGTTAGTTGCTCAAGCCGAACTTCGGCTTCCGAATCATAGAAATTTGCCACTTCGTCGAGCATTTCGCGCAGACTTCCCGAACTTTCGCCGATGCCGATCATATCGAGTGCTAAATCGGGCATCCAACCGGCTTTTTGCAGCGAATCGGTAAACCCTCGACCTTCACGAATCTGCGGCAGAACCGCCTGAGAACGGCGGCGCAATTCGAGATTATTAATTGACTGCGCGGCGATTTCCCACGAATCGGGAACGGTAATGCCGCCGGAAAGCAAGGTCGAAAGCGAACGCGCAAGCTGCGAGGTCGTCATTTGCCGGATCAATTCGCCGCCGATAGGAATTTTGAGCAGAAATTTATGGAGAAGCAGTTTGCCGCCCGGAGTTCTGAGCCAGATATAGAGCGCGAATCCGACGATCAGAACCATCGGCAAAAGCCACCAGATATTCGCGGAAATCAGTTTCGAGAAAGTCAGAACGACAACCGTGACGGTCGGCAAACCTTTGTTGCCGCTCAGACTCTGAAACAAATCGGACATTCGCGGCACGATATAAAGCGTCAAAAACGCCACCATAAAGATCGCCGCCACCAGCAAAAACGCCGGATACGCGAGTGCGCCGCGCAGTTTGCGGGTGATGCCGACGCTGCGTTTCAAATAGTCGACATACCGCGCTAAGACATCGTCGAGCGCACCCGATTTTTCGCCCGCGAAGAGCGATGCGGTGTAGATTTTCGGAAAAGTTCCCTGCGCTTCAAACGCTTCGGAAAGCGGCACACCGCTTTTAATTTTATCTTCGACATCATTGAGAACGCGGCGCAGAGTTTCCGAAGCCGAGCGCGTTTTGAGCAGATGAATAGATTGCAAAACCGGGATTCCAGCCCGCAGCAGCGCGGAAAATTGCTGATTGAAAAGCAGAAAATCTTTCTGTTTGACGCGCAGTTTTTTGTTCGCGCCGCCGCCGAAAGGCATTACTGCCGATAAGCCTTTTTCCGCGCTCGCCACGGTAAAAACTTTAAAGCCTTCGCCTTCGAGCCGCGTTTTCGCGTCGCCGATTGCGCCTGCTTCGACAATTCTGGTAATAATTTCGCCCGAAGGTGTTCCGAGGCGGCAGATAAATTCAGCCATTGCTTTGAGTTTATTGATCTAACGGTTCTGCGATCACGATTCCTTTCAAAAAAACTTCCGTTCACATTGCCGAAATTATATCACGCTTGCCGTTCAAAAAGGTTGCACAAACGAAACCGTTTTATTTTTTTCGGCGAACAACAATTCTAAAGGTTTGAACATCTAAAAATTGTCTTGCTAAATTTTGTTTTAATGACCTACAATAGTGTATCTCTGGAGAAATTTATGGTTGTTGAATTTTTAACGAAATTCAGCCGGTTTTGTTTACAAAATCGGTTGTTTCACTCACTATTGCTGACCGTTTTTTTAACCGGCGCAATTACCGCTCAAAAAACGACCCCGACACCTGTGCCAACGCCGGTTGATTCGACACAGCAGTCACCCGAAGAATCTGATCGCCCGGTGACGGTTAAAACCGATGTCGTGACGCTCAATCTGACTGTCACGGATTTTTACGGTCGTTATATTTCCGGTCTCTCGAAAGATGCTTTTACTATTACCGATAACGGTCAGGAACAGGAAATCAGTTATTTTACCGACGACGATTCGCCGATTTCGGTCGGAATTCTCTTCGACGTGTCGGATTCGATGAGCGGCGAAAAAATCGGCAAAGCACGCAAAGCTCTCGAAAAATTTATCAACACCAGCCATCCTTCGGACGAATATTATCTGATCGCTTTTAACAATCGCGCCCAACTTCTGCTCGACCGGACACGCGACGGCGAAGCGGTTTTGCAGAAATTGACGCTCGTTAATCCGCATAACAACACCGCGCTTTACGATGCCGTTTATCTCGGTCTCGAAAAAGTAACGCGCGGGACGCACAAAAAAAAGGCGATTATTGTTATCAGCGACGGTCAGGACAATTCTTCGCGCTACAATTTTAACGAGGTGCGCCGACTTTCCAAAGAATCCGACGTTTCGATCTACGGCATCGGAATCTTGAGCGGCAACGACGGTTCGAGCGTCAACGGAATTCAGGGACAGGCGTTTCTCGACGAACTTTCGTCCGTCACCGGCGGCAAATCTTTCTATCCGAACACGGATGTCGAAATGGACGAGATTTTTGAAAGAATCGCGCTCGAATTGAGGCATCAATACTCGGTCGGTTATACTCCGAATGATTTTAAACCCGACGGCAAATGGCACAAGGTCAAAGTTAAGGTCAAACCTCCGCGCGGTTTGCCGCGTCTAACGGTTCGCAGTCGTGAAGGCTATTATGCCGTTCCGACGACATTAAACCGTTAACAAAATTTTCAGGAGCTGAATGAAAAAAAATATCTTTTTGGTTTTTACCGTTCTGTTTTGTCTCGGCGCATCTTTCGGACTGAGCGATTTGGCGGCGGTCAGCGCACAAACGAGCCGCGCGAGAAAAATTGCGAACGCGACACCGACACCGAAGAAAACGAAATCGCCGACACCAACGCCGACTCCGAAAATTACGCCGACACCAAGTCCGACACCGAGATCAACCCCGGTTTTGTCAACGCCCGTGCCGACTCCGACCGTTTCACCGACACCGGACATTGAAGATGACGGACCGATCATAATCAATAATGAAATCGTCAGTTTGAATGTCCGCGTGATTGACCGCAGCAATCGTCCGATCAACAATCTGAAAAAATCGGATTTCAAAATTTTTGAAGACAATGCTCCGCAGGAAATTGACTCGCTTTCGGTCGCCGAAGTGCCGACGAATTATTCGCTCGTGATTGATAATTCCGGTTCGCTTCGTCCGCAGCTTGAAAAAGTGATCGAAGCCAGCAAAATCATTATCAATACGAATCGTCCTGATGATGAAACGAGTTTAATTCGCTTTGTCAGTTCGGACAAAATCGAAATCAAACAGGAATTTACATCCAACAAAGACGATCTGAATTACGCGCTCGACAATCTATATTCCGAAGGCGGACAGACCGCGATCATTGATGCCGTTTATTTGGCAGCCGATACGGTCACGGAATATGAAAAGAAGCAGAAAAACGACAACAAACGCCGCGCTTTGATTTTGGTTTCCGACGGCGAAGACCGCAGCAGTTTTTATAAAGAAGCGCAATTATTCGATAAACTGCGTGAACTCGATGTGCAGATTTTTACCATCGGTTTTATCGGAGAACTGAGCAAAGACGGCGGATTTATCAGCAAAAGTCCGCAGGCGAAAGCGAAAGCGTTTATGGAAAGGCTGGCGACCGAAACCGGCGGCAAAGCGTATTTTCCGACCAATATCAGCGAACTGAATTCCATCGCGCAGAGCATTGCCAGCGAACTCAGAACGCAGTATTCGATCAGCTACACGCCGACCAACGACCGCCGCGACGGTTCATTTCGCAACATCAAAGTTCAGGTTGCCGACGGACCGAACAAGGAAAAACGCATCGCCGTCACGCGCACCGGCAGAACTGCGGCGGGCAGTTCAAATTCATCCGGCGCACCGATTATCAAATAACAATTTTGGAACGCGCACATTCCTGTTCGCGTGTCTTGATTTTTAAAAACTACGGGACAAAAAAATACACGCGAACAGGAATGTGCGCGTTCCAAAAAAAAAGCGCGAATATTAAAATTCGCGCTTTTTGCATTAAAAAATTAGAAATTTATTTTCCCGGAACAGAACCTGAAATTTTCTTGCGCGTGGTTTCGCCGGTTTCAATGACCGGAATGCCGTCGGCGACTTCCGAATGCGGACGCGGAATGACGTGAACCGCCGTCACCGTGCCGATCCGCCGCGCCGCCGCCGCGCCTGCATCAACCGCCGCTTTGACTGCACCGACTTCGCCGCGCACGATTGCCGTCACCAATCCGGCATCAATTCTTTCGTAACCGACCAGTCTGACATTCGCCGATTTGACCATCGCGTCCGCCGCTTCGATCATCGCCACCAATCCCATACATTCGACCATTCCCAATGCTTCCATAATTGTAATCCTTAGTTCAATTCGACTCTTTCGCACTGTCACGCTGCGCCTTTTTTCTGCGCTGCGTTCGTTTATAAAAAATAAATATCAGCCCGCCGAGAAACATCGCGCCTATAAAAATTGCCAGAAAAAATAATAAAATAACGATTTCCATCAAGCCATAATTATTTGAGATAAACTCCAAAATAAACGACCGCCGCCGCAAAAACCAACATTAACAGTGTCACCAAAATCAGCCGCACGAGCGAATCGCTTTCCGGTTTTTCCCAGACGACTTCGACCTGTCGAAGCGAAGAAGTTTTAGTTTGCCGGCGCATATTCGCGGCTGATTTGAGCTTCGGTTCGGCGATTTTCTTAGACTTTTCATCTGTAGCGACCGTTTCGATAACCTGTTCATTTTCCTTTGCCAAAGTGTTTTCTTCTTTGACAGAGGTTTTTTCAACCTTTATATCGGTAAACTTTTCAGTTTCGGTCGGAGCGATTAATTTTGAAGTCTCCAGCGAAGCAGATGTTTCAACCGCAGAATCGGCATCGTTTTCAGAATTAAAATCTTCGACCGGAATCTGTTCAGGCGTTTCTTCTACATTGCCGCCGCAATTGTAGCAAAACATCGAATTCGGACGCACTTCCACGCCGCAGCTCGGACATACTTGTTGATCGGTAACGATTTCAGCCATTGATTCCAGTTTTCGGGGGAAAACACTCCAATTCAAATAATTTTACTTAAACTTTGATAAAAATTTCCTGTTCTTCGCCCAAATCGCGGGCGGACGGCGTGACGATTGTTTTCGCCGTGATATAAATTTTTTCGCTTTTTCCCAACGCTTCGCGGACATCATTTTCGCTGACGAAATCAACGGTTGGCAATTTTTTGCCGTCGCCGTTCAAAGTCGGCGGCTTTAGTTCGTGAATAATCGTTTTGACCGGCGAACCCGTGACAAATGGCGATTCTGATGTTGCAATCTGCGGCGTGAAAGTTTCAGCAACTTTCGGCGTTTCAGCATTTTGCACTTCACCGGAAAGTTTCGCGCTCAGAAAACGATCAACGATCCGGGCGATTTCCTCACGTTGCGGCGTTTGATTAACTCGATTTGTTTGAGTCGAAACTGCCGAATCCTGAATCTTAAATCTTGAATCTTGAATCCCCAAAGGTTTTGTTTCAAAAGCGACGCGCTTGATGTCCATCAGGTGAATCGGCGAAACATTGTCGGAAGTGACGTTGCCGCCCCACGAACCGCAGCCGAGCGTCATCGAAGGGGAAAGATCGGTCGAAAATCCGATTGCGCCGTGCGTCGTCGGTGAGTTGATAATGACGCGCGACGCAGGCATTTTTTCGCCGTAGGCAATCGCCGCTTCGCGTGAATTCGTGTGCATTCCGGCGGTGTGTCCCATTCCGCCGAACTGCAAAATCTCGAGACATTTCTGTGCGCCCTGTTCCACGCCGTCAACCGTAAAAAACGCCAGCGTCGGCGAAAGTTTTTCAATTGACCAAGGATAATCGCGTCCGATTCCGCCGCAATCGGCGAGCAAACAGCGCACGCCTGAAGGAATCGAAATTCCCGCGAGATTAGCGATATATTCGGCTGATTTGCCGACGATTTTCGGATTCAGAGTTCTTTGCGGCGTAATCAAAATCGCGCCGACCTTTTCGGCTTCGTCGGCGTTCAGAAAATGACCGCCTTGTTTAATAAACTGTTCGCGCACCGCATTTGCAACCGGCGCGTCGGCAACTACGGCTTGTTCGGACGCGCAGATCGTGCCGTTGTCAAAACAGGTCGAAGTCAGAATATCGCGGACGGCTTTTTCGATGTTGGCGGTTCGTTCGATAAAAACCGGCACGTTTCCCGGTCCGACTCCGAACGCCGGTTTGCCCGATGAATATGCCGCGCGGACTAATCCCGTGCCGCCTGTCGCCAAGATCACGGCGGTTTTTTTGTGCTTCATCAGCGTTTCCGTGCCTTCGAGCGCAGAAACCGTCAAACATCGAATCGCATCCGGCGGCAAACCTTCTTTAACTCCGGCTTCCTTCATCACACGCGCAGTTTCGGCAATCGAACGAGCCGCCGACGGGTGCGGAGAAATAACGATTGTGTTGCGCGATTTAATAGAAATAATGATCTTGAAAATCGTCGTCGAAGTCGGATTGGTCGAAGGAATAATCGCCGCCACGACACCGCGCGGCGAAGCGATTTCGACGATACTGCCGTAATCTTTAACCACGCCGACGGTTTTCAAACCTCTAAAATAATTCCAGACATCTTCCGCCGCAAAACGATTTTTTTCGCGCTTGTCGTCCGGTTTGCCGAACCCGGTTTCTTCACTCGCCATCGCGCCCAGACGCAATGCTTCGGCGAGCGCGGCATTCGCCATCGCTTCGCAGATGCGGTCAATTTTCGTCTGGTCAAATTTCGCCACCGCCGTCCACGCGAGATGCGCGGCTTCCACCGCTTCACGCGCTTCCTGCTGCGAAATTAAATCGTTATGTTCGGACATTGTTGGAGTTGCGATTTGCGAATTTCGATTTGCGATTTGTCTTAATTTTTTTCAACTTCGCCTTAATTCAAAAACAAAAGACGAAAATCCAAAAACCAATCGCAAATCGCAAATCGAAATTCGCAAATTATTTATTTCTCGTTTTATTCCGGTCGTTGACGGAAATTCCGTTTGTGCCGCCCTCGCCTGAGCCGAGTTGACCGGCAGAACCGCCGCCGAGAGCTTTCTCGTCAGGGCTGAAACCGACTGCGCCGCCTTTCGGCAAAACGCGCTCGACTTCGCCGTGCGGACGCGGGATAACGTGAACGGAAATCAGTTCGCCGACACGTCGCGCCGCCGCCGCGCCTGCATCCGTCGCCGCTTTGACTGCGCCGACATCGCCGCGCACGAAAATCGTGACGTAACCCGCACCGATATATTCTTTGCCGATTAATTGGACATTTGCCGCTTTGACCATCGCGTCCGCCGCTTCGACCGCGCCGACAAAGCCTTTGGTTTCAACCATTCCGAGTGCTTCAAGACTCATTTTATATTCCTCTCAAGTTTGAAATTCCGTGTAAGTTTTTAATTTTATTACAAGATATGGACAAAAGCTAAACGTATCACGCCATTTATCAAATAATCAAGCAGGCGAATATTCACAAAGTGTTTGAAACGATTGACATTTACGGTTTAAGAAAGATATATTTCATTTTTAAGTTTGTATTTGTTTTTCAATTCGGGAAAGATTCAATCAACCAAAAATTAAATGTCATTAACTCTAGGTGAAAAGCTCCAGCAGGCGCGAGAAGCGCAAGGTATTTCTATCAGGGAAGTCGCTGAAAATACGCGCATTTCGCCTCTCTATCTGTCATCTATCGAAAACAATGACTACAAACCGCTTCCCGGCGGCATTTTCAACAAAGGATTTATTAAATCTTTTGCCAAATATGTCGGCGTTGACGAACAGGAAGCTCTCGCCGATTACAGCAAACAAATCAGTCAGGAAGAAAATCTGAGCGAAGAACCGCAGACATATAAACCCGAAGTTTTGACTGATGATTACGCTAATTCGTCATCTCTCAGCACTTATATTTTTGCCGCCGTGATTATCGGTTTGATGGTCTTCGGCATTCTCGCCGGTTTGCGTTACTGGCAATCAAAGCCGGCAACCGAAGAGGTCGCTAAAAACACTAATCAGACAGCGGCTAATACATCGAATACCGGCAATGTGAATGTCGCGGCTGCCAACGCCAATACGGCGATGCCTTCGACCAATGAAATCAAACTCGAACTTAAAGCTCTGAGCGAGAAAGTTTCGGTTGAAGCGACGGTTGACGGCAAAAAAGCCAGCAAAGAAATCGCGCCGGAAACGCCGGAAACTTATATTGCACAGCAAAATTTGAAAGTCCGCTATTATCGCGGATTTTTCGATAAAGTCCAATTAACCTTAAACGGCAAACAAATCGCGCCGCCGCCTGCCGGAAAAGCGAACGGCATCGAGGTCGAAATTAATAAAGACAACATCACGCAGATTTTGCAAAGCGGACAATTTGCGTCTGCCGCGCCGCCCGCGAACGCCAATGCCGCCGCGCCGCCGAGATAATTTTTATGCAGCTTGCCGATAAGCTGAAAGCTAATTTTAATAAACTGAGCGAAAACCCGCCCGCAAAACTTGTGCGGGCTTTTTTTCATCAAAATTTCCGACTAAATAGTGAATTTACAATTTTATGCAAATCGAAGAAATTAAAGAAGGCTTAACATTTGACGACGTTTTACTGATTCCCGCTTACTCCGACGTGCTGCCGTCTGAAGTTGACACGCGCACCAGATTTTCGCGCAACATCGAATTAAACATTCCTCTGTGTTCGTCGGCGATGGACACCGTGACCGAAGCGAGTCTCGCCATCGCGCTCGCGCAGCAGGGCGGAATCGGCGTGATTCACAAAAATTTTTCAATCGCCGGACAAGCCGAAGAAGTTGACAAGGTCAAACGCAGCGAATCGGGAATGATCGTTGATCCGGTGACGATCCGCGATAACGCACTCGTGTCCGAAGCTCTCAATATTATGGAACGCTTCAAAATCAGCGGCGTTCCGGTCGTTGACGAAAACGGTTTTCTCGTCGGCATCATCACCAACCGCGATCTGCGTTTTGAAACGCGCACCAATATCTTAGTTTCCGAAGTGATGACTAAACAACCACTCGTGACCGTTCCCATCGGCACTACTTTGGACGAAGCGAAAGTCAAATTGCAGAAACACCGCATTGAAAAACTGTTGGTCGTCAATGATGACGGGCATCTGAAAGGTTTAATTACGGTCAAAGACATTCAAAAAGCGATTCGTTACCCGTCGGCTGCCAAAGACACTCTCGGTCGTCTGCGCTGTGCAGCGGCAATCGGCGCGACCGGCGATTACCTCGAACGCGCCGCCGCCTTAATCAATTCGCGCGTTGATGCCATCGTCATTGACACCGCGCACGGACATTCGTCGCGCGTCATCGAAGCCGTCAAAAAGGTCAAACAAAAATATCCCGAAATCGAATTAATTGCCGGCAACGTCGCCACCGCCGAAGCTACCAAAGAATTATTAAATGCCGGTATTGATGGAGTTAAGGTTGGAATTGGTCCCGGAAGCATCTGCACGACTCGCGTTGTCACCGGCGCAGGTGTGCCGCAGATTTTAGCGATTTCCGAATGTGTCGGGGCGGCAAAAGGTTCGGGCGTTCCGGTGATTGCCGACGGCGGCATCAAATTTTCCGGCGATGTCGCCAAAGCAATTGCGGCAGGCGCGGATTCGGTGATGATCGGTTCGTTGTTTGCCGGAACGGAAGAAGCTCCCGGCGAAGTGATTTTGTATCAGGGCAGGAATTTTAAAACCTATCGCGGAATGGGTTCAATCGGCGCGATGAAACAAGGTTCGAGCGACAGATACGCACAGGAAGGGACGGTTTCCGATTCAAAGTATGTTCCCGAAGGCATCGAAGGGCGCGTCGCCTACAAAGGCACACTCGCCGATATGGTGACGCAGCTAGTCGGCGGTTTGAAAAGCGGAATGGGTTACACCGGCTGCCGCGATATTGCCGAAATGCAGACCAAAGCCAAATTCGTCCGCATCACCGCCGCCGGCTTGCGCGAATCGCACGTTCACGATGTCATTATTACGAAGGAAGCTCCGAATTATCGAATGGAAAGCTGAAAATAATGATGAATGGTGAATGAAGAATGGAAGAAATTGTTTGATTAAACCTACGACTTTTGCTTCCGATATTTATCTTTTATTCACCATTCACCACTCATCATTCACCCTCTACCATCGCCTCTAAACTTCTTCATGTTTTACCGTGCGCCACAATCTTTCAACGAAAAAATTGTCAAAACAGCGTCCGCGTCCGTCCATACTAATCTGGAGTTTGTTCTCCTGTAATATTCGTCGCGCATTCGATTGCCGTCAACTGACTGCCTTGATCGGAATTGAATATCTCCGGCTTGTCTTTCTTCAACGACCGTTTCAAAGTTTCGAGAAACGGGATTGCTTCTAAAGAATTCGAGACCTCAATTTCGATGACAAACCGCGAATACCAATCCATAATCACCAGTCAATAAACAAATCCGCTGTCCTATTTGCTGATACAATTGGTTGGTCAATTCTTCGTCAAGTGACCTAGGCGGATTTTTAGAATTATCAAAAATCTGCGGCAAAGATTCGAAAAACTGCTTTTTCCAATTGGAAATCTGATTCGTATGAACCTCGAACTGTTTGGCGATTTGATTGATCTTTATTCGACCGCGAACCGCCTCCAAAGCGACTTTAGCCTTAAAGTCGGTGATAAACTTTGCGATTTTTGGTGCTTGCCATAATGTTTTTTTCGGGAGCAATTTTAACATCATTTTCCACCTTTGATTTTGGCAAGTTATATTGGCTCATTTCGGCAGCCTGATTTGGCTCACCTGCAAAAACGGTATTCCCATCTGGCTCACCTGTTCGATTTACCAATCTAAGATTTCCGCGCCTTTTTACTACTGACGGTTCGCTTGAACCGATAACTTTCCGTTCCCGTTTCGATAATATGCGCCCGATCCGTCACGCGGTCGAGCAGTGCTTTACACAATCTGGCATTCGGAAAGACCTGCGTCCATTCGGAGAATGGCAGATTCGTTGTCAGAATGATTGTCGCTCGTTCGGCTCGTTCGGCGATTACTTGAAAAAGCAGTTCGGCTCCGACCTGCGCGAACGGCACGTAACCGACTTCATCGAGGACGATCAGATCGTAACGCGACCAGCGTCCGAGTGTTCGCCCCAAAAGATTGTGGTGCTGCGCTTCAACCAGCTCATTGACCAATCCGGCAGCAGTTGTAAAGCGAACTCTTTTCTTCTGCTGACACGCCGCGACACAAAGCCCGGTTGCCAGGTGCGTCTTGCCCGTCCCGGAATCGCCGATCAGAATAACCGGTTCGGCTCGTTCCAGATAACCGCCTTCCGCTAAGGTGTGCAGCAGCGTTGGTGACAACTGCGGCGCGGCGGCAAAGTCGAACTCATCCAAAGTCTTGAAACGCGGCAGGCGGGCATCTTTGATCCGCCGGTCAATCGTTCCGCGCTCGCGTTCTTCGACTTCCGCTTGCAGCAGTGCCGCCAGAAAGCTGATCGGTGTTTGATGCGTGCGAACGGCTTCGTCAGCAAGTTGAGCAAACGAGGCTCCGACGGTCGGCATTCTTAAAGTTCGGCAATGTTCTTCAACCATCCGGGCATCAAGCGTCGAATGATGCGGCAATATTCCATTGTTAACATTCGTCACTTCGTTCATCGCGCCACCTCCGCAGAAGAGTTGGCGACGGTGCGCTGAGACAACAGTCCGTCATAGTCGGCGACTTCCGGCAGCGGTCGGTAAAAGTGCCGACTTAAAGAAGGCGAAAGCCGTTCGTGATCTGCTTCGGGTAATGCCGCGCTCGTCGCAAAGCGTTCAAGTTCCGCCTGTTTGAGCAAATAAGTGACCGCTTCGGCTTCCGCCGTTCCCAACTCTAACGCCCGCATAATCGCCTGCCGCAGTCGCTCGTAACCGACCCGTTTGCCTTCTCTGAGCAGTTCGATCATCAGCCGCGTTCCGCCATTTGCGCCGTGCCGTGTTTGAAGCTGTTCCCACAAACGGTCGAACTCCGCTGTCCAGCGTCCTTCCATTCGCCATTGGTGCAGCGGTTTGGAGCCGGAGAACGCTTCCGGTTTGCGTTCCAGCACATCCAGATAATGCTCCAGATTATAGACTTCCTGCCGTTTCAAAAACGACCGCTCGTGGACGGCAACCGGCAAACCTTTCGCCCAAACTTCTACTTTGGTCGGCAGCAATCTGACGCGGACGCGAGTCAGCGGCACGAGCGGTGTCGAATAAAGGTTCGTCTTGACCCGGATGCAGCCTTTGGCATCTACCAGCGGGAAGCATTCTTCCGCCAGATCGAATAACTCCACCGGCTTTGGTAAAAGGGCGGCTCGTTCAAAGACCAGACCGGCGGCGACGGAAAGTTCACGTCCTTCGATGATGCGTTGTTCATCGGCACGGCATTCTTCAAGCAGCCAAGCGTTCAGTGCATCCAAAGAGTCAAACTGCGGAACCGGCACCAAATGATTGCGCCGGAAGCGTCCGACTTCACCTTCGACTCCGCCCTTCTCGTGTCCTGAATACGGATTGCAGAAGCTGCCTTCATAACCGTAATGCGAACGAAAAGCGATAAAGCGCGTCGTTTCTTCACGATGCGAACCGCGCAGAACTCTTTTGACCGCCGCCTTCAGATTGTCGTAACGAAGCCGCTTGAAAACTCCGCCGAAATGATCGAAGGCTTTCTCATGGGCTTCGAGAAATGCGCTTTGGTTCGCTCGCCGGTATGCCCGGTGAAACGCCGCACCGCTCGCCGATGCCCGCAAACAAAAGAACTGGAGAACCTGTTTCTCGCCGGCAAGTTCGATTGTCGCTTCATACCAGTCAACCTGCGCCTCGCTACCGTATTCGTAATGCTGCGGGACGAAGACTTCGCGCTTTGCCAACCCGATCCGCTGACGAATCTCTTCAACATATTGGCGAACGCTTCGTTCGGCAACTTCGGCTTCCGGCAACTCGGTTCGCAAACGGCTGAAAATCCGGTGCGCCGTGTGCCGCTGCTTTCGAGGCGCACGTTCATCATCAATCAAAATCCGTTCGATGAAACCTTTCACCGCATCGAACTTTGTTCTTTTCCGGTCAGGCTTCTTGCGCTCCGGCGGCACCGCACATTCAATTGCCTGCCGAACCGTCCGACGATGGACACCGAACTTGTTTGCCGTGCCGATAATGGTTCCGCTGCCGTGTTCATATTCACGACGAATCTGTTCAAATAACTCCACTCTGCATCTCCTCTGCATCAGCTTTCTCCTCCATTGAAATCGTGTTCAATAGAGTAGCCGATTGTTTGACTCTCAAGTGAGCCAAATCAGAGTGCCGAACTGTCCCCAATCAAAATACCAAACTCAACCTTATCTAACTGTCCGAATTTAGAGGTTCAATATAAGCAATCTACCTGATCGAATAACCTTGCCCGACTAAAAACTTAATATCTATTTGCTCCTCCCCTTTAAGAGTGTGTTTAGATTTTAAAATCCTTGATTCTAGTCGCTGACAGCGACGAATTTGATAGCGTCGGGTTAAGTGTCAGCGACATCCGACGTGAGTTGCCGATAAATCTTCCAACGCTGAAAGTGTCGAATTGGCGGAGCAGTTTGTGGCTCACTTTTAGCGAGCGAATTTTACTGATATTTTTTGGCGGGTGACATTGCGCTCGCGCTCCATTTTACCCGCAGCAATTAAATTTATAGCTTTCAACGAATTTTAAAGAAAATTTAAACTGAATCTAAGAGTTGCGGATATGGCATACACTAATTATGAATCTACTCTGGAGTTGAAGAATGTGGCGAAAAAGTGACTTGTGTAGACTACCTAATTGTGGATTAGCGATGAATCAATTTGCCATTATGTTTGAGGACAGAATCAACCTGACAGAATTACACTCATTTAAACAAAATTTCTGACACCTTCATCGTTCTTCAAAAAACAAAATAGCCTGCTCTAAAAGAACAGGCCATTTAATATAAATCCGGCAACTTCCTACTTTCCCACACCTGAAAGATGCAGTATCATCGGCTCTAATAGGCTTAACTTCCGTGTTCGAGATGGGAACGGGTGTGACCCTACCGATAGAATCACCGGAAAACTTGTGATATCAAATCAATTTGATAACTAAATATTTTGATAGATTCAATTATTGCAATCAGTGTTTGCTTGAAAATAAATTTTATGGTCAAGCCTTGGGACAATTAGTATTGGTAAACTAAATACATTACTGCACTTACATTTCCAACCTATCAACGTGGTGGTCTTCCACGAGTCTCACTGGCAGAAATAATCTTAGGTCTGGCTTCACGCTTAGATGCATTCAGCGTTTATCCATGCTCCACATAGCTACCGAGCAATACCGCTGGCGCGATAACTCGTACACTAGAGGTGGATCCATCCCGGTCCTCTCGTACTAAGGACAGATTCCTTCAATTCTGCTACGCCCACACCAGATAGGGACCGAACTGTCTCGCGACGTTCTGAACCCAGCTCACGTACCACTTTAATCGGCGAACAGCCGAACCCTTGGGACCTTCTTCAGCCCCAGGATGTGATGAGCCGACATCGAGGTGCCAAACCCTGCCGTCGATGTGAACTCTTGGGCAGGATCAGCCTGTTATCCCCGGCGTACCTTTTATCCGTTGAGCGACGGCACTTCCATAAGCGACCGCCGGATCACTAACTCCTACTTTCGTACCTGCTCGACGTGTATGTCTCGCAGTTAAGCTGGCTTATGCGTTTACACTCTACGGCTGATTTCCAAACAGCCTGAGCCAACCTTCGAGCGCCTCCGTTACTCTTTAGGAGGCGACCGCCCCAGTCAAACTACCCGCCTGATAATGTCCCTGAACCGGATTACGGCTCTAGGTTAGATTTCAAACAAACAAAGGGTGGTATCTCAACGACGGCTCCGCCAAGCCCAAAAGCCTGACATCAAAGCCTCCCACCTATTCTGCGCATTATTTGCCCGAAACCACTATCAAGTTATAGTCAAGGTGCACGGGGTCTTTCCGTCTAGATGCGGGAAACCGGCATCTTCACCGGTACTACAAGTTCGCTGTGTCCCTCGTTAAGACAGCTTTCAGATCGTTACGCCATTCGTGCAGGTCGGAACTTACCCGACAAGGAATTTCGCTACCTTAGGACCGTTATAGTTACGGCCGCCATTCACTGGGGCTTCAATTCACAGCTTCGCCTTACGACTAACCGCTCCTTTTAACCTTCCAGCATTGGGCAGGCGTCAGCCCCCATACGTTGTCTTTACAACTTTGCGGAGACCTGTGTTTTTGTTAAACAGTCGCCTGAAACATTTCTCTGCGACCGTGTTCTTAGTGAACACGGCTACCCTTCTCCCGAAGTTACGGGCACATTTTGCCGAGTTCCTGAACGAGGGTTCTCACAAGCACCTTAGAATTCTCATCCCACCTACCTGTGTCGGTTTGCGGTACGGTTGATAATAGTTAAGTTGAACGAGGTTTTTCTCGGCAACTGGGGTCAACAACTTATTCCGAAACCGAAGTTTCGTACTTTCGTCCGTTTATTTACTCTTGTGTAACCCGGATTTTCCTAAGCTACGAGCTATTTACTTCAACGGCATCCATCAGCCGTCTTGCCTACCCTATTGCGTCACCCCACAA